>JBGARF010000010.1:0-321025 GCA_044230345.1 Limisphaerales bacterium
CCCGAACCCCCTACGATGAACTCCGCTACCTCAAACAGCTGGCCCATCGTTGCTCTCCGCTCGTCGCTGCTATGGCTAAACTTAAACCCTCTTCCTAAAACTTTTCCCTTGCTTGGTTCCCCTCAGGTGTTGGCTAAGGCAGGAAAAGCCTCAGTCGCATGAACCGATTCGTGCCACTTTCCATGGGCGCCCGATCACGAACGACAATGCTTTCGATGGCACCATTGGTCATGCGGGAGACCTCGGTGGTGAGAAAATGGGTGGCGTCTGGCCCGTGGTAGAGGGAGCCATTCCGCCATTCGCCGGTGCCTAACGAATCCGCAATCTCCACGAGATAGCTGATGTCGGTGGCCGCGATGGCGCGGGGGAAGGCGAGGGTGAGATAGTTGGCGCCGTCGATCCACTGGGCGTTTCCTGATGGCCACCCGGTGGCTGCGGGGAGGTTGGGGTTGGTGCCGAGCGCGTATTCGGCGAGGTTGGGAAGCAGGTCACCGTCCGGATCAGCGTCCGGCCCCGCGATCAGCTCGTCGGCGGCATCGTGACCGAAATTGGCCTCCTGCCATCCTTGCAGCGGTCGGCGGCTGCGAACTCCATGGCGAATAACATTGTTGCCGGTGTCAGCCACCCAGAGGTTGCCGAGGGCGTCCGTGGCGAGACCGGACGGATGGCAGAACGAGGTGTTTGCCCCGTCGGCATCGGTGCAGCCTGGCGTGCGCGGGAGGCCGGCCACGGTGTTGACCAGCCACGAATCGCCACGGCGCGTCAGTTGACGGATGGAGTGGTTTCCCTGTTCGCTGATGTAGAGAATTCCGCTTCGATCCAGCGCCAGCCCGGCGGGTCGATCAAAGCGGGCGGTTGCGGCCGGCCCATCGGTGCGCCCCAATCCGTAGAGCGTGGTGTTACCGGCCAGCGTGCGAACCCGCCAGGCGGTGCCATCATGTTTGAGCACCCGGATCGCCTGGTTGCCCCGATCTGCAACGAACACCGTCTCGTGGACGGCGTCGTAGGCTAGAGCCCATGGCGTATCGAACCGAGCCTCCGCGCCGGATCCGTCGTTGGTTCCCCGATGCGCAGCCAGGCCAGCGATCGTCTCGACAGCGAGGCCGGGGCCGTTGCCGCGGACGATGCGGATCGTGTGATTGCCGGTATCCGCAATGAAGATTTGTCCCTGGGGCCCGGCGGCCACGCCCCGCGGCGACTGAAAGTGCGCGGTGGCCGCCGCTCCGTCCGCTATCCCGGCCGAGCCGGCGATGCCGACAATGGTCGTGACATAGCCTTCGGCGGTGACTCGCCGCAGAGTGTGATTGCCGGTGTCAGCCACCAGGATCGACCCGTCGTCTCCCAACGCGATGCCTTGGGGAGAGTCGAACGAGGCGTCGGTGGCGAGGCCGTCGGTGGCCCCGGCCCAGCCGGTGCCGGCCAGGGTTGTGACCCAGCCGTCGGGGCTCATCTGGCGCACGACGTGGTTGGCGGTGTCGGTGGCGTAGACCAGACCGTTGGAGTGAACGGCGATCGCGGAAGGGGCATGGAATCGGGCGAGACTGCCGACGTCATCCAGATAGCCTGCGCTGCGGTTGAGAAGGGTGCCGGCGATTCGCGCCACCGTTCCGGCCGGGGACACCCGCCGGATGAGATGATTTTTAAGATCGGCTACGAACACATTCCCGAAGACATCGGGTGCGACGGAGGTTGGCGTGTCGAAGCGGGCGCCACTGTTGCCATTGGCGGAGCCGTTGATGCCAGGCATGCCGGCGAGCGTCGTCACCTGCCATTGCGCGGCACGGCTTCGCCCGATGCCTGTGGCCACGAGCTTGCGAATGATGTGATTGCGCGAGTCCGCCACGTGGACCTGGCCCTCGCCATCGATGGAAACGCCGGTGGGAGCGTGAAAAAGTGCGATCGTTCCGGCACCGTCGGCATGCCCGGGTTCGCCGTGTGGGGAGCCCGCGATGGTTGACGCGGTGCCGTCCACGGTGAGCGCGCGAATCGCGTGGTTGCCGCGATCGGCAACGTAGAGCAGCGATTCTGCGGGATCGAAGGCGAGGCCCGTCGGCTCCTTGAAACCCGCGGCCGGCGCTGGGCCGTCTCGAAAACCGGGATTGCCGGGAGTGCCCGAGCAGAGGGAGACGATCCACCTCGAGCCGTTGGTCTCCAACTTTCGGACAACATGATTGGCGGTGTCGGCGACGTAGAGTTGTCCGGCGGGGCCGAGGGTCAAGCCATGTGGAGATGAGAAACGTGCTTCCTCTGCCGGGCCATCAGCGAACCCGGCGATTCCAGCTGCGCCGGCCACCGTGGTTACGGTCCATGCACGATCGGTCTGGCGTTGGAGACAGCGAATGGCGTGGTTGCCCGTGTCCGCGACATAGACCTTGGTGCCGTCTTCCGCCACAACGATGCCACGTGGCGAGAAGAAGCGCGCGCTGTGGTTGGTGCCGTCGGTGAAGCCTGATCGCCCTGGGGTGCCCGCGATCGTTTCAACGAAACCCGCCGGGGTGATACGACGGATCGTGTGCGTGCCGGCCTCGGCGAAGAATCGATTGCCACCGTGATCGGTGGCGATGGCGGCGGGCTCGAGCAAGGTGGCGCCGCCGCCGGGACCGTCTTGAACCGACAAACGGGCGAGGCCGGCTGATGTCTGGAAGGCGAAATCATTGGTGTAGGCAATGGCCTCATTTCGTGGTTGGAGTTCAAAGGCTCCGATATCCGCGGCCTCGCCGGCCGGTCGAGGCAGTCCGCGCTGATCGGTGGGGGCCGTTTGGTCGGGGGCGATTCGATCAAGGACCGGACTGCCCGGCGCGGGTGCCGCCGTGAGAGTGGGGCCTTGATGATCGGCCAGCGAGCCGAGCATCGCGTCCAACCCAGCCAGATCAGTTGAGACGAGGCCGGCGAGGGTGTTGGTGGTTTGCACCAGGTTGAACCCGCGAGAGAAGATTGAGCCGGCGACGTCCGCGCAGGTGCCGGCCGCGGAATTGCGTGCGAGAATGGAGTGCGCAACGGATGGCGCCGCGTCCTCCGTGAACAAGCCGCCGCCGTTTCCGGGGGATCCGGCGAGGCCACCGGGCCCGGGCATCCCCGGGGAGGTGGTCGCCGGGCCTCCTTCTCCACCTTGGCCGGCGGGCGGGGCGATGTTGTCGATCAGCGTTGAATGCACCAGCGTCAGATAGCCCGCGTTAAAAAGTCCGCCGCCGTTGCCGGAATCTCCGCCGGATCCGCCGTCGCCTCCATCGAAGACAAACTGCCCCAGGCCACCTTGTCCGCCGTCACCTCCGTGTCCGCTCGAGTTGGCAACGAGGGTGCAATTCGACAGGGTCAGTGCTCCAGTGGAAAAAATGCCGCCGCCATGGCCTCCGTGGGCGCCGTCGCCGCCGGGGCGTCCGGGGGCGCCGCTGTCAGCTCCGCAACCGTTCCCGCCGGGCCCAGCCACGTTGTGATGGAGCGTGCAGCCCACCAGGGTGGCCGTGCCGAGATTGCAAAGCCCGCCGCCGGAACCGCCGGTTCCGCTGGGATTGACGCAGGAGCCCCCGCCGTCGCCGCCTCGCCCGGCCTCGTTCCCATGCAACGTGCAGGCTTCGAGGTACAGCAGACCACGGTTGTAGACGCCCCCGCCGTCGCCGCCCGGATACCAATATCCCGGATTGTTTCCCGCCTTGTTTTCGGAGATGCAACAGCGGAAGAGCCGAAGAACGCCGCTGTTGTGGATGCCGCCGCCGGACCACATCCAACGTTGAGATACGTGAGAGGCAAAAGGAGTTCCGGATTGGTTGGAAGCGATGATGCAATCGGCCAGGGTGACCCGGGCGCCCGCGTCGACCTCGATGCCGCCGCCGGAGCAGTCGGTACCGCGGTAGGCGCGCCCGTTGACGATGCTCAGGCCGGAGATGTGGACCTGGCCCGCGTTGCTGGCGACGGCGAGGACGCGACTGCTGAAGTTTCCACTGATCGACAGCCGTTCGGCGCCCGGGCCTTCGATGGTTATGGTGCTGGCGATCGTCAGCTGCCCGCTGGTTAGGACGATGGTGCCCGACAATCCGGGAAATTGGATGATGGGATCCGGCAGCAGGGTGGCGTCGGCAATCGCCTGGCGGAGGGACCCAGGGCCAGAGTCGTTGGTGGTGGTGACGAACAACCCGGAGTCGGCCTTGAGTTGCGGTCCGGTCGCGAGGAGGAGGAGGCAGGCCAGGCCGATCGAGCCGGCGAGCGGGGCCGGGGAGGAACAATCAAAGACACGACGACCTCTCAGGTCATCGCCTGGTCCGATATCCTGCTCAGACTGGACTTCTACCATGGCATCCTGCCGTCTCTGTCTGGGCAAGACCATGGGGATTGGGGCAATGGCGGTCGAGCCGAAATCGGCGGCTGCCCTGCGGCTCGTGATCGGCTGGCGCCTTGGAACCGCCCGTATATTCCCACTTTTACAAAGGAATCGCGCGGCTTTACAGTCGTCGGCATGCGCATCCTCGTCGCCGAAGACGTCGGCAAAGTGGCGGAGCATATCCGGCAGGGGCTGGAGGTTGAGGGATATTCCGTGGATGTGGCGCGGGACGGCGACGAGGCGATGTGGCTGGCGGAGATTAATCCCTATGATGCGCTGGTGCTGGACGTCATGATGCCGGGCAAGGATGGCTTCAGTGTGGTGCGACAGTTGCGTCGGAAACAGGTATGTGCACCGGTGATTTTCCTGACGGCCCGGGGTGAGGTGGAAGATCGAATTCGAGGGTTGGATGCAGGTGGAGACGATTATCTCATCAAGCCTTTTTCGATGGCGGAGTTGCACGCGCGTCTGCGGGCGTTGCTGCGGCGGCAGCGTCCGAACGGCACCAATTTGCTGAAGGTATCGGACCTGGAATTGGATTTGATTGAGCACCGGGCGACGCGGGCCGGCGAAGCGATCGAGCTGACGCGCCGGGAGTTTGCGTTGCTGGAATTTCTCATGGTGGCGTCGCCGCGGGCGGTCAGCAAGACGGCGATCATCGAACACGTGTGGAACCAGCATTTTGATTCCGAATCCAATGTGGTGAACGTCTACATCAATCACCTGCGACGCAAGATTGACTGGCCTGGCGTCAAGCCGCTCTTGCACACCGTGCGGGGCGTGGGCTTTGCCGTGCGCGAGGAAGGCGGAACGTGAGGTCGATTCGCCGACAGCTGACCGTGGGGCTTCTGCTGGGATTCGCCGTGCTGCTGGGGGCGGGTGGGGCGGTGTCCTTTCTGAAGACCCGGGAAATGCTGTTTGATCAATTCGATGCGGCGCTTGAAGGGAAGGCGTTGGCGATGGCCGGGGCCATCAAACAGGAGGGGGACAAGCTGGAGATTGAATTTCGTGATGAGTCGGTTTCCGGGTCGGCCCGCACCAATCTGACGGAGTACTACCAGGTACGAATCATTGATGGCCCCACCGTGCGCAAGTCGCGGTCGCTGGGCAAAGCCGAACTGCCTTGGGAGCTGGGGACCAAGGAGGTGCCTCGCTACCAGAACATCGTCCTGCCCAACGGACGACTCGGGCGCGCCATTGCCCTGCAGTTTGTTCCGCGCCTCGATCGGCGAGGAAAACAGCACGTGACTGCGCCGGAGATGGGGTTGGTGCTGGCGCACGATCGCGGGCAGCTGGACGACAACATCCGCGCTTTTGGCTGGTCGGAGCTGGTGGCGGGACTTGTGACCGGGTTGGCCACCGTCATTTTGGTCAGCCTGGTCCTGCGCAGAGGGCTGGCTCCCTTGGAACGCCTCGCGAGTCAGGCGGAGGGCATTCATGCGGGCACGTTGGGCCGCCGGTTTCCCAGTGAAAATCTTCCGGCAGAAATCGAGCCCATCTGCACCCGGCTTAACGATCTGTTGTCGCGACTGGAAAAGTCGTTCAACGACATCAGCGAGTATGCGGCCAAGGTTGCGCACGAGTTGCGCACCCCGCTCACCATTCTCCGACTGAAGATCGATCAGGCGGGCCGTAACCTGCCGCCGGAGCTGGCTGAGGAACTGGAAGGCGAGATGCATCATCTCGCCCACGTCATTGATCAGTCCCTCCTCATCGCGCGGGCCGAGCACGGGCGACTTCAGCTTGATTTGGAGCCGTTCGATCTGGCCGGGTTGGTGGCGGACAGCGTGGAGGATTTCTCGTTGTTGGCGGAGGATTCAGGTCGTTGCGTGAGGTTCACTCCGCCCTCGCCGCCTTGCCTGGCGGTGGCGGACTCCCGCTACATCCGGCAAATCATTCATAACCTGCTGACGAACGCATTGCGGCATGGATCGGGCGAAATTCGGATTCGACTCGCCCCACGGGGTCAGCGGTACGCCCTGACCATTCTCAATGGGGTGCAGCGTCATTCGACGCCACCGGAGTCTGCGCTCGGGCTTGGCTTGAGGGTTGTGGAGTCGCTGCTTCACCTTCAGCCCGACCTCCGCTTTGCCCGTCGGCAAGGGCGTCAGTATTACGTGGCGCGGTTGACGCTGCCGCGATCAACCGGGCAATCTGCCGCTGAACCCGTGTGCCATTCTCCCGCGGGATCTGCCCGGCGGTGAGTCTTGCGTCGGGTAGTGACGATTGGGGCGAGGCGGTTGAGGTGAGGCGGTTGGGGCGACGACACGTCAGGCGCGGGAGGCTTCGAGAGCGGGCTTCGAGCGGAAAGCGCCTTTAACCCAATCCCACCAAGCCTGCAAACCCACGCTTTGGATTCCCGAGAGTTGATAGATTTGGTTGAGCTCCTCCTCATGTCCGTTGAAGCGCGGAGGCAGGGTGAGCACGGCATGAGTTTTCTGGCCGTCGACTTTGAGGAGTTCGGGATGCAGGAAGCCGCGGCCAAGGGCATAGGTCCCTTCCGGCAGGATCTGCTGACGAGCGGGCAACACCAGCCACGGACGGTAGGTCAAAACGAGCCGGCCTTGGTCGTCGCGGGTGAGCCGGCCATAACTGCGGATGGGAGTCTCGTCGATGGCCTTGGCGGTGAAAACGTGATTCTGCTCCGGGTTGGGCTTGGTGCGTGCGCTGCGGAAGGTGACGTAGTCCCAGGCGAACACCGTGCCGAAGACCGTCAGGCGCAAAGACCAACCGGCGAGGAAATAGGAGACCGCGATGATGATCAAAGCCCAGGCCGCCCCGACGTAGGGATCGGCGAAGGAAGTGAGCGTCACGGAGGAAAGCAGGGCCAGCCGGACTGATTTGAGGGCGGCATCCACAGTGGTGAAGGGGCTGACGATGATCAGCACATTGATCACGTGGGAAACCATCCAGACGACGAAGAACGCCATGATGGCGACCGGTATGGTGATGAAGCTGAGGAGCGACGTCGGGTTGAACGCCGCAAGCAGGACGCCTTGGTGACTGGCCTGGTCTGCGTCGGCCGCCGCCTGGGCAATCAGGGCGATAATGGGGACAAAGGCGCCGGCGGCCACGAGGGCGCTGATTTTGTTTTCAAAGACCTCCGCGATATCGAGGGGCTTCTTGAGGGCGGTGGGCAGGGCTGCGCCGGCGGTGTCTTTGACGAACACGAGCGTGACCAACAGGAGGGCGGGAACCCAGAACCAGGGCTGGGCGAACCAAGGCAGGCTGGCCCGTTTTTCTGGAGGAGTCTTGGAGTATTTCCAGGCGCCGATGGCACCCACTCCGAGCAGGGGCGAAATGGCGACGCCGGTGATGGTTGAGATCGCCTGGGCCACCTCGACCCCGGGCGGCGGCTTGCTGGTGGAGACTGGTTTTGAAATTGCGGAGGTGGAGGTGGCGGCGCTGTTCGCCGGGGTTGCGGGAGCGGCCTGGAGCAAGGTCCCACCCAGAATGGCAAGGCCGAGCAGGACAGCCAGCACCGGTCGCAGAAGCATTTTCACGGTGGCCAGTAAACCGGCGTCGGGAGGTCCGGTAAAGCGGGAAAACCCCGGCAATTTGTAATTCAGGGAAGCTTTCACGAGTTCCGCCCTCGTGCCCACGGGCCCATGAACCGGGGACTGCTCGGACGGAGCGGGGGCTTTCAGCCCGCAGCGGCTCGAGTCGGGGACGATGCCTGATGGGTTCGTTCGTGTGCCGCCGATTCCACCCGCTGCTGCTCCACCTCATCCGTCCCGCCCTGGGGCGGGACACCTTCTCCCTCGCAGGGCGGCGGAGAAGGCTCCTCCGGAGGGGAGGTTCATGGAGAGTGAGGAAAGAAAAAGGGCGGACCGGTTGCCGGTCCGCCCTCGCGGGAAGTGAATTTGAGTCGAACTATTCCTGGTCTTTTTCGGCGCGCTTCTCTTCGTCGGCGGCGTCGAAGGCGTGCTGCAACGCGACCAGATCTTCGCCCGGCTTGAGGCTGTCGAGCAGCTTCTGTTCGGCCACGAGCTGTTCCTGGCTGTAGTTGGCGGCCTTGATGGACAGACCGATGCGGCGGTCGGCCTTGTCGATCTTGATCACTCGCGCGGTGACCTCCTGGCCGACCTTGAGCACGTTCTTGATCTTGTCCACGCGATCCTCGCTGACCTGGGAGATGTGCACCAGGCCGTCGATGTCATGCTTGAGCCCGATGAAGGCGCCGAAGCTGGCCAGCTTGGTGACACTGCCGGTGACGAGGTCGCCGACCTTGTAGTATTTGTCGATGTTCTCCCACGGGTCCTCGGCCAGCTGTTTGATACCGACCGCGATGCGTTGGTTGGCCTTGTCGATTTCGAGCACCTGGGCTTCGACCTCGTCGCCCTTCTTGAGCACTTCTGAAGGGTGATTGATCTTGCGCGTCCAGGAGATGTCCGAGACGTGGATCATGCCGTCCAGACCTTCCTCCAGCTCGATGAAGGCACCGTAGCTGGTGAGGTTGCGGATCTTGCCCTTGACGCGGGTGCCGGGCGGGTACTTCTCAAGGGCGCGGTCCCACGGATTGGCTTCGAGCTGGCGAATGCCGAGCGAGATCTTTTGTTCGTCCTTGTTGACGCCGAGCACCACGGCCTCGAGCTCCTGGTCCTGCTTGAGGACATCGGAGGGCTTGGCGATGCGCTTGGTCCAGGACAGTTCGGTGACGTGAACCAGGCCTTCGACGCCGGGTTCGAGTTCGACGAATGCGCCGTAGGGAACCAGGTTGACGACCTTGCCCTTGACCTTCTGGCCGACGCTGTACTTGGATTCGATGTTGTCCCAGGGATTGGCCAGCTTCTGCTTGAGGCCGAGGCTGACGCGTTCCTTTTCCTTGTTGATGTCGAGCACGACCACGTCGATTTCCTGGCCGACCTTGAGGATCTCGGACGGGTGGCCGATGCGGCCCCAGGACATGTCGGTGATGTGGAGCAGGCCGTCGAGGCCGTTGAGGTCGATGAACGCGCCGAAATCGGTGATGTTCTTGACCGTGCCCTTGCGGATGTCGCCGGGCACCATTTCGGAAAGGAGCTTCTGGCGGCGTTCCTGGCGTTCCTGCTCGATGAGCTCGCGCCGGGAGAGAACAATATTCTGCCGTTCCTGGTTAATCTTGACGACCTTGAAATCGTAGGTGTTGCCGACGAACTGCTGGAGATTGCGCGGCGGGGTGATGTCGATCTGCGAGGCGGGGAGGAACGCTTCGACCCCGATGTTGACGATGAGGCCGCCTTTGACGACGTCCTTGACCCGGCCCTGGACGGTGCCGCCTTCGTTGCAGATGGTGAGGATCCGTTCCCAGTTCTTTTTGAACTCGGCCTTCTCCTTGGAGAGGACCACCATTCCTTCGCGATCCTCAAGCTTCTCAATCAGGACATCGATCTCGTCGCCAGTCTTGATGGCCTTAGGATCGATGAATTCATTGACGGGGATGACTCCCTCGCTTTTGTACCCAATGTCGACAAGGACTTCCTTGGGGCGGACTTCGATGATTGTTCCCTTGACGATTTCCCCGGCGGCAAAGCGCATGGCGCTGAGCTTCAGGGCTTCTTCCATCGTGAGCATAGTTGTCTTGCGTGCTGTAGTGCGGGAGGCCTGGTCGGACGTGAATTCGTGACTTAGTCCGGCGAAGTCTCCATTGCCTAACCTGTCCGGACGTTGCGGGGCAACGGAGGGTTGAGCGTTAGGTTACTGGTTGACCATTCGTTTCTCAGCCTTAGTCGGGCATTCGCACACGCGACGCCCAGGCGGACGAGCAGATTAGGCGCAAAACCGGGCCCTGCAAGCGGTATTTTCGGGGAAATTCGGGCTCGGGCCGAATGCGGGTCCGCGGGCCCAAAGGGGCCCAAAGCTCGGGCCCAAAGCTCGGGGCCAAAGCCAGGCTCGAGATGAACGCGGAATAATTGTTTGTTACTTTCCGGCCGTCGGCGGACATATCCGGGCAAACGATGCGTGCAGATCAGGAGTTGTTGCTGGAATTTGTGCAGACCGGATCGGAAGAGGCGTTTCAAACGCTGGTGGAACGTCACCTCGGGATGGTTCGCGGCACGGCTTTTCGCCTGGTCCGCGATGCGGCCTTGGTCGATGAGGTGTCCCAAGCCGTGTTTATCCTTCTGGCTCGCAAGGCTCAAACGCTACCTCCGGGCACTGTTCTGGCGGGCTGGCTGCACCACGCCACCCGGTTTGTCGCCCGCAGCGCCATCAGATCCGAATTTCGCCGCCGACAGCATCATCTCCAACTCGCCGCCATGAACGACCTAACCGCTGCGGATCAGGTCTCGGCCCAGGTCGGACCTCTTCTTGACGATTCCCTCGGCGACCTTGGCGCGAGGGACCGGGACGTGATCGTGCTGCGGTTTCTCGAAGGGCGATCCTTTGTCGAGATTGGCAGCGCGTTCGGCACCAGCGAGGCGGCCGCCAAAATGCGGGTGGGCCGTGCGCTGGAACGCCTGCGCAAAGTCCTCGCCCGCCGTGGAGTGGCCGTGCCGCTGGCCGTGCTCGGTTCAGCCCTGACGCTGCAACTGGCTCCCGCCACCTCCGCGTCTGCGCTCGTCGCCCAGATTGCAGGCGTCACCCAAGCTGCGGCGAGCCCCGCGCCCAGCCATCTGCTCCTGATGAACCAAGCCATCCAGCTTATGACTTTGCAGAAACTCAAAACCACTTTGATTGGCGTCGCGATCGGCCTGTTTCTGATCGTCGGCATGGTGTGCACGGTCAGCCTCTGGCCTCGGACCGGGGCCGTTGCGAATGAAGACAGGCTTGTCGTCACGACGTTTGAACCCATGGCCGGTGAATGGGAAGGGACATACGAAACGCGGGTTGAAGGACAAGCCGATCCCCGCCGGCAACCTGCGACGGTTTCCATCCAGACTTCCGAGGGCGGCCGAAGCTGTTCGATCGAACTGCAGTTGCTGGACCGGAACGATCGTCCGCAGGCCACTTTTCGCGTGCAACATTCCCTCAACCAGCGAGGGGATCGAATTCTCACCTTGGACAATCCCGAGGTCAGCACCAACCGCCTGGAGGGGCCCGTCACGGAGGCGCTGCATGTGACCCAGCCCCTCGAGTGGCGTGCTGCCTTCCGCGCAAATTTGCCGGACAGTCCCGATCAGGTCGAATGTCGATGGTCCCGCCAGGACGACGAACTGTTTATCACGCGCCTGGGATGGACGGTGGCTGGAAACCGCACGAATCAGGTTTCGGCCGAGCTTGCGCTCCGCCGCCGGAGCAACAAGGCTCGCACGGCGGTCAGAGCGCTGCCGCGCGGCACGCAAGTCTTCGATGGCGTGACCTTTCAAATCGATCGCCCGATCAACCTCATCGGGGCAAAAGCCGCCCGCGCCAAAGGGAGCGCCTTTGCCTTCGTCACCGATACGTCGGTCACGGGACGTGGCCGGTACATTCATGTGCTTCACACCGGCGATCACGGTGCCTCGGCGACAGGCGACGATATCTGGCGTCTGGTCGTTCGCTACGCGGACGGAGCGAGCGCGGCGTTCGATTTTGCCTATGATGTTCATCTGCGAAACTTTTGGCGCCGGGAAGGCGATGGCCCCCGAGTTCCGTCGGATCCGGACACCTCCCTCGCCTGGGTGGGCACGAGCGTCGAGTCCGATCGGACCGGTGCTGAACTGGTTGTTTCCCGCACCACCCTCGCCAATCCACGACCGGACAGTGAAATCGTGGGGGCGGACTACCTCTCCCTTTTCGGTGCTTCGAGTGCCTATGTCCTGGGCGTGGCGGTGAGCGATGGCGGTCCGAAGCCGAAAGGACAAGCCCACCGAACGACGCGTGACATGCGAGCGTTCACGGTGCTCGTGCGGACCGCAGCGGGACAACCCTGGCCGGACCTGCCGCTGGAACTGAGCTACCTGGCGGAAGACTTCAAGGCTCGCTTGGCGCCGTTACGGACCGACGACCATGGTCGGTTCACTGTGCTGCTCCCGGCCGATGTTGTGCGCGCGGTGGGCTATCGCGCGCGGCTTTCGGACAAGCGAACCGAGGTCGGCGAGATCGGCCTTTCCGCGGAGGAAAAGGACTGGCCGGTGCACGAAATCCGGCTGCCCGACTGAGCCCGGAATGGTTGGTGCCCTGAACCTAAACGGAGCCGTTGCCTGCGACCGAAGCTGTGCCAGGTCCTGGCGGGAAAGCCGCTCTGGCCTTTGCGCATCTTCGCCACGCTCGACTGCTCCGTTTGGGTTGCAGCCGCGTCGCCCGCAGGGACGACGCGGCTGCGAAAACCCGCGACGACGAACGCCGCGTGGCCCTGCTATTTGCGACGGGCGCGGGGCGCGACGTCGTTGTCAACAATTGTGACCGTGGTGGTATCGCGTCCCCCCAATTGGGCGCCGCCGGTCGGGTTGGACAGCGTCACGGTGAACGTTTCGGCCTCTTCCGGCGTCGTGTCGTTGACGATCGGGATGGCCACTGTGCGCGAGGCGGTGGTGCCGTTGAACGTGATCACCCCGGTCTTGGGCTTGTAATCGGCGGGACTCGTGGCCGTGCCGTTCGCCGTGGTGTAGGTGACCGCCACGGTGCCCGGCGGGCCGCTGCGCACCACAGTCAGCAGCACGGATCGGCCGGATTCGTTGACCGAGTAGGTGGCGCTCGCAAACTGCACGCTGGCCGCGGAGTCGATGATGTTCAGGGTGGCGTTGGTGGGGGCCAGCATACGTGCGCCGCCACCGGGATTCGACAGGCGAAGAACGACGGTCTTGTTGCCCTCCAGAACCTCGTCGTTCAGCACGGGGATCTCAAACGTCTTGCTGGTCTCGTTCGCGTCGAACGTCAGCGTGCCTGAGGTTTCGGTGTAGTTGCTCCCCTCGACGGCGGTTCCGTCTTCGGTGGCGTAGTCGACCGTGACGCCGCCGGCCTTGCCGCCGCTGCGCAAGACGGTGATGGTCGCCACCGTGCCGGTCTCGCTGGCGCTGTAGGTGGTGGCGGCAAATCGGACGGTGCCCGCCACGTCGTTGTCAGCGATGTTGACCGTGGCTTCGTCGTTTTCACCCAGCACAGCTCCGCCGGTTGCATTGCTGAGCTGAACCGTGAAGGTCTCGCCTTCCTCGTCCAAGGAGTCGTCGATGATGGGCACGGCGATCGTCAAGCGGGTCACTCCCTCGGCAAAGGTCAGGGTGCCGTTGGTCGATACATAGTCTTCCCCGTCCGTGGCCGTTCCTTCAACCACCGTGAAGTCAACGGCTACCCCGCTGGCTCGTCCGCCCGTGCGGGTGACTGTCAGCAGCGCGAACGGGCTGTTTTCCCGCGCGTTGACCGTGGTCGCGGTGAAGCCAACCGAGCCGCCTTCGTCGTTGTCAACGATCTGAACCGTGGCGGTGGCAGCGTCTCCAATCTGTGCGCCCTCAGGATTAAACAACGTGACGGTAAAGGTCTCGTCGTCCTCGACCTGGCCGTCGTTCAGGATTGGCACCGAAATGGTCTTGGTGGAAGCCCCGGCCGCGAAGGCGATGGTTCCGGTGGATTCAGTGTAGTCCTCGCCGGCAAACGCGGTTTCGTCGTCGGTCATGTAGTCGATGGCAACGGCGTCCGTGAGGGGGCCGGTGCGGACGACGGTCAGGATGGCCAGCGGGCCCGCCTCGCTGTTGGTGTAGGTCACGCGCGCGAACTGGACGACCACCTCGTCGTCGAGAATGGTCAGTGACGCGTTGGTGATTCGTCCCAGCGTGGCTCCGCCGGAAGGATTGGACAGGGCCAGGCGCAGCACTTCGTTTCCTTCCGGCGCCGAGTCGTCGAGGATCGGCACGACAAAGGTGGCTTCCGCAACGCCGGCGTCGAACGCCAGCGTCCCTGTTGTTGCCTCGAAGTCCACGTCCTCAAAGGCAGTATCGGGGGTGGCGGCGTAGTCGACCGTCACGCCTTCGGCCGTTCCTCCGGTGCGTCGCACGGTGATGACGGCTTCGCCGCCGTTCTCGCCGACCCGGTATTCCGGCGCGCCGAAGGCGATCACGCCTGCGACATCGTCATCGGTGATGGTGATGGTTGCCGTCTGGCGTTCACCCAGCGTGGCGCCGTTCGACGGGTTGGAGAGGGTCACGGTGAACACCTCGTTCGATTCGTCGAGGGCATCCGGGACAATTTCCAGAATGACGGTGCGGCTCGTTACTCCCGGGCCGAGGACCAGCGTTCCGGCGTCGCCGGCGTAGTCTTCGCCGGACAGAGCGGAGCCGTCATCCGTGGCGTAGTCCACCGTCACTTCGCCGGCGGAGCCGCCGGCGCGGGTCACGGTCAGCGTGACGGTTCCGACGGACTCGGGCGCGTTGACCGAAGTGACGCTGAACTGCAGGGAGCCCGGCGTGGGGGGGAGTTCATTGTCGACGATGATCGCCAGCGCGTTGGTCTGGCCGGCGAGCGTGGCGGCGCCGGTCACCGAACGGATGGCGAGGCGCACGGTTTCGGGTCCTTCGAAGTTGGAATCGTCGAGGACGGGGAAGGTGAACGTCGCGTTGGTCTCGCCGTTGCCAAACGTCACCGCCGAGGCAGTGGCGGTGAAATCGGCGCCGGCGGTGGCGGTGCCATTGGTGGCCGAGACCACGACGGTTGCCTCGCCTTCGCTGCCGCCGACGCGGACGAGCGAGATGCTGGCCGTTCCGTTGGTTTCGGAGACGCGGAAGGTGGCGTCGCCGAACTGGATCTGGCCGCCGGGTGGCGGTGGAGTGACGGTGGACACCATCGTGCGGGTCTGGCGGGCATAGCCGCCGAGACCTTTGGCTCCGGGGTAGCCGAGCGTGTTGATCACCGTGACATTGAAGAACAGGAGTTCACACGCATAGGAGCGCCCGGGTTCCAGCAGTCCACCCGGAATCACGACGGAAGTGGCGGTGCCATTGAGGGCCCCGTCCTCGAGCAGGTCCGGCGATTCAAAAACGGTGTCGAAGGTGTTGGTGTCCTTGATTTGGATCCGGACGAAGTCATCGGCGGTGCCGCCAATCATCGCGTCCCAGGCAAGGGTGAAATCCGCGAAGGCGTTGATCGATTGCGCTGCGGCCCAGGCGGAGAGCCTGGGCGCATTTGGATAGGCGTCGGCGGCCAGGGTCATGGCCGGAGTCCGGGTTCCGTCCGTCGCGGTGTTCAGGAGGAACGTGTAGATGCCGCGATTGAAGACGGCATCCAGCGCAGGCTTGGTGTCGAATTCGGAGAACAGCTCGAAATGCCGTCCGCTGCCTTCGTCGCCCGGAAGATTGTTGGTGACTCCGGCTGGAGTGACCACGGCGGCGCTGGTGAGGCCGCCGCGGAAGGCGGCTCGGGTGAAGGCGCCGAAGAAGTACGGCATCTGGTCATCGGCCCCGGGAGTTCCCGGGCTGGTTTGTTGGAACGACTGACCCTTGGCGACAACATAGAACTCGACGTTGGCGCCGGGACGACGGTCGTCATCGAGCAGCGTGATCACCGTGGTGCGCACGACGCCGAGTCCGGCCCCGCCTTCGACGTCGACGAGTGCCAGTTCGATCGTCTCCGGCGGTTCCGGCAGATCATCGTTGTTGATCTCGATCGTGATGTGGTTCGTGCTCACCCCGTCGGGAAATTCCAGGGCGCCTTCGGCCAGTGCGTAATCGGTCTCCGATCCGGCGCTGCCTCCGGCGATCGCGAAATGCACGGCGACATTGCCGGCGGTTCCGCCCCGGCGCACGACCGGGACCCGGAAGCGGCCGGCGTTTTCCTCGGCGCTGAAGATGGGCGCGCCAAACTGAATGGCTCCGGCGGGATTGAGTGTGCCGACGGCGAACTCCGTTTCAGAGAAGTAGGCGGCGATGCCGGGCACCGGTGGGTAGGTGGTGAGGTCGAGGGCGGTGCGTCGGACGAAGAGCAACCGGGCGTGGTGGGCCGCGCCGGGGATGAGAGTGCCGCCAGGGATTACGGCGTTGGTGCGGGTGCCGTCGAGATGATTCAACTCGAGAAAGCCTGGGGTGCCGAAGATTTCCTCGCCGGACTCGTTGCTGATTCCGAGCACGATCAGGTCGTTGGTCGTGCCGCCGGGAAACGGATCCCAGGACAACACGAAACTGCGGGCGGCATCGATGGCTTGGGCGGCTGGCCAGTTGGCCACACGGGGAGCGGGCGGGTAGAGATTGTTGGTGAGGAGCAGGGCCGGAGTCGGCGTGCCGTCATGAACGGTGGTGATGGTGAATTTGTAGACGCCATTGGCGAAAGCCGCGTCCAGATCGAGCTGCGTGGGAAATGATTCCTCCAACGCAAACCGATCAACCTCGTTGGTCAACGTGCGGACCAGTCCGCTCGGCAGTTCCAGGTTCGCCTCCTGCACTCCTTCCGGGGTGCCGGATTCGACGAAGGAAACGAATCGGTATCCGGGCGCAGCCGGCGCTGCGGGGGTGGCGTTGGTCTGTTGGTATCGACGGCCCTTGGCCACCACGTAAGTCGAGGCGTCGGGGCGGGGAGGTCGCACGCCGATGACAAACCCTCGCTCCGCCTGGTGCTCGGAATTGTCGGTCACCCGCACGAGGAATTCGGACAGGCCGATTTCCACGGGCGTGCCGGTGATTTGACCGTTGTCCGGATTGAGCGCCAGACCAGCGGGCAGGCTTCCCGCTTGAATCGTCCATCGATACGGCGGCGTGCCGCCAAAGGCCGACAACGTGCCTTCATAGACATTGCTGATGATGGCGCCGGGCAGGGCAAACGTGGTGATGCGAACGTCGCTCGAAAAGCGCAGCCAGTCGGCGAGATACTCGTGCCCGGCCGGATCTTGAAACCCGGTTTGCACCGCGGTGACCCCGGACCACGGAACGGGAGGATCGACGACCTGATTGGTGGCCGGTGCGTGCAATTCAGGGCCGGAGCCAGCGTCGCCGAACAGCCAGCCGTTGACTCCGAGCAGTCGGATCCGAAGCTGGCGCAGGAATTGAGGCGGCGCGATGACGGCGCCAGTGGCATTCCGGTAGGTCCAGTTGACGGACGTGACCAATCCCGTGTCGTTCGTCACGACGTTTGGCACGAGCAACACCTTTTGCCCGGCGGCATTGGGGTCAAGGAAGGTGTGCGGTTTCGGCTCGGAGTCGAGGTGGACGGTGTAAGTGCCGCCCGGTGGGTATGGAGGCGTGTTGACGTTGACCGAATTGTACCAGGCGCGCTGGTCGTCGACGGCGCTGGAGGCGGCTTCCGTGTTGTTCAGCCCGGAGCCGGGCGGGCCGGAGAACCGGACGCTTCGCGGCAAGTTCGACGGACGCACCATCGAGTAATGAGCGGTGTAGTAGGCGATTTCCTCCGGATAATTGGCGATGGCCGTCAGTCCGTTGAACGCGCCTGGACGGAAGGTGAACACGAGCCGCAAATCGCCCTCGGCGCAGCCCTCTGGGGCGCCCAGTGTGGCGAGGCTCGTCCGAAGTTGCTTGTAGTAGCCGGCCAGCTTTCGTCCGCCCGGGGGAGTGGTCGGTCCGTTGCTCAAAACCCGCGCGACCGTCAACTGAACCGCGTAACCCTGGCCGGGACGCAGCGTGCGTGCGGGAATGACCACGCCAGTGGCCGAGCCCGGTAAGGCACCGGTTTCTCCCGGGCCAGGCGTTTGGAACACGTCGCGATCCAGACAGTCGCGAATCTCCACCATGATGACGTCGTTCGTCGTGGCTCCAGCCAGCGCATCCCAGGACAGGGTGAACTCATTGGTCGGGTTCACGGCCTGGGCCGCGCTGAAATTGCTGATCCGCGGTGTGGCCGGATAGACGTTGCCGTTCAGTGCGAGCGAATTGGTCAGCGTCCCATTGTTCGCCGTCTCGAGCAGAAAATCATAGGCTCCGTTGGGGAAGGACAAATCAAGGGCCGAAGTGGAGGCGAAATGCGCTTCAACGGAGGCACGGCGATCACCGCTCGAGCCGCCGGCGCCCTCGGGTTCGAAGGGAATGGTGGCTCCACCGGGAACACGCAGCGCGCCGTTGGTGACCGAGCTGGCGCCGTTGAAGGCCACCGACGCGCGAAAGATCGCGTTGAGGCCGCCGGCTGGGCTCGCTCCGGACGAATTGGTCTGGACGAACTCCAGCCCCTTCGCGAGCAGCAGTTCGCGGAGATTTGGTTCGGACCCGATCTCTGGTCCGCCCGAGCTCTCGATGGTGAGCGCCAGTTCGCGGAGGACGGAGTTGGACTGCGCATCCGTGACGCGCAGGGTGATCGGATAAACACCGGGATTGGCGGGTGTACCGGACAACGTGCCGGTGTCCGGATTGAGCGTCACGCTGGCCGGCAGGAAACCAGCCTCGATGTTCCAGTGCCGCGGCGGAGTTCCGCCCTGCGCGATCACGTTGAATTCATACGCCACGCCTGCGCGGCCGAAGGGAAGTTCCGCCGTGACGATCTCGAGGGAGCCGGACGAATTGCGTTCCCAGTGACTGAGGAAGCGGTTGCCTGCCACGTCGCGGAACCCGATGCTGATTCGGGAGACTTCCGACCAGGGAATATTCTCGGCCAGTTCGTGCACGCTCTCGCTTGGTAGAATTGGCGGGCCATGGTTCCGGGCGTCATAGAAATGTCCGCCTCGAGCCTCAACTTGGACGATGATTTCGTCCATGAACGGCTGGGGAACGGCCACTGCTCCGTTGGTGGAGTGGTAAACCCAGCGAATTTCGGCCAGCAGACCATTGTCGGCGACGACGGCAGTGGGCAACAGGAGGATTTGCTGTTGGGCGGCGAGGGGATTGAGCAGGTTGAACAGCTGGTTGGTGTTGTGGAAATTGACCGTGTAGACGCCGCCGGGCGGGAAGGGGGGGACATTGACAAAACGAGAGCCGTACCAGGCGAAGGACGAGTCGATGTTCCCGGAATAATTCGTCTCGTTCGACCAACCAAAGCCGCCGGGGCCGGTGAAGCGGACCTCGGGCGGAAAGCTTCCGCCGTGACGACCGTCGAGGCTGAAGTTCGCCACGTAAAAGCCGAGGAATTGCGGGAATGAAACTACGCCCTGAGTTGAGGTCAATTGATAGAAGGGATACTGGAACATGAGTTCAAACTGTCCGGGACCGCAGTCGGTCGGAGTGCCGCTGGTCGTCAGCCAAGAGCGCGTCCGGCTGAAATAGCCGGCGACACCGGTGGTGCCTGGCAGGCCGTTGGTGTCCGTGTCGGAAAATCGCACGGCCATGATTTCGAGTTCGTATTTTCGGCCCGGGCGCAAACGGCGGGCGGGGATCGAAATCGATGTGGCGGTGCCGTTCAAGTAGCCGGGCATTCCCGGCGGTGGGCTTTCGAGGACTCGTTCGCCATTGCAGTCGGAAAGTTGAACTTGGATGAAATCGTTCGTGGTGGCTCCGGTGATGGTGCCCCAGGCCAGGGCAAAGCTCCTTTCGGGGTCGACGGACTGGACCGCGCCGTAGTTCAGGAGGGTAGGCGTACCGGGATAGAGATCGCCGCCGAGCGACAGTTGGTTGCTCACCGCTCCGGTGAGGGCGGACGAAAGGACGATGGTGTAGACGCCATTGGGGAATGCCGCGTCGAGCGCGCCTGACGAGCTGAATTCGAAGTGGAGTTCCCGGTTTGAGCCTTCACCGCCTGCGGGCAGGGGCACTTCACCCCCCGATGGCAAATAGAGCTGCTGATTGGTCGGGCTGTCCGGACCGAGATCGATGAAGGCGCGGAAGGCGTGATTTGATCCACCGTCGGCCACAGCCGGGCCGGCGTTGGTTTGGAGCCAGTGTCGTCCCTTCAGGACGCCAAGGAAATGCGGTTCGGCGGAGCCGCCCCAGGCTGTGGGCGCAAAAGCAATCAGCAGGAGAAGAGTTCCAACGAGGAGATGCGCAAGGACGGCGCCGAGCGGGCGGAGTGGCGATTGTTTCATGATCCGGGTCTGTGTTGGTTTGTTGCAACGGCCGGTGACCGCCTGAAACAACTTCCACCCGAACCACGGGATCGCGGGCCGTCCATTGCCTGTGGGATATCGGCATGGGACCAAATGGCTTAAGCCGGAGAATTTTCGCGGCCTGGCCAGGTTTTATGAACGATGCAGGTGCTTTCCGAGAGGCAGGCACTCCGGTTCGAGACGTCGAGCCAGCTCCGTTCGATCGCCAGGTGTGAACAAGTCAGCGGCGGTTTAGCCGGAACTCATCTCTACCGACGGTGGGAAAATTTGGCCGGTTCAGATCGGAACTTCCGCCGCCCCGGGCACCGCGATTAGCCACAGGATTGCCTAGAGGAGGCGGTTATGCAGCCTTGCGGATCGGCAATCGGTTTGGCTCGGTTTGGGCTTACTTGCCGCCAGCAGTAAATGGCGAACTTTTTCAGCAAGGTATTTGGTTTTGGCGTCGGCGTCGCGCTGGTCTGGGGCGTGACCAACACCTCCGGCGCGCCGGCGCCGGAGAAGATCTACCAGCGGGTGTTGCCGTCGGTCATGACGTTGGTCGTGGAAAATCAAGCCGGCGAGCGATTTGTCGGAAGCGCCGTGATGGTGTTGGCGGATGACGCTGCATTGACCGCGTGGCACGTGGTCTGCGATGCCCGCTCAGTCTGGGCGACGTTTGCCGATGGCACCCAAGTGGAGGTGATCGGGTGCATTGATCAGGACGGCAATCGGGATCTGGCCCTGATCAAACTGGGGCAGCGGCTACCTGGTCGCCGGGCGAACCTCGCGCGGAGTCTTCAGGCGGTGGCGTCGCGCGCCTACGTCATCGGTGCACCAAAAGGGTATGGCTTCAGCATCAGCGACGGATTGGTCAGCCAAATTCGATACGTCGATGGTTTTCCTCAGTACCAGATCTCGAACCCCATTTCTCCGGGGAACAGCGGTGGTCCTGTGCTGGATGCCCGCGGACGGTTGATTGGGATTGTGTCCTGGACGAAATCAGATGCGCAAAGCGTTAGCTTTGCCATTCCGACCCGCGAGATCCTCCGGTTGAACGCGGCGGGCAAGGTCGCCAGCTGGCGGCGGCTTTCCGCCGCCGCGCGCCCTCCGTTGGCGTCGCGCTGGGTGGCGGCGGATTCATCGGTCATCCCTGCGGGCAGCGACTCCCGGGAGGTCGGACTTCAAGAGTTTAAGCGCCGTTTCGATGAGCTGAGCGGAAAGCGCGTCACGGTCCTGCTTCAGGACGCCGGCCAGGAGGAGAAGTTCACGTTTACCGTGCCGCCGCGAGTTCCCACCGAGTAGCCCGGCAAAGGCGAAAAAGGAGGCCCGACAGCGGGCCTCCCTGATCCAAAATCTCACTGTCGCGTGTTGCGAGGTGAAGTCCTAGCGGTTCTTGACCTTGAGATGGCTTTCCACCGTGTTGACTCCGGGCACAGAGCGAATTTTGGCTTCAAGATTCTTGCGCGCCTCTTCGTTCTCTACCTGTCCGTAGATGTGGGTCACCCCGTTTTCCACGCGAACCTGGGTTGCGTCGATGCTCTCGCAGATTCTTTGACACAGCGCCGCATCTTGCGGAGACATCAGCATCTCGGCACCCTTCGGCTGTGGGTCACGAACGAACGTGCGCGTGTCGTTGGTATTGGTGCCCTGCAGGCGTTCGCGAGCATAGCGATCCGTGGCTTCGGGCTGTCCGTAGTAAGCGTCGACTCGTCGCGCCCAGGCCGTGTCGGCCACTGGGGCCCAGGCTCCGGTCGCTGTCCTGCCCGCGCCGAGGAATTCCTCACGCGAAGCCTTGATCGTCAGGGCTCCATCCGCATCGCATTGCAGAGCGCTCATGGGAACAGCGGTCCGGGATCGCTTTCCGCCCAGGACACCGCCCGACGTAATCACGGCGTAGGGTGCGGTGCCGGATTCAACGTTCACAATGATGTCTTGAACCTTGCCAAGGTCCTCGCCGCGGGTGTTGCTCACTTTCTTGCCGATGATTTCGCTCGCAGACACCTGACTGTGTCCGGCGCTTTTCATTTCCTTTTCGTGATCGGCGCGGGCGCTTTGCGCCGCCATCAGCAGTGTCGTCGCCATCAGAGATACGGTTAGTGCTTTCATTCGGTTCCTTCCAGTTTGTTTTGCCTGGCATCGAGCCAGGCGTTTGGTCGCTCTCGTTGCAGCCTCGGCTTCCTCATCCGAACGCTTCACCGGATCGCATTGTCCTAGTCCTACAGCGCGCTGGATGCCACTTCAGCGCGGATGGGGCATTCCGCTCGCACTGAATGGTTTGGGCTGCTCGATGGTTCCGGGCGATGGCAAATCGCCTTGCGCTTTGCAGGATGGACTCTCGGGAAACCGGCATTGCGCCCGATTTTCCCCGATTCGCCCGGGATTTCGAGATGGAGGTGCGGGATAAAGCCGTCGTCGCCGCGGGCACCACAACGGCGCCCGGACGGCAGACGACGGATCGAGCGCGGCAGGTCCGCGCGCCCCGGCCGCGGCCAGATTATCGCTGCTGGGGCGTGACGGCTCGATACAACCGTGCCGGCTGGGAGAACGGATCAACGACAGTCTCAACCCGGTTGGTGGGCCTGGCTACCACGTCAGCCAACCGGAGCCAAGTGCCTCCCGCCCGGTCTGAATACTGCAGCGAGTAGGTTTGGTTGGAGATAGCGCCGAAACTGACGCGCGCCGCATTGTTCTCCCGAACCAACTCCACGCGCAGGAAGCTCGTCGGATCCAATGGGCTGGTTCCGGCCTCGAACTCCTGCCGGTTGGTCAGGCCGTCCCCGTCCAAATCTCCGTTCGCGTCGGCCGCGTTTCCGGGATTCAGTCCATACGCCGTTTCCCACTCGTCCGCCATTCGATCACCGTCCGTGTCAGGCAGCACGATGACACTGACGAGCGCGCCGGCGGCGCCCGGCGCGGGATTGGCGAGGTTGCGAACGACGACCCGATACTGATTGGTCGACGGCGCCGCGCTCGTGGCGACGAACGTGAAGAAGTCCTGGGTGGAATTGTTGACGTTGGTGATCAGTGGAAGCGAGCCGCGCCGCCATTCGTAGAGGAAAGGCTTCGGATTGCCAGTGACCTGAACGCTGAGCGTGACGAGCGCGCCGGGGACCACCGTTTGCGTAATCGGGTTTTGGACGATGGTCGGTGAAATCAGCGGATAGAGTTTGGCTTCGCCGCTGAAAACCGTCCCTGCCGCATCCGTGATATCGACCGAGTAGGTTCCTTCGTTGGCCAGTTGCACGTTGGTAATGGTCAGCGTGGGATTATTGGCTCCGGGCAACGGCGTGCCATTGAAGCGCCACTGATACGCGATGGGTGATGTGCTGGCGGCGGCGACGATAAACGTGACGTTGGTGGAGGGGGCGGACTGGGAATCCGGTCGGATGCGCACCAGGATATCCGCGGGTTGCAGCAAGATGCGGGCTGGAGCCAGCACGGTCAGGGTGGCGGGCGCGCTCTCCACCGCGCCGGCGTCGTTGTACACGACCACCGAGTAGCTCCCCGACTGAGCGAGTTGCAGAGCCGTCAGGGTCAGGCTGGAGTTGGTCGCTCCGGCCACGGACGATCCGTTGAACCGCCACTGATACGACAGCGGGCCGGGCCCGCCGGCCCTCACGGTAAACGTCGCTTCGCGCGTCGCCACGACGGTGACGTTGCCCGGATTTTGGGTGATGGTGGGGCCCACTCCGCCGACAAAGTCTCGGCCCGGGGTTGGCGAAGCTGCCCGCCAGTTCAGCGGTTCGTTGCCAAAGGCCAAAACAGGCTGGCGTTGCAGGGACGGCCCGACGCCGTCGGCCGCCGTCGGCCAAGGCGCGCGATCGTTATAGCGCACCTCATCCATCGTCACGAAAGCCCACCCGTTGGTCCCGCGGAAATCGGGTCGTTGCAGTTCCAGCCGCTCGCCGCTGTCCTGCAACCCGCCGCCGTAGGGTCCGAACACCGGCACCGAGGCCGGGACGCCATAGCGAGTGCGGAACGAAGCCGGCTCTGAACTGGAGATCACCGCATAGCC
The DNA here is from genome assembly GCA_044230345.1 of Limisphaerales bacterium. GTDB lineage: Bacteria > Verrucomicrobiota > Verrucomicrobiia > Limisphaerales > JADJPG01 > JBGARF01. Next base: position 24,109 of record JBGARF010000010.1, read on the forward strand.
TCCCGCCGGAAGGACGAATCCTTCCGGGAATCGGAAGTCGACCCCGTTGAGGCGCCAGGTGTTGGTTGGTGCCGCGGTGAACATCGGCACCGCTTCGGTTCCGGTGTTTCGGATCTCGATGAACGCGTCGTCTCCGGGACGCGGATTGTAATGCAATTCGCTCATCACAATGGGGCCCAGGCGGGGCCCGGCGTTCGGTTGGCCGCGCGTTGCGCTGCTCTGCAGCGGAAACTGCTCCTCGCCCGTGCTCAGAAGATGGCGGCCGAAGGTGACGCCGTCCGGGGCCGCATCAAAGACGAAGCCATGACTGTAGCCGGTCAGCTCGCCCGGGGCGCGGCCGGAGAACAGGTAAACGTCGTCGCGGTCCGCGTTGAGCGTGAAGCTGGTGCCCAATCCCGGGGTGGGATTGAAGTCCGCCTCGGTGAAAACCCAATAGCCTTGGCCCGGAATCGTGATGCCGTCGGGGATCCGGAATTTTTGCGGCACGCTTTTGTCGTCGGTCAGATACCAGCCGCTCACGTTCGCGGGCGTGGCCGAGGGGTTGTGCAACTCGATGAAGTCCTGCCCGGCGAAGGTGTGCGTCAGGACTTCATTAATGACGATGGCTGGAATTGCGGGCGTCGGGTCGTCCGCTCCGGGAGAACCGCCAACGCCGGCGCTGGCGCGCCAGTGGATGGGATTGTCCGAGTTAAGATTGGTGGAGAGACTGACCGGGACGATGGAGAACCCGAATCCATCCGCGGCCAACGGCCACGGCGCATCGTCGTCGAAAGTGAGCCCGACGAGACTGCCGCCGATGACATGGGCCAGCCGGAGCGTTTCGCCTCCGTTGTCGAGGCGTCCGGAAAAGAGGCCGTGGACCGGCGCTCCGGGGTAGCGCGCCTGGAACTGGGCGGAATTGCGGGCCAACACGAAGAATGCGCCTGGAGCCAGGCGGGTGTCGTTGGTGAAGGCGAACGTGATGCCGCTGCTGAAGAACACGCCGCTGAGGTTGATCTCGGTCGCGCCGGTGTTCTTGAGCTCGACGAATTCGAACTCGTCGCTCGCCACGTTCGTGGTGCCGGCGGGGTTGTACATGACCTCGGTGATCGCAAGGTCCTTGAAGTAGGCGCTGGTGGTGAAATTGGCCCGGACGAGAGCGCTCCAGTTGGTGCCGACGCGCGTGCGGGCGTTGACGATGGCGTTGCCGCCGATGGGCACCGGGCCCGTGTAAGGGAGGGCGCCGGGCGCCAGATCGCCGCCGACGCGGCGTGGATCCGTGCCGTCGGTGGTGAAGTAGATCGTTCCGGCTGCGTTGGTCTGCGTCAGCGTCAGCTGCGCGTCAGGCGGAACGAATCCGCCGTAGCTGCTGAACACCGGCGCGTTGACCGTGGAGTAAAGGTTGTCGGCGAGCAGTTGGTTCAGAACGATATTCGCCCGGGGGGGAAACCAGTTCAGGACGAACTGAATCGCGTTGGTCCAGTTGGTTTCGCCGAAGGGCGCGGTGGGCGTGGCGGCGTCGCCCCAGCGGGCGGAATACGCGCGAATGGCTTTGGTGATTTGGGTCATCTTGGCGATGAACCGGTTCGTGCAGGCCTCCAGAGTCAGCGCGCCTCCATTGAAAAAGTGCTTCTGCACATGGTCGGCAAAGCGCAGGCGGTATTCCAGATTTCGCATCAGCGCCTCGTGCATCCATTGCGGATTGGAATAGGTGAAGTTGCCCTCGTTTGATCCTGGGAAGGGCCCGGTGCGATCGACCTGGCTGTTGGGCGACCCCAGCGTGTGCTCGCAGTCATTGTTGAAAAAGCGGAAGCCCACGTCGGGATTCGATCGGTCGCGCATGCCATACCAGTTGTTCGGCTGGTTGTTGCCCAGGAAGGAGGACAGGGTGGCGTCGCCATCGCCGGAGTAAAAGATCTCCAGCATGTAGTCGATCAGGTTGTCGGCATCCAGCATCACGGGCAGGGCCGGATTCCGGGTGCCATCGGGGTTTGCGCCGAGGATGCGAAAGTAATTCGAATTGACCGCGTTGGTCCGCATGATCTGGGTCATGACCCAGAGGTTCGACCACGCCACCAGATTGCCGTCGGTGGCCTCGGTTGCGAAGTTGGGGTTCACACCGCGATTGCCACATTTGACAACGTCATAGTTGGTCTTGCTGCCGCCGAAGTAGGTCTGGCCATACGATGCCTCGGGTCGTTCGTCGGTTTCGTAAAGTCCCCAATACTGGCCGTTCAAATAGAGATGATAATACCGGGAGCGTCGGTAAGGCTGGCCCATGTCGCCCAGCGTCTTTCGACAGAACACTTCCCGCACCATCGTTTCAAACAGCGGGTTGTCGCCACTGCGCGGCCACGAATAGTTCTGGCTGGTGCGCAGGTCAAAGGTTTCGAACTCATCGGCGCCTTCCTTTTCGAACAGTGGATAGTTGAGTTTGCCGGCGCCATATTCGCGCCGGAAAAAGACGCGGAACGAATGTTTCTTGAAACCCGTCCCGCGGCTGGCGCCTCCGCGAATGCGCAGGCCGCAGTTTTCCTGGAACTGTCCGGGCACGGTTTTGCTCGGGTCAATCAACTCCAGGGACATCGGGCGCTCCCAGATTTCGCCGTGCCCGCTGGCGTTGGCGTAAATGCCGGTGGCCGGATCGAACAGGTGACGCATTTCAGTCACGATGGACATCGAGGGGATCTGGGTGAGGGCCTCTTTCCATTGGGCGGCGGTGTAGCTGTTCACCACCTGCGGATCCATTCCGTAATCAACCGAATTGGCACCCCAGTTGGTCGGAAAATATTGGGGTGGGATGTTGTTCTGCTCCCAATTTGGCGCCTGCCGGATGACGTCGGCCAGAAATAGATAGGTGGCGGAATCGACGTCCGTGGGTTTCCATCCATCCTTGAAAGCCCGGGCGCGGATCACGGTGGTGTTGGTGATGGTCAGAGGACCCGCGTAGAGGAGGCCCTTCCCGGGAGCGGGTTCGTCGCCGTTGAACGAGTAATAAATCGCTGCCCCTGGCGTCTCGGATGTGATGGTTAGGGTGAAGGGCGCCTCGAAGAAGCCGCGATCGACGCTGAACCGGGTGTCCTTGACTTCGTCCAGATACCAACCCGTGGTATTGGCCGCGCCCGGGGTGGTCACGTCGAAAAAGACATTGGGCGTCTGGACCACGCGGGTGGCGATCAGATCGCCCTGCCAGAGGGCGTCGGCATTGTCAGCCGAAGCGTTTAGCAATTGGACGGCCAGGACGTTCGCGCCGGCGACCAGGCTCGAAAGGGCGGAAGAGAGGTTGATCGTCTCCGGTGTGGACGCATTGAACAGATTGCGATCGGCGGTCGCTGCCCCGTTCCAGCCGGGATCCGAAGGAGCATTGCGTCGCGCCACTTCCACGCCGTTAAGATAGGCGATGAAGCCGTCGTCGTAGCGCACGCGCAGGGACAATTGGTCCGGGACGGACGGCATCTGAAACGGCAGGCGAAGAAAGGCCGAGGCGTTCACGTTCCACAGTTGGGGCCGGAGATCGGTGGTGAAGTAGGGGCGAAGGCCAGCCGCGGCGGCGGCGTTGATCACCACTTCGCCCAGGGCGAGAACGGCGGCTTCGTCGGTGTTGCCCTGGCCAGCGGTGCCGGACAAGTCCGGGTCGGGCGTGCGAGAGACCCGGACGATTCGGCCGCTGACCGGCCCGCCCGTCAGCGCCACGAGATCAAGAGTGAGATTCGCCGGCCCGTTGGGATAGGTGAAGCCGGCGTTTTCCGGATTCAACAGCGCCGAGCTGAAGTTCGTCACGATCCCGGTTTCATTCGTGTTCAGGATGTCGACCGTGATGTCGCGCAGGCGCGAACCGCAGCAGCTCGTGCGGTTGTTGAGCACGACGCTGAAGATGGCCATCTGGTTCGTCAGTGTGACCTGCCAGAACGGGGCGGGATCGGTGCCGAGCGTGTGCGAGAAATCGTTCAGGTTGTTGTTGATCGCGACGTTGGCGGTGAAGCTGCCCTGCGTCGTGCTCTGGACGGCGGTGCCGCTGGTCGCGACGTTGGCCGGCACACCTGCGGTCTGGTTGGTGTCAAACCCCACGGCGGGTGGCGCCTGCCCCGTGAGCCACTCCGGGCCGGGAACAAAGGTGGGCTGATTCCAAGCGGCGGGAAGTTCCGCGGCGCTGGTCGGAACCAGAACTTGGGGGGAAGAGGCGGCCAGCGGAAAGGTCGTAATCAAACTCTGGGCCAGACCAAAGGACACGTCCTCCTTGACCGCGGGAAGCGTCAGATCGCTTGCTACGGTGGTTCCGTCAGGCAGGAAAAGCGCGAGGTATTCGCCGGTCGAGTCGAGCTGAAAGCTCGTGTGCAGATGGGCCGGGTCGTTCGTCCGGTTCTTACCCGAAGCGAAGACCACCAGGTAGCCGCCGCCCGGAAGATTGACGGATGGAAACGTCCACTTGGCCGGCGCAAGCGGATTGTCGGTCAGGTGCCAGCCATCCAGATTGATGGCCGATCCGGTCGGGTTGTAGATCTCGATCCAATCCGGAAAATCACCGTCTTCGTCCGCGAGCGTGCGGGCATTGTCCGGCACAACTTCCGTGATGAACAATGGACCCGCGGCCTGGGCGGGAACGAAGCAAAGCAGGGCGAGAGTGGCGACAGCGGCAACAAGAGACTTCATACACGCAATTAGAGTTAGCCCGAGGGCGAGACCTGCGGGGAGGCTCGCCACCGCATCAAGAACGGCCCAACGCCTGAATTCACTTCAGGGACCGGAGTGCGATGACAAACTTGTAGCAGACCGGAAGGGCCCGGTCATGCCCTAAGTTTTAGGACGAGGTGAAGTTTGTCCTTGGAGCATTGGGAATTTGACATCGATTATTGGTCGTTGGGATCAGTTGCCTCCCCGCGATGGCCAATAACCATTACCCAATTCGAAATTCCAGATGCGGTTCATGGGGAAGTCACCCGTTCTTTTGGACCTGCTCACCAGACATGAACCAGCGGACTGCTCCACCTCACCCGGTTCCGATCTCGCTCGGGCGAGTTCGGAACCTGCCCTCTCCCCCGCGGGGCGGCGAAGAGGGTGCACGCGCCGGGCCGTTCGATTGACAGGTTGCCGAATCTCCGCGTCGCGCGCCTCTGTGTCGATCGTTCGGCTTATGGGATAGCTACGTATTCGGCCAAAGCGCAAATCGGAAATCTGAACTCGAAAATGGGCAGGTTCATGGGAAGGACGCGGGCGTTGGCGACAGGCGCGACTCGGCGTGGACCTGATAGAAGGCCGAGCGGATGACGGTCAGTTGGCCTACTGCTAAAAAACAGCGGTAAGCGTAGGTCGAGGTGTGGTCGAAGGCTTTGGAGACGAGCGGAGCGAGATGCATGGTCGAGCCATCGAAGGTATCGCACGTCACGCGTTTGCCCGCCTGACCTGCGTTCATGCTGGTCGCGTCTGGGGTGTAAATGCCGACGCCGAACTCCGACCCGTTGACGCAGGCGGCCCACTGTTCGGCGGGGACGAAATTGGTCCACATGAAAACATTTGGGATGGTGGACAGCGCGGCGTTTTGCCACGGCATCGTCCCGGTGTAGCTCCGGATGTGGTTGAGGCAGGAGACGAAATAGCACGCGGGTATTTCCTGAGGCCGCTTCACCGGTCCGCCCCACGCATCGCCCGCGTCGCGGAAGCAGGTGAAGCGGTTGTCTACGACCACGACATTCGACAGCGTTGGATGAAACCCAATCGAGAGCTCAATGAAGGATTGCGACCGGACGTTTTTCCGATCCCACAGCAGCGGCTGCGCCTTCATGTAGAGACGGCCGTCAAGGTTGGTCAGGACGAGGACGGGAGAGGAATTGCCTGCGCAATCGCCCACCATGATCGGATTCCACGGCCACGGCGACCAGGCCGGGCACTGGTTTGTGGCCTTCAGATTGGCGCCGGCGTAATACGATTGCTGGATTTGTCGGCCGCGATCCGCGTTGTTGACGAGATTTGCGCCGCCGTTGGTCGACAGCCAGGTGATGGCCCCGCCATAGGCACGCGAAACGCCGACTCGCACCGTGCCGTTATCGAGAAATGCGTCCAGGGTTTGGGCACGTGGGGCAGGGAGCCAAACCATCCACATTGCCAGGAAGGTCGGCAGGAGCAGCCAGTGTGGAGCTTGTTGAATCATGCGAGGAACAGGCTGGCAGGCCAAAGTTCTGCCCGCAACCAAAGGCTGCCGCCGCGATTCCGCCGTTCCGAGGCCGCCGGGCGTCAAAGCCGGAACAGGATGTTCTCGATGAAGCGCGTGACGTGCTCGGGCGGCTTTCGTTGGTGCCGGCGGATGACGAGCAGTTCCCGCTGGAACCGTTCTGACAGGTGAATGCGTTGGATCGACTTCTTTCCGCCGTAGAGCGCGAGCGCCCGCACGGGGACAAAGCTCGCCCCCATGCCCAAGGCCACCAGATTAATGATGAGGTCGAAATTGTTGAGCTCCATGGCCGGTGAGATCTTCCATCCCTGCCGGCGAAACCACTGTCGCAGTTGCATCCCCGAGTTCGTCCCGTCTTGAAGCAAAAGCCAGTTTTGTCGGCCGGACCAGCGAGGAATCTCCCGGCCGCGCAGGGCAGCGGGGGGCTTTTCGGTCTCCGTGACCGGGGCGATCAGGCAGAACTGGTCGGCGAAGCGATGAGTGACCTGAAGATTGGTGGGCAGTCTTCCGCCTTTGGACACCACGCCCAGGTCCAGGTCGTTGCCCTGCAGGGCGGTGATGATCTGCGTGCTGGATTGAATCGTCACGTGGCACGCGATGCTCGGTTCACGGCGGAGATTCGCGTGAAAGAACCCCGGCAGGTAGGCGAGGCTGACCGATTCCGACACCCCAACCCGGACCTGCTTGCGGGCTCCGGCGAAGTCTTCGCGCAATCGAACCAACGTGGCATCGATGTCTCCCAGCAAACGAATCGACTCACGATAGAGAAACTCTCCGGCTGCCGTCGGCTTCACCGATCGGGTGGTCCGTTCAATCAGATCCAGCCCGAGACTGGTCTCCATGCTTTGCATCTGCCGGGTCACCGCGCTTTGGGTCAGGCCGGCCGCGGCGGCCGCGCGAGTGAAACTGCGATGCTTCACCACCAGATGGAAGAGGTGCAGCTCGTATAGATCGAACGGACCGGTCGCGAGATAGTCATGCGTCTCTGACATTGATAAATGACAATAATGAATTTCACGAATTAGTGGCAAGGCCTCATCCTGCCTCCGAATGAAAGGCAACCATGGCCAATCGAAATCAACGAACGCCTGAAAACGTCCCGGGCGCCTACTACGTGGACGACAGCTGCATTGACTGCGACGTGTGCCGGAACGTGGCGCCGCGAATTTTCGCGCGCCACGAGGTGACCGGATACTCCTACGTGATGCGGCAGCCGGTCACCTTGGACGAAATCGCCGAAGCGGAGAAGGGGAGGGACTCTTGCCCGACCGACACGATTGGGAATGACGGGTAGTATCCAGGCGGCCTGCTTCGGTGGCTTGAGTGCGTCGCGACTTGGGTGGCGATTGGCCCTGGGGCGGCGGCCTATGGCGTCACCACCATCCGGGTGAACGGCGGCACGTAGGCCTGGAGATACACCAGCACGCCCACCAGCGCGGCGAGCGCGAGGCTGTGAAAGAAGACGTAGCGGAGAATGCTGCCTTCGTGGCCGTACCAGTTGGTGGCAGTGCTGGCGACCACGATGCTTTGAGCATCGACCATCTTGCCCATGACGCCGCCGGAGCTGTTGGCTGCAGCCATCAGGATGGGACTCAGGCCAACGCGTTCGGCGGAAATCTTTTGCAGGCCACCAAAGAGCACGTTGCTGGCCGTGTCGCTGCCGGTCAGCGCCACGCCGAGCCATCCAATCAAAGTTCCGAAAAACGGATAGAACGAGCCGGTCCGCGCCATGGCCAGTCCGAGCGTGGCGTCGGTCCCGGAGTACTTCGTCACGTAGCCGAGGGCCAGCATGGCGGCGATGGTGATGAGCGAATGACGCACCCGATAGATCGTGCGGAGGTAGGTGCGGGCCATGTCCATCGGGGTGTAGCCCATCATGAGCCCTGCCAGCAGGGCGGAGACCAGAATGCCGGTGCCGGTGGCGGACAGCCAGTTGAGATCGAAGACGGCTTTCTCGGGTTTGGTCGGCTTCTCCGGCGTAGGCTCTGCAACCACCGGCGGGGTGCGCACGATTTGTTGATGCAAGCTGGTGACGGGAAACGAAACTGTGGCCCGATTGAGAACCCCTTTGACGACCGGGACGCCCCACAGAAAAACCAGAAGGCTGAGAATGATCCATGGCAGCCACGCCTGGCGAATCCGCGCTGGCGCGTGCAATTCAACGGGTGCGGCTGCGGCCGTCGATGACATCGCACGATCGACGGGCGCCCAGGCATCACGCGGCCGCCAGAACTGGAGCAAAACCACCAAAGCCAGCATGGATGAGATCGAAGCAATGATGTCGACGAGCCAGGGGCCGTGAAAGTTGGAGACCAGAAACTGCGGAAGCGCGAAACCGGCGCCGGCGGTCAGCGCGGCGGGCCAGATCCCGAGCATGCCGCGCCATCCGGCAAAGGCCCAGACCACCCAAAAGGGAACAATGAGGGAAAAAATGGGGAGCTGGCGGCCGACCATGGCAGAAAGTTTGAGGAGCATGACGTCGTCGCCTCCGATAACCCCATTCAGGGCCAGGATAGGGGTGCCGAGGGCGCCGAAGGCGACCGGTGCGGTATTGGCGATGAGGGACAAGCCGGAGGCTTGCAGGGGTTTGAAGCCCAGCTGAATGAGGATGGCGGCGGTGACGGCAACAGGCGTGCCGAAGCCTGCGGCGCCTTCGAAAAAAGCTCCGAAGGAGAACGCGATGAGGATCACCTGGACCCGGGGATCGGGAGCCAGCGTGGCCAGGTTCCCGCGCAAGACGGCGAAGAGGCCTCGATCCACCGTGAGTTGGTAGAGAAAGATCAGGTTCAGGATGATCCAGCCGATGGGAAAGAGCCCGTACGCCGCACCGTAGACCGTGGTGGCCGCCGCGGCAGCGAGCGGCATCTTGAATCCGAGAATGGCCACCGCCAAGGCCACGCCGAGCCCGAAGACCGCCGCGAAATGGATTCGGATCTTCAGCCAGGCGATGGCTCCGAGCAGGCAGACCACCGGCAGCGCTGCCACGACCGTTGACCAGAACGGACTGCCCAACGGATCGTAGTTTTGCGGCCAGGGCATGGGGGAATCAGTGAGTTAGCGAGTTAATGAGTTAGTGAGTTCGCAAGCCAGGCCAGGTATCGAGGGGTGCTGCTGGTAATCGGGACGGAGATAATCTCGGGCGTGTCGTAGGGATGATGTTTCAGCACGAGTTGCTCGACTTTCGAGAGCGCACTCGTGCGGGTTTTGAACACGATGAGAATCTCGCTTCCGCGTTCGAGCTTACCTTTCCACCAATAATGAGATTCGATGCCGGGAACGAGGTTGGCGCACGCGATCAGCCTGGCTTCAAGGGCGAGGCGCGCCAGTCGGCGCGCGACCTTGCGATCGGGCGCCGTGACCAGGACGAGAGTGAATGCTCGGGTGGACTTCATGGCGATGAATCATTCCGGGGCGCGCTGGGGGTGGAACGGGCCGAGCCTGGCGGAGGTGGTGGAGGTTCGGGTCTCGTCGAGGAGACGTTTCGCCAGCTGACTGGAATCTCATTCACATACCAGGCACCGCATTGGGGATTGTCCAGATTCGTGGCCACCTCCCAGTAGAGGGTGAGGACGAACGTAATGGCTCCCACGACCAGAAACCCCGCAAGGCGATTGTCGTAGTGAATCAACATCGTGCCGGCCACGATGAGGATGGACATCACTCCGAGAAGGAGGTGAATGGCGGGTGGAATTCGATCTTGCAGGCAGCGACGATACGCGGCCTCGTCGCCGGCTTGGACACAGCGGCGGATGGTTTTGAATTCCTCCCACACCTTGGACAATACGGCTGCGGCGAGAATGGCATGGAAGGTGGCGAGGACCGGAATCAGGGTGTTGGTCAGAGCGGTTTCGTCGGCCTTGCCGACGTTCCAGCCGTAGCGGAAAAACAACTGCCACCAGATGGCACCGGTGGTAACGCTAACCGCGGCTGGGATGAGGAGGATGGAAAAATAAGGCCGGATGGTGGAGCGTGCCGGCATCTTAGTTCTCCTCGGCAGCCCGGGCGGCGCGGCGGCGGGCGGCGTAACGTTTGACCATTTCATCGGCAATGACCCCGGCGAGAATCACGGAGCCGATGATGGCAAATTCGAGGTGAGTGGGAATGCCGAGGATATTGATCGCGTTGTAAAGCACCCGCATCACCGCCGTGCCGATGATGACGCCCAGGATGGTGCCCTCGCCGCCGCGGAGGCTGCAGCCGCCGAGCACGGCGGCGGCGATGGCGTAGAGTTCGTAGAACTCACCGAGCCCGGACGGTTGGATGGAATTGAGATCGAGCGAGAACAGGATTCCGCCCAGGCCCGCCAGGAGGGAGCAGATGACGTAGGCCAGAATCTTCATTCGATCCGTGTTGATCCCGGAATAGCGGGCGGCGGTTTCATTCCGGCCGAGCGCGAGCAGGTAACGTCCCCAGATCGTCCGGTTGAGGAGGATGGCTGCGAGGACGGCGACGCCGGCGAGATAGAGCGCGGGCGCGGGAAGCGCAAAGGAAGAGGTGATGGGGACTCGGCCGATGGCGAGCTGGCGGAGGTCGTCGTAGCTGTTGCCGAAGCCCTGGCTTTGGTCGTCGGTGATGTAACGCGCAATGCCGCGGTAGAGCAGCAGGCCGCAAAGAGTGACCACAAAAGGCTGCAGCCGGACCTTGGTAATGAGCAGGCCGTGCGCGAGCCCAATCAGCAGTGACACGAGCAACACGGTCGCCAGCGTGGCGGGCACGCTCCACCCTTTGTTCGTCAGCAACCAGGCCATGAGGGAGCCGACCAGGCCGATGACCGACCCGATGGAAAGATCGATGCCGCCGGTGATGATCACGAAGGCGACGCCGATGCTGATGATGCCGAAAAGCGAGGTCCAGCTGACCAGATTCTGGAGATTGTAAGCACTGACGAACTGCGGGTTCTTGATGGCCGTCAGGCTGAACACGACCACCAGCAATCCAAAGATGCCGAGGAGTTTCTTCATTTCGATGCAAGGGGGGGAGCTGAAGTCTGGTGGCCGCCGGTGGCGAGGGTCATGATCGATTCCTCGGTGAGTTGCTCGCGCGAAAGTTCGCCAGCGAGGCGGCCTTCGTGCATGACCAGCGTGCGATCGCTCATGCGCAGCACCTCCTCCATCTCGCTGCTGACGAAAAGAATCGCGACGCCGCGTCCGGCCAGATCTTCCATCATCTGGTAGATCTCCTGTTTGGCGCCGACATCGACGCCGCGCGTGGGTTCGTCGAGGAGCAGGACGCGCGGATCGAGCGTGAGCCACTTGGCGAGGGCGACCTTTTGTTGGTTGCCGCCAGAGAGATACTGCACGTGCTGAGTTGCGGAAGGAGTTTTGACCCGCAGCTGTTGGATCATTCGATCGGCGAGGGCGATCTCTTTTCCGGGCTGAAGAAAACCGCCAGGGGACGCGCGTCGAAGACTGGCCAATGTGGTGTTCTCGCGCACGGCCATCTCGAGGATGACGCCCTGGTGTTTGCGATCCTCTGGAACGAGGGCGATCCCGGCGTCGATGGCGTCGAGGGGCGAGCGCAACTCGAGCGTCCGGTCGTTCATCCGCAGGGTGCCGCCGGCGGCGCGATCGATGCCGAAAAGAACCTGGAGCAGTTCAGTGCGGCCGGCGCCGACCAGCCCGGCCACACCGACGATTTCACCAGGGCGCAGGGAAAAACTGAGCGGAATGTCGGGATGCGCCGATGTGCGGAGGTCCTTCGCTTCGAGCAGCGGTTTGCCCTGGCCGAACGAAGGACGGGCGTGGCGTCCGAGATCGCGACCGACCATCAGGCGGACCATGGCCCGGTGTTCGATCTGGTCACGGGCGAGCTCGCCGGCGTTTTGGCCGTCGCGCAGGACCACCACGCGGTCCGCGAGCTCGCGCACCTCGCCGAGGCGGTGTGAGATGTAGACCACGCTGACGCCGCGTTCGCGGAGCTTGCGAACGACGCGATAGAGCTGATCCGTTTCGTGCTGGCTCAGGCTGGAGGTGGGCTCGTCCATGATCAGCACGCGGGCATTGGTGCTGAGTGCCTTCGCGATCTCGACCAGCTGCTGGCGGCCGAGCGACAGGGTGCTGACCAGCTGATTCGGCGGGCAGTTCAGGCCAACGTCGGCGAGGTATGGCTTCGAGTTGGCGTAGAGACGTCGCCGATCGACCCAGGCCCAGCGATGTGGTTCGCGTCCAAGAAAGAGATTGGAGGCGACGTCGAGGTTGTCGGCGAGATTGAGTTCCTGGTGAATGAGCGCAATGCCGAGCTGTTCGGCGGCGCGGACGGAGTCGATGCGAACCGGCCGTCCTTCGACGCGAATTTCGCCGGAGTCGGGAGTCGTGACCCCGGCGAGGATTTTCATCAGCGTGCTTTTTCCGGCGCCGTTCTCGCCGATGACGGCGAGCACCTCGCCGCGCTGGAGCGTGAGGTTGACCTGATGCAGGGCGCGGACGCCGGGGAAGCGTTTGCCCAACGAGCGGGCCTCCAGCAACGGCGGAGGATTGATCACAGGTCCGCTCCGATTGCGGTTACTTACCGGCGGCCTGCATTTGCTTCAGGTCGGCCCAGAATTTTTCCACATTCGCCTTGCGAACCTCGACGATTGGCACCTCGTGAAAGCCGCCGGGCGGCAGCACGGACTTGTCGCCGTTGGCCAGGCCTTTGAGGATGCGGACTGATTCGTAGCCGTAGTAGTAAGGCTGCTGGCTGACGGTGCCGTGGACGTGTCCATCGATGATGCCCTGGAGAACGGAGTTTTGTTCGTCGAAGCTGACGATTTTGATCTTGCCCGTTTTGCCGGCGTCTTTGGCCGCCTCAAGGCACTGGGGCGCATTGTAGGCGAAAAGCCCGACCATGCAGGCGAGATCGGGAACGGACGCCATGGCGTCCTGGGCGTTGGCCTTGGCACGGGCGTAGTCAAAATTGTCCGTGCGGGTGTCGACGACAACGTATTTGTCCCCGGCGCTGGCGAGGGCTTTGCCCGGTGGGTCGTAGTTGACCTGGCCAAGGGCTTGGGGCGGGCGATCGAGGAGTTCGTCGATGACTCCCTGACGTCGTTGCTGGGCGTTAAGCTGTTCGAGGCGCCCGACGAAGATCATGATTTTGCCGCCGTTCGGGAGGGCTTCCTTGATCAACTTGCCGGCGGCCCGGCCGGCCTTGTAGTTGTCCATGCCGACAAAGCAGAGTCGCTTGCTGTCAGGAGCGTCCGAGTCGTGGGTGATGACCGGACAGCGGTCAGCTGCTTGATTGAGCAGGTCCACCTGATTGCGGGCGTCAATTGGGCTGATGGCGATGCCGTCGATGCCGCGGGCGAGGAGCCCCTCCACCATGCGCTTCTGGTCGATGATGCCTTTGGGCGGCATGAGCACTTCGCATTCGACTCCGAACTCTTTTTCGGCGGCACGAACGCCGGCGGCGGCCGTGTTCCAGAATGGGTCCACGCCATTGGTGACGTAGGCAATCTTCTTCTTTTTGCCCGGGGCTGGCGCGGCTGGGGCGCTGCCGGTGGCGGCAGGGTCCGACGATTTGTTGCAGCCGATGGCGCCAAGCAGGAGCAGGGACAGGGAGAGCGTGAAAAATCGTTTCATGACAGTTGCTGTAGCGGCAGGCTAGAGCGAAGGCCGCCGGCAGTTCAATGCGAAATCCGGGGGGCAACCGATCCGAAGAGCCGATGGAAGTTCTCTTCAATCTGTGCGGCTAGGCTCTCGAGGCTTCGGTTGGTTACTTCGGCTGCGAATCTGTAGACGGCACCGACGTTTGCTGGATGGTTCAGCGGCAGGGCGGTGGCTGGGTCGTGACAGGGATGGAGCACGCGCGAATCGGGCAGCGGCTGGTCCGGCGCGTCGGTTTCGATCAACAGTCGGTCCGCGGGAACGTGGCGGAAACACTCCCGCTGGCGTTCCTTGCGCTCGTGGGCGAAGTAGCCCGGCAACGAAAAATAGGCCCCCAGGCGGGCGAGTGGCTCGATCATCTCCTTCGGCCCGCCATACGAATGGAGCAGAAAGCCGCAGCCGAGAGACGGCCCGGCGCGCAGCAGGTCGTAGAGACGGCCCCACGCTTGCAAACAGTGAATGCTGACCGGGAGATGGCGCGCGGCCGCGAGTTCCAGTTGCCAGCGGAAGACTTCCTCCTGCGCGGGCAGGTCCAGGCCTTCCTTCCATCGATCGAGACCGACCTCGCCAATGGCGGACGGGACTTGGTCGAGGCAGGTGACGAGTGCTTCCTTCCAGTGCGGGGTTCGTTCCGACACATACCAGGGATGATAGCCGAAGGAAGGAAGGACCTCAGGAAAACGGCGTGCCAGGGCGAGGACTTCGGGCCAGTCAGATTCGCACGAGCCATTGACCACCATGCGCGCAAGGCCGGCTGAACGAGCCTCGCGCAGGAGATCGTCCTGACAGCCTCCGAAGCGTTCGTCTTGAAGATGATTGTGAGCGTCGTAGAGGCGCATGGTTGGCCGGGCTGGCCCGCTTCTGTCGGCCCCAAGCGGCCAGGACTTTACGCGGTGGCCGGCGGGCTGGAAGCGGGGCAGTGGGCGCTGGCGTAGTCGCGGATGTTATCCCAGACGCGGGACAACCCAGTGCGGCGATTGGCCGTGAGGTGCTGGGTAATACCCAGTCGAGAGAGAAAGTCAGGAGGATGCGAGACGATTTCGGAAGGGGTGCGATTGCTGTAAAACTCGCAGAGCAGACCGGAGACGGCCTTCACGATGAGCGAGTCAGACTCGCTGGCATAATGGCAGCGACCGTCGCGGAATTGGCCGACGACCCAGAGGCGGGCGAGGCATCCCTCCACGCGATGGGCGTCGATGCGAAGCGCCGCGTCCATCATGGGGCGCTGGCGGGCGTTCTCGACCAGCCAAGCCAGCCGTTCCTGGGGATCTGGAAGGGAGGCGAGGGTGTCGATCAGTCGGGTTTGTTGTTCGATGAGCGTCATGAGCAACTCGAATTTTCCGCGCTGGAGAACCGTGCCGGGCCGTCGTTGGGATGTCAACGAAGCGGGTGGGGCCCTGTTCCCCAAGTATGAATCCTTGACCGCTGATTCACTCCGATAAACGCAGATATGGACGGCGATCTTCGATCGTGAATACTCCAACCACCTTCCACCGATGGCCGTCAACCCGATCGTTAATTGGATCCCGAAGTATCTGCGTATACCTGTTCATCAGCGGTCTTCAATTCCGGTCAATGGGGTACGCGTGAACTGGTGAGGTGGAAAAGGTGGGAAGCGGTTCATCGCGGATGGAGTTGACCTGCCGGCTGTCCCGTTGATGGCTGTACGGCGGTGCTTTCGGCTTTGCGGCGCCGGCCGGCGTTCCTATTCTCCCGCGGTTGATGAAACAAATCCTGGCCTCATGAGCTTTCTGGACACGCCGACTTTAGATCTGTTGTGGCACGACGCGGACGCGCGCGAAGTTCGATTGCGACGCGTGATTATGGATCGCCTCGCGGCCGAGCCGCCGCCTCGCTTGGACGATCAAATCGTGGTGACTTATTTTCTGGCGCTGCGGACCTGGAGCCTCCAGCAGGCGGCGAAGGAGATCAGCTACCACGCCACGAGCGGCACAAAGGATATTCCGTCGGGATCATTGCTCGAGCAATGCACCGGGCACGCGGTGGGCGTTGACTCATTCGATGCGACCGGCCGAATCGGACTGGTGCACATGGCATTTCCCTTGAAGATGCTGTTGCAGCCTGACGGCCATCTGACGTCGACTGATATTCTGCACACCGCGGCGGGAGCGATTCTCTTTGACGTTTATGAGAATCAGGATGTCCGGCTCGTCCATTTGGAGATACCGGAGAAGGTGGTGAGGACCTTTCCGGGGCCGGCCCATGGTGGGCCTGGGGTTCGTGCGTTGACCGGCTTTGCTGCGTCCGAACCGGCGTTCGGAACGATATTGAAACCCACGGCGGGAATCACACCTGCGACGGTGGGCACCCTGATGGAGGAGGCCGCGGCGTGCCCATTGTTCTTGTTTGTAAAGGAGGACGAGAACCTTTATCCGCGACTTGGTTACTCTCCGGTCCAGGAAAGGGCGCGCCGGGGCGCCGAGGCCATTCGTCGTCGACAGGACCAGCGCGGCGGCAAGGGATTGATCTTCGCTCCGCACGTCACCGGGGCGCCACATGAAATCTTGGAAAGCGTCGAGGCTGCCCTCGATGCCGGTGCCAGCGGGGTGATGTTCAGCGAGAGTTTTGCCGGCGGGACGGTTCGAATGATCCGGGAAGCGACGAAGCATCGGGCTCAGCCCCCTGCGCTTTATGGGCACAACGCGGGCATTGGGGTGAAGACCCGCGGAGGACTCTGGCGTGAAGTGATCGATCTGTTGGCTCGTTTGGATGGGATCGACTTTCGGCAGACCGCGCCCGTGCGGGAAGGAACGCCCTTCATCTATCCGCATGGGGAAGAGTGGCTGGCCAGCGAGCGGGTTTTGACGCAGCCGTTGCCGGGGATCAAGCCGGTGATGATTGCACGCGCGGGTGGTCTGGATCAGGGCAACATCATCCTGAACCTGCAGGACGTGGAGCAGAGGGGCTTGGGTGAACACGTGTTGTTTCTGTCGGGTTCGGCGATCAATTCGATTAAGAATTCGGCGGGGCGCCCCGATCCGAAATTGGGGGCCGAAGCGATGCGCCAGGCTTTGGAGATTCACCGCAGCGGAGAATTGCGGGGCGCGACCAGGAGCGAACATCTCGCGGCGCTGACGGCTTTGGCTGAGCGGAAGAAACTCCAGGCCCTGCGCGAGGCACTTCGTCAACGCTACGGCTGAACCCGTCCCGCCTTGCATTTGGCAAGGCCACCATCTCGAAATGCAAGGTTGACAACTATAGTAAGTGTTCACTAACTTCTGCGCGTGCGAACGAAGCGGATGAGTTGTGATGCGCGGAAGGAAGCCATTGTAAAGGCGGCCTTGCCCTTGTTTGCGCATCAGGGATTCGCCCGGACGACGACCCGACAACTGGCAGCGGCGGCCGGCGTGTCCGAGGCGCTTCTCTACAAGCATTTCCCCAGCAAAGAGTCGATTTATTCGGCGATTCAGCACTATGGGTGTCGTGGTTGCGATCCGGGGTTGGAAAAGCTCATTGGCCTGGCGCCGTCCACGTCAACCTTGGTGCACATCATTTATTACGTCGTCCGGGTCAATGTGGTGGGGCGTTCGTGCGCCACGATGAACCACGAAGTCCGCCATCGCATGATCCTGAACAGTTGCTTGGAGGATGGGGAATTCACCCGATTTCTGTTTCGCAACCGTTTCTCAGAAAATTTGGAGCGCATCGTGGATTGCATGAAGGCGGCCGTCGAAGCCGGGGATGTCGTGGCCAGCCCGGTCAGTCGGGAAAACCGGCTGCTGTTCGTTCACCATTTGGCGACCATGATTGCGACCATGCAGCTTCCCAAAGAGCCCGTGGTGGACTACGGAAGCTCCAGGGAATCGCTTGTCAATCAAGCGGTTTGGTTCGCCTTGCGCGGGCTGGGGCTGAGCGATGCCGCCATTACACGTCATTTTCGACCGAAAGAACTGGCCGCCTTCTTCGTTGAAGAGGAATAGATTTTTTTAAAATAACGGTGAGTAAGTATTCACTATATCCGTCAAATGGACTGAGAGCTATGAGTGCAGTAGATATTGGTTATAAGCAAAAAAAATGGGCTGGCCACCGAGTGGTGGGTCAGCGGGTTGTTTCGGCGGGCGCGGCGGACGACTTCGAACAGCTCAAGCAAAAGCTGTTGCGCGAACAGTTGGCGGCTGAGTCGGACGCCGAAACGCGCCGGTGGCTGCAACACGCAGCGGACGAGTCCGCTGCCGTGGCTTGGACCACGGCATACCCCATGCTGGTTTGGCCGGAGTTGTTGGAGGAAGCGAGCCGTGCGGTTCGTCTTCGGGCCGAACGGCAACGTCGCATCCGGGCACGGAGCGGCTGCGGCTTGGCGGCGTGATTGGGATGATCTTACTGATTTGTAACGGCCTAAACTGAAACGCGAAACTAATTCGGCTGTCGAACGCTTAAGAAATATGAAAACACGAAGTAATAATCGGGCGCGGGCGGGGTGCAGGCCGTCGCGCCGAACCAAAGCGGCGAGCCGAGTTAGACGAAGCACCCGCCGAGTTCCGACTCCCCTGTCCGCCGCCCGCGCGGTGATGCCGTCGCCTGCCCCAATCTCGGGCAGCCCCATTGCGCCTGCGCCTGCACCCGAGCTGGCCGACCGGCTATCGACGGAGGTGGCCGTGACCCTGCCCGCATCGCCGCCCGCCTCCGAATCGGAACAACGGGACTATGGCGGCGATTCCGCCTTCCGCCTTTACATTCGCGAGATTGGCGAAACGAAGCTGCTGACGCCACAGGAAGAAATTCAGCTGGCCAAACGGATCCAGCGTGGCGACTTGAAAGCGCGAGAACACATGATCAAGGCCAACCTTCGCCTGGTGGTAAAGATCGCGCGCGATTACGAAAACCTTGGGCTGCCACTCCTGGACCTCATCAATGAAGGCAACATCGGTCTCATGCGCGCGGTCGAAAAGTTCGATCCCACCAAAGGGGCGAAGCTTTCAACGTATGCCGCGTGGTGGATCAAGCAGTCGATCCGTCGCGCTTTGTCCGATCAGTCGAAAACCATCCGACTGCCGGTCCATGCGACGGACAAGCTTCTCAGCATCCGCCGGGTGGCGATGCGATTGGAGGAGGAACTGGGGCGCCAGCCCACGGATGAAGAAATTGGCGACGAACTCGACATTCCCGCCAAACAGGTGCGGCTGTTGCAGACGGCCGGCATCCGCCCCGCCTCGCTCGACGCTCCGATTGGGGATGACGAGTCAAACCGCATTGCTGATGTCGTCGCGGACCAAAATGCCGGCACTCCTTATCTTGCCTTGGAATCCAAAACCAACGGCAATCTGGTGCTGGAATTGATGGGCGGCCTGGATGATCGCGAGGTGGCGATTCTCCGGCAGCGATTCGGTCTGGACGGGGGTGACGAAAAAACCCTGGAAGAAATTGGCGTTCAGTTCGGCGTCACGCGGGAGCGCATTCGCCAGATTGAGGACAAGGCCCTGCGTAAGATGCGCAAGCGTTTGGCCAAGATCGATACGGTGGGCTTTGCGGCTTAATCGGAACGATTCAGGTGGCCAGCGGAAGTCGGCTGGCCTTCCCGCGCTCGGGCAAGTGGCGGAAAAGACAGGACATCGCAGCGGCAATTCCCTAGGGTGCGACCGCGATGCATCTGGTGTTGAGCGCGGACGATTGCGCGGACTATTTAAAGTCGGAATTGCGACGCGCCTGGCCGGCGACTGACCCCGTCCAGCTCGGTTCACGCCTGTTTGGTTTTGCGGCGCATCTGGATGCCGCTAGTCCCCGGCTGGTGTTTGGTCGACAGCTGATTCCGACTGCAATCGAAGCCACAGCGGCCTCGATTTCGCAGTGGGCAGATCGCCTGCGGGAAGTAGTGAGTCAGGCCGAATGGTCCGAGGATCAACCTTGGTTCCTGCACGTCGAGCCGTGCTATGGTGCAGCGTCGGACTCCGCGGGTAGAAATCGGTGCGGGTTAATCCAGGAGGCTTTTCGGGAGCGGCTGCGCAAACAGCACCGCCGGCGTTTGCGTTGCTGGAGAGCCGAGCCTGAGCCGTTCCGACGGGAACATTCCCTCGTGCAACTTTTGCTGACGGAACCCGAGAAGGGCTTTATCTCGGTGGCACCTGCTCCGCTTCCCCATCAACTGCGGGCGATGATTTCTCCGTTTCCGATGGGGGAGATTCCCCTGGCGGTGGACAAGGCCGCACCGAGCCGTGCCTTTGCCAAGCTGGTTGAGGCCGAGATGAGGTTGGGGCGAAGCGTCGCGCCCGGCGAAACATGCGTGGATCTCGGCGCCGCGCCCGGCAGTTGGAGCTATGTTGCGCTCCAGCGAGGGGCGCGGGTCATCGCGGTGGACCGCGCGCCTTTACGGGAGGATCTCATGCGCCATCCCGGGCTTACGTTTTGTCGGGGGGACGCGTTCAAATTTGAGCCGAGCGCAGCGGTCGATTGGCTGATTTGCGACGTGATTGCCGCTCCCGAACGAAGCATCGAGCTGGTCATGGAGTGGGTGGCTCGCCGGCGTACCCGCTATTTTGTGGTTACGATCAAGTTCAAGGGCGACGGCGATTATGCAGAATTGGACCGGCTCAAGCAGGCGCTGCCGCCGCTCTGCGACGAGTTTCATTTGCTTCGGCTCTGTGCGAACAAAAACGAGGCTTGCGCCTTTGGCGCAGTTGCCGGGACCTGAGAGTCCGGAACGCATCAGAGCTTCCGATGCCTTGCGGATTGGAAGCGTTGGAGATTTACCGGGAATGCTCGCGACTTGTCACTCGTCCTACGCCTCGGTAGCGTCGCGTCCTGAAAAAACAATTGCATGGCCACCGTTGACACCATTCCGGCTTCCTCCAACCCGGCTCGGCTGCCGGCCTCGTCCGATGTGGTCGTGTCCGTGCGGGGATTAACCAAGGTCTTCAAGGATTTTTGGGGCCGACCCAAGGCGCGGGCGGTCGATGGCGTGGATTTCGAGGTGAGACAGGGCGAGGTGTTTGGTTTGCTCGGCCCCAACGGCTCGGGCAAGTCGACCACGGTCAAAATGCTGCTCGGGCTCCTTCATCCAACCCGCGGACACATTGAGGTCTTCGGCAAATCTCCCCGGCACGTTGCGACGAAGGCCCGTATTGGCTACCTCCCGGAAGAGTCCTACCTGTATCGCTACCTCAACTCCCGGGAGACCCTTGATTTCTTTGGCAACTTGTTTCATCTGACTCCGGCGGAACGAGCCCAACGCGCCGATCAACTGCTGGAGATGGTCGGGCTTAACCAGACCCGAACCCGGTCGGTCGGGGAATTTTCCAAGGGCATGCAGCGGCGCATTGGCTTGGCCCAGGCCCTAATCAACGATCCCGACCTGGTGATCCTCGACGAACCGACGGCCGGCCTGGATCCTATTGGATGCCGGGAGGTCAAGGATCTGATTCTCGCTCTGGCGCGCCGAGGCAAGACCGTCATCCTGAGCAGCCATTTGCTTTCCGACGTGGAGGATGTTTGCGATCGCGTCGTGATTTACTATGGAGGCCGGGTGCAGGCCCTGGGAACATTGCGGGAATTGCTGGCCAAGCCCGACACGGTGCGCATCACCACCCCGCCGCTGCCGCGAGAGACCATGGAGCGGGTGCTGTCGATGATTCGGGCCGACGTCATCGGCGACAAGGTGCGGGTGGACAATCCCACGCAAAATCTCGAGAGCTACTTTTTGGATGTGGTCGCGCGCGCGAAGCAAAACGCGGCTGAGACGTCGGGCGCCCAGTCGGGGGGCACCGTAGCCGCCTACCTGCGGGGGGATGTCGCTGTCAAATCGACACCGGAGAAGGTATTGGAGCGACTGACGCTCCCGTCCGAGCCCGTCGTGCAGCCGGCGCCGACCGCGAATGCGGATGTCGCCCCGGCGGCTCCGGTCGTCGATCATGCCCGGCTGGCGGAGATGGCACGGCCGGCGAACGGCGCGGCGAACGGCGCGGCGGCGGCCGTCGCGATCTCAGGCGACAGCTCTCCTGCAGCTGACGCGGTTCGTTCTTCCACTCCGCCGGCGGCTGTGGACCTGACCCAAGCGAATGAGAAACTCTCTTCGCTGTTGAAGAAGCCGAAGTCATGACGCCCTTGGGCATCGTTGCGCGGCTCGTGCTGCTCCCGGCGATACTACGCTGGGTGGTGGGCGCCCGGGTGTGGGCGGTGACCGCGCTGACCTGGAAGGCGGCCTTTCGCTTTCGTCTTTTCTGGGTTTTGGCCGGCATGCTGTTGCTGGCCGTCGTGGTCCTGCCTCTGCTGTTAAAGAATGATGGCTCGGCGCGTGGGTTCATCCAGATCATGCTCACCTACACGTTGAGCGTGGTGAGTGCGTTGCTGGCTTTCTCGACCTTGTGGCTGTCGTGTGGCACCCTGGCCCGCGAGATCGAGGAATGCCAGATGCAGATGGTGGTGGTGAAGCCCATTGCCCGCTGGCAGATCTGGCTGGGCAAGCTCCTCGGAATTACGCTTTTGAACGCCACGTTGCTCGGGTTATCCGGGGTTTGCATCTTCACGTTGCTTCAATGGCGGGCGCGCCAGCTGCCGGAGGCCCAGCAGCGAATTCTGCAGCAGGAGATTTTTGTGGCGCGCGGCGCGCTGCGGGAGGCGCGTCCGGACGTGGAGGGTGAGCTCTCGGGGATGGTGCAGAAGAGTTCCGAGTTTGCAAGCCTGCCGCCGGAGCAGCGCGAGGAGGCGCGCTTTCAGTTGCGCGAGCGAATCAAAGCGGGATACCAGATCGTTGCCCCGAATCACTATCGGAAATGGTCGATCGACGTTGGATTAAAGCGCCATCTGCTCGCAAACCAGCCGCTTTTTCTCCGGGTGAAGTTTCATGCCGCGCAGACCAACGAATCGGGCAGTTACCTCGGTCTCTGGCGAATCGGGCCTTTCGACAATCCCTATGCCGTAAGCCAGCCGCAAAGTCTCGCGCCCAACACTTTTCACGAAATCCGCATCGGGACGGCCGGCCAAGTGATCGATCCCCAGGGAAGGCTGCAGGTCAACTTCGAGAATCAGAACAACGTGGATCTGATTTTTCCGCTGGAAGATGGTCTGGAGGTGCTCTACCCGGAAGGCAGTTTCGGCGGCAATTTCGTCCGCGGCCTATTCATCATTCTGTGTTCGCTCACGCTCATCGCCGCCTTGGGGCTCGCTTCGGCCAGCCTGATGTCCTTTCCCGTGGCCGCGTTTTTTTCGATTAGTCTCCTGCTCGTCGGGCTGTCGAGCGGCACGTTGTCCAGTGTGGTGGAAGAGGGGACCGTCACGGGACTGGACCATGAGACCAATCGCGGCGGCAGCTGGATTGATCTGGTGCTTCTGCCAGTTTTTAAGGGTGTGCTCCGGGTGGTGAATCTGGTCCAACAATTCTCGCCGGTCGACTCCCTGAGCAACGGGCGCAGCATTCCATGGGACCAACTCGGGCTCGCCTTTGGCCAGGTGGTCCTGCTGCTGGGCGGCGTGCTGGCCGTGCTCGGCATTTTCTTTTTCAGCCGGCGCGAATTGGCAGCCGTTCACAGCCAGTCCTGACATGCATCACCGCGCTCAGACGACCCTCCGAATTGTCGTGGCACTGCTGCTGGTGGCGGCGGGGGCCGGCTTGCAACGCGATTTGAACCGGCAGCGCCTGGAGCTCGGATTGACCCGCCAGGACCCGTTGGAGAATGCCCCGCCGGTTCTCGCCTTCACCACGGTCGCCCTCGGCAGCTTCCGCGGCTTGATCGCAAATGCGCTTTGGATCCGGGCCAACGACATGCAGATGGAGGGGAAGTTTTTCGAGCAGGTCCAACTGGCTGATTGGATCACCAAGTTGGAGCCACACTTCGTCCAAGTCTGGCTCGTCCAGGCCTGGAACATGGCCTATAACATCTCGGTTAAGTTTCGCGATCCCAACGACCGCTGGCGATGGGTCCAAAACGGCATCGAGCTATTGCGCGATCAAGGTCTCAAGTACAACCCAAACGAAGCGCTCATCTACCGCGAGCTTGCCTGGTTCTTTCAGCATAAGATCGGTCAGAATCTGGATGACGCGCATCTGACCTACAAGTTTGGCTGGGCCCGCGAGATGACGGCCTTGTTCGGCGGTCCACGCCCCAACTTCGAGGAGCTTAAGAATCCGCGGACGGACGAAGCCCGGGCCCGGGCTCGACTGCTGCGAGAACGCTACAAGATGGATCCGTTGTTGATGATGAAGGTCGAGGAGGAATTTGGTCGGCTGGAGTGGCGTCTGCCTGAAGCGCACGCCATTTACTGGGCCCGGGTCGGCCTCGACCGCTCGACGCCCAAGGATCACCTCGCCCTGCGGCGCAATGTCTACCAAAGCCTCCAAGCCAGCGTTCTGCGCGGACGCATCGTTCTGGTCCGGCCCGATGGAGCTTACGTCTTCGCTCCTGACCTGACCAAAATACCGCTCGCCCATGAAGGGTTTGAGAAAATGATTGCTGAGGAGAAGGAGAAACCCGACGCCATACGCAAAGCACATTTGAATTTTCTCAAAGAGGCAGTCTATCTCCTCTATAACTACAATCGGGTCGCCGAGGCCAATCGATGGTTCAGCGTCCTGCGCGAGAAATATCCGGGTGCAGTTCCCGCCGGTGATTCCGTTGAAGCTTACGTTTTGAAGCGCATCACGGAGCGCGTGGCGGATGGAGACCACAACCGGACCAAGGCGCTGATCGAAGGATGGGTCACGCAGTACTTTGAAAATCTGTCGGTCGATGAGGATGATCGCGCGGCGGCTTTGATTCGAAATGCCCGTCAGATCTGGGACTACTATGCCGACATTTCCCGGCAACGCGCCAACGCCCTGGCCATGGAACCATTCCCGGAAATCTACCGTCGGATTCTCAACGCTCTGATCGACCCGGAGTCTGGACTGCCCCCGGAATACGCCGCGCGCCTTCGGACCAAGTTGAATCTTCCAACCCCAGCTCCCCCGTCACCGCCGGCGCCCGCGGCGCCGTCCCCGAAACCTTAATCCGGAAGCCCGGGATGGGGATGGTGGGGCGAAGATCGTTTGTATTCAGTGGTTTACGAAACGCCTCTTGCCAGCGGTGCATTCGGGGTGTTTACTTCGCGCAGGCATCTCTCGCCGAACCGATGAGTTCAGCCAGTCCAAAAAGCTCAAAATGCTCCGGAGCCCGCGTTCGAAGGGCACTCATCTTCCTCGTCGATGACCAGCCCATGCTGCTGGATCTGGCGGAAATTTCCCTGCAAGGCGGAGACTATGCGTTGAAGAAGTTTCTCGATCCCGAGGAGGCCCTCGACACGTTCCTCAAGGCCCGGGTCAAGCCCGACCTCCTCATCACAGACTACGCGTTAGGCAAGATGAACGGTCTTGAATTGATTGAGCGTTGCAAGGCCGCCAAGCCGGATCTAAAGACGATTCTCGTCAGCGGTACTGCGGGCGCGGAAATTGTCTATGAGTCGTCTGTCCGGGTGGATCGTTTCATGGGCAAACCTTACCAACCGTCCGGCCTGGCCGAATTGGTTGAGCGGGTGCTCGGCGAAGCTGCCTAACGGCAGCCGGACGGCGAGTAACTTCAGGTAACTTGAGACACCGCCAACGCAACCCAAGATAACCGTCCCTCGGACACAGCCCGGTCTTGACGCGCCGAAGTTTACCGTGTTGGTTTAGTCCATGTCGAATTCTTCGCTCGCCGACCTAACAACTGCTCAGCTCCGCCGAGCCATTGCCATTAAAGAACGGATCGATGCTCTCAACAGCGAACTAAGCGCGCTGCTGGGCGCTTCAGAACCCAAAGTCTCCCGGCGTGGCCGCGGCAAGGCTTCGTCGCGTCGGGCCGCATCCAAGGCGGCTGCCGCCGGCAAGCCTGTCGAAAAGAAACGCCGAAAGTTCAGCGCTGCCGCCCGTGCGAGGATGCGCCAGGCCGCCAAGGCCCGCTGGGCCGCTGCCAAAGCCAAGGGCCAAAACAAGCTCTAGCTCCGGCTGCTCGCAGTCTTGGACACTTTGGGCGTCGCCTCACCCTGTGGCGAAAGACCCGTTGCCGGCTTCTTCCCGGACGCGCTGCGCGCCGATGGACGGGCCGCGCCCGCTGCTGTCCGACATGAAAACGCTGATCCGCATCCACCATAGCTCGAAGAGCCATTGGGTCGGGAATGGTTTCCCCGTCCGGTCTGTCTTCGACTACAACGGGCTCGGACGCGAGTTGAGTCCGTTCCTGTTGCTCGACTACGTCGCGCCGCATCGCTTTCCGCCCGGGGAGCCGGGCGTCGGCAAGCGCGGGGTGGGTGCCCATCCGCACAAAGGCTTCGAGACGGTTACGATCGCCTATCAGGGTGAACTGGAGCATCGCGATTCCAGCGGGGGCGGTGGCCGGATCGGCCCCGGCGACGTGCAATGGATGACCGCCGGCCGAGGCATCGTACACGAGGAGTTTCACTCGGTCGACTTCACCCGCCAGGGCGGCACGCTGCAAATGGTCCAGCTCTGGGTCAACCTCCGGGCCCGTGACAAAGGGGTGCCGCCGAAATACCAGACGCTGTTCGACGCGCAGATCCCGAAAATTTCGCTGCCGGGCAACGCTGCCTCTGTTCGAGTCATCGCCGGAGAATTTGACGGCCATCAAGGTCCGGCCAAGACCTTCACCTCGATCAACCTTTGGGATGTTCAGCTCGTTGCGTCCGCCCACGTGGATGTCTCGCTGCCTGACAACCATACGACAGCCCTGCTGGTGCTGAGTGGATCCGTGGTGCTGGATGGGCAGCCGGCCAGCGAAGGTGATCTCGGCATCTTCACGCGCGCGGGCCGCGGCCTCGCGCTGAAGGCTGCGGCCGACTCCAGGCTGTTGGTGCTGAGTGGCGAGCCGATCGACGAAACGATGGTGGCCCGAGGTCCGTTCGTGATGAACACCGGCGCCGAAATCCAGCAGGCATTTGAAGACTATCAACTCGGACGGATGGGTGGGCTCGAGTAAGGGGAACTCGGTCCGAATTCCTGCGCCGGCTGGGAAGTCGTTACTTTCGTGGATCCGAACTGGCAATCTGGACGCCTACATGAACCTCCCTTCCGGAGGAACCTTCTCCGCCGCCCGGCGGCGAAGAAGATGTCTCGCCGAACCGACGGGACGGATGAAGCTCCAACGTCCCGAAAACAACACCGTTCATTCTGGAGCCGGTGGTGTTGGCTCGAGGCCAGTTGTTGCCTAGCATCTTTGGCCGTCGTGCTGATGTTCGCTGCGGGTGCCCGTGGCGCAGACGAAGGTTCAGGCCTTCGAATTAATTTGGTCGATAAGAGTAAGAGTGAGCTGCCTTCGGGTCCGGGCTTGGCTGCGGCTTTCCCCCGTGACGTTGGACTGAAGGCGAGTGCGGAGGTGATCTTTGCCGATGATTTTGAATCCGGAAATCTCGGCGCCGGTTGGGACGAGATCGGGAACAAAAAGGGCAAGGTGCTGGAGCTGGTTTCGCCCGGGCCGGACGCTCGCTTTGGCCAGCGTTGCCTTCGGGTGGAAGCGCATCTGGGCGAGGACACCGGTGGTGGATTGACCAGATGGTTCGAGTCTGCCGCAACCATCTTCGTGCGGTTCTACACCCGCTTCGATGCTCGGTGTGACTATGTGCATCACTTCGTGACGCTGCGGGCCAACAAGGGGATGCGGGGCGGCGATCGATGGTCCGGGTTTGGCGGCGCCGGGCTCAAGCCGGAAGGCAGCGAGCGATTCTCCACCGCGTTGGAACCCTGGGGCAACTGGGGTCGCTGGGCCGCTCCTGGCCGCTGGAACTTCTACAGTTACTGGCATGAGATGGAGACCTCAAAGGATGGCAAGTATTGGGGCAACTCGTTCGCTGTCCCGACGGCGGCGCTCATTCCACGAGATCGCTGGATTTGCGCCGAGTTCATGCTCAAGCACAACACGCCGGGCCGGCCTGACGGCGAACAAGCTTTCTGGATCGACGGCGTGTTGCTTGGTCATTGGAAAGGCATCAACTGGCGGAAAACGGACCAACTCACGGCCAACGCCTTGACCCTTGAGAGCTACTTCACCGATCGCTGGACGAAAAACCCCACGAACATCGTTTCGTTCGACAACGTGGTCATCGCACGCCGTTACATCGGCCCGACCCTGGCGCAAAAGCAAAAGCAATGATCTCAGGGGATAGGAGAACGCCTCGGGGGGGCGGCTCAGGCCTGCTCACGGCGATGGAATCCCGAGCAGTTCGCGCATGCGCCCCTCGATGAACTCGAGCGTCGCCGAAAGGGAGTCGGCCTCGTGGAAGCCGCGGCGCGCCGAAATTTGACCGACCAGCAGGCTGTGCCCCAGGAAACAGCCCGGGACCAAGGAAGTGGACTTTTCCAACACGTCGAGAATGAGATCTCGGACGAAATCTCCCTGAAGGGGGCCATCGTGTGCCGCGGCCAGGATTCGATCCAGGCCCGAGGGCAGAAAAATCGACCGGCTGAGTTCCCGGCATCGGTCCGGATCGTCGGCCCAAGCGATCAGCAGGTTGGCCATCGCCCGGTCGCGCTCGTAGAAATCCTCGTGCCGCCGGATCACACCCAGCATGGCAGGCATGCATTCGGCGCGGACGGAACGATCCGGAATCTCCCCAAATGCCTTGAACAGCCCTCCAACGCGCTGCCGGGCCCAGAGCCATTCGTCAACGCGTTGCCAGGCGTCAATGGCTGAGGTTAGCAGGCGACCGGCTGCTGCAGCATCGTGCGCGTGCGCGGCGATCCGCGCCGCGGCCACGCATGCATCTGAGCGCAGTTCGGGCGCCTGGATGGATAAGGCCAGCTCAGCGGCGGCGGAGGCTCGGTGGCCAGTAACAGGAGCCGTGCGCCAAGGCAGATTCTCGAACAGGACGGACAAGTGCCAGAGTTGGCAAAGTTGCACGCGGTCGCCTTCGGACTCGCGCGGCAGCCGATCCGCGGCTTGTTCGACCCGGCCGATGATCTCCTGGCTGGCGTCGCGTGCCCCGGCGGCATGCAAGGCGGAGGCAGCCCGCGTCTGCTCCGCGGCCTGAGCTGCGGTGATTTTTTCGTCCGACGACGAACGCTTGCCACGGCCCTTTTCCGCCGGCTGCAAGAGTCGGCGGGCCAGGCGGTCGGTAAGCTTTGGAGGACAGGGCAGGCCCGAGCGGTTGAAGCCGTCGACGACGCAGGACATTGAGTCGATCTCAAAGGATGAAACCCGTTCCGCACATTCGAACGCCCTCGCCAGGGCGCCTGCCGCCCCGTTGTGGAACTCCGGCGACGTGGCGGCGTTAACGACCGACCGGACGACGTCTTGGACGACTTTCGCCTGATGGTTCAGGCCCTGGATGTGGGGCAGCAGTTCAAGCGCGCGTTGCGCCGCGGAGTGGGCCATGTCCGGTTTCTGAATCTCCGCCCACAAGGGTAACGCCCGGCAGAGAATGTCCGCGACGAAGGCCGGATGACCGAGGCAATTGGCGACCGCCTCTGCCTCCTGAAGGCATCTTCTCGCCGTCTCTCGACGCCCCAGCGCCGTGTAGGCGTCTGCGAACTGAGTCAGCGCCACGCTGAAAAAACGGGTCCGATCAAAGGATTGGGTGACGGCTTCTGACAGGCGCTGGTGGAGTTGCTGGGCGAGCTGCGGATTTGTGACTTGCTCGAGCGACGGGAAAAATCCGGCGACTAGTTCGGCTCTCAGATCGTGCGGCAGGATTTCTTCCGCAGTCTTGATCAGCCACTCCAGCCCGCTTTTTGCGAGGGATGCGTCGTTGAGACGGCAAACGGCAGACCAGAGGGCGCCAAAAGCCCACTGGTAAGCCTGCGCTTGGTTGGGATACTGTGCGCGTCCGATGGTTTTGCCCGACATGGATTGCAAGACCCGTCCGACCAGATCTCGCGCTGTTTGCGTTTCACCCAGACACCCGGCCGTTGCCGCCAGCACGCAGGTCAGCTCGAAGGGCAGTGCTGGTGGCAAGTGGTCCATCAGCTGGGAAAGGATCTGACGAAGGGCGGCTTCCGGCGCGGCGGACGTGTCGGCCATTTGCCATAGCTCTCCCATGACCTGAAGCCACGACTCGAATGACGCCTCCGCGAGCTTGGTTACCACGGCGTGGATCCAACTGCTGGTCGTCGTGGGATCGTCGAGGATGGGAAGGACGACGGCGCAGCTGACCAGCGGGCGAAGGCTGGCCGGTTGGATCTTTTTCAACAACTCGTGCCATCCTGGAATGCATTCGTCGGGCGGCTCGCTGGGGGATGGGGCAGGGGGCACGCCCGATCGGGCAAGTAGCGACCGCGCGCACCCGCGGGCGCGCTGGCTGGCGCCGCTCATCTGCAGCGCCTGCACGAGGGCGAGGGCAAGGGTGGCGGGGTTCGCCGGTCCGGCCTTGGCCAATCCGGCGATGCGCACGCCTTGATCGCAAATGCGCTCGAGGAGCGCGATGCTGTCCGCGGTGCCGACCTGCCCGGCGACGGGAACGATGTTCATCAAGAGGGCGTGGAGAATCTCGGCTGGAGAGACCCGATCCTGATGCAAAACAAACTGCAAGACATCCGCGGCGACGTCTTCGGCGAACGACGTCGCGGCAATTTCATCCAGCAATTGCGCCAGCAGCGGCAACGCCATCGCCTTGCTTCCGGCGTCCGTCGACTTCGCGCATTTCGCGGCCAGCGCGCAGATGATCTCCACCTTCCGGGCCAGTGGGGTGATTTGCCCGGCCAGTTCCCGCGCTCGATTCCAGTCGGCCGCAGGGTCGTCGAGAGCCGCGATGGCCAGGCGGGCTGCCCAGCGATCGCGCTCGGCCCCCTCCGGCAGGGAGGCGACAGTCGCCTGCAGCTGGTTCCCCAGTTCGGTGGCGGCACCTGCCGCCGCTGGCGATTGGCTCAGCAGCTGATGGAGACCGAACTCCAGTTGCAACCGGATTTCGAGCGGCTGGATACTTCCAATCTCCCCCACAATCCGACGCAGTTCGGCGTGGTCCGAGGTTTGGAGGGCGATGCGGACGGCGGCCCTGGCGGCGCCGCCATTTTGCAGCACGTGCGATCGGAGGGCCCCGGTTGAACGTTGGTGGCCGAACGTGACAAATTCCGCGAGGCGCGATGGACTGCGCAACGCGGAAAACAGCCGGGCCCAGTCTTCGGCCAGGGCCTGCGTGCCCCCGAGCTGTTGCTGTTTGGCGGAAAGGAAGCCGGCCCGCACCACTTCCAGGAGCGGTTCACCGCCGGGATCCGCTCCCAGCGCATGCAGGGTGAGATGTTGCCAGCCATAGGAATCGAGCTGGCTCCAGCGCGGCCGTTGCCAGCCACCGAGCTGCCGCTGGTGCCCGCTCAGCGCGCGGGCGTGGGCGCCGGCCGCAGCAACAAACAAGTCCTGCGAGTCCGGATTCGCCAGGGTGGTGGGGGCGGTGAGGAATTCGGACACGGTGGCGTGATGAAATCGGTGACGGCCGTCCAGGGTGTCGAGGAACTGTTGCAGCTCCAGCAAGGCCTCGACCACGTCGGCGAGGTCCACCGCAAAATCCCCCAACCGCCACAACTGATCGGGTGTCACGGGTTCGGCGGCGATGCAAAGTGCGCCCAGCAGGGGGCGATAAACCGCCGACCAGATCGGCGCGCGCGATCGCTGGCGCGTCGCCGGATCCACCACCTCCACGGTGGTGTTGCCGACGCGTGCCTTGAGTTGGTGCAGGAAGAACCCGTAGAGAGCCTGCAGACTCGCGGGGAGGTCGCTCAACCGGACCAACGCGATCTGGTGCACCAGATCCTTGCGGGCCACCGCCTGATCAAAGGCGCGTCCGAGGGCGACGACGTAGCCCAGATTCCCATCCGCGCGCCGAGTCAGTGCTTCCAAAAATGCGGTCTGCTGATCTGGCGGCCAGTCGGAGTTTTCGAGCGCCCGGGCCACCTCCTGCTGCGCCAGCCACTGGCGTGCGTAAGCCTGCACATCCCGATCGAGAGCCGCGCGCATCTCCGGGCGCTCGGTTCGAACTGCGATCTCACGGAGTTGTCCGCCCTGCCGGTCCCGCAGGCCTCGCAGCAAGGCGTCGTCGGGGCGCGACGTGAGCACGAATCGGATGTTGTCGGGCAGCGCGGACAAGGTCTCAAGCCACCGCAGCACGTCCTGTTCGCAGGGATGATAGCGCAGTTCGTCGAGTGCATCGATTAGGATGACGACCAGCTCCGGCTTCTGCGCCGCCGCGGGATCCAGCAGCGCGAGATGTTGCAGGTCATCGACGGGAATCAGGCGCGGCTCGGCGATCCATTCCGCGACGCGGAGGCCGGTGACTTCGCCCTCGAGACGTTCCACCTCCTGTCGGATTTGGATGGCGCCCTGGATGAACGGCGAGGCCACCAGGCGCTCGATCTCGGCGGCGGTGATTCTCGAATTGGGGGCCGCGCTCGTGATGCGTTGCTCCACGCGGATCTTGATGCCCTCCGGGGTGAATAGCTCGGGATGCAAGGCGGCCAGCTGGAATCCGACTTGCATCAACACGGCGCGGGCGGTCGGCGGTCCGAGCGGTGAGATCTGGTCCTTGCGAATGAAGTAACGGAGCCAGGCCGGATGCTGCCGGGCCAGCGAGGCGGCCAGCGCTGTTTTACCGCACCCGGGCTCAGCCGTAAGCAGAACGAAGCGGCACGTTGGATCCGTCAGCGCGCCCTCGACTGCCTCGACCAGCCAGGGGCGGGCCACGAAGCGGGGCACATCGACTTGCGCCGCGATCAAGCTTTCGTAGAAAAGACTGTCGTTTTTCACGGCCTAGGGCGGAACGGCTTTCGCGAGCAGTATCGGGAGGCACCTTCCGGTGTCAACCGGCTTCACCCAGTGCATGAGCTTCGCGTAAGAATTGTCGCCTGCGAATTCGCACCGATCGACGCAGGTAAAGGCAGGGCGATCCGCGATGGCCACAACCTGATCCGACACCGACGGGTGTTCGTCTGCCATCCGACTGAATCGTTCCGTCTTGACCGGTGCGGCGCTCCGCCCGGGCAGATTCGCATTGCCACGAGTCTGCTTCGAGGACTACAACCGGGGCGCTGGACAACCCGGCATTCCATCGATGAAGTACGACCTTGTATTTGAAGGAGGCGGTGCCAAGGGCATGGTATTCGTGGGCGCCTGTGCGGAGTTTTTTGGACGCGGACATTCGTTCGACCGGCTGCTCGGGACTTCAGCTGGAGCGATCACGGCCGTTTTGCTTGCGGCGGGTTATACGCCGGAAGAAATGCTGGCCGCCCTTGCGGAAAAGGAGGGGGATCGATCCGTGTTCGCTGGCTTCATGGGCTCCCCGGGCGCTTTTTCCGCCGAAGAACTCGCCGGCTCCGCCTTGCGCCGCCTGCTGGACGGTGTCGACTTCACCTTTCTGCCCGGCCCGCTTGAGCGACTCATGCGGGACAAACTCATGGAGGCGTTGGCCGGCGGAGAACGTTCGCGGCATTTCCTCGCGCTCATCGAACGCGGCGGCTGGTTCTCAGCCGATCGCTTCGTGCGCTGGCTCACCACCCGCCTGAGCACGGGCTCATGGAAAGGCTCGCCTCGCAACTTCGGTGCCTTGTCTCTTCGCCAGTTTCATCAAGCCACCGGCGTTGAGTTGTCCGTCGTGGCGGCCGACACGACCGACGAACGCATCCTGGTGCTCAATCACCGGACGGCGCCCGATTGCCCCGTCGTCTGGGCGGTGCGCATGTCCATGAGCATTCCTCTCGTCTGGGACGAGGTCATCTGGCAGCAGGCCTGGGGCTCGTATCTCGGACGGGACATCGCCGGACACGCCATCGTCGATGGCGGCCTTTTGTCCAACTTTCCGATTGAGCTCTTCCTTTCTGAGGCTCCCCAAGTCACCCGCCTGATGGGTGTGAAATCGGCCAACCCGGTGCTGGGATTGCTGATCGACGAGCATTTGCCGGTGCCGATCCCGGCGGGCGCGAAGGGCCTGTTCGTCAACATCAACCTCAAGCCGGGCGAGTTGAAAACCGTTCAGCGACTGCAACGCCTGGTCAATACCGCGACCGGCGCCCACGACAAGATGGTCATGGAGGAATATCGAGACTGTGTGGTCCGCCTTCCGGCGAAAGGTTACGGGACAACGGAATTTGACATGGACGAAGCCCGGCGCAGCGCGTTGGTGGAGGCCGGTCGTGACGCCATGGCGCGGCATCTGGAGGCGCCGCTTCCGCCCTCGTCCCCCGCGGCCTACGCCAAATCGATCCTGCTCCCCGCGGCGGGCGCCACGGATCGAATCGCCAAATCACTGCTCGGTCTGGACGACACCGCGAATTTCTAAACGCATGCAATGGACGAGCTCGCAGAACTGGAGGCGTTGTGTTTGAACATGGCTATGCTCTCTTAATCGGCGTCGATCAAAACAAACTGCCGCGGCTGGCTTTGCCGACGGTCCAGCAGGACGTCACCAAACTCCAGGAGGTCCTGATTCACCCCGACCGATGCGGTTACCTTCGGGAGAATGTCCGGCTCGTCACGGGACCGGAGGCCACGCGGGCCAATATCCTGGACGGGCTCGATTGGCTGAAAGCGAAACTGGATGCAGACGTTCATGCCAGCCAAACGGCATTTCTCTATTACTCCGGGCACGCTCATCGTGAGGAATCGGGTGAGGCCTATCTGATTCCCTACGATTTTCGGATGCCAATCGGGCTCGGAGGACTGGCGGCGGCGGACTTTGCGCAGAGCATTGCCAGCCTGCAACCGCGGCGCCTGCTGGTGGTGTTGGATTGTTGTCATGCGGAAGCGCTGAACGTGAAAAGCGGGGAAACCAGCCCCTTGAGCCCTGCGGCTCTGACCGTGGAAACCCCCAGCCTGGCGCGTCTGGCCGAAGGCGAGGGGCGGGCTGTGCTCAGCTCTTCCCGTGGTCGTCAGCAGTCGTGGATCCGCAAGGACGGAAAGATGAGTGTGTTCACCTATCATCTGGTGGAGGCGCTGACAGGCCGGGCCGGCCGGCCGGCCTGGCCTGACGTCACGGTCACTGAAGTGATGGAGTATGTGGGGCGGGAGGTGCCGAAGACCGCCCAGGCGCAGCACGGGGTAGCGCAGGAGCCCGTGTTTCGCTATTCCGGCACTGCCTTTCCGGTCGCCTTGGTGCTCGGTGGCAAAGGGGTGAAGGACGCTGCACAGGCTCCAGACCCGCTGGCCCCGTTGCCATCCGTCCAGGCCACGCTGGAAGTGGAAGAGCTCGAGGGCAAAGCCACCGTCGTTGACGCCGACGAAATCCGCGCGGGCGAGGTGAAAGCCGGCGCCACCGTAAAGCGTGTGGGGAAGGGCGCGGAACTGACCGGAGTGAAGGTCAAGATCGTCGGCTGACACCGCATGGCCACGCTTTTCGATTAACGTTCACCTGCGTCCCCGTTCGCCCATGGCTGCATCGCTTGATTTTCGATCCGTCATCCGCGAGCGAACCCGTGATTTCACCGGGCGCGACTGGGTGCTGCAAAAAATCCGTGCCTGGTTGTCGGCCTCAGGTCCGCGTGTCTTTTTGCTGGCCGGCGAGGCGGGCACGGGCAAGACGGCCATCGCGGCGCGCCTCGTTCAGATGCACCTGGGTGAGGTCCCGCCGGGTGAATCGGGGCTCCTTCCCAAGGATTTTCTCGCCTACTTTCACTTCTGCCAGGCCGGACTCGATTCCACCCTTTCGCCGTCCACGTTTGTGCAGGCCTTCGCCGAAGCGCTCGCCAATCGCTACCCGGAGTATCGAACGGCCCTGGCGGGACAAGGCTCGCGTCAGATTGTGATTTCCGGAGAAGCCAGGGTGGATGGTTCGGTTGGAGCCCAGGCGCAGGTCACGGGCGTTCACGTCGAGCTTGAACTCCGGTCCGGGGATGCCCGGCCGTTGTTTGATCAGGTCATTCGACGTCCGCTGCGCGCCCTCTGTGAGCAGCGCCCAAACGTCTCCATCATCGTCTTGGTCGACTCGCTCGACGAAGCGTTGTCATTTGATCCCGACACGAACATCGCCCAGATGCTGCGGCTCGCGGCGGATTTTCCCGCCCAAGTGAGGTTCATCCTGACCTCCCGATCCCGCAACGAGACGGTGCTCGATCTGTTTGGCGCACCCAGTCTCGAGCTGATCCGTGACGCACCACCGGGCTTGGCTGAGGTTCGGGCCTACCTTGACCGGCGGCTGGCCGGGGTCGATGGGCCGGTCCGGGCGCGGCTGGCGGACCGAATCGCCGCGAAGAGCAGCGGGAATTTTCTCTACGCCTACCACATGGCGAATGATGTGCTCCGGGCCCGAGGCACCCTTGACACCCTCGAGGAACCGGATCTCCCGGATGAATTGGAAGGCGTCTACCGGAGTTTCCTGCGGCGCGAGTTGGCGGCCAGTCCGTCGGCTTGGAACGATGTCTACCGCCCAATCTTAGGCCTGATCGCGGTGGCCCGAGGAGCCGGTCTCACGCGAGAACAACTGCTTGAGATTACACGCCTCCCCGAAGACACGGCGTCGTCGGCCCTCGCCCGCTGCAATCAGTTTCTCGTCGGTGGCCAGGGCGACAGCCCTTACGGGATTTATCACGACTCCTTCCGAGCCTTCCTGCTGACCGACGAAATCTTTACGGTTTTTCCCGCGGAACGCCACGCCGCCATCGCCCGTTACTTCGAGGACTTGCATGGCTCCAACTGGTCCGCCTGCACCGACGACTATGCCTTGCGTTACACGCTCGTTCATTGGGCGGAAGCGGCCGCCCTGAGCCCGGTTCAGCGGGACACCCGCATCCGCGCCCTCGTCGCGCTCAGCCAGCACCCGAAGTATCGCCGGCGCGTCGAGCGTCGCCTCGCTGATCTCCCGATGCAGCTCAGTCACCTCCAGCGTGTCGTGGAGGTGACCTCACTGTCGGATCATCTCAACCTGCTGCCCTGGCTCATCAAGGCCGCCCTTGCCGCAGTGGCCATCCATCGCGAATACCTCGACCCGGAGTCCGTGGTGCAGTTGGCGGATCAGGGCAAGCTGGAGCAGGCCACCGCCCGGCTTCCGCTCTTTATGGATCTGGACGACGACTGGCAACGCGCCGCCCGTCTGATCCTGGCCTGGCTTGCGGTCGAGCAAAATGCCGACGCTGCCGCGACGGCGGTCGCAGCGATGACCCCGGGCCCGGCGCCGGCACTTCCGCTCTCCTTGTTGCGCGAACGGGTTGTCGCCGCGCTGGCGCGTCAGCCCCAGTTCCCATTCGAGGCGCGGCCCGCCGTGGCCTCCGAGATCGGACGGCAGTTGGTTAATCGCATCAGCGGCCAAGCCTTCGACCGCGAGCTGCTGCAATCGATCAATGCCAGCCTGATCACGCCGCTGCGCTCACAATCCGAGATGATCCAGGCGCGGGCCTACGCTTCCAGCCAGGACGCGCCCCTCCTCGTCAACTCCGCGCGGGAAAACGAGGGCGAAGGGACATCGCTGGTCGACGAGTACGTCATGGCCCATGCCGGCTACAACTATGTCGAGTACCGCAACGCTTCCCTCTGGATCGTGTTGCAAGCCGTCCTGCGCCATCACCCGGGCCAAGCCTGGGTCCGGGACCGGCTCCGCCGGGTGCTCGTGGCCGCCCTGGCGGGGGGCGGCGTTCGTTTCACGGAAATGTTGGCGATGGCAGCCGCGTGGTGCCACCGCCAAGCCAATGGCGGTGACGTTCGTCAACTGCTCCAGGAGTGGACGAAGGACGCCTTGGAAGCGGCCAGCCGGTTGCAGCAGAAACGAGGTGCCAACGACTCGTGGGGCAGCCACCGGCGCCGATTGACGGCGCTGATGGAGCTCGAGGCGTTGGCCCTGAACAACCAAACCGCGGCTCGCCAATGGTGGGACCGAATCCAGACGTTGCCGGACGGATTTGCCGGCTTTCAGGCCCCCGCCCGCCTGCGCCTGGCGGATGCGTTGCGCGCCGGTCGAATCGGCTCGGAGGCCGAACGCAATGCCGTCATCGAGGATGCGCTGCGCTCCGCGCATCATGTGCAGGATTACCACTTTTGCGCCCGGGTCACCGCGCGCGCCAACGCGATCAAACGATGGCACCACACCCCGCTGGAAGGGCCGGATCTCGCTGGGACCGTCCGGCGTTTGACCCAATCCCCGGCCCACGTTGAATTTGCCGCTGACTTTCGTGTGGCGGAGGCGTTTGTCTATCGGGACGAAAACGATCAGGATCTCCTCACCATCCGCGACGCCCGAGAAGCCCGGACGCTCGAACAACTGAGTGCGTTGTTTCAACGTCCCGTCGTGGAGTTTCGCCGGTTGAATCCGCAGTTTGGCCTCGACGAGAAACTGGCGGTCGAAACCCTTGTTCGTGTTCCGGACCCGGGCTTGCCTCCGCTGCTGGCCGTTCATTTGGCGGCGAGGCTAATGGCCGACGAGGCGCTCGAAGACGAGCGGGGTGCCCTGCTTCGCGGGCTCGTGCCGGTGGCGGTTCCGGATCCCACGTCCCTCGATTCCGTGCTGGCTTATCTAGTCATTGCCTGTGCACCAGACGACCCGGCGTTGGCGGACGAAATCCTGCGCGCGTGCGGCCCCGTCACCTTTCGCGAGGTTCAGCCGGCGGCGACCCAGATTGGGCCTGATGGTCTGACGCCGGCTTGATGCGGGGGAGGGATCGGGGTGCGGACGTGGCGGGCGTGCCCTCGATACCGGGCGTGGCACCTTCGTGCACGGCGCGCCATTTTCTGCTCGCGCCTGGGAGGTGACTTGGTTTACGACCGGGTTACTCACATCGTTCAACCACTCTCGTACCTGTGAAAACCTTGCACTCCCGACGCTCGTTCATCGGTCGCACTGCGGCCGCCACCGGCCTGGCCGCGGCGGCCCCGTTCAACATCCTCCATGCGGCTCATGCCGGCGACAAGGTGCGGTTCGCCCAGATTGGCGGCGGCGGCCGGGCCATGGCCCATCTCGGCGCCACGGCGGACGAACATTTCGTCGGCTTGGTCGAGGTTGACGACAAACGGGTGCCGACAATCAAGAAATGGATGGAGGGCCGGCAGAAGGATCCCGCCAAGCTGCGGGTGTTCACCGACTATCGACGCATGTTCGACCAGATCGCCAAGGAGATCGATGCGGTCTTCATCGCCACACCCAATCATCATCACGCGCTGCCTGCCATGATCGCGATGCAACTGGGCAAGGCCGTTTACTGCGAAAAACCGGTCTGTCATGACATCGGCGAGGCTCGGGCGCTCCGTGCTTTGGCGGCGAAAAGCAAGGCCGCGACCCAGATGGGCAACCAGGGCCATTGCGAAGACGGCTACCGCAAGCTTTGCGAATACCTCTGGGCCGGCACCATTGGCAACGTGACGGAGACGCACAGCTGGACGAATCGAGCGAATGGCGGCGAGGGCCCCCGGCCACCCAAGATGCCCGTGCCGACAGGACTGCATTGGGACGAATGGATCGGACCGGCGCCGTACCGTGATTTCCACGATGACTTGCACCCGCACGAGTGGCATGGCTGGTACGACTTCGGCAACGGCTCGATTGGCAACATGGGATGCCATGTGCTCGATGGCGTCTACTGGGCGCTCAAGTGCGAACATCCTGACAGCATCGAAGTCGAGGCTCAGCGCGGAGGCAGCGACGAGCGATATCCCATGGGCAGTCGTGTTCGCTGGGATATCCCGGCCCGTTCCGGGATGCCCTCGCTCAAGGTCTATTGGTACGAAGGCCTGAATCAGAAGACCACCGGCCAGCCCGTCGGAAGCCTGCGCGCCGTCAAAGGCGACGATCGCAACCTCCCGCCCATCCTGCTCGAGCTTCGGGAAAAGTACCCCGACGAAGGCCTGGACCAGGGCGACAGCGGGACCCTCTACGTCGGCGACAAGGGCGTCATCTTCACCGGAACCTACGGCGACCGGATGCACATCGTGCCGTATGAGAAGATGAAGGAGACCCCGGCGCCGCCCAAGACGCTGCCGCGCCCGAAGGGCATCTTCGTCGATTTCCTCGACGCGGTTCGAGCCGGCAAGACGGAGACGGCCGTAAGCTTTGACTACGGGACGCGCCTAACCGAATTCGCCTTGCTGGGAAATCTGGCGATGAAGGCGGGCCCGGGCCGGAAGGTGGAGTGGGACGGTGCGGCCATGAAAGTGAAGAACCTGCCGGAACTCAACGCGTGGGTGCAGCGCACTCCGCGCGCCGGTTGGAAGGCTTGAAGGCCTGAGGTTAGGTTCCATCCAGCTTCAGTTGATCGAGGCGGGTTCGGTTGGTGGCGCGGGTCGACGGCAGGCTGAGTTGTTCGAGCAACGACGGGTTGGGCGGAGTTGGTCGCGGGCGGATGCGCGGACCGTCCAGGCTGGCGCGGACTGGTCGTTCCAGTTGGGCCAGCGCAGCGCGGCGCGGGCGGCGGAGACGATTTCGGGGTCGGTGCTGCGCGTCGCCTCGTCGAAGCAAGTCCGTGTTTTTTTCAGGTCCGCAGGGACACCCGGTAGTCCGTCCCGGAAAATCTCCGCCAGCGCGAGCAGGGACGGGGCGTCTCCTTGAATCTGCGAACCGTTTGCATCGACTCATAAACTGGAGGCGGGCCGGTACGGTGACCGGTGCCCCGGCGCTTCCGGGTTTCCCTCGGCAGTTGCGCCAGGTGTAACGCCCACGGGTTGCGCCCAGCCTACGATGCGCGAAGCAATGGAATCAATGCGATCAATGTCCGTTGATAGATCTGTTCCGGTGATCCGTCGGCCTGGATGGTCTGGAGCAGTCCGCGCCGGGCGTAGTAGTCGATGAGTGGCTTGGTGCTGTGTTCGTAAACCTGCATGCGCACGCGGACGGCCTCGGGATGGTCGTCCTCGCGCTGCATCAGCGTGCCCTGGCAATGATCGCAAGTCCCGTCGACGATGGGACGGCGGGACACGATGTGGAACACGGCCTTGCAGCACGCGCAGGTGCGACGTCCCCCCAGGCGGTGAACGATCGTTTCAATCGGCAGGGTGTAGTTCAGCACGGCGTCCAACCGCAGGTTCTCCCGCGAAAGAATCGCGTCCAGTGCCTCGGCTTGGACTGCGGTGCGCGGAAAGCCGTCGAGGAGTATGCCGCCCTGGCAGCGGAGGCAGCGACCGCGTTCCCGGATCAAGCTCAAGACGGTTGCGTCCGGGACCAATTCACCGCGTCTCATGAAATCGAGGGCGTCGTTGAGGGCCGGACTGAGCTCGGATGCGCACGAACTTTTTGCGGCGCGAAACACATCGCCCGTGGAAAGCTGGCAGAGCCCGAGACCGTTGCAGAGCAGCTCCGCCTGGGTTCCCTTGCCCACTCCGGGCGCGCCGAGCAGCACCAGGCGCGGCGGCCGATCCCTGGGCAGGGCCGGTACACTGCATTGCGCCTCGCCGGCCTTGATCCACGCAGCCCGATCGTTTCTCGAATTCATAGATTTCGCGGGTGCCGACCCGTGCGAGCATCGGCGGGAATGGCTCAGACGCCGGCCAAATTGAACTTGACCCGTGCCGCGTGTCCAAACCCCGGCTGTCTTCAATTGCCCCTTGCTTGGCCTCGCCTCAGCTGGGTCCGAACGAATACGGCAAGGGCCTGGCCGGTCGAAATACGCGCGGATGAACCTGATGACGTGTGCAATAAATGGGCTCGGCTCGCGGCCTTCGCCGCCGCGATGGGAACTGCCCGGGAGGCAACCCCGCCCTGGCACGTTCTCAACCTGAAGCCGGCGGAATGCTTCGGTCAGTTCGATGGGCTCCGGGCCATGACCACGTTCTGTCCTGGCAAGCGTCGGCCGGGCTCTGGCCCAAGAACCCGGATACGACCGCACACCCGACTGCTCACGGGTGATTCAGCGCGATGGCGATCGCGTGGTGACGTCCCTGAAGCCGATTCGGGGCAGGGGGACTTCGGTGTTTAGGGTTCCGCCTCGAACTCGCGGCAGACGGCTCGGAACCGGAAAAACAGGCGGGGTTCCGTGAACGCCGCGAATACCTTGTGCCGTCGGACGTCGCCCGGCAGGTCGGCGACCGTCTCTTCCGCCCGGCGGAGCGGCTCCCACGTTCGCAGGTTGTCGCTCTCGGTCAGCGTCGGCTCCGCAAATGCCGCGCGGGAGGAGCGTCCATCGATGACCCATGTCATGCTGCCTGAATTCCGCGCTAGAATCATGCGGTCCGATCCGCTGCCAGGCACCCGTGGGTCCGAATCGAGGTAAAACTCCACCGCGTTGCCCAGCCCGTCACCGTCCGGGTCGGCACACGGCGCGGTCAAAGCCACCTCCCGTCGTTCGGCCGGCGTGAAGTGGGTGTTAAGCCAGTCCCGATAAGGCCGCAGCGGAAGGTCGTTGTCTTCGATGAGCACCCGCAGACCACCGGAGCCGAACGTTGCGTTCGCTGCTGAAATCGCCAGCAAGAGGAATTCTTCGTCGCCCTCATCCGTCCGGTCGCCATGCACAGTCAATTCCAAGGTCCGGGACGTTTCGCCCGGTGCAAATTGCAGCACGGTGGAAACGGCCTCGTAGTCGACACCTTCTGTCGCCGAGATGCCCGTGGTGATCAACTTCACTTCCACCGGCAAACGACTCGGGCCTGACAACCGAACGGCGGCTGTAGCGGTTACGTCGCTTGCGTCCCGTTCAACCATCCGGGCCGGGCCCTCCACAAACAACGCCGGCGGATCATCGTCGTCGACGATCAAGACCGGATAGGTTGAGACCGGAGCTTCTCCAGGCGAAACGGGGAGCAATACGAGGCTTCCGTTTTCATCGAGCTCGTCCAGTGCATCGTCCATGACCCGCAGCGTGACGATCCGGGTTTCCTGGCCTGGTTCGAAATCGTAATCCGTTTCGTCGAGCTGCAAGGATGCATCTCCCTCGCCCACCTTGACTCGGCACGTGCCGGCGTCCGCGATATTGCCGAACCGGCGCAGGGTCAGGGTGAGGGTCCCCGCCGACTCCGGGATCAGCAGCGGCAGATCCTCCAGCGCGTAGGTCGGTTTGCTCGGGTCGTCGTTGTCGATGGTGAAGACGCCGGCGCCGACCGGATGGGTGCCGCCAATCAGCACGACTGGCTCGAGCACGATTGTTTCCGGCGCTTCATCGATCCGATCCCCCACCAGGTCCACGGTGAAAACGCCGGACAATTGTCCGGGCGCGAGGGTGACGGACCCGAGAATGGGGAGGTAATCTTCGCCGAGGGTGGCGGTGCCGCCCTCCGGCCTCAGGCCGATGACTAATTCCCGTCCGCTGGGGGCGCTCAAATTCACTGCGATCTCCACGTGAGTAATTCCGAAATCGCCCTCGGCCTTGGTCAGCGTTTCCGCCTTGAGAGTGGGCGGGCTGTCGTTGTCCGTAATCGTAAACGTCAGGCTGGAGTGTGTTTCCAGGGCGGCGGTGCCAATGGACGCGCTGGGGTTGAACAGAGTGGTGAAGAATGTTTCGTCCGGCTCGTCGAGTGCGTCGTTGACCACGCCGAGCGGAACGATCTTGGCGTTTTCGCCCGACGCGAAGACGAGTTCCACGTCCGTGTTCGGAGTGAAATCGGCCGCACTGGCCGTGCCGGCTGTCCGGCGCAGCCAAACCCGGGCCTCGCCCACCAGTGAACCGGTCCGCAGAATCGTCAGGCCGACTTCACCGTCGCCTTCGCTCACGAACACGTTGGGCGTTGCCCACGAAAAGCGAAAGCCGGTTTGCGCGTTCGGCGGTGTGTCGTTGTCGTTGATGGTTATCTGGATGATCCGCGCGCTCTCGGGAGCCAATGAGGCATTGACCACGTTGGCCAGACTGAACCCGAACCACTCTGATAACTCCGCGGTCGCGTCATCAACGGTGTCCGCCGTGACCACGACCTCGGTCACCCCCGGTGGAAACGTGGCGGTGCCATTGAACACGTTGATGAAGTCTTCACCGAAAAGCGCGGACGCGTTCCACCAGACGTAGTCGGCGGTAACCGCGCGCTGGCTGGCGGCCGACAAACGCAAGCGCAGCACCGCCTGCTCGCCTTCGGTCACCGTGCCATCCGCCACGGACAAGATCGGCAGCACGTCGTTGTCGGCAATGCTGAAC
The DNA here is from genome assembly GCA_044230345.1 of Limisphaerales bacterium. GTDB lineage: Bacteria > Verrucomicrobiota > Verrucomicrobiia > Limisphaerales > JADJPG01 > JBGARF01. The sequence continues at coordinate 67,697 of JBGARF010000010.1, forward strand.
ACCGCGACTCCGTTGGCGCTGAGTCCGTTGACCAGCTCGGTCAATTCCACGGTGTAGATCTCAAACGGCTCGTTGATGACGTCGTCCGCGGCCTGCACGGTGATGCTCTTGGAAGCTTCGCCGTTGGCGAAATGCAAGACGGGCCCTTCCGACAGCACGTAGTCGGACGCGTTGGCGCCGGGGTCGGAGCCGGAGATTTGGAGGCGGACGCTGGCGGGGCCGTAGGTACCGTTGCGACTGACGGTCAAGGTCCGGCTTGATCCGGCGCCTTCCGTCATGGCGCCTCCGCCGGTCAGGCGGAAACGACCACTGGGGGCGACCATGGCGTCCGCTAATTCACTCGTTCCGCCGCTTCCGATGACAATCGCGTCGGCTGGGGTGGCGGTGGCGGAGAAGGCCTGACCAACGAACAGGCCGGGCGTGTTAAAGGTGAAATCGGCTAGGCCAAACCCGTCCGTCGTGACCACTTGGGTGGCAACCGAGACATGGGCCTCGGGAGGATTGGCGGCGGCCATGGGCATGCGGACCAGTTCCAGGGTGTAGCGGCTGCCCGGCAATGAGCGCAGCACACCCGTCACCCGGGTGCGGTCGGAGACGGAATCGTAGGTAATCGTTTGGATTTCGGGCTGGTTTTGCAGGCCGTTGGCTCCCGTGTCGCCATCCAGGGCATCGGGCGGCGTGGGGCCGTCTTCGTCGTTGTCGATCGCCATGCCCGTGAGGTTGAGGAAGACATTCTCGCGCAGAACGGTCGTGACATAGCCGTCGGTGGGGCGCGAGGAAGGAGCGATGCCGATCCGGGAATGCGTGATTCGATTGCCACGGATGGTGGCCGTGGTTGCAATGCGGTGATCGCTGCGAACGGTCACCGCGGTGTCTCCATTGGGGCGAGGTTGACCGGCGAGATTTTCGCCAAAGGTATTTCCCGCCACCACCGCTTCAGTCTGACGCCCCAGATTGACGGCGGGGCTGTCCCCTCGGTAGACCGTCGTGCGGCCACCGAGATCGGTATACGTTCGGGTGAAGGGAGTGTGGCTGCAGAAATGGTTCCGTGCGTTCGGGGCTGAATCGGATCCGATTTGCAAGCCGGACGTACCCGAGGCATAGACGCCGATGTTCATGGCCAAGGCTCTTCCGTCGCGCCCCAGTCCAAACTCATTGCCTAGAACTTGAATGGACGAACTGAGCGGGCCTTCGAGTCCGCGTCGGCTCACCCCGACGCCGAACCCGAGGGCGGCGAATCGGTTGCCTTGGATGAGGACACTGCGGGCGGCGATTCCTTTGATGCCTTGACCAGCGAAGGCTCCTTCCGAGTTGGGCTGGCTTGCTGGAGTGAGGCCGTCGAAAAAAAGTCCGAACTGATTCGACTGGACCGTCGCCCCGGGCCGATGGTCGAAAAGCCAAACGCCTTGCTGGTTCAAGCCGAAGTAATTCCGTTCGACTCGGCAGGTGCCGCCGCGGATGAGAACGCCGGTTGCATTGCCGGCATCCAATCCGTTCTGCGTCGCCTGCGCTCCCGTCACATCCATCCCAAAAAAACAGTCTTCCACCCGCCCGTTGTCCCCGTGGAGTCGCACCGCGCAGCTATGTTCCTCGTCGTACTCGTGCCACCCGCCCTGAACGACGGATGCCTGGCCGGGTTGCATCCGGAAGCCACCGAAAGCCAGCCCGCGGACTCGGCAATCGTTGCCGTAGAAAATCAAGCCGCCGCCCCGGTAGAGGGAAAACGGCACCACCCCAAAGCGTGCGCCATTCAAAGCCACCAGCGGGTGATTGGAATAACCTGGCTGAGTATCACCTCGGATTTCGGTTCCGTGCCCGTCGATGTGTGGCAACTGGCTGTCGAGCTCGATGATGTGCGGGCCTGGGCCCGGGATGTTGAAATGAATGTCGTCCGGCCCCGGATTTCCATTGGCTTGATCGATGGCCCAACGGAGGCTGCCGGAGCCCCCGTCTGCCCTGGTCGTGACGGTGAAAATCGCCCCGTCGACTCCCATCGATCCCGCCCAAAACAGGACCGCGCCCAACGCGGTGGCCCGCCCGATCCGGTCACCGTTCCCACTCGATCGATTCGTCATAAACAATTTGTCCCGCCCGCCACCCTGACGTGACGTCCGTCGCTATTTAACCCAATTGATGAAGACTTCGGACACACCGGCCCGAACTTGAGCGCGTGCGCCCCAACATCCTTCGCGGTTCTCGAGACGTCGGTTGCGACTTGCGGCTGGGAATTAACCCGAACCTGCAGCGTAGTTCCACCGCGCAGTTCTCGACCTGCATCCGGTCTGATGGCAGGAAGCTGGTTGTGTCTACGCCATAAAGAAGAACTACCCATCCGCGGATTACAGCCGGTTCGTGCGCCCGGACATACGAACTGCGCCGGCGGGTGGGCGTTTATTGGCGGTCACGGTTCCCCCCAGGCAATCGCGGGTTGCGCGGTCGGAGCGCGATCCGGGCGCCTGGGCGCAACATAATGCAACGGACTTAGAGGTCAGCACACTAGGGCAACTTGATGATGCGGTAGTATTGTGAGGAAGTTCCGCCTGGAACCGACTCCGTCCAGGTGCTCGTCGCGTCCGTGGCCACGATTTCGCCGCTGACGGGAGTCCAAATTGATCCTGCCCCAAGCGCGGCGCTTCGTTCGATGCGATAGCGTCGCCCCGGCGTTGCCTTCCACCGGGCTTTGACCAGGCCGTTGTTCACCTCGAGGCGGATGAATCGCAACGGCTCGCTGTCTCCGCCCTTCAGGATCGTGAAGTGATCGAGCACCTCGGCCGCTTCGGACAGAAAAGTTCCGTCCAGACGCGAGCCCGAGACGTCGACCACCATCGACCCCAAGCGATCGAGGGACCTGAACATGATTGGATGATTCAGCAAGCCTCCGCCCGTGAATCCCGAGCTTCCCGCCACCACGTAGACGGCGCCCTGCAATGACTCCGGAGTGTCGGTGTATTTCCGATACGGCCCGGTATCTTCCGGCCGGCCGCTGCCCGAGTCGCGGAACAGGAGCGGGCTGAACGTCGACGAGTTTCCGTAGTGACCATGAATGAATCGGGAGCGCTCATAGTTGTGACTATGCCCGCAGAGCACCAGATCAACGCCGTATTCTTCGAGAATGGGCACCACGTTCTGGCGCATCTCGATCAATTCGCCTTCGGCATCCGAATCGTGCGTCCCCTTGGAATACGGTGGGTGATGCCAAAAGGCGATCAACCATTGATTCGTATTCGCCTCCAGGTCCGCCCGAAGCCAGGTGCACATCACGCCGTTGCTCGATCGGTCACCGCTCATCGCGTCGAGGCTGACGAAGTGGATGTTTGCATGGTCGAACGAATAGTAACGCTTGGTGCCGGAGGCTGCCCCGCCGGACTCTCCGCGAACGGGTGGGCTGAAGATGTCGAGATAGGGAAAGGTCAGGCCATGGTCGGTGCTGGCGAAGGTTTCATGATTGCCAATCGTCGGCCAGACCATGGTGTGTCGCAGCTCGCGGGCGAACACGTCGAAAAGAGCCAGTTGAAACTCCTCATCCCGGCCCTCGTAATAGGCGTTGTCGCCCAGCAGGAGCAACACGTCGGTGGGTCGTCCGTTGCTGAAGTCCTGGTAGGCCTTCCGGACCTTCTCCGGATCCGGCAGCCCAAGGCTGGCGGTGCCCGAGTCGCCCAATGCCCAGATGCGGACCGACGCCGGGTTCGCCGGGCCGGTCCTGAAATGGCAGTCGCTCCCCCAGGCAAAAATCCGGTTTGAAGTTCCCACTCCAAAGTACCACGGGCCGTTCGCAGAAAGGTTGGTGACCGAGACCGTCAATTCGTGGTCGGTCCTGAGGCCGGACAGCGTGAAGGTTCGGTCCCACGCCCCTGGTTCGCGGCCGATGCTGACCCGGCTTTCGGTGGGAACGGCCGTTCGCCAGCGAACCACGGCGCCCGTCGACGTGCCCGCCTGCAGATACGGGCCGCGCGAAAGCAGATCGCTGACTTCCAGGTCGAAAAGCAAATCCGTGCTTTCGGGCGCCCATTGATGCACTTCGGCCGCGATCACGTTGGTTCCGTCGAACAACGGCACGAGCGGACCGATCGCCTCGCGCGCGAGAACATCTCCGGTGTGATAAAGGTCGGTCTCCTCGATCCCTTCCGTGGCCAGGCTGAGCGGGGTGAGCTCGCCCGACGGCAGATTGTCCCGGAGCACTTCCATCCCGTTGAGGTAGACCGCAATGCCGTCATCCCGGCGATACCGCAGGAGCAACCGGTGATACGCCGCGGCATTCGTCACCACAAACGTGGTGCGAAACCACGCCGTGAGATGCTTGTGGTCCGCTTCCGGCCCGTAGCTGATGACGGTGGCAGGTTGAGTCTCCAGATCGTAGCCGAGCGGGGCCCGCCCTGATTTCCAGTTGGAATCGTCGAACCCCGGCTCCCGCCACGACGTGCCGGTCAACGCGCCGGTGTCCAGGTATTTCCAGACTGAACCAGCCGGCAGGACGATGCGCGACTCCAAGGTCGGAGCGGGCGGATCTTGAATGCGCACCAGGAAAGGGTCTGGGGTCACCGAGACGTCCGGCGATATCGCCGCGAGCGCGACGCTGAACTGCTCTTCGCCTTCCCACTGTTCATCCGGCAGGATCGGAATACGCACCTCGCGGTTGGTTTCTCCGGCGGCAAACGTCACCGAGAAATTAGTCCCCACGTAGTCAACGCCAGCCGTGGCGCCAAGGTTTGTGGTGAAGATTCGCACCGTCGAACTGAAATCCAAGCGAGCGGGAGAGAGCGTGCTGGAACGTAACAGCGGAATTACCGCCTCCCCTGCGCCCGGGAACCTCTCCTGGACACTGAGCGAAAAAGGCCGCAGGCCGAAGGTCACGTGGGCGGTCGGGCCGATGGCGCCCGTCAAAATGAGGGAAGGCAGGCCAGGTCCGCCGGCTGAGCTTCGCCAGATGGCAGCGCCGGGGCCGCCCGACGGGCCGAGGCGCACTTGCAACAAGGCGGTTTCCCCGTAGGTGGCGCCGGAATTTCGCGCCGCCAAGGCGTCGCGACCGAAGGACGAGTTCCAGCCCGCCACTTTGAGAAACACAAATTCGTTTTCCTGTCCGCCCACAATTTCGTAGGGATTCGGCGCTGCGATGATCCCGGCGCCGGTCGCGGACGGAACGCCCAGAGGTCCGTCGTTGAGCATCAGACTATCGGGCGAACGTCCCCAAAAGACCCCGTAAACCACGGGATGCCCGGTGGGAACGGGGGCGGTGGTTCCCCCGGTCGACAACTGAACGCGAGAAAAGATCGAGTTCACGAATACGACGGTTCCGTGGCTCAACCCGTTTCCGGCTCCGGCGAGCAGGAGGAGAACTGGCAGGATGAAAGCCTCCGCGATTCGGCTGCGCCGCGCTCTGCGTATCCCGACCTGCGAAGAAGCCCTGGACGCTCGAGGCATCGACCAAGTCGCTCGTTTCATGGTTCGTCCTGTTGTATCCGATCAACGTCCATTTTAAAGCTGTGTTACGACAATATTTTAGCGGTTCGAATGAGTCGCGTCATCGTTCGAGGCGGCGAGCGTTCGAGAACCGAGCGAGTCCGCCCGATGGTCCACCAGCAGTGGATCAGGCGTAACGCCGTCGTCGTCGTGGGTACCGTGCGGCCGGCGCTGGCCGAATCGGGGTTCAGCAGGCGGGATTTTCCAATCGGAACGAGGCCTGCGCTGTCGGATTCCGTGAAAAAACTTCACATCGGTATCAGATCGCAGTATCAGATTTGCAGTTGAGTCCAAGCGGCGTTGATTTGATGGGTGATAGGGTTTTTATCATGAGCCGCTCATAAGGTTGGGCCCATAGCTCAGCGGTCAGAGCAGGCGACTCATAATCGCTTGGTCCTCGGTTCAAATCCGAGTGGGCCCACCATTCTTTCAAGAAACCCGCCTCATTTCGCCTGATCAAGGGAACAACGGCCCTCAGCATCAGCCCGAATAATTCAACCTTAGCAGGCAGGGCGTGCCGTCGCCCCCCCCGGGGCGCGCTCGGAGTGCGACCCTGCCTCAGCGCAAAAAATCTTTGGCCCAAACCGTCCGGCCTTTTCGCGTTATGGGCATGACGCAAAATCATGCTTACTACCGGATGGACTCGGTTACGTCCCGAGCGACCATGTTGAACCTGTGGCTAACCCGACTGTGGCTCTGGTGTGCCTTGATGGGTTTGGGGTTGGTGGGTTTAGGGTTGGGCCCGCTTCGGCTGGGTGCGGCGGGCGTGGTCACCCTGGGATCGCCAGGCACGCGACAGGCCAAGGTGCTGACCGTGCTCCGGACCGACGGCAACCGCTCCTTGGATGAGACGGCAACAATTCTTTTGGATCGCGGGTATGGCTACGGTCTGCATGGAGCGGAAACACCGCGAGTCCGCGTGTTTTCGAGCGAGGGCTCGGTGGACTCGAACTGGGCCGCGTCGGCGACGGCGACCTACGACGGCAGCTTCGCCATCACCAGCTTTCCAGCTCCGGTGGGCACGGACTTCTCGGATGATGTGCTGGTGGTCATCGATCCGCCGATCTCGGGAGATCTGCAGCGGCTCGTGGACAACTCCACCAGTGACATCGATCTGCAGGAAGGATTGTTTTACGCGAACGTGGTGGTGAATCGCGACGTGGTTATTCGCGGCCGTGGGATGGGCCGCACGTTAATCTCCGGCGGGCTTTTGGACTCGGTCATTCGGGTGCTGCCGGGCCGGCGGCTGGTGTTGGAGGATGTGACCTTATTCGACGGGCTCAATCGCGAGGGTGGGGGAGGCATCAGGAATGAAGGCGGTGTAGTGATCGGCAATCGGGTGGAGATTCGGGATTGCCGCGCGTACGGCAAAGGCGGTGAAGGCGGGGCCATTTACAATCTGGGTGGCGCGCTTCTGCTGCTGACCGATTGTCAGCTACACGACAACCTGGCGGCGCGGGCGGGCGGCGGAATCAGCAACAGCGGCATCAACACCAGCCTTTTGCCGGCGGCCGGCGGACTCGCGGATCGGCCGGGCAATCTGCTGCAGCAGATCTATTCCGACTTCGAAAACTTCTCCGACTCCGCTCCCTTCCAAGTTGGGGATCTGACGGATCACCGGAATCTGTATCTGGACTTGATCGGGACGAATCTGCCGCCATTGCTGCGGCCGTTTCTCGATCGGACGAACCGGGCGGTCGACGTCTGGCTGTTGTCGCAACTGTCGCAGGCAACGACCAACGAGTTGTTCCTCTATCCGGGCTCGGGCAGTTTCTCGCCGGGGCTGCAGCAGAACTTGGTGGCCGATCTGAACCGGCTGCGGAGCGGGCCGTCGATCTTCGACGCGCAACGGTTCGAGGGCGTGACGCTGGGGTTGGAGACGCGAAACCTGCTGGCGACCAATCCGCGGGGTTCGGCGCTGGCGAGTTTGAACCGACTGCTGATTGAAGATGCCTATCCGGGACGGATCGGGGGAAACGGGGCCTCGTTGGAGGCGCAGTATGACGGGGCGGTGGCGCAGATGAACAGCGTGGTGGATCGCGTGGAGGGCTTGAGCAGCGCCTCGGACATGTTCGGTCCGCTGGGGGCGGATCCGTTCGCGGCGGCTGCGCCCTGGAACGCGTTCGGGCTTCCGGTGGTGCGCCTGACGCGAACCGTGGTTCAGAACAACAAAGTCGGGCTGGGCATCGCGACCGCGCAGCTCGTCAAGGCGCGCTGTTTTTCGCCGACATTTTGCACCTCGGTTCCGGGCGATCGGGATTCGCGGATCCTGTCGTTCGGCGGCGGCATTCACAACGATCTCGGGCTCGTGACACTCGAAGACTCGGTGCTGCGCGACAACTTCAATCAATCCGACCTGGGCTGCTTCGGTGGCGGGCTGAGCAGCTTCTTCGGGGCCGTGGCAGCGACCAACACGATCATCAGCGGGAACCGGGCGGAGTCCACGACCGTTCTGGCGTCCGGGGCGGGCCTGCACGCCTTCGCCACCGTTTCGCGTCTGACGGATTGCGCGTTCGACGCCAACGCGGCCAAGGCGTTCTATCTTTCGAGCGGCGGCGCGATCAAAAACACGGCGGTGAGCGTATTGGATTTCAATCGCAACCGGGCGGTCGGCAATTCCTCAGGCGGCGGCGGTGGCGTGGCGAATGATTATCTTTCGGTGGCCGTGCTGAACAACAGCACGCTCAGCAGCAACAGCGTCACAGGCCTGATCGGCGCCTACGGCGGCGGGTTGCGCAACGAGAACGGCGGGAACGTGGTGCTGGCGGGCTGCACGCTGCACGCCAACTCCGCGAAGGGCAAAGCCAAGGGCGGCGGCCTTTACAACCAGTGCGAGACGAATCGGATCGTCCGCATCTCCACGGCGAGCCTCGTCAACTGCACGGTGAGCGGCAACACGGTCGACGGCACCGGCACGTTCGGGATTCCGCTCGAGGCGCTCGGGGCCGGTTTATACAACGGCAGCGCCAACGATGGCATAGCCAACTTGTTCGTCACGAGCTCGACCATCGTGAGCAACATTGCCTCCGGCGGCCTGCTGCGTCTGGGCGGCGGCGTTTACAACACCGCGCTCAGCACCATTGCCTTCAACCCGCTCAACTCCGTGCGCGGCACCTCCTTCATCCAGCTCGCGAACAACCTGTTCGCCGGCAATTCGCCGTCCGACGCCTTCAACAACTTCCCGACGATCAGCGCCTTGATCGTGTCCTTGGGTTACAATCTCGACTCCGACGGCACCGGTCCGATCGCGGCGTTTCCGAGCGACAGCCTGCTCGGGAGCGCCAGTTTTCTCAAAGCCACCAACGCGCTGCTCGGTCCGCTCCAGTTCAACGGCGGTCCCACGCCGACCCACGCGCTGCTCCCGGGTAGCGAGGCGCTCGATCACGGCAGTACCGGCGGGACCGCCGCCGAGACTCTCTCACTCGCGCACGATCAGCGCGGTGCCGATCGTAGCGCGGGAGGTCGGCGCGACATCGGAGCTTTCGAGGTCACCCCGCCCCAGGCGCAGCCTGAGACCTACGATGTCACCCAAGGCAACCCGTTCGTGCTCGCCGAGCCGGGCCTGCTGCAAAACGACTTCGCCGCGGCAGGCGTGGCCGAGTTGGTCGCCGGGCCGGCGCACGGCACGCTCGCGCTCGCACCGAACGGAGGATTCTCCTACACCTCATCCCCGGCGTTCGCCGGCACGGACACGTTCACCTATCTCGTGATCGATGCTGGCGGCGCCGCCTCCGCGCCGGTGGCGGTGACCCTGCGCGTCAGCCCGCGGCTGGATCTGCTCGCCATTCAACCCGCCGGCGGAACCGAAGCACCCCGGTTCACGGATGTCATCCTGACCTTTGATGAGCCGGTGCAAGAAGCCGACGTCGCGCAACGGATCACCCTGCGCGGCGCGCAGAGCGGCCTGCACCCCTTCGCCGTCACGATCAGCGGCAATGTTGTCACGCTGAATCCGTCGACCGACTTAGCGCGCGGCGAAACGGTCGAGATCGGAGTCGCCCCCACGCTGCGCAGCGCCGCCGGGTCGCCGCCGGGAATTCTGCCGGCCAATCGGACCTTCAGCATCGTGACGAACCGTCCGCCGACGGTGGTCAACAATGCCTACACGTTGGCGGAAGGGGCGGTCCTGAATGTGACTTCGGCGCAGGGATTGTTGGGGAACGACAGCGATGCAGATGGAGATGCATTGGTGATCACCGAGCTTCTCTGCCGCGGCCCACTTAGCGTTTTGGCCCAGCGATTCGGTTTGGGGCCGTTGGAGTTTATCGACGGCGGATGGGTCTTCCGATGGCCGGCGGGCGTTCCAGCGGTGGCAGCCGGCGTCGGCCGACTGACGGTGGGATCTGACGGCGGACTGATCTTCGAAGGCGCGCCGTTGTTCAACGGAACCTTTGCGTTCGAGTATGTGGTGGAAGACGGCGTCGGCGGCCGGTCAACGGGCGCAGTTACGCTGACCGTGACGCCCGTGAACCAGGCGCCGGTGGCGCGCGATGATGCGTATGCGCTGCGGGCGTTTTCGGTGAACGTCACGGCGCCGTCGTTCGGCGGCGTGCAGGGAGTGCTGGCGAACGACGCGGACCCGGATGGCGACGCGATGACGGCGGTGCTGGTCGATTCGCCGCGACACGGATCCGTGGTGCTGAATCCGGACGGCTCGTTCGTCTACACCTACGGAATTGGTTTTGTCGGCTCGGATCTGTCGGTGGTGACCCCGGACGCCTTTACCTATCGCGTGTCGGACGGTGTGGCGTTCTCGGCACCAGCGCGCGTGAAGATCGGAAACACGCCTCCAATCGCGGCGCCCGACGCCTATCCGGTGATCGCGGGCCAAGCGCTGAATGTCCCGGCGGCGATCGGCGTGTTGGTCAACGATCGAGATCCCGACGAAGACCCCATTCTGACGGCGCGGCTCGAAGTGGCGCCGACGTATGGAACCGTCACACTCCAAGCGGATGGCTCGTTCCTCTACACGCCGGGCCCGTCGTTTCCGGGCGGTGACTTCTTCACCTATCGGGCGCGTGACGGCGCGCTCAGTTCCGGCGTGGCGCGGGTCAAACTCGGCAACCGGGCGCCTTCGGCTGCGGACGATTCCGGTTACACCGGATTTGCAGGGCAAACCCTGGCGGTTCCCGCCGGGTCAGGGGTGCTGAGCAACGACACCGATCCAGAACTCGACGCGTTGGTGGCCACGCTGGTGCAACCGCCGGCGCACGGGGCCGTGGCGCTGGCTCCGGACGGTTCGTTCACTTACTTCCCAGCGTCCGGATTTTTTGGCGACGACACATTCACCTACGTGGCGGGGGACGGCACGGCGACCTCATCGGCCGCGACGGTCTCGGTTCACATCAACGATCGACTGGAGATCCTCGCGCAGGTGCCGGCGCGCCACTCGTCGAGCGCGCGGCCGGACGCGGCGATCCGGGTGATGTTTACGTCGTCGGTCGATCCGTCGAGCCTGGGCGGTCGGATTGAGCTCACGGGATCGCAGACGGGCCGGAGAACCTTTGCGACCAGCGTGAACGGCTCGGAGCTGACGATTCAACCGTCGGTCGAGCTGCTGCCGGGCGAGACGGTGACGCTGCTGTTGCGGGCTGGAATTCGCAGCGTGGGCGGGAGCGTGTTACCGCAGACAGCATTGACTCAATTTACTGTGCGCGGCACGCGGGGCGGGACGCGGTTTTCGGCCGGGCCGACGCCCAGCAGCACGCCGCGCGTCGGCGGATCTGTAACCGTGGGCGACCTGAACGGGGACAGTTACCCGGACGTGTTTCAGCGGCTGGGCGACAGCGCGCCGACGATCCTGTTGAACAACCGCAACCGAACCTTTACGGAGCGAACGGAGACGTTGGGGCTGGTCGAAGGGACGGTCCGCAACGGCACGGCGTTGCTGGCGGACTTCAATGGAGACGGCCGGCTCGATGCCGTCTGCAACGGCGGCGCCTTGGTGCGCGTGGGCTTGAATGATGGGACGGGAAATTTCCCAACCGTGCGCTCGTTGCCGAACGCCCCGGCGTTGAATCCGTTCGGGGTCAGCGGGGATTTCGATCAAGACGGCGATGTGGATCTGGCGGGCTTCGTGGGTGGGAACTTCTGGTTGTATCGCAACGATGGCGCCGCGAACTTCACGCTGGAAGCGACGGTCACGCTGGGTCGCTCAGTGCAGTTGGGCGCGGTGGGGGATGTCGACGAGGACGGCGACCTGGACATTTACCTCACGGGATTCGTGGGCGACGCGCTGTTGCTGAACGATGGCGCGGGTCACTTCGGGGTCACGTTGAACGGGCTCAACACTCGCCTGACCCTGGATGTTCGGTTGGCGGATGTGAACGGGGACGGGCATCTCGATGCGTTGCTGGCGCAATCGTCGAACGGCGTGGACGTCTGGCTGGGGGATGGCGCCGGTCATTTTGCCAAGGGTAGCTCACCGCAGAACGGTCAGCCGGACAGTCTCGCTCTGGGGGATCTGGATGCGGATGGTGACCTGGATCTCTGGCAGGGCGGCGGCGGCGCAGGAGGAAACTCGGTGGAAGTGAACAACGGCGCCGGCCGGTTCAGCCACCTTACACCTGGCTATGGCAGCAACCGCACGCCGGCGTTGGGCGTCGCCGATTTCGATCGGGATGGCGACCTGGATGTTTTCGGCGCGAAGTTCGTGAACCTCACCGGAACGCCGACTCCGGCCTTGGCTGAGATTTGGTACAATCAGACTCCGCCGGTGGCGGCCGATGACGTTTACGCGGCGGCCGGTGCGGGTACGGTCACGGTGCCGGCCGCGAGCGGCGTGTTGGCGAACGATCAGGTGGGCGACAACGGCACGATTACGGCGGTGTTGGTGGGCGCGCCAACGCGGGGCACGGTGGTGCTGAATGCCGACGGCAGCTTCGTCTACACTCCGGGAACCGGTTTCAGCGGCACCGACGTGTTCACCTATCAGGCGCAGGACAGCCTGCAGCGATCCGGAATTGCACGCGTCAAGATTGGCAACACCCTGCCGGTGGCGGCGAACGACGGGCCGTATTCGGCGGTCAACGACGGCGTGCTTACGTTGGGTGCTCCGGGGATTCTCGGCAACGACGTGGATTCGGAGAACGATCCGTTGTCGGCCGTGCTGGTGGCCGCGCCAACGCACGGAACCTTGACCCTCAACGGCGATGGGTCGTTCTCCTATTTCGCCGCGCCGGGCTATGTGGGCGCTGACAGTTTCACCTATCGCGCGAGCGACGGCGCGGGAATTTCCGCGCCAGCGACGGTGACGCTGACAGTATCGCCTCGGCTTTCCTTGCTCGCCCTGGATCCGGAGCCCAACTCATCCGCCGCGGCCGGGTCGGCGCCGATCACACTGCGATTCTCTCATTCGCTGGATCCGGCAACGGTGAGCGCTGGCGTGGGAGTGTCCGGCGGAATGACCGGGCCGCGCGGCGTGATTGCGAGCGTGACGGGCGACACGCTTACGCTGCGTCCGACGGGCGATGCGAAGCCGGGCGAACTGGTCACCGTTACGCTCAGCACCGGGCTGGCCGGTGCGGGAGGCGAGCGTCTGGCGCGCCCGCTGCAATACTCGTTCGTCACGGGCGCGCCCCTGGGAGTGGGCGACTTTGCGGACAGCGGACAGTCGATTGGAACCTCCGGCTACAACTCCTTCGGCGTGGCCCTCGGCGATCTGGACGGCGACGGTGATCTGGACGCGTTCATTCCCAACAGTCCGACCGGGCCCAACTCGGTTCTCATCGGCGCCCGGATTTGGTTCAACGACGGGCACGGCGTTCTGGCTGACTCCGGTCAGGCGTTGGGCGCGGGCTATTCCTCCGGGGCGCAGCTGGCGGATCTGGACGGAGACGGAGATCTCGATGCACTGGTCAACGCGACGATCGGCGGGGTGATGATCTTCCTGAACGACGGCACCGGCCGGTTCACGCCGAGTTCGCAGACGCTCACGTCGAACTTGCTGTCGGGAGTTTTTCTCGCAGACGTCGACAACGATCGCTTCGCCGACGTGGTTGGGTTCACGCGCCAAGGCCTGTTTGTGTGGCGCAATGATGGGCACGGCCAATTTGCCGCCCTGCCGTCAGCCGGGGCCGCGCTGGACACCAACAACCTTTCGGCCGCCCAGTTGCGACTCGCGGATGTGGACGGCGACGGCGACGTGGACTGCGTGGTGCGCCAGTTCCTCTCGGGCCCAACCCTGGTTTGGCTCAATGATGGTCGTGGAACCTTTGCGGACAGCGGCACGTCCTTCGGCGACGGCGGATCGGTTCTCGCCGTCAGCGACCTCAACGGCGACGGATTCGTGGATCTGATCACGCCCACACCAAACGGCAGCTTCGTGTGGCTCAACAACGGCTCGGGCCAGTTTGTTTCGTCGGGCCAGACATTTGGAAACCTGAACGCCACGCGGGTGGAAGTCGGCGATCTTAACGGCGACACCTTCCCGGACGTAATCGTCTTCCAGTCGGAGACCACGAGCCCATTCAGCAATCGAACCACGGCCTACTTCAATGACGGGCACGGGCTGCTGACGGCGGCGAGCTGGGTCTTCGGCCCGTTCCTGAGCTCCAGCGGCACGGCGGTGACGCCGCGCACGGCGGCCATCGGCGATCTGAACGGGGACGGCGCGCCGGACGTGCTGTTCGGTGTCGGATTCCCCAGCGCCGTCAACCGTCTCTGGCTGAATCGCGCCTCGTTCGGCGCCATCGCAGGCGCCTCCGCTTCGGTAATCAATGACGACCAAACCGTCGCGCCCTTCGCCAACCTTGACCTCAAGGCGTCCGTGAATGTTTCAGTGTCAGTCCAGCTCGACCTGGCAGCTAAAGGAACATTCACACCGGCCTCTCTGGCGACGGCTGGATTCGGGCCCGGCGCGAACGGGCTCTTCACCCGGAGCAGCTCGTCGGCAGCCGCCGCCCAAGCCGCCATTCGCCAGCTTGTGTTCGCCCCGACGGCGAATCGCGTGCCGGTGGGCAGCAGCGAAATCACGACCCTGACGGTGATCCTCAGTGATGGCACCGCGTCGGTGACCAATGCGAGCACCACGGTGACGTCGGTGTCCGTCAACGAGGCGCCCTTTGCGATCGCCGACGGTGGCATTGGGTTCACGACCAGCGACTCCGTCGTCCTCAACACCGGCAACGTCCTGGCCAACGACGGAGATCCGGACACCGGCGACGCTCTGACCCTCGTTGGGATCGATGCTTCGCAGACCGTCGGCACGGTGATCTCGAATGGCGATGGCACGTTCCGATACGATCCCGGCCAGCACTTCGTTCATCTCCCGGTCGGGGGCGTGGCCACCGATACGTTCGCTTACACGGTCCGGGATGCGGCCGGGCTCGAGTCGTCGGCGTCCGTGGTCATCACCATCAATGGACAGAACCGCAGTCCGGTGCCCAACACGGACGCACTTTCGCTCGCGCAGGACCTTCCGCCCCAGGCGCTGAACTCGCGGCTGTTGAGCAACGACGGCGACATCGATGACGGCGACCTCCTGGTGATCACGGGGCTCGATACCTCGGGCACGCTGGGCTCGGTGCAGCTGTCGCCGACGGGCGATGTCCTGTATCAGGCGCCGCTCCTTCCGAACCTCGCGGTCGGCGCGACCCAAGCCGACTCGTTCCGCTACACCGTGTCCGACGGGCATGGCGGCTCGGCGACGGCGGTGGTGAACGTCACCGTGGTCGGCGTGAATGACGCGCCGGTGGCGGTCGATGACGGGATGGATCTCCTCGCGGATGCGCCCCTGACCTTGGTCAGCCCGGCACTCGTGGCGAACGACCGCGATCCAGATCCAGGTGAGACCGCCGGACTGAAGGTAACCGGGATCGACGAGGCCGGGACGCGCGGTGTTGTTCTGCTTTCCACCAGCGGAGCAGTCATGTATCAGCCCACCAATTACGCCTCGCTTGCCGCGGGCGAGACGGCGACCGACCGGTTCCGCTACACGATTGCGGATGGGCACGGCGCAGTCAGCACGGCGGTAGCCACGATCCGCGTCACCGGGGTCAACGATGCGCCCTTGGCTCTCGACGATCACGTGATGTTCGATGCCCGAGCGCAAGCGCGGGAACTGACTGCGGAACTGAAGGCAAACGACAGCGATGTGGACGGCGCGGCGGCGAGCCTGCGAATCGTAGCCGCCACCGCTGGCACCAATCCCAAGGGAACGCTGACCTTCCTGAATGGCGCGGTGACGTATCAGCCGAGCTCGACCTTGAGCCTGCGCGATCAGGAAGTCGCGACAGACACCTTCACCTACGTCGTGGCGGATGCCCAAGGCGCGACCAGCCCGGCCACGGTCACGGTTTATATTGTCGGCCGAAACGCAGCGCCGACGGCGCAGCCGGCCAGCTTCGTGACGGAAGAGAACCAGACGTTGCTGGGAACGGTCACGGGCACGGACCCCGACGGTCAGACGCTGACGTTCGTGCTGGCTTCGGGCGCGCAGCACGGGGCCGTGACGCTGCAGGCGGACGGCCAGTTCAGCTACGTGCCGGCGGCGCAGTATGCGGGCGGCGACAGCTTCATGTTTGTGGTCAACGACGGCGTGGAAGACAGCGCGCCGGCGGTGGTGACGATCGATGTTCAGGCGCGGAACGATCTGCCGACGCTGCGGAGTTCGTCCGCGGCGTTGACGGTCCAGTATAGCGATGCGCTCGCAGACACGATTTTGACGGTGGAAGACAGTGACACACCGGCATCGGGCCTGGCACTGGTGGCGTCATGGGGAACGAACGGCGCGGGAGTATTCGGGGCGGGCTTACCCGCGGGGCTCAGCCTCACGCCTGGAACGGTGTCAGCGTCAGGACGGACCTGGGTGCTGGCAGGGCTGCCTCGGCTGGTGCCTGGCGGCTATACGTTGCGCTTCACGGCGACGGACGAGCAGGGTGTGCCGGTGTCCGTGGACGTTCCGCTGACCATCGCACCGGAGGATGCGCGCGTGACGTATACGGGGGATTTCCTGGCCTCGACCGCATCGGCGACGAGCGGTGCGGCAACCGTGACCTTGAGCGCGACAATTCAGGACATCACGGCGGCGATCGGTGATCCGGCGCATGACCTGACAGCGGGCGACATCCGAAACGCGCGCGTGACCTTTGTGAACCGCGATCTCGGAACGGTGATCGCGGCAAACCGGCCGGTGAGCTTGGTGACGGCGGGCGATCTCACGACGGGCACCGCGACCTTTCAATGGAGCGTGAACCTGGGCACCGCGGATTCACTGACCTACACGGTGGGCGTGATTGTGTCCGGTTTCTATGATCGCGATGCGGCGGTCGACAACGTCGTGGTGACCGTCTCGCGGCCGCTCACGAGCGGATTCGTCACCGGTGGCGGTTGCCTAGCGCTGGTGCGGCCGGCGGGCATTGCAGCCGGCGAGGTCGGGTCCCGGATCAGCTTTGGTTTCAACGCCAAGTATAAGCCGAACGGTCTCCACGGTGATATCAACGTCGTGCTGTGCCGTTCCGGCCGGGTTTATCAGATCGATGGCACCGGGCTGACCAGCCTCTCGGTGGCAGGCAATAAGGCCAGCTTCACGGGTCGAGCCCGCATCATTGAGATCACCCGGGCCCATGCGCCCGTTCGCGTGGAGACCAACGCCACCTTCCAGGTCAAACTCACGGACAACGGGAACCCCGGGTTCCTCGACACCCTTGCGCTCACGGTCTGGGACAGCGCGGGTCAGCTTTGGCTGGCGAGCAATTGGGACGGAACCAAAACCGTGGAAGACGAAATCAGCGGTGGAAATCTGAAGGTGCACTCCGGAGGAAATCTGGCGCTGGCCGCGGATGTCCGGTCAATCACCTCCAGGCCGCTGGCCCTCTCCATTGCGCTCGTGCCCGGTCTTGAAGGTGAAATCAACGGCGAACCCGGCGGCGAGGCCACCATGGAGCCGGCCTCGCCGCCGCGCTGCCAGATCCGATTCACGACCGAGCCCGGCGTCGACTACGCGCTGGAACGTTCCACCGATCTCACCCAGTGGAATCATTTGGTGAACGTGACGGGTTATGTTGATGAGGTCGTCTTCTACGACGAGACGGCGGCGCCGGAAGGACGCCAGTTCTATCGGCTGCGTCGGTTGACCGATCCGCGTTGATCAAAGAGGCCAGCATCATACTTCGTCTAGGTTCATGGAACACGCGCACGAAAATAGGCGCCGTTTGCGACGAGCGGAGCGGGCGGGCGGAACGGGGACAGCCCGGCGGAATCCGTGACCACGGAACGGAGCGGGCTCCACGTCACGAGATTCGTCGAAATCTCAACGTCGTAGCGGGTGAGCGGCGCGCCCCGGACGGTGAACAGAGGGCCTTGCCCATCGAGCCGCGACGCGGCAAAGACGAGCTGCACACTGTTGGCATTGGTCAACTCAACCGCGCGCCGAACTGTCGTCGGAAGATTCAAGCCGTCGAACGACGCCTGGGCGGCAAAGGTGAACGAGCCGTTCGTCGCGGGCGAGCGGACGGTATAACTGAGTTCGCGCTGGCCGTTGTCCAGGAACGGACCCCACTTCACCTTCTGATTTCGTTCGTCGAAATGGCCTCCATGGCTGATCTCGATCACGGTCCAGCCGACCGGCACGGCGTCCTCGACGGCGTGGGCCAGAATTGCGTCAGAAGGAGCGACGAGCAGATTAACGTTCAGAACATCCGCCTGGTGAAGCGTGGGCGGGAGGGTGGAGGTCAGCGAACTGCCGGTGTTGGTATAGCCGGGAATCGGAATGGTATTCACCCACCACAACGGGGCATTGGTGCGGGGCGGGACATTGGTGAAGACGTAGCTCTCTCCTGCGATCCAGAGGAAGGCGGCGCGCGTCGCGTAGGCAATGGGGATGTTGGTCGGGCTGGTCGACCACGAACTCCCGAAAAACCACGCATCGGTGTAGTCCGCGAACTCGGCAAAGGTGATCGCGTTGTCGGCCGGCGCCGCATCCGCCGGATGCCGGCCGTCCGGTCGGGTCGGATCCGTCCCCCCAACGAACTCGTCGCGATTGTCACGGCCGTCCCGATCGCTGTCGTCGCCTGGATTGGCCGCGGTGGGAGAGTCAAAGTAGCGCCGCTCCCAATCGTCAGGCAGCCCATCACCGTCCGTATCGAGCTCGACGAAATCCAAGCGGGTCACCTTCCCGCGGTTGGGGATTGAGCTGTTCCGGGAGATGCGGACTCCGAACTCATCGCGGACGCTCAGATAAATGAGCCCGCCCACGCGCGAAGCGTTCGTGTCGGTGAGAGGAAGAAACGCTTCCAGCGGGACCCGCAAGGAATAAGCATTTCCATACGCCGGGGCGTCACCCATCCGATAGCTTGAAACAACGGCTCCACTGGCGGTTTTCCGCGCCTCAATGACGATGTTGGTCTGCGCCGCCGTCACCGGCTGCCCGGCCAGCGTGACGATTCCCCAAAGCACGTTGTCGGGTTCGGGAATCTCAGCCCGCCCTTCCCTGGGCTGACAGCCCAGAAAGGCAAGGACGATGAGCGTGGCCAACCACCGTGCCGGACGACTCGCGGCAGGAGGCAGGTCGTGCGTGAAAGCAGGCGCGTCCGAAAGCAGGGCAGCGTTCAGACTTTTTGCACAAAGGCGATTCAGCTTCATAACCAGATGAAATTTTGAAGGCGACAAGGATGACGGTAAGAGCGATGGGCGGTGCATAGGCGTCAGTTCCCCGAGTAGCTGTAGGTTTGAAAATACAACTTGATGTCGGAAACGCTGTTGAGGAACGCCTCGATGCCCGCGTTGGGATCGGCCAGCAGTGAACCGCCCGGGACGATCAGCATCCATTCCGTGTTCCATACGCTACGCCCGATGAGACGGGAGTCGCTGGTGGTCTGCGCCTGGTTGTAGACGCCGGCGTCGTGATACGCCGGAAAGCTGCCGTAGCGCCGGACTTGCACGAAGTCGCCGCTGATGCTGTCGAAGGTCGGGTTCCAGTTTGGATCGCTCAAGGAGCTCGCCCCGATCGGGAACGGGATCGGAATCACCTGATCGCGCACGCGCCATTCGCGCGTGGCCAGATCATTGCCGGTCGGCGTGCGCAGCACATCCATGCCCACCGGAACGAGATAAACACGCGGCGTGGCGGAGATCTGGCCGCCATCCGCGCCGCTGAGCCACACCCCCACGCGGTCGATCTTGGTCGCAAACTGGCTCGGGTCATAGGCGCTGTCCCCGGGTCCCAGCGGCCAGCCGAAGAAATTCAGACCGAAGGTGACCGTTGTCGGAAAGCGCAACACCAGGGCGGGCTGCGGCCCGGCGCTCTCCGGAGCAAACGGCCGGCAGTAGCGCCGGAAATCGGGAATCCTCCAGAGGTCATCCACGCGCGCCCGTTGCAACACCTCCCGCCAGCGCGTGTCGCTGTCGCGCTGCCCTTCCGCGCCGATGCGGAACAACTCTTGTCGCAGGGAGAATCGCGCGTCCAGGTTCTGCGGGTTGTTCAAGCCAAACTGCGGTTTCAGGACTTCGTAATTGGCGATGAGCCGTCCCAGCGGGTCGGCCAGGCCTTTGAGGCCCACGATGGGTTGGCCGTCAATCATCTGGCCAAGGCTGCGCTGCCGGATGATATCGGTGAGGAACTCGCTGCCGGACCGCGCATCCTGGCCCAGGAAGTTCATCTCATAATCATAGGCCGCGGCGGCGAGATAGACGTAGCGCGCGGCGAGATCGTATGCGGCGCGATATTTCTGCAGGGCGTCGTTGCGGAAGATCCGGAACGTCATGTCCTCGTAACGCTGCTCGGCCGTGTCGGCCGAGGTACGTTTGCGGAAGAGCACGAGTTCATTGATCGTGCGCTCACCCTTGGCCAGGGTCGCGCGGTACCTGCCCATCGCCTGCACCAGCGATTCACGCTGATTGAAGACCTCGATGCGCTTGGCGGGTTCGTCGCGGAGCTTGCTTTCGATCTCCTTCACCCGTTGCAGAATCTCGAAATCGTTGGCGGCGATCTGCAAATCCAGTTCCGTCGCCAGTTCGACCGTTTCCTTGCCGGCTTCGATGAAGTTCTCCGCCACCTCAAATCCGTCGGCGGCGATTTCCAGGACGGAAGTCGCGACGTTTTCGGCCGCCTTGAGCTGCCCGCGCGCGGCAAACGAGGGATCGTTCGCCAATCCTGCGCTCTTCGGGAGCGCCTCGAGCACCGCCAGGCTCGTGTCTTCAATCTCGGTGGCGATGCGTCGGAGGATGATTTGCGTGCTCTTCATCGTGGCGATGGTGAAGTTCAGTGTGGTAATGACACCGAGCTTGGCGCTGAGAACGGTGATTTCGTGTTCGTTCACACCGTGCTGCGCCTCCAGGATCGCCACCGCATCCTCGATGTCGCGGATCAATCCGTCGTAGTCCAGCAGGGCCTGCTTGAGCTTGGCCTGTTCCTGCACGATCTCGGCCAGTGCCTCCTGCAGCTCGCCGGGCGCGCGCCGCTGACCCCAAGCGGCCGGCGCGGCAAAGGTGTAGTTGCCGGCGACCTGCGGGTAATTGACCGAAAGGATGCTGGTCTCAACGGTGTTCACATCGTAACGGCGTTCGGAGCCCGGGAAGAACACGTGGGCGTCATTGCCGTCGTCGAGCGGCTTGAAGAAACCCGTAAAACTCGCGCTGGGCGGGGAGTTGAGCCCGGTGATCTCCGCCGTTTCCACATACATGTAGTGGTAGAGATCCGGGCCGTTGTAGCCGCTCGGATAAGTGCGACCTGGTCCGATGTCGCCCGCGTAAGGATAGCCGAAGATTTCGATGAGCTGGTTGCGGAAGACGAGTTCCTGATCGCGGACGTTCGGGATGAACTCGTCCACATCGTCCTGGTTGCGCCGGAGCAAGGAACTGAACTTGTTGGCCTCGTCCCAGACCTTCACCGCGTTGTTCATCGCTTTGAGGGCGCGGTCGCGAATCTGGCCAAAGTGCGAGGCGCCGAAGAGACGATCCTCGACGAGCACTGGATCGATGTCGAAGGGCACGACTCCCTTGGTCAACCCGAGCGGGTTCAGGCCGCGATCGGATTGGTCCAGGCGCAACTGCATCTCGCTCAGGTGCGACGCCACCTCGTCCAGGTCGCGGACGGTTGTGCGGTCGATCTTGGTGATGCCGGAGTGGTTGGTGTTGGGGTCCACGGCCGGGAGAATGGCGTTGGCGACCATCCAGTCGAACAGCGCTCCCTGGCCGGCGCGCCGGCTCCATTCGGTCACGCCCCAAGCTCGATCGGGATTGGAGTCCTTGTAGCCCTGCCATTGGCCGGTGGGATCATCCACATAGTTGAATCGATAAGTGAGGCTGGCGATCTCGCTGCCGGTTTTGGCGCGCGCCGCCGCGGTGCGCGCGAACTTTCGTTCGTCGGTGAAATCGACCTGCACCGCCACGCCGTTGACCAGGACGTTCTCCGCGCGCGGAACCCAGGTGAAATTGGGATGTCGCAGCAGCGCGTACCAGGACTTGATCGCGGTGAGATAATGACCCCAGGCATCCCCGTGGCCCTGGGGAAACATGATGCGCGCGTCCTTTTCGTCGATGAATCCGTCCGTGTTGAAATCATTGATGTTAAACGCCTGCTGATACGCCACCTCGCCGTCGCCCAGGGTGAAGTTCCAGAACAGACGGTTGTAGACGGGCGCCGCTCCCACTCCGGCGCGGCTGTCGTCCCGCCCGCGAAGCAACGCGAGTTCCTCTTCGAGCGTCGAGTCGAGCTGGTTTTGAAAAGCGAAGATCGACGTGATGGCCGAGCCGTATTCGCCATTGCCCGTGCCGAAGCCAATCGTTGGGTCGCTCGCGTCCGCGTACGCCTCGTTCCCCAGCAACACATAGAGGTCCGCGATCCGCGACGCCACCAGAAGCAGCGCGTTGTTGGCCGGGCCGAAGTTGACCGCGGGCGTGCCTTCGATGCTGAGGCGTTTTCCGCGACGGAGGACGGTTTCGTAAGCCTCGATGAGCCCGATGCTATTGATGGCCTCGCTGTCGGGATTGAACGCCACGTCGCCTTCGTAGCGACGGCCGGTTTGGATGAGCATCGACGAAAACGTGTTCGCTTCGCTCGCATGGAAGTCCGCCACGCGTTGGTCGAATGGATTCAACCCGCGAATGACGCGTTTGATCCAGCCTTCGACCAGCTTCCCCCGTCCCGTCGAACCTCCGGCCGGGTCCCCCGCCCAGTCGCTCCAGGGCACGGCGCCATTCACATTGAACCCGCGATAGCGCATCACGAACCAGGTGTCCCCGAGCGTGAGCAGGCTCGACTGCCCGCCATCCCCGAGCGTCACATAGTTCACGCCCCGCCCATCCGCCGGAGTGTAGGAGGTGAAGATGAGCCAGCCGCGCGGGTCGACCACATCGCCGCTCACCGGATCCACGGTGGGCAGTTCCGTCGGATCCACCGTGCCGTCATCGGGCTTATACCACCATTCCATGACCAACCGCTCCGGCTCCGCGCCGAAATCGCTGCTGTGACGGACGGAGATCTTTTCGCTGAAAACGTTGGGCGGCGCGATGTCGTTGAGCTGGCCGGTGAAGGGTCCGTCATCGATGCGGATGACGTGCAGGCTGACGGGCAGTTCCAGTTCCTCATCGCTGTTTTCGGCGAGCGTGACGTAGCGCGGGGGAATGCCCGTCGGGGCGGTCGACGCCACGCGCGCCGCCCCTGCAATCGTCGCGGGCGCCGCGCTGTCGCTGCTGTCGAGCGCGCTCACGGCCGTCTCGTCGAAGCGATAGTAGCGCAGCAGACCGTCTTCGCTCCCGAGCAGCCGCTTCGCCCGATCCTTCGCCACGGTGAACCCCGTCCGGGCCTGGTTCCACACGCGCACGTCATCGAGCTGCCCATTGAAATAGCCACCGCTCAGACCACGACCGAGCCACAAGGTTCCCGCTCCGGTGTAGACCGCGGCCGCCGTGTCGCTCGCCAACGCCACGCCGTCGCGATAAATCACCCGCTGTCGGCTGGTGCCGTTGAAGGTCACCGCCCAATGGTGCCAGGCCGTGTCGATGGTCGTTTCCGAGGTGACCAACGGCGTATCGGTGCCGGTCTCCGCAAAGCCGAAGACGAATCGGTTATCCCCGCGGAATCCGACCTGGAATGCCTGGTAGGCCGGCGCCGTGGCGGCGCCCTGGCTCACGATGATCTGCTCGCCGCCGATCGCTCCGCGCTTCACCCAGAACTCCAAGGCAAAGCTGCCGCCCCCGACGTTCACGGCGTCGCCGCAGTTGACGAAGTCATTGCCGTCGAAGCTCAGCGCGTTCCCCGGCACGGGCGTGGCCGGCGGCGCGTCCCCGATGGCCGCGGTGAGAGCTTTGGTTTCCGGCAACTGCTCCAGCACCACCTGACCGGCGGCATTGGTGGTGAAGCCCACCCGTAGAGCCCGGTCGGGTTGACCGTCGCGCGGCTGAACATCAATGCCGTTGGGGTTGCGGGTCAGATCATAGAAGGCGTCGAAGACTTTGTCCCAATCGGTGGTGCTGCCGGTCTGACCATCCAGGTCCTTGATGCGCTCCCGCTCGCGTTCCGTGAGGATGTTCAGCAGATAAAACGGCTCGCCTGCGGTTCGTAGTTCGTCGAAGACACCGGAGAACGTGAACCATTTGTTGAGCGGATCGTAGGTCAGTCGCTCGCTGATATCCGGAGGCAGATCGTCGAACACAATCTTCCCGTTTTCGAAGTGAGTGCGAATTCCAGGCGGCAGCTCGAAGAGAGAGCCGGGGCGGGAAAGGCCGGTCAGCTCCGGCACTTTGATCACGCGCTCCCCGACCGGATCAAACAGGCGCACGGCCGACTGCAAAAGATTTGGTCCCGTCAGATCGATCGTGGGATTGGAGGAGTCCCAGATGACTTCCGCGCTGGCGAAGTTGAACACATCGGGCAGTCCGCGCTTGCGGCGGATGACGGTTTCCCCGATTTGCAGCACGGGCGCGTCGGGCCAGCGGATGACGTAGGTGACGTCGACTGGGAGCTGGCCGGGATTCGCGGCGGCGCGTTTATCGAGCAGTCCCAGGCAGGACCCGGTCGGTGCGTCATTGGTGCCGTTCCCGTCGAGGTCGTAGAAGAAAGTCGGTTGGAGTGGATACCACCAGCGCGCGACGATGTTGGCGGTGAGATCCAGTTCGTAGCCGGCCGCGCGCGCGTAGAGCTTGCCGTTGTAATCCTCCCAATACGGGCCGCTCACGCCCTGCGACGCGTCGCAGAGAGTCAGGATGGAGAGCGGGTATGGCGGGGCGATTTCGTTGCCGGCCAGGCCGCTGTAGCGGAACGGATAACGGGGCGTGGTCTCGAGCACGCGAAACGGCTGGATGCGCCAGTCGCCGTCGGCTGGGTCGCGATACTTCAGCAGCGCGTACGGCTCGGAGTAGTTGTTGAAGCGATTCAGGTCGTCGCGCAGCGCGAAGAGGGCCTGGCCGGCGCCGCCGTTGGCCGGGGCCAACAGCGCGTGCTCCTCATTGGGATTGAAACCCGGAAGATCCCGGTTGGGCTGATTGTAAACGCGCAGCGCCAGGCCGTAGGCGAAGAAATCCAAATCCCCGCTCCCGAGGGTGCTGGCGATGACGATTTCGGCCGGATTCAGCGGCCAGCGCGGAGCGTAGCGCACTGGCTGATAGGCCCAGCTCACCTGAATGGTGTTCGTCGCATACCACACGACCACGAAGTCGTCGTTGGGCGAAGCGGTGTCCCGGTTCACTGGAATGATCGGGCCTGTGCGCGTGGCGCGATCGTAGGCCCGCTCGACGCCGGCGCCGTCATAGAAACTCTTTTCGAAATGCATCCAGCCGGCGCGCCCTTCGTGATCACGATGGAAGGCGCTGGTGACGCGCTGACCGATGTCCACGACGACATTGTCGGCGGACGGCGGCAGCACGCGTGGATCGTTCCAGGTGAACGTGCGCGCCACTTCGAAATAGGGCGGCTGCGTCTGGGGATTCACCTGTTGCCCTTCGTTCCTGAGATAGTAGATGACCGAGTAGCCGGGCTGATTGGCGGTAAAGACCTTGCTGCCGCTGTCGAAATTTGCGCCCGGGCTTGTGGAGTGGGCCAGAGCCTGCGCTGCGAAGGCGAAGCCGGGGACGGCGGGCTGTGTTTCGATGGGCGCGCCTGCGATGTGAATCTGGGGCGTGCGCGGCCAGACGTTGACATTCAGCACGGACACAGGCGGCGCGTTCGTGTCGAGGGGATTGGTGCTCGTGGGCCATTTCACCCGCGCGGTGACGGGTCGGATGGCGTAAAGCTTTCCGGTGGCCGGGCTGAAGTGAAACGAGTTCTGGGGCGTATCGCCGGGCTGCGCGGCGAGCAATTCGATTTGGGGCGGCGTGCCGGCGACCGTGCCAGCCGGGCGGGTGACGCGTTTGCCGATGACGTTGGCGGGAATCGCGAGGAAGGCGCGCGGCACGCCACGGAGCAACCCGCTGCCGACGATCTCTCCGCGCGCATTGATTCCCTCGGCCCGGTTGAGCCGCCACGCGAGCTGATCCTCCTCCGGCACCACATCGTTCAAGTCATACATCTGGCCGGCGCTATACAGGATGGCGCGCGATTCGTTGGAGACCGTGGCGGAGCCGACCACCTGACCGAAGTTATTCAGGGCGCGCGCCTCGCTCCGCACGCCACCAGGAAGCGTGCCGAGATCCAGGAGACCCGCGCTGTTCAGCAGAAACGCCCGTTGGACAAGGCCGGTGCCGCTCACGGTATTGGCCACACCCGCGATGAGCCCAAACCGGTTGATCGCATATGCGACGCTGTGGTTGCCACCGGGCAGAAATCCCAGCGCGTTGGTGGTTACGCCCGCCCAGAGCGTGGCCTGCCCGCGGCCCGCCGCATCGAACGATGCGCCGACGACCAGATTCGAAATGTTCAATCCAAAGGCCTGCGCGGAATCCGGGTGGGACGACAGCGGATTCAGCTGACGCAGGACCGGACCGTTGGTGAACAGGAATCCGCGCAACTTGCCGCCCGCGATCGTTCCGTATCCCGCGACGATTCCCTCGTCGTTCAAGGCGGTGCCGAAGCTGGTGGTGCCGCCCACGAGCGTGCCGAGATCAAGCACGGCCGGATTGTCGGCGCGCCGCAAGAATGCGCGGTTCAAGCCGCTCCCGTCCGGCGACGTTCCGACCACATCGCCGGCGTTATTCAGCGCGGTGCCGGCGCTGGTGGTGCCGCCGAGCGTGCCAACCTCCACCGACGATCCTCCGGACTCCAACCCCTGGAAGACAAATGCACGCCGCGATTGCCCCGCCGCATTTTGGGCCGCGTCCGCCAGAGCCGCGCCTCCGTCATTGAGGGCCATGCCGAACGACACCGGGCGGTTCGGCAGCGCACCGAGGTCGATGATTTTATAGGTGGGCCGCGGCTCTATGCGCAGAGTCAGCCGCCGTTCCGAGCTGAGGAACCCGTCATATGCGGTCAGGCGAATCTCCACCGTGCCAGACTCCCCGGCTGCAGGCGTCACGGTCAGCGTGCGATTGGTGCCAGCGCCGCCGAGCAAAAGCCCCGACGAAGGCAGCAGCGTCGGATCCCCCGAGGTGGCCGTGAGCTGCAGAGTATCCGCGGCGTTGTCCGGGTCCGAGACCTGGAAGTTCAAGGGACCGAGCGTGCCATCTTCGAGCACCACTTGATCGGCGAGTTCGGAGATCACCGGCGGGTCGTTCACACCTTGCACAGACAGCATCATCGTGTTCGTGTCGCTCAACCCGTCGCTGTCCGTCACCACCACGGTGAACGACACCAGGCCGGAGAAGAACGGCGGCGGCGTGTAGATCACCGGATTGTGGGTGAAATTCGAGACCGAGCCGGTGACGCGGTTGAACGCGCCGGTGGTCAGGCCGGTGATGGTGTAGGTGAAGCCCGGAGAATCGAGATCGACCCCGGCAAGATACACTGGCCAGCCGGCGGAGTTTTCCGAGACGGTGCGCACATTCCATCCAGCGGGCTCGTTGCTGGCACGGGCGATCCAGGTTGGTCCATCGGGGAAAGTTAAAGCCCCGGTCTTTCCTTTGTTCGCGGAGTCCCTGGCGAAAATGGAGCCGGCTTCATCCAGACGCCAGTAGGCCAGCAGTCCGGTCTCATTGCCGACCAGCGGTTCGAAACGCTGAGCCACAATCTCCGTGGCGGTGCGGGCCACCGACCACACCCGCACCTCATCGAGCGTTCCCTTGAAGAACGAGTTCGGCACGAGCGGGGTGCGCCCCAGCACAAAGGCGCTGATGGCGCCCACCAATGAGTTGGTGCTCACGTCCTGCGCGATCAGCAAACCGTCCCGGTAGATTCTCCGAATCCCTGTCGCGGCATCATGGCTCGCGGCCCAATGATGCCAGTCGGTATCCAGTTGTGGTTCGGTGTCCAGATCGTTGTTCCAGAATCCGAGCGTGAACCGGTTGTTGTCGCGGAATCCGATGTGCAGACCTTGATTGTCCCGATTGGTCCCCTGCGAAGCCACCACGTCCCAGCTGCCGAGTTCGGCGCGGCGCGCCCAGGCTTCCACGGTGAAAGAGGTGTTGGTCAACGCCAGCGCTGGGGCGACCACCACGTCGTTGACCCCGTCGAATTCAAGCGCGTGCTTCGGCCCGGCAATCGGCGCGTCGTTCACGTTGGTCACAGTGAAGGTGAAGCTGTCGCTGGTGGTGCGCAGTTCGCCATCCCGCACGCTCAGAGTGATGACCGTGCTGCCCACCGCGTTGGGCCGGGGTTTAAGGATAATCGTTCGGTTGTTGCCACTGCCGCCCAGCGTGAAATCGCCGGCGCTGATCAGCGCTGGATTCGAAGAACTCGCGGTCACGATCAGGTTGGCGGCCGGCGTTTGAATGTCGTTGACCGCAAACGGCACGGGAACAGTCGTGTCCTCGGCCGCGGTCTTGTCCGTGACATTCTGAATTGTGGGCGGCGACGCGGTGACGGCGAAGTCGTAGTTGGCGAAGCCGGTGAACGTGACGGAATGCCGCGTGGGATTGAATGCGAATCCCGGATAACTCGGCGTGATGGTCACCCCGGCGCCCGACAACGGAACCGCGATGGGCGCCCGATCGCTCGTGAACGTGTAGTTCAGAAAATAGTCTCCCGCCGGACCGGCGGTCACCGTCACCGCGTCGACGACGCCCAGGTTGTAGTAGCGGACCTGGAACGGGGAATTGGGATGAAACGTCACCTCGGGAAAGGTCTCGTTAAAGACGCCCAACGGAATCTTCTCCCAGGTGAGCCGAAACTCGGCGGAACCGCTCGCCTCGAAATAGCGCACGCGGATCTCGTACGTGACGTTGGCCGTGAGAAAAGCCAGCCCGAGGGCCGTGGTCGTGGAATGGATGCCATCGTTGACCACAACCCGGTTGAGCGCCTGGCCGACGGGCCCGATTTGCACGTCCGAGCCATCATCGCTGTAGGTGCGGAACGCGTATTGGCCCGAGTTGGTGGGAGTGAAGGTTGTCGTCGCGACGAAGCCGAACTTGTCGGACTGACTGACGCCGGGGAAACCGCCGGAAGTTGCGGCGAACTCCAGCGTTGGCAGGCTGACCGTGCTCAAGAAGTAGGCCTCGTTGATCCCCACCTGCAGGACGCTGGTCGGACTGCTCGGGATGTTGAGCGCGAGGGAAACGGGTGCGCCCTGGGCCTGCACATGGCCGCCGACCTGAAGCGATGCGGTGAAATCCTGGCCAGTCACATTGAAGGAGCCGGTCCCCCCCACCACCTGCACGGACCTGAAGCCCGGCGCATAGGACAACCCCGAGGCCGCGACGGAGGGGACGAGCGTCAAAGTTTCCCCCACGGGTGAATTATAGAAGAACGAGTAGCGACCCGTGGCGTCGGTATTACCCGAGGCCAGCACGGTATTACCGCGCTTCAGTTCAACGCGCGCGTTGCTCACTCCCGGAATCGTGCCCTCGTAGTTGTAGATGGCGGCCTGAGTCGCAACGCTGCCGGCGTGCAGACTTAAGCCCAGCAGAACACACGAGAGCAGGTGGTGCGGCCTGCCAGGTTTGATCGCGCCAATTCGCGGACCGCGCTGCGGGTTGTAACTCTCCAAAATCTGCGTGCTCATAAAACTGGTTCGATGATTTGAATG
Source organism: Limisphaerales bacterium (assembly GCA_044230345.1). Classification (GTDB taxonomy): domain Bacteria; phylum Verrucomicrobiota; class Verrucomicrobiia; order Limisphaerales; family JADJPG01; genus JBGARF01. Next base: position 97,144 of record JBGARF010000010.1, read on the forward strand.
AAGCGCCCGATGCCGTCTGCGATCCGTTATTGGTTCAACACTCCGGTCGTCGCCACGCGCGAAAGGCGGAAGCGGCCGGCGATGTGGAGATCTTCCTTGTGCAGCCCGCTCACGCGCTCGCGATAGGTGCCGCCCAACACTCCGTAACCGTAGTCGGGCGCCGCGCCTCCGCCCTCGGGGTCGGTCGCTGTGAACGCGAGTTCGATGTGACGCGCGACGGCGTAGGCTTCGGGCACAAAATTCCGGAAGGTGGCGTCGAGGTTGTCGTGATCCGGATGATACTTGTGCCGGAATGGATTCGTCGGCGAAGTGGGGGCGAGGGTCAGCGTGCCGCTGATTTTGTTGGGCGCGCCGAAGCTCCCGCTCAGCGGCAGGGACGTCGCGCCGCCCTCGTCGAAATCGAATCCCACCGTGCTCAAACGGCGGCCCACCGGCGAGCCGTCGCGCAAGGCGCTGCCGCGATAATTGGGAATGAGCGTGTCGTCCGTCAGCAGCACATGCCGGCCCGGCGTGGCCATTCGTCGCAAGCCGGATGGGTCGTTGGTATAGGCGCCATCCGCCCACATCTGAACGACCTCGCGGAGCAGGCGCGTCACGCCGTTGGTGTCCACGTGCAGGAGCAGGCGCAGATTGACCTCGGAGCGAGTCGGGGTCGGGTTCGTGCTGACGCCGACCCGCGAGATGGCGCCGGTGATGGCATTGGTCACGAGGTTGCCCGAGTTGACCTCGGCTACGGCGTTCAGAGTGACCGTGCCCACCCAGAGTCCGGCATGCGATTGGGCGCGTTGCTGTGGGGTGACCGGCACGCTCGGCGCCGGAGTGGTGGCCTTGGCCGCAGTCACCGCGACGCGGTACAGCGTGCCCTGCCCGTCGGAAACCTCCATCACACAGGCGTGCTGTTGATTCGTGAAGTCCTGCCGGCGCACCGCGAGGCGAAGCGACTCGTTCCCCTTGGCCGCGAGGGGAACCGTCAACGGCACGGGAAGAACGGACCAGGCATCCGCGCCGTTCGTGGAGGATCGATGGTAGGAGAGGACCGAGGGGGGACAAAGATCACGGACGGTGATGGTTTTGCTTGAGGTCGCGAGGTTCTGAAACTCGAGCGGAAGTTCGGTCAGCGCCGTGCCATAGTTCAGCGAGTCTCCTTGCGGCAGAGTGAAGCCGAGGGGCGAAGTGAATTCGGAGCGACCCTTCGAAAAGACCCAGTAGGCAACGCCGCGCTGCATGACATCTCCACCGCTGACCAGCGACCACTGGCCGGAAGCATTCAGTCGGTAGACTTTGCGGAGCTGGCCGGTGGCCGTGTCGAAGTGCGCCGGGGCCGGGCGGAAGAACTCGGCAAAGCTGGGCGGTCGGGCTGGATCGATTGGAAACCCGACGAGATTAAAGCTGTCCGGAACCCATTCGAGCGGACGCAAACGCGGGACACCGGTGACACTCCACGCGACGGGCGACGAATTAGTGATCTGGACGAGGTAAGGTCGGTTGGCGCGAACCGCGAAGAGATTGTTCTGGAAGGAATCGATGCGGTTTGTTGGCAAAAACAGGCGCCAGGACGAGCGATTCCAAACCGCCTCGTTGACATCTTCGATGTATTCCACCGCGGAAAGGCGGGCTTGGTAGGTCCAGACACTCTCCAAGGGCAAGCCGGCGAACACGGCCGATGGATTCGCGTTCTCGGGCTGCACCTCGAGCCACACGGAGTTCCAGCCCGGCTGCAGGGTGAACGTCTGAGTTTGCAGAGGTGCAGCCCCGTAGGTGCCCCGTCCGATCAGCAGCAGTGGCAAAATCATCCACACCACGGTCGGCCAGGAGTTAATGGAATGGCGAAAGCTCGAGTTCATTTCGTTCGACGGTTGCGTTCACTCGTTTCCAAGGCGTTCGGAGAATATCCTTTCGCAAAATCACAAAAAAAATTTGGCGATGAAAACCCACCGTGTTTGTTGGCCGAAGAGCGATGACCCGTTCTCCTCAGGCGACTGGACAAATGGAAGGCGGAGCGGGCGAAGGATAACGCGTCGACCGGACGATAAGGCGGGATGCAGACGAAACTGAGCGCTGGCGTGAACGTGGAACTACTCACCTCTTGCGCTCGGAATCGGATCGAACGGCCGCGACCTTACGAGCGGCCAAGGTCAGATCCGCGGAGGAAGCGTGTCCAGCGCTGCAGTTTATTCCGGGTTAAACTCCGGAACTGGATCGTGCATTCGCTCCACAAAAAACCAGCGAGCCCATCGGGAGTAAAAGTCGTTGGCCGGAGCGGCGGTCAATTGCCGGCGCAGACGCTGGATTTGCTCCGCTTCGACCACCTCGAGTTCCCCCCGCTCGTTGATCCGTTTGCCGGCCAGCGCTTCTCCCAACTCCACCAGCCATGGCACCACCGGCGTCGGCGCCTGGGGCACATGCCAGAATCTCACTCCACTGTCCCGCGCCACAGTCAGCAATCGGGACTGGTCGGGAGTGAAGCGCGCCCGGATCAGTGACTTCTCGTGCACTAACGGCTCAGTCAACGGATAGCCGGTCGCCGCATCCCACACTCGCGCCGTCCCGTCGCTGGATCCGGAAACAACGCGCTGGCTATCCTTGCTGAATTGCGCCAGCCAAACCCGGCCGGTATGGCGCATCGGGCGGGCGATCGACCAGCCCGTCTTTGCATCCCAGATCCGGGTTCCGCCATCATCGGAAGTAGTCGCGATGCGAGATCCATCCGGGCTGAACACCGCCGACAACACCCCCTGATCATGGCGCAGAGGTGGGAGCAGCAATTCACAGCTAAAGCCATCAAATAGCTGCGCGGTCCGATCGGCCGACGCGGAAACGAAGCGTTTTCCATCCGGACTAAAACGCGCCTGGTAAACCAAGCCGCGATGAGGTGGTGTTTGCGCCAGAAGCCGCCCGTCACTGGTCGACCACAGCCGCACCACTCCATCGCGCCCCGCCGTGACCAGGCGGGTTCCGTCCGGACTGAACTCCGACGAAAACACCTCGTCTGGGTGCTCCAGTGGCGGCAGTGCCGGCTGCCCGTTTCCGGCATCCCAGAGCCGCGCCGTGTGGTCGGACGAGGTCGTCACCAGACGCCGGCCGTCGGGCGAGAAACTCAACGAGCCAACGTCACCTCCATGTCGCAAAGGTTCGGTGAGTGGCTCCCCCGAGAGCCCGTCCCAAATCCGCGCGGTATCATCCCAACTGGCGGTGGCCAGACGTCGGCCGTCACGGGAAAAGGCCGCGGAGAAGATGATGTCCCCGTGAGTGATCATCTGCCCCAAACGTCCCCATGTCGTGGCATCCCGCAGATGGCCGTTGGTTCCTTCGCTGATAAAAATTCGCGCGCCGTCGGGACTGAGTTGCGCCTCTCGTGGGTAGTCGATTTTCAAGGCATGCGGGGAGGGGGATTTCATGCGCACATCCCAAATCTTGACCGAGCCGTCCTCCGATGCGGTAACCACGGTGGAGCCGTCCGGACTGAACGCCACGCTGGTGACGGGGCCCAGATGCTCCATCGGTTGGAGGACCGACTGTCCCGTGAACGCATCCAACATCAACGCCACGCCGTCCGAGGAGGAGACTGCAAGTCGACGGCCATCGCTGGCGAACTCGGCGTCCAACAAGCGCATGCCCACGGCAAAGGGCTGTCCGAGCGGCGCCAGGGACGGCAATTTCCAAAGGCGGGCCGAGCGGTTGAACCCAAGGGTAAGCGCGCGCGTGCCATCCTGGCTGACCGCGATGCGCACGATCTCGTTCTCGTGCGCCTCGACCGCGCGGACACGCGCCCCCGTTTGGGCGTCAAAAGCCAGGAAGGTTCCCATCTCCGCCGTCAGAACAAACCGGCCATCCGCGGAAAACCGGGCGGTTCCCGCTCGCCGCTGAAATTTTATCGGCGGCCCGATGGGCTCGCCCGTTTCCACCCGCCACCATTGCAGTGTGTCGTCCGCCCCGAGGCTCAGGAGCATCGAGCCGTCCGGGCTGAAGAGAAGCTTGCGTAGCGTGCCCGCGCGCGGAAGCGCGCGGGGAGCGTCGCCCGCGAAGGCCGTGGAGTGAAGCAGCACCGCGCCATCCCCGAGGCCGACGGCCAGCCATCGACCATCCGGACTGAAATCCGCCCGAGGCTTGCGTCGATCCGTGGCGCGCAAACTCAGCAAGACTTGCCCCGTCGCCGCTTCCCAAACGCGCACCGTTCCATCCAACCCGAGTCCCAATACGCGCCGCCCATCAGGACTGAACTCCGCCACTTCGACCGCCCCGGAGTTGGTCAGGGTGCGCAGCAGTTGACCGTTGGACGGGTCCCACAGCCGCGCCGTGCCATCGTGGCAGGCCGTCACCAACTGCTGTCCGTCGGGACGATACTCAACGCGATTGACCCGGGCCGGGTGTTTCAGGGCGGGCCCGGCCGGAAGTGGAAAAGCCCGCGTGCTGAGATGCGAGAGCATGCGGGTGGCCGCGAGCGTGTCGCCCGGCTGTTCCCGGAGGAACCGACCCCAGGCCGCGAGCGCGTCGGCGGTCTTGCCAGCGGTGGCGAGTCGCTCGGCGTGTTCCCATTCAAAGTCGCGAAGGTTCCGCGCCAACCGGACGTTCGCCCGCTCCGTTTCCTGCTTCGCCCGCTGGACGCGCCAGTGCATCACGGTCGAGAGAACCGTCACCGTCAACAAGGCGGCCATCACGACGCCGACCGCGGAAGCCTGAACCGGCTTGCGCCGGGCCCATTTGACGATCCGCTCAACGGTCGAAGCGGGCCGGGCCAGAATGGGCTCATGATTCCGACATCGCTCCAGATCATCCGCCAAGGCGTCGGCCGAGGCATAGCGGCGGGCGGGATCCTTTTCCAGGCACTTCAGACAAATGACGTCCAGGTCCGACGGGCGTGTGCCCGGAAGGGTCGCGCGAAAGCGTGGCGTCTCCGCCGCGATTCGAGAGATTGAACGGTCAGAAGATGCGGATGCCACCGCCTCGGACGGCGGGCCCGGCGAATGGCGGCGCCGGCGCCCGGCTCTGGGATCGATGCGGGCGCGTCGAGCGATCCAGGGCGGCACGGGCTCGTTCTCGGCCACTTGCCGAAGCGTCTCCATCGTTGTTCCTCCGGCAAACGGCGGGCGGCCGGTCAGGAGCTCATAAAGAATTGCGCCAAGGCCGTAGACGTCCGCGGCAGTGGTCAGATGCTTGGTCAAGCCCCGGGCCTGTTCGGGTGAGATGTAGCTGGGAGTCCCGAGAGCCATCTGGGTCCGGGTGACGGTGCTGTCCCGTTCGACCAGGCGGGCGAGGCCGAAGTCGGTCAGATGAGGCTCGCCGCGAGAATCGACGAGCACGTTGTTGGGCTTAAGGTCGCGGTGAAGCACCCCGCGCTGGTGGGCATAGTGGACGGCACGAGCGAGCTTGGCCATGATGAGCGAAGCCTCATTCAGATCGATCGCCTGATTCGCTATTCTCGCTGCCAGCGTTCCCCCGGCAATCCGCTTCATGCAGAAATACGGTTGCCCGTCGTGATCGCCGATCTCGTAGATCGGAACGATGTTCGGATGGTCCAGGCGCGCGGCGGCCTCGGCCTCGGTGCGGAAACGCTGCACGAAGTCCGGGGAGGCAAATTCGCCGGCCACCATGACCTTCAAGGCCACGTCCCGGTTCAGCTCCCGCTGTCGTGCATGGTAGACAACGCCCATGCCGCCGCGGGCAATCTCGGACAACAGGTCGTAGGGCCCGAATGGCCGGGGAAACCGCGGCAAGGCCGGCGCCGCGAAGCCCGCGTGGCCATTGTCGTCCGATGCCAACAGCTGCTGAAAAGCGCAGCGGGTGCACCAGCCTTCCGGAGCGTCCGGCGGCCGGGGCGCGCCACACGACCGGCAATTGTCATAGGCGATTCTCATGCGCCGGATTTTGGGACACTTGCCATTTCCCTCTTCCCAAGGCGTCCACCGGAATTTCTTTCGCGGTCTTTAATTCACCGGACTGAAATCTGAGATTAAGCGAATGCGGTGTGTCACCCGGCCAGAACGCTGATCAGATACCGGATTTCCTCATCCACGTCGGCCGGAGACGCCACTGTTTGCGCGATTTCTTCGCGAAATAATTCGCGGAACCGTGTTCGCAGGCGGTGCAGGGCGGAGGTCACCGCGCTCACCGACAAGCCCAGTCGACGCGCGGCGGCGTCATACGAATCCCCATCCGCATTGCCCATCATCAAATCCTTCAACGCATCAAACCGTTCCTCGGTCCCGGCCGCCCGGCATTCCTCCCGCATCCGCGCCGCCACTTGCTCCAACACCGCCTGCGCCCAACGCCGCTCGAAATGTCGCTCGGGCGTGAGGTCATCCCGCGGCTCGAGCTGGTAGCGCTCGTCCGCTGGCTCGCCATCCAGCGAGATGATTTCACGGCCGCCCCCGCGTTTAAGGCGACGCTCCTTGTCCCATTGATCGGACAGGAAGTGCTTGAAAGAGCCCAGTAGGAAGGAGCGAAACTTTCCTCCCTCCCGCGTCACCCGCCCCAACGCCTGGCGCTCCATCAGGTCCGCGAAAAATCCCTGCGTCAAATCCCGTGACGCCTCGGCATCGTTTCCCCGGCGACGGGCGAATGTATACAATGGAAACCAATAAGCCCGGCAGAGCTGTTCAAGCGCGGCCGCCGCTTGAGCCGAATCCTCCGTTCCAGCCAGCACCACCACACTCCAGTGAGTCGTGCGAAACTCGCGCGCATCTCCGCCTGGCGACGCGGACTCTGGACTGGTAACGGGCATCGCGCCCGAATATGAGGATTTCCCTTCCCCGTGCCAAGCGGGTTCGCCGGCAGGGAGAGGGAGTCGCGTGGGACGCGAGCTAACACCTTGCACCCTCACCCACTTTTAATCGCACCCGGCAGACATGGGCGGACATGAGACAGGGCGATCTGGTCACTGAAGGAACGGCGGGCGATGACGGTGGACGAAGCCGCCGCGCGGGATCTACGACTTAAGTCGGATTGTGAAGGTCACGGGTTGGCGGTTAGGAAAAGGGGCATCGTGAAATTCGCGAGCCACAGTCACAGAACCGCGTGAAGCATCCCTGCCACCACGCATAACCTCAATCTTATCCGCTTAATGAATCTGAACCTTCCCCTCTCACAATTCAGCCGCCGGCAATTCTTGCGCCGGATGGGACTGGCCACTGGCGCCGCGGCGACGGCCGCTCCCCTGCTGAGTCTCAATTCGCTTGGCAACCCCCACAATCACCGAGGGCTTCGCGTGATCGTCGTCGGCGCCGGCGTGGCTGGCCTGTGCGCCGCCTACGAACTGGAACAGCGGGGACACGAAGTCGTGCTGCTCGAAGCCAGCGATAGCCATATTGGTGGCCGGGTTCGTACGCATTATTTCGGCGACGGACAGTACGGCGAGCTCGGCGCCATGCGCATCCCGGCGGGCCACCAGTTGACCCGGCACTACGTAAACCTTTTTGGGTTGAGCCTGCGTCCGTTCGTGCAGTCGAACCCCGAGGCCTACTACTACGCGCGTGGGCAGAAACGCCGCATCAAGGACGAGGCCAGCATGAATCAGTTTTTTGCGTTGGATCCGGCGGAGCGGACGAAGTCGCCGTTTGATCTATGGGACCAGAGCGTGTTGAGGGTGCTGGGCGACCTCTCGGCCGAGGAGAAGGCGGATTTGCGCCGCGTGGTGTTTCAGACGGAACGCATGCGAGCGCTTGACCGCCTTTCGCTGGAAGAGGTCTTCAAGCAGGCGGGACTCTCGACGGAGGCCATTGAGTTCCTCTGCACGTTGTGGGCTTATGAAACCGCGCTGCAAACCGGCATCACCACCATTCTGCGGGAGGAGCTCGAAGAGGTTTGGCTTCATCAATTCGATGAAATCGTGGGGGGCACGCAACAGTTGCCCCTGGCTTTCGCCCGGAATCTTCGCTCCAAACCGCGGACCGATGCCAAGGTGGCCTTGATCGAGCAGAATACGCAGACCGGCAAAGTGGCGGCCGTTTATCGCGGCAGGAACCGATGGGAACGGGTGGAGGGCGATCGGTTGCTGTGCACCGTGCCTTTACCCGTGATGAACAAGATCGAGTTCGCTCCGGGCTTGAGCGGTCCCAAACAGCGCGCCATTCGCCAGATCACCTACGACTCCAGCACCAAGGTGCTGGCGAAGACGCGGCAGCGTTTTTGGGAAAGTGAGGACGGCATCTTTGGCGGTGGGACCTACACCGATCTGCCCACCGGGATCACTTATTATCCTGCCGACAATGCAGCCGCCCGCGATCGGCGGGTATCGAACGCGGGCGGTGTGATGCTGGCGTCTTACACCTGGGGCATGCCCGCCCGGCGCATGGCGGCGATGCCCGCGACCGAACGGCATCAGTTCACCCTCGAACAGCTCTCCAAGATCCATCCGCAGTTCCAGCAGAACGGCATGGTTGAGAAACTCGTGAGCTGGTCGTGGGATAACCATCCGCTGAGCGCAGGCGCATTCTGTTGGTGGGCCCCCGGTCAGCACGAAACACTTTATCGGCATGTGATCGCTCCCGAGGGGAAAATCTTTTTCGCGGGCGAACATGCCTCCCTGACCCACACCTGGATGCAGGGCGCAATCGAATCCGCCCTCCGGGCAGTGGAAGAGATAATCGGGACGGCCTAGCCCGGGGCGCGGAGTGCGTCTGTCCCCTGGCGCTTTGACCGCGCGTGTAACGCCCGCATCCGCGGAGTCCCGGTTGACAGCGCCGGGGTGGCTTCGGCAGTGTCGGGTAAACATCGCTATGTCATTTACGCGTCAGTATCTCGAGGAAACGCAGAAGGTGGTGGCTGGGCTCAACGCGGAAGCGATCGAGAAGGCGGTGGAGCGACTGGCGCAGGTCCGTGAGCGGGGCGGACGCCTGTTCATTCTCGGGGTGGGCGGCAGCGCGGCCAACGCCTCTCATGCCGTCAACGATTTCCGCAAGATCTGCGGATTTGAAGCCTATGCGCCGACGGACAACGTGTCGGAACTGACCGCCCGAACCAACGACGAGGGCTGGGCCACGGTCTTGAGCGAATGGCTCAAGGGCAGCCGGCTCGGTGCGAACGATGGATTGCTCATCTTTTCCGTCGGGGGTGGCAATCTGGAGAAGAACGTCAGCCCGAATCTGGTGAGTGCGATCCAGCTGGCCAAGTCTGTGGGCGCGTCGGTGGTGGGGATCGTCGGCCGTGATGGTGGGTTTACCGGCCGCGAGGCCGATGCCTGCGTGATTGTTCCGACGGTGAATCCGGAGCATGTCACTCCGCATTCCGAAGCGTTTCAGGCGGTGGTCTGGCACCTGTTTGTGTCGCACCCGAAATTGAAGGTCAACCGCACCAAGTGGGAAAGTGCGCGTTGAGTTCTCTGAAGGCACCTTAACAAACACTCTTGGCTTCACATGTTTCGCCGTTGCTTCGCTGAATTCCTTGGCACGTTCGCCCTAATCTTCGCCGGCACGGGCGCCATCGTGATTAACGACGTCAGCGGGCGAGCCATCACCCATGCGGGCGTGGCGATTGTCTTTGGTCTGATTGTCTTGGCGATGATTTATGCGTTTGGTGATGTTTCGGGTGCGCATTTGAATCCGGCCGTGACGACGGCGTTTGCCTTGGCCAAACGTTTTTCCTGGGCCGAGGTCGTTCCGTATGTTTCGGCCCAATCGGCGGGCGCGCTGGCGGCGAGCGGGTTGTTGCGTGGTCTGTTTCCCGGCCACGCCACCTTGGGCGCGACATTGCCGGCCGGGTCGGCCATGCAAAGCTTCATCCTGGAGGTGGTGCTGACCTTTCTCCTGATGCTGGTCATTCTCAGCGTGTCCACGGGCGCCAAGGAAAAGGGCATCACTGCGGGGATTGCGATTGGGGCGGTCATTGCGTTGGAGGCCATGTTTGCCGGCCCGATTTGCGGTGCGTCCATGAATCCCATTCGTTCGATTGCGCCGGCGTTGGTCAGCGGCCAGCTGCAACATCTCTGGGTCTACGTGGCGGCGCCGATCCTGGGCGCGTGGCTGGCGGTGCCGGCGTGCTGCGGTGTGCGCGAACCGGGCTGTTGTCGGGGGAGTCGCGCCGCGGAGGCGGGAGAATCGATTTAACCGCAGGCGGGCGAGCGGGTAATCAGGCGATCAGCTTTTCGACGACTTCACCGTGGACATCCGTCAGGCGGAAGTCCCGGCCCTGGAATCGGTAGGTGAGCTTGGTGTGGTCGAAGCCGAGCAGGTGGAGCAGCGTGGCGTGGAGGTCGTGCACATGGACCTTGTCCTTGGTGGCATTGAAGCCGAACTCGTCGGATTCGCCGAGGGTGAGACCCGGCTTGATGCCGCCGCCGGCCATCCACATGGTGAAACAATTGGGGTGATGATCCCGTCCGTCGTTGCCGCCTTGAACCATGGGAGTGCGTCCAAATTCGCCGCCCCAAAGCACCATGGTGTCCTGGAGAAGGCCGCGTTGTTTCAGGTCCTGGACGAGCGCGGCGCTGGCCTGGTCGGTGTTTTTGCAGTTTTTCTTTAGATCCCCGACGAGGCCTCCGTGTTGGTCCCAGGACTCGTGGAAAATCTGGACGAAGCGCACGCCGCGTTCGATGAGGCGTCGGGCCAGGAGGCAGGCGCTGGCGTAGTTGGCCTTGCCCGGTTCGACGCCGTAGAGGTCGAGGATGTGTTTGGGTTCCTTGGAAAGATCCATCAGGTCGGGCGCGCTGGACTGCATGCGATACGCCATTTCGAACGAGTTGATGCGGGTGGCGATCTCGGGATCGCCCATCGTTTCCAGGCGCTGACGGTTCAGGGCTTGGATCGTGTCGAGGGAGCTGCGCTGAAGTTGTGCGTCGACGCCCTTGGGATTGGACAGGTAGAGAACCGGGTCGCCGGTGCTGCGGAAAAGTGTCCCGTTGTAGACGGATGGAAGGAAGCCGCTGCCCCAGTTGGAGGAGCCGCCGCTGGTGCCTTTGCCGCCGGTGGAAAAGACGACAAAGGCCGGGAGATCCTGCGTTTCGCTGCCGAGGCCGTAAGTAGTCCACGATCCAAAACTCGGCCGCCCGAACATTTGGGAGCCGGTGTTCATGAAGATCTGCGCCGGGGCGTGATTGAATGCGTCCGTGTGCAGGGATTTCACGATGGCGATGTCATCGGCGACCTTCGCCAGGTGGGGAACGATCTCGGAGAGTTCCGCGCCGGAACGGCCGTGGCGCGCGAACTTGAACTTCGGTCCGAGCAACGTGGAGTTGGGGGTAATGAACGCGGAACGGTAACCTTTGATGAGATCGGGCGGGGGAAGTTTTCCGTCCCATTTCGCGAGCTCGGGCTTGTGATCAAACATCTCGAGGTGGCTGGGCCCGCCCGCTTGAAAAAGATAGATCACGCGTTTGGCCTTGGGCGTGAAGTGCGGCTTGCGGGGTGCGAGTGGGTTGACGCCTTGGATTGCCGCCGCCGCGGCGGCGGAGGAGGGACCCGAGCCGAGCAATGTCCCGAGCGCCACCGAGCCGAGGCCCATGGCGCATTGTTCAAAGAACCAGCGACGGGTGACCAGCCGGGGATCCTGCCCCTGATAGAGATGAGATTGACAGTTCATGGCATTCAGGCGCTTTGCCCGGGCGGGTCGATCGAGTTTTCTGCAGGACCGCCGAGTAGTCGGGCGTTGGGCTCTAGTCACCATTGACCCGACCGTGCGGGGGAAAATTCACGGATGCTGGCTGGTGCACGCGGTCGGTCGGGGAGGCCGGTCGCGCGATCGGAGGCGAGTCTATTCCCGACGCATGGACTGGCTGATCAAACTGCCGCGAGTTGGCGGGGGAGTGCGGCGGAGAACCAGAATGACCAGCAGGCAGGTCGCGCCCAACAGAGTTCCGCCAATGGCAAGGAGAGTGGCCGGGCTCAATCCGATGGAGGGTGCGGGGAGCACTGCCGCCGCAGCAACAGCCGGAGTTTTGGTCGATGCTGAGGTGGGAGTTTCCGCCGGAGGTGGTGGTGCTGATGGGGATGCAGATGGCGATGGGGACACCGGCTCTCGGGCGGCGACACGAAGGGGCGCTTCTGAGGAGTTCGCGGCGGCGGCGAGAATGCTGGTGATGGGCGTGACCGAGTAGGCCGTGCGGTCGTTCGTTGGCGCTGGTCCAGCACCCGGGTTGGGAACTCGATCAACGGTCGCGACCAGCGGATCGGGCGCTGACGTGGGAGGAACGGGGCCAGGTGGAGCCGGAGCGGGGTTGGCGGACGTGAGGGAAGTGGGCGCGACGTTGGTTGAGATGGATTGGACGAGGGCCGCGGCCGGGTCGGGCTGAAGGGGTGGGGCGGGGAGCGGATTGTTCGTGGTGGCCATGGCGACGGCCGCGCTTGGGCGATTGGAGTGGGTGATGAACTGAAAAACCTTGGGCAGGGCAGGGGGTGGGTTGGTGGGGGGCGGCGTGGTGATGGCAAGCGTTGGGCTCAAGGAGTTGGTTGCAGTCGCCGCAAGGGCGGCGGGCGGAGCGTTGGACGCCACGGCAGGAGCTGGGGTGATCGGGGGAGGGCGTTCGGGAAGCGCGATGCGCTCTCCGGCAAGGACCACCGAGCCGCCTGAGGGGCGGCCCTTGCGAACGATGAAGCTGGTGACGAGTGGAAGGCGGGCCAGTTTGGCCGGGCGCTTTTTGAAGGCTTCAAACGCTGCGTTGATATTCTGATCGAACGGTGTGCCCTCCATGCGATGCTGGCCGGAAGAAAGAATGAAGACGTTGAAGTCCGCGATCGAATCGGCCAAGACTCGGAGTTGTTTGATCACGGGCTTGTAGTCGGGCTTGCGGGAATACTTTCTCGATTGCAGAAAAGTGGCGGCTTGACCGGCGATCTCCAGGGCGCGCTCGGACGCGTAGACGGTCATGGGGAACTCCCCCGCCCGGACATCATCGCTGAAGGTCCAGATGCCAAAAGTATCTCCGGTGCGCATGTGACCGTGAACGCCGCCCACGATGAGATCGAAGACGGCCTGCCGGTTGGCGTCCTCGGATTTGCGATTGTCAGCGGAAGTTTCGACGACGAAGAGGAATCGATGTCCGTCCGGTGCTGGTTTTGCCGGCTCGGGGGAGTTTTTTTCCGGGTCGGCGGCCCAACTGGCCGGGCTGATCAGAAGTGCGAGACCGGCTGCAACGGCCCTGTGTGGTGCGAGAAGGTTCATGAGTCGACCCGGTTGAATAGTTGTATTCGAGCAACGCTGAGCGAGAACCGGGCCAAAGATGGCTGGGCAAGAATTGCCGGCGAGGTCATCGGGACCTTGAACCTTGGCGAGCGGTTAAGGTGTGCGGCGGATGGCCGATGTGATGAGGCGAGAGACGCGCGTAGCGGCTAAGGCGCTGGGGTCGCCGTTTTTGCGTTTGACCCGCATTTGCAAAGCTGGGTAGGGTGCGCGCTCTTAAAACAGACTCGAGACCTATGTTTGGGACCATTCGCAAGCATCAAACCTGGCTGTGGGTGCTGATTATCATCGTGATCAGCCTCAGTATGGTTGTTTTCTTTTCCTCCGACGTCAGCCTTACCGGGGGCGGTCGGGCCGGAGCGGGGGCCGGCCAATTCGGATCGATCGATGGCCGGCCGATTACCCAGGCGGAGTTTTTCGATGCCTACAAGGAGACGCGGTTGGGTGACTTCCTGCGCAACGGCAAGTGGCCGGGCAACGAAGAGGCGACGACCCGCATGCTTGAGCGGCAGACCGTCAACCGAGTTTATCTTTTGCACAAGATGCGGAAGATGAACATCGAGCCGAGCGACAAGGCGGTTGCGTTGCTCGTGCTGGAACAGTTGCGGGAGTACAAGTACGAAGACTTCGAACAGCAATTCCTCCGTCCGAATGGTCTGACGCTGGTGGACTACGAGCGGTTTGTCCGTAACGAGGCGGGGATCCGCCAGTTGGTGGCCACCGCCGCGGTGAGTTCCCGGCTGGTCAACCCCACGGAGGCGACGACCCTCTGGAAAAAGGAGAATCAGTCCACGGATACGAAGGTGGCGATCTTCTCCACCTCCAACTATCTCAGCCGGGTGGTGATCACCAACGGCGCGCTGGAGAATTTTTACACGAATCGTCAAGGGTATTACCGGCTGCCTGAGCGAACGGTCGTGGCTTACATCGCGTTTTCCGCGTCGAACTATCTGAGCGAAGCGGATCAATTGATGGCCCAGCGGACCAACCTGACCGAGATGGTCAACGAGTACTATTTCCGTGGGGGCACCAATGTCTGGAAGGACACCAATGGCGTGCCAATGCCAGAAGTGGAGGCGAAGGCGAAAATTCGGGAGGAAATCCGCCTGGACTTTGGGCGGTTGGCCGCCCGGCGCGCGGCGGCCGAGTTCGGCAATGAATTGATGAGCCAGCCGGAACCGAACAAATTGTCGACCTTTGAAGCCCGGGCAGCGGCGAAAAAACTGACCGTTCGCTTGACCCAGCCGTTTGATCGCATGGGCGGTTTGGAGGAGTTTTCGCACGAACGCCTTCCTCCCACCCGGGGCGATGAGGAGGAAACGACCACCTTTGCCCGGACTTTTCGGGAGAAGGCTCTGGCGTTGACCGACGAAAAGCCGATCCTTTTCAACGCCATTGCTGGCTACGATTCTGTTTACATGATTGCCCGCAAATCGAAGATTCCGAGCGAGCTGCAAACCTACGAGCAGGTGAAGGCCAAGCTGCCCGAGGACTACAAGAATTTCATGGCGCAGGAAATGGCGCGTCGGGCCGGCTACGCTTTTCACACGAACCTGACAAACGGCCTGCAGCTGAAAAAATCGTTCGACGAGCTGGCGGCGGCGGAAAAGGTCGAGGTCATCGACGTCCCGCCTTTTAACGCATCGACAACGACGTTGCCCAACCTCGATCCCCGCATCAATCTGCGACTCCTGCAGAATGTCGTGGCGAACTTGGAAGTCGGGCAGGCCAGTTCCTACATCCCGCAGATGAACTATGGTCTTATCGTTCACGTGACCAGCCGTCCGCCGGCCGATGAAAAGAAGATGGCCGCGGATCTACCCGAGTTTATTGGCACGTTGCGCCAGATTCGGCAGGGAGACGCTTTCAACAACTGGTTTCGGCGCGAGGCTGAGAAGGATCGGTTGGTCATTCCGCAGCACGAATCCGCGGTGAGCGCGGCCAACTAGGCGTGGGCTGAAACCAATGCCGAATCTTTCTGCGGGTCCTGCCTCACCGACGGATATACCGGAGCGGTTGGTGTGACCAGCGCGATCAAGCTTTCGGCGCCGGCCACCCGGGAATTCTGGGAGGTGGAAGTCTTGTTCGAAGACGAACACCTCCTGGCGGTTAATAAGCCCCAAGGTCTGCTTTCCTCACCGGACCGCTACGATCCCGATCGTCCGAACCTGATGCGGTTGCTCCACCATGGCATTCGCGATGGAAAGCCGTGGGCGGTGGCGCGGAAGTTGGAGTATTTGATGAACGCCCACCGGCTGGATTTCGATACCAGCGGCGTCATGCTGCTGGCGAAAAATAAACCGGTGCTGGTGTCATTGGCCAATCAGTTCGGGACGGATCGACCGGTGAAAAAATATGTGGCGCTCGTTCGTGGGGTGCCGGTGAACAGCCAGTTTGAGATCGACGCGCCGATCGGCCCGCATCCGTCGCGTCTGGGCGAGATGCGGGTGACGCCCAAAGGAAAGGACGGAAAGCAGTCTCACACGCGATTTGAGGTGCGAGAGGCCTTTCACGGCTGCGCGCTGCTCTCCTGCCAGCCCCTGACCGGCCGGACACATCAAATCCGGGTGCACCTTCGACACGCCCGGCATCCCATCATGGGCGATTCCCTCTACGGTGGCCGGCCGCTGCTTCTTTCCCAACTCAAACATGATTATCGACTGAAGCATGGCGAGATGGAACGGCCCCTTATTTCCCGGACTGCATTGCATGCGGAGGAGTTGACGGTTTCGCATCCGATCTCGGGAGCCGAAGTCGTCATCAAGGCTCCGTGGCCGAAGGAACTAAGCGTCGCATTGAAGTATTTGCGAAGGTACGGAGGGTAGGTCATCTTCAGCTGGCCGGTGCGGACCCTCCAAGGGGACATTGGGGGAGCACTCGAGGCGTAAGCCAACCACGGCGACGGCTGCGGGACCTCCCGCAGTATGCATGTTTTTTCGGGAAATTAACCTTTTCTAAAGGAACTGGACTCGCATACTCGCCTTTATGCCCTGAAGGAAAGCTGTATGATTTCCCTGCTTCATCATCTCATCGGTCCGGTGTTTGGCTTTCGCGGCTGCCTGCTTCCATCGTTTTAGCCCTCTTGTTGTTCAAGCTGTTTCAAGTCGTACCATGAATTCGAAAAGCTCCTTCCGAAGGATCGTTGAAACCATTGCCCGCCTGTTGCCCTTCGCTGGGGTCGTAGAACTTATGCGGGCGAACTCAACGGGTCGCCGTTCCGTTCAGCCCGAACTCCGGCCGTTCATGCTGATGGTGTTTGTTTGGATGTCATGTGCTGGGGCAGGTCAGGCCGCACCCCCCCAGATTGTGGTGCAGCCTGACGATCAGACTGTCCATGCGGGCAGCAACGTGACGTTCCGGGTGGAGGTGGCCGGGGCCGGTCCGTGGCAATTTCAGTGGCGACGGGACGATGTTCCCCTCTCAGGAGCGGTTACCAATGCACTTGAGCTCCCTGGCGTGGAGTTAAGTGATGCTGCGCTTTACTCGGTGATTGTCTCCGGAACCGAAGGTTCAGCCACCAGTCGCGCAGCGCGTCTGAGCGTGCTTTCGCCTCCAACCTTCGCCCTTCAACCTCGAAGCCAGACGCTGGCGGAGTGGGGCAGCGGCACGTTGAACGCCGTCGCCGGAGGGGCACCGGCGCCAACGCTCCAGTGGTATAAGGGGGGCGTGGCCATTTCCGGGGCAACGCTGGGCAGTTTCTCGATTCCGTTCGTTCAGCCGTTTCACGCGGGCGAGTGGACCGTAGTCGCAAGTAATACGGTTGGGACGGTTACCAGCGCAGTGGCGACGGTGAGCGTGCAACGTCGGGCGGAGTCGGGTGGCCGGACTTTGGTGGGCTGGGGTTACCGTTCCTTTATCGTCCCCTGTGGGTTCGGCGGATCGGTCTCAAATCTTGCCGCCGGTGGTTCACATAGTCTGGCTGTGCGAACGGATGGCGTGCTGATCGCTTGGGGCAACAACATCGATGGCCAGAGCGCTGTTCCGAGCACGCTGAGCAACGCCATCGCCACGGCCGGAGGTCAGCAGTTCAGCCTGGGCCTTGGAACTGACGGTCGCGTTGTCGCTTGGGGGCGCAATTCGTTTGGCGAGCTCAACGTGCCAATTGGGCTGAGCAATGTTACCTCGATTGCGGCCGGGTGGTATCACGCGCTCGCCGTTCAAGCGGACGGACAACTGTCGACTTGGGGAAACAACTCGTTGGGGCAGGCGACGGTGCCGGAAAGCGCGACCAACGTCGTGATGGCTGCCGGTGGGCGGGATCACAGTCTTGCGCTCCGTCGTGATGGCATTGTGGTGGCGTGGGGTGACAACTCGTCCGGCCAGTCCGCGGTTCCGCCTGATTTGTCGGGTGTCATCGGGATAGCCGCTGGCGAAAGCCATAGCGCAGCGCTGCGCACCAACGGAACGGTGGCGGTCTGGGGACAAGGTGTATTTGGACAGACCAACCTCCCATCCGGCGCCACGAACATCATTCGCCTCGTGTCGGGTACCTATCACCTGCTGGCCTTGCGCGCTAATGGCACGGTGATTGCCTGGGGCGACAACACCTACCGACAGAGCTCCGTTCCGGAGAACCTGGATCGTGTGGTCGCCATTGCCGCGGGTGGTTTTCACAGTCTGGCGTTGCGCGACGATGGCACCGTAGTGGCCTGGGGCGGCGTCAACCGAACCGGCGAGGCCACCGTGCCGTCGGCGCTGGAGAATGTTGTGGCGGTGGCCGTGGGCAATGAAGACACCTTGATATTGCGGAATGACGGCACCGTGCTTTCGTTTGGTTTCGGATTTGTCCAGCAGCAGCCGGTGCCGTTGGGACTGGGCGGAGTTAAGGCTGTGTCGGCGGGTATCTATCACAACCTGGCCCTGCTCAACGCCGGCACGGTCACGGCCTGGGGCAGTGTGGGTGGCAAGACCAACGTGCCGGCGGGATTGGATCAGGTGGTGGCCGCCGTGGGTGGTGCTGAGCACAGCGTCGCCTTGCGGGTTGATGGCACCGTGGTTCCATGGGGTGACAACTCGTTGGGACAAACAAATCTGCCGGTGGGGCTGGGCTCCGTCTTGAGCATCGCTTCGGGGCAACATCATACCATGGCCCTTCGGAACGACAGCACGGTGGCCGAATGGGGCTGGACGTTCCCGGGCCGGACGAGCGTTCCCGCAGGACTGACTGATGTCGTGGGCTTGAGTGGTGGCGACAGCCACAGCCTCGCCTTGCGGGGCGATGGCACGGTCGTGGCCTGGGGCGGGGGAACCGATGGTGTGACCAATGTTCCTCCGGGCCTCAGCAACATTGTTCAGGTGGCAGCGGGCGGGCGGCATAATCTGGCTCTGTCGCGAGATGGGGTGGTGCTCGCCTGGGGCAGTGCAGTTCAGGGCCCGACCAATGTTCCGCCCGGGCTTTCAAATGTCGTTGCGGTGGCGGCTGGACCGGGGCGTTCCGTTGCCTTGGTGGGAACCGGCCGGCCGGTCATTTTGCGGCAGCCGGCCGATCTGCAGGTGTCATCGGGCGCTGCGGCCGCCTTTTCGGTGCAGGTGATTGGAGATGCTCCTCTGTTCCTTCAATGGCTAAGGAACGGTCAGCCGCTGGCGGGCGCGACGAACGCAAGTCTGGCCCTGTCCTCAGCTTTTACCGCCGACGCGGGCAACTATTCATTGGTCGCAAGCAATTCGTCGGGAGTGACGACCAGCGCGTCGGCCCTCTTGACCGTGGCGGAGCCGCCCCAGATAGTGGCCCAACCCCAGGATTCGACGGTGTTTGCAGGTGCGTCGGTGACGATGAGCGCGGCGGTTTCGGGCACGGCTCCGATCCGGTATCAATGGTTCAAGAACGGGGAGATTCTGTTTCGGTCAACGAACGCAGCGCACGTTATTCCCGCTGCCTTGTTGTCGCAGGCGGGTGGTTACTCGGTGGTGGCCGCCAATTCGGCTGGCAGTGTCACCAGCCGCGTCGCTGCCCTCGTGGTGGTGGGAATCCCGGTCATTACCAGCCAACCGCAGTCGGTGGATGCAGTGCGGGGATCGAACGCCGTGTTCAACGTGGTGGCGGACGGCGCCGCGCCGTTCGCTTACCAGTGGTTCAAGGAAGGCGCCGTCCTGGCAAACGTCACGAACGCGGTCTTCGAATTAACCGGCGTTCAGACGAACGACGCCGGTGCTTATCACGTGGTGGTGAGTAACGGGCAGGGTGCGGTGACGAGCGTCGTTGCCGTCCTGACGGTTGGCGTGCCTCCGACGGTAACTTTGCAGCCGATTGGCCAGGCGGTGCGCCTCGGGCGCAGTGTTGTTCTGGTGGCGGCGGCCGACGGAACCGCGACGTTGTCGTATCGATGGCGCAAAGATGGCGTAATCTTGAGCGACGCGACGACGAACGTCTTGGGCATTGCGTCAGTTCAGGAAAGCGATGCCGGAGGGTATGCCCTGGTGATCAGCAATGCCTATGGAACCGCGACGAGTGCACCCGCGGTATTGTCCATCGCCCGCGTTCTAACCGTCGTCGGAGGAACCGCGCCGACGGGCAATTCACTGGAAGCGCCGGTGGTCTTGCAGACTTTGGGGAATGAGGCGGTCGTTGCCTTCTCGTTGGAATACGATCCTGCGAAGCTGGAATTTGCGACGGTTTCCCTCGGCGGCGGCGCGGCGGGTGGCAATCTGACTCTCGTCACCAATGAAATCGGTCGAGTTGGTTTGACGGTGACTTCCGCTCCGGAGACTTCTTTCGCCCGGGGCACCCAGGAAATTGCGCGCGTTCGTTTCGTTCTGGGGCCGACGGCTGGGACGAATACGATTGCGGTGACGAATTCGCCGACGGCGTTGAGTCTACTGACCACCAACGCGCTTTCCGTCCCGGCGGAGTATGAGGGAGGCTTGTTGATCGCCACTTCAGTCGCGCCCGTCATCACGGTCCAACCCCAGAGCCGAACCAATGCTCCGGGGACGAACGCGGTACTGACGGTCGAAGTTTCCGGGTCGAGACCAATGACCTTTCAATGGTACGCCGGCCAGTCGGGTGATCTTGCAAATCCGATCCCCGAGGCGACGAACGCGAGTTTTTCCACGGCCGTTTTGGTCACCACAACTTCGTATTGGGTGGCGGTCAGCAATGCTGCTGGTGCCACCATCAGCGAGACGGCGACCGTGACGATCGAGAATACGGACCCGGTTGGCCTGACTTGGACGCCCGCGCCGATCGTTTACGGCGCGGGCTTGTCGGCGGAGCAATTGAATGCGACCGCACGATTGCCCGGTTCCTTTGCCTATAGTCCGGCCTTGGGTGCCATCCTTCCGGTGGGAACACACCCATTGTCGGTCGTGTTTACGCCGACAAATTCCAGCTTTGCCTCCACGAATGCGTCGGTTTTGCTGACGGTGACGCCAGCGCCGCTGACGATTCAAGTGTTGGACCAAACCAACGTGGTTTGTGCTCCTGTGCCCGTTCTACAGGTTCGTTATGCCGGGCTCGTTGCTGGTGATACGCCGGCTTCAATCGACCTGCCGCTCAGCGTCTCGACGATCGCGACGAATTGCAGCCCGGCTGGTGATTATCCCATTGTTTGCGCAGTTCCGGCGAACTGGGGCAACTACGCTGTCACCACGCAGCCAGGGACGTTGCGGCAATTGACCAACTCGATCTCGGGTCTCTCCCTCGAGCCATTGCTTCCGTCAGTTAATGTCGGAGAGGTTCGGCTGCTGAAGCTCTTGGGGACGAATATTGACGGCACCGTGGTCGACCTGACGCGCGCGGCGCGCTGGCAGTCATCGGATTCGGCGGTGCTCGATTTGCGCGCGGCGGGATTTGCGGTTGGCTTGCAGGCGGGAACAGCGGTGGCACAGGCAGACTATGATGGCCAGACCTCCTCCGTCTCCGTGGCGGTTCAATCCGTGCCTGGACGTCGGGTTTGGTTCAATCCATCGACGAGTCTGGTGGCGAGCCAGGCGGGCTCCTGCGGCTGCCTCGATTCCTATCAATCCACCATCGAAATCGCTGATGCCGACGGCGTGGTTCGCGACGTGTCCGCGATCCTGTTGGATTTGACGGGGCCGATTTCGGCCCAGTTGGATCATGTGTCGGGTTTGGTGGCGACATCGGTGCCTTTGCTCGAACGGAATCGGGCCACCGATCGTTCGCCCTATCGTTGGGGGCAGCTGGCGCCGCCCGTGTCCCTGGCGCTACGGGAGAGTGCGACGCTAATGCTGCAGCGCCGCATCGCGCCGGCGGCTGGCGTTTACCGACCGGATAGCGATTTGATCTCGGGACGGAACCTGACGGCGGCCCGGGGACCGTTGGTGAACGGGACTTGGTCGTTGCGAGGATTTAGCCAGGTCCCGGCCAGTCGCCCGGGTGGATGGATTCTGGTGATTGACGCCGACACCAACACTCCGCCGACCATTGCGCCTATCGCCGATGTTACCGTCGCGGACAATTCAGAGGGCTTCGAGATCCCGCTGAATGTAGCCGATGCCGAAACACCGCTTTCCCGACTGCGGATATCGGTTGAATTTAATCGCGCAGGGCTTGTTTCCGGTCAGGCGTATTGGCTGGGGCGAACTTCGCGTGGAATGCCCGTCTTGCACCTGCGCCCGGAACGGTTTCGATCCGGGACAGTTCACACTACGGTGACCGTTTCTGACGACGTTGGCGCTCAAGCCCGTGCCGCCTTTAATGTCGGGGTTTCGGCTGATCGTTTTGTTGGTGCCTACTCGAATTTGGTTGCGGTTGCGGTTCCCTCGTTCGGCAAAGCTTCGGCGTATCCCTCGGCCGTTGAGGTGACCGGAGCTCCGGGCCGGATTGTGAAGGCGACGGTGACTTTGCGTGGGTTGCAGCACGGTTGGCCGGATGATCTGGACGTGCTCTTGGTTTCACCCGACGGGCGCGCGGTCATTTTGATGTCAGACGCGGGCGGTGGACCGGCCGTGGAGGGAGTTGACTTGAAGTTCAGTTCGAGTGCGTTGGTGGCGCCGGAGAACGGAGTCTCCGCGTTCCCGGGCTCAAGCTGGCGCCCAGGCGTGTGCCAGGGTGAATACCCGTCAATGGATCTGGTTGGCCTCCGGAGCGGTTCGTTTCTGCCCGTGAACTATGGCCTCGGCGACACCTTCCCGACTCCGGCTCCGACTGGACCCTACGGCACGGGCCTTGACGTCTTGGTCGGAGGTCAGCCCAACGGGACATGGAATCTCTACGTGTTTGATGACAGCCCGGGGAACGCCGGGGCAATGGCCGGCGGTTGGTCGATCGAGCTGCTCACCAGTGCCAACGAGGCGTTGCTTGTTACTCCATCGAGTCCGGCAGGCGAGCCTGAGGTCGACTCATTCCTGACCAAAGCCTGGCAGACCGGAGAGGCGGAGGTTGAGCGTGTCTCGGTGGAGGAATTGCCAGCGGGCGAAGCCTGGCTGCACCTCGCTGGCCGGTCGGGAGTCCTCTATACGATCGAAAGCTCCACCAATGGGGTCGACTGGTTGTATGTGGCGCAAGGAGTGGTCGGGAGCGAAGAGTTTGCGGTGCTTGCGACCGACCATTTGGAAACGGGGCGTCCGCGTTACCGCGTTTCCGCCGGCGGTCAGCACCTCTCGTCTCGTCCTGGCCGGGTGGTTGAGATCACTCACCTTGCTGACGGCACCTCGTGCTTGGTTATCGAGGCGGCGTCAGGGCGGGCGACGATCCTGCAGGGGAGCTCTGATTTGGAGCGGTGGTTTGATCTGCAGACCTTTGTTCATCCGGGCGACCGGATGGAGCTTCTTGATTTCTCTCCCCAATCTCCGCATCGATTCTACCGGTTGGCCAATCCTTAGCCGGGACGATTCAGTTGGGTGGCGGACGGTTGCGCCGTAGATTCTTGCGCGGGCCGAGGCGTGGGGAGCGAGCGTATGGAGATGAAATACGGAAGCGACGAAACAACGAAGGCCTTCGCAAGAAGATCAAGCAAACGGCTGCTGGCCCACTGAATCGTTCCGGTTTAGCGGAGAATTCACGCTCGGGTCGAGCGAGCACGTAGAGCCCGGTTCCGGGTTTGACCCGACGGAACTCGTTGTATTTTACGGTCTTGACCGTTTCACTGGTCAGCCGTATAGGAAGCAGCGTCGGCGTAGGAAGTTGGATAAAATCACCGACCCTGACCAGATATGACCAAGCGTGACCTTGTCATCCGCATCAGCAACGAAACAGGCCTTGTCCAGCAGCAAGTCCTTGATGTCATCCAGAAAACGCTGGATTACATCTCGAGCTCCCTCTCCCAGGGCCGGAAAGTCGAGCTGCGCAACTTCGGCGTCTTCGAAGTAAAGGTCCGGAAAGCCCGCGTGGGCCGGAATCCCAACGCCCCTGAAACCGACGTTCCCATCCCGCAACGAGCTGTCGTCAAGTTCAAGCCCGGCAAGGAAATGCGCGAGCAGGTCTTGAAGCTGACGCCCGAACAGGTCGAAGCTGCGGCGAAAGCCCAGGCCGCCGAGCAGAAGGAGCAGGGCCACGATTCCATGTAGTGGTTTGTTGGGTCGCCCGACCCCGAGTTGAACCTCTTCTCCGGAGGAGTCCTCCCCGTTCCGCAAAAGTGGGGCGGAACGGATGTCGCGCCGGGCTTTGGAATTCACAAACGCACCAGGCTGCAAGCCTGGGGTTCGTCCCGGCAGTTATCCAGCAGCGCGGAATGAGCTTGAGGCACTCTCGGTGCGCCGAGGTTTCCCGGGTTTTCAGATTGAATCTTCCCCCAAATCATGGCCCCAATGCAGGGCCTTTTGAGCTGATTGTCTTGCCATGATTGAACGATTGCCCGGTTTTCGCGATTTTTACCCGGAACCCGTTCCGCACCCGGACCTGTGGAGCGCGGACGCCCGTCAGCACATTTTTGATGCCTGGCGACAGAGTGCCCGTCGGCATGGCTTTCGCGAATACGATGGGCCCCCGTTGGAGACGCTCGAACTTTATACGACCAAAAGCGGCGGCGAGATCGTGGGCCAGCTTTACAACTTCCGTGACAAAGGCGACCGGGAGGTTGCGATGCGTCCGGAGATGACCCCGACTCTGGCGCGCATGATCGGCGCGCACGAGCGGGCTTACAAAAAGCCGGTCAAGTGGTTCGCCATTCCGCAGCTCTTCCGTTACGAGCGCCAGCAAAAAGGCCGTCTTCGCGAACACTTCCAGTTCAATGCCGACATTGTTGGAGAATCTGACCCGGCAGCCGACGCTGAGATTGTGGCCTTGTTGATCGAATCCCTGCGTGCGCTGGGGCTGGGCGCGGAGGACTTCGTGATCCGCCTCAGCAGTCGCCTGGCCTGGCAGAAGTTCTTCGGCGAGCGTTGTTCCAATGAGGCCTCGGCGTATGAGTTTTATCAGGCCATCGACAAGTTGGAGCGCGATGAAGAAGCGGTCAGTCGCGCCAAATTGGAAAAGATCGGCATCCAGCTCCAAGACGTCCGGGCGTTCATTGCCGCGAGCGTGCCGACTCCGGAACTGCAGGTGGTGCTCGACAATTTGGCGGCGCGCGGGCTCGGCGAGTTCGTGAAGATTGACTACAACGTCATTCGCGGCCTGGCCTACTACACGGGCGTTGTTTTCGAGGCATTCGATCGCAAGGGAGAGTTCCGCGCCATCGCTGGAGGAGGACGTTACGACAACCTGATCAAGCTGATGAGCGGCGGCAAGGTGGATTTGCCAGCGCTCGGTTTTGGCATGGGCGATGTGGTGCTGCTGGAGTTGCTGCGCGCGCGGAATCTCCTGCCGAAATTTACGTCCGGTCTCGACGTGTTCTTCCTGATCGAAGATGAAACGTTGCGGTCCGAATCATTGCGGGCGATTCAAAATCTGCGGGGCGCTGGTTTGTCCGTCGACTATTCCTTCACCGCTCTCAAGGCCGACAAACAGTTCAAGCGCGCGCTGGAACTCGGCGCCGCGAACACCTGCCGGCTCGAGGCAGGTGCCGGTCCGACCGGCCGGCAGGTGCGACTGAAAAGCCTGCGCACGCGGGAGGAACAGTTGGTGAGCCTGGGAACGTTGGCTGAAGCGGTTCGCGCGGGGCACATTTAGCCCGAGGCGCGGTTTCGCAGCCCCGGTCCGGACGGACGATGATCCCGACGGCGGCCGCGCGCATTTCCCGGCGACATCAGTCAGTCGCGGATGGGAACCTCGCGTCCAGAGGCAGCGGAGGCATAGAGGGCATCGAGGATCCGACGCAGTTTCAGCGATTCTTCCACGGGTGCCGTCGGCTTTCGGTGGTCGAGCACGCAGGCCACGAAATGATGCACGCCATCTTCGCCTTGGCTGTGAGGCATGGAATGGGCCGCACGGCCGTTAACATGATGAACCACGTCCGTCCCATCGAGGCCCGGCCGGATATGCCGAAATGGAAACAGGCTCAGGCCGGCAGCGGTGCCCAATAAATCCAAGCCTTGCTCCCGTGCTTCGGGCGGCTGCAGACAGGCCCAAGCCGTTTCCAGAAGCACGGTGCGGCCACTCTTCAACCGAACCATGGCCATGGCCGCATCCTCGACGTCAAACGGCCTGGCCGCGTCCGGTTCGCTCCGTCCTACGTCGCCTTCGCCCAGATGACGGGGCCCG
Organism: Limisphaerales bacterium; assembly: GCA_044230345.1. Taxonomy (GTDB): domain Bacteria; phylum Verrucomicrobiota; class Verrucomicrobiia; order Limisphaerales; family JADJPG01; genus JBGARF01. Next base: position 122,789 of record JBGARF010000010.1, read on the forward strand.
AACCGGGACTGAGTTTGGGCCGTAACGGATGAAACATCGTATTCGCGCAGCAGATGGAGCACGGTGTCGAGCAGAGGCGCCCCGAGGTCAGACAGGCAGCCGCCCCCGGAAAGCTGGCGCTGGGTGTACCAGGTCCCGATGCGCGGAATGCCGGCCCGCTTCAGCCAGAATGCACGCGCATGGTAGATCTCGCCGGTATCGCCTTTTTCGATCAGGGCTCGCGCCAGCTGGACGTGACGATGAAATCGCCACGGATGTGCCACCATCAGCACGCGCTTCGTCGTTCGCGCTGTCTCCAGCAATTTGGCCGCCTCTTTCCCGTTCAAGCCCATCGGCCATTCCAGATAGACGTGTTTGCGTGCCTTGAGGGCCTCTAGCGTCATGGTGGCATGGAGATGGGTCGGCACGGCGATGGTCACGGCGTCGATATCGGGCTGCTCCAGAAGTTCGTGGTAGTCGGCATAGCTCCGAGCCAGGTGATGCCTTGCCGATGCCTCGCGTGCCCGTTGTGGGTGGCTTTCTGCGATTGCCACGGTCGCCGCCCGATGACATGTCCCCAGACTGCGCAGGTGCTCCAAGCCGGCCCCGCCGGCTCCGATGACCGCGCAACGAAGTTTATCTGCCATGTTGCCTCCGATCAGCTGGTTTTGTGGTTTGGTCTAATGCTTTGTATAAAAACTCCTTGTTTGGGTCAAGTCGCCACCTGTACGGGGGGGCGATTCCTTGCATCTCGAAGGTGTTGGTAAGAGTTCATACTTGGCCGGACCGCGGGCTTTCAGCGCTTTCAGCCCGCAGCGGCTTGGGCCGGCGACTACGCTCGACGGTTCGGGCGCGCAACGCCGATTCCACTCGCTGCGGGCCATAGGCCCGCGCTCCGATCCAACAACTTCAAGATGCACCCGTGCGATTGGAAGATTGGAAGCGGCGGTCAAAGGTAACGTGACCGTGGCCTGTAACGCCCGCATCCTGCGGGCCGGTGGCGACGCATCCTGCGTCGAGGCGGTGCCGGCGAAAGCGGGTTCGTGGAGGGCGGCAGCGATGCCACCAAAACCGGCACGCAGGATGCGAACGTTACCACCGAGCTTGCGCGGCGCTTAGAATGAGTGATTCTTGCCACGATCCTGAGGGCGGACCGGCTCCGGGAATTCTATGGCAAAACTGATTTATTATCGTCGCTTTCAAGGTGGTCAGGCCACCTCCCACACCGTCTCCCGGCTCGCGACTGCGGCGATGGCCGCTGCCCTCGCGTCGGGTGCAGGGCCGGCGCTTGGTCAGCCGGTGGACACGACTGTCGCCGCTTGGGGTTACAACTGTTGCGGGCAGGCCAGCATTCCCGATGCGTTGACCAATGCAGTGGCGATCTCCGCCGCCTCCGGTCACAGCCTGGCCTTGCTCGCGGACGGCCGGGTCGTCGGCTGGGGCAGTGGCGAAGGTGTGCCGGTCGGATTGCAGGACGTGGTCGCCGTCGCCGCCGGCTCGTCTTTCAGCGTTGCTTTGCGTGCCGCTGGCACGCCGGTTGCCTGGGGTTCATTTTTTGTCAACGGTGGCGGCTTGACTCCCGTCTTTGTGCCGCCCGACGTGACTAACGCCACCGCCATTGCCGCCGGCTCCTCCCATGCCGTTGCCTTGCGCCGGGACGGCACGGTCTCCGTGTGGGGAACCGCGAGTTCCTCCCTGCCGCCGGCCGGGCTCACCAACGTCACCGCCATCGCCGCTGGCGCCGCCCAGAATCTGGCCCTGCTCCAGGATGGAACGGTGGTCACCTGGGTGGCACCGAACTACCCATTCTATCCTTTGCCCGCCGGGCTCACGAACGTCGTGTCGATTTCTGCCGCCTACTACAACTTTGCGGCGATGAAGTCAGATGGCACGACGATTCTCTGGGGCAACGACGACTACGGCCAGGTCTCCCAACCGCCGCCTCTCCGCGGGCTCCGGGCGATCGCCGCAGCCGATTTTGGGTATGCGTGCATTCGTGACGATTGGACGGTCAACTCTTGGGGCTGGAACTATTTTGGACGCACCAACGTGCCGCCGCTGCCCGCCCTGCCGATGGTCATCAGCGGCAGCACGCACATCCTCGTGTTGCTGAGCAACAGCGCGCCGGTCGTCAGGGTGTCGCCACAATCCGTTGCGGCCTACACCGGCCAGCGGGTGGAGTTCAAGGTCGGGGCGGTGGGCACTCAGCCCCTCAGCTACCAATGGTTCCGCAACGGAGCATCGCTCCCGAATGCAACCGCCCCCGTGCTTGCGCTGGACCCGATCGCCCTAGCCGACGCCGGCACCTATGCGGTTACGATCGCCAATTCCCGCGGTCAAACGACCGTTTCCAACTTCGTGCTGACGGTTAGCTCCAGCCCGCCCCTCCTGCTCGTCAGTCCCACCAATCGAGTTGGGTATCTCGGTCGCCCGGCTGCCTTCGAAGCGACGGCGGCGGGCTCGGGTCCGTTGAGTTACCAATGGCGTTTCAACGGCCTCGATATCCCGGGCGCGAACGGCCCTCGTATCGAGCGGGCCAGCGTTGTCGCCAGCGATTTCGGCGATTACTCAGTGGTGGTTCAAAACAGCCTCGGCTCCGTCACGAGCGATCCGGCCCGGCTCAGCTTGGGGCCGATTGTGGTCTGGGGCGACGACAGCTTCGGTCAGACCCAGGTTCCTTCCGATCTGGACGGTGTTCAAAGTATCGCTGCGGGGTTGACGCATAGTCTTGCCTTGCGCGTCGACGGCACGGTGGTGGGGTGGGGCGACAATGACTTCTTGGAATCAACGCCCCCGCTTGGGCTAACGGACGTGGCTGCGCTGTCAGCCGGCAACGACTCAAGCGTCGCGCTGCGCAGCAATGGAACCGTGGTGGTGTGGGGGAACACGATGGCAGTGCCTGAGCCGTTGGTCGACGCTTCGGCCATCGCCTGTGGGCCCGGCTACAACGTGGTAGTTCGCAGCAACGGGACGGTGGTGGCGTGGGGTTGGCCAGGTTTTCCCGCGCCGGCTCCGTCGATCTCCAACGCGATCGCCGTGGCGGCAGGACCTGACCACGGCCTCGTCCTGCTTACCCACGGTCAAGTGACGGGATGGGGCGACAACTCCTATGGCCAGTCAACCGCGCCGGCCGCCATCGCCGGTCGGGTTATTGCCGTCGCCGCGGGCGAAGGCACGAGCTACGCGCTGCTCCGCGACGGGCGGATCGCGGCGTGGGGCTGGGGAGCTGACGGCCAAACCAATGTGCCTTCGGGGGCCACCAACATCGTGGGTCTGGCGGCCCACGGTCGTCATGCGCTTGCCGTGCGCGATGATGGCCGCGTCTGGCGGTGGGGGCAGACCAGCCCCGCGCAGGCTGCCATCCCGCCCGCGTCGGAAGGTTCCGTGAGCGTCGCTGCCGGTGGCGACCACGATCTCACTCTGCGGGGCAGCGGTCCACTGCGGTTTCTCCTCGAGCCTGCAAGCCAGGACGTGCGGGCCGGCATCGCCGTGTCTTTGGCTGGCCGGGCGGTGGGGACCGGATCGCTTTCCTACCAATGGCTGCACAATGGCCAACCGCTCGGTGGCGCGACCGGCGCCTATCTGAATCTCACCAACCCACAGGGCTGGGATGCGGGACTCTATTCCTTGGTGGCATCCACGGCCCAAGGCTCCATCACCAGTCGGGTGGCCACCCTGACCGTCATCCCGGTCGCTCCGACGATCGCCCAGGCTCCGGTCGGCCAGGTTGGTCTGCCGGGCGGCACCGTTACCTTTACGGCGGGGGTGACAGGGTCCGAGCCTCTGACCTTCCAGTGGCTGTTCCAAGGCGAGCCTTTGCCCGGCGCAAACGGCCGTAGCTTGACGCTTTCCAATCTCACGCTGGCTCAGCGCGGCGGATATCAGCTCGTGGTGAGCAACGCAGCAGGCTCGGCCACCAGTGAGGTGGCCGAGTTGAGCATCTACGCCCTGAACGAAGTGTCCGGTGCGGTCACGGAAATTGGCGCCGGTCCGTTGGCCTGGGGTGACTTTGATCGGGACGGTTTTCTTGATTTGCTCACCGCCGGACGGAACGGAGGGCCGCCGCTTGTGTTTCACCACGAGGGCGGCGGTTTCGCCTCCACTCCCACGCTTCGCCTAACCAACATAAATCTTTCCACCGAGCGCTGTGTCTCCGCGCTGTGGGCGGATTTTGATGGCGATGGCTGGCTGGACATTCTCCTGACCCGCTCGTTTGCGTCCGAGATTTGGCGGAATGGCCGCGATGGCACGTTCACCAACCTGAATCTGCCGCTCGGCTGTTCGCCCAACTCCGCTGGAGCAGCCGCGGACTTCGACCGTGATGGACGTCTCGATTTCATCGCTGGTTCCGTCTTGCAGCGAAATCTGGGCGGGAGCTTTGCCAACGCCAGTGCCGGGTTGCCCGAGGTCATCTGGTTTTCAGAGTATGCCCAACCGGCGTGGGGTGACTTTGATCAGGACGGCTGGCCCGATCTCGCGATCTCCGGCTTGGCAGGAGTTCACCGGCTACTGCTGTTGCACAACCAGGGCAACGGGTCTTTCACCAACGTCGAAGCGAACTTGCCCCAAGGCCGGTGGGGGGCCATCGCCTGGGGCGACTTCAACGGAGACGGTCGTCCGGACTTGTTTGCCGCGGGCGACGGTGGCGCGCGGTCGGCCGCCATTTTCCGCAATGATGGTGGAGGCGCCTTTTCCATGATCCCCGCCGCCTTTCCATCCGGTGCGGCGGCCTGGGGCGATTTCGACAATGATGGAAATTCCGACCTTCTCTTCAGCGGGATTTCCGGTCCACCGAATCTAGCGCTGCTCGCCGCGAACACCGGTCTGGGCGGGTTCAATCTGCTGGATACTCCGATCATCGCGGATACGGCGGCTTGGGGTGATGTCGATCGCGATGGCCGACTGGACCTTGCGGTCGGCCGTTCTGATCCCAATTCCCTTCCGTCCATTGGCATTTATCGCAGCAGCGTGCTGCGCCCTAACACCCCGCCTTCACCGCCGACGTTGCGACCCGCCACGGCGGCGCCGGGACGCATCGAATTGTCGTGGAACCCGGGCGGCGACCTGGAGACCCCTGAACCCGCGCTCGCCTACAGTGTCCGCATCGGCACGAGCCCCGGCGCGGGCGATCTGGTCCGCCCGGACGCGGACGCCAACGGAGTCCGGCTGATGCCGGGTTGGGGCAACGCCCAAACCGCGCGAAAGTTCGTCCTGACCGACGTTTCGTTCGGTACGTTTTACTGGAGCGCGCAGACGGTCGACGGCGCGTTTGCCGGTTCGGAGTTCGCGCCTGCGCAGCGCTTTGTCCTGGCGGGCTGGACGTTGCCGGCGACGAATGTCACGACCGATCGGGCGCAGCTTGTGGGGCAGGCTGACCCTTCGCGCCTCGGGGCTGTCGTGTGGTTCGAGTGGGGTTTGACCAGCGATCAACTCATCAATGCCACACCGGCCGTGTCCGCGGCGGCGGGCGGAGCGGTACAGGCGAGCTTGATCGGCCTGCAACCGGGCACCCGCTATTTCGTCCAGCTCAAGGTCACCGACCCTGGCGGCACGTACGCGGGGGGCATTCAATCGTTCGTAACGGTCGACCGTCCTGGCCTCGACCCGCTGCCTGCCAGCGAGATCACCGCCGATGGCGCGATCTTGCATGTCGCGGTCACGCCCAATCGCGCCGCCACCGTTGTCTGGTTCGAGTATGGGACTTCGTCCAACTACGGGCTCAACACCGTGGTCACCAATCTCCCGGCCGGCTCGGCTTCCGTCGTCGTTCACCTTCCGATCGTGGGGCTCGATGGCGGCACGTTCCACCATTTTCGTGCGGTTGCGACCAACGAAGCCGGGATGACCCGCGGTCCGGATCAGACCTTTGCCACCACGCCAGCGCCGGAAGGCAACACTTTGCCCGCCTCTGACATCGGCCCCACCAGCGTCACTTTTCGTGGCCAGGCCTGGGCCAACTCCCTGCCGACTGAGGTTTATTTCGAGTATGATCGAACGCCCGCCTTGACCCTTGCCACGCCCGCCATCGAGATCGGGGCGGGGATCAGACCGGTCGATGTGGGGATCCCGGTGACCGGCTTGCTCCGGCGGACGACTTACTATTATCGCCTGGTGGTCCGAAACAGTTTCGCCACCAACTACGCCGCGGTTCGGACGGTCCGGACCACCAACGACGTAATAACCTTGCCGCCCGCCGGCGTGGGACTCACCAACGCCACGCTGCGAGGCCTCGTGCTTCCGGAGGTTCATGGAGCCGGTTACTTTTTCTACCACGGCCTGACTGAAGCCTACGGCTCTGTCGCCGGCCCGTTTTTCCTCGGGCCCGGCACGAATCTGGTTCCAGTGAGTTTTCTCCTGACCTCACTTGTGCGCGGCGCCACGTATCACTATCGGGTCGTGGCGACGAATGCCAGCGGGCTGCGGTTTGGGGACGATGTCACTTTCAAGACGGGCCTGTCCGCGTTCGATCCTGCCGTCGCCTTCGTCGATGGACGGGTGGTCCTGCGTGGAACCGGCTTGGCGCGGGCGACCTATACGGTGGAAGCCTCCGTTGATCTCGTGACCTGGACGGTTATCGGCACTACGCAGGCCTCGGCGAGTGGCGCCCTCGAGGTGAGCGTGCCCGATCTCTCGCCCCGCGCGCAGTTTTTCCGCCTGCGGCGCCCGTAGCGGCGAAGGCCGCCCGTTCTTTTTGACCTGCTCACCAGAGATGAACCAGCGGACTGCTCGGACGGACCGCGGGCTTTCAGCCCGCAGCGGCGCGAGCCGGAGACGATGCGTGAGGGTTCGTTCGTGCCCCGCCGATTCCACCCGCTGCGGGTCCCGCGTCGGCGGGATCCGCGCTCCGGGGGCGAGGTTCACGGGAAGCAAATCCACCCTAGCGCCACTCGTGCTTCGGATAGCGTCGTTGCAGCTCGGATTTTAGTCGCGGGTAGTGTTCCTTCCAAAAGCTCCCCAGATCCTGGGTCACTTGGACAGGCTTCATTCCCGGGCTCAGGATGTGCACGCTCAAGGGGACTCGGGCCATGGCGATTCTTGGCGTCTGCGTCACGTCGTAGAGCTCCTGAATGCGCAGCGAGATGAACGGTGGTCCGTCGGCGTCGTAGGTCACTTTGGGCGTCCGTCCGTTCGGCAGGCTGATGCGTTCCGGAGCATGTTTGTCCAACAGTTCCTGCTGCACGGGTGACAGCCAGCTGCGGACGACCGGACGAACCTCGCGCTCCTTCAAATCCTTGTAGCTAACGGCACCATGGCAAATCTGCTCGACCAGATGATCGCGATCTTCGTCCGTAATTGGAGGCAAGGCCAGGTCCGGGCACCAGCTGCTCAACAGTTCCAGGCGCAGGATCCATTGCTCAACTCCATGATCCCAGTTCGGCAACGAAAGACGTCCCGCCTTGATCTCGCCGGCCAGCAACCGGGCGGCGGCATCCGCCGGGGGCGGTTCCACGCGCTTGGCGCTCAGGGCCAGATCTCGAAAGCGCAACATCTCGGCGGCCTGAACCCGTTTGGCCGTCGCGTCGTAATCCACCTTGATTTCGGATTTCAGATCATTGGGAAACAGTTCGCGCAGCCAGTTCGCGTCCACGGCGGTCGCCAGCGACAGGATGGTGTTGACCTCGCCGTCGCGACCGCCGACCTCACGAATCTCGGCGGTGACAAACAAAGGACTTTGTTGGACGACGCTTTCGCGGGCCAGGACACCGCGTCGTCCATGGACGAGTTCGCAGCGGAGTGTCCCTTGATCCACCCGCCGCGCCAGGCGATCGCTGAACCCGATGAGAATGCACTTTTGCAGCGCCTCGTCCTTCACTTCGCGCGGCGTGGTGTCGAGCTTTTCGTCGCGGGCAATACGCAGGAATTGTTCGTGGAGCGGGCCGACCTGGCGGGCGGTCACGCCGTGGATGCCCAGTTTGCGCAGGGCTTCGATGCGAAACTGATTTTGGGCGGCGTAGTTCCAGGCGCGCATCAGCAGCCAGAAATCCGAGGGCGCCTTTTGCCCGAACAAATCCTCCCGCGCCGAGGCGGTATCGCGATCGACGTTGCGCAGCAGCAGGTCGCGTCCCTGGGTCAGGGCCGCCACGAGACATGCCTGGTGCACGCAGCCATACTCCTCGGCGGCCAAAAGCATGCGGGCATAGCGGGGATGAACCGGGAACGCCAGCATGCGCCGGCCGATGGGCGTGATCGTCGTGTGCTGGCCGGCGGGCCGGACCAAGGCGCCGAGGTCGAGCAGCAATTCCTCGGCATGGTGGAGTGACAGTTCGCTCGGCGGCTCCAGCCAGCGAAATTGTCGCAGGTCTTCAACCCCGGCCGCCTTCAAAGTGAGGATCACCTCGGCCAGATCGAGCCGCTTGATCTCCGGCAGTTCCTGCGGAGGCCGTTCGTCATGTTCCGGCCGCGACCAAAGGCGGACGCAACGTCCCGGGGCGGTGCGTCCGGCCCGGCCGGCCCGTTGATCCGAACTGGCCTGGCTGATGCGCTCCACCAGCAACGTGTTGATCCCGCGGTTGGGGTCATAGCGCGGAATCCGGGCCAGCCCGCTGTCGATGACCAGGCGGACGCCATCGATGGTGATCGATGTCTCGGCCACATTCGTGGCCACCACCACTTTCGGCTGCTCGTAGCGCGCCACGGCGGCGTCTTGATCACGTGGCGAGAGCTCCCCGTGCAGCGGCAGCAGAACGTGTCCCCGGGCTTCGGACGTGTGCCGGATGGCTTCGATGGTCTGGCTGATCTCGAAGCCGCCGGGCATGAACACCAAGACATCGCCACCGCGCCCGGCGCGGACATGCTGGGCAAAAGATTCCGCAGCCAGTTCCCACGGCAGCGGCCCGTTCACGCCAAATCGCCGGGCCAGATATTCCACCTCCACCGGATAGGTGCGTCCTTCCGAGGTCAGCACCGCGCAGGGCCACAAATATTTCTCCAGCAGGCCCGCGTCGAGCGTGGCTGACATGACGATGATGAGCAGGTCCGGCCGATGTTTCTCCTGAATCTCCAGCGCCCGCGCCAGCGTGATGTCGCCGTAGAGATGGCGTTCGTGAAATTCGTCAAAGACGACGGCTTGAATGCCTTTCAGAGCGGGGTCGTGGAGCAGTTGGCGGAGCAGAATGCCCTCGGTTTCGAACTTGATCCGGGTGGCCTCGCTGACGGCGCTTTCGAATCGCACCTGATAGCCCACCTCGCGTCCGAGCGGCACACCGAGTTCATGGGCGACGCGCGTGGCCAGCATTCGGGCGGCGAGGCGTCGGGGTTGCAGGACCACGGCCTGGCCGGTGCCGAGCAAGCCGTGGCGAAGCAGCATCTGCGGCACCTGAGTGGATTTGCCGGAACCTGTGGGCGCCTGGAGCACGAGACGCCGCGTTGATCGCAACGTGGCGACGATATCGTTCTCGATTTCGTAGATCGGCAACCGTTCCGGCGGAGGCATGCGCGGTTGTAGCCGGGGGCGTGTCGCCTGGCCAAACGAAAAACTCTACCCACTCGAACGCCCAACGGCCGCGGGCGTCGGGACTCGACGCCCGCGGAACCCGTAGTGCCGGTTTACTCAAACACCTCGTAGAGCGTTCCGTTGAGCACGAACTGCACGTTCGGACCCTGGGCCAGCCACGGCACAGCCGCCGGGTTCTTTTTCATCAGTTCGAAGTATTCTGCTGACCCGAACTGAACCCGGACTGGCTTGGCGTTCGGCAGTTTCTGAGCTTCAACATCAACCCATTGGCCCTGGTTGTTGAAGAACGTTTTGCCGCCGACAAACTGGCTCGAAGGTTGAGCTTTGCCATCCTTGGACCCACCAGCGATTCCGCCGCTGGCGGCTGTCGTCACCTGCGGTTGCGTCGGCGCGTACGTTCCGCCGCGCCGACCCGGGATGATGCCTGGGAGCGGCTGGGTCATCGGTGGTGCCATGGGTGCCGTCGCCGGCCGCGCGGCTTCAGCTGCTCCCAGCGAGATGGCGTCGGCCGAGGCATCGGCGCGCTTGAGCACGGACAGTGAACGCGCGCCGCCCACCGCGGCCGCCCCGTCCTTGTCCTTCTGAAATCGATAGTAAGTCCCGGCCAGCCCGCTGCGCGCCTCGTTCGCGTGCTCACCGTAGAGCCGTTGGTTTGAGGCCACGCCCCGGCGGCCCTCGTCCTCCACAATCAGATAGGCAGTATAGGGCGTGACGATGTTGTAACGCCGGGCCAGTTCCACCACTTCATCCTTCAGCTCCGCGTTCTCCCCTCGCAGCCGGATCTCGTCGAGCAAGTAGCCCACCCGGCGAGTTGCCCATAGCCGAGGGATGAACTCGTGGTCATCCGATTTCTCCGGAAACTTCACGTCCTGAACGAAGCGACGGGTCTCGCCGTCCACCAATCCCTCAATGCGCACGGCGCCATCGCCCGTTCCGGAATAACGCCCGGCCAACACGATTTGACCGCCCTTGAACAGGTCGGGCACGGAAGATGGATAAAGCTTCGTCACCCGGACTGCGTCGGGGAAGGCCACGCTCGGGCTGGCCAGCACGGGATCCTTCACCTTCGTGAAGAACGCGGACACTTTCACCTCCAGGTCTTCCTCCGGCAGGACATACTCGCTTGAGGCGCGGGTTTCGTCGGTGATCTTGTCCAGGAGATGGGTGTTTACGTCCGTGCCGATGCCGAAACAAAACACGCGCACGTTGCCCCGGCTCCCGTCCTTCACGTTGGCCAGAATCTTGTCTTCGGCCGTCGTTCCCACCGTCGGCAGTCCGTCGGTGAGGAAAATGATCACGTAAGGCCGTTTGCCTTCCGTCGGGCGCAACGCGAGCGCCTTGCGCAGCGCGTCGTCGATGGCGGTGCCCCCGGTTGGCTTGAGGTCGCGAATGAACTCCTGCGCCCGACGGCGCTGGGCCGGGACTGCTTCGGTCAGGCGATCGAAGATCGGTTCGACATCGGTGGCGAAACGCAGCACTTCGAAGCGATCGTCTGCGTTCAGATTCTCCACGCAAAAGGCCAGCGCCTTCTTCGCCTGCTCCAGTTTGGCGCCGGCCATTGAACCAGAGGTGTCGAGCACGAAGCAGACGTCCTTCGGCTGGGTCCGATTTGCAGTTGCCTCCACTCCCGGTGACGCCAGCAGCAGGAAGTAGCCGTCTTCTCCGTCCTTCCGATACGTCAGCAGATTGACCCCGATCGGATCCTTCTCCGGCGCGAAGTAGAGTTGGAAATCCGTGTCAGGCCTGACGTTCGATGCTTCGAAACCCACTGTGGCCCGGCGCTCGCCGTTGCGACGGACCTCGACCTTGTGGCTTGGGGAGTAGATGGATTTTAGTGGCTGGCGGGATTCGAGATCGACCTTGATGCTGACGCTCCTCAAGGGGGCGGCCGAATACTTTTGCGTGTTCAATGGATAGGCATAGGCCACCAACCCGTTGTCGCTCTTCAACAGCTGGGCGAAGGACAGGCTGATGCGTTTGCGGGCGTTCGCTTCGATGGGGAAAATCCGCACCTTGAACAAATCGCGGCCGGCATATTCGAGCAGGGCGGGATCGCGCAAGCGCCGCACGATGTCTTCGTAGATTCCGCGCGCCTTCTCGGAGGTCAACAGCTCGGCTTCCACGGGTTTGCCATTGATCTCCATGGTGAACTTGCTGATCTGGGCGCCCTTGGGAACCGGGAACAGGAACGTGCCTTCGAGCTGGCGCGAATTCGGGTTGTAAAACTCCTGCTCCACGGTGGTGGTGGCAATCTGGTCCTTGATGGCCACGTCCACCTTGGTGAAGTTCAACTCCAAGGCAGCCCACACCGGTCGGGACGGGGGAAGATGGCGAGGTCCCGGAGACGGCAGTGGGCGTGGAAAAGGTTCCCGCCAAAAGTCTGGTTCGTGGACCACGATCAACCCCGAGGCCGAAACGGACCCGGCGAAAAACAAACCCACCAGCCACAGCACCCCGGCCAAAATTGTTCTCTTCATGTGGCATTGGACGGAACAGCACCGCGTTGTGCTCCCGAACGTAGCCAGAGAATATTTCCGCCAGCCATGAACCTCTCATCTCCCCCTTGCTATCAATTCTGCCCTTGCTTTTGCTCTTGTTCCCTTCGGGAGGACCAAGAGCACGATTAAGAGCAGGAGCAACAACCGGGCGGTTTATGGGGGGGCTCGGCGGTGTCGCGAAGGCTCTAACGTTCCGGGTCCGGAGTCAGCAACCCGCGCCAGACGCAGACCAGCCAAATAATCAACCCGGCCCCCCAGCAGATTGCGGCGTAGATGTAGTGACGGACCATCGTGGATGGCAGCACTTCGCCGCTAAGGCGGGACAGCAGTCCGAGGATCATCAGAATGACTGCCGTCACGAGCCATCGCTGGACCTTTTCCAAGCGGTCCCGCTGGCCGCTGTGACCGAAGACCACGCGGGTGGCAACCCCAAGGGTGATCAATCCGAACCCGCCCACGAGTTCGGTGTGAGCCAGGCCCACCCGCCAACCCGGCCAGATGCCGCTGGAGAGAATGCCTAACGGAATACAGACAAGGCCGGTGATGAGCACCCAGTGCACCCCGCGCCACGACCAGCGCAATCGTTCGAGCGGCAGAACCGACCAGAGATAGGCGACGACGATCAACGCCCGGGCGGTGACCGCCAGTCGCGGCCAGCCCGCCGCTTCCACGCCGCACGTTCCCAGCAACAGGAGCCCGGTGCCCGCAGCCTGGCAGGCGGCCCTTTGCCAGGCGGCATTTGGAGATCGCAGCGTCGGGAATTCCTGCCGAAAGCCGAGCCCCAAAAAACGGGGGAGCAGGAAGCTGCCAGCGCCGAGTATGCACAGGAGGATGAACGCATGATAAGACAGCAGCTTGGTCAAGACCTCCGCGCCGGCCGGCAATTCGTTCCAGCGCGCATACCAGTCGAGAGCCAGACCCGTCAGAACTGAAACGAAAGCCAGCGGCAACAGCACGAAGCCTGGTGGAGGTAGATCCCGACGCACCGCCAGGCGTCCGGCCATGAACGAAACCCAGACCACCAACTCCACCGCAAACAACGCGTCCCCCACTCGCGTTGGACCGAACGCATAAAAGGCGATCACCATCGTGTGCAGCCCGGCTTGGAGGAGGACGGCCGACAATCGAAGCGGCGGCGTTTCCAGCAGCCGCGGCAGGGAGGTTCCCAGAATACCCAGAATGAAACCGCCAAAGAAACCCTGGATCATCAGGCGGGCGTGGCGTGTCCCGGGATATTCCTCCATCCATCCCGCCAGCAGCAGCGGCCAGAGCGTCACGCCGATCAGCGCGGCCAGCACGGCGATGGGAAAGAAGATCCGAAACGGTTCCGCCCGCAAATCGGCCCAGCCGAGACGGCTCTGGGGCCCCGTGCTTCCGCGAGACGCTGCGATTATCATTGGGATTGTCGGCCTGACGCCTGACCCTATTTCGGCCGGAGACACCGGCAAGTTTCCGTTTAGCACGGTTCAGTTATCGGTGCGGGAATTGCAAGCGGCTCCACCGATTTTGGCATCCTCGAAACCGGTTCGAAGGACACCCGGGCGCAGGCTTGCAGTTCCCGGCCGGTCCGGTTGACTATCGCGCCACGACCACAATTCAATCCACCCGAAACTCAGCTTTTCCCATGCCTTCCACTTTGCTCACTCGAATCGCCACCGCCTTCGTCGCCGGAGTTTGTTTTTGGTCCCCGTCCGCCGCGAGGGCCGCCGCCCCTCCCGGCGACGCCACAATTCGACATTCCTATTTCGTGATGGGCGGAAAGACGGCCATTATTGGTGAAAATGGGCAGGCGGAATGGGAGTACAGCGGCGGGTCGCGCGACGGCTTCATTTTGCCGAACGGAAACGCCCTGATCGCGTGGGCGGATCGGGTCGAGGAGGTCACGCGGGACAAGAAGGTGGTGTTCTCCTACCGCCGCAGTGCCGACAATGGCGAACTCAGCACCGCCCAGCGCCTTTACAATGGAAACACCCTCGTCACCGAACTGGGACGAAAGCCTCGTTTGTTGGAGGTGAACCCGGCGGGCGCGGTTGTGCTCGACGTTCCGCTGCAACCCGAGACGGACAATGTTCACATGCAGACCCGGATGGCTCGTCAGCTCAGGAACGGCAATTTTCTGGTGCCGCATCTTCTGGCCTTTGCGGTGAAGGAATACGCTCGCGACGGCGCCGTGGTCCGGGTTCTGAAGACGGATCTGGAGGAATTGGGCGGACGACCGGCCGAGAACTGGCCGTTTACCGCCATCCGCCTCGACAACGGGCACACGCTGGTCTCACTGACTCACGGGAACAAGGTGGTGGAGTTTGATGGTGCAGGGCGGGTGGCGTGGCAGGTGAACAATTCGCACGTGGGCGGGCGATTCAAAGACCCCTGCGGTTCACAGCGCCTGGCCAACGGCAACACGGTGATTGGCAGCCATGGCGCAGCCAAGGGAGTTTCCATGATCGAAGTCACGCCCGATCACTGGGTGGTTTGGACGAGCGAACATCCTCTGGCCGCAGGCGTGCATCATTTTCAGATCCTCACGACCAACGGAAAGCCCGAGCCGGGCATGCCGCAGAAGTAATCGGCCGGTGGCTTACGCCGCGGTGCGTTCGTCCAGCATCTGCGCCGTGTTCAAGAGCAGGTTTTGCCACTGCGTTGCGATCGTCTGCTGAGCCGGTTTGACTCCGGGCGCTTCTTGCGCTCGGCCGTTCCGCCAGCCCACGATCTCGGCAAAAGCGGCTTCACCGTCGCGCCCTGGCGCCTCCGCGTGCACGATCTCCCCGCGATCGAACCAGACCCGGCCGCGCACCCCATCGCGACGAATGAAGTCGAGTGTGACCGTGGCCTTGGCCAGACATTTCAGCTGGATGATGTCGATTGTCGTGAGCTGGGTTAGGGTGGCGGCAAAGCAGGAGGTGCCGTGCGCCGCAGCCGCCTTGGCCTCAATCTGGCTGCGAATTCGGGCGGACAGTTCCGGCATCGAAACGGGCTTCTCCACGAAATCAAGCACGCCGAGCTGCTCCGCCACCGCCCGATATTCACCCAGCGCCTGGCCGGTCATGACCACGGCCCGAGCGTTCGGTTGCGCCGCCATGACTTGAAACAGGAAGTCGATCCCGCTTCCGTCCGGCACAAAGATGTCCAACAAGAAGAAGTCGATCACCTGGGTTTCCAACAGGGCTTGGGCCTCTGCCACCGTCGTGGCGGACAACAAGGTGACCTCCGGGAAGGCTTCCTTGAGCTTTTTCTGGAGGAAGGTGCTGGTCAGGACTTCGTCCTCGAGCAGGAGGAGATGAAAGGGGGGCGCGGGCGGTTCCGGATTGGTCAGCTCCCGTTCCTGCCGTTCACGATGCCACTTCCGGGTCAGCATGTGGGCCAATTGGAGAACTTCCTCGCGTTCGAACGGTTTTCTTAAAATCAGCAGCTTGTCGGTGTAGCCAAGTTTTTCGATGATCGATTCCCACGAATAATCGCTGAAGGCGGAGCAGATGCAGATCTGCAGATCCGGACAGGCCTTCCAAAGCTCCTGGATGGTCTTGACCCCGTCCCAGCCCGGCGGCATTCGCATGTCGACAAAGGCCATGGCAAACGGCCGCTTCGCCCGCGCGGCTTCCGTCACGCGCTTCAATCCGTCCTGTCCCGAATAGGCCGAATCGATTTCGAGCTCACGTTCGGGCAGGGTCGCTTTTCCAGTGTCGTTCTGGTCCGGGCGGGCGGTCAGCGCCTGGGTCAAAGGGCTTTCCCCCTTCTTGTCCCGGCGCATGGCCTTGCGAAAGGCGTCGTGCACCGACGGGTCGTCGTCGATGATGATAATCCGGTCGGCGCTACTGCCGGGTTGAACACTCATGGCCCGGCGGCGCCAATGGCCAAAGAAACACTCATATCGTCCTGCCTTGGTATCGGACGTAGGCAAGGGGTGTTTAGGAAGTAAATGGGTGCGTCGCCGAGCAGGTCAAAAAGGAACGGGTGGCTTCCGATGAACCTTCGCGATTCATGGCTTTCGATTTTCAACTGCGGAGGGCGCAGAGAACGCGGAAAATTGGAGAAGTCGTTCCGCCAACCGGGTCGAAACCCTGTGATGCTTCCCATGAACCTGCTTGGACCAAAAGCGCGCAAGCCGGCGGCTTGCCGGCCATTAGCCGGTGGTTGAGGAGCGGAGCGACGACACCACCGGAGACGCGTTCCACCAGACGATCGCATCCCGGAGGGATGCCAGCCCATCGGTCAATCCATGCGGCGGCGACCCCGGCTGGGGTCGGTGCGGTTTTCCGGGGACCTTTTCCGGTGGTCGACGCTCGTGCCTCGCGTCACCACCGGCTAATGGCCGGCATCCCGCAGGGATGCCCCGCGGCTGGAATCCCGGGCGGTCCGTCCGAGCGGTCCGCCGGTTCATGTCCGGTGAGCAGGTCAAAGGGAACGGGTGGCTTCCCATGAACCGACCGGTCCACGAGGGGGGATTAGCCGCGAAAAGGCACAAAGGGCACAAAACGAAAACGCTGCTTTTGTGCCCTTGGTGCCTCTTCGTGGCCATTCCGGCGCTTGGATCGTATTTGGATACCGTCCACGGTTCATGGCCCGTGGGCGGGTTCGAAAGGAACAAGCAACTCTCCATGAACCGCTAGTCGGATTGAAGGGCAAATGTAGAACGGCCCCGGGGTCGGAAAGACCGCCGGGGCCGATGGGATGTTCTCTGTGAGACTTTCGCCGCGCCCGTGCGGCGACCGCCTCCGCAGGGATGGGCGCGGCTGGGTTGGCTGGATTACTTCGCCAGTTCCGCGTTTACCTTTTGCTGGGCGACGTCGAGCAGGTAGCGCGTGTAAGGCGCATTGTGAATGCCGCGGCTCTTGTCGCGTGAGATGAGGTAGAGGTTATAGCGGGCGTCTTTGATGCCCTGCGGGATCTGGGCTTGTTCCGTGGCGTTCGGTCCAACGATGGAGGTGCTGCCGCTGGGATTGGACAGTTCACCCGGCGTGGTGTATTCCCAGCCGCGAGCCTCGTATTTGGAGGCCCAGGCATTGGTGTTCTTGGTGGTGGCCCAGAGGTTGAGCAGGTTCTTGGTCGTGGCGATCCGGGCGCTGACCTCCGACTGAACGGAGAAGAGCAAGTTGGTGGGGGATTTCACGCCCGTGGTGTCCTTGTGACACGCGGCGCAGGCCTCGATCGTGGCGCGGAAGGCGTGTCCGGTGTAGACGGGATCGGTCGGACTCGGATTGGCTGAGCTGTGGCCGTGCGTGTGGCAGCCCGCGCACTGGAGCGGATTCGACTTGTGGGCGCCCTGCGGCGGAGTGCTGTTGGTGGTTACGCCGATGACACCGAGGAACAGGTTGTATTGCGGCGAGTAATGCGGCGGACGACTGGACGACGAGACGCTCGCCCCGCGGGCATTGTGGCATTGGCCGCAAACGCTGACGTTCGGGTTGAAGTTGGCGGCGAAGTTCGTGCCCGTGTTGTAGGAGAAAACGTTTGTTGACTGGAGCGGGAAGCGCAGTTGAGAGGTGTAGGTCTCGCCGGTGAGGACGTTCGTGCGCGTGTGGACGCGGTGCGTTTCGTGGCAGACCATGCAGCTCACCGGGGTGGTGGCCGCT
This sequence comes from Limisphaerales bacterium, assembly GCA_044230345.1. Classification (GTDB taxonomy): domain Bacteria; phylum Verrucomicrobiota; class Verrucomicrobiia; order Limisphaerales; family JADJPG01; genus JBGARF01. Next base: position 140,290 of record JBGARF010000010.1, read on the forward strand.
TCGTGCCCGGTGGGCCACGCGACATTGGTCCGGGCGCTGAACGACGAGGACGAGTTGTAGGCGTTGATCATGGCCATGCGGACGGCGCCCGAGTGACACGCGCCGCAGGAGTTCATCCGCGTAATTTCGGCGGTGCGATTCGTCGGATTGACGAACTCTTCGGCGAGCTCCTCGACCACGGCCGAGTGCGGCGAGCTGGTCCATTCGTCGTAGGTCGGATGATGGAATCCATTGTGGCAGCCGCCGCAAAGCATGGGGGACTTCGTGGTCACCGGGCGCGACGATCCCGGATCACCGGCGCTGACGTGACCGCCGGCGGGTCCGTGGCAGGTTTCGCACTGGACGTTGATGAGGTTGGGGGTGGCGGCTTCGCTGACGAAGCCACCAGGAACGCCGTAGCCGACGACGTGACAGACAAGGCAGCTGGCGTTGGTCTGTTGGCCGATGGCCTTCAGCGTGTCAAAGGCGCGGGCATGGGCGGTCGAAGACCAGTCCGAATGGTGGTTCTCATGGCATTCAAAACAGACCGAGTCGCCCTGATATGAGACCGTGCCGCCGGAGATCCGGTGAAAGGCGTTGCCGGGAACGGTGCCGATCGTGGCTGACTCGTTCTCGGTGGGACTCCCGACGTTTTGCCAGGGGGCGCCGCTCAGGTTGGTGGCGCGTTGCACTTGGTACGGGCCTTGGAACCCGAACCATTTCAGCAGGAGCTGATTGTTGTTGTTGCTGACGGACGTGATTTGGGGACGCGGACTGATGCCACCCGGCGTGGGCTGAGTGAGTTCGAAGTCCGGGCTTTGGCCGACCGCGCGACTCGCGGACAACGTGGCCGCGACTCCGACAACCGCCGCGACCAAAAGGAGCCTGCACGGCCGGTTTGAACTTTCTTTGTTACGCCTCGTTTTCATGTCGGTGCCTTTCTTGGATGTGTGTCGTTCATCATCAGTTGCCCTCTGCCCGCTGGAACGACCGATGATTCTTATTTGAGCGATGCCCTTTGTAGAGAGGGCCACCGATGAGGCCTACACCTTGGTTGTCACAGAGAACGTATTTTTGACCTTCAAAGCGACCGAACGGACGGGGAATGCGCCAAGCCGCGGCAACCGAATGGCAAGAAAGGAACGTGCCTCGGAGGCCAGGTCACGCCGAGCCGGAAGTCAGCAGGATGGGGCGCGCGGAATTCTCCGAAGGCCTAGAGAGCCGCTGCGGGCTGGAAGCTCAATGCCTTTCGGGAATTCGCTCCGAGCATTGCTGACGAGTTCATCGAAGGGTGGAAGTGCTTCCAGATTCGACTCATCATGGATGCGCGCGCTTGGCCCGCAGTCTCGTAAAACTCGGGTGAGCACCGAAAAGTAAAGTGGCCCCCGTTCCGCAGTAGCCAATCCTCAGTTCGCAATCCGTCTCCCGAGCCAACTTTTGCAGGACCGCGCGCCGTGACATGGCATGGTCAGTGAAAAAGGCGGGCACCCGGTTGGTTCCGGTTTGCTGGTCTGCACTCACGAAAACGCGGTGATCGCGGCCCAGTCGCCGGCATAAATCCTCCATCGACATCGGCTCGTAGCGGAACGGGCCAACGCTGCCGTCGAGTTGCTTCACGGGAAGTAGAATTGCACCGAGAACCGTGGCGGCGGCGATACCCGCGACCATCCAGTGGGATGCTCCTTTGGTCGAGGGGAGCCTGCTCGGCCGCACCAACCAGAAACCGAGGACGAGCGCGGCGCACAGGACGTTTAGCGGAAAAGGCACGATGCTTATCGCGACGCCCATCGCTACCCCGGTCGCTACAATCTTGAAAATGACGAAGGCTTTCATGGTTCCCGTTGGCGATGGGTGCCTATGCGAAAATGGATGTAGCCACCGGCCTCATCCATGGCGGCTTCGCAGACCGGTGCTCCCTCCCAGTTTTTAGCATGGATACTAATACTCATACTGCTTAAGCCACTGCCGCTCGTGACTGTGGTAACACCATACGGAGTAAAATGAATGGCGCCACAATCCCGGCCGGTAGAATCTCTAATAGTAACGATCTCCTTGGACCAGGTAAAAATCCTGAATTCGAACCGTTGTTGGGACGGCCAACCCTTCAAGCCAGGCTGGATCGAGGTTCGTGCGGTATCGGCCAGAGGTCGCAAAGGAATGCTCGATGCGAGGAATCAGCAACTCGCAGAATTCTTTGGTCGTCCGTTCGGAGCGAGCCAGTCGAGCACCGAACGGGAGATACACCAGAAGCGTGCACAGCACGATCGCTCCAAGGACAAATGTAACTCTGTATAGACGTCGCATCTCAACTCCAGCGGGAAGTCGACCAAGGACGAGGGGGCGCGACCTGGGAGATACGACGGACCGCGCTGCTCGTCGTTTGTGCGGGTGATCTCACTGCGCGATTGTGTATCGAGTGGAATCTTATGCTATTCTGCCTCCACGCCGAGGGCATCCACGGTCCTGCTGCGGGCGGTTTCGTACCGAGTTGCGGCGCCGAATTAATCGCGGCCGTCGGTGTTGCTGACGATTCCACTCCACTGATCGCCGCGCTGGGCGCGGGCGCGAAGGACCTGACCGGGCCCGAGCGTGATCGGGCCTTTGGCCACTTGAGCGGTGCGCTGGGGGCGTCCGCCGGGCGCGCGCGGATCGGATCCATCGAGGGTGTAGTGAATTGTGCCCGAGCCGGAGACCGTGAAAGTGTTGGCGGCGCCAGGCTTGAGCGCGGGCGGTTTGGGAAACTGGCTGTCGATCCAGTCAAGGCGCTTGGTGATCCAGCCCTTCATCCAGTTAACCTCTTCCTGGTAGGTGTCGCCGACGTAATAGTTCGGATTCACGCTCCGGCCGAGGATGGGCCATTTACGGAAGTTTCGAGCCTGGGCCTCGTTCAACTCCGCCGCCATTTCGTCGATGCGCCGCAAAACCTTCGCCCGATCGAAGACCGTCCGGCGCAATGTGGCCCAGCGGTCGATGGTGCGCTGCATGAACTCGGGGTCCTCGCTCAGCCGCCGAAACCAGGCGATCTCCGTGTCGCGCAGCATGTCGGTGTACCATCCCTTCGGATCATAGCCGTCATGATAGTCGGCATTGCCGAAACTCAGGTTCCAGTCCCAAGCAGGGCCAACGGTCAGCTTCCCGTTGCGGGGTTTGTAGAGAAAGGCGCTGTAGCGGAAGCCGTCGATGTTCTTGGTCGCTTCGATCAGCCAGTGCTGGTCGATGAACGCATCGGCATCGAGGTAGCGGGCATAGCCCTTGTCGGGATGTCGAAAATCGCCACCGTGCAGGGCTTGTTCGAATTGATTGACGTAGCGGGTGAGCCAGGCGGACTGCTCGCGGGTGATTTCGTTCCCCGCGGGTTCGACGTAGAAGAAGCGATTGCCGTAGCCGGTGCGGAAGCTTGGCTCGTAGCGGTCCGAGTGATCGCGCTTGAACAGGTAGCCACCGGAAATGGCCGGCTCCTCGGTGTCCTCCGGGCGGACGGGCTCAACGTTGAGGCGTTGCTTGGAAAACTTGATGCGTTCAACCAGGAGATAAACGCCCGCGTAATCGCTGTCGCTGAGGCGCCCGCCATTGCGATCGATGTAGACTTCCACAAACCGGGTGCGCGGAGCGTAGCGTCCCATTTGATTGCTGAGCTCATAGGCGAGGGCGTCGCGCAGCAGGGTTTTGTCCGAGTAAGGAGCGTAAAGGACCCAGTCGGATTCCTTGGGCAAGCCGAGCAGGCCTGCTTTGAGCTTGTCGCCGTTGTCATCCTTGAGGCGGACGGTGAGGGAGTTTTTGGGCTGACGCAGGGTGCTATAGCCGCGCAGGTTGACCAGGGCGCGTCCGTCGAACTCCGCTGAGCCCAGCAAGGAGGCCCGCCCGTTCTGGGTATTGATGAACCGAATCGAGACGGCGGATTTGTTGTTGGCGGAGATGTAACGGCCGAACGAATTGATGATGACGATCGGGAGGTTGGAGGTGAAGACGGCCGGGCCGTTGTCGGCCAGCGTGAAGGTTTCGCTGACGACGGCACTTGGCGCGTGGCCGGCCAGGAACGTTCGTGCCTTGACCAGTGTGGAGCGGGGCAGGGTGACGGGTTGGGAATACTCCGGGGAATTGGCGGTGGGATCCGAGCCATCCATCGTGAAGTGGATCTTGCCGTTTTGGGCAGTCAACTCGAGCCGCGCGGTGCCCTTGAAGATACCACCGTGGGTCACGAAAACCGGTGGCGGTGCGGTGGTGGGAAAACCGGGGCGATTTACCGCGCCAGGGGTTGGCTCCAGCAGGTGAAGGTGCGGCTTTGAACGGACCGCACTCGTTCCGGCGAACAGCTCTGGCAGCAGGAAGAAATTTGAATCGTTGTTCGAGGCATTGAGCGCGTGGAAGGCGAGGATGTTCTTGCCCTCTTTGAGGGAGGAAAGGTGTGGGGTCAGGTCGAATTCCTCGCCGATCAACCCGGCGATTCCTGCCGTCTGCAGCTGGACATTGTCGACATCGATGGTCTGGTCCCAGTTCCCGATGCGTCCGGTCATTTGCAGGCGCTGGCCGCCAAGCTTCATGCCCGGGAGGGCGGCCGTCGCCGAGACGGCGCTGGACGCCGGCTGGCCTTCGGCCGTCAGCACCACTCGCGCGAGAGCGCCGTCGGCGGTCTTTTCCAAAGTGACGCGGGCGTGGTGGAACTGTCGGGGCCGGAACGGATTTGACGGGACGCTCACGGAGGTTCGGCGTGAGCCGCTCCAGTGGATGGTCAGAGCGTTGTCGCCATCGCTCGGGTTATGCAGGAGTTGAAGGGCGAAAACGCCCGGGAGATTGGGGTCGCGAACCGCATCCAGGGCGACGCCGGGGCCTTCGGCGCCGTGGGCGGACGCGGTAAAGAGGATTGCTGCGAGGCGTTCGGTGCCCTCGCCGTTGCCCGCGAAGCGGTAGTCAAAATCGAGGGCCAGCGAATCGGACTCAGCGTCGCCGGCGGAGGGGAAGGCCACGCTGGCCGCCTGGTTGGCGACCTGGCCGTTGATCAGGCGAAGATACCGATCGGCTGAACCGGGTGCGCGGGGATGCTCTCGGGGCTTGGTGTTCGAATTCTGTTGCTGAGTCCAATAGCGGCCACCGGGTCCGTCGAACCGTTCGATCTGGGCGACGGGCACAGGGGAGCCGTGGCTGCCCGTGGCGGCTGCGTTCCAGGTCGGCTTGGCGGGAGCGTTCGCGCGGGCCACTTCCCATCCGTTCAGGTAGGCCACAAATCCGTCGTCGTAGCGCACCCTTAGCTTCATGCTTTCAAGGGTTGCATTGGTCAGCGTGAACGGGATTCGAACGTAGGCGGAGCTCGCCTTGCCTGCCATGCGCGGCAGAAGATCCAGCCCAATCATGGAGGTGTAAGCGCCGGCGCGATCGAACCCGATGCCGCCGCGCGCGTCGGTCCATTGGCTGTCATTAAAGCCGGGGTTCAACCAGGAAACGCCCAGGTCCCGATCCGGCACCAGCACCTTCTTGAGCGCTTCGGTGTCCAGCAGGCTCGTGCTGGGGTTGCCCATCGCCAGTCCATACGACGCGTCCGCCGCCTGCGCGGGGAAGCGGGGCGCGAATTCCATCGCGATCGTCTTTCCATCGGGCCGGACCAAAGCGAGGTATTCGCCTCCGGCGTCCAGCTTGAAGTTGGTGTGCAGTTCGGCGCCCGGAGCCCGGCGGTTCTTGCCCGAGGCAAAGACGATGGCGAACTCCGAGGGGCCGAGTGTCACCGCCGGGAAACGCCATTGATCAAGCCGGTTTCGATCGTCGGTCAGACACCAGCCGTTCAGGTTGATGGCAGTGTCGCCGCCGTTGTAGAGCTCGATCCAGTCGGAGTACTCGCGGTCGCGATCCAGCAACGTGCGGGTATTGGCCGCCATGAACTCGGTGATGTAGAGGCGTTCGGTGGGCGGAGCGGACGCCGCCCAGGCCGACGGCATGGGGACCAGCGTCAGGAGCAGGACGGTGATCCACGCCGCCGCTGCGGGCAAAATGGCCTTCAATCTTATGGACGCAGTGGGCATCGGTCTGAGCCTTACCCGGAACGATTCTGTGGGCTAGCCGCGGTTGGCTTGCTCTTCTTGCCGAGGCCTTCAACGCTCGTCGCTCATCCCGCGCGGGACTTGCTCCTCACGTTCCGGCCTTCGCACGAATCTGCGGCGCAACCGTCCGTCATCCAACTGAATCGCTCCGGCTTAGGGCAGATAGACGTGACAATACTGGGCGGAGATTCACTGTCGATTGGGAAATGTGGGCAGGTTAAAGCCAGTGCATCTCGTCCCGAATCGTAGCCCCGTCTAGTTTCAGAAGGGCCACGCTGCGTCTTTGCGCGAAGCGACTGCGTCCGGCATAGCCAGGATTGAAAAACAGCGTGCCGTTGATCCGGCGGGAACACGGCTGATGGGTATGGCCGAAGACCACGACGTCGGGGGTCGCCTGGGCCAGATTCCGTCGCACCGTCTCATTCGGGGCCTCTGGATCGACGATGTGATGCACGAGAAACCCAAGTCCCTCCAATTCCACCAACTCAGTTTCACGAATGCCGGCCAGGGGGCCGTCCGTGTTGCCCAGGACTGCCGTGACCGGGGCGATGGCCTCCAGTTGTCGCAAGATCGTTCCCGAACCGACGTCGCCTGCGTGCAGAATGTGGTCCACACCGTCGAACAGTTCTGGGATCCGCGGATCAAAGAACCCGTGCGTATCCGAGATGACACCAACCAGGAACATGTTTGAGTTTCGATCTGAAATCGAAAATCGAATCAGGCCTTGGCTTCCTGCGGTTCCTCGGAAGGTTCTTCTTCCGGTGCGGGCAATTCCTTTTCGCGGGGCGACTCGGTGCCGGCGGTGAGTTTCATGGCGCCAACGAACAGGCCGGTGAAAAGGCCGCCGCTCAGGAGTGTGTTGCGAAAAAATTCCCAAGTCGCCATGAAGCTCGCGGTGCCCTTCGTCAAAGCGATGAACCATCCCATCAGGTCGCGGCTGTATTCGGGATTGCCGAAGGGGTTGAAGAACCAGGCCGCGGTATTGGTGATGAAGTAAAACAGGAAGGCGCTCAGGATACCTCCGCCGAGCAGCTTGCCAAAAGACCAGTCCGGCTTGAACCGGCGCCCCAGCCAGAGGGCCAGCCCAAAGGCGACATAGTTGGCCAGCAGAGTGGGCTTGAAGCTGTCGACGCCGTATTTTTGCCAATAGTAGATGTTCAGGGCCACATCGGTGGCAGCCATGGTCACGAGCGGAAGCCACCACAGGCGTCGCGGAAGGTAGACGCCGGCGCAAAAGACCAGGGCGTAGGCAGCACTGAAGTTCGGCGGCAAAAGACCCGGCCACCGCGTGGCCGCGAAGGCCGCCATCAGCGCAAGAGGTAACCAGATATGCCGCTTCTCGTTCACTGGCGCCGATGATACGCGAACACGGGGACGTGACAAGGGGGCATCAGCCTCAAAAAACTTTGATGACAACCCGGGCTTTAGCCGTATAAGGGAGTGTCGATGACATCATGAATATGAAGACTTCGTTGCCATTTCTAGCCCTGGCCCTGGCTACCTCGCTGGTTTGCTCGGCGCTGACTTCTCGTGCGGCCGATACTCAGACCAAGCCCAAACCCTATCCGCTGACCACCTGCCTGGTGTCGGACGAGAAAATCGGGGGCGACCCGAGCATGAAGCCGTATGTGTTTGTGGAAGACGGCCAGGAAATCAAGTTGTGCTGCAAGTCCTGCCTGAAGGATTTCAAGAAGGACAAGGCCAAGCTGATGAAGAAGGTCGCTGCGGCTGAGAAAAAGGCCAAATAGGGTGAGCCATTTGGCGGCTTTCGCCTGAAAGTTTATCCATGCGCGCGGTTCTGGCGACATTCATTGGGTTGTTGATGGTCTGGATGCAGGCCGTCGCCATCGTCTCGCCGCATTTCATCGAGCAGATGGTCGCCTGTCGTTGCTGCAAGTGCGGCCAGGCGGCGTGCGCCACGCAGACTTCGGTCCCGGCGCCCACGCCGTCGCCGCTGGCGGCCACTGCCTCGGTGGTGGAAAAAGAAAAGTCCTCCGTGCCGACTCAGGCTGCCCTGGCGCAGCCTGGGCCGGTCGAGGCTGCGGGCGTCATCGTGGCGCCGGTAAACGCGTGTCCGCTGCCTTCCCTTTCGATCTTCCGGCGGCACTGCGTCCTGCTGATCTGATCGTTCCTCTCTCCCGCCCGTAGTGTGCCCTGCGCCGGCACATTGAGGGCCTTCCATCGGTTGGGTTCGTCTCGCGTTGGTGTTTTTCTGAACCCTAGTTCTCCCTCTCGGCGCCGTGCGGTTTGGTCAGCATGTTCCTATGAAGTCGAAGTGTCTTTTGATTCTGAGCCTGGCCCTCGTCATGGGGCCGGGAAAGGCTGGGTCCGTCGTGTCCGCGGCAGGCGCGGCGGAGGATTCGGCGGAAGTCCGTCTCACGCCCGACTACATCGCCGGTCTGTCGGAGGTGATGCGGACCAACCATCCGGGCCTGCGCGCCCTGGCGGCGCGCAGCCGGGCGGCGGGTCATGTCATCGAGGGCGTTCGAACCTGGGAAGACCCGATGTTCAAACTGGGCGGAGTGGTGGCGACGGATCGGGGGCCGCGACTCGAAGAGGAAGGCGATCTGGTTTACGAAGTGGAGCAAAAGCTTCCGCTGTTTGGGAAGGCGGCGGCGGAGCGCCGGATGGCCAGCCGTGAAAGCGAGGTCGCACAGGCCCGGGACGAGATGCAGTTTCAGCTGTATCGCCGGGACCTGGCCCGGTTGCTCTTTGCGGCGGCGGCCGCCGAGTCGACGCTGGCGGTGGGGCGCCGCGATCTGGCCTGGCTCGAAACCATGACCGCTGCCGCGGATGAACGCAATCGGGCGGGAGGCGGCGCCTTGACCGAACTGCTGCGGCTGCGAAACGAACGTTCCAGGCGCCTTGACATGATCAAGACGGACACGTTGATGCGCGACCATGTCTGGGTGTCGATCAACCGATTGCTGAACCGCCCGCAGCTGACGCCCCTTCCACGGCTGCTGCTGCCTGAGCCGTGGCCGGAAGTTCGGTTTGATTCCCGGTTAATCGACTATGCGATCAAATTCGAACCCAACGTGCGTTTGATGGCGCGGGAGATTGAAGCGGCGGAAGCGCGGGTGGCCGTCACGCGCAAGGCGCGCCTGCCGGAAGTGATTGCCGGGATCGAAGGCCGGCAGTGGAGCCGGGATGGAAACTTTCGCGAGGGGGTGTTCACGGTCGGCCTGAGCCTGCCCTGGCTGAATCGCAGCCGGTACCGCCACGACGAAGCCCGGGACCGGGCGCGACTGGAGGCGGCGCAATTTGACCGGGCCAACGAGATTCAACGGGTGGAGGAGGAGATTCACGGGGTGTTTGTGGAAATCGATTCGGCCCGGCGGGAAGCGCTGTTGTATCGGGACGAAATTCTTCCGCGCTCGCGCCAGGCGCTCGACTTGGCGCATGCCAACTGGATCGCCGGCCGGGCCATGCTGATGGAAACGATGGAGGCCCGGCGGATGTTGCTGGAAGCGGAGTTGATGATGGCCCGGGCGGTGGCCCGCCAGTATTCGGCTCTGAACGAACTTGTTTTGTGTTGTGGCCTCGGTGATCTCGGATCGTTGGAAATGCTCCTGGAGAAGGTGAATCCATGAAAACCTCGACCTTTTTTTGGCTGCTGATCGTCGCGGCCCTGGCGGGTGCCGGTGGCTGGATCGCCGCGAAGCGATCGGGCGCCTCGCCCAAGGCCGGCGCCGGCGAGGTTAGCCCGGCGGGCACGGTTTACACCTGCTCGATGCATCCGCAGGTCCGACAGCCGCGGCCCGGCAGCTGTCCGTTTTGCGGCATGGCGCTGGCGCCGCTCAGCTCCGCCGGCGCCTCCGATCTTCCTGCCGGATCCGTGATGCTCAGCACCAACCGCATCAATGCCATTCACGTGCAGTCCGTTCCTGTCCGGCGCCAGACCCTTCGCCGTTCACTGCGTGTTGCTGGCGTGATCGATGACAACGACAGTCGGCACCGGATTTTGTCCGCGTATGTCGCCGGACGGATCGACGTGTTGCATGTGAACTTTGTGGGCGCCGAGGTACGGGCCGGCCAGCCACTCGCCTCGATCTACAGTCCGATGTTGCTGGCGGCCGAGCGGGAGTATGCGGCGTTGGCCCGACGTGCGGCGGTGCCAGGAGCGGGCTCGGACCACGAGGAACATGCGCAGTTGCTGGCGGGGGCCCGACAGCGCTTGTTGCAACTCGGGCTGGCTCCCGCCCAAATTGACGCCCTGCCGGCCAAGACGGAGACGGATCGGCAAACCGAAATCCTGGCCCCGATCAGCGGCACGGTGGTCAATCGAATGGCCTACGAAGGCGCCTATGTGATGGAGGGAGAAAAGCTGTTCGAGATTGCCGACTTTGCCACCATGTGGTTTCGCTTCGATGCCTATGAACGTGATCTGGCCTGGTTGCAGGCGGGGCAGGAGGTTGAAGTGTCGACACCCTCGGTGCCCGGGCGCGTGTTTCGCGCGCCGATTGCCTTCATCGATCCGAACCTCAACGATCCGACTCGCAGCGCCAAGGTCCGCGTCGAGCTGCCCAATCCGTTGGTTGAAACGAACGGGCAATCCCGTCGCCTCCTCCTGCACAAACTCTACGCGGAAGGCGTGGTGCAGTTGGCCAGCGCGGAAGTGACCGCCGTTCCGCGCTCGGCCGTGCTCGCGCCCGGGCGCCCGTATGTGTTCGTCGATCAAGGCGGTGGCATCTATGAACAACGCCTCGTCAAGCTTGGCCGGGCCGGCGACGACGCCTGGGAGGTGTTGGGTGGAGTCAAGGAAGGTGAACGCGTCGTGACCTCCGGAAATTTGTTGATCGACGCGCAGGCCCAGCTGGACAACGCGACGTCGACGGAAGCAGGGGAGGCCGCGCGGCCGGGCGTGAGTTCTGCCGACGGGCCAGCTGAATCCTGGCCGGCGCTGTCGGCGTCGGAATTGACGGCGGCAACCAACTTTCTGGCGCAGGTCGCTGGGGTCGGGGCGGCGTTGGCCGCGGACGATCTCAACGAGTTCAACCGGCGCGTTCCGACGTTGGCTGCGCCGGCCGCGACGATGGGTGCGGCCCTGACCAACGCCCACTGGGCTGCCCTGGCGCAGGCCGTGGCGACCGCCGTTCCCGCCAGGACGGCAGCGGAGTTGAAGGCGGCGCGCAAAGCCTTTCACGCCCTCGGAATGGCGGCCGCGGATCTTTCCCTGGCCGTGCAGCGGGCGACGGGCCCAACAATAGTCCGAACCTTTCAGTGCCCGATGGTGAAACAGTCGTTCCCCGGCGCGCCCAAGGTGGGGCGTTGGCTGCAGCTCGGGGCTGAGGTGCGAAATCCCTTTTTTGGCGCGGACATGCTCGATTGCGGCACGGAGGTGAAGCCGTGAACCAAACATTTTCAGCCTCTCCGACGCGGCGCCTCCCGGGCTGCATCGGTTTTAACCAACTCCGGGAAACAAACCAAAACACAACCAAACAAAACCTATGATCAAGAACCTTGTTCTCGCCGCGATACTGGCTGTCGCCACGCTCGGTTTCACCGGCTGCGCCACCCATCATCACAAGGGTGCAAATTGCGACGGCAGCTGCTGCAAGGAACCGGCCGCGTGCAAAAAGTGCTGCGGCGACAACTGCGCGGCCTGTTGCAAAAAGTAGCGGGCGAAATTGCCGCTGCGGCCAGGCCGTGCGGCGACTTGTCGTCCGTGGCCGTGACCCGGGCGTTGGCCTCCTGTCAATGCCCGGGTCTCCGGTCGGAGCCAACCTGAAAGCCATCGTATGATTCATCGCCTGATCGAATGGTCGTTGCGCAATCGCTTCCTCGTCGCCTGCGCCACTGTGATGCTGGTGGCGGCCGGATTGCACGCGCTCTACCGCACGCCGATCGACGCCATTCCGGACCTCAGCGAGAATCAGGTCATCGTCTTCGCCGACTGGATGGGCCGCGGCCCGCAGGAAGTGGAGGATCAGGTCACCTATCCGCTCTCGGTAAACCTGCAGGGCTTGGCGGGAGTGAAAGCGGTCCGGGCCAATTCGATGTTCGGTTTTTCGCTCATCACGATCGTGTTCGAGGACCGGATCGACAACTACTGGGCGCGTTCCCGTGTGCTGGAGCGGTTGAATTATCTGGGGGACATACTGCCCGCGGGCGTCACGCCGAAGCTCGGGCCCGATGCCACGGGCTTGGGTTGGGTCTACCAATATTACCTGGAGGTGACTCCCGCGGAGTCACCGGCGGGAGGTTACGATTTGGGCCAGCTGCGTGCGGTTCAAGACTGGTTCGTTCGTTATCAACTTAACGCCGTGCCTGGCGTGGCGGAGGTCGCCAGCCTCGGCGGATTCGTCCGCCAGTATCAGGTCGAGATTTCCTCGCTCAAGATGCGTGCCGCCGGGGTGATGCTCCAGCAGGTCATGGACGCCGTCAGCCGCAACAACCTGAATGTCGGCGGAAAGGTGATCGAAGAAAACGGCATGGAGTTCGTCGTGCGCGGCCTTGGCCTGATCGGCTCGGTTGCGGATCTGGAGAACATCGTCCTGGTGGAGAAGGGGGGCGTTCCGGTTTATCTCCGCGACGTGGCCACCATTCAAATTGGCGGGGATTTCCGGCGGGGCACACTGGACATCGACGGTCGTGAGGTGGTGGGCGGCATTGTGGTGATGCGCACCGGGGAAAACGCCCGGGCTGTCATTCAGGCGGTAAAAGAGAAGCTCAAATCCATCGGGCCCAGTCTGCCGCCCGGCGTTCGCGTGAAGGCGTTCTACGATCGGAGTGAGCTGATCGATCGAACGATTGACACCCTGCGCCACGCGTTGATCGAAGAGATTATCCTCGTCACGCTCGCTCATATCATCTTTCTGTTTCATTTCCGCAGCATCCTCATCGTCACGGTGCCTTTGCCTCTCTCGATCTTGGTTTCGTTCATCCTCATGAACGTGTTTGGGATCAGCTCGAACATCATGTCGCTTTCCGGCATCGCCATCGCCATCGGTGTGCTGGTGGATGCAGGTATTGTGATGACCGAGAATGTCCTGCGTCACTGTGAACAGGCGGAGGAGGAGAAGCGGAGGAAGGCGAGTGTTCAGTACTCAGTGCCCAGTATTCAGTGCGCGGTGCCGGGTGCGGGTGCCAGTGCGGGTGCGAGTGCTAGTGCCAATGCGGGTGCGGACCTCGCGCTGACTGCGGCGGAGCGGTGGCAGATTGTGTTGGAGGCGTCGCGTCAGGTGGGGCGGCCGATCTTTTTTGCGATGGTCATCATCATTCTGGCGTTCGTGCCGGTATTCGCGATGACCGGGCAGGAGGGCAAGCTGTTTCACCCGCTGGCGTTCACCAAGACCTTTGCGATGGTGGGTTCGGTGTTGCTGGCGATGACGGTGGTGCCAGCGCTTTGCTCGGTCCTGGTGCGGGGCCCGTTTCACGCGGAGGATCGCAACTGGGTGATGCGGTTTCTGCTGGGTATCTACAATCCGATCCTGGATTGGGCTTTGCGGTGGCGGCGGACCGTGCTGGCGGGCGCGGCCATTCTGCTCGCGGCCGCGTTGATGCTGGCGTTTGGCTTGCCGCGGTCGGTGGTTCACCAGCTGGAAAACCTGAAATGGGCGACGCTGGCCCGGATTGGGCACGGCATGGGCAGCGAGTTCATGCCGCCGTTGAACGAAGGCAGTCTGCTGTTCATGCCGGTATTGCTGCCCAGCACGTCCCTGACCGAGGTGAAACGCATCATGGCCTGGCAGGACCAGGTGATCAAAGCGACGCCGGAGGTGATCTCGGTCGCGGGCAAGTTGGGGCGGGCGGAGACGGCGACCGATCCGGCGCCGGTGGAGATGATCGAGACGACGATCATGCTCAAGCCCGACGCTGAATGGCGACCCGGCCTGACGCGGGACAAGCTGGTGGCGGAGTTGATCGGCAAGCTGACGCAGGTGCCGGGCTACGTGCCGAGCTTTCTGCAGCCGATCGAGAATCGCATTCTCATGTTGAGCACGGGCATCCGGGCCCAGGTCGGGATCAAGATCCTGGGCGACAATCTCGATGCCCTGCAGAAGAAGGCGTTTGAGGTGGAGCGTGTCGTGCGGGAAATCCCGGGCGCCACGGGCGTCGCTCCGAGCCGGGTGCAGGGCAAGCCCTATTTGAACGTCGAGGTCGACCGTGTCGCCATGGCCCGATTCGGGCTCAGCGCCCAGGATGTGCTCGAAGTGGTCGAGGTCGGACTGGGCGGCCGCAACGTCGCCTCGACCATTGAAGGTCGTGAACGGTTTCCCATCCAGCTCCGGTTGGAACGCGACGAGCGGGATGACATCGAGCGGCTGCCGGAGGTGCTGGTGTCAACACCGATGGGGAAGTTTGTTCCGCTCGGTCAGGTGGCGAAGATTCGACGCGTGATGGGCCCGAGCGAGATCAGCAGCGAGAACGGGCGTCTTCGGGTTTACGTGCAGGCCAACGTGCAGGATCGCGACCTGGGCGGATTCGTGCGGGAAGCCCGGGCGCGCCTGGAGAAAGAGATCCAGCTGCCGCCAGGGATGACCATCGAGTGGAGCGGTCAGTATGAGAATCAGCTCCGGGCACAGCGGACGCTGACGGTGATTGTGCCGGCGGCGCTCCTCATCATTTTCCTGCTGCTCTACATCGTCTATGGCTCAGCCAAGGAAGCAGCACACGTGATTCTGGCGGTGCCCTTCGCGCTGTCCGGCGGAGTCTTTCTCCAGTATCTGCTGGGCTACAATTTCAGCGTCGCGGTGTGGGTGGGCTACATCGCGCTTTTTGGCACCGCCATTCAGACGGGCGTGGTCATGGTGGTGTATCTCGAGGAGATGCTGAAGAAAAAGCAGGCCGAACGCGCGGCGCAGGGCATGGCGTTCACGCGCGACGATCTGATTCAGGCGGTGAAGGATGGTGCGCGTCTGCGCTTGCGGCCCAAGGTCATGACGGTGGCCACGATTGTGGCCAGCTTGCTGCCCATCATGTGGAGCACACGGCCGGGGGCCGAGGTGATGAAGCCTCTGGCCACGCCGGTCATTGGAGGCATGCTCAGCAGTCTCATCCACATCCTGATCGTGACGCCGGTGATCTTCGCCTGGCTGCGGGAACGGGAGCTGCGAGCGGAGACGCGGCGGCAGGCGCGTGCGAGCTAGTGTGCTGACCTCTAAGTCCGTTGCATTATGCGGCCAGGAGTTTTTCGCCTGGGCAAGGCGCGAGCGACGAGCATCTCCGCATGGATCTGTGAGGAGCGAGCAACGCCGCCCGGGCGAAAAAGAACGGCCGCCCGAAGGGTTGCGCCGAAATTGAGCGGTGGCGTCGTTGTTCCTCGGTCACGGCCCACTGCGGGGATGCTCCCTCGTCACGCCTCGCCACCGCTCAATTTGGGCGCAACATAATGCAACGGACTTAGCCGGAACGATTCAGTTGGCCGGCAGCCGTTTGCTTGATCTTCTTGCGAAGGCCTTCGTTGCTCGTCGCTTACGTATTTCATTTCAATACGCTCGCTCCTCACGCCTCGGCCTTCGCAAGAATCTGCGGCGCAACCGGCCGCCGCCCAACTGAATCGTTCCGGCTTAGAGGTCAGCACACTAGGCAGGTCTGCCACGCATTTGTTGACAGGGAGGGTTGGGGGGGCGTGACTCGGGGACGATGGGGGGCGCAGGCGGTTTGGAATTGGAACAAAAGTCCCATTGCTGAACCGGCCTGAACTGTTCCATGCTTCCCAAATGAAAACCTATTGGCCTTGGCCGGCGGTCCTTGGCGCCTTGGCGGTCTTTGGACTCGCGGCGGGCTTTCGTTCGTCCCTTGCTCAAAACGTCGATCCGCAGTTGCGTCTGGGGATCACGCGCGCGAGTCAAAACATCGTTTTGGATTGGTTTGGATCGAACGCCGCGCCGTACCAGGTTGAATCCAGCACCAACCTGTCGCGGTGGGATGACGCCAGCCTGATCATCACCGGGCGCGGAGGGTGGCTCTTTGTGACCAATCCCATTGGGTGGCCTCCCCGCAGTTATTTTCGGGTCAAACACATCGTCCCGCCTCCGGGCGGAGGCACCGCCAGTTTCGACCCAGGGACGGGAATTCTCACGATTATTGGCACCGATGCAGGCGACGTCATCCAAGTGAGCCGCAATGCCGCGGGCGCGATCCTGGTCAATGGGGGGGCGATCGTCATTCAAGGGGGAACCCCCACGGTGGCCACCACGACGCTCATCCGCATGTTCGGGCGGGCCGGTGACGACCAGCTTTCGTTGAACGAGTCCAACGGCGCGTTGCCTCGGGCGGAGCTGTTCGGTGAAGCCGGGAATGACACGTTAACCGGTGGATCTGGCGCCGACACCCTGCAGGGTGGTCCGGACCGCGACACGCTGTCCGGTCGTGGTGGCGCCGACTCGCTCTTGGGCGGTCCCGGCAACGACACGCTGATCGGCGGGGATGGAGATGATCAGGTTTTCGGCGACGCCGACAACGACCGCATCATTTGGAATCCCGGCGACGACACCGATCGGAACGAAGGCGGCGATGGCGTGGATACGGTCGAAGTCAACGGGGGCGGAGGAGCCGAAGTGTTCACCACGACCGCGAACGGCACGCGGGTGCGGTTTGATCGGGTGGATCCCGCGCCGTTTTCGATCGATATCGGCACCTGCGAAAGCCTCGTGGTCAACGCCAATGGAGGCAACGATTCCTTTTCCGCCACCGGCAATCTCGCCGCGCTCATCCAGATCACGGTCGATGGCGGCCCTGGAGATGACACCCTGCTGGGGAGCAACGGCAACGACGTATTGCTGGGCGGTGACAACAACGATTTCATCGACGGCCAGCAAGGCAACGACACGGTTTTTCTGGGCGCTGGTGATGACACATTCCAATGGGATCCGGGGGATGGTTCGGACACGGTCGAAGGCCAGGCTGGCAATGACACGCTGATCTTCAATGGCAGCGCGGCGGCTGAGCGTTTCGATGTCTCCCCCAATGGCACCCGCGTTCGTTTCAACCGTGATATTGGCGCCATTTCCATGGACCTGAACGCGGTCGAAAACCTCCGGGTGAACGCACTGGGCGGGGCTGATTCGATCACGGTGAATCATCTGGCCGGGACGGATTTAACCACGGTAGACGTGGACCTCGCCGGAACTCTCGGCGGCGCAGCGGGTGATGCCGCGGCGGATGTCATCAACATTAATGGCAGCAACAACGCCGATTCCATCATTGTGGTGGGCGCGGGATCGTCGGCCTCGATTCAAGGCCTCGCCGCAAGGGTGAATGTCACCAATTCCGAGGGCGCCAATGATTCCCTCGTCGTCAATGCGCTGGGAGGCGTCGACAGCCTGACGGCGACTACGCTGCCTGCCGGTGTGATCAAGGTGACCCTCGATGGAGGAACAGAAGGGGACACGCTGTTCGGTTCGCAGGGGGCCGACATCCTGATTGGTGGAGCCGGCGATGATTTTATCTTTGGCGACAATGGCGATGACCTTGCGTTGATGGGGCCGGACGCGGACGTGTTCCAGTGGGACCCGGGTGATGGAAACGACACGGTTGAGGGGCAGGACGGCGCCGACCTGCTGCGCTTCGTGGGCGCCAATATCGCCGAAAATGTCGATCTCACGGCCAATGGCGGGCGGGTCCGGTTCGTGCGCAACGTCGCCAATGTGATCATGGACCTCGACGACGTGGAGACGATCGAGTTTCGCGCCCTTGGCGGTGCTGACAACGTCGTGGTGGGCGACATGTCTGGAACGGATTTGGCCAGGGTCGACGTTGACCTTCGCGGACCAAACGGGGGCGGGGATGGCGCGGCGGACACGGTCACCGTGAATGGAACTCAGGCGGCCGACGTTGTCGCTGCGTCCAGTGATACCAACGGTGTTACAGTCTCCGGCCTGCGAACCGTGGTGCGGCTGGTGTCCGCGGAGGTGGCCAACGATCTTCTGACCCTCAATGGGCAGGGTGGCGATGACGTGATCAATGCATCGACTCTGGCCGCGGAGACTGTTCGGCTGACGATGAATGGCGGGTTGGGCGCGGATGTGCTGATGGGCAGCGCGGGCGACGATCTGTTCAACGGCGGAGACGGTGCGGACGTCGCGCTGATGGGGGCCGGCAACGACACCTTCGTTTGGAATCCGGGCGATGACAATGACACCCTGGAAGGGCAGGGAGGGACAGACGCCTTGTTGTTTAACGGGGCCAACATCGCCGAGATTATTTCGATTACAGCAAACGGGGGGCGCGTGTTGTTCTTTCGCAATGTGGCCAACGTCACGATGGATCTAAACGATGTCGAGAGCGTCACCTACAATGCCCTGGGCGGAGCGGACCTGGTCACGGTGGACGATCTCTCCGGCACGGACGTCACGGCGGTGAACGTGAACTTGGCAGCGACAGGCGGCGTGGGCGATGGAGCCGCCGATACAGTGGTGGTGCAGGGGACGTCCAGTGACGATGTGGTCCTGGTCAATGAAGAGGCGGGTGGCGTCGGGGTGATCGGATTGGCGTCGCGGGTGAACATCACCGGCGCCGAAGCGGCCTTGGATCGGGTCACGGTCAATGCGTTGGCAGGTGACGATGTCGTGGATGCCAGCGGTCTGGCGGCGGCGGCGATGTTGCTGACCGCCGATGGTGGGCCGGGCAACGACATTCTGATCGGGGGCGCGGGCGCGGATACCCTGTTGGGCGGGGACAATGACGATGTGCTGTTGGGCGGGCCTGGGGTCGACGTGTTGGATGGCGGCCTCGGCGACAACGTCGTGATCCAGGATGGGAGCAGTGCCACGGCGGCCATTCTGACCGTGTTCGGAACGGCGGCAGGGGAGACGATCAGCATCGGCCGCAATGCGGCGGGGAATATTTTATCCAACGGCGTGCCCATTCCCGGCGCCACGGTGGCGAACACCGCGCTGATTCGCGTGTTTGGTTTGGGCGGGAATGATGTTCTTTCCCTCGATGAAGCCAACGGCGCGTTGCCGGCCGCCGCGCTCTTTGGCGGGGGCGGCGCTGATACCTTGAACGGCGGGTCGGGAGGTGACCTGATGTTCGGAGGAGCTGATGCCGACGCAGTGGGGGGGCGTGGGGGAAATGACTTGGTGTTTGGGGGAGCGGGTGCCGATCAATTGACCGGGGGCGATGCGGATGATCAGGTTTTCGGCCAAGCTGACAATGATCGCCTGATTTGGAATCCAGGTGACGACACCGACCTCAACGAAGGTGGTCTGGGCACCGACACGGTTGAGGTCAATGGCGGCGGTGGCGCGGAGGTTTTCACCACTACCGCCAACGGCGTTCGCGTTCGGTTCGATCGGGTGAGCCCTGCTCCCTTTGCTCTGGACATCGGCGGATGCGAAAACCTTGTGGTCAATGCGAACGCCGGCAACGACTCGTTCTCCGCCACCGGCAATCTCGCGGCGTTGATTCGCATCACGGTCGACGGTGGCCCGGGCGACGACACCCTCCTCGGCAGCAATGGCGCGGATGTGCTGTTGGGTGGCGACAACAACGACTTCATTGATGGCCAGCAAGGCAACGATGTGGTGTTCCTGGGGGCCGGCGATGACACGTTCCAGTGGGACCCGGGTGACGGCTCCGACACGGTCGAAGGCCAGGCGGGCAACGACACCATGCTGTTCAATGGCAGTGCGGCGTCGGAGATCTTCGATGCATCCGCCAATGGCGGCCGGATCGTTTTTACCCGCAACATCGGCGCGATTGTCATGGATTTGAATGACGTGGAAAATTTTCGGATCAACGCTCTTGGCGGGGTTGACGCCCTGACGGTCAACAACCTGGCCGCCACGGATCTGACGAATCTGACGGTCGACCTGGCTGGCACGATTGGTGGCGCTGCGGGCGACGCCTCCATTGACACGATAACCGTCAACGGCACCGCCGGGGTCGATGTGATTTCGGTCCGCTCGGATGCCGGGGCCGTGGCGGTGACAGGTTTGTCCACGGTGGTGCGGGTGGAGCACCCGGAGGTCGCACTTGATCGACTGACGGTCAACGGCCTGGGCGGTGTGGATCTCATTGCCGTCGATCCCGGTGTGGCTGCGTTGATCGGAATCACCACCAATCAGTGAGCGAGTCCGGAATTTCACCTTTTTCGGGGCGCGCGAACTGGCATAGTCCGGACTATGTCGCAGAAACGCTCAAAGGGAAGTGCGGGCTCAGTCTCTGACGCGCGCGCGACCTTCAGTGCGGCCATCAAACGGCGGGAGCTAAACCTGATCCGGCAGCTCATCGACGCCGGCCATAAACCGGATGCAGCCGCCGCGCGCCAATCCGTCGATGCCTGCATCAAAGCGTATGAGACCTCGGGCGGGAGCAAGGCCACTTTTGTCGGACGAAGACCTTTGCGGACCGCGAAGAAGCCCGCGGATGCCGATCTCGGTTACGAAATCGCCGAGGCCATCCTGGATGCCGGTGCACCGGTTCCCGAACTGCTGTGCTCCGCGGCGCGGTGCGGGCACGAAAATCTGGCGTTGTTGCTGATCCGGCATGGGGCGGATGTTGATTACGATCCACCGATGGGCACGCCGTTGGAGAATGCCGTCAGCGCCGGCAGTGTGGGAATCGTCCGGGCGCTGATCCAAGCGGGCGCCGATCTGAATCATCAGGGGATTCGCGGCACTTTGTTGGAACGGGCGATTTCGGCCAACCAGCCCGAGGTCGCCGCAGCATTGATTCAGGCGGGAGTCGATGTCAACGCGAGCGCGAGGTTGGGCGCGACCGCCCTGCTCACAGCGGTAACCAACCAGAACGGAGAATTTGTCCGGTTGCTCCTCGGCGCGGGCGCAGATGTGAATCAAAAGGGGACGATTGTTTGCGGTGACTTCGGAGCGCCGAAGGTGACGGTGGAAGGGGGACTGCGCACGACTCACATTCCGAATCCACCCGTGGCACGCGAGGCAACCCCCTTAATCGTTGCCGTGCGTCGGGGAGACAAGGACATCGCAAGGAAACTGATTGATTCGGGCGCGAACCTGCAGGCGGTCGATGCCGAAGGATTCACGGCGCACGTTAGGGCGACCCAGGCGGGGAATGCTTCCATGGTCCGTCTGCTGGAACAAGCGGGTGCCACGCCTCCAAAGCATCCGGAGGGGTCCGCCAGCGCGGCGTGGATTGCGGCGGCGAAGGCCGGCCATTGCGCGCGACTCAAAGCCCTGCTTGCGGACGGACTCGACGTCAACCTCGAACACGTGGGCGCGGACCAGTCTCAGGAAACAGCGCTGAAGAATGCCGCGGCGAACGGTCACGTCACGGCGGTCCGGTGGCTGTTGGCGGCGGGGGCCGATCCGAATCAGCGTTTCCGTTCGAGCGACACCGATCAGCAAACGGCGTTGATGTCCGCCGCGAGCGCCGGCCAGACCGCGGTCGCCAAGGCTCTGATCGCCGCCGGCGCCGAGGTCATGGCAAAAGATCGTCTCGGGGCCACCGTGTTGCACTACGCCGCCCAAGGCGGCTCGGCGGCCACAATCAATCTGCTCCTTCGTGCCGGCGCCAAGATCGAGTCGAAGACCAGGGACGGAACTTCGCCGCTGATGACCGCCGCCGGAGAAGGGCACGTCGAAGCGGTTCGAGCCCTCCTGAACGCCGGCGCGGAGCCAAACCGGTTCAGTGACGGTATGACCGCCCTGTCCCATGCCGCGATGGCCGGGCACGCCGCGGTCGTGCAGGCGTTGCTCGATGCCAAGGCCGATCCTGGCATCGGCTCATCGACGTTCAATCCGCTGCAGGTCGCTTCGAGCGGCGGGCACGCGGCGGTGGTCAAGGTTTTGCTCAAAGCGCAAAAGCTGCGCGCTGGGGCGGCGGCGAAAAATCGGAGTCCAACGGGAAAGACCGGGAAAACCGACCCGGCCGGAAATCAGCTTGAGGCGGCGAGGGAGGCCGGATCGGATGCCGGGGCATTGGCGATGGCGGCTTTCTCGGGCCAGGCGGAAATCGTTCGCGCGTTGCTCGATGCGGGTGCCGATCCAAACGCCCCGGGTGAAGTCGGGCTGACCCCGTTGATGGGCGCCGTCCACTCCGGAAACATTGAAGCCGTCAAGCTGCTGTTGAAAGCCGGCGCCGAGGTGAACGTCCTCAACGAAGGCCGCAAGACGGCACTCGATGTAGCTCATGACAGCATCAAGCTGGCGAAAGCACAGTTGAGGTGGTTGGAGTTGTTGGACGGTGATGATGCTGACGCCGAGAGCCGCGAAGCGCGCCGTGTCTTGAGAGCCTTTGTGAACGAGGGTTCCGTCACGGCGGTGCTGAAGGACGCCGGGGCCAGGCGAGCAAAGGAACTGAAAGGCAAGCGCCTTCCGCGGCCCGTCGCTGCCGTGGCTCCGCCAAAAAAGCGGTTCATCGAGGTCAAAGCGCCGGATTTTACAGAGCGGGTGAGGCAGTCGGGGTTTCAGCGTGCGGTCGAAGAACTCAAACGCCTGACGGGTCAGGTGGTCCGGCCCGTTCCGCGCGAAGGGAGCAGCCGCTCGAGCGGCGGCGTTTTGGTCCGACTGCCTTCCGAAACGGCGGACCAGTTGCTCGCGATGCATCAGCGGTCGTTTTTGGATCGGGGATGTTTCCTGGTTCGATCCAAGCGCGGATACACCACGGGCAAGGATGAATTGATGTTGCTGCCCACGTCGAAGCGGTCGGAAGTCTTGGCGACCTTCCGGACCAACGGAGGGAACTGCGACGTCGATACTCATGACGTCATTGACTGGCTGGACCAACTCGAAAAGCGCGAGCCGTTCCTTCTGACCGGGGCCGGATTCGACTGGTGCGAAGGCGCGTTCACCCAACCTCTGGCCGACAGCAAAAAGCTGGCGAAACAGATATTTGAGTTCTGTCCCGACGTGGTGACTCAGGGAACCGGAGACGTGCCAAGCCTGGCTTTGGAACTGAGAAAGACCCGGCGCTTTTTTCTGTGGTGGGATTGACCGGGGACGGGAGTGGGGAGTCATCATCCCTGCCCATCCCTGCCCTCGAGTTTCCTTCGCCAGGCTGACGCCATCGTGCTCGGAACTCCAGCCGGCGGCTCCCGTCGTGTCCTCCGGATGCAACTCAAAAAACAAAAGAGCCGCGGGAAAGCCCGCGGCTCGGAGGGGAACGCAGAGAGGAAACCCGGACTTAGAAGGCGTATTTGGCGAACACGCCGATCTGGTTGTTGATGAAATCAAAGCCGGCGTTGTCCGACTCGCGATCGCGGAATTGATAGAAGACGCCGATCTGGGTTCGGTCGTCCATCTGGAAGGCAGCCACGGGGCTGAACCAGAAGTAATGATCGTTGCGGTCGGGATTGGAGCCGTTGACCGTTCCGTAGTAGTCGTAGTTCTCGTAGCCGCCCTGGACCGTGAACACATACTTGTCGCGGAACCGATGTTGCAGGGTGGCCCGGAAGCCGGTGGCGAAATAGTTTTGGGAATCGGACGAGATCGAGACCTGATCCCGGCGGTAGACATCGAGCGAAACCTGGGTGTTCTCGAGCGCCTTCCAGGTGCCGCCCAACTCCATGATGAAGTTTGGACCGTCATCCTCGCCGCCTTGGAACTGGGAGAACTGGACGCCGGTCATGGCGTTGAAGGCCAGCTTTTGTGACGCCAGATAGTTGGCCTTGACCATGACCTGCTGGAAGGTCTGGTTCGGGCTGTCCACCACGTCGACGTCGTTCGGATCGTCGTTGTCGTGGATGTCGCGCCAGCCGATGGTCGGCCCGGCGCCGAGGGTCAGTTTCTCGGACAGCTTGTAGTTGAACCAGGCTTCCGCCGCCCACTCGTTGACGTCGGTCAGCTTGTCATCCGGTCCGTTGCGCACGATGGAATCGCTGGAGGAAAACGACTGGCGTCCGTTCAGTTCAACGAAGGTTTTGTCGCTGACCGTGTATTTGGTGGAAAGTCCGGTCAGGAAGGTTTCCTGGTCGATGAATTCGCCGGCTTCAACCTGCTTGCCGTTGCCGGTGACATAGGACTGCAGGAAGTCGATGGAGAACTTCGGGGTTTTCCAGCCGGCGCGCAACGCGGCGTCATGGTCGGCCGAGTTGTAGGCGGAATACTTCGTGTAAATCGAGCCGGTGAAAGTGTAGTCGAGGGTGACGTAGTTCCCCTTTTCGCCGCGGAACTGACCGACGCCGAAGAGGACGCCAGGCGAGATGCGCCAGACGAAGTCCTCTTCTTCGGCCGAGTCCTTCAGCGCGAGGTTGCTGTCGTAGTAGGCCTTGAGTTCGGCGTGCGGGCGCGCATTAAGGGCGCCCCAGTTCATGAACTTGGCGAGGGAATCTTCAGAATCCGCGTCGAAGAAGCTGGTCGGGCCCTCCTCCAGTTGAGTAACCCCCTGAACGCCTTGAGCCAGTCCCGCCGGGACAAGCCCTGCAAGAACGAGCGTGGCGCAGCTCAGGGTGGCCGGTAACGAGAACGACTTATCCATGTATGATGGTCTCATGCAGGCCCGGTTTATCGGCCTGGATCACAAAACGCAAGGAAAGCTTCGCGATGTAATATCCGGTGATTCACGGACTTCGGAAGGATGCATTTTCCGCCGATAGGGGTGGTTTTCTCCCAGACGCCGGGCCGCAAAAGGGTGCGGCACTCACCGACTCGCTAACTCACTCACTCAATAAGTTTCCCCTCAGACCGCCCCAAACCGGCGATGGCGCCGGGCGTATTCCTCCAAGGCTTCGAAGAATTGAGCCTTGCGGAAATCCGGCCAGAGCGTTTGCGTGACCACCAATTCAGCGTAGGAAATCTGCCACAGCAGAAAGTTGCTGACCCGCATTTCGCCGCTCGTGCGGATGAGCAGATCCGGATCCGGCAGGCTCTTGGTGTAGAGGTGCTGGCTGAAGACCTGGGGGTTGATCTCGGCGACGTCGAGTTGTCCCAGGCGGACCTTCTCGGCAATGGCCCGCGTCGCCTCCACGATCTCGGTCCGCCCGCCGTAGCTCAAGGCCAGCACGAGCGTGAGGCCGTTGTTGCGCGACAATGCGACCGTGGTTTTCTTGATCTGCTCCTGGACAAACTCCGGCAGCCGATAGATCTGCCCAATCACCTCGAGGCGCACGTTGTGTCGGTTCAACTCGCCCACCTCGTTCTTCAGGTAACGCGCCAGATACTTCATCAGCGTGTCGACCTCTTCCTTCGGCCGGTTCCAGTTCTCCACCGAGAACGCGTAGAGCGTGAGATACTTGATCCCGATTTCGCCGGCCGCGCGCACGACCATGCGCACCGATTCCGCGCCTTCGCGATGGCCTTC
The DNA here is from genome assembly GCA_044230345.1 of Limisphaerales bacterium. GTDB lineage: Bacteria > Verrucomicrobiota > Verrucomicrobiia > Limisphaerales > JADJPG01 > JBGARF01. Next base: position 165,462 of record JBGARF010000010.1, read on the forward strand.
GATGCGCGGCAGATTGCGCTGTTTGGCCCACCGGCCGTTCCCGTCCATGATCACAGCGACATGCGCCGGCAGGCTGGCTTTCGCCTGCGGGCTCAACTGGGGAAGGTGGGCGCTCATGCTCTATTGGAAATCGCCTGAACCTTGACGGCGACCTGTCCGCGACGCGTTGCCGCGGCCGGGGAGCTTAAAGGAACAGCGTCTGTTCCCGGGCAGGCCCGACCGATACGGTCGTTAGGCGGGCCCCGGTGAGTTCCGAGATGGATCCCAAATAAGCGCGCGCCCGGGCCGGCAGATCCTTCCAGCGGCGCGCCTTGGTGGTGGACTGTTTCCAGCCGGGGAAATCCACATAGACCGGCTCGCACCGGGTGAGCACATCGACGTCGCTCGGGACGTAGTCCAGGGTTTGTTTGCCGACGCGATAGCTGACACAGACGCGGATGCGATCGAGCGTGTCGAGACCGTCGACGTTGGTGACGGCCAGCTCGTCGATGCCATTGACCATGGTGGCGTGGCGGGTGGCGACGGAGTCAAACCAGCCGCAGCGACGGGCGCGTCCGGTGGTGGCGCCAAACTCGCGGCCCATGCCGTGCAGGAGATCGGAGATCTCGGAATCCTCGGTGGGCAGCGGTCCTTCGCCCACGCGGGTGGTGTAGGCCTTGAGCACGCCCACCACGCGATCCATCCGGTGCGGCGGCACGCCTGAGCCGGTGCAGGCGCCGCCGGCCGTGGTGTTGGACGAGGTGACAAAAGGATAGGTGCCGTGATCGATGTCGAGGAACGTGCCTTGCGCGCCTTCGAAGAGGATGTCCTTGCCCTTGCGCATGGCGTGATGCAGGTAGATGACCGTGTTCGCGACATAGGGCTTGAGGCGTTCCCCCGCGCGGCGATACGAGTCGAGCACCTTCTTGAACGAAAGCGGCCGGGCGCCGAACGCGCGCAGCACCTCGTTGTTCTCCTTGATCCGGATGCGGAGCTTTTCCTCGAAGCGTTCGGGGTTCACCAGATCGATGACGCGCAGGCCGACCCGGGCGGCCTTGTCGCCGTAGGCCGGGCCGATGCCGCGTTTGGTGGTGCCGATCTTGTGTTTGCCTTTGATGATCTCGCGCTGTTCGTCCAGTTCACGATGGTAGGGGAGGACGAGGTGAGCGGTCTCGCTGACCAGCAGGTTGGACCCGACCTTGACGCCGAGCTTGGCGAGGCCGTCGATTTCGGCGACCAAGCCGTTCGGGTCCACCACCACGCCATTGCCGATCACGCAAACCTTGCCGCGGCGGAGAATGCCGGAGGGGATCAGGTGCAGCACATACTTCTGCTTGCCAATATAGACGGTGTGTCCGGCGTTGTTGCCGCCCTGGGTGCGGACCACGATGTCCGCCTCAGAGGTCAGGACGTCGATGATCTTGCCTTTGCCTTCGTCGCCCCATTGGGCGCCGACCAAAATTGTGTTCGCCATAGTCGAGTTCCGTCTAGCGGCAAAAAAAATCCCCGAACTGCAAATTGTCGGGGGCATTCGCTCGCGGTCTTTGCGGGCAGACACTAGAAACGCCCGTTTCCAGTGTCAATCTTCGCATTTGCGATTTTGGGGTGTGCCCGAGCGGGGGCAGCATCGGTGCGAGGATTCGAAGTGCATCCCTCGTTTAACCTGCCGACGTGTCTGGTACCCAATGGCCGAACCCGCCCGATGGGTTGCGGCGAAGTCCGAATGCGGCGATGACGCGCTGGCCGATCCAACGAAACCAGGACGGCCGCTGCACCTGCAGTGGGAAGGGCGGCGAGGGATCGTCGAGCCGGCAAAACTCGATGGCGAGACCTGAATCCTGCCATTGGCGCAACGTGTGGGCCAGGTCGGCCTGCGGCTGTTCCTCGCGTAGAAACGTATAGACCAAGCGACCTGGGCCCGGACCGGGATGGACCAGCAGCACCCGACGAAACCCGTGGGCGAGGAGGAAGTTTCCCGACGGAAAATCCGTCGTGAAGGAAACCGAGCGATTGTCAAACTTGCCCTCAGTGAGCGTGACTCGTCCGCGGTGCCGGTTCCAATCGAGCAGAAACGCGGGCGGTGCGTTCGGGGCCAGAGTGCGTTGTCGCAGTTCAACCGCGCCCAATTGCAGGGCGGTCATCACGGGTTGGAGGTCCACCGCGGCCAATCCCTCGGCCAGGCTGGCGGTGGCGGCCACGGTGCCGGTGTTTCCGGTGGACGCGGCGGGTTGAAATGGTGGTGCGACTGGTGCGGGGATGGCGTTGTAGAGGGGGACAGGTCGGTATCCCAGCGCCGCCAGCGCGAGTCCAGCCGCGACACCGTCGGCGCCGGGTAGGTCCAGCACGATCACCACCCCGCTGTCGGCCGGTGGCGCCCACTCGGCCGTCGATGTTGTGGTCGGAGTCGATGGCGTGGTCTGCGCCAACGCTGCAGGCATGCACGCGAACAATACGGGTTTGGCCCAGGGCGACCAGAGGACGTCTTGGGGCGCCCAAACGTTGAAGATCTCTTCCTTTGTCATGAAACCGGTGCTCCTGGTTGGTCTTCTTCCAAAAGCAACGCCGCGTCGATCGCCGCGTAGTTGATCAGCGGCTTCGGCGACAACCGGGCATAGGCGCCCGCTGCGCGGCCGTTGATGACATAGATCCCGAGGCAGGGGTGGAGTGGACCGATCGGCGTTTCGACCGGGACGGAGACGAAGCGTCGCTGGGCCAGCCAGCGGCGGGGCTGCAGCCAGACTTCCCAGCGTAGCTGTCGCCATTCGCGGTCCGTCAGAGCGGCGCGGAGGCCTACGTCGTCGCCCGTGTTGCAGAGGGCGGACTTGACGATCCAGTCGTCATCGGAACGCCACCGCGCTTCGGTCGGCTCGCGGGTCTCGGGCAACAAGGCGCGCCATCGGTTCAGCGAGCAACGAAGCTGGTCCCAAACGAGCGGGAAACGTTTGCTTTCGGAGATGATGGCGGTGCCTGGGTTCACCATTGGCGTCCGGCTGCCGCGAAAGTATCGGCACCAGCCGGTGCGCAAGGGCAGGCGGGCAAGCCATTCGGCCTGGTAAAATCGCACGACGGCTGCAACCGGGCTGCGCCCCGTGCGAGTCTCCACTTCGGCCAAATCGTCCCGCCAGTGGACCTGACCAGGACGGCCCAGGATCGTCCGGCATCCTCGGGCACGCAGCAGTCCGGCCAGGTAGACAATGACTTGTTGATCCTCCATGTAGCCCGGAGCCGCGAGCAGGGCGACGGTTCCTCTGGAAGCTCCGGGATCCGCCATCGCACGTTGGGCCAGGGCGTCGGCCCAGACGTGTGCGGTGCGGCCGGCTGGCTCGTTGCTGGGATAACGCCGGGCGAATTCCTCGGTGAAACAGGTCGACTCCGTGTAGCCGCCGGGAACGTCGCTGTTCACTTCCGAGATTCGCCAGCCCTCCGTGGTGGGATGAAAATCGAAACGCATGATCCGCAACGCCGTCGGTGTGGGAGCGGCGTCAGTCTGGAGCGCACGACAGAGTTGACCCGGCAACCCCAGCCGCGTCAGCAGCTCGGGCCGCCCCAGGATCTCCTGCTCTGCCCTCAAGGTTTCCGTGGCGAGTTCCTCCGACCAGAGCGCCAGCTGCCGCCAGACACTTTCGCAGAGCAGCAGTGGAAAATGCGCGAGTGTGCAGACGTCTCCGACCTGCGGATCCCACTTGCATCCCTCCAAGGCGACGTGCCGTCGGATCCGGGCAAACTCGACCGGATCCAGCTCCGCTCCCGCCCGCAGGCCAAGGCCCGAACACTTCGGCTGCGGCCCCGCAGGGGCCGTTCCGAGGTGCGACCGGTCGGTGACGATCCCCGGATCAGGACTGGTTTCTGGCGTCGGCGGATGAAGAGAAATGTTCATCAGCGTGGGGCTCCGTCCCACCAGCCGAGCTGATGAATTCTCCAGCCGGCCACGAGAAGATAGGTTAGAGCGCACATTGCACCATGCGTCAGCAGATTGGGGCGCAGGCGGCGCGGGGTCGGGCGGAGAAAATATTCCGCGATGATCGCTGCGATGACGAGCGGGACGATCCACCCGCCGTCACGCAGGAGATCGTGGATGGTTTCACGCGTTCCCTGCCAGTTACCAGCGACAGCCCGACCGATGAGCAGGCCGGAAGCAAACAGATATCCGCCGAGACGCAAACCGGACGCGGGGTCTCGTTCTTCGGCGACGTTCTGTGACGCGTGGGAGAAGAGTTCCAGGATTAGCCAGCCTCCGAACCAGACGATTCCTCCCAGGCCCGCACTGAAGACGTTGTTCCAGAAAGACGGGCCTTCGCCCGTGATGGCCCCGGCGTAGACACAGGTCGCGCCAAGCATCGCGCCGGCTAAAGCCGCGCTGGCTGCCTGATTGTTGCGTTCGCAGACATCGTCGCGAATGCTCAAGCCAAGCCATTTGAATCCTCCGACGCAGAGGGTCACCCACGCGGTGCCCATGAACATCGTCAGAAGGCCATACGATTGGCCGTGTCGTATCTCCCGTGCCGTCCAATGCCAAGTGACCCAGCCGAGGAACGCAACGGCCAGCGTCGTCGTCACCAGCAAGGGCCAGGTTCGACCACGTCCGCCGCGCAAGGGTGAGGTTGACTTGAGCGCGGCCGTGCCGCGACCGACGCCGGAAAACGTGAGCCCGGCGGAGATCAGGAGAAGCAACACCTCATCGCCATCCCATTCCTGGCTCGCGGTTGCGAGCAGAGAACTCCACATGGCGCGATATATGGATCGGTCGGCTGCGCATGCAATAAGAAATCTTTTGGATTGCCGTTGCTGGAGGCGCGGCGAGTGGAACATCGCCTTGACGCAGCATGATGGTGGCTCGAGGAGTTTAAACAGAACGTGCCGGCATTCTTGCCTTCTTTGAAAGCGATCGGGCATCGTCTCGACGTGTCAAACGAACGACGCATCTCCGCAATTTGGGCCGGGTTGTTGTTGCCCGCGTTGTCATTTGTTTGTTTACCGCTAAAACTGGTCGGCGCCCCCGCAGCTTCGTCTGAACTGGTCTATTCGTTCATCACCAATTTCCCGGCCTTTCGCAGCCTGACCGTTGAGGTTTCGTATTTTTCGACGGGATCAGCGATGATGGAGCTTCGGCACTACAACTCGCCACGGGGCCGTTCGATCTATGGCTGCCTGCTGACGCAGGGGGATACGAATTCACCGCATGGATTCACCAGTGAGCGGGCGGGGTATGCTCGAGGGAACTGGATGGATGAATTTTGGTCGCTGGCTCCGGCGCCAAGCGGCGCAAAGGGGCGAGCGTCGCGGCCAAGGTTCAGCGTTGAAACTGCCAACGATCTGAATCGTGCCAGGCTAATGCATGGAAATGAGTTCGGATGGATCCTGGGGCGTTTCGCGTCCCTTGGGATCTCGGCCGACCCAATTGATTCGTTGCGCGTTGAAGGCGGCGTTGTGAAATCATCAAAACCCGACGAGTCCGACATGGCCATTGAGGCGGCGTTCACTTTCTCCAACGGCCTGCCCGCTCGTTGTCTTGTCCAATACAAGGTGCGCGGAGTGAATGATCCCAAACCTATCCATATCCGCTACGACTACGTGGAAACGAATCGATTTCCGGCACCCATTCCCAACGTGATCTCGGCTTGGGCACGTGCTCCGCTTCCCGGGCAGCCGGAAGACAGCGATCCGACGATTGATGGTGTCGATCGAATTCTGCTTCGCATCAAAGTAGTGGCCGCGGAGCTGGCCGAACCGGGAGAGGAATTAACTCGCGACCTGTTCCTGCCCAACGAAGGCACTCTTCGGCGGGCGCTTAAACCGCGGGGTTGGTCCCAGGATGCAAGTTCACCCCAGCGTCGGTGACACGGAATACACTTCGATCAGGCCGTAGTCCGGCCATTTCCCGTCCTTCTTCTTGTCCTGCTGCTTCGCCTTGCCGAGCAGCAGGCGCGCGCCGTCGGGGGTGAACATCGCGTCGGTGATGCGGTGTTTGCCTTTCGTAAGGGTCAGATCTCATAATTATACAATTGACGAGTCCAGGATCGTTGGGGAAGGCTGGGCGGCATGGCGAGGCCATTGAGAATTGAGCTGGTGGGCGGATGGTATCATGTGAACAGCCGTGGAAACGAACGGAAGGCGATTTATCGCGAGGATCGGGACCGGGCGCATTTTGTGGAATTGTTGGCCGAGATGGTGGGGATGTATCGTTTGCGTCTGCATGCCTATGTGCTGATGGACAATCACTATCACCTGCTGGTGGAGTTGACCGAGGCCAATTTGAGTCGAGCAATCCAGTGGCTGCAGGTCAGTTACAGCATGTGGTTCAACCGTCGACATGGGCGGAGCGGGCATCTGTTCCAGGGGCGGTTCAAATCAATCCTGGTGCAGCGTGAAGCGTGGGGCCTGGAGTTGAGCCGGTATTTGCATTTGAATCCAGTGCGGGTAGCGGGACATGGGTTGGGGAAGGGACAGCGCGCGGCGGGCCGGTTGGGGTTGGCGCCGGCGCCGGACGCGGCCCGCTTGCGGCAACGGCTGGAGACGTTGCGTCGATACCGATGGAGTTCGTATCGGAGCTATGTGGGATGGACGCCGGCGCCCGGGTGGCTGGAATGCGAGGCGGTGTTGGGATTGGGCGGTGGCCGAAAGGAGGAACAACGTCGGCGATATCGCGAGTATGTCGAGAAAGCTGTGAGGGAAGGATTGAAGGAGCGGCCGTGGGAATCTGTGAGGGAACAACTGGTATTGGGCGGATTGGAATTCCTGGCAACGGTCAAGAAGGGTTTGAGTGGGAAGGTGAACGAGCAGGAACAAAGGGGGGCCAAGCGGCTGGTGAGACAGCGGCCCAGATTGGACGAGGTGATTGCCGCGGTGGAGAAAGTGAAAGGGCGAAAATGGGCGGACTTTCGCGATCAGTATGGAGACGGAGGGCGCGACCTGGTGTTGTATTTGGGGAAAAGGTTATGTGGACTGAAACTGAAAGAACTGGGCGACGCTGTCGGGTTGAGGAATTACGGAGTGGTGTCGACGAGTGTCCGGCGGTATGAACTAGGATTGCCGTCCCACCCGGCGGAACGGAAAACGCTCAAGCAAGTGCTTGAAATGATGAATTGTGAGATCTGACCCTTGGTCATGACCTGCCACTTTTCCTCTTGGCTCGTGCTGCTCCGCCTCTCCCTTTGACACCCATTTCGTTCTCCTTCACGGCGACAGCCCACCAACCCATTCTCGAATCATTCTCGGATTCGCCCTGGTAGCATGGTAAATAATTCTTGCAGTGTTCGACTCCAATCGCCTTATATCGGTTCATCCAATGACAGGTGTTATGCACAATCTCAAATTCAACGGAATGAAACTTACGCACCCTCTTCTTTTGGCCTTCGCGCTATCGCTGGAAAGTGTCCGGGCAGCCTCGCCCAGTTTTCGAGAACCTGATTTTAAGGCCCGCGACGGGAAAGAGATTTCAACCACGTCGAATGCAGATGGCCGGACGCCAGCCACGTCGAGTAAGGTTGGTAGCAATCCGTTTCAAATCACGAGCGGGCTCATGTTGCTCAATCCGTATATTGTGACGAATTTTACGGATGGATATGGCGGAACGCACGGTAACCTCGAAAAGTCAGACGGTACTCGAGCCCGCTTTTTCGTGGAAGTCGCTTATCACGACGTGTGGGCTTGGGACGTGCTGACGCGCCATAGATTCATCAAGCGCGCTACCACGCCCGAAGATGGCGACTACAGCATGTGGTTCTGGGGAGGCAAAATGAAAGCGGATCGGTCGATAGATTTCCAGGCCCGATTCAACTTTATCGCGAAAGACGACAAAGAGACAACTGCCGCCGCTGTGGTTGGAACCGGAGAATTCGGTGGAGAGGTGACTTTAGGTTTGCCGGTGTGGCGGAAGCTCACGGTTAACACTCCAAACTCTTTGGATGACGCTGGGACGGACCTGAATAAAACCTACGAGGAAACTCGTTCTGCGCGTTGGGTCGGCGTCATCGTCTCATATTCGGGAGTGACCGACTCCGATGCGTTTGACATTCATAGTCGCGTGCTGTCTGGGATCGGTTTCAGGGTTGCGCGCAAGGATTGGTCTCTCCAAGATGCTCGGGAATTTACGCTTAGCGTCAATGCGGGGGTAGCGTTCCTGGATACCGCCGAATTTATCTCGAGCAACAGCCATGAGATTCGCCTGCGCCATCGTGACGTAATCGACTACAAGGTAGACACGGCATTTGGACTCGAAGCGGAATTGAACTTACCATTGACGGGTCACATCAGTGCGACTCTAGGTACTCGATTGTACGCGGGCATGGATCCAAACGTCTGGAATGCCTATATCGCTGTGACAGTTGATAACGTTTCCGACCTCCTCGGATTGGGCAAAAAGAAGTAAGTATCGTTCATTTCCCACGAACTCTCGACATTCTACCTGCGCATCGCAAGTTCCGGCCCGGGTCAGATTTCACAATTACACACTTGGCGGGCCGTGCCTGCCCCGAAATTCACCACTTTGGTGACGCGGTTACTTCCAGAGCGCTTTCGAGGCTAACCAGACGGCGAAGCAACGAGCGGTAGTGTCGATAGGCTTCCGGTCCGTGCTGAATGACCAGGCGTTGGTAGAGGGCATGCTCGGGGACGGCGGGTGCGCCAGGGAGCCCGGGAATCTGAATGCCACACCGGGAAAGTCGATAGGCGCCAACCAGCACCAAAAGCGCGTGGACGCTGGCTATGCCGGATTTCAAATCCCTCAATCCTTCGGCGAGGATTTCTCCCCCGGGATAGTGTTCAGGATTCATGCGCCCACTTGTCGACGAATTCCCGGACACGTCGGATGAATGATTCCTCTTCGACGGCGGGATAACGTTTAATCTCCGGACGCATACTCTCGGCCTTGGCCAGCAGGTCTTCGGTTGTGACCAGTTTCCGCTGGAGCATTTCCGCGACATCGAGCAAATCTTTGGCATGCCCACGCTCGAGTTTGGACAGGGCTTGGGAAATAAAGTCATAATGATAGACGTCCAGCTGTCCGTAGCGGCCAATGAAACGGGAACGCTCGCGCCACTCTTTCAGCGGCGGCAGAAAATCGGAAGGCGCCGCCAGCTCCACATTGATCCTCAGCGTGCGTTTGAGGCCTGGGATCGCATCAAAAACACCGGCCGGTTCCGGGTCGAACTTGAGATCAACGTCAATGGTCGTCTCCCGCCATCCAATGAGCAACGCGCTGGCTCCGCCGGTGATAAAGCAAGCCCCAGGCGCCTGCGCGCCTTGGCCCAGCCGCCGCAGGAACTCCTCCAGCTTTTCTCGTGTCAAATGTGTATCGCCACTCACAACGATTCTCACCGAGTCGGTGCTGTTTTCGTTCGTTGCCACGAGTTTGCCCCGAGACCCGCCGCCATGCAACCTTTGGAACGATTTGCCTTTCTGTCCGCGGTTCGTGCTGGGTCGCCGCTCAAATCGTCGCGGGCTCTGGCCTTCGGGTCTTTGTGCGAAGGACGGCGAGTGCCGCGCGAAGGCGCAATCATCTACCGTGTTCACCCCATCGTCGGTGACACGGAATACACTTCGATCAAACCGTAGTCCGGCCACTTCCCGTCTTTCTTTTTGTCCTGCTGCTTCGCCTTGCCGAGCAGCAGGCGCGTGCCGTCAGGGGTGAACAACGCGTCGGTGATGCGGTGTTTCGCATCGATGGCGTGGAGATTCTTGCCGGTGGCCGAGTCGAAGATCGCCAGGTTCCATTGGCCCTGAAACAGGCGTCCCGCCATGGCGAACAGCTTGCGCGTCGGATGAAAGGCCAATGCCTCCATCAGGCCCTGGCCGCTTTCGCCGTCGTGGGTTTCGTCGAGCTTTTTGCCGTCGCGCCAGGCGAACCGTTGCCAGCGTTGCACGCCATTGCCCGCCATCGGATCGCGCATCGGGCCCATGCCACAGATGTAAAGTTCGTCGCCGGACGGATCAAAGGCCATCGCGAACACGCCGCCGAGATAGTGATGGCTCTTGATGATGCCCCAGCTGGTGAGGTCGGGCGTGGTCCAGTGGGCGACCTGACGTCCGGTGGCGATCTCCCAGATGCGGATTTCGCCCATGAGATTGCCGGCCGCCACATGGCGCGCATCGGGTGTCAAGGCAACGGCCTGGACTGGAGGGACGTGATTGAACTCCCGCACCAGTTCGCCGTTCTGCGCGCCGAACACTTTGACCGAAGGCTCGCGCTCGGGCGCCGGCTCGTATTTGTAGCTGCCGGCTTCATAGCGGCCGGTCACGGACGCGACCAGGGTGCCGTCAGCGGAGACCTTCAGATTCCAAGACCAGAATTCGTGCGCCTTGCGCGAGCGCAGTGTTTTTCGATCCACGGCATCGTGCCAAAGCAGGGTGCCGTCGTAGCCTCCGGAAATCACCGTGCGCTGATCGGGGAGGAGGGCGACGCCGCTGGCGTAACTTTCGTGGCGGCCGATCAGATGGGATTGGCCCGCTTCCAGCTCGACGGCGAACACGCCGCCGTCCTGGCACGCTGCATACGCCGTCTTGCCATCGCGCGACAGGTCGATGGCCAGAACCGCAGCGGGCAGCGAGATGTCCTTGGCTTTGGCCAGCGGGGCTGGTTTGGACTCGGCGGATTTTTTCTCTTCAGGCATGGAGCTGATGCTTAACGAATTCCCAGAATGGAGCGACGGAGGTGGAGTGTTGTTGCGAACTGGTTTTGCGATTCGCCCTCACCCCAACCCTCTCCCCCGTGGAGACGGGGAACTTCACTGGCGGCGAGGTCGGTCGAACAATCATTGGCAGCGTCGGCCTGTCGTGGAGAATAGGTGTGCGTTGAGCTTCCGAGCGCGCACGGAGACAGGATGGCGTCAACGTCAGCAACCGTTGTTCGGCGGCGATTGGTTCTCATGCCAGCACCTCCTGGATTGGCGCGGCCTTTTCTTCCACCCGATGGAACGTGGGTAGATCGGGAATGTCGTAGGGCGCGTAGGGATCGATGCCGAGGGCGGAGAAGATCGTGGCGAACAGGTTCTTCTCGTTGAACGCCTTTTCGGCGACGTCGACGCCGTCTTCGTCGGTGCCGCCGACCACGACCCCGCGTTTGATGCCGCATCCAGCGAGAGCAAGGCTCCAGGCGTTGGGGTAATGATCGCGGCCGCGGGCTTGATTCATCCAAGGCGTGCGACCGAATTCGCCCATGGCGACCACGAGCGTTTTGTCGAGCAGCCCGCGTTCCTCCAGATCGTTGACGAGATGGAAAAGCACGCGGTCGAGCTCTGGGACGAGCATCTGGTAAATTTCATTGTGGAACACGTGGCTGTCCCAGGGCATGCCGTTGGCGACCATCACGAAGGGCGCGCCGTTCTCGACCAGGTGACGGGCTTGCAGGGTGTGTTGGGCGAAGGCGCCGGGACCGTAGCGTTCGCGATCCTTGGCGGGGAGTTTTTCGAGATCGAACAAGTGCGCGCAGCTCATCAGGCCTTTGACTCGTTCGAACACGGCGTTTTGAGATGAGGCCGCGGCGCTGCGTCGCTCGTTTTCGAACTTTCGCGTGAGGAATTTGCGGAGGGAATTGCGGGCTTCGTGGTCTTCGGCCGTGAGATCAGCGGTGCGAGCGACATTCTCGATCTTGTATTCGCCGCCGACGCGGACGGGGCCGTATTGGGCGCCGAGCCAGCCGGCCCAGTTGCCGGCTTTGAACTCCTTGAACTCGTTGCCTTCGGGGCAGGGGTCGAACAGGACGAAATTCGGGATGGGGTTGTCGAGTTGGCCGAGCTGTTGGGCGAGGACGGAACCGAGCGTGGGCCGGATGAACGGCGGGCGCGGGCCGGCGCCGCGATTGAGCAGGTTGATGCCCTGGAGATGCTCGCTCTCCTTGGTCTTCATCGAGCGGATGACGGCGAGCTTGTCAGCGATGCTCGCGCATTTCGGCATGAGCTCGCCGAAATGCACGCCAGGCAGCTTAGTCGGAATGCTGCGGAAGGGGCCTGCTGTTGGGCGGCCGGGTTTTGGATCCCACGTCTCGAACTGGCTGGGCGCGCCGCAGAGCCAGAGAAGGATGCAATGCTTTTGCTGGCGGTTCGCTTGTTGGGCGAACGCGGGGAGCGAGAACAAGCCGCCCCAACTGGCCAGCGACAGTCCGCCGGCCGCGGTCAGGCCCTGGAGGAATTTGCGTCGATGCCAGCGATGGTCGGCGCCACCACAGGCCGGATTGGGCAAATGGGAAAGTGGGTCGCGCATCAGTGATTCAGTTGAAACTCCGCGCTGGTGAGCAGGGCCCAGAGCATTTGACGAAGGCCGGCCTCAGGGGATCTTGCGGCGAGGTATTTGACACACTCCGATTGCTCGTCGCGGTCCGGTTCCCGTCCGAAGATGGCGGCGAACGCGTCGCGCACGCGCTGGGTGGGATCGGGAATGGCCAGGAGTCGGCCCGTGAGGTTGCTGCCTTCGGGCTTGAGGAGCTGGTCGAGAAAACGCGCGTTCGAGAGAAACATCGCCTGTTGGAGCGAGGCGTTGTATTCGGCCGGGAACAGGTCGGGAAACTGGGCGACAAAGGCACGGCGCAGCTCGGACTCGGAAACGCCGGCGACCTGGCCGTTCGTCCTGGTGGAATTGCCGGTGGCGATGAGCAGCGAGCGGTAGAGCTGTTCGGCGGAGAGCGGTTTGTCGAGGGTGCGGGCGAACGACTCCGGGGCCGGCGCCTTGGCCTTGAGCTGGCGAGGGGCGAGGCGCGATTCGCGTTGATAGGCATCCGTCAGGCACAGCGTGCGAAACAGCCGGCGCACATCGTAGCCGGTTCGTTCGAAATCCTTGGCCAGCCAGTCGAGCAGTTCGGGATGGCTGGGCGGATGTTTTGAGTCCATCAGGTCGACCGGGTGCACCAGGCCACGCCCGAAGAGCATCGCCCAGACGCGATTCACCATGGCGCGAGCGAGCAGCGGGTTGTCGCGGGTGACGGCGTTGGCGAAGGCCTCGCGTCGGGAAAACTTCGGCACCGCAGCCTGGTCCGCCTTGGCGTTGCGGTCCCTTCGGCGGGCGGTTTCCTTGCCGCCGGCTCCAGCGACGGGTTGGGCGGGCGGGATTAGGTAGAGCTCCGGGGCGTCGGTTTCCTTTTCCCCGTCCTTGGGCCATGGCTCGTCGATGGTGCGGCCGTTGAAGAACGTGAGCCGGGCGGGTTGCGATTCCTTTTTGAGATTGGCGAAGCTGACGAACCCGCCGATGGCGGACTCGGCGACGCGCGGCCCGGCGGGGGTGTCGACGTTCTTGCTGCGGTTGAACGCCGCGACCATGCCCCAGTAGTGCGCCTGTTTAATCTCCCGGGCGACCATGTGATCGTGGCATTGCGCGCATTTCACCTGCACACCGAAGACCACGGGCGCGACTGCTTCCGCCACGGCTTGGGGATTGTTCTCGCGTTCATAGAGGAACCACGCCGCGCCGCGATCCTCCGGGCGTTCGGGGCGGGCGACAATCAGGTCCCGCACCATGTCGTTCCAAGGCCGGTTCTGACGGAAGCTGTCCTCCAGCCAGGCGAACCATTTTTCTTTTGCGCGTCGATCCTCCCAGCCGGCGCCGCGGCGCTCCATCAGGATTGGATCGAAGATCTCACGCAGGTGTCGGGGGAATTCTTCGCTGGCGAGCAATTGTTCGATGAGCCGGGAGCGCCGGGTGCGAGCGGGCGCTTGAAGAAATGTTTGCGTCTCGTCGCGGGTTGGAATCCGGCCGGCGAGATCGAGGTAGGCGCGTCGGACGAAAACCTGATCGGAGGCGGGTTGAGCGGGCTCAACGTGATCGAGCTTCCAAGCTTGTTTGAGGAAGCGATCCACGGCGCGTTCCGGGGGCATGGACGCGGAAGGCTGCCACGAGATGCGCGGCTTGGAGGGTTGCCCGGAGTTGGTGGCTGAGGGCTCGCTCGAGGCTGCGGTGGCGGACGAATTCGCCGAAGCCACGGGCAGTTTCGCGATCCAGGCTTTGATCAGACTGGTTTCCTCGTCCGTGAGCTTCTTGCGGTTACCGGGCGGCATGTGCGGGTCGGCGTCCGCGCTGAGAAACTTGTAGAGATTGCTGTCCTCGGGGCGCCCGGGGATGACGGAGGCACCGCGATCTCCGCCGCGGAGCATGGCCTGAAGCGAGGTCAGATCGAGGGCGCTGCGGGACTTCACGGGGTTGTGGCACTCGGTGCAATGCTTCTGGAGCAGCGGCTCGACGTGGGTGGACCAGAGAGTGTCATCCGCGGCGCATGCGGTGGCTGCGCGCGCGGCGATCGCGGCCAGCGCGGCGATCCGGCTGAAACTTAAAATCGAGCGATTGCTATGGTGCGTCATCGTGCGGCCCAAGGAAGTCCCGAATTCCGACGTTGGACCATTGCGGAGCCTTCAATCGCAAAGGCCGCCGGCGATCCGGCCACAGTTTTGGGATGTCCTGGCTGGCTGGAGGCGGCGGGCTGGTTCCTGACTTGAACTTGCACACCTTGCACGATTTCCGACAGGGGGTCTGCCTTGGGATCGCTCACCCGCTGGCGGTGGGTGGCGGGATGCTCAGTGGAATTCGGTGTTTGTCGTTGCGGCGATCGGTTTGGGCCGATGGCGGGAAACCGGAATTCCGTTCGCAGAGGGAAGGGGGGCATCGGTGCCGGACGCGGGCGGTTCGGTGTTGGTTTCCACTCGGTCGCGCAGGACCACACCACAGATGCTGGTCAGCAGGTGCTCGGCGAAGTCGGGGATGTGGCCGCGACGATGGAGGACTCCCCACTGACGCCGCAGGCGGCGGCGGCCCAGAGGCAGCGTGGTCAGTTCTCCGCGCGAGAGCTCACCGGCGACGATCCATTTGGGCAGCACCGCCACACCGAGATCGTGGCGAACGAACTGTTTGATCGCTTCTTCGTCGCCCATTTCGATGCATGGCTCGATCGCGATGCCATCCTCCAGAAAGTAGCGTCGGACCATGGCGCCGGTTTCGTCGTCCTCACCGGGCAGGATGAGGCGGCGAGCGCCGAGATCCTCCAGCTTGACGCGCCGTTCCACCGCCCAGGGATGAAGCGGATGCAGGACGAACTGGAGATCATCCTCGGCCAGTTCGTCGAAGCTCATGCCATCCAGAGCCGTTGGGCGCAGCGTCAAAATCAGATCGAGCCGGCCTTCGCGAAGGCTTTGGTGAGCGGCTGGGCTGGCGCCGGGGACGACCTTTACCCGGCACTTCGGACAGGCGTCACGAAATTCACGGAGAACGGCGGGGAGAATCCGTTGCCCGAGCGCGCCGGAGGCGCCGACCTGGAGTTCGCGATCGGGCTGGGGGGAAGAGTCGGACTCGTCGGGGAGCCTGGCTTGGAGGGCATCCAGCCGCTCCAGAGCGGCGACTGCCAAGGGCAGGAGGTCGCAGCCGACCCGCGTCAGAGTCATGCGGCGCGGCGTGCGATCGAAAAGGCGGCATCCCCACGTGCGCTCGAGCATGGCGAGGCTGCGGGAGACGCCGGAGGCGGTAAGGCGCAGTTCCCCGGCCGCCCGGCGCATGCTCAGGTGACGGGCGAGCGCGACGAACAGGCGGAGGTGTTGCTGGTCGAATGACGGTGTCATGCGCAAATGTTCTGGGGGAAGATAGCAGCAGAAACGCCAGATGAATTTGCCCTTGCGATTGGCGGTTAGGCAACGTCCAGTGGGAAAGGATGAAAAACCACTGATCGCAATTTATGCACCAGGAGCATGAGCGAAACGGTGGTTGTGCGAACGCATCCGTTGGGGAGTGCTTAACCCGGGTTGATGGCCGGTGTTCATCGCGACGGGTCCGGCGCGTGTTCGTCCGGGATTCGCGCATTTCTGCGATGACGAACGAGCATCGATCAAGCTGAGGGGCGGTCGGGCCGCGTGGCATCGTCGTTGCTCAAGGGGCGTCGTGCGCTTCGCCCGAAATCGTGCCTTTGACCGCCGGCAATCCGGCGACGGACGGCTGACGGTGGGTTTTGTTCCCACGATCGATTGCGCGACGCTGGTGGTTGCGCAGGAGCTGGGGATGTTTCGGGCGCATGGCTTGGAGGCGACGCTGAGTCGGGAAGTGGGCTGGGCGACCGTCCGGGAAAAGCTCCTGCACGAGGAACTCGACGCGGCCGTGGCCCACGCCAGCCTGCTCTTCTCCATTTATTTCGGCTTGGGCGGAGTGCGACGACCCTGCCTAACGGGCCTGATGCTGGGGCACCACGGCAGTGCCATTACCATTTCGCGCGCCTGTTGGTCGCTCGGCGTGCGGGACCCGTTGAGTCTGGCGGAGCTGGTTCGGCGCGAGGCGGGGCGCCGGCGGATTACCTTTGGCGTCGTGCTGGAATATTCGGCCCAGCATTTCCTGCTCGCGGAATGGCTGGGCCGGGGAGGCCTTCGGCCCGGCATCGACGTCGATCTCGTTGTGGTGCCTTCGGCGTTGATGCATCGCTCGCTGCGGGCGGGGCACCTGGACGGCTACTGCGTAGGCGAGCCGTGGAATTCCAGTGCGGCTTTGGCGGGAGATGGCGTGATCCTGGCCTCCAGCGCGGAGATTTCTCCGGGTCATCCGGACAAGGCCCTGGTGGTGATGCAGGACCTCGCGGATCGGCGGGTGGACGAGCACGAGCGGTTGCTGGCGGCCTTGATTGAAGCCGGAGAATTTTGTGCGGCCCCCGAGAATCGAGGCGAGCTGATCCATCTGCTTGCGCGCCCGGCCTGGTTGGGGGTGAGCGTCGAGATCTTGCGGAATGCGATGGTGGGTCCGTTTGAGACCGGGGCGGAGACGCGTTCGGCCGAGGATTTGATTCGCTTTGACATGGGGGCCAGCGGTGCACCGTCGCGGGCGCAGGGCCGTTGGGTTCTCGATTCGATGCTGCGCCTGGCCACCGAGGAACATCGATGCCAGCTGCGCCCGGAATCCATCCGGCGCGTCTTTCGCGAGGAGGTTTACGCGGCTGCTCGGGCGCGCGCCCGGTGGCCGAAGAAGGGCGGCGGGGCCGACTGTGAGCCGGCGGCTCGAAACTCGCGCCCGACGCGGATCCACCCCGCCACCGCCACCAATTTGGATCAGACTTGCCTGTCCATCGTCAACCCGACAGGCGTTCTGGTCTGATCCGTCCGTTCAACACCATCAAGACCTAATCCATGAAACTGAAATACAACCTGCTGAGAAAACCCGGATCCCTGCCTGAACCTGTATCGCCTCGATCTCCGGCGCGCGCTCGCCGCTTTGCGGCGGCGCTGGGTGATTGGGGATGCCGTCTGGTGGCGGCCGTCACTGCTGCCGCCCTGCTGGCCGGGCCGATCGCGGTCACGGCCGCTGAATTCCCGACGGCCCGCGTCAACACCACCGGCCTTGCGGTGACCGACGATACGGTGACGGTCGGCCAACTCCATTCCGCCACGGGCACGATGGCGATCAGCGAAACCGGCTCCATCCAGGCCGAGCAGCTGGCGATCGAACAGATCAACGCCATGGGCGGGGTGCTGGGGCGCAAGATCAAGATCATCGTCGAAGACGGTGCCAGCGACTGGCCGACCTTTGCCGAGAAGGCGAAGAAGCTACTGGTCAATGACAAGGTGGCCTCGGTCTTTGGTTGTTGGACCTCGGCCTCGCGCAAAGCTGTGTTACCGGTCTTCGAAAAGGAGAATGGCATGCTTTACTACCCGACGTTTTACGAAGGGTTGGAGCAATCGAAGAATGTGATCTATACCGGCCAGGAGGCGACCCAGCAGATTCTGGCTGGGCTGGATTGGATCGCGAAGGAAAAGAAAGCCAAGACGTTTTACCTGATCGGCTCTGACTACATCTGGCCTCGAACTTCGAACAAGATCGCCCGAAAACACATCGAGAATGTGCTCAAGGGCACCGTGATCGGCGAAGAGTACTACGCGCTCGGCCACACCCAGTTCGGATCGCTGATTAACAAGATCAAACTGAAAAAGCCCGACGTCATCTATGCCATCGTGGTTGGCGGCAGCAATGTCTCGTTCTACAAGCAGCTCAAGGCGGCGGGCATCACTGGAGAGAAATCAACGCTCCTGACCATCTCGGTGACCGAAGACGAGGCGCTGGGAATCGGCGGCGAGAATCTGGTCGGCTTCTACTCGGCGATGAAATATTTCCAAAGCCTCGAGAACCCAAACAATCAAAAGTTCGTTGAAGCCTTCAAGGCGAAGTATGGGGCCAAGAGTGTCATCGGTGATGTGACGCAGGCGGCCTACCTGGGACCGTGGTTGTGGAAGCTGGCGGTGGAAAAGGCGGGCAGCTTTGACATCGACAAGATTGCGGCGGCGTCGCCTGACATCGAGTTCAAGGAAGCGCCTGAAGGCTACGTCAAGGTGCACCCCAACCATCATCTTTGGAGCAAGCTGCGCATCGGTCAGTGGAAGGCTGACGGCCAGGCCAAGGTGCTCTACGAATCCGGATTGATCGAACCCGACCCGTTCCCGAAGGGCTACCAATGAGCGGCCATCTCGCTGCCCGTTCGTAAATTGTCACAGTTGTTTCAAACCACGGAAGACACGAAAAGCACGGCAATGAACTCCACGACCCTGGACAAGACGGTCACCGACCCGGTATTACCTCGCTCGCAGGTAGGTTGGTCCCGTCCCGTGTGCTTCGTGTTTTCCGTGGTCCCAACTGTCTCGTCCGGGTCGTCCGGGATCTGCCGATCTGGGGCGAAGACTCTGACCCATTTGTCTGCCTCTTGACCCAACTCCAACACCCCCGTCCACCCATGCTTGCCTATTCCAGTTCCGAATTGTGGTCGATCTTCGTGATGCAGGGATTCTCCGGGCTGAGCCTGTTTAGCGTGCTGCTGCTGATGGCGCTGGGCCTGGCCATCATCTTTGGTCAGATGGGCGTGGTTAACCTGGCGCACGGCGAGTTCATGGCCCTGGGCGCCTATACGGTTTATCTCTGCTCCCAAATCACGCAGAATTACCTGCCTGCCCTCGCGCCGGTTTACTTCCTGATCGCCATTGTGGCCGCGTTTCTCGTGGCCAGAGCGGCGGGGATGCTGGTGGAGTGGTCGCTCATTCGATTTCTTTACAAACGTCCGCTCGACACCCTGCTGGCGACCTGGGGACTCAGCCTCATCATGCAGCAGGCGTTTCGCCTGACCTTCGGAGCGCGGGAGGTCACCCCGACATTGCCGGGGTGGTTGATGGGCTCATTCAAGCCGACGGACTCCATCGACATCCCCATCAATGGCGTCTTCGTGATGGGATTGACCCTCGCGCTGACCGGGGCCGTCTGGGTCTTCATGTATCGCTCGCGTTTGGGCCTGCACATGCGGGCCACGGTCCAGAACCGTTTGATGAGCGGCGCGGTCGGAATCAACACCCGGTGGGTCGATCGTTTCACCTTCTCGCTTGGCTGCGGGATCGCCGGCGTCGCTGGCGCGGCCTTTACCACGATCGGCTCCACCGGGCCTGACAGCGGCTCGCGCTACATTGTCGACACCTTCCTGGTGGTGGTCTTTGGCGGCACGGCAAGCTTGTTAGGCACCATCGCGTCGGCGTTTGGCATCGCGCAGGGCCAGTCGATCCTGGAGTTCTTTCTGCAGGGCACGATGGGCAAGGTGGCGGTGCTGGTCGCCATTGTGCTTATCCTGATGATTCGGCCGCAGGGTCTCTTTGCCAGCAAAGTCCGGGCGTGAGCCGCCGCTGTTTCCCAATTCCAACCCATAATCCTTGTGAATTCATTTGTGCAACGTGTGCTGGGCGGCAAGTCGGCGATGACCAGCCTGCTGGGCCTGGTCGTGCTGCTGGTGGTCGTGCTGCCGCTGACGCTCGACCTGTTCCGTCTTAATTTGGTGGGGAAATACCTCACGTTCGGCTTCGTCGCGCTGGGCCTCGTGGTGCTCTGGGGCAAGGCTGGTGTGCTCAGCCTTGGCCAGGGCGTGTTCTTCGGCCTGGGGGGGTATTGCATGGCCATGTTCCTCAAGCTCGAGGCCTCCGATCCGGTCAGCACCAAAATTCAGTCCACGCCGGGCATCCCGGATTTCATGGATTGGAATCAGCTCACTCATCTCCCCTCGTTCTGGGTCCCCTTCAAAAGCTTCCCCTTTGCCGCAGCGGCCGTTGTGTTGGTTCCGACCTTGGTGGCGCTGGTGGTGGGGTGGGCCATGTTCAAGCGTCGCGTCGGCGGCGTCTACTTCGCGATCATCACCCAGGCCATGGCGCTGATTCTTTCCCTGGCGATCGATGGAAATCAGGGCTACACCGGAGGCCGCAACGGCATCACCGACCTAAAGACGCTGCTGGGGTGGGACATCCGGACCAAGGACGCCCAGTACACGCTCTACTTCGTCACCTGCGCCTTCCTTGTGCTTTGCATCCTGCTCTCCCAGTGGCTGCTGTCCGGCAAGCTGGGCAAGATGCTGCTGGCCATGCGCGACCGGGAGGATCGGGTGCGGTTCTCGGGCTATGACGTGTCGTCGCTGAAGATTTTCGCCTTCTGTCTGGCGGCCGCCTTTAGCGGGCTGGGTGGGGCTCTTTTCGTTTTGCAGGTTGGCTTTATCTCTCCGTCGTTGGTGGGCATCGTGCCGTCGATCGAGATGGTTATCTTCGCCGCGCTCGGCGGGAAGGGTTCCCTTGTGGGCGCGGTCATCGGTGCCTTGGTCGTCAACACGGGCAAGAGCCTGTTCTCGGAGAACTTTCCGCAGCTCTGGCTCTTTTGCATGGGCGGCCTCTTCATCTTTGTCGTGGTGCTCTTTCCGGACGGATTGGCCGGCGGGTTGGAGCAGCTGCGCAAACGCTTTGGGCCCTGGCTGGTTTCGGCCCGCGCTGGATCGTCAACCGCCGCCGTGCCGCTCGCCGGCCCGGCCAAATCGGAGACAAAACCATGAGCAGCAATACGGACTTCGTTCTCGCGGTCGAGGGATTGACGGTGTCCTTTGACGGATTCAAGGCCGTCGATTCCCTCAGCCTGTATGTGGATCAGCACGAGCTGCGGGTAATCATCGGGCCCAATGGCGCGGGCAAGACGACGGTGCTGGATTTGATCTGTGGGAAGACCCGGCCCACGGCGGGCAGCGTCAAGTTCAAGAACCGGGAGTTGGTGGGCCTGGCTGAGCATGAAATTGTTCGCACCGGGGTCGGCCGCAAATTTCAGACGCCATCCATCTACGAGAATCTCACGGTCTATGAAAACCTGGAGGTCAGCTTTCCTCGCGGGCGCAGTGTCATCGGCTGCGTGTTTTTCTCCCGGACACCCGATGTGGTGGAGCGCATCCACAAGGTGGCCGCGGAGATTTACCTGAGTGACTTCCTGGATGTGGAAGGGGGCCAGCTGAGCCACGGCCAGAAGCAGTGGCTGGAGATCGGCATGCTGCTGATGCAGGAGCCGGAGTTGCTGATGCTGGATGAGCCGGTCGCGGGCATGAGCCCGGCGGAACGGGAGCAGACAGCCCAGCTGCTGAATCGCATCTGCCGGGATCGCTCGATATTGATCATCGAACACGACATGGAATTTGTCTCCCGTATCGCCCACAAGGTCACCGTCCTCCACCTCGGCAAGGTTCTGGCCGAGGGATCGATGGAGGACGTGAAGAACAATCCAAAGGTGATTGAGGTCTACCTCGGCCACTGAAGGAAACCGCCGGTTGCCATCGTTATGTCGTCACTCGCGCCATCCTCCACCAAACCCAACGCCATGCTGGCTGTTTCCGAACTTTGTTCCGGCTACGGCCTGAGCCGTGTCATCAATGACTTGTCTTTTGAACTGGGGCCCCAGGAGATCCTTGCGATCATGGGACGCAACGGCATGGGCAAGACAACCCTGCTCAAATCGCTGGTCGGAATCCTGCCGCGAACCGCCGGCTCGATTCGCCTCGGAGAGACCGAGATTTCAGGCCTTCCCTCCTATGAACGAGTTCGCCACGGCATCGCGTTTGTCCCGCAGGGGCGCATGATTTTTCCGACCTTGACGGTGACCGAGAACATCCTGACCGGTGCGCGGGGCCGGGTGGACAAGTCGACCTTTGACGAGATCTATGCGCTGTTTCCGATTCTGCATGAGATGCGGGGGCGCAAGGGCGGGAATCTTTCCGGGGGCCAGCAGCAGCAGTTGGCCATTGCGCGCGCCCTGGTCACCGAGCCGCGCGTGCTGGTGCTCGACGAGCCGACGGAGGGCATTCAGCCTTCCATCATCAAGGACATTGCCCGCGCCCTGAAGGAGATTCGTCGCCTGCGCCAGATCGCGATCGTCGTCACCGAACAGGTGGTCAGCTTCATGATGGATGTCTGTGATCGCGCGCTCGTCATCGACCGTGGCCGGTTCGTGCATGAGGCTCCGCGCGAAACCCTGGATGCCAACCGGATTAAGCAGTTTCTGGCCGTGTGAAGCTGGGCTGATGACGAAGCCCCGCGGACCCAGGTTGCCCGATTTCACTCCTCGAAATGCCGCACTAATTCAACTCGCCAATTCACAAACTCGTTAACTCACGAACCGTAATGAAGACCCTGATCAAAGTTGACCTGAAGAAAGCACCGGAAAAGCAGGATTTCCTGCATAACCGATGGCATCCCGACCTCCCGATGGTGGCCTACGTCAAGCCCGGCGACGAATTTCGCATTGAGTGTATCGATTGGACCGGCGGCCAGATTAGCGACGACAACAGTGCGCGGGACATCCTCGAAGTGGATCTGACCAAGGTGCACTACTTGAGCGGTCCGATTGGCGTCGAAGGCGCGGAGCCGGGCGATCTTTTGGTGGTGGACTTGCTGGACATTGGAGTGTTGCCCGAGTCGGCCTGGGGATTTACCGGCATCTTTGCCAAGTCGAACGGGGGCGGATTTTTGACGGAACACTATCCGGATGCGCGCAAGGCGTGCTGGCACTACAGCGGCATTTACGCGAACTCACGGCACATTCCGGGCGTTGAATTTGCGGGCATCATGCATCCGGGCTTGATCGGCTGTTTGCCGTCGAAGCAGCTGCTCGACACGTGGAACAAGCGGGAAGCGGAGCTGTTCGCCACCGATCCGACGCGGGTGCCGCCCTTGGCGGCGTTGCCGTATGCGCCCACGGCGCACATGGGCAAGATGAAAGGCAGTGCGGCGCGGGAGGCTGCGGCCGAGGCAGCCCGCACGGTCCCGCCGCGCGAACACGGGGGCAATTGTGACATCAAGAACCTTAGCCGGGGTTCCAAGGTCTACTTCCCGGTTTACGTGAAGGGTGGAGGTCTGTCGATGGGCGACATTCACTTCTCCCAAGGCGATGGCGAGATTACCTTCTGCGGGGCGATTGAAATGGCGGGATACCTCGATCTCCGGGTGAGCCTGATCAAGGGAGGCATGAAGAAATACGGCATTGTAAATCCCATTTTCCAGCCGAGCCCAATCGAGCCGCGCTACACCAATCACTTGATCTTTGAGGGCATCTCGGTGGATGAGAAAGGAAAGCAGTATTACCTCGATCCGCACGTCGCCTACCGGCGGGCCTGTCTCAACGCGATCGAATACTTGAAAAAATTTGGTTACACTGGGGAGCAGGCCTACGCGATTCTCGGCACGGCGCCGGTCGAAGGGCGGATCAGTGGAATCGTCGACATCCCCAATGCGTGCGCCACGCTCTACCTTCCGACCGAAATCTTCGACTTTGACATCACCCCGTGTTCCGCCGGGCCGAAGAAGCATCTGAAGGGGGACATCGACTTGGCTGTTGTGAAGTAGAACATCAACCCCGTCCTGCCATGCCTCTTTATGAATTTGCCTGTGGCCGATGCGGTTTGTTTACCACTTGGCGGGCGGTAGACGCCAGGGATCAGCCCGAACCTTGTCCTGACTGTGGCTCCACGGCGGCACGATGTCTTTCGACCCCGAGCCTGCGTTTGCTGTCCACGGCCGTGCGCAAGGCGCATGCGATCAATGAGCGAAGCCGGCATGAACCGACCGTTCGCCGGGCGCATCAGTGTTCGAGCGGATGTGGCTGTGGGACTCGGCCCTCCCGCCCGAAAGCGGTCAAGAAGCCGCAGCGTCCGTGGATGCTGGGCCATTGAAGCCGGGTAGGAAGGAATTGGTTGGAGTAAAAAAGAAAGCGGGGTCCGGTTGCCCGGACCCCGCTGCGAAAAAAGATTGTTGGCTACAGATTAGTAGCGATTGCGTCCGCCGCCGCCACCGCCACCCCCGCGTCCGCCGCCACCGCCGCCGCCGCCGTAGTCACGGCGACCGCCACCACCACCACCACCGCCGGGGCGCTCTTCGCGCGGGCGGGCGATGTTCACGGTGAGGGCTCGGCCGTCGAGATCCTTGCCGTGCATGGCTTGGATCGCGTTCTGGGCTTCCTCGGGGGTGCTCATGGTGACAAAGCCGAATCCACGCGGGCGACCGCTCATGCGATCGACCATCAGGTTGGCTTCCAAGACCGTGCCGTGCGCCGCGAAGGCGTCCTGCAGGTCGTTTTCCGTTGTGTTGAAGGAAAGATTTCCTACAAACAATTTGTTGCTCATGTGATGTTTTCTGCTCTGACGAACCGTTGCTTTCCGAAGACTGTTCCCGACTGCCGGGTCTAAAATCATCACTGAACCAAGTTCACCTGAGGATTTGCCATGCCTTGAAAGAGACTAGTTATCTATCAGATGGGCGTAAAATGACAAACTCGCCGGTTTTGGCAAGGGGAAATTTTACGGACCTTGTGGCGAGCAAATCCCACGCACACCGGCGGCACAAACTATTCCGTCCGACTTCCGGCGTTGCCGTCGTCGGGTCGGTTGGGCCGCTCTGGTTCAGGGATCGGGCGCGCGGCTTCGGTTGGGGCGATTCTGGTGGGGGGCGCCGCTGCCGCTTTGGGCGCGGTTGCGGCTCCGGCGACGGCGGCCGGGCGCTTGCCGCGCTGGTCTTTGGGCAGCGGCGAAATGAGCACCTGAAGGTCGCCTTTGTCGGCCAGCTTCGGCTGGGTGTCAGGTTTGCCGTAGGCGGCGGTTTCCCGAATCAAGCGGTTAACGACCTCGAAGCCAAACTCTTTGTGAGCCTTTTGGCGTCCGCGAAAACGCAATTTGACCCGGACTTTCATTCCCTCAGAAAGAAAATCGATTGCATGGCTGAGCTTCACTTGGAAGTCGTGCGCGTCGATGTTGGCCGAAAGTTGCAGTTCCTTGGTCAGATTGGTGGTCTGGCGCCCTTTGAGGTCGGTCTTTTTCTTGGATTCCTCATACTTGAACTTGCCGTATTCCATGATGCGGCAGACCGGGGGGACCGCATTGGGGGCAACCTCGATCAGATCCATGCGCCGGTTCTGGGCCAACCGGAGCGCGTCCGTCAGCGGCATAACGCCGAGCGGCTGCTTGTCTTCGTCGATGACCCGGACCTCGCGGGCGCGGATCTTACCGTTCTTGCGATGTTCTGGTTCGCGAGAAAATGATCGGAAGGGATACGGGCGGCTCAATGATCCCCCAAGTAAAGGCAGGACGGCCCGCACAGGATGTTCAATATCACGGCAGCACGCTCTCAGGGCAGCCGGGCCTGTGGCAAGCACCGATTCTGCCGAATGCGTTGAAAAGAGCGGGGAATCGGGCATTCTGCATCCCATGGTCGACCCGTTGGCCGGCGAATCAGATAGTTCCACCGATCGTGCGCTCCTGCGTGCGTTCGTTCGGGGTGACGCTCGTTGCTTCCAAACCCTGATGACCCGTTACGAAGGGCTGGTGATTGCTTCGGCGGTCCGGCGGTTGGGCACGGACGTCAACGACGCACGCGTGCTCGAAGTCGTCCAGACGGTTTTCCAGATCCTTTCCCGCCGGGCGAAATCCCTTCGCATCAAAGCGACCTTGAGTCCATGGATTTTCGAGGTGACGCGGCTGGTTTGCGAGCGAATGCCCCATGGCGTTTCGAGAGGATTGTGGTCCCGGCTTCGACGGTGCTTCTCCCGGAAGGAGCCATCGGTTAGGCAGGCGGCCGGCGTCGATCTGCGGGCGCGGATCGCGCCATGGTTGGATTCCGCGATCGATCGATTGCGATGGGTGCGGCGGGAGGTTCTGTTGTTGCGGTGGCAAGGGCACGGGCCGGCTTCGATGGCGGCTTTGCTCGGCACGACGGAATCCCGGGTGCAGCGACGTGTGCGGCGCGCGCTCGGCCAGATCTCACGCCGCCTGCGGCGGGTGGGAGTAGCTGTTTCGGCGGTGGAGTTGGACGAGATTTGGGCTTCGGTTGGAACCTCTTTGCCGTCGCCGGTTGGAGGCTCCTGCGATGGGAAGGCCGGTGAGGAACTGGAGCGGCGAACCCTGAGCGGGGCGGAGGTGGGTGGCTTGGTTGCGATGGGGCCGTCGAGCGTGCTTGTGCGTCGAGTGCTGCGCGCATTGGCTTGGGCGCGCTGGCGACGGCGGATATTGATTGGCGTGCCGTCGTTTTTGCTGGGCGTGGCGTTCCTTGGGGGCGCGTGGTGGATTTGGGACGCACGCGATGGGCACAGCCGAACGCTGGCTTGGTTTCTCGTGTGGACCGTGAAGAACGAGGCGGTGAAGGTTCCCGGGCTGGCTGGGCGCGCCGGGGCCTGGCCGCAGGACGCCGGTCGGCCACAACTCGAGGCCGCGCGAATCGTCGACGCGGGTGAGCTCTATCGAGTGACCAACATCTGGCTGGCACATTTGATCATCGACCGGGAACAATGGGCGGCCCTGGAGCCTCGGCGCGTCGAACCGATGCCTCATTTCTTGCAGCCGGACGGCACCGTGCTGTTGCGGAATCCCAAGGCAGCGCGGAGCGGTTTGGCCGGCGTTTTGGGCTACGACTTTCCCTGGAGCCGGGGAGATTTGGAGTTCGGCGGACGGCACTTCACGAATGTGGCTGTTCGCATTAAAGGCAATGGCACCTTCCTGGGGTCGTTGTATGGCGACAAGCGGTCCTTCAAGGTTGACCTCAACCGCTTTGTTCGTGGACAGAAGCTGGCCGGGCGGGATGAGCTCAATTTTCACAACATGGTGAATGATTATTCGAACCTGAGCGATGCTCTCGGTTACGAGTTCTTTCGAGAAGCAGGCGTTCCTGCGTCGCGGACCGCCTATGTTTACCTGGATCTCACGGTTGAAGGTCAGGGGGGGCGCCGACCGCTCGGCCTGTATGCGATGGTTGAGCCGGTGGACCGGGGTTTTGTCGAGGAGCGGTTGGGCTCCCGGCGGACTCCCCTCTTCAAGCCGGTCACGTACGAGCTTTTTCGTGATTTGGGGACCGACTGGGCCTCGTATGCGGACATCTACGATTTGCGGACCGAAGCCACCGACGCGCAGCGCCGGCGGATTATCGAGTTTTCGCAGCTCGTCACGGGAGGCAGCGACGGGGAATTTGCGGAACGGTTGAGTGACTTTCTTGATCTCGATTCCTTCGCCCGATTCCTGGCGGTTCAGGTGCTATTGTCGAACTACGACGGCCCGCTCTCGAACGGGCAGAACTACTACCTTTACCTGCACCCCGAGTCGGACCGATTTGGATTCATCCCTTGGGACTTGGACCTGGCTTGGGGTGGGTTTTTCCTGCTCGGCACAGACCGCGATCGGGAACAAGCGAGTATCTGGCATCCGTGGGTTGGGGCCAACCGTTTCCTGGAACGGGTCTTCCAAGTGGATGCGTTTCGGAGCCGCTATCGGGCCGATCTCGAGATGCTTTTGTCGGGGCTTTTTCAACCAGAGCGGCTGCACCGGCTCATCGACACCCTCGCCGCGGTAGTCCGGGAACCCGTCGCGGCTGAATCTGATTTTCGCCTGAGGAAATTCGAAGACGCCGTCCGGGCGCGCCCGGTGAAGGGATCGAAACGGGCGAATCAGGGCGCCGACCGCCCAGCACATCAGCTCAAACGTTTTGTGAACAATCGCGCAGAGTCGGTTCGGAAGCAGTTGGACGGCAAATCCAGCGGGGTCATCCTCCAGCGCAAGCCGAAGTGAACGCACCATGAATTCACTGCCACGTTATGCGCACCGCCACGTTATGCGGCGACGAAGTCCAGGTAGGTTACGCCTTTGAAATCTTTGCTTTCGACGAGGTCGAGCGTTTCCTGGCAACGTTCTGGGTGTGAGAGCAAGACCTCCGGCAGTGC
Organism: Limisphaerales bacterium; assembly: GCA_044230345.1. Lineage (GTDB taxonomy): Bacteria > Verrucomicrobiota > Verrucomicrobiia > Limisphaerales > JADJPG01 > JBGARF01. The sequence goes on from JBGARF010000010.1 coordinate 193,398, forward strand.
CGGGGACCAGCGGCTCAGGCGAGGTTCGGAGAAGTGTTCGCTTACGTACTGGCAATAAAGCCGGGTTGCATCCTGCAACAATACGTAGCAATCAGCAGTAGAATAAGGCAGCTCGCGCCCCAGCGCAGTCATGCTGCGCCGCGAATCCACCAACATCTTGCAAGCGCTGACGATAATCGCCCGACATCGCATCAGCTCTTCTCCCTGCCCCTGCCCCGTCTCTCCCTGCCCTGTATTAGTCATGGTTTTGAGGGGATTCAAAGCTCCGCCACCAATGGCCATCTTCTTTCCCCGATTCAGATTGCCGCCGAGAACTTGATTAGAAAAACGGAAGGCGCCCGCCAACGCAAACCCGATTTATTCCAAGTTCTTCCCAAGTTGTTCACAACGCGGGCCAGGCCAGACGTCGCGCTCTCGCCCGCTAAACCTCCCGCGTCTTGGGACTATTGGGCCGGGGCCGGACTAAGCGAAACCTGCAAGCGGGCGGCCGCGTCGTCGATGCTTCTCAACAACCGCTCGTCCCGAACTCGTCCTCGCAGTTCACGCAGCAGATCAATGCGGCCTTGGACCTTCTTGGGATCGGAGATGGGTTCCGTTCCCCCCGCCAGACCTTGGATGGTCATCGAACGAATGCTGATCGGAATGCCTTCGTCGGAGACCAACTGGCCAATCACACCGTTGGCCTGACTGCTGATCCCTGCAAAGCCGACGATCGACGTCAGGAGCAGCGCTCGCTCGTTCTGGTTGGTCATGCGCGGATCCAAATAGGCGGCATGCAATGCGGGCACCGCCTGCTCCTTGAGCGCCGAGGTCACAAACGCGACCGCTTGGCGATCGACAATTCCCTCGGGCGAAACAAGGTGGCCCTTGGCTTGTTCGGCGTAGGTGGTGTCGTGGTACATCGTCAACACCTGATACAGGTAGGCCCGCGCATTGTCGTCCAGCCGGTTGGGCGAGGATACAGGCGGGGGGTTGGCCAGCAGCTCGCGCGCGGCGCGCAGCGCGTTTTCCTTGTACTTGTCCGGAGTTTCCTCCTCGAGCATTCGAGCAATGTAGGCTACTTCCACGCCGCGGCCGGTTGTGTCGAGGACCTGGACCAGGGCGGCTTGGGCGTCCTCACCCCCGATCTGGGCGAGAACATCGACCAAGCCAAGCCGAAGGGAGGGGGCCACCAGAAAGTCGGTGGAAGCCAGGTTGCGGATGGAGAAAGCACCGGCGCCGTTGCGGCGCACCCGCTGGCCGCTGGCGTTGACGATGTCGCCGGTGTAGTCGACGTCCTTGTTCTGTTTGAGGAATTCCTGGATTGCCGGCACCGAATCGGACCCGAGGCTGGCGAGGGTTTCGAGGTGATAAACGATCCGGCGCAGGGTGCGGTTGCGGGTGTCGTCGCCTTCATTCGGGTCCATCTTGAGCAGTTGGTCGATGATTTCCTGGGGTGAGAGGCGGTTGGTGACCGTGTTGGTCACGATATTCGTCCGCGTGCGGATATCCACCCGGGCCTTTTTTGCGTCCGCCAATTCTTGTTCGAGGTAGGCCAGCTTCGCTTTCCAGTCAGATTCGCTGGCGGTTTGCTGGCTGGCGGATTCTGCCTGGCGCCGCGACGTGACCAGCCATCCGGCGCCAAAGCCCAGCGCGATTGCGACCAGAATTCCGAGAACAATTTTCATAAAATGGACCGTTCGATATCGAATTCCACCACCGCATCGGCGCGGTGGAGGAAAGCTTGAACACCTCGCTGCGGACAGAGTTGCGGCGCGCTTGAGGCGATCGGCGGCGGGCCTTTACCCAGCTTGCGGAGTCAGCCGAGGGGAGCTACGACCTGCACTCAGGCCCGGATGCTTTGCGTCCAGGGGCGAGATGGCGCGCAGGCGCTCGATGATTCCGGGCAACTGCGCGAGGACATAGTCAACCTCGGACTCTGTGTTGTAGATCCCGAGGCTGAATCGGACGCTGCCGCGGGCCCGAACCGGATTGATGCCCATCGCGGTCAGGACGTGGGACGGTTCGACCGAGCCCGTGGTGCAGGCCGATCCGCTGGAAGCACAAATGCCGAGCTGATCCAGCATGAGCAGCACGGCTTCCGACTCGACGTACTGAAAACTGATGTTGGCCGTGTTGGGGAGACGAGGTTCCGTGGCGCCGTTGCGCGCGGTGTGGGAAATGGCGGACAGGATTCCCCGCTCGAGTTTGTCTCGCAGGCTGCGGACCCGGGTGTTTTCCTCTTGGAGATGCGCCAGCGCCAGCTCCGCGGCCTTGCCGAAGCCAATGATATAGGGGACGTTCTCGGTCCCGCCGCGTCGTCCTCGCTCCTGGTGTCCCCCGATCAAATACGGCTGGAACTTGGTTCGGCGTTTCACATAGAGCAGTCCCACTCCCTTCGGGGCATGCAGCTTGTGGGCGGAAAGGGACAGGAAATCGACGCCGGTGGCGCGGACGTCAATCGGAAGCTTACCGGGGACCTGAACTGCGTCCGTGTGGAAAGGCACGCCGCGACTGGCGCAGATGGCGGCAATCTCTTCGATCGGAAAGACCACGCCCGTTTCGTTGTTCGCCCACATGATGGACACGATGGCGGTATCGGGCCGGATCCGTTGATCGAGGAGATGGAGATCGAGCGAGCCGTCGGATTCGACCGGGAGATAAGTGACGGAGTAGCCTTGGCGCTGGAGGAATTCGCCGTACTTGAGATTCGCGGAATGCTCGACCGCGGTGGTGATCACGTGCCGTTTGGTGGGCTGGAGGGCGAGGGCACTGTGGATCGCTGTGTTGTTGCTCTCGGTACCACAACTGGTAAAAACGATCTCCTTCGGGTCGGCGTTGATGAGCGCGGCGGCCTGCTCGCGGGCTGTTTCCAGGCGTTGGGCGACGTGTTTGCTGAAGCTATAGGCGCTGGATGGGTTGCCCCAGTGCTCCGAGAGAAACGGCAGCATGGCGTCGATGACCTCGGGTGCCACCCGGGTCGTCGCGTTGTTGTCGAAGTAGTAAAACGGTTGCTGGCCCATATGGCCCTTGGTTGCGGTGCACTTGGCGCGGCGATTTTGCCGCGGAATCAGGGTGCGATTTGCATCCGCACCTCGTTGTGAGGACGCGGACCGCAGGGCGCAGGTTAGTGCATCGATTTTGACCGAAACGAGAAGAATTTGACGGTGGATTGACATCCACGGCGGTAAGGTTTAATCTTACTATCATTACTGATTAACTTATGAATACAACGTCAGGCGCGTCGGATGGGCCGAAGGTTACGCACAATGAGGTGATCAAGGAGGCGAGTCCTACGTTGGCAGGAAGCATTGCGGCGACAGTGGCGTCGGGAGCGGATCAGTTTTCGGCGGACGACCAACAGTTCATCAAGTTCCACGGCATCTATCAGCAGGACGATCGGGATCTGCGGAAGACGACCAAGAAGTTCATCATGATGGTTCGGGGCCGGATTCCCGGCGGCCTCATGACGCCCTCGCAATGGATCACGTTCGACGACCTTGCTTCGAATTACGGCAACAACACGCTTCGCATCACCACTCGCCAAAGCATTCAATTCCATGGCGTGGTGATGGCCGGGCTTGGGGCGTTGATCAAAAAAATCAACGATTCTTTGCTCTCCACCTTGGCGGCCTGTGGCGACGTCAACCGCAACGTGATGGCCTCGCCGGCACCAGCGCAGAGCGAGGCGCGGGCAACCATGATCAAGGATGTCTATCGCGTGGTCGAGGCGCTCGCGCCGAAGACCACGGCCTATCACTCGATTTGGCTGAACGGCGTGCAGCTCAATCTCGAGGACCCTGCGAACAAGAACTTCGAGGATCCGCTCTACGGAAAGACGTATCTTCCGCGGAAGTTCAAGACGGCTTTTGTGCTGCCGCCTTCGAACGACCTGGACGTGTTCACGAACGATCTCGGTTACATTGGAATCGTCGAAAACGGGCGTCTCGCTGGCTACAACGTCGCGGTCGGTGGCGGAATGGGGCGCAGCCATGGCAATACCATGACGTATCCCCGCTTGGCGGACGTGCTGGGCTTCATCCGACCTGAACAGGTCGTCGACGTTGCCAAAGCCGTGTTGACGGTGCATCGCGACTTCGGCGATCGAACGGACCGCAAACATGCCCGTTTGAAATACGTCGTGCAGGAAAAAGGGGTTGATTGGGTGCGCGCCGAGGTTGCACGGCGGGCCGGCCTCCAATTTGAATCCGCCCGGCCGTTCAAGTTCACGACCACGTCCGATCGTTATGGCTGGGAGCAAGCGTTGGATGGACGATGGTTCCTGACGGTGTTCGTTGAGACGGGACGGGTCAAGGATACTGAAGGGCGCCGGCTCAAGTCGGCCCTCCGTCAGGTCGCGGAAAAGTTTGGCCAGATCGAGTTTCGTCTTACCGCCAATCAGAACGTCATTATCGCCAACGCGACCGCGGCTGAGCGCGATGCCATCACCGAGGTGCTGACCGGGCATGGTGTTCGCGTGGAGCAACAGGCCAGCGTCCTGCACAGAGCGGCCATGGCTTGTCCGGCCTTGCCGACGTGCGGGTTGGCGCTGGCCGAATCGGAGCGCATGCTGCCCGGCCTGGTCGACCGCGTGGAAAAGCTTTGTCAGGAGACGGGACTTGCGGGGGAGGAAATTGTCATCCGCTCGACGGGCTGTCCCAACGGATGTGCGCGGCCTTACATGGCGGAGATGGGCTTCGTTGGCAAGGCCCCTGGCAGGTATCAACTTTGGCTCGGTGGCAACGCGGCGGGCACTCGGCTCACCCGCCTCTTCAAGGATGTGGTCAAGGAAGCGGAACTCGAAACGGAGCTGCGTCCCATCCTCGCTCGCTATGCGGCGGAACGTCACCAAGGGGAACGGTTTGGAGACTGGTGCGATCGGGTGCTGTTGAAAGACACCGTGGCGACGCCGGCCTGAACGTCATCATTTGACCTTACGCATGAGTGATCGACTTCAACCTCCGTCGGTGGGAGAAATCTCCCGGTTCAACGCAGAGCTGCGCGGACAAAACCCGCTCGCCATCATCCGCTGGGCCGTCGGCCGTTCGGACGGGCGGGCCATCATCTCGACCAATTTTCGGCCGTATGAGGCTGTGCTGTTGCATTTGGTCACCCAGGTGCAGCCGGATATTCCGGTGCTTTGGGTCGATCATGGCTACAACCGGCCAGCGACCTACCGGCACGCGGAGGATCTGCGGTCCCGTTTGAAGCTCAATCTCAAGCCGTATCTTCCCCGGCTCACGCCGGCGCACTACGACGCGGTCCACGGCGGCATGCCGGAGCCCACGCCTGAAAACGAGGCGCGCATCAAAGCCTTCAGCACCGCCATGAAGCTGGAGCCCTTCCAGCGCGGCATGCGCGAACTGGCGCCCACTGTCTGGTTCACCGCCCTCCGCAAGGTCCAAAATCCGAACCGGGCCGGGCTCGACGTCATCAGTCCAGATGCCAGCTTTGGCTCGCTCAAGGTCAGCCCCGTGTTTCACTGGAGCGACGCCGAGATGGAAGCCTATCTAGCCCAGCACCAGCTTCCCAACGAATGGGATTACTTCGATCCCGCCAAGGCCGACGAGAAACGCGAGTGCGGCCTGCACGCCTCCTGGGGCCAGGAGAAGATGGGGTCGGGCATCTGATGCCGGCCGGATGCTCCGGCGCCCGGGCATATTTCATTTCCATGAATTCCTATCATCTCGATCATCTGCAATACCTCGAAACCGAGGCCATTCATGTGCTGCGCGAAGTGGCCGCTGAATTCGAGCGTCCCGCCATTCTTTTTTCCGGCGGCAAGGATTCCATCTGCATCCTGCGCCTGGCAGAAAAGGCCTTTCGGCCGGCGGAGATCCCGATGCCGTTTCTGAACGTGGAGACGGGCCACGAGTTTCCCGAGCTGATTGACTTCCGCGATCGCCGCGCACGCGAACTGGGAGCCAAGCTCATCGTGCGGACGGTCGACGACGCTTTGAGCCGCGGGCTCGCCACGGTCACTCCCGGCCAGATCAGCCGAAACCAGCTGCAAATTCCCGTGCTGCTCGGCGCGATCGAGGAGTTCCGCTTCGACTGCTGCATCGGCGGGGCCCGCCGGGACGAGGAGAAAGCCCGCGCCAAGGAGCGGTTCTTCAGCTTCCGCGACGGTTTCGGCCAGTGGGATCCCAAGAACCAGCGTCCCGAGATTTGGAACCTCTACAACGCCCGCCTGAATCAGGGCGAGAATATGCGCGTGTTTCCGCTCTCCAACTGGACAGAGATGGATGTCTGGGAATACATCCGCCGCGAGAAGTTGGCGGTGCCGACGATTTACTTCACGCACGAGCGCGATTGTTTTCGCCGCGCCGGCCAGTGGCTGCCCGTGCCGCCGCTGCCGGTTGATCCGGCCAAGCCCGACCCGTTCGCCGGCGCCCGGCCACGTCCCAACGAGCCCGTGAAACGGATGGTTGTTCGCGTCCGCACCATCGCGGACATGATCAGCACCGGCATGATCGAAAGTCCCGCCGACAGCGTGGACGACATCATCGCCGAAGTCGCCGCCGCCCGCGTCACGGAGCGCGGGTCCCGCGCGGACGACAAGGTCAACGAAGCCGCGATGGAGGACCGCAAGAAGGCGGGATACTTCTGAGCGTCCGGCCCTTCGGCCCATCAACTTTCTCCCAGGCATGCATACATCTCATTCCATCGAACTGCTGCGGTTTAACACCTGCGGTTCTGTCGACGACGGAAAGTCGACGCTGATTGGGCGCCTCCTCTACGACTCGAAGTCGATTATGGAGGACCAGCTTGAGGCGCTTGAACGGTCCGCCGACATTACCGGCGGCGGCGCGATCAACCTAGCCAACCTCACCGACGGCCTGCGGGCCGAGCGTGAACAGGGCATCACCATCGACGTTGCTTACCGCTATTTCGCCACGCCGAAGCGCAAGTTCATCGTGGCCGATACGCCGGGGCATGTTCAGTACACCCGCAACATGGTTACCGGCGCGAGCACAGCCAATCTTTCCATCGTGCTGGTCGACGCCCGTCAGGGCGTGATCGAACAGACCCGGCGTCATACGTATCTCGCGGCCTTGCTCGGAATTCCGCACCTCGTCATCGCCATCAACAAGATGGACCTGGTCGATTGGAGCGAGGAACGTTTCCTCGAGATCCGCGGGGAAGTCGAAGGCTTCCTGCCCAAGCTCGATGTCTTCAAGGACGTGAAGTTCATCCCGATCAGCGCGCTGCAGGGCGACAACGTCGTCACTCCCTCGACGCATACGCCCTGGTTCTGCGGCCCGACGCTGCTCGGTCATTTGGAAACGGTGCACATCGCGAGCGACTGGACGCTGAGCGGTTTTCGCTTCCCGGTGCAGTGGGTCAATCGCCCGAACAATCCCACCGATCCCAAGCTGCATGATTTCCGCGGCCTGAGCGGCCAGATTGCCGGCGGCATCGTCAAGGTCGGTCAGAAGGTCATGATCCTGCCGAGCGGAGTGAAGTCGACGGTGAAGGAGATCTGGACGTTTGACGGGACTCGTCCCGAGGCGTTCTGTCCGCAAAGTGTCACGCTGGTGCTGGCCGATGACGTGGATGTCAGTCGCGGTGATATGATCATCGGGCTGGAAAATCTGCCGGGCATGAGCTCAGAGCTGCGTGCGCGGGTTTGCTGGATGAACCCGCGTCCGCTGCAGGCCGGACGCAAATACCTCCTCAAACACACGACCCGCACCGTGCAGGCGATGGTCACGTCGATTGAAGGTCGAACCAATATTCAGACGTTCGAGCAGGAGCCGAATCCGCCTGAGCTGGCGATGAACGACATCGGCGAGATCCGCCTGCGGACCGCCAAGCCACTCGCGTTCGATGGCTACGGACACAACCGCCTGACCGGCTCATTCATCTTGATCGAGGCGGGCACGAACCATACGGTCGGGGCCGGCATGCTGTTTCCTCCGACGGAACTCGTGCGCCCCGAATACGATGACTTCACCATCTGATTCCGCCGCCGCTGGCGCTCCGCTCGACGCCCGCCTTCCCCAGACCAAGATCAATGCGGCGCAGCGGGAGGAACGCAACGGTCATCAAGGGCGCGTCATCTGGCTGACGGGGTTGAGCGGGGCGGGCAAGACGACCGTGGGCACCGAACTCGAGCGCCGCCTCTTCCAGGCCGGATGCCACACCTACATGCTCGACGGCGATATCCTTCGCCGCGGCCTCAATTCCGACCTGGGTTTTGGCCCGGAAGCGCGCCGGGAAAACATTCGTCGCGCCGGTGAGGTTGCCGTCCTTTTTGCTGACGCCGGCTGCATCGCCATCGCGGCCTTCATCTCGCCCTACCGCGAGGATCGTGAACGCGTCCGCCGTTCATTGCCCCCCGGACGTTTCGTCGAGGTCTACGTCAATGCGCCCCTGGACGTGTGCGAAAAGCGTGACGTGAAGGGGCTTTACGCGAAGGCTCGCGCCAATCAAATCAAGGAATTTACTGGCGTCTCTTCCAATTACGAGGCGCCGCTTCAGCCGGAGATCGAGGTCCGCACGGATCAACTGTCGATCGAACAGTCGGTGGCAAAGATTTTGGAGTTCCTTGGACGAGCGTAAGCGGGGCGGAGCCGGGGGTGCATCGAGAACCACGGCCAACCTGAACCTTTCCCGATTCGGTGGGGCGCGCCGGTTTGCGCGCCCCACCTCTTGCCCGGTTTAATTCGTCAGAAACACGCCGTCGGAGGACTGCAATCGCAGCGTGGGTGGAAGTTTCTTCGGATCCAGCCGCAGGACGATCGGGTGATTGCCGGCCGGCAAATCGACGGTGATGGCTGCTCCGGGTTTGACGGACCTGCCGGCGACCCAGACAGCTTCGACTGCGCCGGCCAGCTGCAGGGAGACGGCCCCTTCGCGGGCGGTTTGCAGCTGGGCGGCGGCGTAGAGACCGGTCAAGCCGAGGTACTTTCCAATGGTTAGGGATTCGTTGATGGCCTCGGGAGTGACTCCGCCGTCGACCTTCGAGTAGAGCACCGTCCAGGCGGCGTCGCTGAGAGGAGTGGCGATGAATTTGTCTTCGCCGAACTGTTCCGTGGTGTGAACCCCGGGGCGAATTCTCCAGGTGCGAGCGACGTTGCCTTTGGTGGCGTCGTAGGGGCCTGGCTTGCCCAGCTCGCTTAGGAATCGGAACAGATGAATTCGATCTTCATTCGCGAGGCCGTCGATCAGGCCGGCAGGCATGAGGGAAAGTGTGCCCACGCGCCGGTTGGCCACGTTGTTTTTGGCCACGGCCAGCTCTTTTCCGGTGGCGTCGCGCAGCATGATTTGTTCGGCGGACTCGCGGACGAGCACGCCCGCGAATTCCTCACCGTCCTTCGTTTCGATGGAAACCGCGTGGTAGCCTTCCTTGATTTTCTTGTTCGGGAACCAGACGGACTCGATGAGGTAATCGAGGGGAGCACTCGCGCCGATGCTGGTCATGTCGGGGCCGACCTTCCCGCCGGCGCCGCCGATGGCGTGACAGCTGACGCAGGAAAGATCCTTGCGACGATAGATCTGTTCCCCGCGGGCGGCGTCGCCGGATTGAGTGACGTCGAGCGCGAGCTGTTTGAGTTCGGCCTCGGTCAGGTTGATCTCGCCAGACTCCAGGCCGCTGCCGCGAGTGAGGGCGAGGACCAGTTCCGGCTCGCTGCGGCCGCCTTCGCGTGCGGCGCGAAGACCCGCTTTGGCGATGGACGGAGCGATGCCTGCCTTCGGCAGAGCTTTGGCCAGCGCGGGGGCAGCGCGGCGGACGGACAGCAGGGAGCGCCAGAGTTCGAGGGCTTCGTTCTCAGTCGAGGAGGTGAGCAGCAATTCCACCGCGGGCGCAACCGCCCGGTTCAGATCCAATGCCGCCAGAGCCTGGACGGCTGGCCTTCGCGTCGCCGTGGGGACCTCTTTTCCGGTGAGTGTGACCAGAGCATTGACAGCTGACGCTCCACCGATTTCCCGCAGCGTGGACAAAGCCGCGTCGCGCAGGGCGACAGACGAGGCCTTGGCTCCGGCGGATTGAACTATGGAGTCGAGCTTGATCCCCCGGAATTTCCAGGCGCCGGCGAGCCGGATGGCTTCGGTGCGGATGATTTCGTTCGGATGCTCGAGCCATGGATTCAGGGTGGCGAGGTCACCGCCGGGGCGTGCATTGCGCAGGCGCGCCGCCTGATTCAAGGCGGCGAGGGCCCGGGCGAATCCGCCGTCGGCGAAACCTTGGGCAAGAACCTGGTCGAACACGCGACGCAATTCCTTGGGAGTGCCGGCCTGGCCGATCAGTTCAAGCCACGGCCCGGATCCGTCGCGGGGCAGGGGTTGTTCGCCCAACAACTGCCCCAGCACTTCGCTGGCCGACGCCGGTTCGATGGAGCGGAGGGCGAATTCAAGCTGCTTTTCCCGGCCGGCTGGCTTCCAGTCGCCGGCCTTGACGGCGGCGAGCCAGGGCTGAGCGAGATCGTTGATGGTAAGCCAGAGCGCGTAGTCCAGGTACTTGTCGGTGGGCAGGTCGGCGGCGGTCAGGGCGATGGTCGCAGCGCGCCCGGTTGGAACGCGGGCCAGCGCGCGAAGTGCCTCCACGCGGACGCGCGGGTGTGGGTCCGCCACGGCAACCGCCAGCCATTCGAGAGCGCGCGAGGTCGGAATCTCCTGACGATGCGCGAGCGGCAACGGAGCTGTGGGCCAGCCGGCGGACGCTCGTGTGATCAGTTCAGGGCTCGAACTGCCACCTTCGCGTCCTGGCTGTCGTTCCTGCCAATGGGCGAGCACGCGAACGGCGGCGGCGCGAATGTGCGGGGTGGGGCTTTTCAACAATTGTTCCAGCAACGCCGGTTCAACGGTGTCGAGCCCTTGGTACATCCACAGCGCTTGCAAGCGCGCGTCGTCGGTCGTTTGCTTCCCGGCCCAGGCGCTCAGCGCGGAGCGCACCAGCTTCGGTTCGCGTTCGAGCAATACTCTCCGCGCTTTTTGCACGGTGAAATCGTCTGACGACAGCAGGCTGTCCAGAGCCGACGCGTCCGATTGCCGGGCAAAGTCCGGTTGCTTCACGCGCGCCCGACCTTTGTAGCTCACGCGCCAGATGCGGCCGTGTTCGTGGTCGCGACGCGGATCGCGGAAGTCGACTTCGCCGTGCTGAATGATGGGGTTCGACCAATCGGCAATGTAGAGCGCGCCGTCGGGACCGACCTTGATGTCGATGGGGCGGAAGGAAACATCCTTGGTCCGGACCAAGTCCGGCATCTCGCGCGTCACGTAGGCGGAATCTTTTTCGTCGACGGCGAAGCGCACGATGCGGTGGGCACGGAAATCGCAGGTGACAAAGCTGCCCTGCCAATCGTCGGGAAAGTGAGGTGTGCGGATGTATTCCAGTCCGCAGAACTTGGGATAGCTGCCGGGGCTGATGCTGTCGAGGATGCGCCGGGCGCGTTCGTAGGTGAAGAACATGGCCTGGGGGATGACCCAATTCAGCCCGCCGCGCCACGGGTCGGCCGAGCTGGCGCCGTCGGTGGCAAAGGATTGGCCATGACGATCGATGGCGTGGCCCCAGGAATTCACGAGGCCTTTCATGGTGATGCCCAGTTCCCCGGTGCCGGGTCGATAGCTGAGGATTCCCCCGGAATTCAGCCGGGTGACACCGTGGGGCGTTTCGATGTGGGTGTGAATGTAGATGGACTGATTCATGTGCAACTGGCCATCGAATCCCCAGCGCAGAGTGTGCAGAATATGATGCGTGTCCTCGGTGCCGAAGGCGGACAATACGACGCGGCGTTCGTCCGCGCGGCCGTCGCCGTTCGTGTCCTTGAAAAACAGCAGCTCGGTGCTTTGCCCCACGTAGACTCCGCCGTTGCCGGGCTCGACGCCGGTCGGGATCAGCAGGCCGTCGGCGAACACCGTCGACTTTTCGGCGCGGCCGTCGCCGTCGGTGTCTTCGAGCAGGATGATTTTGTCGGTGGCCGGCACGCCCGGCTTGATCTGAGGATAGACCTCGGAGCTGGCGACCCAGAGCCGGCCTTGCGGGTCGAAGTTCATGTGAATCGGTTTCGCGAGGAGAGGATTCTCCGCGTAGAGCGTGATCTCCAGGTTTTCGCCGACGTCAAACTGGGGCGGCGGGAGCGGGGTCTTGTCGCGGGCGGGCTCGGGCGCGGTGGAGGTTGCCGGCGTAAGCTTGTTTCGCGGTTGGGCGGGAACAACCTCGATCACGTGCTTTCGCGGGAGGCGCAGGGCCGCGATCTTCTGTTCGGCCGCTTGAATCAGCGGATCGAACGCCGGAATTTCCTTCGCGTTCTGGCCTTGCTCGTGTTTGCGGAAGAGAAACAGGTAGGTGTTGTTTTGCGGACGATAGCGATGAAAAAACAACTCGTTCTTCTGCAGGATGGTCTGGCGCAGTTCCTCGGCTTGGTCGTAGAGCGGGCCGCGGTCAATGAGGATGGAGTTCCTCAGGCTGGTTTCATCGACCGTTTTGAGATAAGTCCCGTCGCAGAGCACGTCGTAACTGCCCTTGGCGATGGCCATGATTTGGATGCGATTCGGTTCGGCGACCGTGGCGGGACGCTCGAGGTGGGAGGGCCAGGGTGGGTAGACGAGTTGCTCCGTTTGCAGCTCGATCCGGGCCTGATTTGAAAGGAGGCTGGTGGCGATCGGCTTCGCGCCCCAGCTGCCTTGGCGCACCTTTCCGTCGGCGACGAGTCCGAGGCGCCAGATGTGCGGTTCCCAATGCAGCCCGGCGGAAATGGCGGTCGAGATCTGTCGATAGCCAAAGTCGTTCGGATGGATTCCGTTGTCTGTGAGGGGCGGGAGGTCTGCCCGCAGATTTGTCCGATTGAGCGCCTTGAAAAGATTGATGAAATGCGCTTCTTGCTGGGCCGCGAACGCGCGGATGGCTTCCGTGTAGGCGGCGAGTTGGGCGTTGTGTGCGGCTGGATTGGGAGCGGGGGCCGGCAACGCCTCGTGCGGGATGGGACTGAGGTAAACAAAACGCACCGGGCCGCCGCCCGCCTGGCGAATCAGGTCCGCCAGTTCGGCCAGCTCTGTTTTGAAGCGCGGCAGACCTGCGTCTCCGTCGAACGAGGCGGCCATGCCGTAGCCGACCACGGCGACGGTGGGCTTGACCAGTGCGAGTTGCTCCTTCAGGCGGTCGACCCCCTTGTCGGGCGTATCGAATCCGGCCCGGGATGCGCCCAGCGGGGTGTCCGCACTCCAGCCGAGGTTTCGGAAGGTCACGTTTCGGTCGGGATAATGCGTGGTGAGGAGATACTCGATGTGCCCGAAGGAGTGTTCCCTTTCCACCAAAGTATCCCCGATGAGAACCACTCGATCGCCGTCTTTTAGGTCGAAGACGTTGGTGTTTTGGGCGGCCAACGGGACGGCGCATGCGGCCAGACCGAGGAGGGCGAACACGCTGCAAAGGTTTCGTGCGTGGGAAGTTAGTCGCGATGGGAACGTGGCGTTCATGGTCAAAAAGAGATGATCCGACGGTGCGGGCGGCGGGGACATTCGCGTGAGGTCCAGTTTGTTACAGGTTTAGTATTGAAGGCGTTGGCGGGAGCAGTAGAGTTTGGGCCATCATGTTGGCGACAGTTTCCATGCGTGTCGTGCTGGCGGAGGCCGGAGGAAACCTGTCGGCCATGCACGACAGCGAGCTGATCGCCGCCTTGCTCATCTCCTTATGTCTCGGGGTGGCGTTGGGTGTTTTGGTCACGTGCATGTTCGTCGTTCTTCATTTCCTACGAAAAAATCGTTCCCTGAACCGGCCCTTGGGGCCCATGACCCGCCGAAGCGACTTCATTCCGCGCGAACGTCGATTCAATCCCCCGGTCTTTAATCCACCGGCGCGATGGCTGGCCGTTCGTTCCAGCAACTCCGTGCTGATTCAATCCGCGCTGGGTTTGCACAACCCGACGCCCTGCACTTGGGAGGAAGGCCTATCCGCGGCGCACGACCACAAGCTGTTCATCTCGCCGCCCATCAAGGGCTGGACGCTGGTCATGGGATCACACTTGCCGGAGCCGGCGGACGATGTCGATCGCTGCTTCCGATTTGTCCTCGAGCTGAGCCGCAAGCTGGGCCATGTCCAGTTCTTCAGCGTCAATCGCCCAGTCAACCATCATTCCTGGGTGCAGGTCGATCAGGGAACCGTGGTGCGCGCCTACGCGTGGTCCGGCAAAACGCTGTGGAACCAGGGCAAGGTGACCCGGGCTGAGATGGAGTTAAACCTCAAATGTTTTGGCTACGGAGACGGCGAGGATCGCATTGACTACGGGCGACCAGATCCGGCTGCCATCAATACCGAGCGCCTCCCGTTGCTCGCCGCTCGCTGGAGCATCGATCCGACTTCCATCGATGCCCGCATGCTGAGGGAAAACAACGGCATTGCCGGTCAATTGTCGCGCTCGAAGGCATGAACGGGATCTTCGCCCCGGATGCATCGCGGCCGCCCGCTCCACGCCGTTCACGTATGACGGTGTCGACGGTGTCGACGGTGTCCTGATCAACACGGAAAATTCCTAGTTCCTATGTCACTCGAAATGGTCATCTGGGAGTACCCCAAGGATCTCACACTCAAAAACGGCTTCGAATGTATCGTTCGCCCGCTCGAAGCCACGGACGAAATGATGTTTCACGAGTTCTTTCTGGCCGTGCCTCCCGCGGAAAAGCTCTTTATCAAACATCGGGTCACCGATCCGGCCGTCATTCACGAGTGGTGCCAGAACATCGATTACGGGCGCAACCTGCCGTTGCTCGCCGTCCTCGACGGCCAGGTCCTCGCCTGCGCCACGCTTCACCAGCATCTCGGCGGGTGGAAGCGGCACATCGGCCGGGTCAGCGTCATGGTCCATCCCAAGTTCCGCGGCCGTGGCCTGGCCAAGGCGCTCATCATGGAGATCATTCACGCCGCGCGCCATGTCGGCCTCGACAAGGTCGAAGCCGAGTTTATCGGTGAGCAAAGCACCGCCATGAAGATGTTCGGGTTGCTCGGCTTTCTTCCGCTCTATCGGCTGTCCGATTACGTCAAAGACATGGAAGGCGAGGTGCATGACTACTTTCTGCTCGGGCTCGACCTCAAGATCGACGAGGAGTTCGCCGGCATGGGCTAGCGCGGCGTGCTCCCGACCGACTTTTAAATCATCAAACCGGACCGGGTTCGTGAAACGACACATGCCTCGCTTTCGAAAACCACGGCGCGGTTTCCGCCCGCCCCCAGGCGGAAGTTCCGCGGCGCGCGCGGAGCGGGCCCGCGGAATCTTTGACCTGGTTACCCCGGCCTTGAGCTCGCCCCGTTCTCCACACGAGTCGCTGGTCACGGCTCCCCAATGAAACCCGATGTGTGTCCCAACTGCGGCACGCTCGTCCCGGAGCGGGCGCGGGCTTGTCCTGAATGCGGCGCGGATGAGGAGACCGGTTGGTCGGATCGCGCCCAGGCACAGCGCTTGGGCTTGCCCGACGACGAATTTGATCACGACGAGTTCGTGCGCGAGGAGTTTGGCGAGGGGGACGACGGAAAACGGGCGCGAAAAGGAGGGCCGCAGATCAAGCCAGCGGGCTTGGGCTGGGTCTGGTGGGTTGCGGGGGTATTGCTCGTGCTGGCATTTCTCTACGGATTCCTGCGGCAGTTTTAGCCGGAACGCTGGTGCGAGCACGCTGCCATGCGGCGGGTGCGCCCAGCTCGGGTGCGCTCCGAGACCGGCTCGGAAAATTTCCGAGCGGCAGGACGGGCATCATAAGAACGGCGTGAATAACCGCGCGATGCCATCGCGCAGGCGAATGCCCAAGGCGCGTGCGTCCACTTCCTTCAAGGTAACTTCCCGGGCGTTGCGCCGGCGATCGGTGAACACCTCCCCCAATTGCCGGGCCAGTTCGGCGTCGTAGCATTCGAGGTTCAGCTCGAAGTTCAGGCGAAGGCTGCGCGGGTCCCAGTTGGCTGAACCAACCAACGACCAGTGATCGTCGACGATCATGAGTTTCGTGTGATCGAACGGGGGTTGTGAGAGCCAGAGATGACAGCTGTGATTCAGCACCTGCCACCACATGGCCTGCGATGCCCAGCCCACCACCGGCAGGTTGTTGCGCTCCGGCAGGACGATGTCAATTCGCACGCCGCGCAACGCCGCCAGATTGAGGGCGGCAATCAAGGTCTGGTCCGGCAGGAAGTAGGGAGTGACAATCCGGACGGATCGCTGGGCCGCCGCGAGCGCCGCCTGAATCGTCCAGCGCAGGGGGTCAGGATCTTCATCCGGCCCGTCAGCAATGCCTCTCGCCCGGATGGGGCCGGCGCGGCTCAGGTCGGGAAACCACCGCTCTCCTTGCAGCGCCTCCCCCGTGGTAAATAGCCAGTCCTCCGCGAAGACTTCCTGCAGATGGGCCACGACCGGTCCGTCGACCCGAAAGTGCAAGTCCTGGATGGGATGCGAGGGATGACGCTTCAGCCAATTGCCCGCGCGGATGTTCATCCCGCCGGTGAAGCCAACCTGTCCATCCACCACGAGAATCTTTCGGTGACACCGCAGGTTGATGGAGATCAGCCGCCAGAGCGGGAAGGCCGGCAGGAAACGGGCGTGCCGAATGCCTTGGCGTCGAAGGACACCCAGAATGGATGGCCATGAGTAACGGGTGCCCGTGGCATCGATCAACACCCGAACCTCCACCCCCCGCCGCACGGCGTCGCCCAGCGCCGTGGCAAACGCAATCCCGGCGTCGTCGCGGTCGAAGATGTAAGTCGCCAGCGTGATCGACTGCTTTGCCTGGGCAATGGCTTCAAGCATCGCGGGAAACGCCTCATCACCGTGGTTGAGCGGAACAATGCGATTGCCAGCCAGCAGGGGACGCTCGGCCACCTGATCCACGGTTCGCGGCAACGCGGCCAGATGCTGCGCGTCCCGGGGGAGCCAGTCGGTCGGAGGTCCTGCGTGCAGCTCGCCGGGCAGTTGAGTCAGTCCGACGTGGGCGAGACCGCGACGGAGCAGCATGGCTCGACGCCGAATTCGGTTGATGCCGAGAATGAAGTAAAGGGTGGCGCCAACCAGGGGGACGAGCAGGATGACCCCGACCCACAGGACGGCCGCGCGCGAGTCGCGCCGGTACAACACGGCGTGCCCTGCCGCAATGAGCGCCAGCCCGCACGTCAGGGCTAATACCACCCAATGCCAGATCCGCGCGAGGCCATCGAGTCCGTTGAGCCAGTCCACGGGGCGCAGGCTAGCCTGAACGGCGGTGTCGACGCGACGAAATCTCCATGGGCGATGCAATTAATTCGGGCGAAGGTGCCCGCTAAATTTCTCCCAACCTTGTAATCGAAGTCGGTGAAGGATTGGCCCATGGTGCGCACGTTATGAACGCATCAACCATGGCGGCCAACGAATCGACCAACCTGAATGTGAATGTGACCGGCAGCACTGACGGCGGAGCCAGCACGCACAGCAAAACCATTGGATACCTTTTGTGGCTATTCGGATTTACGGGCGCGCACCGCTTTTACTATGGCAAACCGATCTCCGGCACGATTTGGCTTTTTACCTTTGGCTTGTTGGGCATCGGGTGGTTGGTCGACTTGTTTCTGATTCCGTCGATGGATCGGCAGGCTGATCGCCGGTTTGTGGCCGGGCCGGTCGACTACAGCGCGGGCTGGCTGCTCCTGACTTTCCTGGGCGCCTTTGGCGCGCACCGGTTCTACCTCGGAAAATGGGCCACGGGCCTCCTCTATCTCTGCACGCTTGGCCTGCTGGGCTTGGGCATCCTCTACGACTTCTGGACCCTGAACACCCAGATCAGCGAGCGGAACCTTGATCGCAGTCGGGTCGTCTGAGTTTTCAAAAACGCTCGAAAAACCGGAGACCGGAACGAAAAACCGCCGGTGGACGCGGATGGACGCAGATCTCTCTGGATCGAACAAGAGATCGAATTGGCGATCAGCGGTCGATGATGGCCTGGTCCTTGCCAACGAGGAGTGTCCCGTTATCTGCGTTTATCGGCGTGAATCGGCGGCCCAAGATCCTCACGCTGGGATCCGGTGCATCTTGAAGTTGTTGGATCGGAGCGCGGGCCTATGGCCCGCAGCGGGTGGAATCGGCGTTGCGCGTTCGAACTTTCGAGCGTCGTCGGCCCAAGCCGCTGCGGGCTGAAAGCTGAAAGCCCTCGGTCCGGCCAAGTATGAACTCTTACCAACAACTTTGAGATGCACGGGCTGGGATCTGGGGACCTTGGCCTGCCTTGACTTCAGGCCGGTGTTTTCGAACACTCCCGGACCTGTTTTATGGCCGATCCCAAAGAAAACCTACTGATGGAGAAAATTGTCTCCCTCTGCAAACGCCGTGGCTTTGTTTATCAGTCGTCCGAGATCTACGGCGGCATCAACGGATTCTGGGATTACGGTCCGCTGGGCGCCGAGCTAAAGCGGAACGTGAAGGAGCTCTGGTGGCACAGCATGACCCGGCAGCGGGAGGACGTGGTCGGTCTGGAGGCCACCATCATCATGGCCCCGCAAATCTGGCGGGCCAGCGGCCACGTGGACACGTTCAGCGATCCGATGTCCGACTGCCTCCTGAGCGGGAAACGGTTTCGCTCGGACCAGATCGAACCTCAAAGCGGCACGGCGCATCACTTCAGCGGCGCTCGAGATCCCGATTCTGGAAAGCAGTCCGCCGATGCCTTCGCCGTGCTCCTGCCGCCCGGGAAACCGCCCCAAAGCGCCTGGAACCTGGCGACGCAGTTTTACCAGCGCCGTGGTCTCAGTCGCGTCGAGCTGTTGGGCGAACGAACGGAAAAGGTGGAGAACTCCCAGCGGTTCAACCCGGACAACGGCGCGCTGCTGACGGAGCCGCGCCCATTCAATCTTATGTTTAAAACCTACGTGGGCCCCGTGGCCGACGAGGATAATGTGGCGTATCTGCGGCCGGAAACGGCCCAGGCCATCTTTGCCCAGTTCAAGAACGTTTTGGAAACCTCGCGCCAGAAGGTGCCGTTTGGTATTTCGCAGATTGGCAAGGCGTTTCGCAACGAGGTGACTCCGCGCAACTTCACCTTCCGTTCGCGCGAGTTCGAACAGATGGAGCTCGAGTTCTTCATCAAGCCGGACGAGGCCGTTGAAGCCATCTGCGGCAGCGTGGCCCGGCCGTCGTCGCCCGGGCATCCGGGTGAGCCGCAAGCCAATTGGGGCTGGCAGCTCTGGCATCAATACTGGGTCGAGGAACGCATCCGATTTTATGGCGACATCGGCCTGCCGCGCACGACGCTGGAGGAATACTGGCAGAAGCCCGAGGAGCTGGCGCACTACGCCCGGGCGACCGTCGATCTTCTGTTCAAGTTTCCGTTTGGCACGCAGGAGCTTGAAGGTATCGCCGCCCGCAGCGACTTCGACCTGAGCCAGCACGAACGTTTTTCCGGCAAGTCGATGGGCGTGTTCGATGAGGATTTGCGCACCGCTTGGGGCAAACTGGATGACGCGCGGAAGGCCGAACTCAGCCGTCGTTACTATGAGGCGCGGTTGAAGTATCTGACGCGTGCCGGGCTCGAGCCGGCCAAGGCCGAGGCGGAAGCGAAGGAAGACGCCGACGGACTCGCCAAGGGGCAATACATCCCCCACGTGATCGAGCCTTCCGCCGGCGTGGATCGCCTGATCCTCGCGCTGATCGCCAATGCCTATTCCGAAGTCACTTCGACTGACGAAAAGGGCAAGGTCGAAACCCGGGTGGTCATGAAATTCCATCCACGGGTTGCGCCGATCAAGGTGGGTGTTTTCCCGCTGCTCAAAAACAAGCCGGAGCTCGTCGCCAAAGCGCGTGAGGTTTACGGTCTGCTGCGCGGTCAGATGTTGGCGTTTTACGATGAGGCCGGCGCGATCGGCCGTCGCTATGCCCGCCAGGATGAAGCCGGCACACCCTTCTGCGTGACCATCGACTTCGAGACGCTCGGGGAAAAGCCCGAGTTGCTGAACTCGGTTACGGTTCGTCATCGTGACGACGGTCGTCAGGAGCGCATTCCGATCAGCGAACTACTGGCCTGGCTGCAAGCGCGGATTCGATAACGCTTCGACGGGTTAAAGTTTCGCTGCCGCAGGGTCGATACCCTATCTGTAGCGAAGCCTGCTACCTAAGTGCCAAGCTACAACTTCCGGCCCGCCCCGCTTTGCCTCGGGGCGGGCCAACTTATTTTGACTCAGCCATGCGGCCTGCTTTCGGGAAGCGCACGGCCCGTGGGAGGGCGAAAAGGATCCTCCGAGACGGTCTGCCGCGGATGACCTCGCGCCGGGTCGGTCCGCCGTCGATTCCACCGCAGCTTTAAATGACGATACTTGACCTCCACCCAATCCATCCAATCCGCCACTTTTCGAAAGCAGATGGCGATGAGCGCCAGGCCGAACAATGCCAGAATGATTCCGGGAACGCCTGGAATGAAACCCAGCAGAAATCCCGCGACAATCAGCACCGCGCCGAACATGACGATGAGCACCTTCAAAGCGGGGTGGGCCTTTTTCGCCCAACGTTCATGCATCCGCAAAAAGCGTTTTCCCGGTTCGTCCGAGGCGAATTGTCGGTAGGCCACTTTGAGTTTATTCCACATGCACCCCATTCAGCAGACGCGGTGCCGGGGATGGAAGGCGGCGGGAATCCGCCCTCGGCAGGCCGTTACGCACTGGATGCGAACGAGTTGAGAAAGTGAAGCTTCGCCAGGTCGATGGTGGGCGAGCATGCAAAGTGCACGGGCTCACGTAATTTGCAGGCTCCGAGTTTCCACGTGGAGCGGTTGCAAGGCGAAAGTGGATTTGTTAGGCGTTTCTGCGCCGGCGGTTCGCGGGCTGGGCCGGAACGATTCAGTTGGCCAGCAGCCGTTTGCTTGATCTTCTTGCGAGGGCCTTCGTTGTTCGTCGCTTATCCGCCATGCGCGCAATGCGGGACGTAATCCTCACGCCTCGGCCTGCGCAAGAATCTGCAGCGCAACCGGCCGCCGCCCCACTGAATCGTACCGGCTGAGCGGCGATTTGCGAGGCTTCCGCCGGGCTGTCGACCCGGCCGGGACGGTAATGGTCGCACCGATCCCGTCTGGTTGGGGGCGGGGGGTGACGTTGGTGGTGACGGGTGGCGCGGTCACCACGTCGTGCACGAAATGGAGTTTCTCTCTCGCCTGGCTGCTCAGATAAAACGGATAAAGATCGGGCAGTCCCACACCCCGGTTCAAGGAGTTGACCGCGTAGGTGACCGGTAGCCATTGATTGAGCATCGTGTCGAAGGAAACACCCGGCCGGAGGGCCTTTTCAGCCTCGGCCGAAATGTATTGGGATGCGGGATGGTGTGGCTTTAGCGAGAGGCCGAAGTCTCCTGCGGTTTCCAGGGTGTCAACGATCGTCAGGTAGTGAGCCCAGGTTTCGGCCCAATCTTCCCAGGGATGGGCGCTGGCGTAGGCACTCACGCAGCGTGTCGACCAGTCCGCTGGGGGGCCAGCCTGATAGTAGGCGGCGAGCGCTTCCGCATAAGCGGTCCGTTCATCGCCGAACACAGATCGAAACCGGTCCAGCCATGGGCCTTTCTCGATGAGTGCATCCCAGGCGTAGTGGCCCGATTCGTGGCGGAAATGACCCACCAGCGTCCGTTGAGGTTCATGGAGTTGAACTCGGCGCCGTTCCCGCTCGGCGTCGTCTGCCTCCGCAATATTCAACGTGATGGTTCCACCGTCGTGCCCCGTCATGACCGGGGCCATGGATGGCGTGTCCGCGAGAAATCGGAATTGGAGACGACCACCCGGTGAGTCGTCGGTGGAGATGGACAGGCGGCGCAAGGAATAAATCAGCCGGCGCTTGGCGATTTCAATTTTGTGCCAGCGGTTGAGGTTGCCCGGCACACTGACGTCAGGGATGACGGCATTGAGCCGGCACGCCACACAGTAGGTCTCGGCATCCTCGGCCGATAGAAACCAATTGCATACGCCGAACTCCCGGCCGTTGACGCAGGGACGATATTGATGGCCACGCGTGGCCGGGGCGCTGCTTTCCCAGCGGTCCCCTTCGCAGGGTTTGAGGGCGCACAAATCCATGACGTCGGGCAGGAATCCGAGCGCATGGCCACATTGGAGACACTTTACGTTTTCAAAGAATACGAGCGCTCCGCAGTGGTCGCAGTGGAATGTTTTCATTCGTTTGGGCGTCCCAAAGCCGATGGCATGCCGCCGG
This sequence comes from Limisphaerales bacterium, assembly GCA_044230345.1. GTDB lineage: Bacteria > Verrucomicrobiota > Verrucomicrobiia > Limisphaerales > JADJPG01 > JBGARF01. Next base: position 215,503 of record JBGARF010000010.1, read on the forward strand.
CGTCGTTGCGCACGTTTGCCGCGATTCCGGCGGTTTTCCGTTCCGGCGGTTTACCTCCCCCCGCGTGCAGCTTGCACTGTGCGGCCTAGGGACACTGCGACTCTTGCGATTTGCGATATGCGGAGGGTTTGAGGATGCGCCGCGACGGCGGGCTTGGCCCCAGATTGGGCGTAAACAAAGGGCTTTTGGGGGAGTTGCCTCCTTCCGCCTGCACGGCACTGATCTTGCAACGGTGGTCGGTGGCAGGCGGCGCCAGAGACCAATCAACCCGCCGGAGCGGATCATCTTCATCTCAATGACCATTCCCACTTCCCTCAGATCGGGTTTCGGGCTGTGGAAACAAACCCTCGTCGAATGGAACAACGAGGATATTTCGCGCTTGGGGGCGGCGCTGGCGTTTTACACGCTGTTCGCCATTGCGCCGCTCTTTGTCATCGTCCTGGCCATCGCTGGTTTCGTATTCGGTCCAGAGGCGGCTCGGCACGAGTTGTTTGGCCAGGTGGCCGGGCTGATGGGAACGGAAGGAGCCGACGCGGTTCAGGCGATTGTTAATGCGGCCAACAAGCCGCAGGCCGGATTGATCTCCACCGTCGTCGCCGCCGGCACGCTTTTTGTGGGCGCTACCGGTGTATTCGTCCAGTTGCAGGATTCACTCAACCTGATTTGGCATGTGCAGCGTCGTCGCGGCGCCGGGATTTGGCTGTTTCTCAGAGACCGATTCCTGTCCCTCGGGCTGATTGTTGGAATTGGCTTTCTCTTGCTCGTGTCGCTGGTCGTCAGCGCCGGACTCTCGGCTGTCGGAAAGTATGCGGCGGGCTTGTTACCGGCCCAGGCGACGATTTGGCAGGTGCTGAATTTTGGCGTGTCGTTCCTCATCATTGCTCTGCTTTTCGCCATGATCTTCAAAGTGTTGCCTGACGTGAGGATTCCTTGGCGGGCGGTTTGGGCGGGCGCCACCGTTACTTCCCTCTTGTTCAACCTCGGGAAATACCTCTTCGGCCTGTACCTGGGTCGCAGCAGCGTCGCCTCCGCCTACGGCGCCGCCGGCTCGTTGGTCGTCGTGCTGATGTGGGTCTACTACTCGGCGCAGGTCCTTTTTCTCGGCGCCAAGTTTACCCAGGTTCGATTGGCCCGCTTCAGGCCTCGTCCGGGACCGCGCATTCCACCGGGGGCCCGAATGGATTCTTTGCTGAATCGTTCCGGCTAAGACCACAGGTCGGCGATTGCCGAGAGGAGTTCGAAGGCCAGCTCGAGCGTGGTCTCTGCGATTTCCCAGAGGTCCGGTCCGCGCCGAAACATTCCCGGTTCATTGTTCTCGTTCATGAGTCCGGGAGCGAAGCCCCTCCTGGCCCTCGCGGCATTTACCAATCTCTTTCGAAGTTGTAACCACCGGCGTTTTCGCTGTTTTCCGTGCGGTGGGAGGCCGGTGCGCGCCCGACGGTACAACTCTGGCTAAAGAAGGGTCGAGCGCCGGGCCGGCTTCCGATTGGACGGAAGTCGGTCACCAACTGGACAGGGCGCGTCTCGTTATTGGACACGGCAAGCTATGAAACCGGCAGCACAGGCAGTCTCGACCTTCAATCTTTCATTGAGCTGGGTGGATTTTGTGGTCGTCTTGGTTCTCGCGGTGGGGCTTTGGCGCGGGCGCGCCCGCGGCATGTCTTCCGAGTTCCTCGATATCTGCCAATGGGTGATCATCGTGGTGGCCGCCGGCCTGTTGTACGAGCCAGCCGGACGCTGGCTTCAGGCGGTCGCGCCCAACTTCAGCCTCTACTCCGCCTTCCTCTTTTCCTACACCCTAATCGCACTCGTGATCTACGGCGTGTTCGCCGTCTTACGGGAGCGGGTCGGGCCGAAGATCGTCGGCAGCGATCTGTTTGGCTCCGCGGAGTATTATCTCGGGATGCTGGCGGGCACGATTCGCTACGCCTGTATTGTGCTGGTGGCGATGTCTTACCTGAACTCGCGCCTCTACACGCCGGAGGACCACGCGGCCTGGCACAAGTATCAGGACGACAATTTTGGCAGCCGCTTCTTTGTCACGTTGCCTGACCTGCAGCAGGAGGTGTTCACCGGGTCGCTGGTCGGGCGCATGGCCCACAACCATCTCCAGGTCGCGCTCATCCGTTCCACGTCGCCCGACGGGAAGACGCCCCCATCGGCGGCCGCGCCCAAGCGGCGCCTCTAGGCGTGCCCGCGGCGCTATGGAAGCTGCCGCGCCTGATAGAAGCGATAGGGCCAACGGATTGCCTCGCGATCAAGGTGGCCGAAAAGTTCACCGTTCGGTGCCATCAATCCGAGGCGCACCCAGCTGTCGGGCAATGCCGTCAGGTTGGTGGTTCCAAAGATTTCGTATTGCCGTCCAGGCTCACCCGTCATGCAGACTTTAAAGCCCGCGTTCGTCCCCCGCCCGGTGAAGCCCACGGGTATCAGCTGATGCAAGGGCGGGAGGATGAAGGAAACTTTGATCGGTGCACTGACTCCGACCGCGCCCTGGTTGTCGGTCGCCACCGCGGTCACGAGGAATTCTCCAACCAGCTCGTTGGTCCAGGACGCGCTCCAGGTCGGCGGCTGCGAGTCCACGTCGATCGACGTGGTGCCCGCGAGAAATTCCACGCGGCTGACAAACCCGTTCGAGTCGATCGCCCGCGCCGCCAGCGGCAGGCGGACACACGCCCAATTGGTCAGGCTGCCTTGCGGTTGAGTCAGCGCCACGACCGGTGGGAGGTTGGGCGGGATCGGCGCGTAGATGAACCGATGGAGGTGTCCGCCATCGTCGACATAGTAGCCATACCCATCGATAAAGACGATTTTGCGGATGTGCTGCGTGGTGCCGGAGTAGAGGGGGTTCCAGGTTTGCCCGCCGTCGGTTGATTGCAGCAGCGTACCGTTGTCACCACTGGCGAACCAGGTGTGGCAGTCGCCAAACGCGATCGATCGCAGGGTAACCCCGGCGGCCGGGTTCTCGTAGAGTGACCAGGTCAACCCGCAATCGGTGGTGCGGTAAGTGACCCCTCCCGTGCCGACGGCCACGCCGGTCGAACCGCCGGCGCAGAATTTTACGTCGTTGAACGCTACGAGGTTGAGATCCGTGTGTCGCAAAACCCAGTTCGTTCCTGCGAACTGATAGATCCGTCCGCCTTCGCCCACCGCCACGGGAACGTCGCCACAATAGTCAACGCTGAGCAGCCGGACCTCGATCTCCGCCGGTTCCTGCGTCCATTGCCGCCCGTCCCAACGCAGGATCGCTCCGTCGTCACCCACGGCGATGCCTTCGCTGGCCGAACGGAACCGAAGACGCTGGATCCGTTCGGGGCCTGAATAGGCGGCGCTCCAGGTCAAACCACCGTCGTATGAAACGCAGATCGTGTGAGCGCCACCGCCGGTGATGAAAATGGCGCCGCCAACGAACTGAACGTCGGTGAGGTTGGTCATGCCGGTGTCGACCGTGGTCCAGGTCGCTCCGCCGTCGCGGGTCACGCGCATGGAGCCATCGCGGCCCACGATGGTTCCAGTCAAGCCGTTGACGAAGGACGCTCCTGTCAGGACGTTGGTGGCGCCCGAGTCGATCTCGACCGTTTTGAATCCGGGTTCGACGATCAAGTTTGCGCTGAAACTATTGGTGAGTCCGGCCAGATTGCTGACCAAAACGCGGTAAGCGCCGGCATTGGTCAGATTGACGTTCGGAATGATCAACGTCTCGCTGGTGGCATTGGGCAGATCGACGCCGTTCTTTTGCCAAAGATAGTTCAAGGCCGGCGTGCCGCCTGCCTCCACTCGAAAGGTGGCTGTCAGACCCTCCTTGATCACGACACTGGTGGGGTGCGTGATGATAAAAGGGGCGACGGGCGTGACGGTGACGGCGTTCAGCACCAGGTGCGTGGGGAAATACGCGGGCTGAAGCGTAATGCCGGGCGGGGCAACGATCCCGGCGAATTGGCCGGAACGCGCGGTGTAGGTCATGACCGTGAAGGAGTTTCCGACGGCGGGAATGAAGTTGTTCAAGAACTCCACGTTGAGCGTCCCGGCGAGGTTGGCTTGGCCCTTGATCCGGATTTGGTCATGGCTGATGCCGGGCTCAAGGCCGCCCAATTGCAGGTTGAGCCGTCCGTTCGCCGTGTTGCTGTAAATCTGGGTGACGGAGTTTGAAATTGAGAGAAATCCGAAGGGTGCGCCCGGATGAACGTCGGCCCAATTCCGCACGTCGCCAGAGATGTTGCCGGCGCCGCGCAATTGCCCGGCGCGAATGTCCAACAACGGTCCTCCGTAACCGCCTCCGTTTAGGACGGTGGCGCCCGCGTTCTGCACATATGAAACCGAAAAGGCCAACGTGCCGCTCTGCGATTCGATCGTGGCATGGTTTGTCACGCTGAACCCGATCGCGCTGTTCCCGGGTCCGCCCGTTTTTCGGAAAGTACCGAAGTTCTGAAGAATGGCGAAGTTGCCGGCGTTGTGGGGCATCTGCTGGTCGCCGACGAGCTCGAACGTCGCGCCACTGAAGATCGTGAAGGGCGCCGCAAATCCTCCATACAGACCCGTGTTGCCTGAGAACGTGCCGGTGCCGCGCAAGTCGAGCGCGCGGTAGAGGAATCGGTTGTAGGAGTTGCCGGACACCGTCAGCGTGGCCCCGGGAAGAATGATCGTTTTCCCGGCGCCTTGCATGGTGCCGCCGGTCCATTTGAACACGCTGGCGCACATCAGGTGGCTGTCGCCTGCGATGACACCGTTGGCCGTAAGCTCGAGGGTCGGATTCATGGTCAGCGCAGCCGCCACGTCGAGCGTGCCGGCCTCAACGCGGTGAAAACCCGAACCCGTCGCGGTGAAGAGCACGCCATTGGTCATCGTGTGTGTGCCGCCGCTGAAGCTGACCACGGCGTTATGGGCAGCGTCGAACCGGCCGTCGGAAACGCCCCCCGCCGCAAAGCTCAGCGAACCGCTCTGCGCCTGTACCAGCCCGTGATTATTCAGGACAAAGCCGACGGAGCTGCCGGCCGCGCCGCTGGTTTTTCGAAGAGTGCCGAAGTTTTGAAGAATGGCGAAGTTGCCAGCGTTGTGGGGCATTTGCTGGTCTCCAACGAGCTCGAAAGTGGCGCCACCAAAGATCGTGAAGGGCGCCGCAAATCCTCCGTACAGACCGGTGTTGCCGGAGAACGTGCCGGTGCCGCGCAAGTCGAGCGCGCGGTAGAGGAATCGGTTGTAGGAGTTGCCGGACACGGTCAGCGTGGCCCCGGGAAGTATGATCGTCTTGCCGGCGCCTTGCATGGTACCGCCGGTCCATTTGAACACGCTGGCACACGCCAGGTGGCCATTGCCGGTGATGACCCCGTTGGCCGTGAGTTCGAGGATTGGATTCATGGTGAGCGCCTCAGCCACCTCAAACGTGCCGGCGTCAACGCGATGAAAGCCCGAACCAGAAGCGGTGAAGAGAGCGCCATTGGTCATCGTGTGTGTGCCGCCGTTGAAGCTGACCACGGCGTTATGGGCAGCGTCGAATTGTCCGTCGGAAATGCCCCCCGCGGCGAAACTCAGCGAACCGCTCTGCGCCTGTACCAGTCCGTGGTTGTTCAGGACGAAGCCGACGGAGCTGGCGGCTGCGCCACTGGTTTTTCGGAAAGTGCCGAAGTTCTGAAGAATGGCGAAATTGCCGGCGTTGTGGGGCATCTGCTGGTCGCCGACGAGCTCGAATGTCGAACCGCTGAAGATGGTGAAGGGCGCGGCGAATCCTCCGTACAGACCGGTGTTGCCGGAGAACGTGCCGATGCCGCGCAAGTCGAGCGCGCGGTAGAGGAACCGGTTGTAGGAGTTGCCGGACAAGGTCAGTGTGGCGCCGGGGAGAATGATCGTCTTGCCGGCGCCTTGCATGATGCCGCCCGTCCATTTGAAAACGCTGGCGCACGACAGGTGGCCGTTGCCGGTGATGACACCGTTGGCGGTGAGCTCGAGGGGCGGATTCATGGTCAGTGCGTCGGCCACGTCAAACGTGCCGGCATCAACCCGATGAAAGCCTGAGCCAGCGGCGGTAAAGCGCACCCCGTTGGTCACGGTATGCGTGCCCCCGCTAAACCCGACCACGGCATCGTGCGCGGCGTCGAACTGGCCGTCCGATACGCCACCCGCGGCGAAGCTCAGCGCGCCGCTCTGCGCCTGCACCAGTCCGTGATTGTTCAGGATAAAACCGATGGAGCTGGCGGTCGTGCCACTGGTTTTCCGGAAGGTGCCGAAGTTCTGAAGAATGGCGAAGTTGCCGGCGTTGTGGGGCATTTGTTGGTCGCCAACGAGCTCGAAGGTGGCGCCGTCGAAGATCGTGAACGGCGCGGCGAATCCCCCATACAGACCGGTGTTGCCGGAGAAGGTGCCGGTGCCGCGCAAGTCGAGCGCGCGGTAGAGGAATCGGTTGTAGGAGTTGCCGGACACGGTCAGCGTGGCCCCGGGAAGGATGATCGTCTTGCCGGTGCCTTGCATGATGCCGCCGGTCCATTTGAAAACGCTGGCGCACGTCAGTTGGCCGTTGCCAGCGATGATACCGTTGGCCGTGAGTTCTAGGATCGGATTCATGGTGAGCGCCTCAGCCACGTCAAACGTGCCGGCGTCGACGCGATGAAAGCCTGAGCCAGTAGCGGTGAAGCGCACCCCGTTGGTCATGGTATGCGTGCCGCCGCTGAACCCGATTACCGCATTGTTGGCAGCGTCGAACTGGCCGTCGGAAACGCCGCCTGCGGCGAAGCTCAGCGAACCAATCTGCGCCTGCACCAGCCCGTGATTGTTCAGGACAAAGCCGACGGAGCTGGCGGCTGCGCCACTGGTTTTTCGAAAGGTGCCGAAGTTATGGATCACGGCGAAATTGCCGGCGTTGTGGGGCATCTGCGGGTCGCCCATGAGATCGAAGGTGGCTCCGCTGAAGATGGTGAAGGGCGCGGCGAAACCTCCGTACAAACCGGTGTTGCCGGAAAAGGTGCCGGTGCCGCGCAAGTCGAGCGCGCGGTAGAGGAATCGGTTGTAGGAGTTGCCGGACACGGTCAGCGTGGCCCCGGGAACGATGATCGTCTTGCCGGTGCCTTGCATGATGCCGCCCGTCCAGTCGAGGCGCCCCTCCACCGTCAAATCTCCGTCTCCGGCCAAGACACTGCCGCCGGCCAGCGCGAGGATGCCATTGGGTTTAACGCTGCTCGGACCGGCGAGAGTGAGCGTAAAGCTGAGGTTGCTCAGAATCTGCGTCCCGGCGGCGCCGCCCAGCAGCAGCCCGGCGGGATTGGCTGGAGCGGAGACAATCACCGTATAGGTGCCCGCGTTGGTGATCACCGCCTGATCGCCGACGCCGGGCACCTGGTTTGGGCTCCAGTTTGCGGCCCGGGTCCAATCGCCGCCAGCGAGGTTAGTCCAGACGACGTCCGCTCCGTGACTGTCGAGAAGAGGTGAGCTGAGAAGAACGAGAATCGCGATACAACGGACGATTGACGACGGCTTCATAACATCGACTGGCCTGCGTTAACTAGCGTGAGACTAATCGGGAGCTTCTGGTGCGCCCGGGTTGAACAGATAAGCCCAGTTTATTAGCAAGAGGGGTCGGCCAAGGCAATGCGCTTTTGGCGCTGAGGGAAAAATTCCAGGGCGGCATCAAGCTCATAAACAGGTTGCTGGCATTGATCATGATGGCAGTTCCGTCCGGGCCGAATCGGGATTGGTCTATCTTTTACCGGCCATCTTTTACCTAGGTTTTGGGCTGCGGACGCCGGAACCCCAGGTTCTGGTCCCTCATGTGCGCGCTGGTTCGATCGCTACCAACCGTCGGAAGATGCCGTTTTTGGTAAAAGATGGGTGGGTAAAAGTTAGGCTTTTGACCGTGCCTGGCTGCTGTTCCCGATCGAGCTTGATGCAGCCCTGGAAAAATTCAGGGTGCCATCAAGCTGATGATCAGCGAACTGGCATTGGTCCCTTTTTTGGTTTTCTGGACCGAATCGAGGGGCCTTCGATTTGCCTTGATGGGCAATAGGGCTGCGCCGAGACGGGGCCCGCGGCACACCCCGCTTGCATCCAGCGTTCGGCCCGGTTAAGCATCCGCCCATGATCAAACCACCGATTCGCTGGGGCATTCTCGGCGCCGCCGACATCGCCCGTAAAAACTGGCAGGCCATCCTCAACAGCGGGGAGGGCGTCGTCGCGGCCGTGGCCAGCCGTGATGTGGCCCGAGCACGCCAGTTCATCGCGGATTGCCAGGGGCAATGCCCGTTCTCCCAGGCGCCGGAGGCCGTTGCCGGCTATGAAGCGCTGCTCGCGCGGCAGGACATCGACGCAGTCTACATCCCGCTGCCTACGGGGTTGCGCAAGGAATGGGTGCTGCGCGCCGCTGCTGCCGGGAAACATGTCGTCTGCGAAAAACCCTGTGCCATCACCGTGGCCGATCTGCGTGAGATGATCAGCGCCTGTCAGCAGCATCGGGTGCAGTTCATGGATGGAGTGATGTTCATGCACAGCCGGCGGCTCGACGCGTTGCGCCTCGTGCTGGACGACCCAGAGCGCCTCGGACGGATCAAACGCATTGAGTCCAATTTCAGCTTCTGCGCGCCGCCCGAGTTCTTTGCCGGCAACATCCGCTCCCACAGCGCGCTGGAGCCGCAAGGCTGCCTCGGGGATCTGGGCTGGTATTGCCTGCGCTTTGCCCTCTGGGCCATGCGCGGACAACTGCCGCACACCGTGACGGGCCGGATCCTGTCCCAGATCAACCGTGGCGACAGCCCGCAGCCCGTGCCCACCGAGTTTTCTGGTGAACTGCTGTTCAAGGACGGCGTCTCCGCCGGGTTTTATTGCTCGTTCGAGACGGAGATGCAGCAGTGGGTTCACGTGAGCGGGACCCGTGGTTGCTTGCGGATCGACGATTTCGTTCTGCCGTACTGCGGATCAGAGGTGGCGTTTGTGGCGAACCAGTCATTCTTCCGCGTGGAAGGTTGCACCTTCAACATGGAGCCTCGCGAGCGCCGGATCGCCGTCGACGAGTATAGCAACAACCACCGAACCTCGCAGGAGACCAATCTATTCCGTCACTTTGCCGCGCAGGTTCGTTCCGGTTCCCTCAACGAGGGATGGCCTGCCATCGCCCTGCAAACCCAGCAGGTCATGGAAGCCTGCCTCGCGTCGGCCAACGATCAAGGCCGGCCGCGGCCAGTCGGCTGAACCGTGGCCGGAAGAGCTTGCTTGCGCGGGTGCGGTTGGAACAGGCGGTCAGCGGCAACGCACGCATCCTGCGCGCCGGTTCTGGCAGTATTCCTGACGCCCTCCACGAAATCGCTTTCGCCCACCCAGTCTCGACGCAGGATGCATCGCCACCGGCCCGCAGGGTGCGGGGGTTACGGGCCACGATCACGTGACACTTGATCCTATTTGATGACAAACCAGTTCAGGCCCTGGGCGGGCACGGTGACCGGCAGGGCGATGGAATAGTCCCGGGCCAGTTCGAAGGTGCGTTCCGCTCCGTTGCCTTCCTGCACGCGCGCGGCATTCGTCAGCCCTGTGTAGTAAAGATTCACACGTAGCGTTCGAGTCACGGGCTCCTTCAAGGGATTGAACACGGCCAGTAGACCTTTCTCTTTTAGGGCTGGGTTCACGTGCAGCATCCAGTCCACGTCTCGGGCATCGGCCCGGCGGCCGTGGATCAGGTCGCTTTCGAGGATGTCGCGGTGCGCCTTGTACCAGTCGACTTTCGCCTTCACCATCGCTTTGGTCCGTTCGGTGTCGAAGAGGCGCGGCCCGCGATAGCACGCTTGCACGCCGAGCGCGAGGTTGCTTTCGATCATGCGTTCGTAGTGATCCAGATGTTGATCGAGCGGTTCGATTGTCGCGGCGGCGCCGCCGCCCTGATACTCCGTTAATGGAACGAACATCCAGCCCATGCCCGGGCGCTTTTGCCAGGTGCCGTCGTAGATGTTCTGCCGCGTGTGGATGACTTGCTGCTCACGGGGCAGTGACCAGTTGACCTCGCGATAGCCCATGCCGGTCTTCGACGAACCGCTCAGGAAGTAGTGATCCGGCACGTTGAGGTAGATGCCTTGACCCCGACACCACCGATAGAACTCGGCAATCTCGCGCCACTGGTTCCAACGGGAATCGCCCAGGCCACGGTGGCCCGGGTGCTGTTCGCTGGCGCAGACATCGCCCGGATAGGAGCCGTCGTGTTCCAGCAGGCTGAAGCCGCTGTCGCGGTGAAATTCGTAGAGCCGCCGAAAATAATTCGTTCCCCAGCGGCTTTGCAGGCACGGGGAGTTTCCGAAAGCCGGCTTTTCGCCGGGCGGCATGACCACGTCGTTGCCGCCGCCCACCTGGCGCGAGGCCAGCAAGGAGTAGCTCCCGATCTCAATGCCCTTGCTCTTCGCGTAGGCCGCCCATTTTCTCGCCCGATCCAACGTTTCGGGTCGTTCGTTTTCCATGTTGAATCCGCTGCCGAAACTGAGGATCAGCATTTCAAAGCCAACGGCCGCGCATTGGTCGATCGCGTTGGTGACGACGTCGCCGCGCGACGAGACGACATGCATCATCAGGGGATTCTCCGTCGTCCACGGGGCGATGACCCGGTACATCCGGCGGATGGCCAGGCCGCTGCGTTCGCGGTCTGTGCTGTCATGCGGGAGGACCCACGCGCGAAAAGACTCAAAGGTGCTCCCGGCTGACACCTCCTGCGCTGGACCGAGATCGGGCCCCACCTCCAGCAGGCATGGCGTTTTCTTCTCGTAGTTCACCTGCGTGTGAAAGTCCGGATCCGGCAGCCAGCGGAACGACCGGCGGTTGGCACCTGACGCGATCATTCCGCCGAAGGACATGTCGGTTTCCACGTGAACGTTGGGCGGGGTTCGACCTTCGCTCAGTTCGTCGACTTCCGACGTGCGTTCGACGGCGGCCAGCACTTCGCTCGAAAAGCGATTGACCCGAACGGTCCGGTCGGTCCCGTTGGAGATCGTGATCCATTTCGAGTAACAGGGCAGGCCGTCGTAGAGTTCGTAGTGCACGGAGACGCGAATGTCCCTTGGTCGTAATCCTGCCTCGGCCCGGACGCGCGCGGCGTCATAGGCGCCGAACACCCGCACCTCGGTCACACGGCTGCGTCCCCAGGGGCTTTCGCCGGAGACGCCGTCTGTGGCTCCACCTGACCGGTCGGTCTTGCCGACGCGCAAGGCGATGGGTGCGGCGGTGGCGGATGGAACTTCAAAGAGGCGATGAAACTGCGGGGGATTGAGCGCGTCATCGGCCACCTCCCACCGCATGGTGCCAGCCTCGAGACGGACTCGCAGCCGGTAGCTGCGGGCCAGGTCGAGGCCGCCGTCGTCTGCCGTCAGGGCCTGTACCTTGGCCAGTTGCTCGGCGCCGTTGTTCCGCAACTCGAACTGTCCGTGCACACCTCGATCTCCGGGGCGCAGATTGACCTCGACAACGCGTCCTTTGAAAACGAGCGCGAGGCCGGGGCCCCAGCTCGTGTCCCGATCGGTGCCTGGATGAATCACTGCTTCAATGAGCGAGGCGGGTTCGATCAGGGCGCGTTCCGCAAAACAATGAGCGCCGGCGGGCGCAAAGATTTCCCCGGCCTTGCCTTCGTTTTGAAAACTGACGCGTTCGTCCCGCTTCGAGCGGGTTACGGTCCAGGCCGGCTCGAGTTTCTGGAAGCGGTCGCTCCACAGGAGGGTGCGTCCAGCGGCCGACGGGAGAGCCTCGAGGCCTTCGGCTTCGGGCCAGGCAAAGTCGAGCCGGAGGGAGACCCCGGAGGGCGGCCACTGGAGGTCGGGGGCGTGGTGGCGGACGCGTTTCCATTCCATGCGCGCGACGGGTTGGCCGATGGCGTAGCCGACATAGCGAAACGCCGCTGGGTCCGAGCGCAGTTCAGCAATCCATTCCGGGCGCAGAAAGGCGTAGTTGCGCTGGCCTTTCAGCCCGCCGATGTCGAATGGGTGGCCGTCGATCTCGACCCTCGCCTCAGGTTTGACTCCGCGCAGCAGCGCCTCGCCGGTGGCGAGGTTGTCCAGCGCCACGGTGGCGGCATTTGGTTCGAGCCGAATCACCCGCCGCAAGAGCCCGTTGTTCAGCTCCAATTCGCGGCCATCTCCGGACTTGGTCACGCGCGCCTTGAATGGGGAGGGGTCGATCAGCCAGTCGGCTTGTGGCGCGGCCGAGAGGTTTGATGGAAAAAGGGTCACGCCGAAGGCGACGGCGACGGCGAGGGCGACCGGGAGAATGGAATGGTGCATCGGAATGGAGTAATGGACCACGCGGACGGTGGGGTATTCACCGGGGTGCGATTGGAAGCGGCGGTCACTTGTGTTCCGGAGCGCGGGCTTCCAGCGCATCCACCCCGCACCGGCATGCTTGGAAGGCGCGGCTGGAAGGTTCGTTGACGCGTCGCGATGCCAACCGCTGCGGATCCCGCAATGGCGGGATCCGCGGTCCGAGAGTTCAGGGGACCGCCTCTTCTGAACGCCCCCGATTCACCGTGCGTCGGCGCGGTGGATCGAGGCGGCCTGTTCACTCTTCGAAGTAAACGAATGACGACGCAATCTTCATGTGATACGGTCGCTTGTCCTCACCCCTGGCCAGCAGCAAGCCCCGGAGAAATCCCGTGCGAGCGGTTAAGTCAGTTGGGAACGTTCCGATCAGATTCCGGGATGAAGTGCAATTGCCGGGCGTTATGTTGTCAAAAATCATGAAGTCGAACCTTGTTGCCGTCGCTGCCTTTGGTGTTGGTTTCGTTGCCGCGTTCCCCTTGTCGTCGCGGGCGGATGGACCCCTCCTGATTTCGGAAGTCATGGCCGACAATACGCGCACGCTGGCGGACGAGGACGGCGCCTACTCGGATTGGATCGAGGTGCAAAATCCGACCGCGGCCGCCATCAATCTGGCGGGCTGGCATCTGACCGACGAAGTGGGGCAACCGACCAAGTGGACCTTTCCGCCGGTCAACCTGCCGGCGGGCGGTTACCTGGTGGTGTTTGCCTCGGGCAAGGATCGAACGAACAACCCGATTCGTCTGCATACCAATTTTCAGCTCGACGCCGCGGGCGAGTACCTGGCGCTCATTCAGCCGAACGGCCAGATCGCGCAGCAATTCGCGCCGGCATTTCCGCCGCAGGTCGCTGATGTCTCCTACGGTGCGGAAAGGGTGTCCTCGACGATTCGGCTGGTGACGAATGGAGTCGAGGCGCGCTGGAGTGTTCCGCTCAGCGCCGCGGACGCTCCGACCGATTGGCCATCGACAAATTTCGTGCACGATTCGTGGGCCGTGGGCAGGACCGGTTTCGGCTTTGATCTTGGGCTTTCGAATATCGTCGTTGGCGGGACAGCGACCAATGTCGCGCTTGGCAAGCCCGTCACCCAATCGTCCACGCTGGGTGGATTCACCGCCGACCTCGCGGTCAATGGGGTCACTTCGGATTTCACCCATACCGCGTCCGGCCAGAATCTGCCGGCGAGTTGGACGGTGAACCTGGGCACCAATTATGGCCTCGAACAGATCATCGTGCGCAACCGTGAGGGCTGCTGCGGTTCCCGTCTCCGTGACATCACGGTCCAGATCCTCAGCGCGACCGGCGCCACCAATTTCACTTCCGCCCTGTTGAATCCGGAGAACAGCCTCGGCAGCGGCCTGAACGGCCCGGCTGCCCTCACCTTGAATCTGGTGCAATTGACTGGCGGACTGGTCCAGGGTGCCCAGGTGCGCATCATCCGGACTCCCGATCCCGATCTGTCCGGGACGGCCGGCCAAGGCAACGCGGACGAGGCGGACGTCCTTTCGCTGGGCGAGGTCGAGGTGCTGGGCGTGTCCGGCGCGGCCAGCTTCAACAGCCTGATTCGAACCGATCTGGCCGCTGCCATGCGCAACGTCAATGGCTCGGCGTTGATCCGAATTCCGTTTCAGGTGGTGGCCGACGAACTGCCGCCGCTGGATCAGCTGACGTTGCGAATCAACCACGACGACGGCTTCGTCGCTTATCTGAACGGCACGCGGGTCGCCTCGGTCAATGCGCCGGCCAACCCGGCTTGGAACTCGACGGCGACGGCGGAGCATCCGGACGCGGCCGGGTTTGTCGCGGAGTCGTTCGATCTGACGGCCCGGGCGGATCTCCTGCAGGACGGCGTGAACATTCTGGCCATCCAGGGCTTGAACCTCACTGCGCAGGATGATGATTTCCTGATCCGGCCCGAGCTGATCGGAATCGCTTTGGGGACGCCGGTCGATCGCTATTTTACTCAGGCCACGCCGGGAGCGGCCAACAACGGGGGCTCGTTGGGCTTCGTCGCGGACACGAAATTCAGTGTCAATCGCGGCTTCTTCGATGCGCCGGTCAGTCTGGTTATCACCACGGCCACGGCCGGGGCGTCGATTTACTACACGACCAACGGGTCGGCACCGAGCGAGCTCAATGGATTCGTGCACTCATCTCCCATCGTGATCAACCGGACGACGGTCATTCGGGCCATCGCTACGAAGCCCGGCTACACGCCGTCGGATGTCGACACCCACACCTATGTGTTCCCGGGACAGGTGGTGAGTCAGAGCTTTCAATCGGTGACCAACGCCGGTTATCCGGCTTCCTGGCTGGGCGTGGCGGCGGACTACGCGATGGACACGCGCATCACGGTGACCAATGCCAGTCAAATGGTGCCGTCGCTGCGCTCGCTCCCGTCGATGTTCATCAGCACGAGCATCTCGAATCTGTTCAGTGCGACGGGTGGAATTTACGCCTCGCCCAACAGCCACGGGGTGGCTTGGGAACGACCGGCTTCGATCGAGATGGTCGACACGAACGGAGCCACCGAGTTTCACGAAAACGCCGGGCTGCGCATCCAGGGCGGTTACTTCCGCGATCCCAACGTCACGCAGAAGCACTCTCTGCGAGTCCTGTTCAAGAGCCAGTACGGCACCGGCAAGCTGCGGCACAAACTCTTTCCGGACGACGATGCCGTGGAAGAGTTCGACGGTTTTGTCCTGCGCGCGGGGGCGAACGACGGTTACGCATGGAACGAGGCCAAGGACACCGAGCAGTTCACCCGGGTGCAATTCGGCGGAGACTTGCATCGCGCGATGGGCCACCCGACGCCGCACGGAAAGTTCGTCCACCTCTATTTCAACGGCGTCTATTGGGGACTCTACAATCTGGTGGAACGGCCGAATGAGGATTTTTCCGCGTCATACTTCGGCGGGGACCCGCTGGAGTGGGACTCAAACAATGCCGGCGACGTGAAGAGCGGCGATCTGAATGCGTGGAATACGTTGGTATCGCTGTCCCAGTCGGCGACCACCGTGGCCGGCTATCAGCGCGTCCAGGGCAACAACCCCGATGGCACCCGCAATCCGGCTTTCCCGGTCTATCTCGATCGTCTCGATTACATCGACTACATGATCGCGAACATCTGGGGCGGTAACTGGGACTGGCCGAACAAGAATTTCTGGTTCGGCCGTGACCGCACGACCAACAGCACCGGCTTCAAGTTCTACATGTGGGACTTCGAGAATACGATGGGCAACAATCGCGCCCGATCGCCCATCGACATGGTTTCGCCGCGGGCTGGCACCGAGAATTCCTGGGTTGGCTCGCCGCATTTCTATCTCAAGAACAATCTCGATTACCGCATGGACTTCGCCGATCGCGTTCAGCAGTTCTTTTTCAATGACGGCGTGCTGACCGTTGGGGCGCTGACCAATCGTTACCGGGCCCTCGCCGATTGGGTGGAAATGTCGATTTACGCCGAGACCGCCCGCTGGGGGGATGACAATCTCAATCCTCCGCAGGACATCGACGACTGGCGGCGCGAACGCGACTGGATGTTGGGCAGCTATCTGCCGCAGCGAAGCGACGTCGTGCTGCGCCAGTTCCGGTCGGCGGGCCTTTACCCGTCGGTTGGCGCGCCCTTTTTCAGCAGCTCGGGTGGATTCGTCGCCCCGGATTCCCAGCTGACCATCACCCAGACGAACGCGGCGGGCATCATCTATTACACCACCGACGGCTCGGACCCGCGCCAGCTCGGCGGCAATCTTTCCGCGGCCGCCCAGCTTTACACGGCCCCCGTCCCGATTGGCGGCAATGCCGTCGTCCAGTCCCGCGTGCGCGTGGGCACCAACTGGAGCGCTCTGGTCCGGGCCAGCTTCACTACGGCCGCCTATTTCAAGAATCTTGCCATCACTGAGATCATGTATAATCCGGTCGGCACGCCGACCGTGGGCAGCGATGAATTTGAGTTCATCGAACTCAAGAACACCGGTTCGACGCTGCTCAACCTCAGCGGGGTTTCGTTCAGCAGCGGCATCACCTTTACGTTCACGAACAACACCCGCCTTGCGCCCGGAGCGTTTTTTGTCCTGGCCCGCAATCCTGCGCAGTTTCAGGCCCGCTATCCCGGGGTCAGCGTGCAGGGGGTCTACGCCGGGCGTCTCGACAATGCCGGCGAAACCATCCGCCTAACGCACAACGTTGGCGGCAGCTTGTTCGGGGTCAGTTACGCCGACGATGTTCCCTGGCCGCTCGCCGCCGATGGACTCGGGTTTTCGATTGTTCCGGTCAGCCTCACCACCAATCTGAATTCCGATCAACCCACGCACTGGCGTGCCAGCTCCGCGCGGGGAGGTTCGCCCGGCGCCGATGATCCCATCCCGTCAATCCCGGCGGTGGTGGTGAATGAAGTGTTGACCCATACGGTGGTCGGTCAGGATTTTGTCGAGCTGCACAATCCGACCGGAGCGCCGGCGGCGGTGGGAGGGTGGTTTTTGACGGACGACAAGGGTGTGCCGCAGAAATTCCGAATCCCGGATGGCACGAGCATTCCGGCGGGCGGCTATCTGGTGTTCACCGAGGCCGACTTCAACCCCACGCCGGGGATTGGCAACAGCTTCACGTTCGATGCGGAGGGCGATCAGGCGTATCTCTTCTCCGGAGATGCCTCAGGTCAGCTGACCGGATACAGCCAGGGATTTGCCTTCGAGGCGGCGCCGGAAAACGCGACGTTTGGGCGTTACCAGATCAGCACCGGCGAGGAGCTGTTCCCGACCCAAAGCAACCCGACGCCCGGTCAGGCCAACGCCGGCCCGCGATTGGGCCCGGTGGTCATCAGCGAAGTGAACTACCATCCAAGGCCGGGCGACGACGCCTTTATCGAGATCAAAAACACCAGCGGCGTCGCGGTGCCGTTGTTCCAGGGGACGCCGACCAACACCTGGCGCCTGAATGGGGTGGATTTCCGTTTCCCCGCCGGGACCACGCTTCCCGCGGGCGGATACGCCATCGTGTGCAGTTCGCAGCCGGATGCTTTCCGGGCGCGATTCAACGTTCCGGCCAGCGTGCCGGTCTTCGGGCCGTATGGCGGGTCATTGCAGGACAGCGGCGAACGATTGCAACTGCAGTGGCCCGAGGCCCGCGGCACCAACGGCATCGTTTTTGTCACCATGGACGAAGTCCGTTACAACGACCGCGCGCCCTGGCCGTCGGCCGCCGATGGCATCGGGCCTTCGCTTCAGCGGCAGCCTGTCTTGGCTTACGGCAACGAGCCGCTCAACTGGCGAGCGGCTTCGTCCACGCCTGGCCGCGAATTTCTCGGCGGCACCGGCCCCACGATCACGGGCAACCCGGTGAACGTCTCCGTGGTGGCCACGCGCGAAGCGACCTTCACGGTGACGGCCGAGGGGCCGGGACCGCTTTCCTATCAGTGGCGTTTCAATGGTTCAGTCATTCCCGGCGCGACGAGCTCCAGTCTGACGCTCGTCGATCTGCAGCTCGCTCAGGCGGGCGGCTATTCCGCTGTCGTCTATAATGATGCGGGTGCGATCGAAAGCGCTGCAGCCACGCTGACCGTGTTGACCCCCGCCCGGGTCTTGCAGCAGCCCGGCGATGTTCTCGTGCGCATCCGGCCGGACACGCAGGCCGCGCCCAGCACCAATGCAACGTTTGTCATCGCGGCCGCCAGCACTTCACCGCTTTCCTATCAGTGGCTCTTTAACGGCACCCCCATCGTTGGCGCCATCGAGCCGGTCCTGACGATCACCAACGTTCAGTTGGCCAATGAAGGGGTTTATACCGTCGCGATCACCGATGCCGCCGGCACCATCTTCAGCCGGGGTGCCAATCTCTATCCGCTCATCTCGCCGGCGATTGTCCAGAACCCGGTCTCCCAAACCGTGGTGCCAGGGTCAGTGGTCACTCTCAGCGTCGGCGTGACCGGGAGTCCGCGTCCATTTACCTTCGAGTGGCGGCGCGGCTCGTTGCCGCTCTGGACCAACGTGACGGACGGTTACCAGGACTTCTTCACCTTCACGGTCACCAATGCCGCGCCTTCCAGCAACCAATACCGGGTGGTGGTACGCAATCTGGCCAACCAAGCCCCCGGCGCCGCCGGTCAACTCGTGAGCGTTGTCGTGTTGCCCGATACCGACGGCGATCGCATGGCCGATGCGTGGGAAACCCAATATGGCCTAAACCCAGGCAGCGCCGGGGACGCTCTGGGGGACAAGGACGGCGACGGATTGACCAACCGGCAGGAGTACGAGGCGGGCACTGATCCGTCGGATCCCGCGAGCTTTCTCCGCCTCGCGGTGGACGTTCAGGGTGGACTGGCGCGCGTCGCCTTCGGGGCCGTCTCAAATCGAACCTATACCTTGCAGTTTGCGGATCAGCCAAGCGGAGCCTGGCGTCGCTTCGCCGATGTGATTGCCCGACCCACCAACCGCGTGGAGATCATCAGTTCTCCGGCGGCGACCGCGGGCCGATTCTTCCGAGCCGTCACGCCACGCGCGGAGTTCTGACCGAAGGCTAGCGAGGCCTGCGCCTCAGCCCACTTCGAAGCAGGCCGCGCCGCGAACAAGGTCTGGGGAAGTGCACGCCTCGCTTCAGAAATCTGCGGCGCGGTTTTCGCCCGCCGCAAGGCCACCGAATCCTCGCTGGCTTGGCCTCGGCCGGCAACGAGAGTTGCCGGCCAAGGATTCTGGTCAGCATCGTTTTTTTGAATGGCGGTCGAGGGGCGACGAAGGTGGGGCGACGAGTTTGCCTTGGGCCGCCTGATCGCGAATCGGCGTTCGTAAGTTGAAATGGCTCGGTGCCTCAATAGTGCCCGAGGTGAACGTAGATCGTGACCTTGTTGTCCGCGTCGGGTGCGCTTTGGATGCAGCGGCCGCGCAGCTCCGCAGTTCCAGCGGTTGGCGTGTCGCCGTCCAGCATCTGGTCGAGCAGAGTCGCGTCGGCGACGCCTACCCCGGGGATGTAGGCGTAGATGACCATTTGCGTCGCCGCGAAGTCTCCGGAGCCGTTTCGGTCCAGGTCAAAGTTGATGTTGCTGATCGAGGTGGCCACCGGGGTGAGACTGGCGGCGCCGCCTGGAGCGGAACGGACGTGCGAGCGCTGAAGCAGTGCGGTGAGCGTCGGTGAGGTGGTGGGCGCGGTGCAGCTGAAGCCGCTGGCGCTCTCGTTGGTTTGCTGACCGATGGCCGGGGCAAACAAACGGTCGGCCAAGCCGGCCTGAAGCAGGTCTGCATCGAATCTTCCCCCCAGCGTAGCCGCGTTCGTCGCATCGTAGCCAAGGCGGGAAGGGACTGCGTTGCTGCGCACCAGATATTCCGTGATGGCGCTTTTGAGGCTCCCCAGCGACTGCGCGGCGCTGCTGACCTTGCTGCGTTGAATGGCTCCGAGAACCCTGGGAACCACCACTGCGGCAAGAATGGCGATCACCGCCATGATCCCGATGACCTCAATCAGGGTAAAAGCGACGGCCCGGCCGTGTTGGCTCGCCTGACGAGCCACGGCCGCCGTGCGCTGAACGGTTGGAGATGGCTGCAGATTCCGCATGCCGGCTTCCGATCTTCAGTCCTATCGTCCTTCTGGCGCATTGGTTTACCTCCGAACCCAACCGTGACCTTCGTTCCCACAAGGTGTGCAGGGAGGCGCTTCCGGTCAGGTAGGTCTTGCAGGCCCGGCGGTTCTTCAACAAACTGACATCCTTGAAATGTCGGCCGCCGCGGACGCCGGGCAGCCTGCAGAACGACCAAGAAATGGAATGACTACAACAAGTGACGTGCGGTTGTTTCTTTCCGCTCTGGCAACCTCTCCGTTGTGAGCGCGATCGCAAAATCTGGTCCGTCGGAAGCTGGAGTGGGTAAAACCACCCTGGCGAAGGCCAACGTGGGGCCGTTGACCGGTCGGCAGCGGTTTTTGCAGGCCTTGGAATGTCGCCCGCTCGAGCGGCCGCCCGTCTGGCTGATGCGCCAGGCCGGACGCGCGCTCCCCGAGTATCGCAAGCTGAAGGAGACCTATTCGTTTCTCGAACTGGTGCAGACCCCGCAGCTGGCGGCCGAGGTGACGCTCCAGCCGATCCGCCGATTTCATTTCGACGCGGCCGTGTTCTTCAGCGACATCCTGATCGTGTCGGAGGCCATGGGGCAGTCGTATCGGTTCCGAGACGGCGGCGGGATTCAGATGGATTTTACGCTGGAAACCGCGGCGGACATTGCGCGGCTCGAGCCGGGTGCGGTGCGGGAGCGCCTGCGGTATGTGGCCGAGGCATTGCCGCTGGTTCGCTCCGAACTGGGCGATCGCACGGCGTTGTTGGGCTTTGCCGGCTCACCCTGGACCCTGGCCAACTTCATGTTGGAGGGCGGCAGTTCCCGGGAGTTTAACAAGGCCCGAGCCCTGTTTTATTCCGATCCCGGGCTGTTCCGGCGGCTGATGAAGAAGCTGACCGAGGCCGTGACCGAGTGTCTGCGCATGCAGATCGAGGCGGGGGCGGACGCGGTGCAGATCTTCGACAGTCTGGGCGGCGAGTTGCCGGCCACCGCCTATGAGGCGGCGTCGGCCAGCTGGATTCGCGAGATCATCGCGGGGCTGGGGGGGCGCGCGCCGGTCATCGTGTTTGGCCGGGGAGTGCACGGGAATTGGGATGCACTGCTGCGCACGGGAGCGCAGGGGTTCAGCGTCGACTGGACGCTGGCCTTGCCCGAAGTGCGCCGCCTGCTGCCGGCGCACGTGGCGGTGCAGGGGAACCTCGACCCGCTGTTGCTCACGACTTCGGCCGAGGTGGTGGCTCGGGAGACGGGGGCGTTGCTCGAGTCGATGCGGGGACGAGGCGGTCATATTTTCAACCTGGGCCATGGCGTGCCGCCGACGGCGAAGCTCGAGTGTCTGGAGAGCCTGGTCTCAACCGTGCAAGGATTTCAATGAGCGCGCTTCACGTCGATCTCGACCTCATCCGGAAGTACAGCATGCCCGGGCCGCGATACACTTCGTATCCGCCGGCGACGAAGTTCGATGACAAGGTGGCCGTGGATTCATTGCTGGAGGGCATCCGGGAGAACAACCAGTCGGCGGGGGATCTTTCCCTTTATTTTCACCTGCCCTTCTGCCAGACGCTCTGCTGGTTCTGCGGGTGTACCACGGTAATCACCACCAAGCAGGCACAGAGCGCCACTTACCTGGAGTATCTGCGCAAGGAGCTCGAGTTGATGGGGCGAAGGGTGAATCCCAAGCGTCAGGTCGTGCAGCTGCACTTCGGTGGCGGCACGCCCACGTTTTTTTTGCCGGAGGAAATTCGTACGCTGGGCCGAATGATTCGCGAGCGGTTTCCGTTCGCGAAGGACATTGAGGCCGGCGCGGAGATTGATCCCCGCCGCCTGACCCGGGATCATCTGGTGGCGCTGCGTGAAGCGGGTTTCAACCGGACATCCCTGGGAGTTCAGGATAACGACCCGCAGGTGCAGGCTGCCATCCACCGCATCCAGCCGTTTGAACAGACCAAGACGGTGGTGGAATGGGCCCGGGAGGAAGGTTTCCAGTCGGTTAACATCGATCTGATCTACGGGCTGCCGCACCAGACCCCCTCCTCATTTGCCCGCACCCTCGATCAAGTGCTCGAGTTGCGCCCCGATCGCTTTGCCATCTTCAACTACGCGCACGTGCCCTGGATCAAGCCTGCCCAGCGCATTCTCGAGGATCGCGTCCTGCCGTCCGCCGAGATGAAGCTCGAGATCCTCAAGCTCACGATCGAAACCCTGACCAGCGCCGGGTACGAGTATGTCGGCATGGACCACTTTGCCCGGTCCGATGACGAGTTGGCGGTGGCCCAGCGCAACAAGTCGCTGCAGCGAAATTTCCAAGGCTACAGCACGCGCGGTGGCGCCGACATTTATGCCTTCGGCATGTCCGCGATCTCGCAGGCGGGAGATTTCTACTGGCAGAACGAAAAGGAGCTCCCGGTTTACTACGCGGCGCTCGACGCGGGACGTTCACCGATCGTTCGCGGCTACATCCTCACCCCGGAAGACAAGCTTCGCCGCCAGGTCATCATGCGGCTGATGTGCGATTTGAGCCTGAACTTCGCCGACATGTCGTCCGCGACGGGCGTGGATTTCGAGGACCACTTCGCGCGCGAGCTCGATTCACTGGCCGACATGCAGGCGGATGGTTTGATCGAACGCCAACCCGATGGACTGATCGTGACCGATCTGGGCCGGCTGCTCATTCGCAACATCGCCATGCGGTTTGATGAGTATCTGCCGGCGGAGAAGGAACGGCGGTTCTCCAAAACCATATGAACTCCGTCGCCATCGTCGGCGGGGGCATCACCGGGTTGACGGCGGCGTTTCGCCTCCGGCAGCAGGGTGTTCCCGTGACCCTCTATGAGGCCGGAGACCGGGTGGGGGGCGTGATTCAGTCCTACCGCGAGAATGGTTACCTGGCGGAATACGGGCCGAATACCATCCTCGAGACCTCGCCGAAGATTGGTTCATTGATCGCAGATTTGGGTCTGGCGTCGCGTCGGATGCACTCGGATTCGGGTGCGGAGAAGCGCTATCTGGTGCGCGGCGGGAAGTTGCAGTCCTTGCCGGGATCGCCCGCCAAGTTTTTGGCGACGCCATTGTTTTCATGGAAGGCCAAGCTGCGCTTGCTGGCGGAGCCCCTCATCCGCCGGGCCCCGGCGGACCGCGAGGAGAGCGTTGGTGAGTTTGTGGTCCGCCGCATCGGGCGCGAGTTCCTCGATTACGCGATCAACCCGCTCGTGGGCGGCGTTTATGCCGGTGATCCCGCCCGGTTGTCCGTGCAGCATGCCTTTCCCAAACTCGGAGCGCTGGAGCAGAAATACGGCTCGCTGATCCTGGGTCAAATCCTTGGCGCGCGGGAGCGGCGCAAGCGGGCGGAGGTTTCCAAGCAGGACGCCAAAAAGATTTCGTTCGATGGCGGCCTGCAGGTGATGATCGATGCGTTGCGCGGGCAACTCGCGGAGGTGGTTCGCCTCGGCCGGCCGGTAACTGCCATCGAGGAGACCGAGGGCGGCTGGATTATCACCGCGACCGAGAGCGGTCGCGCCAGCCAGCATCATCATTCCGCCGTTTTGTTCGCCGGCACCGCCTATAACCTGGCCGGTCTGGCGCTGCGGACCGCCCAGGGCGTGGACTTGTCGCCGCTGGCCGAAATCAAGTATCCGCCGGTGGCCAGTGTCGTGCTCGGTTTCCAGCGGAAGGATGTCGAGCATCCGTTGGACGGCTTCGGTGTGTTGGTGCCCGAGGTTGAAGGGTTCAAGATTCTGGGCACGCTGTTCTCCTCGTCGTTGTTCCCGCACCGGGCTCCAGCCGGACACGTGACGCTGACGACTTACGTTGGCGGGATGCGCCGGCCGGATTTGGCGACGTTGGGCGCCGAGGCCCTCGTCGAGTTGGTGGTGCGCGATCTGCAAAAATTGCTCGGTGTCCGCGGAGCTCCCACCTTCCGGCATCACGTTCTTTTTCGTCGCGCCATCCCGCAATACGAAGTTGGCTTCGGCCGGTTCAAGGCGTTGATGAACGACGCCGAGGTCCGTGCGCCGGGCTTTTTCCTGGCGGGCAATTTCCGCGACGGCATTTCCCTCAGCGACTCGATTGTGGCGGGACATGTGGCCGCCGAGCGGTTGGAAAAGTTTGTCCGAGCCAAGTCCGGTCAGCCCGGCCCTTCGTTGAAGGAATCCCCGATCCCTGTGATTGCATGAGTCAAAAAGGTGTTCTTCTTGTCAACCTCGGTTCGCCCGATTCCCCATCGGTTCCGGACGTTCGGCGTTATTTGCGCGAGTTCCTGATGGATGGGCGGGTCCTGGACGCGCCGTATCCCATTCGGTTTTGCGTCGTGAATTTCACCATCCTGCCGTCGCGACCGAAGGAATCGGCGGCGGCTTACCAGACGATTTGGACGCCTGAAGGATCGCCGTTGGTGGTGACAAGCAAGCGCGTGCAGGCCGAGCTTCAGCGTCGGGTCGACGTGCCGGTTGGGCTGGCCATGCGCTATCAAAATCCTTCCATTCCCAGCGCGATCGATGCCCTGGCCAGCCAGGGGGTCGACGAGCTGCTGTTGATTCCATTGTTTCCGCACTACGCGATGTCGAGCTTTGAAACCGCCGTCGAGCGGGTGAAAGAGGTCATCGCCAAGCGCGCCCCAGGCATGTCCCTGCAAGTGGTGCCGCCGTATTATCAGGACGCGGATTACATCGAGGCGCTAGTGGCAAGCGCCGCGGATTATCTGGCCGCGGGCTACGATCATCTGCTGTTCAGCTTTCACGGCCTGCCCGAGCGGCACATGCGCAAGGCGGATCTCACCGGCGCGCACTGCATGCGTTCGGAGGATTGCTGCAAGAAGGCGCCCCCAAACGTGCTCGCGACCTGCTACCGGGCGCAGTGTTACAAGACCGTCGACGCCTTCGTGCGCAAGGCGGGCGTGACCCGGTGTTCGGTCGCTTTCCAATCGCGTCTGGGACGTGAACCCTGGCTCCGGCCTTATACCGATGAGGAACTTGTCCGCCTCGCGCGAGAAGGGGTGCAGAAGCTCCTGGTGATCTGCCCGGCCTTTGTCTCCGATTGCCTGGAAACACTGGAAGAGATTGGCGGGCGCGGGCAGGAGTCCTTTCACCACGCCGGCGGCAAAACGCTCCAGCTCATCCCCTGCATGAACGAACATCCGCGCTGGCTGGCAGCGCTGGAAACAATGGTGAAGAAATTCGTCGGAGCCAACCCGGCTTCGGGAAAAGCCGCCAGCCGCCAACTGGCGTCAGCCTGACCTCAATCCTTTTCGGAAAAACGGCGACAGCGGCGAACATTTCGCCTCAACAGGTGACGGTGACCGTCGTCGCGATTCGCAAGCGCTTTTCGCGATTCACCGTCGCGGCGGGATTCTCGAAAGCCATCAAGCCAAACCTGGTGGTTTCATTCTTGGATCGATCGACTCCTCCATGCCCTACGGCGATTCCGTCGGGGTTGTGCCACCGATCTCGTGGAAGAGCCACGCGCGGGCGTAGGCCCACCAGCGTTTGGCGGTGGCCTTGGAGATGCCCAGGATCTCCGCTGCCTCCTCAATGCTGAGCCCGACGAAATAGCGGAGCTTCACGAGCTCCGCCTGTCTCGGCTCCAGCTCGGCGAATCGGTCGAGCGCGTCGTTCAAGGCCAGCAGCTGATCGTCAGGCGTGGGGCTGGCGAGCTCCAGTCCGTCGGAGTCCACGTGCTCGGCGCCGCTGCCGCGCCGCTGCCGCCCTTTGCGCCGGGCTCGCGCGATGAGGATCCGTCGCATCGCCTCCGCCGCCGCTCCGAAGAAGTGGGCGCGGTTTTGCCACGATTGACTGGGGGAATCAACCAGCGCCAGCCAGGCTTCGTGGACCAGTGCGGTGGGTTGAAGCGTGTGCCCCGCTGGTTCTCGCGCCATTTTCTGCGCGGCCATGCGCCGCAACTCGCCGTAGACCACCGGCATGAGCTCGTCGGTCGAACCGAGCTCCCCGCGCTCAATGGCGCTTAGAATGCGCGTGACTTCGCTCATGGTCCAAACGGCGACGAGGGACGCGAACTCGGGTCGGTGAAAAACCAGCGGACCACGCGCGGATAAAATGGATCCGATGACGTCGCTTCGCTCTCCTTCCGGCGCGCCAGGATTTCCTCGCGGGGAACGAGTTCGACGTTGCCTTGCGTGCTGACCCGCACGCCCGCCACCGCTTCAGCCAGCCCGGGCAGCCAGGCCGGGACCGGCACTGGCGCCGGCGGCGCATCCCAAATGCGCGCCTTGCCTCGATGGCTGGCGGTCACCACCCGCGTGCCCGTCGAATCCAGCCTTGCGTCGGCCATGAAGCCGTCGCCCCGAATCCATTCGGTCAACGGACGTCCGCTGTCCGTATCCCAGAAGCGCGCCGCGCCGCTCCAGTCTGCGGTCATGATCCGTTTTTGGTCGGGAGTGAAGGCGACGTAGCCAACCGACGCCCCGTGCCGTAACGGAGGGCTGAGCGCCTGTCCGGTGGCGGCATCCCACAGCCGCGCCGTGTTGTCCAACGAACCGGTCAATACTCGCCGGCCGTCCGGACTGAACACAGCGACCATCACCGTGCGGACATGCTGGAGTCGGGCCAAGAGTTGCCCGTGCTCGAGTTCCCAAATGCACGCGTGGTTGTCGCCCGAGGCGGTCACCATGCGCCGGCCATCCGGACTGAATTCCGCCCACAGAACCTCGTCGAGATGTACGAGCGGTTGCCCCACGGAGTGTCCGGTTTGTACGTCCCAGACGCGGGCACTCCCATTCCTGGAGGCAGTGACGACTCGTCGGCTGTCCGGACTGAAGTTCGCCATGGCCAGCTCGCCTCCGTGCGTGAAAGGTGGAGTCAACGGCCGGCCCGTTGCCGGGTCCCACAGGCGGCCAGTCCCATCGGAGGCAACGGTGACGAGGTTCCGTCCATCCGGGCTGAAGCGAGCTCGCCCGATCCGGCCGGCGTGTCGCAATGGTCCGGCCGCGCGCTGGCCCGAATCCGCCTGCCAGACAAACGCCGCGCCGTCAGACGTGACGGTCGCTATTAGCCGTCCGTCCGGACTGAATTCGCCCTGGCGCACGCCGGATTCGTGCTCAAGCGGGCTTCCGATGGAGGCCCCGGTGTGGGCCGACCAAAGCCGCGCCGTCTGGTCCTGGGATGTGGTCAGCACTTGATCATTGGCGGGATTGAACATCGCCGATGTCACGCCCTTCGCATGAGCGAGCTCGGCGGAGGGGGCCGGGGTCCAAGGCAACGCCCAGACTTGAGCCTGCCAGCTCCAAGCCGCGGTCACCACCCGCCGACTGTCCGGGCTGAAGTCCGCCTGCTGGATGGTTTCAAGCTCGCGCAATGGTTGGCCGAGGGGTTCCCCCGACCGGCGATCCCAGATGCGGGCGGTGATATCCAACGCCGAAGTAAAAGTGCGACGACCGTCCGGACTGAAGCTGCCGAACACAACTCCGCCCGAATGCTGGAGGGTGCCCACGGGAAACCCATTGGTGGCCCGCCAGGATCGGGCGGTTCCATCCTGCGACGAGGTCAGCACCACTGAGCCGTCGGGGCTGAA
Organism: Limisphaerales bacterium; assembly: GCA_044230345.1. GTDB lineage: Bacteria > Verrucomicrobiota > Verrucomicrobiia > Limisphaerales > JADJPG01 > JBGARF01. Next base: position 242,816 of record JBGARF010000010.1, read on the forward strand.
GGCGACATGCAAAACCGCTTCGCGATGGCCTTCGAGCGCGGCGAGCAATCGGCCATTGTTGATCCGCCAAAGGCGGGCGCTGGTGTCGGCCGAACCTGAAGCCAGGGTGCCGCCGTCCGGACTGAACGCCAGCGCGTAGATCTTTCCGCGGTGTCCATTCAGGCTGAACAGCTCCCGGCCGGTCGTCGCATCCCAGAGGCGAATTCCGCCATTGTCGCTGCCCGTGGCCACCTGCAGACCGTCGGGACTGAAGCGCGCGACCGTCACTTTGGAGGTGTGACGCAGCCATTCGGTGCGTCGTTGGCCATTCGTCGCATTCCAAACGGCGGTCTGTTCGGCGGACGCGGTGAGGATCCATTGGCCATCGGGACTAAACTCCGCCATGCGGACAGGGCCGGCGTGGCGCAGGGGTGGAGAAAGCGGGGCGCCGTTCGAAACATCCCAAAGGCGGGCGGTGCCGTCTTCGGAAGCGGTGATGAAACGGAGTCCAGCGGGATCGAAACGCGCGGTGTTGACGCGGTCTTCGTGGCGGACGGAAAGGCGACTGCGTCCCGTGTCGGCCTCGGAGAGTCGAGCGGTGCCGTCCCAGCTGGCGCTGAGGACGAGGCGTCCATCCGGGCTGAAGGCAACCGTGGAAAGTCGATCGTCGTGGCGGATGGGTGGCGCCGTCGTCACGGCCCAGCCGCGATGGATCAGGGCGGAAACGAGACGGTTGGCGGCGAGCCGATTGGCTGGGTCCTGGCGGAGCAAGGCCGCGAGATGCGCGACGCCGGTCCCTGGATCGCCGGCCCGGAAGAACTCCTCGGCTCGATCCAGTTCCAGCAGACTGACCGTCTGGCGCAGCTGGCGATTGCCGGCCTCCGTTTGTTCGCGCAAGAGCGATTGCTGGTGCTCGGCGGATCTTGCCCGGACGGCCTGCCAGGCACTGACCGCGGTGCCGGCGACGAGGGCGGTCGCACCCAGCACTCCGGCGGCCCAGGCCACGCGGTTGCGCTGGATCGACTTGAACACGCGATAGAATCCGCCGGAGGGACGGGCCAGAACCGGTTCATGGTCGAGGTGCCGCTGGACATCAGCGGCCAGGGCGGCGGCGGATTCGAAGCGCCGCGCCCGATCCTTTTCCAGGCATTTCATCACGATCCAGTCGAGATCCCGCCGAAGGCGTCGAACGGGCCGATCTGCCCGCGTTCCTCCGCCCGTTCGTCCGCCCGCGGCACGCAGTTCCCGTTCAAGGCGAGTGCTGGGTTTGACCGGTTCCACCTCACGGATGACCCGTCGCATTTCGTCGAGCCCGGACCGGAGGAGTTGCTCTCCGTCGAAGGGGGTGTGCCCGGTCAACAGCTCGTAGAGCAGGACACCGAGCGAATAGATGTCGCTGCGCGTGTCCACATCCACACTGCTCATCTCCGCCTGTTCCGGACTGGTGTAGGCCGGCGTCCCGATAAACGCATGATGGCGGGTGAACAACGTTTTGTCCGTCAGCCGTTCGCCGGTCGCCTTGGCGATGCCGAAGTCAATCACCTTGGGCACGGGCACGCCGTCGTTGACTGTGACCATGATGTTCGACGGCTTGAGATCGCGGTGGATGAGGCCCTTCTGATGCGCATGTTGCACGGCCAGGCAGACCTGGATGAACAAACCGAGCCGGCCCTCGACGCCCAGTCCCGCCTCGGTGCAGAACCGGGTGATGGGCACGCCCCGCACCAGTTCCATCACAAAAAACGGACGGCCGGTGGCGGTCGCTCCACCATCCAGCACCCGCGCAATATGCGGATGGTCCATCAGCGCCAGAGCCTGGCGTTCGGCCTCGAAGCGCGCGATGACTCCCCGCGTGTCCATGCCGGGCTTGACGATTTTCAAGGCGACGCGCCGCCGGACCGGTTCCTCCTGCTCGGCCAGAAACACCACGCCGCAGCCGCCTTCGCCGATCTGTTCGAGCAACTTGTAATGCCCGATCCGATCGCCGGGCATTTCTCCCGGCAACTCCCCGAGCCCTTCACCGCGGGCGAGATCTTCGCCCGTTGGTCGCAGGCCGTCCGGGGGTTGCTCGAGGAACTCGCCAGCCTGCTCCGCCGCCCGCAGCAGGGCCTCAACCCGCTGACGCAGCAGGCGATCGTCGCCGCACGCTTGCTCCAGATACGCCGCCCGCTCGGTGGCAGTGTCCAGTTGCAGCGCTGCGGCGAAGACCACCTGCTCGGATGGAACCGGCTTCATCGATGCCTCTGGCCACTCGCCCATGTGGCCCACATTGGAGCGGATTGGCGTTCGTTTGGCGAAACGAAATTCACTGACCCGTGCCCGGCGGCGATCAGCGCCAGGGCGTGACCGACTCGTAGGTTTCTCCGACCCGAATCTCGTCCAGACTGAAGGCGCCGCCCGAATAGATCATTAGGCTCTGCCCCTGGCCGACATCGAGATCGGCTTTGGTAATCCCGGTGGCGGGCTCGGCCGAGCCCGGGCTTGGATTGACGTGCAGGGTGAACCGGTCACGGCCCGCGGCAAACTCGGCCTTGACCACCAGCAATGCGGTTTCTCCGATCACGGGCGTGACGTCGGATAGCACCTGGCCGGCGCCTCCAACTTCCTCCAGGACGTAGGGTGCCAGGACTCCGCCGCCTGCGCCCCCGGGCTTGCCGATGAAGAGCGATCCGGCGCCCGGCCCACCCTGAAGCTGCAGGCCATGGAACCCGCCCAGATCGCCTCCGTTGAGGACGCCTTCGGGCCGGAGCAGAAAGCTGAAATAGAGAACTGTGCCGTCGACGCCAAACCCAGCCGCCAGAGTTCGCCCCGACTGCGTGTGGCCGGCCAAACCGGACATCCGGCCACCCGTGGTGCAGTGCCGGTCAAAGCGGAGGGAGTCTCCCGCGATGGCGTGATTCGAGCCGGCCAGGCTGGACGTCCACGGCCCACTGAATCCGGTGCCTCCGGCTTGCCCGGCGAGCGGGGTGCCATCCACGTAGTCGAACGGCTCGTGCGCCCGCAACTCCGCCGGCACGCAGTTGCCGGCCAAATCCCCCGAACAATCGCCCGAAAGGCACAGACGAAAGTATTTTTGCCGGCCGTCCGCCGGCATCGTGTGCGGGCTCGTCGCCCCGACCACGCTGCGCCACGGACCGTCCACCGTCTCCGCCGCCTGCAACGTCGCCAGACACGACCAGCGCAGCAGGATCTCCGGCGTCGATGCCGTGACTAGTTCGATCTCCAACGCGCAGTCTTCGTCCGGGCTGCGCACGATCACTTGGAAGCTGCAGGTGTTGGTGTTGAGGCAGAGATCGGCCGCGACGCAATTGACCGCGTTGGTCCCGGTCGGAAACACGGTGCCGCTGGGTGGATCGCACCGGATTAACAGCACCGGGTCCGGTCGATCGTCGGTCGCGGAGACGTTGAAATCCACTGCCACCGGCCCGCCGTCGGGGGAGACGGTGGTCAGATTGCCCGGACACGTCAATGTGGGTGGGGTGAAGTCGAAGTGGGTGATGATTTCGCGCGTGGCAATGCGGCCCTTGGTGTCGCGCGCCACCGCCGTCACCACCATGTTGGAGTAATACTCCGGGTGATCGGTGTAACCGTCGAAGTAAAAGAAAAGGCCATGCCCGGTGCGCAACGTCGCCCGCGGAATTCCAACGGGCTCAAGAATCCGGATGTCCGAATAGCCAACGCGGATCGACGAATCGATGAGGGGACGTGTGGTCAAGCTGAGGTTGGTCAGGGTGCTGTCGCAGGAATAGGCGTCCACGAAGGTGAGGAATCCAAAATTGGTGGTGCACGTTGGCCCCGTAAACTCGATGCGCAAGCAATCTTCCAGGCACAGCCGTTCGCGCGCTGACACCCTGACCTCGACCGGCGGTAGTTGCACCTCCGAGACGCCTCCGTCGGCATCCAGGACGCTGATCGCCGGGTTGAGGGTGTAGGTGCCTTCGGGCAGGTAGACTGTCACCATTGCTTCGTGGGTGGCTGTCTCGCGGGAGTAAGGCGGCGCCGATGCGCCGGCGAGCGACACATGATAGGCGCGCGGCTGTCCTTCCCAATCCAACCCGGTGAACGATCCGGTGCTCCCGATAAAGCGCGGATAGAAGAAAGGCGCGGGTGAGCGCAATCGCAGGCACACCTCGGCCAGGCCATAGCGCAACGGTTGCTCCACGCGATCGCTGGGCGCCAGCACGCCCTGCCAGGGTTCATCCTCGGCAATGTAGATGGACTCGCTGACGAACGGTGCGCCGTTTGTGCCCGGATGTTCGATGGCTAGCACTATGCCGTCCTGTTTCCAAACGCCGGGCTGATCGTCGAGCATTCCCACGGTCACGATGTAATCCCCTTCGAACGCCGACGAAACGGGATTGAACTCTCCCGCGAACGAGGCAATGCCCTGGCCTCCGGCTGCTGAGCGCGTTGCTCCGGCGGCCAGTTCGTCGGTTCCGGTCAAAATGACGCTGCTGCCACCGATTCCCACCGGACCGATTCCGTCGGGAATGCCGTCCTGATCCAGATCGTAATCAGCGGCGCGAACCAAGCCCCGCAACCCGGATTGGCGGCCGTTGATTTCGGGCGGGCCGGTGAGGGTGATCCTGCCCGCCAACCGGGCCGCGGTCATCGCAAAGGTCCCTCCCAGATCTGCGGTCTCGCCGCCCGCCACGATCACCCCCGGATTGTTGGTGCCTTCACCGAGCGCCGGGGTGCGAAAATATTCGAATCGATATCCAAGGCCGAACTGCATTTCCGCGGCGACACCCCACGGTTCGGTGTCGGTCGAAGGAGCGAGGTTCTCGAGCGCGAACGTCCGACTCGCGTCCGGTCCCGGCCAATCCGCGCCAGGGTCCGCGTAGCGCTGATTGCCCAGCGGGCCCGCCGCCTTCACGACCGGTCGGCCTAACAACTCCAGATAGCCGTCGGTGGGAAGTTCCAACTCGCCGACCAGGTTGAATTGGCCGGTGATTCGACCCAGGGCAGCCGCGTCTGGCATGGTGACGACGAGCACGGGTTTTTCGTCGCAGGCGAACGTGCGCACGAACGCCTCCCGATGGGTGAGCCGGTTGAGATAGAGATCGGTGCCAGTATCAACCTCGATCTCCAACCGCAGTTCCACGTCGCTGGGCACGACGAAAAAGTTCTCCGTCCGCCCTTCCGGTTGACGGTAGCGGGCACGCAAACCGTACGACGGGCCGGTTTGGTAGGCGGTGGCCCGGGCGCCTGTGGCCACCAGCGGCGTGCCATCAGACCGCTGATAGCGGATCTCGACCAGCGCGATGCATTCGTCGAGGTTCACGTTGGCGGGAGGCGAATTGCTGGTCAACGGCGACGCCGTTTGCACGTCCGTCCAATACTCCTCGGTGTTCCCGTCCAATACCAGGTAGGCGGACAGGTTGTAGCTGCGCGGAATGTGGTCGGCGGCGACGGTCATGGCAAAGGGTTGTGCGACCGGGTCGGAGTCACTGATCGACTTGGTGGTTTGCAACGGGTCCGGCGGATCCGTGTAGGCGAAGATCGTGAAGCTGCCCATGCCCTCGAGGCCCGGCGGACCCAGGCGGGCCTGGATGTCAGGATCCCCGTTGGTGAAGCGGACGAGGCCGGAGATCGTATTGGTCCCGGCCGGAGGTGGATTGACCTCCGCGCCGACGGTTGGCGATGCGCCTCCCAGCGCGACGAGGGCCCAAAAAAATCCGGTGATCCACGACGATGATTCTTTCATAAACGATGCGATGGGACAAAAGGCCAAAATTCCGTTGCGCCAATGATCTAAGTTTCCAAGCGCCAGGCTTACGCGAATTCTGAGTCTACTTGTACATGCGCCGTTTTTGGGTCAAACGGCTCACCGGTTGGGAAGTATTTGCCTCGGCGGCGGACAATTGTTCTGGCAACCGCAAACGGAGCGTGGACTGCCAAATCGAGTGCATTTCGGAAATGCCGGTGACAGGAAAAGGCGAATCGCGGCGGCCGTTCGCCTTCCGCTGCTGCCACGAACTGTTCGAAGCGCAGGCGGAATTTCCGAACGGCATCGCGTCGCCGTCGTGGAGTGCTTCGGGCGGCGGGATCAGGCGCCCGCCGATCGCAGGATTTCCAACGGCGGATGGTTCAGCACACCGCGGCTCGACAAGAGGCCCACAACCGCCGTCAAGGCGGCGACGGTGATGACGGTCAGTCCCAGCACGAGCGGGTCGGGGCGGAACGGAATCTGGAACATCCAGTGAGCCAGAGCCCAGGTTGCCGACACGGCGAGGAGGATGCCGGTCATGGCCGCGAGCCCACCGAGGCCCAGGTATTCCACCAGGAGGATGGACAGCACCTGGCGACGCGACGCGCCCAGCGTTCGCAGCAGGATGCTTTCGCGAATCCGCTGATAACGTCCGGTCATGACTGCGCCCGCCAGCACCAATAGGCCGGTGATCACCGTGAACAAAGCCATGAACCGGACGACGAACGCCGCCTTGTCCACCATCGCTTCCACGGTCTGGAGCAAGACCGAAACGTCGATCACCGAAATATTGGAGAATTGCCGGACCATTTCGCTCTGGAGCGCCGCTGATTCCGCGGCCGATCCGGCGCGGGTCGTCAGGATATGCGTGGCGGGTGCGTCGCCCAGCGCTTCCGGCGGAAACAGCAGAAAGAATCCAGGTTGCACCCGTCGCCAATCGACCTGTCTCAGGCTCGTCACGATCCCGGCAAATGGCACGCCTTGCAGATCAAATTCGATCGGGGAACCCAGGCCAACACCCAAATCCCGGGCGAGGCCGTCCTCGATCGAGACGCCGACGGGTTGCCCCGGCTCCGCCTTGGGTGGCCAATTCCCGGCCACCACACTTTCGCCCGGACGCAGCTTGCCAGCGACGCTGGATCGAAATTCGCGTCGCAAGACCCAGTTCGGGATCGTGCGGTTCGTGTCGGCCAGGATCTGCTCCACCGTCTGTCCCTGAATTGAAGCCATGCGCAGCGTGACGATCGGCGCCTCGTCCAGCAGGGGCAGTCCGTGCGACTGCAGAATACCCGCCGCCGCGTCGCGTTGGTCGGGCTGGACGTCGAACAGGATGAGGTTTGCCTCCGTGGACGGTCGCGACGACGCGATCTCGCGCAGGATATTGTTTTGCACCAGATACAGCGTCAGCAGGAGAAAGGTGCCGAGGCCGAGTGACAGGAGCAGCAGAGCGGTGCGGTTGTTGGGCCGGTGCAGATTGGCGAGGCCTTGGCGGAGCAGATAGGGCCACGCCGGTCGAATCGAATGGCGCAAAACCCAGACCAGGGCGCGCGCGACGGCGGCGAGCACGGCGAAGGCCACGGCGAGGCCGCCGGCAAAACCCAGGCCCAGCTGCCAGCGACGCGTATTCAAGAGACAGAACGCAATCACGGCCACGGCCAGCGCGGCGTAGGCCGCCCATTGCCACGGATCGCGCCGGGGCGGCCGGGTTTCGTAGGAGACCCGCAGGGCGGCCAGTGGAGACACTCGCCGCACGCTGAGCAGCGGGAGCACGGCGAACAGGACACAGATGACAAAGCCCTGGGCCATGGCCGAGGCGATGGCAGACCAGGCGATGGTGGCGATGACAGGAAACGGGAGATAGCTGGCGAAGATCCGGGGCAAGGCTGATTGGACGCCGATGCCTAACCAGGCGCCGGCGAAGGCGCCAATCGCGCCGAGGGCGATGCCTTGGAGCAGGTAAATGGCGAAGGTCTGACCCACGCTGCAGCCAAGGCAGCGCAGGACCGCCACCGATTCGAGCTTCTGACGCAGGTGAACGTGGATGGCGCTCGCCACGCCGACTCCGCCCAGCAACAACGCGATGAACCCGACCAGGGTGAGGAAATTGGTCACCTGATCCACAAATCGGCCGATGTCCTTCTTCTTCGTCTCGACCGTGCTGATGCCGAGCCGGGTCTGGTTCAGCTCCGGCCGAATCCTGTCCACGAGCGCATCCGGGTCGACGCTGGCGGGCAGGCGGAAGTGCGCCTTGTAACGAGCCAGGCTGCCGGGCCGCAGCAGGCCGGTCCGATCGAACAGTTCCCGCGCCACGAGCACGCGTGGCGCCAGCGAAGAGAACCCGCTGGCTTCGCCCGGCGCCTTGCGCAGCCGGCCAAGCACCTTGGTGGTCACTGATCCAAGTTGAATCGCGTCGCCCGGCGCGGCGTTCATCTGCGCGAGCAACGTCTCTTCGACCAGCGCGCCTTCGCCCTGACGAAAGGCGATCAGTGCCGTCGATGGATCTGTTTCCAAAGTCCCGTAAAACGGATAGGCCCCGGCCAGCGCGCGCAGATCCACCAAACGGGAGCGGTTCGATCCGGGGAATCGGGCCATCGACGCCACATCGATCTCTCTCGCCTGCTCGCCGCCGATGCGACTCAACAGGGCGTCGACCTTCGCGTCAAACGGTTGCCGGCCGCCGACAGAAAGATCCGCACCTAACAACTCGCGGGCATGCTCGTCCAGGGCCCGGCGCAGGCTGTCGCCAAAGGAACGGATGGCCACGAGAGCCGCGATGCCGACCACGATGGAAGTGGCGAACAGCAGGAGCCTTCGCCGGCTCGAGCGACTGTCGCGCCAGGCCAGCCGCCAGGTAAACCCGTGCAGGAAAGCGCCAAAAAAACCGATGCGCCGCGACGGCGGTAATGGAACGACTGCTTGCCGTTGTCCTGGTTTTGGATTCATTCCAGCGCCCTTCGCCAATCGAAGTTTGAGAATGCCTGCGTCAACATGCTCATGCTTCGTTCCTGTCCATTTCGCCGCCCTTCAGCCGGAGGATGCGGCCGGCACGTTCCGCCAGTTCCAAATCGTGGGTGACCAGCACCAGCGTGGTGCCGGCGTCAGCATTCAATTGGAAGAGCAGATCAACCACCCGATGGCTGGTTTCGCGATCGAGATTTCCGGTGGGTTCGTCGGCGAAGAGGATGCGTGGGCGGTTGACGAATGCCCGGGCCAGAGCCACCCGCTGTTGTTCGCCCCCGGAGAGTTGAGCCGGGTAATGATGCAGGCGCCCGGCCAGACCGACCTTGTCCAAAAGATCGACGGCATCCTCGCGCACATGCCCGGCGCCGCGCAATTCAAGCGGGACCATCACGTTCTCCAGCGCGGTCAGGGTAGGCAACAGCTGAAAGCTTTGGAACACGAAACCGACGCACTCGTTGCGGATTCTTGCCCGGCCATCCTCGTCCAGCCCGCCCAGGGCGGTCCCGTTCAAGAGCACCTCGCCGGCCGTGGGTTGATCCAGGCCCGCGCAGAGGCCGAGCAGAGTGGTCTTGCCGCTGCCGCTGGGCCCGACAATGGCGCACCGGTCGCCGGCCCGCAGGGCGAAGCTGATGTCCTTCAGGACGGTCAGCATCGTCGAACGGGCATCCCCGCTCGCATACGACTTCGAAAGGCCCCGGACATCCAGGATGGGTTGTTCACGGTCAATCATCGCGGCGCATACTACAGGGAACGGCGCGTGCGCCAATGGCTGATTGGATTGCCGTTTGCAACCCGATGTTAACGCCGCTTCCAACCGCACTCGGCCCCAAGCTCCGGCTACGCCCGTCGGCTTCTCCGCCGGCTGATCTCGCTGATCTGCGCCCCGGAGCTGATCGTTGCATCCGGCTCAGAATGCGCACGACTCGACCTCGTGATTTCTCCCACCGGCGCGGAACTGGAGCCAAAGTCTCTGACTCCGGCCTGAAGGCTCAGCTGGATCGTCCTTCAGTTGGCCCCGCCCGCCTGCCATTGTCGGTGGCTGTTCATACAGTGCATGCACGTTCAGGCAAAGGCGCCACGCTGGATCACGGGCTGGCTTTGCGGATGCGATAGAATCGGCGAGCGTCCGAGCCCGTGCCTGGGTCGAAAAACTCGAACGGGGCATTGGTGAACCGGTTGGTTCGCACGCTGAACCATTGCAAGAGATTGCTTGAACCTTCCAGCTGATAGGCAGCTGGCGGCGCCGTGAACGCGATGCGCGCAACGCCGCTGGGAGTCTTTTCCAATGAGAGGATGGCCAGGTTGTTTCCCGCGACGGCTCGATAGAACACGCCGGGCTCGCCTGTGTTGGCCGGCAGTATGGTCTCCAGAGCATTGGTAAGGTGCACTTCCTGGAACAGCGTCCACGTGGAGCGCAGCAGGTTCGTGTTCTTCTCGAGCCGGTAAGTTTCGCCCGCCTGGCCATACAAGTAGAGCCGCGGCTGGCCATTGAGAAACAAGTCCGCGTCCAGGAGCGGCTCCAAGCCCACGACAAAGACACGCCCGCCGGTGCCTTGCGATAGGTTAACCGCCTGCCCGTCGCTGCGTCGGGCCGCAAGATCGGTAACCTGAAGCGGAACGATGGCTGAATGCGCATTGGTGTCCGTGCTGAAGTTCAGCTGCGCGATTGCCCGGGAGCCGATGAGTGAGCTGCCGGGGGTAGCCAGGAAGGTGATTTGCGAACGATGACTGTCGGTCGGCTGCAACACTGCCGCCGCCAGCTCCGGAGCCATGCCTTGGAGAGCGAAACCCGTGAGCCGCGTGACGGGCGTTTCCAGGGTGAAGGTTACGGTCGACAATTCGAGACCGGACGTGAGCAAGACGGGGATGGAGCTGGTTGCGCCCACATACAGGTTGGTGGTGCCGAGTTTCAGCACGAAATCCGGAAGCACGTCGCGCACTCTCACCGTGAAGAACTGCGTCGCGCTCAGGCTGGGTGAGCCATTGTCGCTCACGATCACCGCGATGCGATTGCTGGTGCCACCCAGGAGTGCTCCCGGACGCCACGAGAATATGCCGTTGGCCGTGCCAATGGTCGCGCCCGCCGGCGCACCCTCGCCAAGGCGGAACGTGAGGGTTTGTCGCGGCAGATCGAGGTCTGTTGCAACGTTGGTCACCGTGAGCAGCCGACCTTCGTTGACGGTGTAGTTGGGAATGGGCGCCAACACGGGCGGAGAATTCAGATCCGCCACCGTGACGGTGAAGGTTCGCGTCGTCCCCAACCGCGGTGTGCCGTTGTCGAGCACCTGAACGGTGATCACATTTGTGCTCGGGCCCGACCCGGCGCCCGTCGGCCAGGTGATGCGACCCGAGGTCAGGCCGATCGACAGACCCGCCGGAGGGTTGCCGAGCAGAGTGAAGCTCAACTCGTCTCCGTCCGGATCGCTGGCGCGAGCCTCCAGGGCGAGCGTTTCGCCTTCAACGATGGTTCGATTGCCGATTGCGTCCAGCGTCGGGGGATGATTGACGCGAGTGACCCGTGTCTCGGCATCAGGCGTTGACGGGGCAATTTCGCGGTTGCCCAGATTGTCCACCGCCACACTGTAGAATGCGTAGCGATTGCTGAGGGCGCCGAAGTAGACCGAGCCGTTGAGACGGGTCTGCGTGATCCACGGCGTGAACGGTGCGCCGTTCTCGGAAACAAAGATATCGAAGTAGGCGAGACCGCTCCCGGGGTCCGAGCCGTTCCAGTTCACGGCGAACTGCGCAAAGCTGTCTGTGGGCAGCGCCGCGATCTGGCTCGTGGGCGGTGTTTGATCAAACTGCGTGGGCACTTCGTAAATGAGCGTGTAACTGCCCGGTCCGCCGAAGTCGAGCAGGTGCAGAACATTCTCCGACCGCGGTCGGCGGCCGGTGCCAATGAAGGTGCGGTCGGTCTGCCACGCATTGGTGTTGGCGGAAATCTCCACGCCGTCCGCACGCACCACGCGTCGCAGACGGAACTGGTTCGTGCCCGGATCCGGCACGCGCAAATAAAACCAGCCCGTGGTCGCCTCGGTGTTCAGTTGGACCGTAAGATTTCCTGTGCTGACCGTCCCGGTCACGCTGCCATTCGTCACCACGGTCACACGGTTGGTCGTGCCATCGCTCAAATACAACGTGTCCGGCAAATCAAGCGGCACATCGCGCTGTTCGTTCACCAGGAAATCCGGGCGGTTGTCTTCAAAAGCGCCTCCGGCCTGAACGAGGCGGATCATTTCGTGGATGGTCACTTCATCCACGATGGACAGCTTCTTGTCCGCCGCTCCCGCCGTATGCTCGAACGTTGCGGAGTATTGGTTGAACAAACCCTGCAAGGTCGAGGTGAGCAGCCAGCGTCCGATGCTGATCTCGCCAGCGCCCACGCGCCCGAAGTCCACCGTAAGGGAAGGGGAAAGATTCTGGCCGGCGACCTCCGTGCCGATGATCTTGAAGTCGATCAACAGGCCCTTTTCGTTTTCCACAATCTGAGGCTGCGCTGAGGTGATGCGCAGGTTCCTCGCCTCCCCGCGGCCTTTGTTCTGCACCATCACCGCCAGCGAATAGGGAACGCTCGGCTCGATTAAAGGCGTGAACGGGTCGTCGCTGAATACGTCGCGTTGATGGAAATATTTCACGACCAACCGCGGGTCGGGTTGGACGGTGATCGGCACCGGCACGAATGGAACCGTCACGCGGACTCCGTTTTGCGCGTAGCTGAGGAATCCGCCCACGGAATACAGCACGTTCGTTTCGGGAGCGGCCTCGCGGTTCGGCACGAGAATGAAGGAGGCCTGGCCTGTGGTGTCTGGAGCGAGACGGCCTTGACCGTTTGTTCCCTCGATGCCGGTGAATGTGGCCGCGCGGAGATCGAATCGATCGTTGGCGGGCAAGCCGTTCCGGTCGAGGATGCTCACCTGCGCGGTGAGGTTGCTCAGGCTGTAGTTGGGATCCCCGTTAATCACCTCGAGAGTTGCGGCGAAGGCGTTGCGGGCCAGTAACAGGTCCTGATCCAGCTTCAACCGCACCTTCGCGCAAACGCCATCCGCCTCCGCCCCGCCTGCAGCCCCGGCCGCCGCGAACGCCTGTTTCCGGGCCGCGGCCGCGCGAAGTGAGTTCAAAGCAGGCTGCAATTCCGCCAGCAACGCTGCCCGCGCTTCCGACGACAGGAACCCGCCGCCTCCGGCACCTCCGCCGCCCCCGCCGCAGCCGCTTTCCTGGGGTTCAACGAAATAGTATTTGCCGCTGGCGTTGTCGGGCGTGAACGGTGCGAACTGCACCAGGCCGGGGATGCTGACCAGCACCTGGGAATAGAGCCCTTCGCTCTTGTAGCACTCTTCGACGTTCCCCTTCAGATCAAGGCTGAAGGTAAACTTGATTCCGCCGCGGACCGCTCCAATGACCTGAGCCTTGGCTTCCAGGTTGGTCGACGTAATCGGCCGAATCTTGAAGTTGGCTTCGCCCTTCACACCCGCGGTGATCGGAAAATCGAAGGACAGGGAAACCTTCCCTTCCGGCTCGCCTTCGCACCCGGTGCTGACCTCGGCTTTGACGGTGAACTTGGGTTTGACCTGAACGCCAAAGAAGAACTCGCCCACCAAATCGATCGTCGTGGAAGGACCCAGTTCCGGAACCGGGGTGGGTCCCGATGGCAACTTGATGGTTCGCCCGGGACCAATGCTCACTTCGCCTTCACCCTCGGCCTCTGCAAAGAACTCGAAGCCATCCGGGTCGCAGCAGGTGCGCGCTCCGCCTTTCGGCTTCAACTTGAGCTCGGCCTCGCCCAACAACGTCCTCGTATACGGATTGAACGCCAACGCGCCGTTCAATGCGGTCTTCGCCGCTTCCACCAATGGTTTCACCGCCGCTTCAAAGTTGTACTCCAGCTCCTTCTCTTCGCAGTCATCATCATCATCGTCATCGTCGTCATCATCATCTCCGTCGTCCGGGTCGCAGGGCGACTTCATGGCAAAAACGCGGGACACGCCAAACGGCGCGCCCACGGTGCCTTGGCCGCCGCTGGAGCCGCCGCCGATGGGCGGGCAATCGCCGCCGGCATTGATGATGTTGATGGGCGCAGAATACCCCTTCACAACCCCGCATATAATCGTCCAAAACACGCCGCCGGAAACACTGCAGTCGCCGCCGCCGCCTGCGCCGGCGCCAGATCCCGATCCTAATCCTGAACCTCCGCCGCCTCCGCCTGCCGACCGCAGGTTCGAGGTCGGGTTCAGCCGGCGAATGGTCAATGGAACCACCAGGGAACTGTTGGCCGGCAGGGTGCCAATGTCGGAGACGAGCGGGGTGAATGACCAGTTGTCGTTGCCATCGAATGCCAGGCGAAAATTGTTCGCGGCGATCAACCCGTGATTCGCGATGCGTAGATCAATCTGCGTCACCTCGGCGTTCAGCGTGGCAAGATCGATCAGGTTTGGCTCCACGGTCACCACGGGCACCGGAACAAACGTCTCGAATTCGGTCTCGATGCTGATGCGCGTGCGGTCCTCGATCTCCGTCGGGACCACACGCCAGACGTAGCGGACGACTTCGCGCGACAGGAAGGTTTCCAGTTGATTGGTCACGCCGGCCTTCACCAGCGCCCGTCCGCTAAAGGTCGCGTGCCGGTCAGCGGTGACCGCGATGTCGTAGTAGCCTTCCGCCAACTGGCTCGAGAGAAATACGCCGTTCGAGCCCGTGATCCCATTCGTGATCACCGCTCCGGAAACGGGGTCGCGAACTGCGACCTGCGCGCCGGCCACGCGCGGGGATCCTTCCGCGTAGTAGGTGTATTCATCGGTGGCGGTCACGAGCAGATCGCCCTTCGCTTCGGAGACAGCCCGGAAGGTGAACGGGACCGAAACGGAGGCGTTGTCGCCGCGCACGACGAGCGCGCCGGTGTATTCACCGAACGGCAGCGCGGAATCGGGTGTGAGTTGGAGGAGAACTGAGTTTGACGCGCCCGGCGCGAGCGAGGGCAGGGGATTGAGCGACGCAACGTGCAGCCACGGGAACTGGGGCACCAGGACCGTCAGCGGTCCACTCGGCGCGCCGCCAGAGTTCGCGAGGTTGAATTCCACCAGCGCCTGTCCGCCGCGGCGCATGCCCGCGACCAACGCTCCCGGTTCGGCGGACAGCTTTGCCACCAGCGGCGCGACGTTCACCGTAATGGGCAGGTTCAAAACGGCTCCTTCCGCGCTCGTGATGCGCAAGGTCACGGTGCCTTGCGCCACCGTCGCATTCTGGGCGACCAGGCCCAGGGTCAATCGATTGGTCAGGAATCCCCCTAGCGCATTGGTCAGCAGTTTAGCCGACACGGTCAGGTTCGCTGAGTTGCTCGCGACTGAAACGCTGAGGCCCGTCAACGGCAAGTCGCTGAGATTGTAAAAAGTAATCTCATTTGTCTGGCCCACTTGTTCGAACAATTGGAGCGGCAATTCGGGCCCATTCGCCTTCATCCCAAGCAGGGTGAAGCTGTCTTGGATTGGCGCGTTTGTTTCGCCCGGATGCGCCGCCCCAATCTGGTAGTAGCCCGCTTCGGTCGACAGAGGCGTGAAGGTGGTCGCAAACGTGCCGGTGGCATCCGAAAGCGCGGAGATGATGCGCCGCGTCCCGCGCACGTTCAGATGAATGTTCACCGGGACAAAAGGCACGGGCACTCCGCCGCGCAAGGCTTGTCCTGTTAGTGGGACAGGCGTGCCGGAGGGTTGGATGTCGACGCTGGTCCGCACGGTGCCCTCGTAGGCCGCGACCACCTGGATCGGCGCCGCCGCGATGGAGCTGTTGTTGTTTTCCAGAATCTCCGGGACGGCCGCCTCGATGTCCGTGCTCACCACAATCCAATAAGCTCCCGCCACGGTGGGGCAGCGCACTGGAACCGTCTGCTCAAAGAACTGTCCGGGCGGAATCGAGCCGTTGAAGTTGAACTGCGTGAGCAGGGTGTCGTCGCCCACCACCGGATCCTTTGAGAGGAAGAGCCGAGTGACAAAATTGGTCCGGTTGACGGTCTGGCCCTGATTGGAGATCCGGTATCCAACGTTGACGAACGCTTCTGTGTCCGCGCTGGCCGGCACATTGATGTTCGCCACCACGAGGTCAGGCAGGCTCAGGTCGGAAACGATCAAGGTGTCCGAGCCCGTCGTGAACCCGGCAGCACTGGCGCTGATCGTCACAGCTTGGTTTCCGTCCGCAACAGCGTCGCTGAGGCTGGTGACAGTAAACGTGGCGGACCTTTGGCCGGCAGGAATAATCACCCCGACGGGGACAGTTGCTTCGCTCGTATCACTGGAGAGGAGGGTAACGGCGAGGGGTTGATTGGTGGCGCCACTGCGCGTCACGATGCCGCTGGTCGCCGGATTGGCGCCTTCCTCCACCAGTTTGCGCGTCAGCCTCAACGTCAGGGTCGGGCCGTCATCATCGCGCACGGTCAAGATCGCTGGCGTGCCCGACCCGACGTGCTCGCCGGTGGCGGGGTAGACCACGAACGGAGTGATGCTCGCCTGTCTGGTGCCGTCCACAATCGTGTTGTCGATGGCCCCGACCGGAAAGCTGATCGCGGTCTGACCCGGCGGGATGATGACCTGCGTTGGAACGTTGGCCGCAGTGGGGTTGCCATTCTGCAGATCGACAACCAGCCGGTTCGCTGACGCCGGAACTCGCGTCACTGTCGCCATCGCGGCCTGTGGCCCGGCGGCTTCGCTCACGCTGGATTCTGAAAGCGTCACGATCACCACCGGGACATCATCATCAAGCACACTCACCGTCGTCACCGCACTATCCACATAGCCGGAGGCCGTGGCTTTGAGTTCAAACAGACGCGTCGGGTCAATCGTGGTGTTCGGACGTGCGACGACGCTGAAGTTCGTTGAGGCCGCCCCGCGGGGAATGGTGACGGACAGCGGCGATTGCAGACGGCCATCGCTCAGGACGACGGGGAAAACCACGAGATCGTTGGAGGTGACCAGTTCCCGGGTCACCACCGCATTGAGGGCTTGGCCTTCCAACAGGGCGTTGGTCGAGAGTCGAAGCGTCAAGCGCGGCACCTCCGCGTCAGCGACCGAAAGTGGACGCGCATCGGGCAGGAACCCCGGTGCGCTGACCGTGATCAAGACATCTTTGAAACCATCGAGGACATGATCGCGCACTGGCTCGAGATCAAACGTCGCCAGCGATTCTCCCGCGGGAATGACCACGCTGGCCGGCGCCTTGATTTCTCCGGGCGCACTGTTGGAGATCAAAACAATGAGTGAGCCCGCCAGGCTGCCGTTGCGCACGACTCCCGCCCGCACGGAGGGACCATCCTCGGCGGCAGATTGAGAACTGAGCGCCAGCGTCAGCCACGGCGTGACGATTGAGTTGTTGGTCGTCATCGCCACGTTGTTGGTTTCGCGTTCTTCGACGATGTCGTCATAGCTGTCCACCGCGACGACGAACCGCACGTTGCCGGCCACCCCGTCCACGGGATAGAAAAGCTGTTGCGTGCGCGTAATGAAACCCGCGGGTGGCAGGGCATTGGTGAAGAGGAACGTGGCCAACGGCACGTCATTGCCCGGCACCGCGTCCGTCGAGACCAAGACCGTTTCGGCCCAGACCCCCGTCGTCGCCGCCGCACCGCGATTGGTCACCGTCCAGCTGAAGTCGAAGAAGCCGCCCGGAGTAACGGAGAAGTCGTGGCTCAAGTTGGTGACCATCAAATCGGGCAACGGCGGCAAGGTCAGGGCCAGCGCGCGATTCGTCGCATTGTTCCCTTCGTTGACTTCGGCCTGTTGATTCAAGGCGTCTGCCACGGCGAGCAGGTAGTAGTTGCCCGCAGGAAGTCCGCTTGCGAGCGGCAGCATGACTTGTTGGGTTCTCGCATAGCTCGCGCCGGCCGCCAGCGGTCCCGCCGAGGGAAGGGAGAGGATCAGGCGATCGTTCCCTGGAACCGGATCCGACGAGAGAAGCAATTGATCGTTCCAGGCTGCGTAGGCGGGATTGGTGCCGGCGTTGCGCACCGTCCAAGTTAGGGTCAGAGGTTGTCCAAATTCGGCATTGGCTGCCACCGAGAGCGCACTGACGATGAGATCCGGGGCGCGAACGCGCAGAGGTTGGGTCGCGACGCTCACGTTGTTCGATTCGCCATGCCCTTCCGCGACAGCATTCGTGGCGTCGGTCTCCACGACGAGAAAGTAGGTGCCGGAAAGATGGGCGGGGACGATCAGCGATTGTTCCACGGCCCGGCCCGTCGTCGGGCCCAGCGGCGCGTTGTTGATGAACGATCCGGCGGGAATTCCATTGCTGCCGTCCGGAGTCGGCGAGAGGAACACGTTGTCCTGCCATGGCGCGCGGGCCAACCCATTGCCGCTGTTGGTCGCGACCCAGGAGATCGCGATGGGCTGTCCTGGGTAGGCCTCAAGTGGGGTCAGCAGGTTGCGCGTCGCGAGATTTGGGACATCGGTCGTGACGGTCAGCACCGCGACCACGCTGGTGACGGACCCGATGCCATTTGCGACGACGACGGTGTAGTCGCCGGCGTGCGCCGCCTGGAGATTTGTGCGGTTGAGCACGGCGTTCGTCGCATTCCCAATGGGACTGCCATTGAAGCGCCATTGATAAGTGAGAGGAGAGAGGCTTTCTGCTCCAACGACGAACGTGGCGGTGTCGCCGACCGGGCGCGTGACGCTTTGCGGTTGGGCGACGATCAAGGGCGACTCGCGCCACAATCGGAAGGCGTAAGATCCCGTTGCGTCGGCCCTCCCGTAAACCGTGATCGTGTAAGTGCCGGCGTTGCTCAGCGTGATGAGGCCTGGGTCCGCCGGGGAGCAGAACCCGCGGTCGGCGAGGAGTTCGTCGAACAGATTGGTTCCCGTCGGTGGTGTCAGCTTCCATGCGATGCGGTTCAAGCAAGCGTCACCGCTTTGTTCGTCGAAATAGACGCGCTCCGTTGTGCCAACGGTGAAGGTATACACATCGACAACTCCTGGCGTCTCAATCTGGCCCGCACCCAGAGCGGGCACGTCGTTGGAAGCAACCTGCCCAATGGCGAGGTTGAAGTATTGGTTGGTGACAGCCCAAACGTTGAATTGATAAACACCGGTGCCGTCGGCCTGTCCATAAACTGTGAGCGTATAGATCCCACCGTTGGTCAGCGTCAGCAGGCCCGGGTCCGCGGGAGAACAGAAGCCGATGTTGGCGAAGGATTGATCGAAGAGGACGGCGCCGGTCGCGTCGGTGCAACGCCAAGCGAGGCGGGACAGGCAGCCGTCGCCGCTTTGTTCATCGAAATAGACCGCCTGACCGGGCGTGGCGCGAAAGGTGTATATGTCCCTCACGCCCGGCGTTTCGATCGCGCCCGCTCCCGCCAAGGGCCGGCCGTAGCCAACCGTCTGATTCAGTGCGAGGTCAAAATGCTGATTGGTCACCGGCCAGAGTTTGACCTGGTAGGTGCCGATCCCGTCCGCCTGGCCATAGACCGTGAGTGTGTAGTTCCCGCTGACGGGCAGGGTGATCAGGCCGGGGTCCGCTGGTCCACAAAAGCCCCGGTCGGCAATGGGTTGATCGAAGAGCACCGCCCCGGCCGGAGTGGTGCAGCGCCACGACAGGCGCGTCACGCATCCGTCATTGCTCTGTTCGTCGAAATAGACCGTCTGGCCGGCGACAGCGCTGAACGTGTAGATGTCCCGCACGCCCGGCGTTTCAATGTTTCCGGCGCCGACCGCCGGAATGCCCGCCGGCACATTCTGCCCGAGCGCGAGTTCAAACTGCTGGTTGGTGACATTCCAGATCTGAAACTGATAGGGGCCCGTTCGGTCGAGTACGCCGTAGACGGTGACGGTGTAGGCACCGCCGTTCGTCAGGATGAAAACGCCGGGATCTTCGGGACCGCAAAAGCCCCGGTCGGCCAATGGTTGATCAAACAGCACGCGCCCCGCGCCATCGGTGCAGCGCCAATACGCAGCGGTGGTGCATCCGTCGCCACTCTGTTCATCGAAGTACACGACCTGGCCCGGCGCGGCGGTAAACGTGTAAACGTCCGTGACGCCCGGCGATTCGATGGAGCCCGCACCGATCCCTGGCACGCCATTGGAAACGGTCTGGCCGATGGCGAGGTTGTAGAGCTGATTGGTCACATTCCAAATTTGGAACTGATAAGTGCCAAAGCCGTCTCCGGCGCCATAGACGACAATGGTGTAGTTGCCGCCGTTGGTCAGGGTGATGTTCCCGGGATCGTGAAAACCGCACGCATTGAAGTTGGCCATCGTCTCATCGAAGAGGACCGCTCCGGCGGCGTCGGTGCAGCGCCAGCGAATCGGAGTGGTGCAGCTGTCGCCGCTTTGTTCGTCGAAGTAAACCACCTGGCCGGGCGTGGCGGTAAATGTGTAGGTGTCCGTCGTCCCCGGTGATTCAACGGCTCCGGCGCCGATCGCCGGCACGCCGTTGGAAACACTCTGGCCGATGACCAGACCGTAAGACTGGTTGGTCACACTCCAGAGCTTGAACTGATACGAGCCAGACCCATCGGCCACGCCATAGACGACAATGGTGTAGGTGCCACCGTTGGTCAGGGTGATGTTCCCGGGATCGTGAAAACCGCACGGGTTGAAGTTGGCCATCGGTTCATCAAAAAGCACCGCCCCGGCCGCGGAAGTACAGCGCCAGCGAATCGGAGTGGTGCAGCTGTCGCCGCTCTGTTCGTCGAAGTATACGGTCTGACCGGGCGCAGCGGTGAACGTGTAAACGTCCGTCACGCCTGGTGATTCAATGGATCCGGCACCGATGCCCGGCACCCCATTGGAAACGCTCTGGCCAATGGCGAGGCTGTAAGACTGGTCCGTCACATTCCACAGTCGAAACTGATACGGGCCGAAGCCGTCGCCCGCGCCGTAGACCACGATGGTGTAATTCCCGCCGTTGGTCAGCGTGATGTTGCCCGGATCGTGGATGCCGCACGGGTTGAAGTTGGCCATGGGCTCGTCGAAGAGCACCGTTCCGGCGGCGTTCGTGCAGCGCCAGCGAATCCGCGCATTGCAGCTGTCGCCGCTTTGTTCATCGAAATACACCACCTGCCCGGGCGCCGCGGTGAAGGTGAACGTGTCGGTGTCGCCGGCGGCCTCGATCAGGCCCGCGCCCGCCGCCGGCACTCCGTTGGAAACACTCTGGCCGATGGCGATGGTGAACTGCTGGTGGGCGCCGTTGGCTCGCACCACCAAAAGCGCGAGCGCAAGGCCTGTTAAAAGAAGAGACCTCATATTGAACTCATCGAGAAAAATTCGCCGACCGCATTGGGGTACAGCGCACAACTAGATAGTTTACATGCTGAGAATCCCGACATCGGAAGTCAAGCCACGAGACCACCCGTTCCTTTTTGACCTGCTCACGAGACATGAACCTGCGGACTGCTCCACCTCACCCTGTCCTGACTCGCTGGGACGCGAGTCAGGACGGTCCCTCTCCCCCGCAGGGCGGCGGAGAGGGGTTACGCGGTCGACCGAATCGACTAACACGTTGCTCGATCTCCGCGCCCCCCGCCTGCGTGTCGATCCGGCCCCCGAAATGCCGCGACGTTGCCGACGGCCGATCCCATCACCGCGCGGTCGCTGAAGTTCCCCCTTCTCCTTGGGGAGAGGGTTGGGGTGAGGGAGGATCGCGACGGCGGTTCGCGTTCGTCCGTTGCTGCGACCTATTCGACGTTCATCGGAAGGACGACGAATCGCCTTCACCTACTCCCGGTTTTCCTCTCATCGGATTTTCCCGACGGCATTAAGCTGAGCAACGCATTTACTTTCGCAGGCGGAAATAGCGTCCGACGGCGGCGCTGTCGATGGTCAGGGTGACGCTGCGCGTGGTTCCGTTGTCGCTGACTGCGGCGTTGACCGCAGTCCAGTTCAGCGGGGGATTGAGCGAAGGGGCGGACTCCAAGTTGTAGCCGGTTGACGGGCTGGACCAGGACAGTCGCACTTGGGTGGGGCTGATCATCGCAATGAACAGCGTCGGTGCCAATTCGGGCGGTGTGGCCGAGGAGATCCACGCAAAGACATCCGTGTTCGAGTTGCCGTCGTTGCTCACCAGATCAGTGGCGTCGCTGGTGAACGCCACCGTCGTGCCCCGGAAGCTGACCGCCGGATCATAGGAGTCGTCATTTCCACCGCCGCGCAAAGCGACGTTTCGACTCAATAACTCAGTCCCGTTCGTGGTCAGGTCGCGGCGGAAGACTTGCAGGTGGGCGCCGCCGGCCGGTCCGCCGCCCCCCGCGCCGCCGGAAAAGGCCGCCAAGGTTCCTTCGCCACCGGTGTCACCCATTCCGAAATCGCCCCCGGTTAGATCGCTGGCGCGGCTGAGGAACACGACGGAACGACCGTCGCCCGCCAGACTCGGAGCGAACGAAATGTCGTTGGCGCTGCCGAAGCCCGCGCAATCGATGCTGGCCAGCACGGTGGTTCCCGCCACGACATCGCGCACGAAAACGTCTGTTTGCGTGCCGTTGAAATCGTTGGCGACGAGATTGGTGGCGGAACTTTCGAAGGCGACGAACCGACCATTGGCGCTCAAGCTGGGTTGTTCAGAGGCGTGGCTGCCCGGTCCGGTGCCGGTGCGGCTCGCACTCACCAGGGTGTTCACTCCGGTGACCCGGTCGAAGAGGAAAACGTCGCGACCCTGGTTGAGATCGTTGGCGACGAGATCGGAGGCGAAACTCGTGAAGGCCACATAACGTCCGTCGGCGCTGATCGCCAACTGATCGCTGGTGCTATTGCCGCTGCCGGTGCCGAGCCGGTTGCGACTCACCAGGATTGTGGTGGCGGTCTGCAAGTCGCGCAGGAAAACATCGAACGTCCCGTTGGCGTCGTTGGCCACCAGGTTGGTCGCCTGGCTCAGGAACGCGACGTATCGCCCGTCACTGCTGACTTTGGGACTGGTGGACTGGCCGTTGCCCGTGGCGGTCCCGGTCCGGTTCACGCTGACCAGGGTGGTGGTTTGTGTGACGAGATCGCGCACGAACACATCCGAGCTGCCGTTTTGATCGGAGATGCCGACCAAATCAGTGGCGGTGGAGGTGAAGGCAATGACATTGCCATTGCTGCTGATCGAAGGCGCGGCCGCGATTCCGGTGCTCAAGACGCCGTTCGCGCGAACGCTGACGGCCTGGTTGGTGTTGAGCGTTCGCAGGTGGACGTGCAAGGCCTGACTGCCGCTCACGGTGCTTTGGAAAACGATGTTGCTTCCATTCCCGCTGATTACCGGGGACTGGCTGCTGAAGGCCGTGATTCCGGAGGACAGGAGGCGCGTGGATCCGGTCACGGTATCGCGCAAAAACACGCTGGTGCTGCCGTTCAGGTCGTCGGGGACCAGATCGTTCGCACGGCTGTCAAAGGCCACGAAGCGCCCATCCGCGCTCACCGTGGGCTGGGTCGAGAACCCATTGCCGCTCGCCGGCGGCGTGTTGGTATTCTGTGAAATCAACTGCGTCGCGCCCGAGTAGGGCCCGTCGTCGTCCGCGATGGTGAGCAGGACATCGGTCTCGGCGCAGAGCACCGTGGCGTTGCCGCCACCGGTGGAATTAAACAGGCGCAGCCGCACGGATTCGTTGCACTCGGAAGCGGAATCGTTCAGCAGGGGCACGCTGAATGACTGGGACACCACGCCGGGCGCAAAGGTCAGCGTGCCGTTCTGGGCGACGTAATCGGTTCCCGCCGAGGCCGTGTCATCCGTGGTGGAGTATTGCACGGTCAGTTGACCGCTGGCGCCGCCGGTGCGGAAAACTGTGATGATGGCTTCTCCGTCGCGTTCACTCGCGCGCAAGCTGGCCGAATCGAAGCGGAGCACGCCGACGCCGGCCAGGACGGTCGTCGACTCGCTGACGCGATCGTTGAACGGGTCAGGGTCGTCGATACTGGCGACCGCGATGGCGGAATGGGAAATGATTCCATCTTCGCTGGCGATTCCGGTGACGGTCAGCGTGGCGGAACCGTTGACGGGCAGCGAGGCGATCACGCCGGAGTAACCACTGGGACCTGGGATCAGCGTACCCTGCGACAAGCCGGCGGATTGCGGGCAGAACCTCCTGTCGAGGTCCAGAAATAGGTTAACGCCCGGCGCCGGGTCAGGCCCAAGGTTGATTGTCGTCACGACGATTGTCAGCGGTTGGCCGGCGACGACCGGGTTTGGATTGGAACTGATGGCGGCGACCAGATCGGCCAGGCCGGCCCGGGTCAAGTCGACGTCCGAATTGTTCTCGGGCGTGTGATCGAATTCGGCCGAAGCGACGCCGACGAAATTGGAAAGCTGGCCGAACACGGTGGGGCGAACGGTGATGGTAATCTCCGAGGTGCCACCGCGCGAGACCGTGCCGAGATTACAGGTCACCACGCCGGCTGCGTGGCTGCACGAACCTTGAGAGGAAACCGCCGAGACGAAATTCACCCCGGCCGGCAACCGGTCCGTCACGACGGTGCTCGTGGCGTTCGTCGGCCCGTTGTTACGGACGGTCACGGTATAAAAAAGGTTTGAGGCAAGGGGGGCGGGTTCGGGCGAATCGAGACTGGAAACCGACAGGTCCACCGAGTCGATGGGAATTACCTTCACGCAGCGGGAAAACTCGCTGGTATTGTTGTTCGGGTCAGTGGCGGTGGCGGTGACGAAATGTCCGCCAGCCACCGGCGCGGGATGGACATAGGTGAAGCTGGCGTTGCCATTGCCATCGGTGTTGACGGTGAGGAAGCCCAGATACGTCTGGCCCTCGCCAAAGTTGGAGGAATCGCATTCGGTGTTGTCGAAGAATTCCAGACGGAACGATTGATTCGTCCCCGAGTTGAGAGTGCCGCTGATCACTGTCGTCGACGGCGCGCGCAGGGCCGCGGACAGAACAGGATAGTTTTGCAGTCCGTTGGCGCCTCGATCGCCGTCGCCGATGTCGTTGAGCTGAACCCCGAAACTTCCCAGATTGATGCCAAGCTCGCCGTTGCCATAGATCGAATTGGCGGTGATGGCGTTGCCCACGCCGCCGGACGCGTTCACGAAGACACCGTTCACCTGATTGTAGGCGATGACGTTTCGTTCGACGCGATGCATCGAAGACGGCAGTTCCACGCCGGCGCCCAGGTTCCCCAGTTGAAGCGTTCCGGTTCGATCGGTGCCGATGAAGTTTCCTTGCACCGTCATGCCGTTGAATCCATCCGAGGAAAGATACATCCCCGCCGCGCCGTTGGCCGAGATGACATTGCCGCCGTCGGCCGTGAGTCCGCCGATGAGATTGCCCAAGCCACTGCCCGTGATTCCTTCCGTTGCGTTGCCCAAGGGGAGAGTGCCGGTGGCGTCCGTGCCGATGAAATTGCCCTGGACCCGGTTGGCGTTGCCCGAGTTCATCTCAATGCCGTCGCCGTTGTTGCCGGAGATGACGTTGCCGTCCACCCCGAGACTGCCTCCGATCAGATTGGTTCCGGAGCTACTCAGGCGGACGCCCGGGCCATCGTTGCCCAAGGGATTGGCGCCGGTGGCGTCGGTGCCGATGAAGTTGGCCGCCACCACGGACGCGCTGGAGCCCCGCAGCGTGATCCCTGAAGCGTTGAAATTCGGGCCGTTGGCCGAAATCACATTGCGATAAGCAGTGCTGGGGCCGCCGATTTGATTGCCGATCGACTTTGCGGCATCGACGTAGAGGCCGGAGTTGGTGTTGCCCCGCGGCTGCAATCCCGTGGCGTCGGTTCCGAAATAATTTCCGGCGACCAGATTGCTGGGGGAGTTGTTGAGGTAGAGCCCAAAGCCATTGGCGGAGATCACATTGCGCGCACCGGGGCCGGTGCCGCCGACGGTGTTGAAAGCGGTCTCGACGCTCGTGTTGGGCGGGGCGATGTAGACGCCATAGCCGCCGTTCCCGCGCGGGGTCGATCCGTCCGGATCGATGCCGATGAAGCAACCTTCCACGCGCGCGCCGGTGCCGCCGACGATGGCGACCCCGTGACCGGCAGAGCCGCCGAAGCTTACGATGCTCAGTCCGCGCACCGCGCATCCGGCGGCAACGAAGGTGAGACCGTCGGTGTTTACCGGGGCGTTCGCACCGCTCAAAACGATTTTGATCGCGGCGTTGTCGCCGACGCCAAGCGTGTTGGTGCTGGCGCCTGACTGGGTATAGCCGTCGACTGCCGCCGGTTCGTTCAGAGAGGGCAGGGTGGTAACGGGGGCGATGACGTGCGGGCCAGGGCCGGGAATGTTGAACGCGATGGTGTTCACGCCGGTGTTGGCGCTGGCATTGTTCGCCTCGATTGCGGCGCGCAGGGATCCGGCGCCGCTATCATTGACGTTCAGCACCACGAACGACTGGGGTGGCGTCACGCTGGCGGCCCGCTGGCAGGGCGAGAACTCGGACGTGTTGCCGAACGGATCGGTCGCCGTCGCGGTGACGTAGCGGCCCACGAGCGTGGTGTTCGGCAGTCGGAAATTGAAACTTTGGTTCCCGGTGCCATCCGTGGTCACGCTGGCCGAACCGAGGTAGGTCCTGCCTTCTCCACTGCCGGCGGTGTCGCAGTCGAGATTGGAAAAGAAATCCAGCGCGTAGGAGGTATTGGCGGCGCTGCTCAACGTGCCGGCCACGATGACCCCGTTGCCGGTGTCGTTGGTTACGCCCGTCAGGAGCGGGAAATTCTGGAGAGCGTTGGCGCCGACATCGGCGTCATTGGCGTCGTTGGGGGTGATGCCGCCGGTGCCGAGATCAATGCCGAGTTCACTCGCCACCGTGCCGTTGGAAAAAATGGAGTTGGCACGGATGGCGTTGTTGGTGCCAGTGCTGACCAGAACGCCGTCGCTATTGTTGCCTGCGATCCGGTTCCCCGCGCCTGGTGTGGTGGATCCGACCCGGTTGCCGCGCGCGTTCGAGGTGAAGTAAACGCCGTTGGCACCATTGCCGACGAACGCCGAGCCGTTGACATCCGTGCCGATGAAGTTCCCCAGGACTTGGTTGCCCATGGCGCCGGCGTTGAACATCTCGATGCCATCGCCATTGTTGCCGGAGATGACATTACGTTCCACGGCGGTCGTGCCACCGATGACGTTCTCGGGTGCGTCATTGATCTGGATGCCATCGTTGCTATTCCCAACGTCTCGCGCGCCGGTGAGGTCGAGGCCAATCAGGTTGCCCACGATCACGTTGTTCGAGGCTCCGACGTTTTCGATGACGATGCCGACGCCGGTATTGCCCGAGATGACGTTGCGCGCGCCCGCCGTGGTGCCTCCAACGCGATTGGCTGCCGTGGCGATGATATGCACGCCGGCTCCGCTGTTCGGACGGTTCGTGTTCGCGGCATCGATGCCGAGCAGGCAGCCTTCGATCGTGTTGTTTCCGTTGGTGGAGATCTCAATCGCGTCTCCGCTAAAGCGCGTGATGACCAGACCGCGAACGGTGGAGCCGCCGGCGGCCAGCCGCAAACCATCCACGCCCGCCCCCGCACTGGTGCCATCCAATCGGACCAGTGGCAGTCCGTTGAAGGCGGTGGGCGACGAGTTCGCGGTCGATCCCGGTTGAGTGTAGCCGTCAATGGTCACCGGGTCGGTGATGAGCGGGAGTGCGTTGGTGGGGCTGATGATTTGCACGCCGGTGCCGGGAAGGTTGAAGGCAATCGTGTCGCCGGCCGTGATGGCGACGTTGGCGGCGAGGATGGCTTCGCGCAGGGAACCTGGTCCGGCGTTGTTCGTGGTGGTGACCACGAAGGTGGAGCCAGGCGTCAAGACGGTGGCGCGCACGCAGGGGGAAAACTCCGACGTATTGCCGCTGGGATCCGTCGCTGTCGCTGCGATATAGCGTCCGGTCAGCGTGGCGGAAACGGTGGCGCTGATGCTGGCGTTTCCGGCCGCGTCGGTCGTGACGTTCGCTGAGCCGAGATACTGGTGCCCTTCACCATTGGTCGAAACGTCGCAGGCGTAATTGGCGTAGAAATCAATGGCATAGGCGGTGTTCGCCTGGCTGTTCAGCGAGCCGGTGATTTGCACGCTTCCCGCGTTGCCCGTGGCAGAGGTGAGCAGTGGGAAGTTTTGCAGTTGGTTCGCACCCGTGTCGACGTCGTTGACGTCGTTGGTCTGAACACCGTTGGCGCCGAGGTCGATGCCGAGATTGCCGTTCCCGGTGATGCTGTTCCCGCGGAAGGCGTTGTTCGTGCCCGTGGACGCGTTGATGCCATCGGCGGTATTGAAAGAAATGAGATTACCTTCACCCGTGGCGACGCCTCCGATGGTGTTGGTGCGGGCATTGGAGGAGAACAGGACTCCGTTGGCGGAATTCGGCAAGGCACTGGAGCCGAGCGCGTCGGTGCCGATGCGATTGCCGAGCACCAGATTGAATGCGCAGGTGAGGCCGGCCAGTTCCACTCCCGAGCTGTTCCCGGAGATCAGGTTGCCTGCGCCGGCCGCGCCGCCGCCGATGGTGTTGCCGGGAGCACCGTTGACGTTGATGCCGTCCGCGGTGTTGCCGCGGTCGATGGTCCCGGTGGAATCAGGCCCGATGTAATTGCCGACGATCACATTCCCCACGGCATTGGTTCCA
The DNA here is from genome assembly GCA_044230345.1 of Limisphaerales bacterium. Taxonomy (GTDB): domain Bacteria; phylum Verrucomicrobiota; class Verrucomicrobiia; order Limisphaerales; family JADJPG01; genus JBGARF01. The sequence continues at coordinate 270,964 of JBGARF010000010.1, forward strand.
AGAATTTCGATTCCATCGCTGTTGTTGCCGGAGATGACGTTTCGCTCTGCTGCGGTAACGCCGCCGATGCGATTGCGTGGGGCGGCGAGGCGGATGCCGTCGGTCGTGTTGCCTTGATCGGTGTCGTTCACGCCGAGGCCGATGAGGTTGCCGATGACGATGTTGTTGGATGAGCCGGGCCCGAGCAGATGGATGCCGTGCTGGTTGTTGCCCGAGACGACGTTGCCCGCGCCAGCGGTCAGGCCCCCGATGCGATTGTTGGGGCAATTGGTCACGACGATGCCATCCACGGTGTTACCGAGATCGTTGGTGCCGCCGGGGCCGGTTCCAATGAAGCAGCCTTCGATGACGTTGTTGCCGTTGGTGGAGAGGCGGAGGCCGCTGGCGGTGAAGCGATTGATCGCCATGGCGCGAACGATTGAGTTGCCGGCTGAGATGTGCAGGCCATTGGCGTTCGCCCCGGCGCTGGTCCCGGCGAGTTCGACCATAGGCCGCCCGGCGAAGCCCGGTTGTGTCGTGCCATCGATCGTCACCGGATCGGTCACCAGGGGCAGAGCGGAGGCGGGAAAGATGGACAGACCGTCGGGAGGCACGTTGAAAGCGATGATGTCCGGGCCGCCGGCGGCGTTCGCGTCGAGGATGGCCTGGCGCAACGATCCGGCTCCGGCGTCGTTGGTGTTGATCACCGTGAAGGTCGCGGCGGGGACAGGGGTTGCTCCTACGAGAAGCACGAAAAGCAGGAGTCGAATTCGATACGTCATAAATTCAGGCTCAGATTTAGGAAATTCGCCCAGCTTGGTATCAGGTCCGTCACCGGCGCACAAGAACAGTCTGATTGAATTCCTCCGGCTTTCCGCATCCATCGAACGCTTCTGGCGCGGTCGAACAAGTCTTCCACAATGTCCTCGCCGGCCGGGTTCGTTCGTTGTTTTCATGAGCGCGTCGCGAGGCGCAGCGCCGATGAGAAGGCGGTCCCTGCATGAGGACTTGGGCTCGGAACAGGGCGCGCCTTGGATTGCGGAACGGCACACGAATGATTGAAACGATGGTTGACGATGAAAATGTTTGGTTCAGTCCCGCCTTTTCTTGGCAGGCCGCTGTGAAGAAGCGATTGGAGTGGAGAGATACGGTGCCGGCCTGAGTCCGAACTCGGGCTTGAGAAACTGCGAATTAGTTTAACTCTTTCAATTTATGGCCCAATACATCGATGGATTCGTTCTTCCTATCAAACGCACGAAGCTCGCCGCCTATAAACGGCTGGCGACAAAGGCGAGCAAGATCTGGCGCGAGTGCGGGGCGTTGGAGTATCGCGAGTGTGTCGCCGATGACGTGGACGCTCCGGGCATGATTTCGTTTCCCCAGCTGGCCAAGGCCAAGAAGGGGGAGATCGTCATCTTCGCCTATGTCGTCTATGCGTCCCGTCGGCACCGCGACGCGGCCAATCAGAAGATCATGAAGGACCCGCGCATCGCCGCGATGTGCAATGAAGCGAAGAACGTGGTGAGCAGCACGCGCATGGCGTTTGGCGGTTTCAAGAGCCTCGTGGCGTTGAGTCGTTGAAGATGAATGGCTCGCCTGGGGGAGCGTCGATGGCACGGGCACCGCTGAGCGAGTGCCGTTCGTTCCGACGAACGGTCAGCATCAGGCGATTGGTTTTGTTGTCTGTGACATCGAAGCCGAAGGCAGCTTGCGGCTGAGAAAAGTCGATCGCGTGGGTCAGCGTCGCCCGATGGTTACGGGTCCGCCGAAAGACTTGATGGTCATGGGCGAGGTAAGAGTGACCGGTCCGGGGCTCACTCCGGCCTTGATGCTCAAGGTGCCGTGGGCGTTCAGCGTGTTGGTGCCCTCGCTGATGGTATTGAAGGGTTGGTTGAAGAGGCCGGTTTCGGGACCGGTGTGACCAAAATCGACCCAGTTTCCTCGCCCGGCCGGATAGCGGACGTAACTGGCGCCAAAGCCGATTGAATTGCAGCCGTAGGCGACCCAGGCCTCGCCGTGGTCGCCCCAGCCGGTTCCCCAGCTGTTTCGAATGCGCCAAGCGCCGCGCGAATCATCCCATCCCACGATCACAACCATGTGGTTCGGCAGATCTGTTGCGCAGTTTTGCAGCACGTGGGTGAATGCGCCTAGTCCGGACCAATTGCCCGCATAGACCGAGACGGCGATCGGGCCAAAGAGGTGAACGGCCCGTTTGATCTGATCGGTGGTGGCGAGCACTCCCGGAACTATCCCGATATAGGACCAACCCGCCAGGGTATAGGAATGTGCATACGGACAACGGCAGGTTCCATTGTCAGCTGTGTATGGAAAATCATTCTCCATGACGGCGCCTCGTCCACCGCAGGAATCGGAGAAAGGCCCTGAGTTTAGGAAATAGCTGAAAGAGACGAAACCTCCGTCGCAACTGGAACCATCCCTATTGCAGCTGACGAGCCACTGTTCCGACAAATCGACATCCTTGCGATCGTAGAGGAAGACTTGATACTCGACCGCACCCACTGTGCCAAAAGCCCAGCAGGAACCACACTGCTGCTGGTCGCGAACGGGCTTGCCGGGAAACAGCTCGGTCCAAACAAACCGACTGGGCAGCGTGCCTGGCAGTGGAATGGCAGGATCCCAGGGCGCGAGCTGCGCCCACCCCGGCGGGAAACGTAGGCCAAAAAGGCCGGCGGATTGCGCCGGCGCGGCCTGGGGGCCAACGGTCAGCCATAGAACCAGGAGATAAAGCCCGCATCGGGCCGCCGATGGCAGAAGGGCGAGCGCGGCGGTCTTTGGCCGTAGTTGACCTTGGTCGACGAGCCTTTGGTACATGGCAATTCTCTCGGGCGAGAATCTGATGGCGGCAGCTTCCGCCTCGGCGACACCCGGGCCGACAAGTTCGTGCGATGCTGCGGCGCTAAGTTGTTTGTTCATGGCGTTGTGATGGAGACGGAGGCGTTTTTCTCGAAGCCGGCGGCGTGGGTCACGGGCGGCGAAGCCGGTAGAAACGATTCGAGCCCGGCGAGGCGATGAGGACACTGATCTCGGTGGCGTTGGTGATGTAGGGCAATGCGACCTGCGACCATGAACCGGTCACGGCCGAGCTTTGGTCGAGCGTGAATCCAGCGGAGGCTCGTGGCCACGAGACGCGTATGCTCGCGCCCTGCCGTGTTACCGAAAGGAATGGAGGACGGAACGGGGGCGGCACGAAAATGCTCCAGAAACCTCCATTGATCGAGAAAGCGTCATTGCTTGCCGCACCCATGTCCGGCTGGCCGACCGTGCTGGTGATGGCGAAACCGCCGCCTGCGCTGAAACCGCCCCCGGCATCCAGCGAAGACCAATCCACGGTGTACGCCTGTGCTCTGGCCGTGCTGGGTGCACCCGCGTCGAGACAAGCGGCCAGGAGGACCGTTGCCAATGTACTCCGCGAAAGTCGAATGGGACGCAGTGCAGCTCGAAGTTGTTGGATCGGACGCCGGACCTGTAGTCCGCAGCGGGTGGACTCGACCAGGCGCGTCGGAACCGTCGAGCCGCGTCGCCGACCCGAGCCGCTGCGGGCTGGAAGGCCGCAGTCCGACCGTGCCGCAACAATTGCCAACAACCTCGAGATGCACGGAATGGGACGAGAGTTCGTTTTCATTGCCGTGTTTGGTCCGTGGTTCATGTCTGTGATGAATCGAAAAGGGTTCATTGCAACGTCACCAGGACCAGCACCAGCCCGCTCCCTTCCTTCAGCGGACTCATCGCCTTGCCGAGAATCGCGCCCTGCGAGCGGGCATGGTCCGCCACCTTCATGGCGTGGCCGGCGTGGCCGCTCGTGGTCAGCAGATCGCCGGGGCGGATTGCGCCAAACGCGGCATCGGCTTTTACGTAAACGCGACCGGAGAGCGCCACGTTCTTGTCGCCTTCCATCACTCCCTGCTGGTGCAGGGCGATGCCCGGCTTGACCCCGCCTGCGCCGCTGACGATGCCCGCCACGCGCGTGTCGTATGCTTGCTCGCTCAGTTTCAATCTTCCGGGGCGCTCGTCGTCGATCACGACCACGCTGCCCGGTTCGATGGCTTCGTCGTCCATGGGAAACGGCTCGGCGACGTCCGCCCCGCCCTCAATCGTCAGCACCTTGACCCGCACCTCGTCTCGGTTCCAGCGGAGTGACCAGTTCTCACCGCCCTCTTTCGTGCCCAGGACGCCGCCGGCGTAGCCGAAGAGTGCCGGACCGTCCACGGCGTTGCCGGCAAATGAAGAACGAAAGCCCAGCCCATGATTGGAATCGCCCGGCCCGCGAAGATGGACCGTGTTGTTGTGCAGGTTCATGCCGCCGCCCAGGCCGATGCTAAAGCGGCGTGTCGAGGCGGTGTAGAAGTCTATTCCGTATTGGTTGTCACCGGGCGCGCGGCTGGAACCAATGCCCTCGCCGCTGAAGATGCTGCCAAGAACCAGGGAAGGATAAGTCCCGTTGTTGAACTCGTTCCCGTCCACGACGAGAGCTTCCCGCACCTGGGCCAGCCCGTTGACATCCAGGGAATATCCCGGGGCCGGATTGGGCGAATTGATCCCGACGCCGCCGAGGGCGCGGATGAGGAACTGGTTGTTCGCAGATGACGTGAAATCGGTGTTTTGTGAATCGGCCCAGACGAATGCTCCCTGATGACTGGCTTTGGCCCGGCGGCCGGCGGCGAAGCTATACTGGCCCCCGGCGAGGTTGCCTGCTCCACCCGCCACCGTTCCCCAATTGGCGGTAACCTGGTTGGGAGATAAGGCGGAGCCGCCTCCCACGATGACCGCTCCGCTGACGTTCGCCCCGACCACATTGTTGCGTCCGGCGACGAGATTTCGATGCTCGGCGCCAACTCCGGGCAGCAGGCGCAGATCGCTGTTGAACGCGCCGCGGCCAAGAGTGTCGTTCGCGATCAGGACGGAGCCGGCCGTGGACGAGTTGCCCAGATTGAGAGAGCTCGCGGACACCGCGCCATTAAATTGATTGGCGGTAATCTGATTGGCGATCAGATCCATGCGCGTGTTGTTCCCCAGGTTCCAGAGCAGCACGTTGTTGATCGCAGGGTTCAAGCTGCCCAGCTGCACTTCGCCGCCGATGCCGTCGCCGCCGAGATACGCCCGCTCGTCCCCATCGCCGTCCACGCGCACCAGGCGACCGGCGACATGAAACGGCTCCTGCGGCGCGGTGGTCCCCACCCCCACGCGGCCGTTGCCGAGAATGGTCAGGCGCGACTGCGATCCGGTGACAAATTCCAGATCGAACTGGTTCGCCCCGGGCCCGCGCTGCGAAACAATGCCCTCACCGCTGGTGCCACCGCCAAACTTGAGGCCGGTGCTCAAGGAGGCGGTGCCGTTGTTGTCGTTGTCGACCACCAGGCCGCCGTTGATCGTCACGTGGTTGTTGCCGAACGCCACCGCCGTGGCGTCGGCCCGGAGAAACTCTCGTCCGAAAAGGCCGCTGAAGAGGATGAACTGATCCGGTTTGGCCCCGATGTCCCAACGGTTCGCGTACGTGCCGCCGGGGGTAAAACGCACGCGGGCAAACTCGGCGAGGTCGAGCTGGCTGACTTGCAGCTGCGGAAAACCGTCGCCACCGGTGCCGCTGACCGCCAGGGAGGCCGCCGGGTTGTTCGTCCCCACGCCGATTGGACCGTTGAGAAAATAGCCGGGACCGCGGGCAGGCAGGCGCACCGCCACCGCGCCATTGGTTTCCCGCACATCCAGCGTGCCGAAATCCGAGGCGGCGGGATTCGGCCAGATCTCCAACCGATGGCGGAAGCGGAGGACACCTTCGTTGGGCGAATTGGAAACCACGAGCGCCGGGGCTGCGCCTTCACTGCGAAAAATGGCACTGCCTGCGCCCGTGTTCAGGTCCAGTGTGCCGGCGGGGTTCGTCGTGTTGATGCCCACGCGTGGCGCCTGGATGCGCAGGGGTTGGCCGTCGGTGGTGCCGACAAAATGTGTGGTTGGCGTCGTGCCTGCGTTGCCCACCAGTCGCCAGAACGTGTTCGACAAAACGATAAAGCTCAGGTCATTCGTGGCGATGCTGCCGTCGGCGATTTTGCTCGAATCGACCGCATTGGGGGCGAGTGCCGAGCTGTTCACCGCGCCGGCCGCGACGCTGCTCGCGGTCGTGGCCGTGACCGCGGTGGCCGCCGTCCCGGCGGAGGCGGCGCGGATGGCGTAAGGCACGGACCGCAAAGGTTGGCGCGGGGTCAATGTGGCGAACTCGCCGCTCCCGTTCGTGCGCACCGCGAGACTGAGCCAGCGGTCCGCTCCGGGGAATGCGCCAAGGCTAAAGTCCAGCGCGACCGAGAACAGACCGTTGGTCACGGGGACGGCGTTGGTGGCGAAAGTGGAGGCCAGCGGTGATCCCCCAGCGACGACCGCATAGAGATCGAAGGTGAAGTCGTAGAGGCCCGTCGCCGGGACGCCGGCCGCCGTATTGAGCCGACCTTGATAGTTGAAAGCCGGGGATTGTGCCGACACAAGTCCGGGGACGGCGAGCAAGGCACAGAGGGTAATCTTGGTTCTTCGGTTCATGATGGATTGTTGGCGTTTCCCGTTCGGAGTGACTTGGATGCGAGCTGCGGTTCAACCGGTGTATTCGGGAAACGGGTCTGGCGATGACGAGAAAAGTGGAAAACTCGCCCGCGTGGCCAAAAGTCGTTCCTTCAAGTCGGCCGGAGCAGCGGCCGGCAACTCACAGGGAAGGGGAGCGGGGATCCCATTCAGTCCTCGGCCGTGATGGCGACGAGAAATGGGGCGGGGGCGTTCATGGCGCTGACGAAATCGATGCTCGCCACGGCGACCTCGCGGCGCGGGTTTTCCCAGGTCCAGTGAAAGAGTTGGAGGGTGCAACCGAAAACCCGGGCGCGTTCGTTCTGCCCGGTCCAGGCCACGTTGGCCTGGCGCACTTGCACGGGATTTTTTGGGTCATGCCAGAAGTCGCCCAACTCCTCGCCGATGCGGAGGCGAACCCGTTCGCGTCCGCCGTCGGCGTATTGGAACACGCAGCTTCCCGCTTCCACGCCACGCTTCTTCTCGTCGCCGACATGCGCGAGGAGAAAGTGCAGCCTCCGGCATATTTGGCCGATCACGATGCCTTGTTCCTCTTTGGGAAACCAGGGGTGAGTTCGCCGCAGGCCCGTGCCGGAAAGCTGGACGATGGCGCGGATGTCCCACGTCACCCCATCGAGAGTTTGCAGTCCGCGGGGCACGTCGCGGAGGCTGCTGTCTTCGCGGGCGTGGTCGATCCAGTTCTCGGTCAAGGAGGCGTTGAAGTGCCGGCTCAGATCAATCTGGTGGCGCGTGGCGGCAGGAGCGCGCGGGGGAAAGGTCATCGCTTCGGACGTCAGCGGCGAGGCGGGCTCAGTCCGGGGCTCGGAGAAATTGGCCCCCAGCGGAAGATTCAGCTTTTGCAATTCTGATTCGATTTCTTCCAGGTTCCAAAGATCGAAGGCGTCGGTGGTGGTGGCCACGGCAAGTTGGCGACCGTCGCGACTGAAGCGCAGCGAATTGATCGCGCGTGGCTCGGGAGAAATAAGCGTGGCGAGGCGTTCACCGGTGCGAGCGTCGGCCAGATGCAAGCCGCGTTTGCCGGTGGTCACGGCGACAATTCGGCTGTCGGGCGTGAACGCCACGCCGCCCCCCAGATTGCTGCCCGCGTCGTCCGGCCAGTGCCGAACGACAGTCCATTGGGTGGTTTCGTAGAAGCGCACGCCGGTCGGATCCGCGGTTACGAGCCTCCTCCCGTCGGGGCTGAACTGCGCCCGGCCATGTCCTGGATGCGGATGGAACTCACGGGCCAACTTCCCGCTGTGCCCGTCGAACAAGAGAGGACCATGGTCGGGTGAACTCACAACGATCCAGCGGCCCTCGGCTCCGAAGGTCGGACGATTGGCCGGGTGTGGACTGCGAAGTCGTCGCACGGCATTGGACCCGGTCAGATCGACCACCACGATGTCCCCTCGATCGAGTGAGGTGCCCAGCCATCGTCCATCGTCGCTCACGCTCGCGGTGTCGGAGTGCGATCCCTCCAGGCCGGGCACCGCGCGGCCGCGCCCCAGGCGCAGGTGACGTTCCCCCGCGCTGTTCGTGGAGAGCAGAATCGGGCGAAACATTGCTGGCTGATTGTCCCCGCTGGTGAGCACGGTCTTCGCATCGGGCATGAACCAGGCGGCGCGCAGCCCGCTGGCATCGAGTTTCAAGACATGGCCGCTGACCAGATCGACCGAGTGCAGCCCTGATGACACGGCGGCGCTCAGCACGGTTTGGCTATCGGGGCTGAAGTCGGCCGCGGAGGAAGTGTTGTTGTTCCGGTCCCGAGTCGAGACGAGTCGATAGGCGCGCGAGCCATCCACGCTCCAGAAGCCCAATCCCGAGGCGGTGCGATAGGCGACGCGTCGGCCATCGCGGCTGAAGGCGACGGCTTGACCACGCTCGGTCGTGAGCAGCAGTTGCCCCGTGGCGGTATTCCAAAATCGGGTGGTGCCATCCGGGGCGAAGGACGCCAGCAGCGAGCCCGTCCCGTCCATGACAACCTCGTAAATCATGGCGTCGTGCGACGGCAGCATGCGTGACGCACGTGTGCGGATGTTCCAGAGCTGAATTCCTCCTCGAAAGTCGCCGAAGGCCAAGCACTCGCCAGCCCAAGCGACCGCGCCCGACAAAGCCCAATCGTGATTTATCTGCTCCACGCGCTCCCCGCGCCGCCAGTTCCAAATCTCCATTTTGTCGTGCGCGGTAACAGTGAGAAATTGGCTGTCAGGAGACCAATAGAGGTAGTTGTCTTGAATGTTTTTCACCTCCACTTCACGCGGATATTTCTCCCCGCTCGACAGATGGTGGAAGCGGATGCGGGAACCGCGACTCATCACCGCCACCGTCTGCTCATCTGGACTGATCCCGGCCCGGTAACAGTCGTCCAAGTGTAGCCGTTCCGCTCCGGTCTGGGCGTCAAACACAAACACATCACTGTCTCGGGTGAAGAAAACATGGTGGCCCTGCGGGCTGAGTTGTGGATTGGCTAAGCCAACAGGCGCTGGCCAGCGGAATAACTCGGCGTCGTCAGAAATCTGACGCAGGCTCACCACTGAGGTGAATTTGTCCACCATGACATACCTCTCCAGATTGGCGTCGAAGGAATAGTCCCACAGCTCGCTGGCTAGAGGGCGCAGTTCGGCACCCGGCCGCAAGTCAAAGAGCGCGAGATGCGCGATGGCCTCGTCGCGCAATTCCGCCGAAGGGCGGATGGCGGCCGCCGCCGCGATGGCCTCGAGTCCGGCGCGTTTGCGTCCGAACTGTCCGCTCAACCGTCCGGCGCTGGCTTGAGCCAGCAGCGAGCGACGAAGCTGCTCGCGCCCCTGCTCATTGGAGGCGCGTTCGGCTGCAGCGTTCTGCTCCGCGCGCCGCCACTGCGAGAAGATGCCGGCGGTACCGACGATCAGAAGCAACGTGGCAACGGCCAAGAGCGCCGCGACTCCGGGATGGCGCCGGGCCCACTTGATCATACGCTCCACGGTCGTGCTCGGCCGCGCGAGGATGGGCTCGTGGTTTAGCCACCGCTCCAAATCTTCGGCCAAGGCCAGCGCGGACGCGTACCGGCGAGCCGGATCCTTCTCGAGGCACCTAAGACAAATCGTTCCCAAATCGCGGTCAATGGAGCCGGCATCATTGGTATCACGTGAGTGATTGGGCGCGGAATCCCGGGTGTCGGCGTTGGCCTCGGGCGGAGTTGTGAATGTCGAACGCCGATGCCTGATTGTCTTGTTGAAGCCCGGCGCGGCTGGTTCGGATTCCATCACCTTGTGCATCACTTCCATGGCGGTCGCGCCCTCGAATGGGGGGCGCCCTGTGAGCAGGTGATAGAGAATCGCCCCCAAGCTCCAGACATCGGCCGCAACGGTCGACGCTTTTTCGCCGCGTGCTTGCTCGGGCGACATGTAGGCGGGGGTGCCAATCGACGATCCGGTTGCGGTCAGCGAGCTCTCCGCGCCGATTTGTCGGGCCAGTCCGAAATCCGTGATATGCGGCTCCCCGTCCGCATCGAGCAGGATATTGCCCGGCTTGAGATCGCGATGCAGCACGCCGCGCTGATGGGCATGATGGACGGCCCGGCCGACTCTTGCCATGAGCCGGGCGATGCGAAACGCAGAATTCGGACTGTGAGGTTGGTCCGTGTTGGCTGGATCAGCGGCCAGTAACTGGCTGGCCAGCGTGCCTCCTTCCACCAGTTTCATGGCGTAGAACGGCCCGTCCGGTGTTTCGCCTACCTCGTAAATGGGGACGATGTTCGGGTGATCGAGCTGTGCGGCCAGTTCGGCTTCGGCCAGGAAACGTTTGCGGGCCGCCTCGCCGACGAAACGGCTGGCCAGGATCACCTTGAGGGCGACTTCGCGTCTCAGGCGCGGTTGATGCGCGCGATAGACCACGCCCATCGCACCACGGCCAAGTTCTTCCCTCAGTTCGTACGGCCCCACGCGCAGGCCCCGCAACTCACCGAGCGCCGGCTCATCGGCGTCCGCTTCCAGCAGCAGTCGTCCTGCGCAGCGGGCGCAGTATCCGTCGCCAGCCCCGGTCAGCGGGTCACGGCAGCGGGGACACGTGGACGCGTTCATGATTGTATCCCGTTCATCGGGAGCGCGGCCGGACGATGACCAAAAATCAGCCGAACAAATCGCGCAGCTCCTTCTCGGCATCGCCTGCGGCGGCCAGGGTTTGCGCCGCCTCATCCAGCATCAATTCCCGCGCGCGTCGCCGCAATCGTTGCACGGTTTTGGCGATGGTGTTGGCGGCCAGATCCAATCGGCCCGAAAGCGCCGTGTATTCGCCGGGCTCGATTTCGCGGGTGAGCAGGGGTTTGATCTGCCGGAATTGTTCTGCCTTGCCGTCGCGGTCTTGCTCAAGTTCGAGCCGGGCAAACGCCCTTTCCAACAGAGCTCTCGCCCACTGGCGATCAAAGGCCTTGTCCGGGGTTTCGTGCGTGGCCGGCTCAAGTTTGAATCGTTGCTCAGCGTCGAGCGCATCCAGGCGCACCAGGGACTGCCCGCCGCCGCGCTTGAGGGCGTGTTCCCGCGCCGCCTGATCACGAAGAAAATAGTCGAGCGATGTCAGGAGAAACGTCCGGAAGCGTCCTTTCTCTCGATCAACCGAAGCGAACGAGTTGCGCCGAAGCAACATGCTGAAAAACTCCTGCGTGAGATCAGCGGCATCCTCCGCTCCATGGCCGCGCCGCCTGACATGCGCATACAACGGAAACCAGTAGGCGCTGCAAAGCCGCTCCAAGGCCGCGCGGGCCGTCGGTGAATCTTTTGCTCCCGCATGCAAAACGGCACTCCAATGCGTCGTCACAAATGCCGCCCGAGGCGAGGGACCGCCGGCCGCCGCTCGTGTGTTCTCCAGCATGGGTGCTCGGACCATGAACAAGGCAGGCAGGAGATGCAATCCTGATCCCGTCGGCGGCAGGACAGGACATCCATCCCGGCACTGCGCAAAACTCCTGCGCAAAGTTCGTCGCCGGCCAAACCTGTTCGGATCCTTCCGACGGAGGATGCCGAACGATTCCAGGCCGGGGCGATCTGGGCACGATGGGATGCCACGCGGCGGTCACCAGTCGCGCCCGTAAAGCGCTACGGTGACTTGCGGGGCACGGCTGTCATCGCCTCGAAGAAGGACGTCAGGTGTTGCAGGACGTTGGTCCGACCTGGTTCATCCACCGTCGCCGAAGCCACCAGCGACTCGAGGGCGGAACGTTGGGAAGCGAATCGGTCGCGCGCCGCGTCGAAGCTCGATCGGCCGACCTCCGCCTGAATTTGTTCCAAAGTGTAGCGGGCTTGCCGCTCGACCGCGGGCAGTTCCGGATGATAGTCGCGGGGCACGGACAAACGAATTTCGCCGGTGACCCAGGAGGCGAGATCGAAATCTCCGGCGACCGGCAGCAGACGTTCATCGGGCAACTCCATCACGTCCGTATTCCAGAGCCCGCGCCCGTCCAGCGGCAGCTGGAAATCCCAATTGCCCAGCAATGCATGGAGGAAACGCAGGTCAGTGACCAATTGAACATCGAAATTGGCGTTGGTCAGCGCGGCTGCTTCATCGTCCGACAACGCACGTCCGCCAAAACGCTCGGCGAGCACCTCGATGTCCTCCAAAATCAGCGCTTCACGGCTGAGCCGCCATCCGCCGTCCACGGTGAGGTTCGTCGCGGTGGTGTCGATATACTCGACAACCGCGCGGCGCACACGTGGCGTGACGAAGCCCAGTGTGCGCATCGTCTCGTAAGCGAGCGTTTCGCGATAGGTTGCCGCCTGTTCCCGCAAGCGCCCGATGGTTCCACGCCCTCCCTCCGCACAGTGTGTTCCCACCTTCACTTCGCGCGCCTCGGCAAATGGAGTGCCTTCGCGATTGTCCCGGGAAACCTTGAACTTGAGTTTGGGGAACGGGCACTCCTGCAGGCTCGAATTCCCTCGCACCCGCAGGCTGACCGGGATGGTCTGCCCTCCGACAACCAACGATCCGTCGAAATAGGGCTTTTCCCGAACCGGCGGAAAGATGCCATCCGGTTGGCCGGCATGCGCCAGCTCAAAGTAGTGCTGAAAGGGAGCCGCAAACGCCAGGGACACCACCGACTCCGCTGCGAATATTCCGTCCGGCGTCCGCGCCCGGTAAAATCGAGACCCGGTCGCGACGTCGGGTCGATAGGGGCTGGTGGCAGCGGGCAGATCTGCCCATGGACCCGTGACGGAATCGGCACGCTGCAGGGTCCCGCTGAAGGTGATGATGGGGCCGGCTCCATCGCGGATGAGCGCGATGGCCGGGGCGAAGTTGGCCAGGTTTGTCGCCCCCGCGAGGGCGACCGCATTCAACCCGCTTACAATCAATCCAGTGAAAAAGGCGGCCAGGAGCTTCATCGTGCGATTCGTTTTCCAGAACTCTGACGCAGCCCAAGCAGGGGAGAAATACCACGAAAGGGGTAGTCGTCAATGCACGCCAATTGTTTCGTGCTTCCCGGGCCGGTCCAGCATTTCGATCAATAACCGGTGCGGTCGCATCCCGGAGGGATGCCCGCCATTAGCCGGTGGTGACGCGAGGCACGAGCGTCGACCACCGGATCGCAGGCCCGAAAAACCCGCACGACCCCGGATGGGGTCGCAGCCGCGTGCGTTGGCCGAAGGGCTGGCATCCCTCCGGGATGCTTACGTGTTTTGGATTACGTGACCGGTGGTGTCGTCGCTGCGCTCCTCAACCACCGGCTAATGGCCGGCAAGCCTCCGGCTTGCGCGATGTCTGCGAACCTTGACGGCGGTGGAGTCAGCGTGTTGAAGCGAAATGGGCGTGCCGGACTTCCGGGCCTCAAAAAGGGCCGAGTAAAAGTCACTTCACCAACTGATAAAACTGTTGGGGCGCCGTGGACTTGTTCGTGATGACATAACGTCCGTCCACGACATTGAGCGGGTCCGGCAAGGCGTAGCTGCCCGCGGTGAAGGTCGACGGAGGAATGCCTTCGAGGCCGTCGCGTCCGCGCGCAGTGAATTCCGGATACGCGGTGGACCAGGAGAGTCGCACGTAATTTGGGCGTTCGGTCCGGTCGATGGCCAGCGTGGGCGCCGGGCAGGGCAGGCCATAGAGTTGGAGGCGATACCGATCGCAGCCGACCGCGCCGTGATCCAGGTTCATTTCCTGCACCATGATTTCAAAGGCGGCGCCCGCGGGGGCACGGAAGGAGAAGGCGCGCGGGCCTTCCATCAGCAGATTGCCACTGTCACCGAGATAACCCGAGCAACGGTCGGTGGGATTGAACTGATTGAGATAGGCGGTGGCGAACAGGGAGGAATTGATCCCCACGCAAGGCACGTCGAACACCGCCGTGACGCACGTTTCAGGCCCCGTGTTGGTGAAGGCATGAACCTGATAGTGATACGGCGGGATGGAAAGGCGCGTGGTCGTGCCGGGGCAGGGGCGGACGTTACCGCAGCCGCTGGGCGTCAGGTCGACCGGGTCGGGTCGGTCGGCGACGGTCGGGCTCGAGGCATCGAGAGTTCCCGCCACCGTGATGCAGCTTTCGCACTCGCCGCCGCCATCGCGGCAGGAAGCGCCTGGGCCTTCGGATCCGCTCAGCAGTTGAAAGGGGATGGAGAACGTGCCTTGGCCGGGGGCGGAAACGACCAGGCTGAGCGGGATGTCGCGACCGCAAGCGAAGTCGGCCGGCACGCGAATCTGAAACGGGGTGGCGTTGGTGCCGAAGCCAAGCGGTGGAATGCTGGCATACGGTGATTCCGCCTGAGTGATGGCGATCTCCTGCAGCCCGGAATCCAGCCGGGCTTGAATCGGGCCGATCGCGGTTCCGGTCCGGTTCTCCAGGGCGATGTAGAGGTGATCGCATTCGTTGGGATCGATGACGCCATTGCCGTTGCCGGCTTCCACTCGCGTGGAGGCGTAGCGAAGGCCTGTGTTGGTCACGACCAGGCTCACGTCGTTGCCGGAGCCGCCCACGTAAGTCAGATGAAACCGCAACCCGTCCCGCACGAGGACAGAGCCTTCCGGCATTCCGGCAAACGTCCCTAGGATCGGCCCGGGTCCGAGATTGGAAATAATGACGATTTCGTCGCCTTCGGCGGGGGCGTAGCCGGAGCTGCGGCTCATGATGAGCTGAGCGCCGTTCAGATTGATGGGGCCGCGGACGGCCAATTGGTCGCGTTCGCGAATCTGTGTGGGGCCGTTCAGGGCGATGCGCAAGTTCGAATCCGGCTGCAGCGTGGTGGTTCCCGCGCTCAAGGGGGTGGGATCAACCTTGGGCACGAGGTTGCCCAGGAGTTGCACGGTCAGATTGCCCACGCGACCCGAGCCCGTGAGCGTGGCATAGGCCGAGACGGTGACGGCGCTCGGCTCCTGGGCGCCGTCGACCTTCAGGGAGCCGCGGGTCACCAGCGTTGGACCGGTGTAGGAGTTATTGCCGGTTAACGTGACGATGCCGTCGCCGGTTTTTCTCAGAGTGCCGTTGCCGCGAATCAGGCCGTCAAAAGTGGCGTCCTCGTTGTTGAATCCGACGTCAAGGAGGGCGCCATTCTCCAGCGACACTTCGCCGTTGCCGAGCAGCGAGCCGATCGTTTCCGTCGCCTGGACCTGCATTCGGCCGGAGCGACGGACGGTGACCCGGGCATCGTCGCGAATTTGCGCCAGACGCTCGACCACCAAGAGCGCGGATCCGGGATCGCTCAGATCCTCGCCGACGATGATGTCGCTGTTGAAGGCGTAATCGAAGGCTGGTATTCGCCGCGCGACGAGCGTGCCTTCCTTGATTTGGGTAACCCCGAGGTAGGTCGAGCTTCCGCTGGCGGAGTAGGCCACCACACCGGGGCCAACTTTCGTCAGGCCCCATGGACCGCTAATCGACGACTCGAGATTCAGGACGGCGCCGCTTTCCGCGCGCAGGGTGGCTTCGTGCTGGATCACGATGGGACCGGTCCAGGTGTTCGAACCGGAAATGCTGCGAAGTTGCCCATCCGTGGCCCGCCCGAATGAATCCAAGGTGAGGGATTCTCCGATCACGGCGATGCCGCCCAGCAGTCCGAGTCGACCTGGGCCTTCGACACGCGTGAAACCGGCGATGCTCCCCAGGGCCTTTGCGTGTTCCACGTAAAGATCTCCATCTCGAACGGCGATGCCGCCCGCGAACGGAGTATTGTCCGCGGAAAGCAGCAGGTCGCCTGGACCGTCCTTGGACAGGACCTGATCGCCGCTGATGATGGCACTAATCTCGAGATCCGCGGCCTCTGGATTTGGGTTCCCAAACTCGGCGATGTGGAAGGTCCGTGGTGCGCCATCGATGCGCACTCGACCGTTGATCACGCTTCGCGCGCCGGGCAGCGGGTTGCCCGCAATCACATTCACATCCCCTTGCAGAATCAGGGTGCCAGCGCCGGTTTGGACATCGCCGCCACGAATCAGGGTCAGGCCTGGAATGGAGTCAGAGAACCCATTCAAATCGAGCAAGCTTCGGTCGTCCACTGTGACGTTCCCGTTGATCTGGAAAGAGGCTAGGAGACGAACCTCGGCGGGGGCGCCCGGGAGACCGCTGAACGAACCGCCGATGATGAGACTTCGGTTCTGCAGAATCGCGGGAACACCGTCCTTGGCGAGTTCCAGACGACCGAAGGCGACGGCGAGGTTGCCGAAAAAAGTATTGGTTTGCTTTCCGGCGAGGCGAAAGGCTTCACCTCGGAGGGCGAGGCCGCCGGGTCCGGAGATGCTATTGCTGAGTGCGAAGGTTCCGCCCGTTCCGGTAAAGACGGCATTGGTATTCAGCACAACGGGTCCGCTCCAGCTGCAGTTGCCCGATGAGGCCAGGGAGACGATGGGCGTTGGCTCGTTGATCACGAGTGTCTTGGTGGTGACGTCCGCGTTCGCGAGGAGGATTTGACTTCCTTGATTGATGACAACGCTCCCGCCCAAGCCCACGGGCGGGTTGATCCCGAACGCTCCATCGGCTTCAACCCGCACGTAGCCAGCGTTGGCGGCAAATCCGCCCGCGTACGTGTTGGTTCCTTGCAACACCAGCCAGCCCGGGCCTTCCTTTTGGAGGCCGGAATAGGTCAGCACGCCTAAGGGCGGAGTCGCCCGGGAGCCGCCCGAGATCGCCGCGCTGATCACCAAATCCTGTTCGGCGAACGAATTGGCGACGTCCAAGATCCGCGTGGTATCTCCCAGGTCCAGTCGACCTCTAATATAGCTAGGGCCAAACCCGGCGCGGGTTGTCACGTTGCCGTTCAGCTTCAGCAGGCCGGTTCCCGTGGTCACCGTGGCCGAAGTCAAATCAAGCGGACCAACCGTTTCGTTTTGTCCGTTCAAGGTCAGGAACGCGCCGTCGCCCAGCGTAATGGTGGCGTCGTCGGCGATTTGATCACCCAGGACCCATTGCACCTCCGCATCGGCGTCGACATTGAGGGGCCCGGTCACGGCGTTCAGCCCTGGAGTCTTCGCGAGGCGCAATTCTCCGAAAGAGACGCGGAACTGGCCGGCGTAGGTGTTCGCGGCACTCCCTCCGAGGCTCAGGTAGCCCAGGCCGATTTTGCGAATATTGCCGGAACCAGTCAGCGCCCCGGAAAGCAAGAACGCGCGGCTCACTTCGCCGGCGTCGACGGTGAGGTCGAACCCCGACAGATTAATCGTCCCCGTCATGGAGAAGATCGGCGTGATGTTGGCGAAGGTTTGGTGGGCGGCGAGCGTGACATCGAGATTGAACGTGTTCACGCCGGTATCGATCAGGGACGTGATCCCGTTGCTGACCACCACTGCGTTCCCGCGCACGAAATACCCGCTGTCGGTGAAGTTGATGCTGGCGAACCGGCGGACGGGCAGGGGGATGTTGTTGGTGGTATTTCGAAAACGGCCTGCGGCCAGGCTGGGAAAATAGAGGTCATCCCCGTTCACGGGAACGCCTGCCGGGCTCCAGTTGGCCGCCGTATTCCAATTGCCGGAGGTGCCGGTCCAGAACTTGTTGGCCGCCTGCGACGGCATTCTGCCGCTCGCTGCCAGCAGAATCGCCACTCCGGCCAGCATCCGCCAGACCGGTGCCGCCAACGTCCAATCCCGAAAGATAGTCTTCATAAGATGATTTCCGCCTGATTTGAGGGAAATGTCGGTCGGCGAGCCCTCGCCGGTTCGCCCCCAGCGAACCCCATGAGCATTGCCGCGTTCTGGACGAACGAAAATGGGCAAGCGACGCCCATCCCTTTCCCCCAGTTCCCCGGGGGAGCGGGGAACTTCAGCGGCGTCGCCGAGAAGCGGATCGCCGTCGACGCGTCCGAGCGTTTCCGCCGCGACGTTGGTCCTCGCAACGAAGGGCGGCGCGTCGCCCGATCGAGACGGGCTTCACGGGTAAGGCAGGCCGGGATCGTTCCTCCCTCTCCCGGGGGGAGCTGGGGGGATTGATGGGTTGAGGGCGAATTGCGAGCGCTTATTCGCCTTTTCCCGGCGCATCGGAAAGTCTGAAAGGCGATGCGGAACGAGTCCCTTCAGACGTGGTGCCTGGGCGCTGGGGCGAGGTTTGAGAATTCCGGTGGCGAGCCGGCTTCAACGGGCTACTCTTGGCTCCGTGATGAGCAGTTTTTTACTTCACGGTTTGCTGGTTGGTCCTCCGTGGCGGGTCCGTCTCGCAACGCGACTTTGGACGGCGTTGGTCGGCGTCTTTCTGTTGGGCTTTACAGTCAAGCCGGCCGCGCTGGCGACGCCGGCCGAGCCTTCGACCGCGGCGCCAGACGGGACGTCCAGGAGCAACTCTGCAGTTCGAACGCCGACCAATCGCTTGTCGCTGGTGGTGCTCGGCGACAGCCTCGCTGCGGGCTACGGCGTCGATCCGGCGGAGGCGTATCCGGGAGTGTTGCAGCGACAGATCGATGGGGCTGGCCTGAACTACCGGGTCGTCAATGCCGGAGTAAGTGGTGATACCAGCGCCGGCGCCTTACGCCGAATTGACTGGCTCTTGCGTCGGCCGGTTGACGTGCTGCTAATTGAGATTGGGGGCAACGACGGCTTGCGAGGGCAGTCGCCCGGGGCCTTGAAGACCAATCTGGTGACAATCATTGAACGGACCCGCCACAAGCAGCCGCAGGCACGCATCGTCCTCGTTGGGATGAAAATGCCGCCGAACATGGGCGCATACGCCGAGCAATTTGAGACAGTCTTCGCCGAGGTGGCCCGGGAACAGGAGACGGCCTTTGTTCCCCACCTGCTGGAGGGGGTGGGCGGCGTGCCAGAGATGAACCAGCCGGATGGCATTCATCCGTCGCCGGAGGGGCATCGGCGGGTTGCCACCAATGTCTGGACCGTGCTGGAGCCCATCCTGCGGAAGCCGGCACACCCCGCCCCTTGAGCCTTGAACCTGACCAGGCGTCGTCGCGCGGGCTTGGTCTGGGAGCGCCGGCAGCTTGCCGGCAAAGTTCGCAGCGCTGGATCGATTCGCCGCAGGGCAAACGGGATGAATTCGGGAACCGGCCGGCGAGACGCCGGCGCTCCCGGTGGAGCCGAATCTAGCCAGCGATTTTACCAACAACTTCGACCTGCACGGTTCAAGCGGCAGAGCCGGTGATTCGTCTTGTCGAGGATGCGGGGGCGCGTAATTTGGCGGCATCAAACCCACCATGAAAAACGTTCGACTCATCTTTCATGCGGTCAGCCTGATTGCCATCGCGGCGTTTGGAGCGTCCGCGGGTGCGGCCGGTCCGACCGCGCTGGAACTGACCTACCAAACGAACCCGCATTGGCTGGACATTCGCGGCCCCATGCTCCCCGGCGCCGGCATTCGGATCAACTACCTGGAGGCGTATTGTCGCGCGGGATCCACCGAGGCGGATTGGGACAAACACACCGTCATTCCGCATCGGGTCGAGTTGCTCTCGCTCAGTCCGGACCGAAAAATTTTGCGTCTGCGCGATGTGCTTGCCGATGGCGTGGTGGCGGAGCACACCGTGACCGCGGGAGACGACGAGGTGGATTTTCGGTTGGTGGCGCGGAATCCCGGGAGCAAACGTTCGGAGGCGCACTGGGCTCAGCCGTGCGTGAGGCTCGCGGACTTCATGGGTTTTGATCCGAAAGGCAAGGACCTCGATGACTATCTGCCCAAATGTTTCATTTTTCTGGGCGGACGCCTGACGCGATTTCCCGACGTGAAACCCTGGGCCAAACAAGCGCGATATACTCCGGGCCAGACCTGGTGTCCGGCGCATGTGCCACGGACCGACGTAAACCCTCGTCCACTCAGCCCGCTGGTGCCGGACAACGGTTTGATCGGGGCGTTCAGCGGCGATGAGAAACTTATCTTCGCCACCGCCTGGGAACCGTACCAGGAGCTGTTCCAGGGCGTCATTCGGTGTCTGCATTCCGATTTCCGCCTGGGCGGACTGAACCCGGGCGAGACGCGTCAGATCCGCGGCAAGATTTATTTGGTGACCAACGACGTGCCGGCC
The DNA here is from genome assembly GCA_044230345.1 of Limisphaerales bacterium. Classification (GTDB taxonomy): domain Bacteria; phylum Verrucomicrobiota; class Verrucomicrobiia; order Limisphaerales; family JADJPG01; genus JBGARF01. The sequence continues at coordinate 290,907 of JBGARF010000010.1, forward strand.
TTGCTCAGGCGTTATGCGCGGGATTTTCCCGAACATCAGGCCCGGACAAAGCAGTGATTTTGCGTGGATCGGACTGAAGACCGCGGCGCGGGGTTCAGTCGAAGCAACGAACACACGCAGATCATGCTGCTCCAAAGAAAAGACGGTGCGACGGCTTCGATGGCCTGGGCGTTGGCCTTGACCTGCAGTCTGCTGGGGGCGGTGCCGGCCACGGTTGCGGCCGACGCGCTCGATTGGTGGTCACTGCGACCGCTGACCCGCCCGGAGGTCCCGGCGGTCGCCCATCGCCCGTCCCCCGTTGCCAATCCCATCGACGCGTTTGTCGGAGCAACGCTGCGGGAGAAGGGCCTGCGGCCGGCGGCCGAAGCAGACCGGCGCACGCTGATCCGGCGGTTGTTTTTCGACTTGATCGGGCTGCCGCCGAAGCCGGCGGAGGTTGCGGCATTCGTGGCGGATCGCGACGCGGCTGCTTATGAGAAGCTCGTCGATCGTTTGCTGGCGTCGCCTCACTATGGCGAACGTTGGGCGCGGCATTGGCTGGACGTCGTGCATTACGGCGAGACCCATGGTTACGACAAGGATCAGCCCCGACCGAATGCGTGGCCCTATCGGGATTACGTCATCCGAAGTTTCAACGAGGACAAGCCCTATGCGCGCTTTGTGCAGGAGCAGGTGGCGGGCGATGTCTTGTTTCCGGGCACGCGCGATGGCTTCGAAGCATTGGGGTTCATCTCGGCCGGGCCCTGGGATTTGATCGGGCACGCGGAGGTGCCGGAGTCAAAGATGGACGGCCAGGTCGCGCGCCATCTCGACCGGGATGATATGGTCGTGAACACCATCCAGACCTTCAACAGCCTGACCGTGCAATGCGCGCAGTGTCATAATCACAAGTTCGATCCGATTCTGCAGGAGGATTACTACCGGCTGCAGGCGGTGTTTGCCGCGGTCGATCGGGCGGACAAGAAATACGACGTGGACCCGGTGGTCGCCCGGCAAAGGAAGGAGCTCGACGTGCGCATGGGCCAACTCGCCGCCCGCAAGAAGGAGGTCGATGATCGGGTTCTGGCCCGGGCGGGCCAGCCCTTGGCGGATCTGGACCGGCGCATTGCCGCCCTGCCGAAATCAGGCAAAGGCAGCGACGCGATGGGTTACCACAGCAACATCGAGAAGCAGCCGAACGTGACCAAGTGGGTGCAGGTGGATCTCGGACGCAGCGTGCCGCTGGGCAGCATCGTGTTGCATCCCTGCCACGACGACTTCAATGGCATCGGCGCCGGGTTTGGGTTTCCCGTGCGCTACAAGGTTGAGCTGGCGGCGGACGCGGACTGCAAGGAAGGCGTGGTGTTGGTCGGCGATTTCACCGGGCAGGATGTGGCCAACCCCAAGGTGCAGCCCCAGAGCGTTGACGCTGGCGGCAAGGCGGGGCGGTTCATTCGCGTGACGGCGACGAAACTCGCGCTCCGCCAGGACGACTACATCTTTGCCCTGGCTGAATTGAGCGCAATGACCGTGGAAGGTCGGAATGCGGCGGCGGGCGGTGCGGTCAGCGCGCTGGATTCCATCGAGGCTCCCGTGCGTTGGCGCAAGACCAACCTGACCGATGGATGGTATCCGGGCGTGACGCTGGCGGAGAGCAGGACGGCGGGGGAGTTGCAGCAGGAACGAACCAATTTACTGGCGAAGGCCACGACGACGGAGGATTCGACGCTCCTGGCGGCAATCGAGCGGGAGCTCGCGGGAGCGAAGAAGGAACAGGAAAAGCTGCCCGCGCAGAGCACGGTTTACGTTGCGGCCGTGCACAAGGGCTCAGGTGCCTTTGCGGGTACGGGCGGCAAGGGCGGCAAGCCGCGGCCGATTCATGTCCTGAGCCGGGGCAACCTGCAAAAGCCGGGTGCGGAAGTCGGCCCGGGCACGCTGGCGTGCCTCCCGGGGTTGCCGTCGCGCTTCGAGTTGCCGGCGGGTCACACCGAGGGTGAGCGTCGTGCTGCCCTGGCGGAGTGGCTGACGCGTCGCGACAATCCGTTGACCTGGCGATCGGTGGTGAATCGCGTCTGGCAGTATCACTTTGGTCGTGGACTGGTGGATACTCCGAACGATTTTGGCCGGATGGGTGGCCTCCCGACGCATCCCGAATTGCTCGACTGGCTGGCGGTGGAGTTCCGGGATGGCGGCCAATCGTGGAAGAAGCTGCACAAGCTGATCGTGATGAGCGCGACCTACCGCCAGAGCTCGGCGGCCGACCGATCGGAAGGCGCGGCCAAGGCCGCGGCAGTCGATGCCGACAATCGATATCTGTGGCGACAGAATCGTCGGAAGCTCGAGGCGGAAGCGGTGCGGGACGCTGTGCTGGCGGTGTCCGGCAAGCTGGATCTCGCGATGGGTGGGCCGAGTTTCAAGGACTTTGTCGTGGAGCATCCCGAGCATTCCCCGCATTACGAATATCACCTTCACGATCCGGAGGATCCGAAGTCGCATCGACGATCGATCTACCGTTTCATCGTGCGGTCGCAGCAGCAGCCGTTCATGACGGTGCTCGACTGTGCGGATCCCTCGATGCAGGTGGGCCGGCGGAACGAAAGCCTTTCGCCGCTGCAGGCGCTGTCGATGTTGAACAACGCGCTGATGCTGTCGATGGCGAAACATTTTGCGGAGAGGCTGGAGCAGGGCGGTGGAGATCTGGCGGCGAAGGTGCGTCGGGGTTACGACGAGGCCCTTGGCCGTGCGCCAACCGCAGCGGAACAAAAGTCCCTGACCAACTACGCGCGGGAGTTTGGCCTGACTAATTATTGCCGGCTGGTGCTGAACTTGAACGAGTTCAGCTTTGTGGATTGATCGAAGGCACCCTAGCAATGCTCGCATGAACTCTTCCCCCTGGCATCAGCCGCGGCCGCCGTCCGGGTCGACTTTGTCGTCGGTGGACGTTTCGCGACGTGAGTTCCTCTGGCGCTCCGGCGGCGGGCTCGGGGGGATCGCGTTGGCCAGCATGCTGGGCGGGGAGGGTTTGCTGGCGTCGATGGCGCAGGCGGCGGGCACTGGACTTCCGCCCGGCGCACCGCATCACCCACCCCGGGCCAAGCGCGTCATTCAAATGTTCATGGGCGGCGCTGCGAGTCATCTCGACCTTTTCGATTACAAGCCGGAGTTGATTCAGCGTGATGGTCAGAAGAGCGACTTTGGCGAGCACGTGGAGGCGTTTCAGGACGGGCTGGGTCCATGGATGAAGCCGGTGTGGCCGTTCAAGCCTTACGGGCGGTCGGGCAAGATGCTGGGGGAAACCGTGGCCGAGCTGGGCAAGGTCGTGGATGAACTGGCGTTCGTTCACAATCTGGTCGGCAAGACCGGCGTGCACAGCCAGGCGACGTATCTGCAATCAACGGGCTTTCAGCTGCCCGGGTTTCCGGGCATGGGCGCATGGGTGAGCTACGGGTTGGGTTCGATGAACGAGAATCTGCCGGCGTTCGTCGTGCTGCCGGATCATCGTGGCTTTGCGTCGAACGGGCCGAAGAACTGGGACTCGGCCTTTCTGCCCGGGCAACATGCGGGGACGATCATCTATCCCGGGCGCGAGAATCCGATCGCGGATCTGTTTCCGGGCCGGCCCGGAGGCTATGTGACCGCGCGGAGCGAGGCGGCGGCGCATGCGATGATGGCGAAGCTGAATCGCGATCACGCCGGGTCGCGCGAAGGGGATTCGAGGCTGGATGCGCGCATTCGCAGCTATGAGCTGGCTGCCCGCATGCAGCTCGCGGCGCCCGAAGCTTTGGACATTTCAAAGGAGCCCGACTACATCCTCGACCTCTATGGCGTGCGGAAGAATCCGCCGACCTGGCCGAAGGAGATCAATCCGGAGGAGGAAATGGATTACTTCGGGCGCAAGTGTCTGGCGGCCCGGCGGCTGATTGAGCGCGGGGTTCGCTTCGTGCAGATCTGGAGTGGCAACGACAACGGTTTCCCGCGCCGGAACTGGGATTCGCATGAGGACATCCGCCGTGATCATGGCCCGTTGTCCATGGGCTTCGCGCGCGGAGCGGCGGCGTTGATCCAGGACTTGAAACAGCGGGGCCTGCTCGATGACACCATCGTGCTTTGGACGACGGAATTTGGCCGCATGCCGAGCTCACAGGGCGGCAAGGGCCGGGATCATAATCCCTATTGCTTCACCAACTGGCTGTGCGGCGGCGGCATTCAGGGCGGGGTCACCGTGGGCGAGAGTGATCAGTGGGGCTACAAGCCGCGCGATCGCAGCCGGCCCACGACGGTCTACGATATTCACGCCACCATCCTGCACCAGCTCGGCATTGACCACACCAAGCTGACCTTCCGTCACAATGGCGTCGATCGACGCCTAACCGATGTGCATGGCGAAGTGATTCGGGGCCTGCTGGCGTGAGTTGAAGGGCGCACCACGGGGCTCGTTACGTTTCATGAACCTGAATCTTTCCGGGCAACGGGTGGCGGTGTTCGGCGCGGCGCGTGGGATTGGGCGCGCGATTGCGGAGGCATTCATCGCCGAGGGCTGCGAGGTTCATGGCCTGGATCGCGATGCTTCCGCGCCGCGCCTGTCGTCGGGTGTCGGGTTGAACCGGGGAGACGTCACGGTCTACGACGAGGTCTGCGGCTTTGCGAAACAAAAGGGCGAGGTGGATCACGTGGTGTTTTCCGTCGGCGTTGGATCGGGAAAGTTTGGCTTTCCGTTCTGGAATCTTGAACCCCGGGACTGGATGCGGGTGCTGGAGATTAACCTGGTCGGCGCGGTCAACGTGGCGCACGCGTTTGCGCCGCAGTTGGTGCAACGGCGAAAGGGGTCGATGTTGTTCCTGGTTTCGGTGGCCGGCCAGATGGGCTCGCAGACTGACCCGCCGTATAGCGCGGCGAAAGCCGGCTTGATCAATTTTGTGCAATGCGCGGCCAAGGATCTGGCGCCGTACGGAGTGCGCGTCAACGCCTTGTCACCCGGAATGGTGAAGACCGATCTCAACGAAGCGGTGTGGCGGGCGGGTCAGGCGGGGCTGCCGGCGGCGGAGCGTCGCGACTACGAAAGCTGGGCGGCGGAGAAGATTCGCAAGGTCTCGCCGCTCGGCCAGTGGCAGACGCCCGCAGAGTTGGCCGCGATGGCCGTCTTCCTCGCGTCCGAACACGCGCGAAATATTACTGGCCAGACGATCAACATCGACGGTGGACAGGTGATGCACGCTTGAACGAAGAGCAGATGCTTGATCTTCCGGCCGCGCTTCAAGGTCGCAGTTTGCGACCTTGAACCAAAGACCGTTTCCGCCTCCGGCCGGGTCAGACGAGATAAAGGAATCGTCCAGGGGATTGTTTGCGCGAGCAAACGAGGAAACTCCGTTGAACGACACTGAGTGGATTCTTAGACTGGAGACATCATGACTCGCGAACAATTGCTAGTGGCTTTCTCCCTGCTCGCCGTGCCGATGGCGGGGTTCTCGCAGACGTCGCCGATCGCCTTCCGCAAAGTCGTGCTCGAGGCGCAATGTGACAATCCGATGGAACTCGCTCCGTTGCCGGACGGGCGTGTCGTGTTCATCGAACGGTTCGGCCAAGTGCGAATCTGGAAGCCGGAGACCAAGACGACCGTGCTGGCAGCGAAACTGTCGGTGCACGGCGCGTTGAATCCGAACACCAAGAAGCAGCCGGATCGGGGGAGCTGGGAGTCGGGATTGATGGGAGTGACCCCGGCGCCTGACTTCGCCAAGAGCGGATGGATCTATCTTTACTATTCGCCGGCAGGAGAGACGCCGGAGAACCGGCTGTCGCGCTTCACGCTGCGGGGCGATGCCCTCGATCTGGCTTCGGAGAAAACTCTTCTCCGGGTTCCGGTGCAAAGGGAGGTGTGCTGTCACGAGGCGGGTTCGCTCGCGTTTGATGGCTCGGGCAACTTGTTCCTGTCCGTCGGCGACAACACCAATCCGTTTGCTTCGGATGGCTACAGCCCCACGGATTACCGGGACGGCCGTTACTCGTTCGATGCGGGGCGCACTTCGGGCAATGCCAACGATCTTCGAGGGAAAATTCTGCGCATTCATCCGGAGGCGGACGGCACTTACACGATCCCGACGGGCAATCTTTTCTCTTCGGGCACGCCCAAGACCCGGCCGGAAATTTTTGTGATGGGCTGTCGCAATCCGTTTCGGATCGCGGTGGATAAAGTTAGCGGGACATTGAGCTGGGGCGATGTCGGGCCGGATGCGCGGGAGCCGAAGCCGGAGCGGGGCCCGGCGGGTTTTGATGAAGTCAACCGGACGCGCACCGCCGGCAATTTTGGCTGGCCGTTTGTGATCGGGGAAAACCGTCCGTATCGCCAGTATGACTTCGCCACCAGGCAATCGGGTGAACCGCAAAATCCGGCCAAGCCGGTCAACCTGTCCCCGAACAACACGGGGCCGCGGGAGCTGCCCCCGGCGCAGCCGGCGTGGATCGCGTATCCGTATGGACCGTCTACGCGGTATCCGATTGTTGGCAGTGGTGGAAGAACGGCGTGCGCCGGACCCGTCTATCGGTTCGATCCCGCACTCGGGTCGCCGCGCAAACTGCCGGCCGCCTACGACGGCTGCTTCTTCTTTTATGATTGGGAGAGAAACTGGATCGTTGCCGCCCGCCTGGACGAGGCGGGCAAGGCGGTGAAGATGGAACGTTTCGCGCCGGAGATCGCGCTGAAGCGCCCAGTGGAACTTGAACTCGGCCCGGACGGTGCCCTTTACGCCATTGAGTTCGGCACGGCTTGGGAGAACAACGCGGACGCGCAGGTCATTCGGATCGAGACAGCGACGCCCTGACGGTTCTCACAGCCGACCCGGAGTGCCGCCCGCTTCGGGCGAGGCTCGCCAGGAGCTTGCCTGGCTTGGATCGGAGCGAGGGGTCAGCAGCTGAAGCGTGGCTCCGCCGCCATCCGCGGCGACGGGCCAGGGATCCAGGTCATCGTAGGTAAAACTGACCGCCACCGACCCATCCGGTCGGAACAAACGGATGGTGTCGCCGGAATTGTTCAACCCGAAACGGAAGTTGACTGCGACTGGCATCGTGGCGGGATGGAAGAGTCGGAACTTGGAATCGTTCTCGACCAGCACCAGGGCAGCGCCGGGCTGAAGAACGATGTCCGGAAGCAGGAACGCGTGCGTATCATCGTCATCGCGCAGGATCCAGCCGGAGAGATTCAAGGGCGTGTTGCCGGCGTGATAAAGTTCCACCCAATCGCCAGTGTCGCGATCGACGGGGGGATGGTATTGGACCTCGGTGATGACGAGATCTGATGTGCTGGTGTTCGTCGCGGCGGCCGCGAAGAGCGCCGTCACCGTGTTCGTCTCGTTGCGGGTTACCCGGAGGGTGAGGGTGGTTTGATTGCTTTGGCCAGCTGGCGTTTGCCAACCGACGAAGCGCTGGCCGGGCTGAGGAATGGGGCGGAGCGTGTTGGCGAAGTCGACGAAGTAAACGCCGGACCAAGGAAACTGGTCGAGGGTAAGCGTGTTGAGTTGGACGCGGCCGGTGCCGGCCGGTTCGAGTTGGACCTGCAACGTGCCGAGGCCGCCGGGGAGTTGGAAGTGTTGCAGTGCATCTTGTCGCAGACGGGCGGGGCGGTTGCGGCCGAAGGCGGACAACACGGAGAGATTGGTCTCCCAGGTTGCCGTCGTGAACGGCTGCGTTTCGGCTTTGTGCGGCACGCCGAATCCGCGCCGGGTCAGTTCGGTCCAGCTCCACCGCTGCAGATGCGCGCCCATTTCCGGCCGGATCACGGAGGCCATCGTCTGAATCGTTTGCTCCACCGTGTTTTCGCGAAACGGTCCGTTCAACAGGTCAGCGCAACGCCGGAGGAACTGCTCCTTGAATCCCGCGTTGGCGAGCATGCTGCGCAACAGGAGAGTGCGTCCGCCGGCGTTCGGCCATCCGGTGCTGGTCCCCGTGCCGGCGGTGTAGAACCGGAACATGTTGCTGTAGTCGGCGTAGTCCCGGGTCATGGCCGGTTCGTAGACGGCTGCCGGCCAGAGCCCAAACCCGTAGTCCTGATCAAACACCAGCCACCGAAACCGACCGCGTGGGGCCCGTGGACGCCAGCACTTGATGTTGCCGATGTCGAAGTTCTGAAAATAAATAACGGCCAGGTGGTAATCGATGAAGTTTTCGATCTCGAGATAGTTCTCCGCGACATAGGCATAGTTGGAGGCCACGGTCATGTTCTGCGACGACAGGAACGTCCGCATCTGGTTGTAGACCGTCGCGTTGCCGGCGTTGACCGTGCCGTAGCCTTCGATCAAGTCCACGCTGCCGGGGGCGCGATCGTGGTGGGAGAGAACATATTCTTCGCTCATCTTTTCCCGGATGTTGTAGATGCCCCAGTAATCGCCGTTCAGGTAGACGACGGCAGGACGATAGGCCTGGGTGTCGAGATCGGTGTCGTGGAGCAAACGTTGCATCATCGCGTCGCGCATCAGCGTGAACGTGCCGTTCACAAAATAACTACCGTAGGAAAGGGTCGGGCCGAAGGCGGTGATCGGCGGCCGGGGTGGAGTTTGGTGCGTGCCCTGATTGTCATTGCCTGAGTTGCGGAGGACGAACGATTCAAACTCGTTGACGCTTTCGTCCGGGAAGAGTGGATAGTCGAACTTGCCGGCGCCGTAGGATCGCCGGGCGAACAGCGCGAGAGATTTCTGCGGGTAACCGCGCGAACCCCAGCCGCCGAAAACTTTCATCCCGGCCCGCTGTCGAAGGCCCACCGCGCGATTCGTCTCGAAGAACTCGAGGGCGACTTCAATCTCGCGGTTCTGCCAGGCATAGGAACCCGAGTAGGGATAGTTTTGGAGAACCTGATTCTGGCTCGAGAGCACGCTTGGGCCCATTCCGTAAAGGTATCCGTCGCGGAACGCCATGTTGGTCGGTGCCGTGGCGAGCGAGATCACCGGCAAGCTGTGGTTTACTGCAATCAGAAATGTCCGGGACTCGGGCGCGCTGCGTTGTCCGCGCGAATCGATGGCGATGGCGCGAATGACCGTGGAACGGGTGAGGTTGATGGGGGACGAATAAATCGGCGATTGCGTGTTGGGTGATGATCCGTCGAGGGTGTAACGGACCACGTGATTGGATTCGCCGCTGAGTCGCACTGACACGGGCGCTTCGACGTAGCCGCCGTCGGGCGTGAAGGTGGGCGGGGGGACAACCGGGCCGGCGGGAATGACGAGATTGTCTGAGCCCGGGCTGATTTGGCTGCGGGTATAGGTGACGAACTCAGATCCGCCGTCCGGCATCCGGCCGAGGGACTGATCGGGAGCCATGGAAGGGGTTTGAATTCGATCGAGCGGTCGCAGGCCGGCGTCGCTGAGGATCAACGTTTCGCCGGAAGCCTTGAGCTTGAAATTCAGATGCAACGCGTCGGCGGCATTCGTGCGGTCGAGATCGGACGCGAACACCAGCAGAGCGGCGCGTGGTTGGATGAAAACGGCCGGGAACCGCCATTTGCCGGGGTCGGCCTCATCGTCCGACAGGGCGAATCCCTCCAGATTGACCGCTTCGTCGTTCGGGTTGTAGAGCTCGATCCAATCCCAGAACTGTCCGGTCCCGTCCGCGAACGCCGTCACGTTGTCCGTCATGACTTCGTTGATGAACATGGGCGGGCCTGGCAGGTCGGGATCGGAGGTGCGCACCCGGCAGAAGGTCTGATTTCCAGGCAAGGTCAGCGTCGCGCGAAAGGACCCGTCCGCCACTGCGACAATCGTTGCGCTGCTGGCCGGAGTCCAGGCGCCAGAAGTATCGAGTCCGGATGCCAGCTCGATGACGAACGCGCTGGCGGGCTGACCTGCGCCCGTAAAGATGAAGGTGAGCGTCGGCCCGGGTTCCACGCGAATGGAGGCACGGTCGATCTCGGGCGGCAACGCCGCCGAGGACGGGAGGGCGACGAGACACAACATCAGACGAAGGCCGGTCCGGAAGGCTGTTCGGGTACGGGTGGACCAGACCCGAGGGGAAAAAATCAGCGGTAACACGATGTCAGGCTAGGGGCCCGGGAACGGACGGTCAAGGGGCCGGCACGATCCCACGATCCCACGATCCCGCGATTCCCGCGATTCCCGCGGAAGATTGGAAAACCGCCGATTGACTCAGATGAACGCGGATAAGGACGGGGCTTTCGTCGAACCTGCGTCTCCAACTCGTTATCTGTAGGTTGTCGCAGATCCCGGCTACAGCAGTTTTTTCTCGAGCGCGGCGACTTCGCGGCGGACGGCCCGGGTGATGCGGACCTTGGCCATGTAGACGCGGGCGGCGCTGACATTGAGCAGGTGAGTGACCCGTTCCATGGGAAGTTGCTGGTGGACGTAGAGGTCGAACATCTGGAATTGCTTGGGGCTGATCTGGCGGCGGACGCGGTCCATGGCCACGCCGAAGATGTTTTGGCGCCAGTCGGCCTCCCAGCCTTCCTCGAAGCCGGGGGTGGCGTCGGGGATTTGGTCAAGTTCGGCAGCGACCTCGGACGGGGTGCCGGGATGCGACGGATTGCGGGCGCGTCGGGCTATTTGTTTACCGACGGCGCGCCGGGTGATCGTAAACAGCCAGCCTTTGAACGAGCCGGCGGTCCGGTCGTATTTGAAGTCCGGCATTTGTTTGGCCACGGTGAGCATGGTTTCCTGCACCACCTCTTCGGCCTCCGCGTGGTTAAGCCCGCATTTCATTGCCAGTCCGTGAATGGAACGTTGGTACGTATCGAAGAACTCCTTCCAGTCCGCATCGTTGTCCCATGCTTTCAAACGTTGAAGCAGGCTGCTGCGGGTGGGCAGAAATTCGCTTTGATTGTCCGACGGTTGGGACATGGCTGTTCAGTTGACGTGTTGACGCTACACTCCTATTGCCTTGGGGAGAGCCCGATCTAACGAAAAAAATCGACCGGCGCGTGTTTTTTTCGCCTGCCTGCAGGCTGTTTACTGGGAGCGCCCGCGAAATTCCTGGTTTAATGCGCGAATCCGCAGGCTTACCGCAGCACAGATATCGTCGATGGCGCGATCGTCCGGGCTCAGTTTGCGGGCCTGCCGCTGATGCCAGTAGGCGGCCGACAAATCGCGGTAGGTGAGGCCCGATTCGCCCGCGACCAAGGCCCGGGCAAGCTGCGCATGAGCCAGCGCATTGGTTGGCTCAAGCCAGATGGCCTCTTTCAATGCCTGAGTCGAATCGGAATGAATCAGGCGGTCAACGCAGGCGGCCCGGTCGACGACGGATTCCGGCGACACCGAACGGCGCTCCGGATCAGCGAGATACCACTTGGCCCAGCGCACGATCGAGCCGGCAGGACCGGATTCTGGTAGTGAATCGATCTCGCGTTTCAGGGCAAAAAGTCGCTTGGGAGGCACGATTTCGGCCGTTTTGTCGGGACCAATCCGCTGTCGCGCGACGGCTTCTGCGAGATCTGCCAGCCAGCCCGGAGCGGGGCCGCTGGGCTGCAGCACTTCCAAAAGCTGGACGTTTCCGCTCGCTGGCACCACCAACAGCCTCGAGCCGTCGGCGGAAAACGCCACGTCGTCGACCGCCCCGGAAAAACGAAAAGGATCGGACACTGGCAACCCGGTTTCTGCATCCCAGATCCGGGCCGTGCCATCCGTAGATCCGGTCGCCAGACGGACCCCGTCCGGACTGAACCGAACCACCTGGACCGGTCCGGCGTGCGGCATCGGCTCCGAGCGGGCTCGCCCCGTCCGCGCATCCCAGACGCGCGCCGTCCAATCGCGGGCTGCCGTGGCAATGCGTTGCCCGTCCGGACTGAATCGGGCCATCAATACTTCATTGTCGTGGCGCATCGGGCTTCCCACCGGCTGGCCCGAGGGCACCGCCCAAACCTGTGCCCGACGATCGCTGGACGCAGTCACCGCCTGCTGTCCGTCCGGTGAAAACTCCGCGCTAACCACCGCTTGGGCGTGCGGCAATTCCGCCACCAGCGCGGCGTTGGCGGCATCGAAGATCCGCGCCTTGCGATCCTGACATGCCGCGAGCACATAACGTCCGTTCGGACTGAACTGCACCGTGAAGATCGCCCCGTCGACGGGGGCAGACTTGGTTTCCTGCCCGGCCAACGGCAGGCACCGCGCTGTCTCCGACTGTCCCGGCGTAGGTTGTAGGCGCCAGAGCGTGAGTTCGCCATCGGCAGTGGCCACGGCCAATTGGCTGGCTCCAGCCCCAAACTCGGCGGCCACGATGGTCGATCGAACGGCGAGAGGCCCTTTGACCGCAAGCCGGGCGGCAAGATCCCAGACCCACGCCTTGTTGCCGTTAACGACGGCGGCCCAGCGACCGTCCGGAGTCAGACTGAAAACGTCGACCGGCACTCCAAAGTCCAGGACTTCAGGCTCCGACCCGTGGCCCGCCGGCCACCGGCGCAACCCGCGATCCGAGACAATCCCCAAACCGCCTTCCCGCCCGAGCAGGCGGGCTGAACGCTTGCCGCGGCCGGCCATAAACTCGAGCCCGCGAGCCTGTCGCGTCGCGGTCTTCCACAGCCAGAGGCCGCTGCCGTCCGGCGAGGAAAGGCCCGTCATCAAGCGATCGCCTCCGGGCGAAAAATCCGTGTTCACCACCGGCTCCGGATGGCGCATCGGTTCACTGATGGCACTCGCCGTATGCGCGTCCCAGAGCCGCGTGGTGTTGTCGCTGGATACCGTGACCAAGGTCAGGCCGTCCGGGCCAAAGTCGACTCTGCGGACAGAAGCCCGATGGGTCATCGGTCGGCCAATGGCCTGCAGCGTGTCGGCATCCCACAGCATCGCCGTGCCGTCCTCCGACGCGGTCGCCAGCCGACTTCCGTCCCGACTGAACGCCACGTCCCAGACGGTCGCCCGGTGGGACACGCGTCCCATCAATTTGCCGTCCACCGCCCGCCACAGGCGGGCCGTGCCGTCTTCCGACGCGGTGACCAGCGCGCGGCCGTCGGGACTGAATGCAATCTGGTGGACGGCATTTCCATGGCGAAGAATGGGCGTGATCGCCTCGGCGGTGGAAGTGTTCCAAATGCGGGCCGCTCCATCGGAAAGGCCGGCGGTGGCGATGGCCCGGCTGTCCGGGCTGAAGACGATGCGGTGGATCCGGCTGCCTTGGTTCAGCACGGCTTCGGTCGGCTGGCCGGTCCGCGCGTCCCAGATGCGCGCGCTTCCGTCACTGCCGCCGGTGACGACCCAGCGTTGGTCGGGGCTGAGCTTGATGATCTCGACCCGGACGCCGGAGGGCATGGGCAGGGGGATGAGCTGGTCGGTGACGAGATCATGCAGCAGGGCGCCTTCGGCGGTTCCGATGGCCAGAAGCGAACGATCCGCGCTCCAGTCCAGCGCGAGGACATCTTGGGCAGCGGCTCGAAATTCGGCCGTCATCGCCCCAGTCGTCCAGTCCCAGAACTGCAGTGAGCCATCCGACGTGCCGGACGCAACCTCGCGTCCGTCCGGATTGGCGGCGGCAACGCGCAGGCGGCTCTCGGGTGCGATGGGTTCAATGGCCGGCACGGGCAGATTGCGCCAGGTCAGCGCCGACATCAGCCGTTCCATGGCCACCCGGTTGGTGGGATTGGCCCGGATGAGGTTCGCGAGTCCAGCCAGCGCTCCGACTGAATCGTCGCGGCGAAACAGCTCCTCCACCTTTTGCATTTCGAGCAGTTCCACGTGCGCGACGGCCTGGCGCTCGGCGCGAATGGCCCGTTGGATCTGCTTGAACGAGGCGAAGTAGGCGATCGATGCCGCCACGGCGACGAATGCCGCCACCAGCCCGATGCGCGCGATGAAGGCGTTGCGGCGTTCGAGGGCGCGGACGCGGCGCAACGATTTTCCGCCCTGAAGAAAAACCAGGTCGGCAAACAATTCGCCGGCTGTCTGGTAGCGCGACTTCAAGGCCGGGTCGCAGGCCTTCAGCAGGATCTCGTTGAACTCCGCAAACTCCTCCGTCTCCAACCCGTCAATCTCCCCGACGGCGCCAAACTTCGGCAGCTTCGGAAAATCATTCCGATCCTGACCTGTGCTGATTTCGTAAAGCACTTTGCCCAGGCTGAAAAGGTCCGCCGTCGGACTGCCCGGGCCTTCGGGCGGAACGAACCCCTCGGTGCCCACATACGAGCGCGCATCGGAAATGCCCGCCACCAAACCGATGTCGGCCAGCTTCGGCGTTCCTCCGACGAAGATGATGTTGGATGGTTTGATGTCCCGATGGACCAGCCCGGCACGATGCAGATGCTCCAGTGCTGAAGCCAGTTTGGCCCCGATCTCCAACGCACGGGACACCGGCATCCGCCCGCGCGCGCGCAGTTCTTCGCGCAAAGTCAGGGGACGATACGACTCGACGAGGTCCGGCCCGGGACTCGCTCCATCCGCGAGCTCCATCACGTAGTAGAAGCAGCCTTCCTCGTGGTTGCGACCGACATGATAGATGTCGACCAGTCCGTCGTGCTTCCGGGAGAGCGGCTCGAATTTGCGAATGCCGTGGAACTCCCGCTCATACGGTCGATCGTCCTCGAAGTTCCGTCGCCACACGATCTTGACGGCGCGCAGGGAACCAAGCGCGTTCTTCGCCATCCAAACCTCGCCATAGGCGCCTCGCCCCACGAGTCGGAGCAACTCGTAGTCCGGAATGCGAAGTGACGATGCGGCTGTCATCCCTGTCATAAACCCTTAAACCCTTAGAACCCGTGAATGCCCGGTGGGCGGAGAATCGGCCGCCACGCTAGCGGCGCGGCGGTTCCAACTCAACGCTGAAAATAAGGAAAATGCCGGCGCCCGTGCCGCTCGAATTTGGTTCAGCCCCTGGGAGCGCCGGCGTCTCGCCGGCCGGTCCGCGAATTCATCCCCTCTTCCCGCCGATCGGGAGCCGCGTCACCGGTCCCCGGCGCGCCGCGCCTCGCGGATGAAGCGGCGCATTTTCTCCGCATCCTTCCGGCCGGGGGCGGACTCTACGCCGCTGGAAACATCCAGTCCGTAGGGAGCCACCTCCTGCACGGCCTGTGCGGCGTTCTCCGGGGTCAATCCTCCCGCCAGGATGACCCGTTGCGGTCCGCCGCGGGCGATGGCGCCCCGGGCCAGTTCCCAGTTGAATCGCGCCCCCGTCCCGCCCAGTTGCCCCGCCACAAAGGCGTCCAGCAACCAGGCCTCGGTGTCGTAGCTTTCCAGCACGGCCAATGACGACGCATCCTTCACTCGAAATGCTTTGACCACGCGCCGGCCCGCGATGCCGCCGTCCGGTGGCCCGAAGCTCCGGCAGAACGCCGGCGATTCATTGCCATGGAACTGAAGCGTGTCGATGCCGGCTTCGGCCATCGCCCGGCGGACTTCGCCTTCGGCGGGATCGACGAACACGCCGACGCGCGCGACGAACGGCGGCAATTCACGAATGATGGCAGCGGCCTGTTGGACCGTCACGGCGCGCGGGCTGGGCGCGTAGAACATGAAGCCCAGCGCGTTCGCGCCAGCGTCCACCGCCGCCAGCGCGTCGCTTACATTCGTGATGCCACAGATTTTGATTCGGACGCTCATCGCAACTTGGCCCGAACCCTCGCAGGTTCCCGGAGGGGAGTAAAGGTGGCAGGGCGCACCGGGTGTGATCCGGGTGCGATTAAAAACGGGTGATCCAACGAACCGTCTCACCCCTCATCCCGGCCTTCTCCCCGTTGAGGGGAGAAGGAGGCGCCTCGGGCCTTCGTTGACCAGCGGTCGCATGACAGGCGCGCGGTCGACGCTTTGAAGCATCACCCGCTTTTAATCACACCCGTGTGATCCGGAGCGCGGGCTTCCAGCGCTTCCAGCCCGCAACGGCGGGATCCGCGTTCCGAGAGTTCCGCTGACCGCCACTTCCGAACGCACCGGGCGAACCCTGATCCCTCGCAGTAGTTTTCAAACCGCTGATGAACGCCGATGAACGCAGATAAAGGCGGGGCTTTTGTTGAGACTGACCAACGGAGCCGGGATTGTTGACCACTTGTCACCCAGGACGAACCTCTGCCGTTCTCAATCCATCAGCGTTCATCAGCGTTCATCAGCGTTTTCCTTTCTGGTCGCTGGGGTCATGCGCGGTTTTGGGGTGCGCGACGCAACCTCGAAATTTTTTTCTGGTTCAATTTATTTTGTTGAGTGGGGCGAAAATTGCCCCAGTGACGACATGAGATGGCTGATTCGAAGTCTGGTGGAGGACGGGTGGATTACGGATGGTGCCTTTGGAGAATGAGTGCGGTGGTTGCGGAGGGGGAAATTGCAAAATTTCCTCGAACAAACGGGGGTTTTTAGAGTCTTTTGTTCCGTTGAAAGGTTTGACGCCTCAGGGGTCGGGGGCTAAACCATTCGGGCATCCGGGCTCGCCGGCGGAAACTCCAATGCACGTTCCGACTGTTTTGTTGGCTGAATCAGATCTGCTTTACGTGGTCACAAACGCCACGCTTGAAGGCAAGATCATCATCGTCATTTTGATCCTGTTCTCGATCTTCGCCTGGTCCGTCATGGCGGCGAAGGCGATGCAGATGCGGCGGGCGAAAAAGCTGAATCACTTTTTCGAGGTGGAGTTTCGCAACCAAAAGCACGTGCTCGATTTGTTCGATCGCAAGTTGCACGTCACGGATTGCCCGCTGTTCGCCGTTTATCAGGAAGGCTGTCGCGAGTTGGACGCGCGGTTGCGGTCGGGTGGCGCGTCGACGCGCAAGTCGATCGTGTCGCTGAAGAGCATGGAACATGTGAAGCGCACGCTGGAACGCACGGTGGCGCAGCAGTCGATCCGGCTCGAGTCGGGTCTCATCCTGTTGGCGATTGCGGTCAGCGGCGGCCCGTTCCTCGGCTTGCTGGGCACCGTCTGGGGCGTGATGAGCACGTTCAGCTACGTGGCGATGAAAGGCAGTGCGGATTTGAAGACGATGGCGCCCGGTGTGTCCGGCGCGCTGATTACCACGGTGGCCGGGTTGCTGGTCGCCATTCCGTCGATGTTCGGCTATAACTGGCTGGTGCACAATCTGCGCGTGGTCACGGTCGAGCTCGACAACTACGCGCAGGAGTTGGTCTCGCACATGGAAACGGAATACATGCAGGAGAACGATTGACGATATTGACGATTGAGAGTTTAGAGCGATCAGGAACGATCGAGAAAATTCGATGAAGGATTTTAGGCCAGGCCGGATCCAGGATTGATCATGCGCCGTTTTTCACAACGCAACCATCTGGTCACGCTGTCGGATATTAACATCACGCCGCTGCTCGACCTCGCGTTCGTGTTGCTCATCATCTTCATCATCACCACGCCGTTGCTGGAGCAGGGCATCAATCTGAAGTTGCCGGTGGGAGGTTCCGAGGATCGAAAGAAGCTCGATCCGCGCGATATCCGGACAATCGATGTCAGCCCCCAGGGCTGGTACAAGTTTCGGAATCAGGTCTATTCGGTGCCCGAGGACATCGCATCGGTGCTGCGGGCCGAGCAACAGCGGAATCCCAATCTGGTGGTGGCCATCCGCGCGGATGGCGAAGGCCTTTACAAACATGTGGCCCGCATGCTGGACCGACTCGAGCAAGTCGGCGTGGCCAATGTCTCGCTGCGCACGGAGCCGTCGAAGAACCGTTGAGGGACATGAACCATTCCTCCTTTTGCCATGAAGTCTGGGACGTGTCGGCGGATTCGCCCTCACCCCAGCCCTCTCCCCCGGGGAGAGGGGGAACTTCAGTGGCCGCGTGGAGAATCGAGCGGGCGAACACACGCAGCATGCCCGGTGAAGTTCGATCGCGCCTCCGACGGGCGGGCAAATCTCGACGCGAGCCCGTGCTTCAGGCCGGCGCCGATCGTTCCTCCCTCTCCCTGGGGGAGAGGGTTGGGGTGAGGGCGGATCGCATCGACCAGCCCGCTTTCCATTTCGCGACGACTCCAGCGAAAGCCGCGTGGGTCGCGACAACCGGCGACAACCGCGCCGTCTTGCAGATCATATCAGCGTTTGAACCTGCGAACCCTTTGCCGAACTGAATGACTGGACCTGTGAACCAAGATTCGTCCATGAGCCGGCTGGAGAGGAAATGCATTGTGGCTTCGTGCTGCCTGCATGGCTTTCTCGTCGTCCTCGTGTTGTTCGGATCGGCGTTCTTCACGGCGCGGAAGACCGATCCGCCGATGAAGATGCTCAACGTGATTCCCAGCCAGTTGATCGACGAGGCGCTGTCCGGCGGCGGCGGGAATCCAAAGCTTCCGCAGACGGATGAGAAGATTAAGGGCGACACGATGAAGCCGGTGCAGGCGCCGGCGCCCCCGACTCCAGAGCCGCCGAAGGCGCATCCGCCTGAGGCGAAATCCGAACCCAAGGTTGAGCCGGCCCCGCCCGAGCCACCCAAGGTCAAACCGGTGCGCAATGTCGAAACGCCTCCCAAAGTTAAAACCGTGAAAGACCCGCCGAAGGTCAAGGCGGACGAGCCGGCCAAGCCCCGCATTGACATCACCGCAGAGCTGAAGCCAATCAAGGCCGTCGACTCAGATAAGGAAAAGAAGCGGGCCAAGGAAGAAGCGGAGGCGGCGGAACGGGCGGCGGAGCGCGCGGCGGAAGCACGCGCGGCCAAGGCTCGGGCCGATCGCGCTCGCAAGATCGCGCAGTTAGGCGAAGCCGTGCAGCGCGAGTTCGGCGGATCGCTCAGTAACCTTCGGCAGGGATTCAAAGGCGGCACGGCCGTCGATGTCGGCGGGCCCGGTGGGGCCGCGTTCGCGAGCTACAAACAATTCGTTCAGATGGCCTATGACAATGCCTGGATCGTGACGCCGGAGCTGACGGATCAAGAATTTGTCGCCTTGATCAAAGTCACGGTCAGCCGCACGGGCCGCATCCTTTCGTCGCGCATCGTCAAGCCGTCGGGCAGCAGCGTCATGGATCGCTCGGTGCAGAAAGCGATGGACCAAGTGCGTATGGACGGTTTGCCCCCTTTCCCCAACGGCGCTCCGGATGCGGAGCGCACGTTCACCATTGAATTCAACTTGAAATCCAAATCACGCGTCGGATGAAGCCTTGTATTGTTCTTGCTCTGATTCTCACCCTGATGACGTCCGGACCGGCACGGGTGCAGGCGGCCGATGACGGTGACCTCATCTCGCTGGTCCGCACGCCTGATTCCATGGGTTTCCTGCAGCCCATTCCGGTTTCGATCAGTGGTTTTGGAGGCGAAGCGGACTCGGTTCTCCGAAATGATCTGACGTTCATGGGCTTTAAATTTGTGGCGCCAGGGGAAGCGGTGTTTCTCATCACCGGCAGCACCGGCGGCCGCCTCGAAGGACGGGTCATCCATCAAGGGACGAAGCGGCAAATGCTTGGGCGCGCCTATTCCAACGGCACGCTTCGCCAGCAGGTGCATGCGTTCGCCGACGAAGTGGCCAAGACCTTGACGGGCCTGCCGGGCATTGCGCAGACCAAGATTGTTTACAAGGTCGAAGCGGGCATTGGAAAGAGCGAGGTCTACATTGCGGACTACGACGGCTTCGGTCCGGTGGCGGCGACCCGTGACGGCAGCATGGTTTTGAATCCCGGATGGGTCGGCCGCGGCTCTGGCTCCATCGTCTATGGCTCCTATCGGTTGGGCAATCCCTACATCTTTTCCCAGGAGTTGAGCACGGGTACCCGGCGAACCGTCTCGCGCCAAGCGGGCGACAACTACAGCCCGTGTGTGTCGCCGGATGGTCGTCGCATCGCGATGATCCTGAACAAGGGTGGCAATCCGGATCTGTATACCATGAACATGGACGGTTCGGGGTTGAAGCAGTTGACGAAGACTCGCGAGGCCGAGTCGTCACCGTGCTGGTCGCCGGACAGTCGCACCGTTTGTTTTGTCTCCCGCGAAGGCGGCCCGGCTGGGATCTACACGATCTCTGCGGATGGCGGTGCGCGTCGCCGGGTGCCCACGGGTCCGAACACGTGCACCGAGCCGGATTGGTCGCCGGACGGAAAGTGGATCGCGTTCACGCGTCAGTCGGGTGGTTTTGAAATTTGCATCATCCCGGCGCAGGGCGGTCCCGTGTATCCGCTGGTGCCGGGCGAAGACCCGTCGTGGGCGCCGAATTCGCGCGCGTTGATCTTTTCCGTGGGCCCGGATCACGGGAAACGCCTGTCTTTGCTTGACGTGCCTACCAAGCAAGTCAAGACTCTCGCCCGTGTTCTGGAGAGCAACTCTCAACCGAGTTGGGCGAAATGAAAAATCTCTCCGTCAGCCGAACATTCTATGAAACTCGTTAAAACCGTTAGCCTCCTTGTCATCGCAATCGCCGTTTCGCTCAGCACCGGGTGCCGTAAAGGCCTCGATAAGACCACGCAAATTCCCGGCCGTGGCGGCCTGACCGGCATTACCGATAAGCCGGCGAATGCGCGGGATGGCAGCGGAGGACTTCCTGACGCGCCGCCGCTCACCGGGAATCCAAGTCTGAGGGGCGATGGAAATGATGGCGGGACCAAATTGCCGGCGAATGTTCCTGACACCGGCATCCCGCCGACCGGAACCGACTTTACGGATTGGCAGCAAGATCGGGAGATGTTTAAAAACCAGACGGTCCTGTTCGACTTCGACAAGTCGATCGTGAAGGCCTCAGAGGTCCCGAAGCTCGAAGAAGTCGCCAAGCGGATGAAGACCGAATTTGTCGGCAAGGCGTTGCGCATTGAAGGTCACTGCGACGAGCGCGGCACGGAAGAGTACAACCGAGCGCTCGGCGATCGTCGCGCGTTGTCGGTGCGCGAGAAGTTGGTTCAACTCGGCGTGGACGCCGCGATTCTCCCGACGATCAGCTACGGCGAAGAACGTCCGGCTGACCCCGGGCACAACGAGACGGCTTGGAAAGCGAACCGCCGTGGCGAACTGATTCTGCTGTCTCCTCCGGCGAAGTAAGGCTGGGCTTTGCATTGGCGTGCTCAGGTAGGGCGCGCACTCCGTGCGCGCCGGGAAACCACAGTGAAACAGTGTTTGGCAGCGGGCGGCGGAGCGCCCTCCCTACCTCTCTCCGCGGCTGGAAACGTTGCTTTACACCGTGTCCCTGCTGGCCTAGTGTGCGCAGCAGAAACAAAAGTCTATGAATACGCTATTCGCTGCATTTTTTGGTGGCTGGGAAATCGTGCTGATTCTCGCCGTCGTCCTCATCCTGTTTGGAGCCAAGAAGTTGCCTGAGTTGGCCAAGGGATTGGGCCAGGGGATTAAGGAATTCAAAAAGGCGACATCCGACGTGCAGAACGAACTTTCCAGCGCAATGGATGACTCCCGGTATTCGCAGCCGCCGCGTCGGATTGAAAATCCGCCGGAGCCGCGGAGTTCTGATCATGCGGCCGCGCCTGCGGCTTCGACGGTTCAGTCGAAGAGCTAGGCGTATTTGGTGCTAGCCGCCCCGAATTATATCGCCCCGAATTGTCGCCCATATTTGGCCATCCGGAAATTTTTCTGCGACTTCCGGATGGCCTTCTTGCTGCGGGGTCGGAAGCTTCCGTTGCTCACTTTCATTTGATCCATGCCGACTGACTTGGAGGAGTCAAAATCTCAGCCTGACACGGATTCGGATTTCCAACGTGACCGTCAGGCGCATGAGCACGGACATGGCGACGAGGCGCAGGATGCTCATGGCTCGGAAGGCGGGCCGGTTAAATCGTTTCTCGAGCATCTTGAGGATCTCCGCTGGGTACTAATCAAGAGCCTGGCAGCAGTGGGCATCGGCATGTTGATCTGCTTGATTGCCGGCAATCAGGTGATGGCCATCCTGACCCGGCCGTTGGATCAAGCGACGTTCAGCGTGCCTTCGAAGAGTCAGCTTGTTTCCGTCAAGTTGGGGACCAACCGGGTTGGCCGTTACGTTCTGCCCTTGGAACAAGCCGTCCCCTACCAACCTCTGATTGGCTCGAACACGTTCGTTGAGCTTCAACTGCAGCTCGTGCCCAGCGGGTCGAATTTTACGGTGATGCTTTCGCCGGTGGCGAACCCGAATATTGATGAGCTAAAACGTTTGGGAACCCAGTTGGGTAATTTCGGTCCGGTGGGTGGCTTCGTGGTTGCGCTTCAGGTTGCCTTGTATGGCGGGTTCGTTCTGGCTGCGCCGTTCGTGTTCTATTTCATCGCGGCATTCATCTTTCCCGCGCTTAAAATGAACGAGAAGTATTACGTCTATCGCGGGCTCGGCTTTGGACTGGTGCTCTTCATGATTGGCGTTTCGTTCTGCTATTTCGTCCTCTTGCCGCTGGCTCTGACCGCGTCGGCCGGTTACTCGAACTGGCTGGGCCTCCAAGCGACGCAATGGCGGGCGGAAGAATACATCAGTTTCGTCTGCAAATTCATGCTTGGCATGGGAGTCGGGTTTCAGATGCCCGTCGTGTTGCTGACCCTGGTCAAGATCGGCGTGTTGAACTACACGATCCTTTCCAAGATGCGGCGATACATGATCGTCATCAACCTGGTCCTGGGCGCGCTCCTCACCACGCCCGAGGTCCTGACCCAGGTGATGATGGCCATCCCACTCCAGATGCTCTACGAGATCACCGTTTGGATTGCTTGGTACTGGGAACGGCGTGACCGCAAACGCGCCGCCGCGGGGCAGTAGCCAGTGCTCAGTGCGCAGTACCCAGTTTTAGGTAGGAGAACGTTTGGTGGGCTTTTATGCCTCAGATTCAGCGCATGGGCGGTTACCTCAGGCGCACCCTTTTCCCACTGTTCCCGAATCAAACCAAAAGCCGAGACCTGCCGTAACGCGCTCAGCTCCGACCACTGAGCACTGAATACTACGTACTGAGCACTGAGCACTGGCCTACTGATCCGCCGCCCGTGTTTCCCCGGTCGGAATATCCGGGAACCGCGAATTGACGGAAGAGGTTGTTTGGGCGAAAACTACTTCGTTCCAATAAGTCTTCTCGTGTGAGAAGACGCGGGTCCTGGTTTTGGAACAAACTTTCTGTGTGTACCAGGATCCGCGCCTGTCCAAAGCGCGGCCCCCGTTGGGTCGCGCTTTGGCGTTTCTACGGTCAAAGGATCGCGACTTCCCATTTTGCGATTTTCGATTTGCTCCCCTCTTTGGATCAGATGATCGACGACGATGCTCGCGACGCACGGCGCGGAGAATCGGCCACCTATTAATCGACCGGGCCAGCGCGTAAGCCCTCTCCGCCGCCGTGCGGGGGAGAGGGACCGTCCTGACTCGCGTCTCAGCGAGTCTGGACAGGGTGAGGTGGAGCAGCCTGCTGGTTCATGTCTCGTGAGCAGGTCCGCGAGGAGATGGCGCTTCCCATGAACCGCCGTTCAGTAGGGGGCCCTGTTTGGCAGCGGTCCCATCTTTTACCCCCCATCTTTTACCGATATCCGCACCGGCCCACCGTCGGCAAGGATCCGAAACGATGCTGACGTTCAAAATTGATTCCAAGGTGTCCGTTCGCGCTTCAGTAAGGCCCCGCGGGACTGGCCTGGAACCGGACGAAAGTTCGGTAAAAGATGGAGGGTAAAAGATGGACCCTCGGGCCTAGGTCCCTTCAATGTGATAGGCGGGTGTGATTAATTAAAAGTGGGTGAAGGCAGGGCAGACGTTCCGCAAGGGTGTGGACGCTATGCACCGGGTCTGGAGCGCCGCGCCAGCTCTGGCGTGCGCCATCCAAAGCGGTGCTGCGCCCCGCACTCCACGACGCTGGCGCGACAGCCTGGCGCCCGCTGACACGCGGAGCGTCGTGGAGTGCGGCGGGCACCGCCGCTTTCGCTTTGCATCCGTCGCCCACCACGCTCGGGGCCTCACCCGGATTCAATTACACTCGCGATAGGTTTCCAAACGACTTGGAGACCCAGGTTCGACGAAAGCCCCGTGCTTATCTGTGTTCATCCAGTCAATCTGCGGTTCTCCAATCTTACGTGGGGATCGGGGGTGGATCAGGGACATTGCGACTTTGCCTGTCTGCCGACTACCTTCGTGCGAAATGTCGGATCGATCCGAGCCTGAAGATGAATATTCGCTGGTCCCGTTGCGCGGTGGGGCCTTCAGCGTTCGAGTGCGCTCGTATGCGGAGACCATGCATCCGGGCGTCGGTCCCGCGGCCGAAGCGGAAGCGCTTTATGTCCGGCAAACGGGGTTGCTTGAACGATTGGAGCGGTACGAGGGCGAGTTTGTGATTTGGGACATTGGGCTGGGGGCGGCGGCGAATGCGCTGACGGTTCTGCGCCGGGTCGAGCAGGTGGCGCGTCCGCTGCGGTTGCGGATGCTGAGCTTTGACGACACCACTGGTCCGCTGGCGTTTGCGCTGCAGCATGCGGCCGAGTTGCCCTATCTCTCCGGCTACGAATCGACGGTGGCCACCTTGATGGAACGTCGGAAGGTAACCATCGAGCGTGGCCTTCAGCAGATCCACTGGGAGCTTGGGTTGGGAGATTTTCCGAAGCTATTGACCTCGGACACCTCGGCGACCTGGCTCCGGCCGCATTTGATTCTGTTCGATCCATTCTCGCCGGCGCGCAATCCCGCGATGTGGACGCGGTCGGTGTTCGGGCATTTGTTCAGCCAGTTGGATCCGAGCCGGCCATGCCTGCTCTCGACCTATTCGCGCAGCACGGCCACGCGCGTGGCGTTGTTGCTGGCGGGGTTTTGGGTCGGCGCTGGCCTGGCGACCGGGTTGAAGGAGGAAACCACCGTGGCGGCAAACTCACCGGACTTGATTGCGTCGCCGCTGGATCAGCGGTGGCTCGAGCGCGTCCGCCGCTCGGATAGCGCCGAGCCATTGATGGACTCCGTGTATCGAAAAGCGCCGCTGACCGCCGAGAGCTGGGCCAGTCTGCAGGCTCACCCCCAGTTTCGGCGGGTTGGTGGCGAATGACGAATGACGAATGACGACCGGTGCCACGCCGATCGTGAATCGCAAAGCTAAAATCTAAAATCCGTCACGATCCCTGTCCTCGTCCGCCTCGTGGTCGCGTCGTTGTTGTTCGAGTTCGATCTCGCTTTGTTCTTCGAAGAACTGGAATGCCTTGTAGATCAGGGTGCCGCCGATCGAAAGCACCACCACCGCGAGTGCGGTTCCTTCGATGACCTCCCAGCGGCTGTTGGAAGACACGTCCTTCAGTGCGTAGGCGAATGCGGCGAGCGTGCCGAGCCCGGCGACGCTCATAAATCCGATCATCCAACGGACCACGAATTTACGCCGGCCGGGCCCGGTGCCGTCGTCGGAGCGGGTGAGAACGTTGCAGAACCGCCAGGAGATCGCCCACGCGATGACGAAGGCGGCAATGGTGCCGAGGCCGAATCGGAGCTCGATGCTGGGATGAACCTGCTTGAGCGAAAACAAGAACGCGGCCATCAGCCCCATGCTCAGGGCGGTTCCAATCTTGATCACCTGGACCAGGTCGCGCTCGTTTCCGGAGGGGGTGGGCACAGAGTTAGTGGAGTAGTGGTCGATTTTTAGTCGAACATCTTGCCGGGGTTCAAAATTCCTTTTGGATCCAGCACCCGGCGCAGTTCGCGCATCACTCGCATCTGGGCGTCACCGGCGAACTTCGGGAGGAAATCCTTTTTGGCGAGCCCGATGCCGTGTTCGCCCGTGATGGTGCCGCCGAGCCGGATGGCTTCGTCGAAGATCTCTTTGAACGCCTCGTGCACGCGGTGCATTTCGTCCTTGTTCCGTTCGTCGGTGAGGAAGGTTGGGTGCAGATTGCCGTCGCCCATGTGGCCGAAGGTGCCGATGCGCAGCTTGTATTTGCGCGCAATCTCTTCGACGAACCGGATCATCCGGGCGAGTTCGCTGCGCGGCACGGTGGCGTCTTCCAAAATGGTGGTGGGGGCCACGCGGGCCAACGCGCTAAAGGCGCTGCGGCGTGCGGCGGCCAGCTTCGTCGCCTCGGCTTCATCGCGGGCTACGCGGACTTCCATCGCGCCATTCTTTTTCGCGAGCTCGGCCATCTTGGCGGCTTCCTCTTCCACCGCGGCGGGGTGTCCGTCCGTTTCCATCAGCAACAACGCTTCGCAGTCGAGCGGCAAGCCGACCTTGGCGAAATCCTCGACGCAATGAATCGTCGTGCGATCGAGAAACTCCAGCGTGCAGGGAATGATTTGGGCGGCGATGATGTCGGATACCGTCTGCGCCGCGCTGTCCATGGCGTTGAACGTGGCCACCATCGTCTTTTTGGCGGCGGGTTTGGGAATGAGCTTGAGCAGGACTTTGGTGATGACGCCCAGCGTGCCCTCGCTGCCGACGAACAGATCCTTGAGCGAGTAGCCGGCCACGTCCTTGACGCATTTGTTGCCGGTCCAGAGCACCTGGCTGTCGGGCAGGACGACCTCGAGGCCCATCACGTAGTTGCGGGTGATGCCGTATTTAAGGCCGCGCAGCCCGCCGGAATTCTCGGCGACATTGCCTCCGATGGTGGAGATGCGCATGGAGCCCGGGTCGGGCGGGTAGAAGAGTCCGACGGCCGCGGCGGCGTCGGCGATCTGGACCGTGGTCGCCCCGGGTTCGACCATCATGGTCAGGTTGGCGCGGTCGACTTCGATGATTTTGTTCATCCGCACGGTGCACATGACGAGGCAGTCCGCGACGGGCAGGCTGCCGCCGCTGAGGCCGGTGCCGGATCCGCGGGTCACGACCGGGATTCTTTGGCCGGCGAACCCGTTGGCGATTTGGAGGACGCGTTGGACTTGCCCGGTGTTTTCAACAAAGACCACGGCGCCGGGCATCTGGCTGAGCGCGGCGGTGCCATCGAAGGAATACGGGATCAAATCTTCCTTCGCGGTCAGGACGTTGGCCGGGCCGAGGACGGCCCGCAGCGAGTCGAGGATGGATGCGGGTAGCGGCATATAAGACGGTCCGAATCAAACGGGGGCAGAGGGCGGGGATCAAGAAGATTGAGGGCGTTATCCTCGTTGGAGGAGATTCGGACTAGATGGGAGGAAAAATTGGCGGAGAGAGAGGGATTCGAACCCTCGGTGGGTTTTAGCCACGCACGCTTTCCAGGCGTGTGCCTTAAACCACTCAGCCATCTCTCCGCCGGGCGCCGGAAATCTGACGAACCGAAAGCCCCGGCGCAACGCTTTTCCTCAAGCCGCGCGTAAGAATACTCAACCGCCGATGGACGCTGATGAACGCAGATAAGGGCCGGCCTTCGTATTTCGCAGGCCCGCAGGCCCGGTCTGGTCGATTGGAGCTTGTAGTCCTACGAATCGTCTCACCCCGGCCCTCTCCCCGTCGAGGGAAGAGAGAGTCGCGTGGAGCGTTCGTGGGCCAGTGGGCGCGCGCGAAACGCGAGCTCAACGACTTGAACCTCGCCGGCATTTAACTGGGCCCACACCCAGGGCTGCATCAAGCCCGACCGGGAGCCTATCTTTTACCCCCCATCTTTTACCAAAGACGGCATCTTCCGACGGTTGGTAGGGATCGAGCCGGCGCGCACACGAAGGGCCAGGACTTGGGGTTCCGGCGTCTGTGGCCCAAAACCCAGGTAAAAGATGGCGGGTAAAAGATGGACTCCGCTCTACTCGCGGCCAGCTTCTGGTCAATCCCGATTCGGCCCCCGGACGCAACTGCGATCATGATCAATGCCAGCAACCTGCTTATGAGCTTGATGCGCCCCAGGCCGAAACCGCTTGGAAGGAATTTCCTGTTGTCATCGCCGAGCCCTTTTCCTAGCGTGCGGTCCATGAACTCCTCCGTTTCTTCGGGCGCGGCCATGGCGGCATCGGCAGCCGATCGGAAATTTCAACCGCGGTCCTGCCTTCCGTCGACAGCCCCCGGGTTTGGCGGGGTCCGGCCTTGGACCATCGGCCTGGCCTTGGCGGGAATCGTTGCCTTGCCCTCCGTGGCCCGGGCTGAGGAGAAGATGAACCAGCTGTGGACAGCGGTTTCGTCGACGACGATTCGCGGCTACGTCAACACCTCGTTCCATTGGAACCCCGGAACCGGGAATGCCAGCGTGGCGCCGGTGGTTTACAATGCGCCGGACAAGCAGGACGGGTTCAATCTCAACGTGGTGGATCTCGAGATTGAAAAACCGCTGGACGAAGCACAGTGGGCGGCGGGCTACAAGGCGCAGCTTTGGTTTGGCGAGGATGCAGCGATCTTCGGCAGCAATTCCGGCCTGGCGTCGGGCGGCAGTTCGACCGATTTCGCCATTCGTCAGGCGTATCTGGCGCTGCGTGCGCCGCTCGGCAACGGCCTCGATTTCAAAGCGGGCGTGTTCGACCCGGTTGTCGGCTATGAGAGCCATGACTGCGGGTTGAACCCGAATTACACCCGCGCTTACAGCACCACCATTGAGCCCTTCAGTCACACTGGCCTGCTGATGTCGTATCAGTTCACTTCGTGGCTGGGTGCCTCCGCGGGCCTGGCCAACACGCTGGGACCGATCATCAACCAGCGGGCGAATCCGCCCAAGGCCGAGTCGTTCAAGAGCTACATGGCCTCCGTAACGCTGACGGCGCCCGACGACTGGGGTTTCCTCCGCGGATCGGCGCTCTACGCCGGGGCGATGACGGGCTATCGCAACAGTCAAAACTGGGATCAAACCCTGTGGTTTTTGGGCGTCACGGTGAACACACCGCTGCAGTTCCTCAAAGTAGGGGCGAGCTATGATTACCTCGGCACGACCGATGAGTTGGCCGGGAACTCATCCTATGCCGATGTCTTGGCCGCCTACGCGTCGCTGCAGTTGACGGATAAGCTCAGTCTGCATGGTCGCGCGGAGTATGCGTGGACCGACACCGCGCTGCTCGGCAGCGGCGCCAATCTTCCCGGGGGTAACACCGAGCTCTTTGCGCTGACCGGCACGCTGCAATATGATCTCTGGCGCAATGTCATCAGCCGGCTGGAAGTCCGGTGGGATCATCAGGCGGGCGACGGTGACATGTCGGGCTTTGGCGGGCCGATTACGTTTGGTGGCGGCGGCTTTGGTGGGGCGAGCGGCTACGGTCCCGGCGCGGCCCGAGGCAATCGGAATACCGTGCTGGTCGCGGCCAACCTCATCTATACGTTTTGAGCTCACTGCTGACGCTCGAGCGGGTCCTGGCCGACGAATCCCTGCGGCGCGCGGAATTTCCCGTCGCAGCGGAACGGGTCTTTCTCGGGCATGCGGGCGTCTGCCCCTTGCCCCGACGAGTGATCGATGCGATGACCGATTACACGTTGCACTCGGGCCTGAACGATCAGGAGGAGGCTTTCGGTCCGGGACGTCTGCTCGAGATTCGTAAGCTGGCGGCTTCGCTGATCAACGCCCGTCCGGAGGAAATTGCCTTGGTTGGTCCCACCTCGCTTGCGCTCAGCTATGTGGCGGGTGGGCTGACGTTTCGTCGCGGCGACAACATCCTCATCTACCACGACGACTATCCGTCCAACGTTTATCCGTGGATGGCTTTGGCCGAGCGCGGTGTTCAGGTGAGGTTCATCAACCTGCGGGAGCTGGGGCGCATTCGAAAGATCGACATCGAGGGTCAGATTGACGAAAGCACGCGATTGGTGGCGCTGGCGTCGTGCCACTTTGTTGCTGGTTGGCGCATTGACCTGGCGGCGATCGGACAGTTGTTGCGCAAGCGGAACATTTTGTTTTGCGTGGATGGAATTCAGACGCTGGGCGCCTTCCCAACCACGGTCGAGCACGTGGATTTTCTGGCGGCGGACGCGCACAAATGGCTGCTGGGCCCACTGTCGGCCGGGATCTTTTATGTGCGCAAGGAAGTTCAGGAACGGTTGCGCCCGATCACGTTCGGCTGGCACAACGTGCGTTGCCCCAATTTCGTGGCCCAGGAGGAGCTGAATTTTCCGCCGGACGCACGTCGCTACGAGGCCGGAAGCGCCAATCTGGTCGCGCTGGCCGGAATGGAGGCGTCGCTGAGGCTCCTGCAAGAGATTGGTGTGAAAGTCATCGCCGGGGAACTGTTGCGAAAGCGTTCGTTGCTGGTGCCCGCTCTGCGCGCCAAGGGCTACGAAGTCCTTCAGGAATCGGCGCCGCCCGAGCATGCCAGCGGCATTGTCACCTTCTTCAAGCCCGGGGCGGATCTGCCCGCCCTGCACGCCCGCCTGACGGAACAACGGATCGTGACCAGCTTGCGTGCCGATCGGACGGGTCAGCGTTACATCCGCCTCTCGCCGCACTTCTACAACACCGACGCCGAACTGCATCAGCTGCTGGCGCTGTTGTAGGGCTTGAGGCAGGCGGCTTCCCATGACCCCCCGGAGCGCGGACCTC
>JBGARF010000057.1:0-14234 GCA_044230345.1 Limisphaerales bacterium
GCAGTCAGCGGTTCATGTCTGGTGAGCAGGTCAAAAAAGAACGGTCGGCTTACCAAGGGCCTGCCCCCCGAGCGCGGACCTCCGGCCCGCAGCGGGTGGAATCGGCGACGCACGAACGAACCCTCCGGGCGTCATCTCCGGCTCGCGCCGCTGCGGGCTGAAAGCCCGCGGTCCGTCCGAGCAGTCGGCCCGGTTCATGTCCGGTTAATTACACCCCCACTCCCACTTCCCGGAGACTCCACATCCGTCATTCCTTTTCGCTCGGCCTTAGGTATGGTGTGGCGGTGTCTGCCGACGGATCCTCAACCAAGACCGGCGAAGCTGCGGCCGCAGGCCAGGGCGTTTTCGCCACCACCCGATGGAGTGTCGTCCTCGCTGCGCAGGGCGATTCCGATTCCGGGCGCGCGGCGTTGGAGGTTTTGTGTTCCACGTATTGGTTTCCGGTCTACGCCGTGGTCCGGAAGCAGGGGTTCGATCCGGACACCGCGCGGGATTTCACCCAGGAATTCTTCGCCCGGGTGCTGGCGCGCGATGGCTTCGCGCATGCCCGCCGGGAGCGGGGCCGTTTCCGGTCGTATCTGGCCGAGGGAGTGCGGAACTTTCTGCGGGATGAGTGGGATAAGGCGCGGGCGCAGAAGCGTGGCGGAGGCCGGCCAGTGCTCTCTCTTGACGCCGAGGAAGCCGAGGGCCGATACCTCGAGGTGCCGCACGGCTCGACCCCGGATTTGGAGTTTGATCGGCAATGGGCCGAGCAGTTGCTCATGCAGGCGCGGTCCAGGCTGCACCAAGAGTATGCGGTGTCCGGACGACGTGAGTTGCTCGAAGTGCTCGAATCCGCCGGCGACCCGCAGGCCCCGCCCCTGCAAGAACAAGCGCTGCGCCTCGGGATCCCGGTCAACACGCTCAAATCTCATCTGCATCGTGCCCGGCAACGCCAGGGGGCCATCCTGCGCGAACTGATTGCGGACACGGTTTCGTCACCGGTCGAGGTGGAGGCGGAGTTACGCCAGCTTCTCGCCGCCCTGTCGGATTGAGATGGCGATTGAGGTAGAGAAAGGGCGCAACCGGCCGGCGATTTCACCGTAATCCCCGATGTTGACCTCGTCCCTGAATTGTACTGAGTGCGGCGCGCCCGTGCGTGGCGGCGTTGGGCTGGGTTTATGCAGCGCCTGCGCATTGCGCGGCGCGCTGGGGCTTCAAGACTCGTCGAGTCCCGACGCCGTCTCGAACTCGACGGAGCCGGCGCAGGTGCTTCGCTTTGGCGACTACGATTTGTTGGCTGAACTGGCGCGCGGTGGAATGGGCGTCGTGTATCGTGCGCGGCAGCGCAGCCTCGACCGGATCGTTGCGCTCAAAGTATTGCTGGGCGGGGCTTTTGCCGGCGAGGATGGCAAACGCCGCCTGCTGGCCGAAGCCGCAGCGGCCGGGCGCCTGCAGCATCCGAATATTGTTGCCGTCCATGACGCCGGCGTGATCGACGGGCAGCCGTTCTTTTCGATGAGCCTGGTCGAAGGGCCGACGCTGGCCGAGCTTTCCGCCGGGGGCCCCATGTTGCCCTCCCGTGCGGCGCGTTGCGTCAAGACCATCGCGGAAGCGGTTCAATACGCGCATACCCAGGGCGTGCTCCACCGCGACCTAAAACCATCGAACGTCCTGCTCGACGCCAATGAGGTGCCGCATGTCACTGACTTCGGCCTGGCCCGGCCGCTGGGCTTCGGCGCGGATGGCGCAATACCCGGCGCACCATTGACGGTGACCGGGCAGGTGCTTGGCTCGCCCGCCTACATGTCGCCCGAGCAAGCGATGGGCCGGAGCGCCGAACTTCGACCGGCTTCCGATGTTTATTCCCTCGGGGCCATACTATTCGAGTTGCTCGCGGGCCGTCCGCCTTTTCTGGGCGAATCCGTGCACACCGTCATCGAGCAGGTCAAAACCCTCGAGCCCATTCCTCTGCGCCGTCTCCAACCGGGCATCCCGCGGGATTTGGAGACGGTCTGCCTTAAGTGCCTGGAGAAGGATCCTCGCCGGCGCTATGCAACCGCGCAGCAACTGGCTGACGAGCTGGAACGTTTTCAGCGTGGCGATCCGGTGCAGGCGCGGCCGGTCGGCCCGGCGGGTCGGGCATGGCGCTGGGCTCAACGGCATCGGGCCCTCGCCCTCTCCTTGCTGCTGGTGATCCTTTTGCTCGTCGGTGGGGCGGTGGGCGCCTCGATTGCAGCCTGGCGTATTCAACGCGCCGAACGAGTGGCCGTGGCCGCCTTGCGCGAATCATTGATTGAACAGGCGCGCGGACGTCGGCTCGCTGGCGGTTTGGGAGTGCGCACGGAGACGATGGCCAGTCTGCGGCGTGCATCCGCACTCGGCCTCGACGATCACCAGCGCCAGCGCGCGCGCACCGAGGCCATCGCTGCCCTCGCCATGGACGAGGTCCGTTTTGTCCCGCTGCCGCAGCTCCCGCGCTCCCACATTTTCCGGTCGGCGATCGACCCGACCTTTCGCTGGTTTGCTCAGGTGGAGAGCAACAACGTCCTGGTTGTGCGCCGAATCGGCGACGGACGTGTGGTGTTGAGCGGGCCGGACGAGGTCAGCCGAAGAGTGCTGGTGGGTCAGCCGGAATTCAGCGGAGACGGGAATCATGTTGCCGTTCAGTTCCGCGACGGTTTGGGCATCTGGTGTGTGACCAACGGCCAGCGCTGCTTCACCAGCCCGGGGGCAACCAATGTGTTTGCCTTCTCGCCGGACGGACGTTCATTCGCTTTGGCGCAGGCCGACGGCGCCGTGACCTTGCGCGAACTGCCTTCGGGTGCCGTGCGGTTCCGACTGGCGGCCGGGGTGGCCCTGCCACTGACTCCAACCACGGATGCCCGAAGGCTGAGCCTGTCGCATGATGGCCGACGTGTCGCGGTGGTGCAGGCCCGGACAAACTGCGTGGACGTTATTTCGTTCCAGACTGGTGAGCGCGTGCTGCGGGTGGCTGAAGGAATGGAGGCAAAAAACAGCGCCTGGAGCCGGGACGATACCTTGCTCGCCGTCGCCTGTGGGAACGGCACAATTCAAGTCTGGGACGCGCGCACCGGAGAGTTGCAACACCACTTCGCACACGGCAACGCGGCCTCCCGTTGCCTCGCGTTCCATCCGCGGGCGGCTTTGCTGGCCGAAGTCAGTCCGCTGCGCAGCCTGACGCTCCGTCGCCTCATGACCGGACGCCTCCTCGCTGAGGTTTCAGTCGATGCATCCGACGTCGTCTTCAATGAAGATGGCTCCCGCCTCGGGCCGGTTTGGATGGGCGGCCAAATCGGCTGGCTGGAGACGACGGTCTCAGAGTGCTTTCGCGCCGTCTCGGTCGGCAATCCGCAATCGCCTTACTGGCATGCATCGTTCAGTCCCGAGGGCGGCGTGCTTGCAGTGTGTTCGCGGCAGGAACTCGCCCTGCTCGACACGGCCAATCTGGCGACCGTGGCGGGTATGACCAATCGGACCCTGCTATTCGCGCGCTTCGATCCGCTGGGCTTCTTGTGGACTTTGGATGGCTCCGGGGTGCATCGGTGGCGTCCGAGCATGGCTGATTCCCTCGATCTGGCGCTGACGAGAATGGAAACGCGCTGGAGCGGGCGCGAGTGGCGCTGGCTCGACTTCAGCGCCGACGGGCAGTGGCTGGCGGCGGCCAGCCGTGATCTGAATCGACTGGTCGTTTCACCTCTGTCCGCAGGGACCAACCTGCTTCGTGTGGGGACGCATCGGGCGGCACGCATGGTCGCCTTGGATCGATTCGGACGGCATGTTGTTTCGGGCAGCTTGGACGATAAACGATTGAAGGTATGGGACGTGGCGGAGAATCATTTGCTAATCGACCTGCCGGCGGGCGGACGGACGGGCGGCGCGGCGTTCAGCCCGGACGGGCGGTGGCTCGCGACGCTGGGCGAGGAAGGACACCTTTGGTCCGTCGGGCAATGGACCAACGCGGCGGCCACGCTGTTTCCGTCGGGCGAAACCGGACTGGGCGACGGCGTCTTCTCGGCTGACAGCCGGTTGCTGGCGGTGGTGGCCAACTTGCGGGAGATCCATCTTTTCGACGCGGCCTCGGCGCGGCGCCTCGCCGTATTCCGAGCTCCGGATCCGCTGGGCGTGCAGGCCCTGGCGTTAAGCCCCGATGGACGCTGGCTCGTCGCCGTCTGTCACGAAGGCTGGCTGCAGCGGTGGAATCTCACCGAGTTGCAGCGGGAACTGGTGGCCCTCGACGTGCAGTGGTAGGCCAACCCTTGGAGATTTCGCTTCATTTTTTGCAACCGCTCGCGGTTTCCGCCTTATCGCTAGTTGAACCTTCGGATCTTCGCACACGGATGGGTGATGGGCTGATGGTGGCGGTGGGCAATGCGGGTTAAATCAGCGCCTGCGCTGTAAGAGTGCGGGCGGGTTTTCTTATAAAATCTCCATCAGTCGTAATCTATGAAACTTGAGTCTGCCCCAAAATCGTCGTTTCAGTTGTTCGCCTTGTCGTTCAAGGCTGCCGCCCTTTGGGCCGCGGTGGCCTGCGGGCTTCTGTTCGCCGCTGATTCCCACGGCGCCACGGTTCGCACCTGGACCGGCGCATCCGCCACCAGCGGCAACTGGACCACGGCCGCCAATTGGTCCAGCGGCGCCCCGGTGGCCGGGGATATCTTGAATTTCGTCGATGCGGCCGCGCGCAAGAACAGCAATACGAACAATTTCCCGGCCGGCACCACTTTCTCCGTCATCAATTGTTTCGGCACTGGCTATCGCCTGCGTGGCAACCGCGTCACTATCACCAACGCCATCGCCGTGGGCAACCCGGCCGGCGTACATATCATCGATTTCGACGTCACGTTTGGTGGTCCGGACCCGGTGATCAACCTGACCAGCTTTGCCTCCGCGGCGAACTTGACCTTGAACGGCGACATCGATCTCGGGTCGCACTCGCTGTTCACCGAGGGTCCCGGCGACTATACGATCGCGGGCGTGGTCAGCGGCACAGGCGGCATTTTGAAATACAACGCGGGCGACCTCACGCTGGAAGGTTTTGGCGCCAACACCTATACCGGCCTTACCTCAGTCCAGGCCGGAATTTTGCGCCTCGGCCGCTACCTGCTGGTTGGCCTCACCCCAGTGGGCACGGTGGCGGTTCCCGGCAACCTGCTCATCGGCGACTTCGCCAGCACGCTGATTGGCAATGTGGTCGTGCTCGATCGCGACAATCAAATCGCCAACAGTTCAACGGTCTCGATCAACGCCACCGGTATTCTGGAACTCAGCGACCAGAACGATACGCTGGGTGACCTCCACCTGCGTGGCGGCACCGTCACAACCGGAAGCGGCGTGCTGGGTGTGGAGGGGGGGATTTCCGCCGCCGCTCCCAGTGTCGTGAGCAAGGACTCCCTCATCGCGGGCAAGCTTTCCCTCGGCGCACGGGGCGATGGCCCGCAGATCATCGACGTCGCTCAGGGCATCCAATTGGCCGTGACCGCGCAAATCAGCGGCGTCAGCGCGGCGACCCTGATTAAAACCAATCGGGGCGAACTCATCCTGACCGCGTCCAACCTCTTCAACGGCGACGTGGAAATCAAAGGCGGCTTGCTCACCATGACCGATGGCAATGCGCTCGGCACCACCAATGGCGTGACGAAGCTCATCCTCGGAACGCTCGGGATGAACCCGCCCGGGTCGTTCGGCGTGCTCGAGCGCCTCGAAGTTCCAGGCCCGCTGGCCACGCTGTCCCTCACCGATGGCAGCGTTTCCTGGCTGGGTTCGGTCGTTCTGGACGACAACCTGAACATCGTGACGGCGACCAACTCGGCCCTAACCATTCTCGGACTCATCTCGGGTCCGGCGGGTTGGACCAAGACCGGCGACGGCACGCTGCAGTTCAAGACCACCCACACCAATAACTATGGTGGAACGAGTTGGGTTCGCGACGGCAATTTCATCATGGACGGCGTCTTCAATCAGCCGGTCATCCCCGGACCTCTGGTTGTGGGCAGCTCCAACGGCCCGACCAACAGCACGCGCGCCTGGGCCATCAAACACAATCAGATCGCGGACTCCGCACCCGTGACCATCAACCCCAGCGGAGCTCTTCAGCTCGGCTTTGCCAACGACACCATCGGACCGCTGACGCTGAACGGCGGCGCCGCGGAAACCGATGGAGGCACGCTGACGTTGAACGGCGACATCCTCGCCGTCGCGACGAATGAGATCGCGCGGATCAGCGGCAACCTTTCGCTGGGCGGCGTGACCCGAACCATTTATACGCTCGGAACCACCAACACACCGGATCTGTTCATCTCAGCCGTGATCAGCGACGGCGGCGCTCCGGCTGGTTTCAACAAGGTTGGCGAAGGCTCGCTTCGCGTCTCCGGCGCCAACACCTTCAATGGCCCAGTGTCGGTGACTGACGGCACCTTGCGTCTCGCGCATCCCAATGCCCTCGGCACGCCCGCGGCTGGGACCACGGTCTCCGGCATTGATGGGCCGAAGATTATTCTGGAAGGGGGGCTGGGCATGACCATTGCCGCCGAGCCGCTGACCCTCGACAGCACTGGCCCGGGGTCGCCGATTGTCCTCGAGAACTTTACCGGCAACAATCACTGGAACGGGCCCATCCAACTGCTGGCGCCCCAGAGTGTGATCAACGTCCCCAGCATTCCGCGACCGCTTTCCTTCGGTGGCGTGATCAGCGGCCCGGGCGGTTTGTCGAAGATCGGTCCCGGCATCCTCACCCTTGATGGGCTGACCACAAACACGTTCAACGGCCTCACGGTCGTGACGGGCGGCGACCTTGTTCTCGACAAGCCCGGTGACAACGAGGCGATTCACGGGGACATCACCATCGGCGACGACGCAGGCAGTGTGAACTCATCCCGGGTGCGGATTCGCGGCGGCGGCAGCGAGATTTGGAACGGTTCCCGCGTGGTAATCAACAGCTCCGGTCAACTCATCCTCGAAGGCGTGCTCGACTTGGTCGGCTCCATCGAAGGCGCCGGCAACATCTCCCTCCCCAACGGTCCCTTCACGGCCGGGCTCATCGTTGGACGCAATGATCTCTCCACAACGTTCACCGGTGTAATCAGCGGCAACGGGAACTTTCACAAGACCGGTCTGGGCACGTTGCGCCTGACGGGCAATCACACTTACACCGGCCCCACTCAGCTGGATGAGGGTCGGCTGGAAATCGACGGGAGCATCGCTTCCAGCCAGCAGCTGCTCATCACCCGCAATGCCTCGGCGCCGGTCTTTCTCGATCGGTTCGGCACGCTGGGCGGCAGTGGCAGTGTGCCGCGGGTGATTAATCGTTCCGGCGAGATCAGCCCTGGATTGAACTCCCCGGCCAGCACCGCGCGCCTCGATGTGCAGGGCAACCTGGAGCTTTCCAACGGCGTCTTTCGCGTGCAGCTGAACGGCACGGTCCCCGGCGCTCAATACGACCAGTTGCGCGTGACGGGTGACGTCCATCTCGGCGCGAATATCTCAAGCACGCTGTTGGTGGCGACAGGCTTTCCGCCCTCAACCAACGATGTCTTCGTCCTTATCAACAAGCTCAGTCCTGGCCCGGTGGTGGGCACGTTCAACAATCTGCCCGATGGCGCAGTGATGGGCAGCGGGTTCAACAAGTATCAAATCAGGTACACGGGCGGTGACGGCAACGACGTCACGCTGCGGCGCGTGGAAATCCCGGGCTCTACGTTCACCGGGATCACTCCGCAGGACTCGGGAAAGATGAAAATCACCGGGCAAGGCTGGCCTTACGCGACCTACATCCTCGAAGCCACGCCCACGCTGACGGCGCCCGTTCCCTGGACGCCGATCGCCACCAACAACGCGAACGCCCTGGGCGTTTACGAGTTCATCGACGCCTACACGGACAATGGGACGAGCCTGTTCCCCGAACGTTACTACCGCGTGCAGTCTCCGTAACACCGCTCGGTGGTGAATCGCTGTGAAGCTCGCGTTCGAGTCAATTGCCTGGCCAGGACTGAAGTGAAGACCCGGTTCATGGGCAACGGGTCCAAGCGGAAAGCCCCGTTCGTGACCGACGCATTGCCGTCGGTGTACGGCGCGACAACGCCCGCGTGAATTGAAGCGCCAGCGAGGGTGACCCATTCTGATTCCGATGGAGGATTGTCGTTGGCCACGATCACAGGTGGCTAAGGATGACGATTAATAGCGCAATCCCGATGGCCATCGCCACGGCAACAACCACCTGTGTCCACGCAAGGGCGGCCACGCCAACGCAAAGCGCCGCCCAAGTCCAGCGACGATGCTCGCCAACCAGCCATGAGACGCATCCGAAGGCCGTGCCGACGAATCCCAAAGCAGACGCCGCCAAGCCGAGCTTTTTCGTGGCTGGCCATTTGGCGTCGGCTGGTTGCGGCGGCGGAACAGGCTGCTGGTGGCGAAACTTATCCGCCGCCTTCTTGATGGTCTCGGCGAGGGTATTGGAAATCTCCTTTCCGCGCGGCGGCGGGGGTGTTTCGGCCTCGACAGACATTCGATACGTCGCGGTGCCAAGCCCGAGGAAACCTGCGACGATTCCGACGAGAGCGAAGCGATAGCCACGACGAAGCTTTCTTTGGCTGGCGGTCGATTCGGGTGTGGTCGAATTGGCCTGGTTCATTGAATGCACCGGTGTTTCCACCAGCCTTGGTTCTCGAAGCTTTCCCAGAGGTTGCCGCCGTGCATTAGCCGCGCTGTCCGCGTTGATGTCTTAATCACCATCGGCTTCAACTCTGACCACCCTATCTGCCACGGCTTGAGAGCGACAAGAGCGGAGTTGGCAGCGAGGGAGCAAACGGTGCAATTAAATGCGGGTGAGGGTGCAAGGCGTTTAGCTCGCGCCCCGCGCGACTCCTTCTCCCCTCAACGGGGAGAGGGCCGGGGTGAGGGGTGAGACGGTCCGTTGGAGCACCCGTTTTTAATCACACCCGGGCGCAAACGACGAATTCTCACAGGCCTGCCGGCATCCTCTCCTGCCGGCAAAGCCCTGGCATATCGCCGACGCCAACCTTGTCGGTTCCCCCTACCCGGCACCCGGCACCTGGCACTTGGCACCTGGCACTTGGCACATGGCACTTGGCACATGGCACTTGGCACATGGCACCCGGCACCTGGCCCTCTGCCCCGGCCAGGAAGCGGGAGAGAGAGCTGAAGTCGCTGTGGGATTTTCCGCTGTTACGGCGCGCGGGTGGCGTCGCGGACCTGGCTGATCTCTTCGGGAGTCAGGGCGCGGTCGAACAGCGTGAGTTCGTCGATCGATCCGCTCAGCTGATCGACGGCCACGGCGCGGCTGATGCGTTCACGCGGCAGGTTGATCGTCGCGGCATTGGTATCCTGGGCGTTGCCATCGACGTAGAGCAGGGTGTTGGTGCCGGTGCCGACGATGGCCAGATGCACCCAGGTATCGATGGTGGCGGAGTAGTTGAAGTAGTAATCCCTCACGCCGAACCGGGTGAAACCGATCAAGCGGTTGGTGTTGCCGTACTGTTCAAGTTTGATCGCTTGGAATGGGTCGCTCAGCAGCGTCGAGGAGACGAGTTGTCCCGGCACGCGTTTCACCCAGACGGCGGCGGTCCAGGGGCCGGCGATGGCAGGCGCGTTGAGCTCGACGGTGTTGTTGGTTCCCGAGAATACAAACGCGAGGCCGTCCTTGCCCGGCTCGAACCCAACTCCATTGGTGCTGGAGCCATGCCACGGCCCGAAGCTGTCGCGGAAATTGTTTTCGGCGCGGTACCAGGAGACGAGATTGGGCGGAAGCTGACTGATGCCAAGGGCGCGGTAGAAACGGTGCGGCGTCGTGAGGTTCACCTCGGTTTCCTCGAGTCCCCAGGTCCCGACCAGGTCCGAGACCACGTTCGTGCGCCAGATCCAGTCGACGAAATTGGTGGTGGATTCAACGGAGTAATTGCGGCCGGGACGGCCGGTGCCGATAAGCCGAAACTTTCGGTCACCGGTCCGGATGAAATCGGCGATGTGCGGGGTGGGATCCGACGCCGTCATTTCAAGCGCGACGGAAAAGTCGTCGATGGCGTGACTTTCCCGCAATCCGCCCGTGCGGGCGCCGATGCCGAAGCGGGCGCCGAGTTGGGGTCGGAAGTCGGGCAGGAGCAGTTCGCCAAATACCGACTCGCAATCGTAGGCGAGATCGAGATACCCGTCCGCAGTGACGCGGATGCTGACGTCGACAAACTGAGGTCCTCGCAGAAGGAAACCGATGGGAACGGATTTATGGGCGATCAGATTCGTGCCCCAGAAAACGTCGATGGCGGGAGCCTCCCCCCCTTGGTTGTCGTACGTGTCGAAGGACAGTCGCAGTCCGGAGCCGGCGCCGTCCTCGCTGATCGGTTCGTTCGGCAAGTCGGGAGACCAGCTAAAGCTGAAGCCGTCCGCCGGCGGACTGGAGCCGGCAATGATGCGAACCTTGAAGCTTGCGGTGAAGCCGATGACGGTGCGGCCGGGGACCGGGTCGCCGATCAGAAACGCTCCCATCTGGCTGTTCAGATTCGGAGTGAGTTCCAGGATGCCGTCGGTCAGGTTGGTGATGGCACTGCCGTAGACGGCGGTTTTCGGGGGGAGGCCGGTGCTGAAGTTGTAGGTCAACACAGGATTCTTCACGGCGAGCACGGATATTTTGGCGACGCTGCTGGTCACCGTGGCGCCGGGCACGGAGACAGTGACGCGGCATTCGGTGTGGTCCGCGGTATCTGCGTTGAGCGCACCTGTTGTGAAGCTGGCGTTGGTCGCGCCGGCCACGGGGCTGAAGGATCCTCGGGGCGGGCGCAGTTCCCATTGGAAGCGGGCGGAAGGTGAGTTTGCGGCGGCGGTAAAGGTGGTGGCTGAGCCGGAGCAGACGGCTGCGTTCGCCGGTTGCTGCACAATCGCGAGCGGGACCGTGGTAAAGGTCTGACTCTCGCCGAACGCTGTGCCCGCGGCGGTCTGAGCGACCGCACGGTAGAAGTAGGTGCCAGGCGGCAGGCCATCCAGCGTGCCGTTGAACGAGAAATTGCCGGCGCCGGCGGGCGCGTTATTGGTCGCGACGCCGAGGCTGTAGTTTGTGGTCGTGCCGTATTGGAAGAAGACGGTGGTGGCGAGGCCATTGCCGTTGGCGGAGCCGTTAAAACGGGCGCCCGTGACCGTGACGTTATCCGCCGGCAGCGTGACCACGGTGGGGAGTGTAGGACCAGCCGTGGTGAACGTGGCGTCCGGGCTGTAAACAATCCCGGCGATATTGCTGGCGGCAACGCGATAATGATAGGTCGTCCCCGCCTGCAATCCCCCGATGGTGGCAGAAAACGCTATTTCGGAGGTGCCGGCGCCAACGGACGCGGCTCCTGTGGTGCTTCCGTAACTGGTGGTCGGCCCGACCTCGAAAAAGACGGTGGTCGCCGACCCTCTTGGATTGGATCTTCCGTTCAACCGCGCGCCGGTGCTGGTGATGTTGTCAGCCGGGGCCGCGATGGCGGTGGGCGTTACTGCGGGTGCCGTCGTAAAGGCGACGTCAGCGCCGAACGTGACTCCCAGCGCGTTGCTGCAGGCAGCGCGACAATGGTAGGTCGTGTTGGGGGTAAGCCCGGTCACCTGGCGGGTGAGGGAGAAGACGTTGATGTTGTCCGCCAAGGTGCTGACCCCCACCACTTGGCCGTACGCCACGGTGGTTCCGAATTGGAAAAACGCATGTCCAGGGAGCCCTCTCTGACTGAACTCGCCGCGCAACGATGCGGCGGTGGCGCCAATGTCCGAGGTGACGAGCGAGGTGGCGAGAGCGTTCGTTGGCAGCGTGGTGAACGAGAGCACATTGCCCAAGGTTACCCCGAAACTGTTACTGGCCGCCGCACGGAAGAAATAGGTCTGCCCAGGCGACAGCGAGGAGAGTGGTGCCGAAATGGGGAAGGAGGCTACCGCACTGGAGATGTTGGCGAGATGAAAACGCTGGTTCGGATTGGCGGTAAGGCCGACGTCCACATAGACGCCCGTATCGGCGCCATTGGCGCCCCAGATGCCCGGAAGATTGGCACTGGTCGGGCCAACGCCCGTGGCAGGTTGAGTGGTGGCCGTAGGGAGCCCGGCTGCCGGCACAGGATTCTGCGCCATGAGGAGGTAAATCGCTGACGCGAAGACTCCTGTGATCAGGGTTTTCATGCTGGGTTGTTGGTTCTGATTGCGTCTTTCGCCCCCACCGCAGCGCGCTCGCCTGGGTCACAGAGACCCTCGCACTGATTCGATTCCGGCCGGAGACTTTTGGGCGGCGGGATCCCTATCAATACCGGGCTCCTGAATCAAGGTAACAGGCGCTCAAACCGCGCCGGCACCAAGGCTGTCGCAAGTGCGGAAAAACAGCCGCGGCCGGAGGGATGTGAGATTAGGGCGCGGGCCAGCGGCGCGCGGAAATGAATCGAAAGTAACCTTGGACCTCGCTGCGCCAATTCGCTTCGGCCCAACGCTCCAGTCGACCCGAGGCGCCGACAGCCCGGACTGGGCCCCATTGCGGAGCGGTCAAGTTGCCAGATCGCTCAAGGACGCCGCCGTCCCAAGCTGAGCGCCATTGAATCCTCAGCATGCCTTGATCAATGTCCACTGGATGAAGTTCAACTTGGGGCGGTGGAAGATTCTCGACGATTCGAACCGTACTCTCGTCGCTGTGCGTAATGATCAAGTCGCCGCCCGGGGTCAAATTGATCGCTCGAACCTCGGACAGCTTGTTGCTAGCCGCGCTGGCGAGCGTGCCTTCGCCTCCGAACGGATTCGAGTTCCGGACCCCGTTGATGAATAGATGGGCGATGCCGCTGGCGTCGACGAACCACACGTCGCTGCCACGATGTGTGCAGGCGAAAAATCCGCCGCTGGGAGCGAACGCGATGCCCCGGACTTCCTCCATCGCTGTCTCCACCGCCAGTTGTCCATCCCCGCCCCCGGTGGAGCCTCCGTTTCCCGCGAGCCGAACTTTGGTTCCGTCCGGTTCCAGCCGGTAAACCGAATGAGCTGAGCGATCAGCAACCACGACACGGCCTTGGGGATCTACCGTCAGGTTGCCCAAGCCACCGCTAAACCCGTCGGCCATGATCCGGACACCGCCGGCCGACGTCCATTCTCGGACGTTCGCTCCGCTGGCGTAGTAAACGACCGACCCGTCAGCGTTGACCCACAGCCCTCGTCCCACGATGGACATTTCGGGATCCGCAAACACGGTGGAAATGCTTCCGTTGGGATCGAGGCGACGGATCTTCCGATTGCCAACGTCGAGGATGAAACAGGTGCCGTCCGGGTGAACGTGCAGGCCGTTGGGGATCGAAAGGGCGCAGTCCCTGCCGGGCTGCGGTTCGTCGGAGCCATTGCCAGCCAAGTTGATTCCGGCCACGCGATGGATGGTGCCGTCGGGGATCACTTTCCGAACGGCATGCGAATCCTTGTCCACGATGTAGACATTGCCGAACGCGTCGGCCTGGGCGTTGTGCGCCTCAGAAAGTTCCGCGTC
The DNA here is from genome assembly GCA_044230345.1 of Limisphaerales bacterium. Taxonomy (GTDB): domain Bacteria; phylum Verrucomicrobiota; class Verrucomicrobiia; order Limisphaerales; family JADJPG01; genus JBGARF01. The sequence continues at coordinate 13,481 of JBGARF010000057.1, forward strand.
GCGCGCAGGACCACCCTCGAATGCCTCCTGCCAATCGTTGCCACCATTGCTGTCGAGCGCGCCGCTTCCCGCGATGGTGTGGATCCTTCCGTACCGGGCAAGGATCATTGAATATTCGTCCAGCGCCCCGGCCCCCGCTCCATGCGTTTCGCCGAAAGCGTAGGAAATCACGGCCACAGCGACGGAGAGTTTCAGATTCATAATGACGTCCCGACCTTCTTCGCTGATCCCGCTGTAGAGTATGGCCTCCCATCGGGTTGGCAAGCTTCCGCTCGGCCCGGACGGTCCGCGCAGGGGTGCGGCCAACTCAGAAAAACAACCGTGGTATTGGCAGCGACGAGCGTCCGCGATGGCGTCCGAAGAAAAGCAAGCGCAGTCGACGTAACAACCGCAGTCCGGAAACCGCGAGTTGCACCCCAGTCCACCAATTTCCTGCAACCGCCCGCGTTTTTTTCCTTATCGCTTACTGACCGTCGGTGTTTCCCGACGGGTCGGGTCCGCGGGACGCGGCACCCAACCCAATCTTGGAAGGAATTTGCATTATGAACGCAATCTCAGCAGTCCTCGCCGCCGCCGCACTGGCCCTCGGCTGTTGGCTCCCCAGACGAGCGGAAGCCCAGACGCAAACTTATCCGTGCGAGACGGTGATGCAGTTTGGCACCGGGATGACGACCAACGGCGCCAAGCTGCGGCCCGGGAGCCTAAGCTCGCCGTTCGTGGGCGTGGGCGCCATCTTTCCGGACCCAGGCAACAC
>JBGARF010000044.1:0-77790 GCA_044230345.1 Limisphaerales bacterium
GTTGCCCTTGCTGACCCTGCTGCCCTTGCTGGCCCTGCTGCCCTTGCTGGCCCTGCTGCCCTTGCTGACCCTGCTGCCCTTGCTGGCCCTGCTGCCCTTGCTGGCCCTGCTGCCCTTGCTGACCCTGCTGCCCTTGCTGACCCTGCTGCCCTTGCTGACCCTGCTGCCCTTGCTGACCCTGCTGCCCTTGCTGACCCTGTTGCCCTTGCTGACCAGCGGGACCCTGCTCCTGGCCGGCTTGAGCCGCAGGCTCTTGTTGCGCCAGCTGGTTCTGCAATTCGATCAAATCACTAGCCTGCGGTGATTGCTCCCCTTGTCCACCCGCTCGCGCGGTGGCATTGGTGGAACGTTCACCTCGACCGCTCGCTTGAGAAAGCTGGTTCGTGTCACCCTGGGAATTACCCGCCTGGTTCGAATTCTGCCGGCCGGTGGCGCGAGCAATCTCCTTCTCCACCTGATCCGCGAGCGCATCAAGCTCGCGCTTGGCCTGACGCAAGGCCTCAGTATCGTCACCGAGCACGCTTTCCGCCGCACGCTCGACCCCTTCCTTCAGTTCATTGATCTCCTGACGGGCCTTTTGTTCGAACGGCGCTGCCTCCGCGTTGAAACTCCGTTTGAGGAGCTCGCTGGTGATCATCAGATTCGTATCTGCGTTGCCCTGGCTGCTCTTGCGAAGGGTCTCATACAACTGTTTAGAAAGGAGAGGCTCGACCGGCTCGGCTTTTTCCGTCAGCTGCCGCATGTTCTCCAAAAGATTCGTCAAGCCGGAACGCTGTTGATCGAGCTGCTGGGTGATTTCCCTGGCCGGGCCATTTTCGGCCAGCGTGCGCAGCTTGCGATCCCCCAGCTCCTCCATCTGTTTGGAAATCTTTTCCTGGTTTTGGGCCAACTGCCGCGCTTCCGAGCGCATCTGCTTCATCTCTTCGGCGAACTGATTGGCGTTCTGCTTGCGAAAATCCTCCTTCAACTGCTGGAGGTCGCGTTGCGCGCGAGTGCCCGACGCCAGTGCTTGTGACATTTCCTGCTTCTCCAGCGATTCCGCCGAACGCTGGGCCTCCGAGCGCGCCTTTTCCAACTGCTGTTTGGCATCGGCCATCTTCGACTGGTTTTCGGGGCGCTCCATGCGCTGACGAAGCTCGTCCATGTCAGCCAGCATCTCCTGCTGTTCCTCGCGGAGACGCTTGAGCTGGCGTTGAAGCTCCTCGCGTTCCTGGTCCGTCTTCGCCTCCTGGAGTGCGGTCTGGAGTTCGTTGATCTTTTGATTCAAGTCCTGCTGGCGCTGGGCGAGTTCTTTCAGGCGGTTCAACACCTGAAGTTCCTCGCGCTGGGCCTGCGGTTGCTGCTGGGCCTGACGTTGAGTTTCGTAGCGATCTTCCTGCTCCTTCATGTCGAGCTGCGACAACTGTTGCTGGCTCGGACTGCCGCTGCTGCTGCTGCTCTGCTGACGTTGATTTCGGGTGATGAGAAATTCGCGCGAGGACAACTTGAGCAGCGCGGCATAGGCAGCCTGTTCGGCGGTGCCGGCATCGGGAAGAGCGGCGGGCGCGTTGGTCGCCTTCGTCAGGTGACTGACCGCCTTCTCCATCTCCGTAATCACATTGCCAGCCAGCGCGGCGGAGCGGGGGTCCTGGAGTTTCTCCTTCAACGCCTCGGCCTGCTCGAGCGCCTTCTGCTGCGACTCGAGGACTACCGCGGCGTCCTTGCGATAAGCCGCATCCGGCTGAGCCGCCGTCTCGCGTCGTTCCAGCTTCCAAGTGGCATTGATGATTTGCTTCTGCAACTCGGCCAGCTTGAGAGCCTCGTTGCCCGAACCACCCCCACCCTGTTCTTCGGAACTTTGCTGGCTGGCGCCTTGCGCCTCCCGGAAGATCTCCTCGAACGGACGCACCTCGGCGAAATACATGTCGCTGGCGGAACGCCGAACCTGGCCATCCGGGCCGATGTCCTCGGCCCAAAGAAACCACGAGATTAACTGATCCGGGACGACCTTCTCGTTCTCGAGCGCCAGGAGGTGTGCCAGCTTACGCCGCTCATTGGGGGCGCTGTTGGTGCCCAGTTGCAGGCTGTGAGGTTCGCCGCCTTCAATCCGATAGGTCAAACCGTAGCCGCGCATCCCGAAGTCATCCCAAGCCTCCCCGCTGAACGCGAGCTCCTCCAGCGGCGAAACCCGCTGATCACCGCGCGGAGTTACCAGCTTGAGCTCCGGCCGCCGATTTTTCTGCGCCTCGAATACGAACTGGGCCGGGAGCTTGTTGGTCCGGCCGTCGAGGTCCGTTAGCCGCAAATCGTAAGTGCCGTTCGTGAGCAACAGAAAATCGCGCAACATCGCAAGCGGCGCGTTGCTCGCCACCGATAGCGGCAAGACAGATTTGTCCTTGGCCACGAGGGCCGCGGTGGCAACGGTTTTGTTTAGTTGCAAAGTCCACTCGAGGGTCGCCCCTTCCACCGCCGTCACACGCCGGGTGTTTTCAATCCGTCGATCCGACAGGCCGGCGTAGCTCGGAAACACGATCTTCACGTCGGCCCGGATAAGTGCCGGATACTCGAAAACCGTCACCTTGAAATCGCGGGATTTCTTTTCTCCATATTCGATTCGATAGAGAACGTTCGATCCCACCTCGGGAATGGTCCCGCCAAAGATCGGATCGGCCAAGCTGCGGGTGAGCGCGATGCGACGGCCAGTCTCCGGCTTGTCGCCCAGCACCAAGGTCGCTTCGGCGGGAACCTTGCCCGGGAACCGAACCAACACGACGACGGAACTGCCCCGCTCGACAGTGGTGTCTCCGGGTGTCACCACCACGTCGCCGTCCGCCCCTTCGGCTCCTGCCCGGAGCGGAAAGGCTGTTTTGACCGGCGTGCCCGGCAGGCGAAGGCTGACCATCGCCGCAACCATCAGGACCAACGCCGTCAGCTGTCCGAATCGTGCCACGCCCAGTTGGGCGTCAGACACGACTTCGACCCAGCGATGTTTGGCACCCGCAGCGACGGCCTCCCTGACCACCCGTTCCTGCAGAAAATTGAGGCGGCCGGTGGCAGGATCCGGCGACTGCTCCACGGCCGTGACGAGCAAGGCATGGAGGTCAGGATGTTTCTGTTCGATGTCACGGGCAATCTGGCGGAAGTCCGGCGACCACCGGCTGGCCCGATCCCAGGCCACGAAGCTGCCAATGACCGCGGCTCCGCCGATGACGGAAAAGGCGTGGGGCAACGCCATGCCCCCAAATCGCTGGAGCAACCAGGCGGCCAACCCCGCCACGGCGACAATTCCCCACCATAGCGCCAGGGCCAGGGCCACCCGCCAGCGTCGCTGCCGTTGCGCGACGGGCTCCAGTTGCGACTTCAGAAGAGGTTCAATCATGGCGGCGGACTGGTCAAGCTCCCCCCCATGTACAGCCTTCCCGGCGAAAAGCAATGAGGCTTTTGGGCGCGTTCGCTGTTGCAGGGGCGACTTCCTTCCTTCAGTATCTTTCACCATGACTTTGACGGAAAAAATTCTGGCCCGCGCGGCCGGCAAAGCTGAAGTGCAGGCCGGCGACAACGTGTGGGTGAAGGCTGACGTTTTGATGACCCACGATGTCTGTGGCCCCGGCACGATCGGCGTCTTCAAGCGAGAGTTTGGTCAGACCGCCAAGGTCTGGGATCGCAACCGGGTGGTCATCATTCCGGACCACTACATTTTCACTGCCGACTCGAAATCCAACCGCAACGTGGACCTCCTGAGGGAGTTCGTGAAGGAACAGGACATCACCTACTTTTACGATGTCATCGATGATCCCTCCGGTAAGTGGGTGTTCGATGCGGTGAAGGGGCCGCAACAACGCCAATACGGTTCCCGCTACGCCGGGGTCTGCCATACCGCCTTGCCGCAGAAAGGCCATACCCGGCCCGGCGAAATCCTGTTTGGCACCGACTCGCACACGTGCATGGCCGGCGCCTTCAACCAGTTCGCCACCGGCATTGGCAACACCGATGCCGGCTTCGTTTTGGGCACCGGCAAGCTCTTGATCAAGGTTCCCGAGACGATGCACTTCCGTCTCGAAGGCCGCCTGCAGCCGGGGGTCATGGCCAAGGACATCATTCTGCACGTAATCGGTGAGATTGGATTTGATGGCGCCACCTATCGGGCCATGCAATTCGACGGTCCGGGAGTTGCCTCGTTGTCGATGGACGACCGCATGACGGTCGCCAACATGGCCATCGAAGCGGGAGGCAAGAACGGGATCTTCGAGTTCGACGCCAAGACCGAGGAGTACGTGAATCACCGGACACGCTTGAACGGCACGCAAAGCTCCTACCAACCGGTCGAGCGGGATGCCCGCGAGAAATTCGTCTACGAGCTGGTGGTCAACCTCGATCAGCTCGAACCCACCGTCGCTTGCCACCCCGATCCGGGCAATCGCAAGAAAGCGAAAGAGATGGGCCACGTGAAACTCGATCGCGCCTACATCGGATCGTGCACGGGCGGAAAGACCAGCGATTTCCTCGAGTTCGCCCGCATCCTCCAAGGCAAACGTGTCGCCATCGACACCTTCGGAGTGCCGGCCACGCCGGAAATCGTCCACGACTTGCAGACTTCCCGATGGGGCGACAAAAGCATCTGGCAGGTGCTGATCGAGGCCGGAGTCAAGATGACCGAGAACGCCGGCTGCGCCGCGTGCCTGGGCGGCCCCGTCGATACCTTCGGGCGCATGAACACTCCGCTGAAATGCATCAGCGCCACCAATCGAAATTTTCCCGGCCGCATGGGGCACAAGGAATCGCAGGTCTTCCTCGCGTCTCCCGCCACTGTCGCAGCCAGCGCGCTGAAAGGCTCCATCACTGATCCGCGGGAAGTCTGAGCACGTTGCTTTGAAGCACATAGCACCCAGGTGAATCGGAACCGCCAGAAGTTCCGGAGAGAGGCCTGAGCATGGACCGCGAACGCCTGGACGACTGGTGCGAGAAAGGCATGCTCGGCCTCGTCCTGGCCATCCTCGTTTTCACGCCCCTGGCCATCGGATCCGTCCGCCCTCAGGAGTTCGCCATCGTCCAGTGGATGACCTTGGCGTTAATCGGGCTCTGGCTCGTCCGTTTTGCTGTGAATCCCCGGCATCGCCTGCTGTGGGTGCCGATGTGCTGGCCGGTGCTGGGTTTCGCGCTCTACGCCGTCGCCCGATACCTCGCGGCGGACATCGAATATGTCGCCCGCAAGGAGTTAATCCGGGTCCTCGTCTACACCACAATCTTCTTCACGGTGGTCAACAACCTTCACCGGCAGGAAACCACCCAGATCCTCGGTCTCACGCTGATCACCCTCGCCGCCATGCTTTCGATCTATGCCGTGATCCAGTTCTTTTCCGCCTCGGACGAGATCACGTCCATCGTCGGAAAATTCAACAAGCCGGACGGCTACCGGAAACGCGGCTCAGCGACGTTCATTTCACCGAACAACCTGGCCGGGTACCTGGAGATACTCCTGCCCCTGAGCATCGCGTTCACCGTGACCGGGCGATTTACTCCGCTGCAAAAGATTTTTCTCGGCTACGCCAGCGTCCTCATCTTCGCCGGAGTTTCGGTCACAGTCTCGCGTGGCGGCTGGCTGGCTGCGGGCGCGGCCCTGGCCGCCTTGTTCTACCACCTGGTTCGTCAACGGGACTACTGGCGGCGGGCCATCATCGCGGTCGGTGTTTTGGGCGCGATTTTTGGCCTCTTTCTTCTGACGGCGGAAATGTCGCCGAATCGGGCCGAGCGGTTCGATCGAGCTCACGAAGTGGAGGATGTGCGCTTTAAGCTCTGGGGGCCTGCCTTGGAGATGTGGCGGGATCATCCTTGGTTCGGAGTTGGTCCAGCCCATTTCAACGAACGCTTCCGACAGTATCGACAGGCTGATCCCGATGTTCAGATCCAACCCGATCGGGCACACAATGACTATCTGAATACCCTCGCGGACTGGGGTTCAACCGGAGCTCTCCTGATTGCCGCTTGCTGGGCCCTGTTCTATTTCCAGGTCTTACGATCCTGGAACCACGTGTTTCGTTCCCAGAACGAGCTTTCCGCCCGGAGGAGCAACAAGTCCGCCTTCGTGCTCGGCAGTGCCCTCGGGCTTTGCGCCCTTCTCGTTCACTCATTCTTCGACTTCAATCTCCACGTCCCCGCCAACGCCATTCTCGCCGTCGTCCTGCTCGCCGTAGTCGCCGCCCAGTATCGCTTTGCGACCGAAAGTCACTGGCATACCGTCAGCCTGCGTTGGCGCGTTCCCGTCAATGCGACGCTCGCCATCCTCTTCGTCTACCTTGGGAGCCAAGCGTGGATCGTCAGCCGGGAGGCGTTCTATCTCGACCTCGCGCGCGACGCCGCCCGGTTTAAGGAGCAGGAGACCCTTTTGCAGAAAGCCGCGGCCATCAACCCGAGCAATCACGAAACCGCGTTCGCCCTTGGAGAACTCCTGCGGCTGCGCAGCTTCGAGGGCACCGAGGGCTATCGTGAAAACGCCGCTCAGGCCATGGTCTGGTTCGAGCGCGCCGCCGCACTTCACCCTTACGATCCCAATCCCCTGCTGCGCCTCGGCATGTGCCACGACTGGCTGGAACAACACGATCAGGCCGCCCCCTACTTCGCGCGAGCCGGCCTGCTCGATCCCAACGGCTTTCTCACGCTCGCCTACAAAGGATGGCACCACTATCAAATCAAACAGTTCTCCGCCGCCCGAAAGCTTTTCCAACAATCGGCAGCCCTCGTCGGCATACCCGAACGAAACCCGGTCGCCTTCTCCTACCTAAAACGCATGCTCGACCAGCAGAGCGATCCCATCGTCGGCCAGTAATTGTTGGCCGCCCTTGCCCTTCTTTAATCCGGGAGTTCACCCCCACCTCGCCCCCCGGCTTCGGGGGAAAGGGTGGCCCCTCGCAGCGGGGTCGGGTGAGGGGGAACCCTCGTCGGTTCGTGGGCCAGTGGGCAAGAGTGCGGAACTCGTGAAAGCTTCCCATGAACCGGACGATCGACCGGGAGGTTCGCGACGCGGAGATCGGTAGCCGATTCCTCGAGCCGTCCACCGCGTAAACCCTCTCCGCCGCCCTGCGGGGGAGAGGGCAGGTTCGAACTCGCCCGAGCGAGGTCGGAACCGGGTGAGGTGGAGCAGTCCGCTGGTTCATGTCTCGGGAGCAGGTCAAAAAGGAACGGGGGGGCTTCCCATGAACCATCCTCCCATGCCCCGGACCGCCAGGTGCATCAAAACAATTCCGGCACGCCCTCTTCCAGGATCCGGAGGCGATGCGTGAGCTTTTGTTTCGCTGCCAATTCCTTCAGCCATCGCTCGGGTTCGTCCAAGGGCTCAAATGACAGCTTGAAGGTTCCATAGTGCATTGGCACCAGCCATCGCGCCCCCAGATCATGAAATACTTTGAGCGCATCATCCGGCCCCATGTGCACGTGGCGGAATGTATCCGGGTAGTAGGCCCCGATCGGCAGCAGCGCGATCTCCGGCCGCAACCGCTCGCCAATCTCCCGGAATCCATCGTAGTAAGCGCTGTCGCCTGCGTGATAGATGGTCCGCCCCTGGTGACGCAGAACAAAACCGCCATAGCCACGATGTTCGTCCCGCAGTGTTCGCGCCCCCCAATGCTTGCACGGCGTCAAGGTGACGGTCCACTCGCCGTGGGAAAAACTCTCCCACCGCTGCAGTTCGATGATGCGGGTGAAGCCCAAATCCTTCGCCAAATCACCCACCCCCCAAGGCATCACGCCAATCTTCGGCGCAGGCAACCGGCGCAGGCTCGGCTTGTGGAAATGATCGAAATGCGCATGAGTCAACAGCACCAGGTCGATCGGCGGAAGATCCCGCCAGTGAAGCCCCGCCCGCTTCAGCCGCTTCAGCAGGAATAGCCAGTTCGCAAAGTTCGGATCGATCAGCAGATTCAAATCATTGAACTGAATCAGAAAGGACGCATGACCAATCCAAGTGATGGCGACGTCGCCGTGCTTGAGCCCGGGAAAGACCGGCTTCTTCGCCCGGCCCACCCGCGGCGTCAGCCAAGCCTTCCACACCATCTCGTAGAAGAAAGTCCTCGGGTTGAAGTGGTTGCTCGGCGTCAACTCCTTGAAACTGCGCGGCAACCGCCGACGCGGCCGCGCCGCCTCCCCCTCCATGTGCGGGTCTTTAGGCATTTATAAACGTTTGCTAATACTACACTTAAGGTGGCCTTGAATAGAATTCCGGCGGCCCAGTCGAATGCACCGTTCGCCTAAATTGAAAGGCAACACTATGAAAAAGACTATCGCAATCTTCGGAATCACTGCGCTCTCCCTGTCTGCCCTCACCACCTCAACCGCTCACGCCGGCGTTTCGGTCCACTTCGGCGGCGGAGTCCACTTCTCCGTTCCCGCCTGCGCGCCCGCCCCAATCGTGACCATGGCCCCCATGGCCCCTTGCGCGCCCGTCTACGTCTCCGTGCCTGCACCGCCGCCCGTCGTCGTGTACGCTCCCGCGCCGCCCGTGCATGTTTCCGTTCCCTGCCCGCCTCGGGTCGTGCTGCCGGCTCCCGTGATAAGCTTCCGCCCACCGTTCTTCGACGTGGGCTTCCGCTTCGGCCATCATCATCGCTCCCACCGGCACTGTCGCTAGACCACCCGGCGGAAAAAAGGACGCGTTCTCATCCGAGGGGCGGCGAACGATTCGCCGCCCCTCGCTTTTTTAAGCCGGTCCTCCGCGACTGACTTTCAATGCCCGGCCCCGTGCTGATGCTCCTGAATGTATTCCTGCTTCAAGCCCAGCTTTTCCGGCGCATGCAGCACGAGCATCTTCATTCGTATGTCCGACGGAATCTCCCGTGCAGTCAGTTTCGAGACGACATACATCAAGGCAATGGCCAACGGCACCGCCCATATCGCCGGCTGTTCGCACAAGATGCGCATCAGCGGATGCGCCGACCAAAAGGCGTCCAAGGGAAGCCATTTCAAATCACTGAAGCTGGTCAGCGAAATGCCCGTCAACGCCAGCAACCCTCCCGCCAGCATCCCAGTCGCCGCGCCCTTCATGGTCAACCGCCGCCACCAGACACTCACGAACAAGAGCGGAAAGTAGCTTGCCGCCGCGATCGCAAACGCCTGGCCAACCATGAAGTTGATCTGCAACGGCTCCACTTGCATGCCCAATAGAATCGCCACCCCGCCGATGCCCACCGCCGCGATTTTGAACGCGCGCAATCGTTGGTTGGCCGTTGCCTGCGGATTCAACATCCGTCCGTAGACATCGTGCGCCATCGCGCCGGTCATCGAGACGAGCAAACCGCTGAACGTGCTCATGAACGCCGCAAAAGCGCCCGCACAGGTAATGCCGCTCAGCACCGAGCCCAGCGTGCCGTACCGCTCATTCAAAATGCGCGGCAGTTCGAGCACAATCTTGTCCGTGCCCTTCGCACCCACCCCGCTATAAAGCTCCGGCAACAAGTTCCGCCCCATCACCCCAAACACCGGCGGAAACACATAGAACACACCGATCAAGATCATGACCCACATCGTCGTCCGCTTCGCCGCCACCCCGTCGGGGTTGGTGTAGAATCTCACCAAAATATGCGGCAGACCCGCCGTGCCGCAGACAATCGCAATGATGAGCGAATAGGTATAGAGCAGCGAATACGGGCGGGTCTGTTCCGGCGACAACTGCGCCGCCTTTGCTGCCTTGGTCGTTAGCGGTCCAAACGGCGAAAGCCAGGTCGCATCGGCCGGCGCTTTTTCCGGCAGCAGCTTCCGCTCGGCGGCCATTCCACCCAAACCCGCCTGCCCCGCCGTGGCCAGTTGGGCAACCGACGATTTCGGTCCATTCGCCTCAATCTGGCGCCCGTAAGAGCCATGCACTGCCATCAAGACAAAGATCGGCACCGAAATGGCGAACATCTTGATCCAATACTGAAACGCCTGCACCAACGTGATGCCCTTCATTCCTCCCAATGCCACGTTCAGCGTGATGACGACTCCCACCAGCACCACCCCCGCCCAATACGGCAGCCCTGGGAAAATGTACGCCAGCGTCGTCCCCGCACCCTTCATCTGGGGCATGGTGTAGAAAAACCCGATGAACAATACGAAGACCACCGCGATCTTGCGGAACACCGGAGAATCAAACCGACCCTCCGCAAAGTCCGGAATGGTGTAAGCCCCAAAGCGCCGCAGCGGTCCCGCAATGAACAACAACAAGAATAAATACCCGCAGGCATAACAAACCGGATACCAGAGCGCGTCGTAACCGCTCGACATCACCATCCCCGCCACACCCATGAAACTCGCCGCGCTCAGGTACTCGCCCGAGATGGCACTGGCGTTCCAGCCCACGCTGACGCTGCGGCCAGCCACAAAAAAATCGCTCGCCGTCTTCGACTGCCGCGCCGATCGAAAACCCATCCAGATCGTGACAATCACCGTGACCGCACTGAAGGCCAGGATATAGGGATCCACTGTCATCGGGCCCCGCCTTCCTGCCCTTGCACTTCACGCACCTCGGCTTCCTCCAGAGCAATCGAGCGTTTGATGAAGACGTAGGCGATCATCCACACCAACGGAAAAAACAGCACCCCCAGCAGGAACCACGTGAGCGTAAACCCCAAGACCCGCCGGGCCATCAACTCGGGGAAATAGTAGTTCAAAAGCGGCAGGCCCAGCAGCGCGACGAGGAACGTCCCGGCACACGCCACCGAGAGCTTAAGTTGACGTCGCATCAGCAAATGCAGAAACGCTTCGCTGTGCATGTCGATCTTTCCGGCTCCGGGATGATTCATGAATGGCCGCTGGTGTAGCAAAGGAGGGTCAGGATGGCAATGCAGGTATGATCAAGACCAACGGCGCCCCGGGCCAAAGGCTCTCCGTCCTTGGCACCTGGCTTCCAACTCAATGCCCGCCGGTCACAGTATACCCAGCCCGCCGCAAGTCCTCGGCCAGATCCTTCTCCATCTGCGCCGCCGCTTCAAACGGCATCGGATTGAGGTGCGCATAGAGGTCAGGTAACAACCGCAAGCCATGGCGTCGAACCACGATGGCATCTTTGCGCCCGGCCTTGTGATTCGCAAAGCGCTCCTCCGGAGTCAACCCCGTCATCCCGACATAAACACAAGGTTTGTGCGGGTCGCGCGCAGGGTTTTCGGCCCGCACTTTCCGCAGCCGGCCAACGGCCGCATCCAGCAAAACGACGTAAACGTGGTGATGATCCCCGGCCGCTCCGCTCGACCGCAGCCGCCTCATGGTTCGCCGTTTCACTTGCTCAACCACCCCACCTCTATGCCGTTCGCCCCTTCACGCGAGGCGGAGACTCATGACTTGTTTTTCCGCCGGCTCGGCTCGGTTTCGACGGCGAGACTGACCATTGGCCGGGCCGCGCGGGAGACCACGCGACCGTGGCTCCGCTGCCGGCGACGCCGCTCCCGGGCTTCCCGGTTGAAAAACACGCGCACAACCATCACTCCAGCCACCACTGCCACCAACGCAGCCGCCATCCACCACCAGGACTTCACAAGTTCAGACATAGTTCAAAGTTCCAACGCCACACCAACAAACAACGAACACCGGGCGCAGTCGTAGCAGCGCAACCCAAGGAAGGCAATGTGGCAATGACGCGGCGCCGGATCCGTCGCGGCGACTGGCTGGACACGCTGCACGTCGAACCTCTCAATGAACCTCCCCTCCGGAGGAGCCTTCTCCGCCGCCCTGTAGGGAGGAAGTGGTCTTGCCGGTGGGACAGGACCGGATGAGGCAGAACGTTCCCAGGTTCATGGGCCAGTCGGCACGAGTGCGAAACTCGTGAAAGCTTCACAGGCACTGCACTGCCCTCGATTTGCCGGTTGAACCAAGTTCTTGCCGGCCCTAAGAATCTCGATGTGGGCGTATGCTAAAGTCACCGTCACCGATGTAGGCGCCGGGCCAGGAGATGGATCTGTTGCTCCAGGTTGCGGGCTTCGCTCGTTGGAATATCCCGGGAGACTCCGACGGCCGCGCACTGGCCAACGAGACGGACGTGATGCTCGTGCAGGCCGGGACTTAACCTCGGCGCGACCGTTGGATTTTCGATCCAAATATTCTGTTACCATTCACCCCGACCGGCTGTTAGATCCATGACGATGAAAACATGACTGTGCCTGTGGCTGACTATGGAACGAAGTGACATGGAACTCGTGCGGGACTACGGCCGGCACCAATCCGAGCAGGCTTTCCGCACGTTGGTCGAGCGTCACATCAACGTGGTTTACGCCGTGGCCCTGCGCCAAACCGGAGATCACGAAACCGCGCAGGACGTAGCCCAGACCGTATTCCTGGATCTGGCAACAAAGGCCAGCCGCCTTCCCGACCGGACCATATTGTCCGGCTGGCTCTACCGCGCCACGCGCTTCGCCTCCGCCAACTTCCGCCGGGCCGAAGCCCGCCGTGAACATTGGGAACGCCACGCGTCCCCCTTGGAACCCTACTCGATGGACTCAGAACCCGATCACTTCAGCCAGGCAGCGCCGTTGCTCGACGAGGCCCTCGACGAATTGCCCGAGATCGATCGCGCCGCGATCCTGCTGCGTTTCTTTGAAAAGCGGAGCCTGGATGAGGTCGGACGCGCGCTCGGCACCACCGAGGCCGCCGCCAAAATGCGACTCTCCCGCGCCATCGAACGCCTTCGGCAACTCTTCCGCCGCCGAGGTCTGGCCATTTCCACCTCGGTCGTGCTCGCCCTGCTCGCCACACAATCTGCCCCCGCCGCGCCCGCCGGCCTCGCCGCCACCATCGCTACTGCAGCCATCGTAAAAAACGCCAGCGGCGCCACCGTCCTCGCCACCAAAGGAACTCTGAAGTTTATGGCCCAAGCTCAAGCCCACAAATTCGCTGCCTCCACCGTCGCCCTGCTCCTCGCCGCGTCCACGGCCGTCGTCGTCCAGGAATCCATGCCTGGGTCCGTCGCCGCCGACGCGCCAGCGCCTGAACCGCCAAAAGCCGCCCCCGCCGCAACCGTCAAGCCCGCTGAGTCCAAGGTTCTCGTCTTCCGAAACCAGCCTTCCTGGAATCGCAACCCTGACTTCGAAGACGTCCTCTCTGATCTCGGACTGGAGTTCGATGTGAAGGAATCGTCCGAGATGGCGAGTGCAGATCTCGCTCCCTATCGGTTCGTGGTGATTCCCGGCGCCCAATGGCGCACCGACTTTTACCAGACGTTCAACGCCAACCAGGATCGATTCTCGCGCTATGTCACCAACGGCGGAGTGCTCGTGCTTGAGCTAAACGGAGCCGAAAACGACGGCGTGACCCTGCCGCTGGGGGTCACCGTGGCCAAACACGGATCGCGCGACAACATCATCCTGGCGCCGCAACATCCGGCCGTCGCCCCGTTCATTGGCCGCCACATCCGCGCCAGCTACGCGAGCCATGGCTTTCTCCAGAATGTACCAACAAACGCCATCATCCTCGCCGCGGAAGCGTTGGACGACATGCCTGACCTGACCAAGCCGACCTACGTGGAATATCCGCATGGATCCGGGCGCGTCATCGCCGCGTGCCAGTGCTTCCACGATCAGGACAGGTCCAACCGCGGCCCGCTCATGCCTTCGTTACTCACCTATGCGGCCGGCAAACGTTGGTTCTCGGCCCCAAAAAAGTGAACAGCTTGGGCTTCGCGGATTTCTGACGCGGCGCCGCGATGAAACTGAGGGGCTCCGAGGGCGCACCCGACGGAATGGATTACTTCGTCGCCGGCGGCGGCGGCGCGGCGACCTCGGGCACCGTCGCCTCCGGCCAATCGTCACCTGTCCAGCCGAGCGCCATGATGGCCAGCGTCGCCTTTCCGCCCATCCGCAAATCGCCCTCGAAACAGGACGTGAACCACGTTTTGCCGTCCGCGATCAGAGTCCCGGCGTGCCCCGGCCCGATCAACGGGCCGTTGACGTTGGGCAGAAACACACTGCCACCGCTCGCGAGCATGTTCTTTCCCGCCTTGTCGATGTAGGGGCCTGTCACGCTTTTACTGCGCCCGACGCGAATATTGTAGGTGCTTTGAGGTCCGCGACAGCACGATCCCCAGTTCACGAAGAGGTAGTAGTAGTCTCCGTGACGGGAAAGGTGCGCGGCTTCGATGGAGTCATTGTAAGCAAGCGGGATCAGCTTCGTGTCAGGAGCAAGTCGCTGGCCGGTCTTGGGGTCGAGTTGCATTAGCTTGATCCCCGTCCAGTAAGAGCCAAACACCATCCACAAACTCCCGTCGCGATCCTGAAACAGTGCCGGATCGATGGCGTTGTAGGCGTCGCCCGGCTGACCGTCCTGCGTTTGCACCACGATGCCTTGGTCGGTCCACCGATATTCCGGGTCGCTGGGATCGAGGGTGGGAGTCGTGGCCAACCCGATCGCTGAGGTCATCTTTCCCATCGACGAGACCGAGTAATAGAGCAGGTAACGCGCGCCCACCTTGATGATGTCCGGGGCCCAGTAAGACAGGTTGCGATTCTGGGGCACCGCTTTCGCAATCCATGCCGGCGCCGCGTTGAATACCGCGGGGCCACGTTCCCATTTTACCAAATCCTTGGACCGAAAGGTCGGAATGCCGCGGCCCGTGTGGAACACCCAATACTCCTCCCCGCACTTCACGATGCTGGACGGATCACGCGTCACCACGCCGCGGCTCGCGGATTGCACGAGGGGCAGAACGGGGTTCGAAGCGGCGGCATCGGGCTGCGCCGCGATCAATTGCGCGTTCGTCCCGCTGAAGAGCGCCAGCGTCCCAAGCAAGCATGCCGCCCGCCGAAGGCGCCGGATGACAAAGGGCTTCGTTTCAGAATTCATACGATTCTCTCAGGACCCATCTCATAAGTAGGTAGCAGGTGCGTTGCGAGAGAATTATCAGGCCGGCCAGGTGCGAGGAACGAGAGGATTTGCCCTCATCTTCGAAAGATGAGCAACGGCGCCGCCGCCAGGACGATACTCACCGGGCGGGGCAAAATCGACCCACCGGACCATGACCCGGACGCCAGCCTCAACGTCCCGACACATCGTGCAACCATCGAGTCAGGCCGCCTTCGAAATCGGGGCGAATTTGCAGAATCGTCGGCTAGCCACGGATTGCGGGCCACGTTAGGCTCGTCCTAGTGAATCCGGCGCCAGACCATTTTGATGCCGACCTCGCTGTCTCCGTCCCGGACGCCGAACTCCAGCAGCAGCGAGACAACGTGCGTCGTCGTCTGCGTCACGCGAACCTGGCGTCGATCCTGATCCTTTTGGTCGTCGTCACACTCGCAGCCGGCTTCGTGTGGCAAGCTCAGGACGCGAAACAAGAAGCCGCGCGAGCGCATCGCGCAACGGATCGTGCGGAGGAGGCCCTCTGGCATTCGCAGTTCAACGAAGTGCGGGCCGAGCGTTACACGACGCACGCCGGCCTGTTTTCGGCCAGCCGGGACCGCATTGTGGATCTCGCGGCGCGGCCAAATCTTTCCGGAGAACAACGACTGGCTCTGCGTCAGGAGGCGATCGCTCAACTCGCGTCCGCGCGGATTGTGACATCGACTCAGTCGGTTGCACATTCCACCAAGACCACGTTGGTTTGGAACCCGCTCCTCGATCGCTACTTCGATTTTCGTACGAATGGGACGGCCGCGATCATCGCGCATCCGTCCGGTGAACCAGCGATGGTGCTGCCATCAATCTCCGGCTCGCAGCCCCAAGCGGCGACGTTCAGCCCCGATGGTCGTCTGGCCGCCGTTCGCTTTCATGGCGGCGAGGTCCAAGTCTGGGATTTGGGGTCGAAACGACGCGTCCTCATCACTCAATGCGCGCGCATGCCCGACGATCCTGCGCCCCTGACGTTCCTTCCAAACAACCAAGCGCTGGGCATGTTTACCCGCCAAGGATTTGTGCTCCAATCCCTGGACCGTGCCGATGCCCAGCGGCTCTTGCAGAAGGGCCGGCACGTCGGCGCGGTTTCCATCACCCCGGATTCGAAATTCATGGCCGTTTGCCCGGACGATTCGCCCAACTCGTTGGAGATTTGGGACCTCGCCACCGGCGCCGTTGTCCTCAAGTTCGCCCCGGATTTCCGACCGACCAGCGTGGAGTGGCATCCCGATGGTCGGCGTTTGGCGGTCTCCGGGTCTCGCGGGCAACTGGCGATTTGGGAGATCAAGAGAAACGGACGGGCCGACGGCGGCTGGATTCCCAGGGAGACGCTCCGCTTCGCGGGCCATCTCGCCAACGTCGTCTATTTTGGCTTCACACCGGACGGTTCCATGCTCGGGACGTGTTCGTGGGACGGAACCAGCCGCTTTTGGGACGTGGTGTCCGGGCGCGAAATCTTCCGAGAAAATCGTTTTAGCATTCGCGGAGTCAGCAGCACGGGAGATCGATTACAGGCGGTCGACGCCAGAGGAGGCCACGACTTTATTTCGAGTTTTTCGCCACCGGTCGCCTTTCGGACGTTTGCGTTCTCCGGCGGACCGCGCTCGGCGCTCGGCGTATGGATCAGTCCTGATGCGCGACTTCTAGCGATGTCTTTTCAGCCAAGCCCGGGCGAAACCAACGGCGAAGTCAGTCTTTGGGATTTTCAACGGCGAGTTGAACTCGCCCGTGTGCCGGGGATCTGGGCGCAATTCAGCGGGGATAGCGGCTTTCTCTACGCTTTCACGTTTCGCGGCATACGCCGCTATGACGTCCGGCCGGCGGCGCTGGACAAACTTTCATCAACCGGATTGGAAGGGAATTTGGTGTATTCACCTCCACTCTCCGAATCGGTCAATACCGGTGAACTTTTGGACGATGGAAAAACGTTGGTGGTTGCGGCGATGGACCGAGTTTTGCGGCTGGACGCAAAAAGCGGCGCTGTCCTGGGCAAGTTGAATGGTCTGGCTCACTACGTGAGGGCAAGCCGCGATGGAAGCCGGATTTTGACCAGTTTCCAGAACAACCCGACGGTTCTGCGAGATGGGGCGACGGGCCGTGCGTTGACCAAGTCCGAGCACATCGGCCAAGGGGTCTGGAGCCCGGATACCAATTGGATCGCGATCAGCCAACAGACTTCTCTGCAACTGCTCCGATTTCCATCCGGGGAGAAGGTCTTCGACCTGCCCATGGAATTCGGGCCGATGATGCCGCCCGCTCCTGTGTTCTCTCCGGATAGTCGCTGGCTGGCCGTGGCCGAGAATCGCACGGACGTCCGTTTGATCGAGATCCCTTCCGGTCGCACCATGGCGACATTCTCCCCGCCAAACCCCTCCGAAATCGCCGGGCCGCACGGTATTGAATTTAGCCGCGATGGCCAATGGCTGGTCGTGGTCCGCGACGGCGGAGATGCCGTGGGCTGGAATTTGCCGACCGTGCGATCCGAGTTGACCCGCCTCGACTTGGACTGGAGCACCAGTCGTCCGGCGTCGGCCGTCCCCATCCCGGCCGCGGCGCCGCCAAGTTCGTGGTCGGCCGTCGAAACGGCGGCGATCATCGCCGTCCTGCTGACCATGCTGGGGGGCCTTTACACATTCGCGGTGCAGCGGCGGATGCACAGCAATTTTGAACAACTCGAGACGGTCGCGCTGGAGCAACGTCGCAAGCTGCACCTGGCGCAAACCGAACTGTTGCACGGGCAAAAAATGCGGGCGCTGGGAACGCTTACGGCGGGCGTGGCTCACGATTTCAACAATCTGCTTTCGATTATTCGCCTTTCCAACCAGCTCGGCGCAGAGCAGACCCGCCCGACGGGCGCGGCCAAGGAAAACGTTGAAGCGATCGAATCCGCCGTACGACAGGGCGAAAGCATCGTGCACTCGATGTTGGGTTACTCGCGCGGGGCCGCGGATCAGCCAGGGCCCTTCTCCCTCGACGCCGTGGTCAACGAAACGGTCGCGATGCTCGGTCGGAAATTTTTGGCGGGCATCATTCTCAAATTGGAGATCGAAAGCGGTCTGCCCCGGGCTTTCGGTTCACGCAGCCGCCTTGAGCAAATGCTCTTGAACCTCATCGTCAATGCCTCCGAAGCGATGAACGGGCACGGGGAACTGAGCGTCCGCGTTCGCACGATCGCCACAGCGCCCGCCGGGCTGCTTCCGCCGCGGCCTTCTCCCCAGTACCTACAACTTGCCGTGGGAGATTCCGGGCCGGGAATTTCCCCGGAGGTTCTTCCCAGGATCTTTGAGCCGTTTTTCACGACCAAGAACCTCAGCCGCCGACCCGGAACAGGCCTGGGTCTGGCGACCGTTTATACCATGGCCGAGCAAGAAGGCTGCGGGCTCGAAGTCACCACGACGCGGGGGAAGGGGACAACCTTTTGCATTCTCCTCCCCACCACCGGTCCAGCCGGTTCGGAGGGATGAATCCGACCCCGGATTCGTGGGGTGGGCTCAACTCGCCCAGTGAATTCTTTGCCGCCAACCGCGACCATCATGCATGAACCCGACGTTCACTGCCTCGATTCTAGTGATCGAAGATGACCCGCTGCAGATCAAACTCTACAGCCAGGCGTTGGCAGGATACCGCCTCACCTGCGTCAGCAACATCACGGCGGCGCTCCAGGTCATCGCAAAGGAGATACCCGATCTGATCTTGCTGGACCACGTTCTGCAGGACGGAGAACTCGGCACCAAGCTGATGCCGCGCATCAAGGAAATCGCCGCGCACGTGCCCATTGTCATCATTTCCGGAACGTTGGGCCTGGAAGAGCAACTCGAAGCACTGCAGGGTCCGAATCATGCCGCCTACCTTCTCCGCAAGCCCGTCGATCTGGAAAAGCTGCGCGCCACGATCACCAGCGCTCTGGATGAATGCGGGTTTGGAGAAATGGTTCGCTCAATGCGCTCGCTCGAGCGGGCTGAGCAAATCGCCACCAACGACCGGGAACGGCTGTTCACCGAACGTCTCGCCCGCCAGCATGAATTGCTCAAACGCCTGCGCGGTGCGACTCAAAAACCCAACATCAGCCAGCTCGCCGAAAACTATAAAGTCGACCGGCGCACCATCCGGCGCGACCTCCAGGATTTGGTCCATCGCGGGCAATTACCTTCCTTCGTGATCGAAGGAGAAGCGAACGATTAATCCGTTCGCCTCTCCAAACCGTCCAGACCTCGTCAAAGAATTTCCGGGACGCTCTCAACCGCCCCGCTCCGGATCAACCGGGCGCAACGTCCCCACCCCCGGGCGGAACACGCCCAGAGACAATCCGCTTCCCGCCAGCTATTCGTCGAGCCGCACAGATAACTAGAAGGAACTAATTATGACCTCATCCACCGCTCGACGCTCACGCCAACTGCGACACCTCTTCGCGGGTGCCGTGCTCTTTCTAATCTTTTGCCGCCCCATCCAGGCACAGACGCCGCCAGTCGTGCGGAGCACGGAGTATAACGGCGCATACTCGAATATCGTGTATTACCCCGCCAGCCCGTGGATGAATACGAGCACGGTCTTGCTGACGGTGGAGGCCTGGGTCTCATGTCGCGACCTACTCGGCGTCCAGGCCTTCGTCGCTCGCCATTTGCAGACCAACTTCTACTTCGGAGCCGCCAACAACAAGCTGCGCTTTTACCGCAGCGGGGGAACATTCGCCGAATCGGACGGCACGCTCGTCGCGAACCGCTGGACACACGTCGCGGCCACCTACGACGGCACCACCGTCCGTTTCTATCTCAACGGTGCGCCCGCGGGAACCAAAGGGTTGGCAAACACCGGCAACAACGGCACGAACTCCCTTTCCCTCGGCGGCCAGCATGACCTTTTGAATGCCGTAGACCAGCTCGTCGGCGGGTATGCCTTGAATGGCTACCTGGATGAAGTCCGAGTGTGGTCGGTCGTTCGGTCCCAGTCCGAGATCGCCGCGAACATGTACTCGGAATTGCGCGCCGGAGCCGGCTTGCTCGCCACCTTCGGAAGCGGGGGCGGATTCAATGACATCCGACCCGAGAATGGACGCACCGACGGCATCCCGGTCGCCACTCGTC
Source organism: Limisphaerales bacterium (assembly GCA_044230345.1). Taxonomy (GTDB): domain Bacteria; phylum Verrucomicrobiota; class Verrucomicrobiia; order Limisphaerales; family JADJPG01; genus JBGARF01. The sequence continues at coordinate 19,899 of JBGARF010000044.1, forward strand.
GCAGCGGGTTTGGCTTGCTCCCTCGAACCCTTTGCATTCCCTTCTCGCCGGCGCCATTGCAGTTCGACGGCTACATCGATCTGCTGAACGAATATCGAGGCGCCGAGACGATCGTGCTTCGCTCCCCCTCCAATGGCGCCACGCGGGACTATCCCGGGTATTTGATGGCCTCGACCAACGCGACCAATTTTCATCTCTATGTCGGAGTTCCGGACCTGCCGTCCCAGACTGCGCCCAGAATCCCCCACCTGCAAATCGCGGCCACGGTTAATCCAACCAACGGGTCAGGCCCGGACTTGGGTGATTGGGTCTGCACTTTGGCTCAGGATCAATTTCAAGGCGGCTCCATCTACACCCCAAACCCGCCATTCTTTCCGAACCCGAACTGGTGGAGTTGGGGGCAGGGACCATTGAATTGGGAGGCCACCAACCGCGTGCCTCTAGAGTTCAACTATAACTACGAATTCCGCATTCACGGGCGTCATCTCAACCACTTCACCAACTCCGTCGGACTGCTCGTCCGGTATTTCGATTTCGGTGGAACGAATCAGCTCGTCGCACCGCTGACCGGCGTCACCAACCTCCCGTCCACCTACGCGCCCGCGAGTTGGTGCGGATTGGCGAATCGGGCACTCGCCCCCGTCAATATTGCGGGCGCCGTCAGTAACATCACCACCCACGCCAATGAAAGCGGATGGACCGTCACCCTGCGCTCGGGACTGTCTCCCCTCAGCGCCGATCTCATTCGATCATTCCCCGTCTCCGCCGACGGCACGTTCACCATTTCGGGCGAGGTCCCATCGGAACTTCCATTCCATCTTATTCTCGAATCGCGCAATCGCTACACGATTCTCTCCCCTGAATTCCCCGGCACTTCCGGCAGGCTACCCGCACAGATCCCCGCAAGTTCAATCCTAACCTACTCGCCCTGCGGCCTGTTCTGCCCGATCCGATCCGTGCGTTTCGTCGTCCAATCTCCTCCCGGCCCCTTGTCGGTTGTTTCCGTGAATCCCACCCGGGTTGTCGGACCCGTCGTGGTGCGCTCCAATCCCCGAAAGGTGACCCCCACCACGACGATGACCATCCACGGCGCCAACCTGCACAATCAGGTTCGCGTCTATTTCAAAGGCTCCGCTTGCACCGCGATTCCCCCCACACTGTGCACCAGCGATTTTGTCGAGGCGCTCGTGGTGGGAACGACGCTGGATCGAACCTCCTTAACCGTCGAGGTTCCCGAACTTGTGGACACCAGCCTGTTCGAACGCATCTTCACTCTCGTTCTGGACAACCCACTGTATCTCGAAACCGGCGGCAGCCGTTTGACCACAGGACCCACCGTCCTGGTAATGCCCCCGCCCTACCCGCAGATCTACGGCTTCGAGTTTCCCAACGAGGATGATGAGCCAAGTCTAAAAGAGTTCGAAGCGGTCTACGGCGACAACATCTACGCCCGCGACCCTCTGTTCGGTTTCAAGCTTCCCGGAGTCATCGATCCTTACTATCTGATGTATTCTGCGGTTTATCTGGGCTGGATGCACCTTGCTCACGGATCGTGCACGGGCTTCTCCGCCACCTCCCGGCTGATGGCCAACCGCACTATTCCCGACAACGCCTTCGACCGGGCCGATAACGGTGGCGGCGTTCACGGCGTCCTCTTCCCCAGCGGCTACGTCGGGCTTCCTCCTTGCGACCCTGCGCTGCCGTTCTACCCTTGCCCGCCCAAACCGGCGGTCTGGACCGGGTTCGATCTCTTTCAGCCCCATCAGCCGATCAACATCTGGGGACGGATCACCTCGTTTCAAGGGGTGCAAACCTCCGCCGAGTTTCTCAACATATTCCTCGGACAGTTCCACCGGCCGATCGCCTCAGGACTACGCCGGGGCCTGTCCGTGGGAGATCCCCTCGCCGTGCTCGCCCAAATCCGCGCCAATCCCAGCGACACACTGGTCATTTTGGGCGGACGCGACTTCCAGGACCTGCACACGGTTGTTCCCTATGGGATTCGCGATGAGCAAGGACTGGCGGACGACGTCAGGACTCCGATCGCTCGCACGGGGTTTTCGTTAATTACGATCTATGACAACAACTGGCCGGACCAGGAGCGCTTCATCGAAATCGATCGGAACCAAAACCTGTTTCGATACTTCATGTTTCAAAATACCCGACGCGGCAATGTGGTCTCCGATGGCGCCGGCCTCTATTTCATGCCGCTCAGCGTCTTTCGAAATCCCCGGCACGCCCTGGGGCCAGTCGATATCGCGGCTAATCTGACGGATCTCTTGCGCATCCTCCATACCGGCACGGCGAGCACCACGATCCGGGATAGCGCCAGCGGCGTGGCCGGCTGGACGCCGACCAACCTGATCAACTCTTACGAAGGGGCCCGACCCTTCTTGCCCCCGGGAGCGCTGCCCAACGTCGAAGAGCGTTTCGATCGCACACAGTTCTTCCTCCCTTTGACCAATCCACCGGTTTCCGACACGTTTGTTTCCGCAGGCGGAGACGTTCTCTTGCACTATGCTCTCGGCGAGGGCGATTTCGCCTACGGCTTCCGCGCCCCAAACACCTCGGCGTCCAATTCAACCTACGGAATTCTCATCGGGCTCAACAAATCACTCGAAGGCGTCGGCGTTCTCGCCGGAGCTCCCGTCGCTCATTTTAGCGCTGCCGTCAGCGTCCGAGACACCAATCGCCAGTCCCGCGTTTGGCTCTTGGATGCAGGTTCCGGCGAACTCACTCCCAACCTGCACCTGGAACGCAGCGGTTTGCGAACCCTCAAGATTCGCAACCATGCCGCGACGCCACTGACCTATCGCGTCAACCTGTCAGGAATCGACGCCGAACACGGCCCGTTTGAATTCTCCTCCGACACAATGACGCAGCCGGGAAATTCAACAGCCATCTTGCAGGCACAGGAATTCGGATCCGAGCGTGGGATCAGCCGTGCGCTCGATGCCAACAACGACGGCGCCATCGACTTGCTTGAAAACATGCCAGCCCGGGGTGCGCTGCGGGTCAGCCGCGACTCCGGCCTCCTCGCCTTGCGGTGGAGGCCGATCTCCGAAAACGACGCGCTGCTCTGCTCCACCAACGTCGCAAACGCAGGCGCTCCCGTGACCACGCCGATCACAACGGAAGGCGCCGATCGACTGGCGCGCATACCCCTCGCCAACTCGCATCAATTCTATCGCGTGCAGCCCGCACCGACGAATTGTGTTTCGCTCGCCGGTCAGTCCCTCGGAACGCGCGCGAACCCCTGGTCGATCGGCGGGTTCACGTTCCGAGCAAGCGACGCGAGCGGAGCTTTCGCTGCGAACAACACGGTCCTCAGCCGCAGCGGCACAACTGGACTCGACGTCCAACACACGATGGCTATTACTCTTGAGCAAGCCCGCTCGACGGTCGAACTCGACCTTCGTCAGGCGTCCGGAATCGTCACGGTGGACGCCCTCGGTTCATTAGGTACCGTGCTGGCTAGCCAGACCCTGACTCGGCCCGGAACGGAGCTCCAGCATGTCACTCTGACCACCGGACGTGTCCAAACGCACTCGATCCGGGTGACGTCGCGTAACGCCCCATGTTTGATCACTGACCTTTGCGTCCATTGATCACCCAAGACCTTCCGGTCCTCCGAACCCCGAGGCGATGCCAGCCGTCAGCCCAGGGTTGTCCCCGCGAATCGGGGCTCCCCTGGGCACTCGCGCTTCATAAACACAGCAACCTACCTAGAGGCAATGCTCCCCTTGAAAAATCATCGGATCAGTTGAAGTAGTTGGGCGGCGCATCGCTTTCAGCGCTGCCCCATTTCTCTTCCGGCTTCGGCCCCATCTCGAATTCCAGCAACCCCCCGGCCGTAATCGTCTCGTGCGTCAGCCAGGTTTTGGTAAACGCACGGCCGTTGAGGCGGGCGGACTGGATATAGCGGTTTCCCGGAAGGTTGTTCCTGGCGCGGACCGTGAAGGCCTTGCCCGGACCAAAGTGAATGACGGTTTCCTCAAACAGCGGGCTGCCGATCAGATAGCACGGCGTGCCCGGACAGAAGGGATATATCCCGGCAGCACTGAAGAAATACCAGGCTGACATCTCGCCCGTGTCTTCGTCCCCCACAATCCCGTTCTGGTCGTATAGCTCGTCCAGGACGCGGCGAACCGCGGCCTGCGTCTTCCACGGCTGCCGCACGTAGTTGTAGAGATATAGCACGTGATGGCTCGGTTCGTTGATGTGCGCATACTGACCCATCTTCGAGTATTCAACTTCGCGCATTTCATGGATCACGTGACCGTAGGTGCCAACCACGGTCGTGCTGGGCATCGTCAGCAGCGTGTCGAGTTTGGCCGCGAGCTTCTCCCGTCCGCCGAGCAATTTCCTCAGGCCGTAGGGATCATGCTGAACCGACCACAACCACTGCCACGCATTGCCCTCGACGTAAGCGCCGCCCCACGCGAGCGGATCGAACGGCTCCTGCCAACGGCCGTCAGAAAGTTTTCCACGCATGAATCCGGTCTGCGGATCCCAGACGTGCTCGTAGTTTCTCGCGCGCCGAAACATTTCCTTCGCGATGTCCTCCTTCCCGGCCGCCTGGGCCACGACCCCGACGCAAAAATCGCCGTAGGCATATTCGAGCGTGCAGGCCGTCGCACCATCCTTGCGCTTGTCGGCCGGGACATACCCGTGCCGGATATAATCTTCGACGTGGTCGCGCCCAGCCCACGGGTTGCTTTTCAGGGCGTTCTGCAGTGTCGCGGCATGGGCTTCCTGGAGGTTGAATTTGCGCAGGCCTTTGGCGCACGCATCGGCAAAAATCGAATCGGCATGCGAACCGATCATGCAAGGGCGATTGCCCGGGCTCGGCCACGCCGGAAGACTTCCGCCCTCCCGATAAGCGTTCAACCAGCCTTCAAGAATGTCGGCGCTCCAATCGGGCGCGTAGAGCACAAAGAAAGGAAACGCCGCGCGGAACGTGTCCCACAGACCGTTGTCGGTATAGAGCGGACCCGGGAGCACCTTGCCATTGGCAAATGGACTGTAGTGACGAATCGTGCCGTCTTTGTCCGGCTCGTGGAACATGCGGGGAAACTGCATCGCACGGTAGAGTGCCGTGCAATATGTCGAACGCTGCTCAGGCGAGCCGCCCTTGATGTCCACACGAGCGAGTTCCTTCGCCCAGGCGGCTCTCGACTGCTCTTTCGTGGCCGCGAAGTTCCACGTGGGAATTTCGTTCTGAAGATTCAGCGCCGCTTGTTCGTGGCTGATAAATGAGGTGCCCAGGCGCATCACGACCGGCCGCCCCGCCTGAACCTTGGCGAGATGAATCGCGGCCGTGGTCATTTTGCGCTCCGTTCTGGTCTCGATCGATACGAATGGCTGTTCAAACTCGGCCACAAAGAACATTCCGAAACCGCCCGGCGCGCCAAAAGTCACATGGGTTGCTTTGCCGCGAATCCGACGTTGGGCGGCATCCGGCCCGGGCTCAATCGGGCCTTCATTATTCAACACAATCGTAGCCTGATCGGTATCCGGGAAGGTGAACTGCATCATCGCGCAGCGCGCGGTGGGCGTGAGTTCCAGGCGGGTGCTGTAACGTTCCAAGTCCACCGAATAATAGTAAGGCCGAGCCGTTTCCCGCTCATGACGAAATTTCGACGCACGGGCCCTGCGAGAACCTTCCCAGGGGCCGACTACTGGCATGAGGACGAAATCGCCGTAGTCCCGAATCCAGATGCTGGGCTGATGCGTGGCCCGAATGCCTTCGAATTCGGTGTGCTTCACCTGATAGTACGGGCTCGCATCGCCGTCGGTCTGCGGTGCCCAGGTCGTCATGCCAAACGGCGCCACCAAGGCGACCACGGTATTGCCGCGTGAAAATTGAGCGTCACCATTCGCGCCGGAGAGCGGGTTGACGCAATCAACCGGATCGCCAGTCAAGGAAGCGGCGGACCAGGCTACTCCACCGCCCGCGCGCAAGAGGATCAGGAGCGAAATAAGGTTCGCTGAGATGAGTTTCATCTTCGAAGCTCAATGATAGGGCGGCACGACGAAGCCGTCATGCCCATACTTTTTGGCCCAGCGCGCAAACGAAAAACTTCCGGACGCTGGGTCGTAAAATGATTGAGCGGACCAAGCCTGACTGAGGGGTTGGGATCCACGTTACGGGACGAAAAACCTGCAAGATTGAATTCTGACCTGCCAACCGAGGTTCGCCGCGAGCTCATCGAAGGGTGGTGGCTGGGGGCGGAATTGAACCGCCGACACAAGGATTTTCAGTCCTCTGCTCTACCAACTGAGCTACCCAGCCGTGCCAGCTTTGGGACGCGTATTCAACGATCCGCCCAGCGTTTTAGCAAGGGCATATTTGAGGCGCCAAATCTAGACTCGTCGATAAAGCGAGGCCAGCCGTTCAGGCTTTATCCCAGCCCGGTAACCAAGGATCACGAGCTTGTTGATCAGCGTGACCTTCAATACCCCGAACCGCAGCCAGCGACGCCCAGACGTTCGCACCGGCTCAGACAGCGCCACCATCCGGCCCATCCGACGCAGGCGTCGCACAAACTCATAGTCCTCCATCAACGCCTGGTCCGGAAAACCCTTCAGCTGATCAAAAGCCCACCGGCGGACGAATATTCCCTGGTCCCCGTAGGGCATGCGCCCATACGTCGCCCGCAAGTTGGTGGTCCATTCGATCATGCTTCGCCCAAAAAACGGCTCGCGAATCGAGAACGCGAACGCACCTCCCACAGCATCGGGCTTCGCCAACCCAGACCGCACGGCCTTCGCCCAGCCAATGGGCAGTTCCGTGTCGGCATGCAAAAACAACAGGATGCCCCCCCTCGCCGCCGCCGCTCCAGCATTCATCTGTCGAGCACGCGACGGAGTTCCGAGCACCACTTTCGCGCCCATGCGCCGGGCCAAATCGACGGTTTCATCGCAGCTGCCGCCATCGGCCACCACGATCTCAATTGGGTTTTCCTCCTCCGCTCTGACCGCCCGAAGGGTGGATTCAATCTGACCGGACTCGTTCAGCGTCGGAACGATCACGGAAATGGTCCGAGTCGACTGAAGGGTATTTTCCCAACTCGCAAGGTCCGACGCTTCGTCCACATCGGCCTGCACCGAAAGCAACTCCGCTTCGAGTCCAACTCCGCGCGCAGCAGCAACTGTTTGCTCAAAAACCGCGGGCGTGCCCCAGGCCACACCCTGAAATAATCGCGGCTGCGGTTCGCGCAGACCAATCAAGTAATAACCGCCGTCACTGGCCGGGCCCAGGATCAGTGGGCAACGCTCCAATCGCGCGAAGGCGTCATTCACGGTCGTCGCGTTTACTCCCGGACAGTCGGAGCCAATCATTACCACCGTGGTCGCCCCGGCCTTGAACGCACAGGTTGCGGCGTGGTGCAGACGCGTGCCCAAATCGCCTGGACACTGCGGTTGGTAGGCGAAGCTGTCCCCCAGCCATTCGCGCATCTCCTTCACGGTACCGCCGTCATGGCAGATGATCAGGCGCCGCCCGCGATCTTGTACAGCACCGAGAACCGAAGACACGGAGTGGCGGGTCAACGAATCGTGCACTCGGGCGGCCCCTTCGGGCCCGACAGCCGGGATCAGCCTGGTTTTGGTGAGGCCCGGCCGGGGATATCGGGTGAACAGGATGAGCACCTCCCGGCGGTTTTTCCCGGATCGATCCGGCGGGGGATCAGGTCCTCCCGGGGAATTGTTTGCCGTGGGGTGCATCGGTGTTGCGTTAGCTGTCGCTGGAATACCCCAGGCGCGTCCGCCACTGCGCGCGAGACAACTTGCCGCGTTGGTTAGGCGCCAGTCCGTCCACGAATCGCCATTCCTTGGGTACCTGCCAGGCCGGGAGGCGGGCCAGCAGGAATTGCCGAAGGAGCTCTTCGTCCCGGGCCGATGCGGGCCGTGGCTCGACGCAGGCCACGATGAGATCGCCGCGGCCCAAGTCGGAATCGGCCACACCAAATACGAGGCAATCCGCCACAGCCTCGCTAGCACGAAGGGCCTGTTCGATGGTCTCTGGAGCCACCTTACGTCCGGCCACATTGATTAGATCGCCGGCCCGACCACGCAAATAGACCAATCCATCCGGCAACTCGGCCAAATCGCTGGTTTGAAAACAGCCCCCGGCGAGGGCGTCGCCGGCTTCGGGCCAATAGCCGAGCCCCACCGCCGGACCTCGAACTTCGAGGCATCCTTGCGGGCCGATCGCCAGGGAAACCCGATCGAGAGGAGCTCCGATGCACGCCGCGTCCGCACGAGGAATCTGGCTTTGGTCGTAGGCAATCCCGCCACATTCCGTGGAGCCGTAAAAATTGTGAACCTTGAGCCCAACGGTCTGGTGGATCAATTGCTCCAGCGGGAGGGGCAGCGGCGCGCCCGCGGAGATGGCGAGACGGACTTGGGGTGACAACACTCCGGCCTCGTGCCAGGCACGCCAAAGGGCGGGAACGGCTGGCAGCGTGATCTGATCGAGTTCGGCGACGGCAAGTCGCACCGATTCAGGCAATGGGGTATCGAGCAGGCCCAGCGGAATGCCATGCAGGAGTAGCGGCAGAACCAGGTTGGAGAAGCCATAGGAATGCGCCAAAGAAATACAGCCCAGATTCGGCCAATCCGGGCGGAGCCCCATGGTGGAAACAATCTGCGCGGCATCGGCCGCCAGCTGTTCGGCGGTAAACATCACCACGCGGGCCCGACCAGTCGTGGCTGAGGTCAACTTCAAATGAGCCACCCCGGCGGGAACCTCCGGAACGACCGTCGGGACAGTTCCGACTTCGAGCGGGCTGAGGACCGCTCCCAACCGCCAGGCCACCAACGTTTGCACGAGGAAATCAACCCCTGTGCCCTGCGCATGATGGACGGATCCACGGGCGAACGACGACCGTGCGGCGACGTTTTCGGCGTGGGCATCAAGCTCGGCAAAGGTCCAACGACGACGCGTGGCAAAATCGACGACGGCGATCTCCCGTCGGGAATCGTGAACAATCTGTTGCCAGCGTTCGTAGAGCATTGCCAGTTACCTAGCGCACGCCTAGTCTGCGCCGCAACGATGAAGTTCCCGCGGGAAGCGAAGTGCCGGACCGGCTCACCGATGCCGGTCTTGCTGATGGCATTGGCGGTGAGTGTGATGGGCGGCTGTGCCCTGCCCCGACGCGAACCAGGGGCTTTTCCCCGTCCCTTCCAGCACGGACGCGATACATTCGCGTATTCAAACGAGCTGTTTTGGACGTATCAGGTGGACTCCAAGACGGGGCGAACTTTTCATCAGTGGCGAAAGCCCCCGCCCGACTACGCGCAGCACTGCTATGTGGTCTCGCGCAGTGCCCGCCAATTCTTTCAGTTTGCGAGGTTCGACCCGAGCCTGCCGGCGACTGACGAACGGACCTACCGCGAGCTGGTGCGCCGGGTCATCGCGACCAACCCCCGCCACGAACTGAACGCCTCCAATCGGGTGGTGATCCCCGGCTTTGGCAGCCTGCGCGAGTTCAGCGCAGCCTACGAAGGGCTGCTCAAGCAGGAATGCGGAACCATGTGGCAAAGCTATTTCCAGCGGGGGAACTGGCGGATGATCTGGCACTTTTCGACGCGACACCAGCGACGAACGGCCGACGATCTCGTCAAATCGATCCAACGCAATCGGCCGGCCATCGTTCATGTGGCTCACTTTCCGAAGCTGCAGATCAACCACGCGTTGGTGATCTACGCCTGCCAGCAGAACGACGAAGGCTGGGAATTCACCGCCTACGATCCGAACTTTGCCACCACCCCGTCACACATCTTTTTCCGGGAGGCGACGGGCCGTTTCTTCTTTCCACCGCAGTCTTACTTTCCGGGCGGTGTGGTGGACGTGTACGAGATTTATCACCGGTGGCACTACTAAGCCCATCGCATCAACCCGCCTGCACTTCGGCGATAAGTTTCTCCAAGCGACGTCCGTACTCGACAAAGTTGGCCCGCATGGCGTCATCGTTCGACTTTGAATTGGCGTCGTGGAAAACGACGACCATATGCGGTTCGATGGAGATGCCGGCGTCGTAGCCGCGGGACAATGCATCCTTCAGAATGTCCCGGACCCGCCCCTGCCCTTCGCCCGGCCAGTTGTAGTCGGCGTCATTTTTGGCCGGGTTCCAAGTCGCATCCTTAATGTGGAGGTGGACGACGTGGTCACGGATCTGGGTCCAGAACTCCCACGGGTCCTGACGAGGCCACGGTTTGGGACGAACGCGATCGGTGTTGAAGACGGGATTGGCGGTGTCGAAGACCCACTTCAAACCCGGTGCCTTGTCGAGCAGGTCGAGGGCGTGCTGCCAGCTCATGCCGCCATGGTTCATGCAGTTCTCGTGCACCGGAGTCAGACCTGCGTCGAGAAACCGGTTGGTCACCTCACGTACGCGTTCGAAAACCACGCGCGGAATCTGGTGCTGCTCGTCGGCGGGTTTGAAACTCATCACGCGAACAAACTTCGTCCCGAGCCGCTGCATGCGGGGAATGCAGCGTTTGACTTCGCCAAGGGTGACATCCCAGGGCGTCTCCACCGTCTTGGCCCAGTTCATGATGGTGGAGCCAAAGCAGTACACGCCCACCCCGGACGCATCGAGGCTGGCCACACAACGATCGAAGGCCTCATCCGGGATCTCGTGAAAATTTGCCTTCGGAAATCCCGGGACTTCAACGCCGCGCATCTCCAACTGTTTCCAGCCGAGCTCCCGGATCGCGCCAATCTGCGCCTCCAACGTGTTGCCCGCTTCATCGCCAATGCCAGTGAGAATCATAGATAGTGTGCTCGGGACCAATCCACGCAGATCCAACGCGGGAGCGCAAACCTGAAGATGCCGTTGCTCCCCTCGTCCCCAGATCACCCCCATCCTGAGCGGCTGACGGCGCCCATAGCCCCTCCAGCTTCATGGCAAACGTCGTAAGCCGTGGAGGCGCGCGGCGCGGACCAGGTGACCGCCGGACGTGCCTCCGTTTGTATCTTCGTTGAATCCGGCCTGCGGTTTTGTAGCTGACGTCCGCGCGCTGGCGATTAATCTCCGCTTCCAGCACGAACTCATGAAACGAATTCTTCTCGCTCCAGTTTCCGCCCTCGCTCTGCTTTTGCCCTCGGCCTCGTCGCTCTGCGCCGCCGAAGGAGGAGGCAGTTGGGACGTTGAACCGCACACCCTCGGCCGCGCCCTGCTTTACATGCTCATTTTTGCGGGCAGCGGAATCGCCGTAGCCATCGTCGGCTACAAACTGTTCGACCGGTTTACTCCGGGCGATCTGCACAAGGAGATTGTCGAGAAACAGAACGTGGCGGCGGCGATTGTCGCCGGCGCTGTGCTGCTGGGCATCTGCATCATCATTGCCGCGGCCATGGTAGGCTGATCCGGTGAAACGAAGCCGCAGCATCCGCCTGGTTCTCCTCGGCGGCCTCTCCGCCGGGGCGTTGGCCGGTTGTGTTCCACCGTCGGGACATCCTTCGTCGATCTCCTCCTCGGAGATTTCCTCCTCGGCCGTATTCACCAACAACCACCATGTACCGGGCGTGGGTTACTATCATGCGCCGTTCCGAGCCTGGTTTTCGCTGCCGTACAACTACTATGAGCCCAGAAGCTCCCAGTATTACTACGGGGGGCAATGGGGCGCCACGCCGCACGAGAGCGTCGTGAATCTGTCGTCACCCAACCTGGAGGCGATCCGGCAGGTGGCTGCGCAGCGCACCGACGTTCGCCGTGGAGGGTTCGGCTCCACTGGGCGCCACTTTTCCTCGTTCAGCAGTTGATGCAACGCTTGGTCCGTCAACCGCGGCCCGACTGGCCCGACCGCGTTTCTTCGGTCGGCCTCACCTATCATTCGCACGACGAAGGGCCTTATTGGGATGAGTCGGCCGCGTACGAGTTGACGGCGGAAGAAGTCGACACCTTGGAGCGAGCTGGCAACGAGCTGCACCGTTTGTATCTGGAAGCCGCCGGAGTGGTCATCGAGCGGGGATGGTGGGAGCGGCTGTCCATTCCTCCGCAGGCGATTCCCGCCATTGAAGAGTCCTGGGCAAAGGATGACCCCAGCCTTTATGGGCGGTTCGATCTGGCGTTTTCACCCTCGGCCGGATCAGGCGGGGCATCGACGCCCAAGCTGCTCGAATACAATGCCGACACCCCCACCGCCCTGGTCGAGGCCTCGGTCGCGCAATGGTTCTGGCGGCAGGACGCCGAGCCCTCCGCCGATCAGTTCAACTCGATTCACGAACGCCTGATTGAGGCGTGGCGTCGCTGGGCTGGAAGCACCATCTATTTCAGCTCAGTTCAGGATCATCCGGAGGATGCGCAGACGGTTTTGTACCTGCGCGACACTTGTGAGCAGGCTGGGGTACACACGCAGGGTGTCACGATGGAGGAGCTGGGCTGGGACGGCCAACGCAAGACCTTCGTCGATCTCGATCTGAAACCGATCGAACGCTGTTTCAAACTTTATCCTTGGGAATGGATGTGGGCGGAGGAATTTGCAGGCAACCTCGGCGATTGTCCCACCCAGTTCATCGAGCCCCCGTGGAAAATGCTGTTCAGCAACAAAGGTCTGCTGCCGATCCTGTGGGAGCTGTTCCCGGGCCATCCGAATCTGCTGCCGGCCTACCGCGAACCCAACCCGTTGGGTGCATCGTATGTCCGGAAGCCGATCTTCAGCCGCGAGGGCAGCAACATCACCTGGATCGAACGCGGGGCAATCGTCGAGCAAACCGACGGCGACTACGGCCGTGAGGGCCACGTTTATCAAGCATTGGCGGACCTGCCGGAATTTGACGGTCACCGTCCGGTCTTCGGCATTTGGATGGTGGACCATGAAGCCGCGGGCCTCGGTATTCGTGAGGATACGCGTCGGATTACCGGCAATCTCAGCCGATTCATCCCGCACTACTTTCGTTGACCATGCCAGCCATGAATCCGCCTCTCCTCAAGGTCGGTCAAACCGGCCAACTGAACGGACAAAACTTCCACATCGTCGGCCGCATCGAAATGGCGATGGACGACGAAGGCGAGACCTATGGCTGGAACGAGTATTATCTGGTCGCGCCCGACGGCAACGCCGCGACGCTGGTGCAAGAGGACGGCGAACACGGGGTGGAGTGGAGAATATTCCGGCTCATCGAGCCAACGCGGCCGATCACCGCCGCCGAAGCCGCGACGAAAAAAGTCGGTGACACGGTTGACCTGACGGGAGAACGGCTGCGCGTCAGCCTGGTGGATGAATCACGGGTGGTGCGCATCGAGGGCCAGGCGCCGGAAGGAGTCGAGGAAGGCGACGTGGCTCGCTATTTCAACGCGGAATCCGGCAACCAGATGCTGGTTGTCAGCTGGACTGGCGAGGAGGTTGAGGTCTTCCGCGGCATCCAACTGCCCGGGCACGCCGTGAACCGCGCGTTCGGGCTGACGCCGCCGCCGGTTCAGCTCCGGCCCGCTGTCTCGGCCAAACCACCGGGCTCCGGCACCACTCGGAAGGTGCTGGTGACCATTGTGCTTGCCCTGCTCGGAGTCGGGATTGTCAACGGACGCCGGTTCGGTTGCAGCAACACCTCCGGCTCCACTTCCGCGCCCATGCCGATCGCACCCAAGCTGGCGTTGGGTCATACCGGAATGGTCCATGGCACAGCTCATCGCGTGGCCAACCGGACCCAGGTGGAGATCGCCCGGGTCGGGACACGTCACACCCGGCAAGAATATCAACTGACCGACGAAACCGGGGCATCCGTCTTCTTGGTGCAGGGCACGAGCAGGAGCGCTGACGAATGGCTGTGGCTGCAGCCGATGGAGGCGACCGCCGAAGCACCATTGCGCCCCAGCCAGGCCGCCACGAATCGCGTGGGAGATGCGGTCGCCATCAACGGAGAAACCCTGCGGGTCACGGATCTGTTTTTGACCCGCATTCGCGCGACGGAAGGGACCAACACCGCCCGCGCCGGAATGGAGTGGTATGGACTTGAGGCGCGCGGGCCAAATCTTCGCGTGATGGCCCGCTGGGATGAAAATCACCTAAACACCTACCGCGTGGCGCCCGCTTCCAAAGCGGAGCTCGACGCCTTCGGTATTCGTTAGGCGCCACGGTTCGGCGCCGATGAGCTACAGCCGAACTCGAGCCAGATAGATGCTGGTTCTGCCTTCGTGCGAGGAATAGTAGCTGACCCAAAGCTCGCCCTCGTGCCAGACCAGCCCCGGATAGCTGCTGTCCCCGTTCGATGGCAGGGAAAGCACTTCCCGAGTCGCGCCTGTTGTTGCGTCGATCGAAATGAGCGCGGTCCGAACTTTGCCATCGTAGAGACGTACTCCCCCGAGCAATCGCCCGTCGGGTAAAAGGATCATGGACGGCCCGCCGATCCTGCGGCCCAAATCCTTCCAGTCCCACCGAGTATAGGGCGGCGCAGCCACTCCCAGCAATCCGTTCCCCGGCTTGCCATCCCGGCGCAGCAAGCACAGCGCCCGATCATCCGGAAGAAACACCAGCGCCGTTTCGTTGGGGTATTGTTCCGCCAGAAGTGACGGAACAATGGCCGTGAAATCCCGGCCCGTCGGGCTCGAATAAAGGCGGATGAACTTCTCGCCATCGGTATCGTAACCCACGCCATAAGCCTTGCCCCGGTGCCAGGTCACCCGCCAAAGCCATTGATTTGGATCGGCGACAAAATGCGGGCCCTGCCAGTCCCGGCCGTCAGCGGAAAACCAAACCATCGACCGATGCTTTGCCGCGGCAGGTGGGTGCAAGGCCCCGGCGGCCGTAATCATCAAGCGCCCGTCCGAAGTTCGCGTGATCTTCGGATCCCGCAAATCCGCGTTCGTCGAAGTCAACCGCGCGGCGGAGGTCCAGCGTTCACCGTCGACCGACGTCAGTAGTTGGACGGCGCCATCCGGCGAAACATGGCCCTGGCCTTCGCGAAACACGCAGAACCAGCGGCCTTTTTCATTGAGCAGATCCGTAAAGGCGTTGTGCGGAGCGCGATCCCAGATCTTTCGCACCTGGACCAAAGTTGCCGACCGAGCGTCAGCCGGCTCGGCGGCTCCCAGCGGCGTCGGTGTTCGCGTCAACCAGCACATGAGCACCGCAAGAAGCTGTGTGGACAAACGAAAAGGCCAAAGAGGTTTCATCGGGATTTGAGAGCGTTCAGCTGCCACTGGACCAAACCTCTCACCATCTGAAGTTCGGCCGACGTTAGTCCCGCCGCCCGGATGTCGACGCTCAGTGCCGTCATCCATAGCTCCTCGCGACGTCGATAGCCCAAGTCTTCGACGAGCCTTTTTTCAAGGTCAGCCATGTGACCGGCTCCATAAAAAACGGAGATGCTCTGCCCGCTGCGGGCCGTTCGGAGATTTTTCCGCAGATCGCGCAACACAACCTCGTTGCGGCCGCGCACGATCACGGCCATCAGCCGCTGCAATTCAGGCGGGACGCTTTTCACCTCGGCCAGGTCTCCCTGAAAACTGCCTAACGTCTCGATCATCGCCAGCTTCGTCATGGCCTGCAATTTCGGGCTCGACCCGAGAAAACGCACGCCGAGGTGAACAAGCATTCCGAGGATGGAACTGCCGTTCATCACACCCATCAATTCCCGGAATTCGGGGCTTTCCTCCCGCGCACTTCCCGCGTCGTCATCGGAATTGCCAGGGGATTTCGACGGGGCGCCGCCGGCCTGATGGTCGCCGGCCAGCATGCGTTGCAGCTCGGGCACGGTGAGGTCGCTGTTTCGAAAATGCGGGCGATCGTAGTTGATGGCGGTGAGCTGGAAAACCAGTCCGAGCGAGGTGGCCAGTGTGTGTTGAATGGAGGATTGCTCCGCAGGATCGAAGCGCAGGGTTCGATCGCGCGCGCCCACTCCTTCGAAGAGGACCAGGTTTTGCGCCTCCAAGTGCCGCTGGAGACCGGCGTAGTAGTTTGATTCGCCAATGTGCGAAACGCCCGAAAGCCACACCGCCGCGCCCCGGCCACTCCGCGGCACAAACTTCTTCAGGGCGATCTGGAGCGATACGATGTTCGTCTCCGGCGTCGACACGCGGGTGTAAACCGCCGCGGGTTGGGAAGAAGCCCCGCGCGGGTGGACGGCCGACGAGCTGGCGCACCCCGGGAGCAGGGTCACCAGTGCGATCAACCATGGCAGGCGCCTGAGCCAGAACGATTCAGTTGGCCGGCAGCCGTTTGCTTGATCTTCTGGCGAAGGCATTCGTTGTTCGTCGCTTTCGTATTTCATCTCAATACGCTCGCTCCCACGTCTCGGTCTTCGCCAGAATTTGCGGCGCAACCGTCCGCCGCCCAGCTGAATCGTTCCGGCCAAGCATTCAGCCTCCGATGCAACTCATCGAGCGGGAGGCGGGAACAAAATCCGGCTCGCCGATCCGATGCCCTTTCTCTTTCTGCCCGACCACGCCTCGCAGCCAATCCTGCAGCCGAACGTCTTCGGCTCCCGACCGGAGAAATCCACGCGCATCGTGTTCGTGCACACTAAAAAGACAGGTCCGGACCTGACCGTCGGCCGTCAACCGGATCCGATTGCAGTGGCCGCAGAACGGCTCACTGACCGGCGCGATGATGCCAATCTCAGCCGGGCTGTCCGCGAACCCCCAGCGGACCGCGGTTTCCGAGGGATGCGCCGCCGGCAGACGTTTCAAGGTGAAACGCGCGTGCAATCGTTCCAGGATCTCCCGGCCGGGCACGACCAAATCCTTGAGCCAAACCCGTCCTGAATCGAGCGGCATGAACTCGATAAAACGAAACACGACGCCAGCCTGCCGGCCGAACTCCACCAAAGCCTCGATCTCGTGATCGTTGATGCCACGGATAATCACCGCGTTAACCTTGACTGGATGGTAGCCCAGCGCCTGCGCCATGCGGATGGCTGCAAGCACCTCGTTCAGACCGTCCCGGCCGGTGATTTTTCGGAAGTTGTCGCGATCAAGCGAGTCGAGACTGAAGCTGACGCGTCGGAGGCCGGCCTTCAGGAAGGTCTCGGCCTTGGCCTGGAATTGAAAGCCGTTGGTGGTCAGCGCGAGATCCTTAACGCCGTCGATTCGCGAAAGCAGCGCGATGAGCTTTTCGAGATCACGTCGGAGCAGCGGTTCTCCACCGGTGAGACGAATCTTTTCGATGCCCAGGGATGCGGCCACGCGCACGAATCGTTCGATCTCCTCGAACGTCAGCAGGCTTGAGCGGGGAGCCCAATGGTGGGTGATGGCGGGTGGATTAACGACGTTCGCCCAGCGCCCCCGGTAGAAATTGTGGGCTGCCTCGGTTTCCGGGAGGCAGTAGAGGCAGCGGAAGTTGCATCGGTCCGTCACACTGACCCGCAGATCCCGCATGACACGGCCGTGCGAGTCGACGAGCAGATGCTCCCCGCTCATTTCACTTTTTGGGCGGGACGATGGTAGCGCCACCGTCCTGTCGCAGCTCGACGTTGAGATCGAAGTTGTTCGTCTTGGACCCAGGCGTGGTGGGATTCATCAGGCGTTCAGCGCCTTTTTTGTCCTGCATGCCATAGATCCCCATGCGAATCCATTCGAGGCGACGGGCGACGGACAGCTCTTCCTTCAGCTTCGAGATTTGGGTTCGCAACACCGAGAGGTCGCTGAACTGCTTTTCCAAGTCGGCCTTTTCCGTCTGCAGGCGCTTCAGCTCCTTCAAGAGGAACTCCCGATCGCCTTCCGAGGCCAGAAGCTTTCGTTCCGTCTCGCCGATCAGCTTGGACAGCTTGTCGATGTTCGACGTCAGGTCGTCCATCTTCATGGTCAACTGGTTGGTCTGGGAGGTGAGTTGGGTGATTTGCTGGTCGCGCCGCTCAATCTCCGCGCGGGCGGCGTTGGCTTCCTCCTGCATCTTCTTCTGCGTCCGGGCCAAATCAGCGGCGATCTTGGTCAGGCTGTTGGACGTCGCCGAAAGCTCCTCACCTTTCAAGGTCAGGTTGGTCTGGAGAAACACGGTCATCTTCTCAGCCTCGTCCAGCTTGGCCTGGGTTTCCTCAACCCGGTTGGACAGAACCGTTTTAATCTGCTCGTCCTGTTGCTTGACCTTGGTGGCTTGGTCATGGCGCATCATCAACGCCACCCCAAGACCAAGCGCGACCAGAATCAATAACACAAATGCTGCCTTCATATTTTTTCGAGCATGCGCACTCATCATCTCGTTGGCAAGTGCGCATCAGAGCCTTGCTAAAGAGACGGCCCGGCCTAAATTTGATTCATGGAATTGCCCAGGTCCGTGCCGGTGATGACCCTGCCGAGCACCACGCTGTTTCCGCAGGCTCTTCTGCCACTGTATATTTTTGAGCCGCGCTATCGCAAAATGCTCGCGGACTCCCTCCGCAAAGAACGGATGTTCACCGTCGCAATGCAGGACCCGGGCCGACAACGGGAATCTCCGTGCAAAGTCGCCGGTCTGGGCCTGATTCGCGTCTCCGTCGACCATACCGATGGCACCTCACACCTGATTCTACAGGGCCTTACGCGGGTCGAACTGGTTGGAACCGTCCAACTGAAGCCGTACCGGATCGCTGCGATTCGCCCGCTGGTCCCCACCCCGGACGACTGCGTGCACATCGACGCGCTCGTGGCCAAAGTGCGTCAATTGGTTGAGGAACGAGGCGCCTTGGCGCCATTCCCTCCCCCGTTTTCGGGGGCCAAAGGCAGCACGGCCGAGCCGAGCAAGGAAAAGCCGGCCGGAGCCGCGTATTCGCCCGAGGACGTGATCAAGTATCTCGAATCCATCGAGAATCCAGACCAGTTGAGCGATCTGGTCTCCTGCGCGCTCCTGTCCAATCCCCAGCAGCGTCAGACCATCCTCGAAACCGTTGGAATCGAAGCCCGCCTCAGGCATCTCGTTCGGTTCCTCCTGGAGGATATCCGACGCCTGCGCGACGGGGCCGAGTAGGCTGTCGTCTAAAAACTCAGCCGCGAAGCGCAACTGCACCGCGCGGCACGCTGGTTTATCCGGCCTGAAAGCGGCCGCGCTCGATCATTCCTCCGAGAACAGATATTCGAGATCTGATTGGGACAAGCTCTTGGCGAAGCCTTCTTCGCCAAGCACGTCAGCGATGGCTTGGGCCTTGCGCTGTTGCAGTTCCCAAATTTTTTCTTCGACCGTTCCTGGAGCGATGAGGCGGTAGGCATTGACCGTGCGGGTCTGGCCAATTCGATGCGACCGATCGATGGCCTGAGCTTCGACCGCTGGGTTCCACCACGGATCGTAGAGAATCACGTAGCTGGCGGTGGTCAGGTTCAGGCCCGTGCCCGCCGCCCGGAGACTCAGGAGGAACACGGCCGCCTTGCCATCGTCCTGGAAGTTCTGCACGACGGTCTGGCGCTCCTTCGTCTCACCGGTGAGGACGTGGGTGGAGATGTTACGCTGGCGGCATTCGGCTTCCAGCAGGCGCAACATCTGCACGAACTGCGAGAAGATGAGCACCTTCTGGCCCTCCTGCAGCAGCGGCTCGAGCAATTCGAGCAATGTGTCTGTCTTGCCGCTGAGAGCGTCGCTGCCGACCAAGGACGGATGGCAGCAGATTTGACGCAGGCGGGTCAGGGCGGCGAGCACATGAATCTTGCTCTTGGCCAGGCCTTTCTCGGCCACGGCTTGCATGACTTGCTCGCGGCTGCGGCGCAGCTCAGCCAGATAAAGTTTTCGCTGAGCTTCACCCAGCTCGCAGTCACGTCGGACTTCAATGCGGTCAGGCAGATCCTTCGCGACCTGGGATTTCAACCGTCGCAACATCAGCGGTCGCAGCTTGGCGGACAGCCGCCGACGCGCTATGCGTTGGGCATCGACGCCATCCTCGCCCTCCGCCTTGGGCTCGTAGGTTTGGGTGAAATGCTCCTGCGAACCGAGGTAGCCCGGCTGGATGAAGTCCGTGATGCTCCATAGATCGAGCAGCCGATTTTCCAGGGGCGTGCCGGTCAACGCCACGCGCTGAGCTGCCTTGAGCTGCTTCACGCACTGCGTCACCTGGGCCGTCGGATTCTTGATGAATTGCGCCTCGTCCAGCACCACGGCGCTGAAGCCAAACTTTTGCAAATCCTCAAGGTCCCGCCGGAGCAGGGCGTAGTTGGTGACGATGAGATCGTGCTGGGGAATTTGTTTACGGAGATTGTGGCGCGCCTGGCCGCTCTGCAACACAAGCACTTTCATTCCCGGGACAAAGCGCTCGGCTTCGCGTCGCCAATTGTGCAGCACACTGGCCGGGCAGATGACCAGCGCCGGTTTCGCCTGTTTGCCCTGCCGTTCCTTGAGCCAAGAAAGCCAGGTCAACGTTTGCAACGTTTTGCCGAGGCCCATGTCGTCGGCGAGAATGCCCCCCAACCGCAACTCGGTCAGGTGACAGAGGAAATTCACGCCCTCCTTCTGGTACGGACGCAAATCCGCGTTAATCGCGCGCGGAATGGGCACATCGGGAATGCCGTCGAAATTCGCCAGCTTCTGGCGCAGAACCTTCGCCTCCGGACTGTCGACGAAGCGTTTCATCCCGGACTCATCCAGGTGCGCGGCCTGCTCGAGGCCGATCTTCTGGGGAATCGCGCTCAGTTCATCAACCCCCAAATCCGCCATGGCTTCGTGCGCGGCCTGAACGGCCCGCGTATCCAGCTCAACCCAGCCGGCGTCCGGCAACTTGACGAATCGGCTCGTGGCCACCGCCAGGCGGTGCAGATCGGCCGGCGTCAGGCGCATGCCTTCCTGCTCCCACTCGGCGGATACACTGAACCAATCGATGCCGCTGCCCTTCACCATGAGCTGCGGCTTGAGCTGGCGAGGCTGCAGGAACAGGCGTTGAAATGCGGTGTTGCCGAGGTAATCCGCTTCCTCCGGCTTGTCGGGCCATGCTCGGGCCAGGGTCAGCAGAAAATTCTCGTTCGCGTCACCGCTCCAAATGCCCGCTTCGGGGGTAAACCAATCGAGCCTTCGCAACCAGTTCACCGCGGCGTCCAGCCGTACATCCTCCAAAACCTCCGGCTTGTCCCCGCGCTGTCCTTTGGACGGCTCATCCAGCTGCCATTCCTGCCCGGTCCAATGCCAGCTGCTGCCATTCCGTTCGCTCCGCGCCAGCAGGCGCAGGCGGACCGTGTCGTCGTTCAGCTCAAAGACAAACTGCGGCGTCGCCCGATGGGTGACACACAGCTGGTCCCAGTCCAAGCCCTGGCCGGCCTGACTGCGTCGAAGCTGGGTTCGCATCCGATGGCTGAGTTTGCGCACGGGAATCGAGGGCGCCTCCGCCCAGTACTCCAGCAAAGTCGGCGGCGGCACGTTGCGCACCAGGTAAAAGGTATGCCCAATCATGGCCAGAGCCGGCCGGCCAGCAAAGAAAACCACGTCCCGCAATGGATGCATCCGGCCGTCCGGCAGCACCACCCGATGGGTAAACGCCGGTTCCGACGCCTCCGGATCCCTTTCGAGATGCGGCTCGAGCGACAGCAACTGGCCATGGAAATCGAGATGCTTGGCCTCAAACTCAAGACGCGGATGGTGTCCCCAGCGGGCCAGCCAGAGCAGCAAATCGCTGCCAGTCAGGGCGAGGGAATCACCGGAACTTCGTGGCGTTGGGCTGTCCGCCAGCCATTCAATAAACTCCCAATCGGCCGGCGGGAACAGCTCCTGTTCATGCGCCGCCCGGGTGGTCAGCTCGACGATCTCAGCCAGAGGACGGATCTTCTCCCCGGTCCGGGGCCGGAACAGGTTGAACCGGACCTTCAACGCGCGGAGTGCGGGAAAATCCTTGGCCGGCTCAACCGTGCATAGAATGCGCAGTGAAGCCCTCGGTCCATCGAGATGCGCGGGCGCCGGCGGAAACAGCCAGTTTTCCAAATCACGAAGCTTCCGCTCCTCGTGCTCGGCCTGCTCAATCTCCGCAAAGCGCGCAATGTTCGCATACGCCCCCAATTCCGTCGGCACCGGCCGGCCGGCGCGCAGAAACAACATCGCCAACTCCTCCAGTCGATTCCGCCCGGTCGCCGCCAACAGGCGCGGCCACCATTCCCCCGTATTGAAGTCCTTCCGCGAAAGCGAAAGTTTCTCGAAGTAATCCTCAAGCAAAAGCCACGCGCGCTGCGAATCCGCACAGCTGGAAAAAATCCGCAGGACTTCCTCCCGCTCAGCCACCTTGCTTTTCGAGTCCGCCAGCTCTCGACGCAAGTCGGCCAGAGCCCCGTAGGTCTGTTTCAGGACGGAATGATGCGCGTCATACTTGGTGGCAGAGCCCGTCAAACGCGTGGAACGTCCATTTTTACTCGCGAGTTTCGGCATTTTACAATTCGTGCATTTCGACTGAGATAGCGACTTTGTATCTCGTCATAGAACGCCTCCGATGGTCAACCAGAAATCAGCGGGAATCGAATGATTGAATCGAGACAGTCTCCCCAACCGCAACCAGACACGCGTCCACGCCCTCTCCGAGGTGATCAATAAAATGAAATGATCCCCGCGTTGAACGCCGGACAAAATGCCTGTCCTCCCCATCCAACCAACTTTCCAACCGTCGGCCGAGCCCTACTCGGCCCGATACGCTTCCGCCAGCAGCGTCACCGGATGCACCACCCGCAACGGATAATTCATCTTCTTCGCGCCGTTCACAATTTGCAGCAGGCACCCGGGATTGCCCGTCGCCACCACCGCGCAACGGGCTTCAACGATGTGTTTCATCTTTCGATCCAGCAACTGCCCCGCCATCTCGGGCTGGACGAGATTGTAGATGCCGGCGCTGCCGCAACACCAGCTCGCCTCAAAGAGCTCCACCAACTCCACGCCGGGAATGGCCTTCAGCAACTGGCGCGGCTGGGTGCTGACCTTCTGGCCGTGACAGAGATGACAACTCTCGTGGTAGGACACCACCATGGGCGGGCCAGCCACTCCCGAAGCCGGCCGCACCATCGGGGTGACGATGCCGATCTGGGCCAGCCATTCATGGATGTCCTTGACCTTTCGATCCCACTCCTGCGCGCGGGTCTCGTATTCAGAGTCGCCCTGCAGAAGCTTGGCGTAATGCTTGAGATGCGATCCGCAACCGCCGGCGTTCGTGATGATGGCGTCGAACTGCGCCGGCGGAAACTGGTCGATGTTTTTGCGCGCCAATTGTTGCGCCAGCCCCCATTCGCCGTTGTGCGCGTGCAACGATCCGCAGCAATGCTGCTCCGGCGGAGTAACCACCTCGCAGCCATTGCGGGCGAGCACTTCCACCGTGTCCCGGTTGACGTCGCTGAAAATCAAATCCTGCGCGCAGCCGGCCAGCATGGCGACGCGGTAACGTCGCACGCCATGCGCGGGCGTGATCGGCTCAACCAGGTCGGACGTGACCTGCGGCTGAAGGTCCGGCGTCATGGCCTCCAACTCCCGCAGGCGCCGGGGCAGCAGTCGAAGGACGCCCGAGCGCCGCACCAGGGTCTGAAGACCAAGCTGCTGATAGAGCCGCAGCAGGCGGCCGACCAGCTGCAATCGCTGCAGATCCATGAACAACCACCGCAAGGTGAAGCCGCGGATCGCGTTGCGCCGGGGCGAATCGAGCACCCCGCTTTGCTCCGCCTCGGCCCGGGCATGCTCGAACAGCTCAGCGTAGTTGACCCCCGCCGGACATGCCGTCATGCACGCCAGGCAGCCCAGGCAGAAATACATCTCGTCGGCAAAAGACTTGGTCGCCTCGAGTTGGCCATCGGCGATGGAACGCATCAGCGCGATTCGCCCGCGGGGACTGTTGCGCTCAAGCTTGGTCGCGTCGTAGGTCGGGCACGTGGGCAGGCAGAGCCCGCAGTGCATGCACTGCTGGACCACCGAATAATCGAGGTCCTTAAGATGGGAGCCGGTTGCGTTCGCGTTCGCGTTCATCAGACAGCGGCCAGAGCTAATCACGGTGGACGCTCGATGCGAAGGATTTTTCCAGGCCACCACCCCGACCCGCCCCAGGCCAAGCTTTGCCCTGGAGCCGATCGCCCGCCGGGAAGCGGACGAGCTGCCGTCATGGCCTCAGATCGGCATCAGCCCCCTGGCCCAAGTTGGAGCCACGAACGTCACCGGGTTCCCCCACGGCATGATCGCGCGCGCGAGCCGCTGAACTTTCGTCCCGCAATCGCCGCAATACCTCGACGGGCACCGCGAAGAACGACCTTTCCAAATGCATCTGTCCGCTTTGCAGGGCCTGCGCCCGCATCTGCACGAAGGTGACCAACCCCACAACTTCGCCGAGCTCGTTCAGGACCGGGGCTCCACTGATGCCCCCTTGCAATTCCACGCTTATTTCGAGCACGCGCTCCGAGCAGGTTTCGCTCGGCCGAATCCGATTCACCAATCCCGCGTTGCAATAGAGGTTTTCCTCGAAGCCTCCCGCGCCGGGCGCCGGAAAGCCCAGGGTCATGATTCGCTCACCCACCTCCACCAGTTCAGAGAAGCCAAGTCTGAGCGGCCGCAGTTCCGCACCGTCCGCCAAAGTCAAAATGGCCACATCATCACCGCCAGTCCCTGGCAAATGGATCGACGCAACCCGCCGGAGGCCGTGCCTGGAAACGACGCGCAATTCGCCCGGCGCCGCCACCTTGCCGGTGACCGGATCCGTGACAACGTGCCGGTTGGTGGCGATCTCGTCAGGGCCCACGGCAAATCCGCTGCCGTTGCCGGATTGCTGCTGGATCCACACCACGGACGAGGCAAAGGTCCGGACAGATTCGTTCAACCGAACGAAGTCCGGTTTGGTCGCGTTGAGCAGTCCATCGTGCTCGATGAAGAGCTGATGGTAGTCCTGGCGCCGGCGTTGGCGGGCGAGGATTTCCAGCCCCAGCTCGACCTGGCTGCGCGTCGTGGCCGTTCCCATTCTGCGAATGTGAGCCGCGGCCTCCTCGTATCGCGACAGGCGCAGAAAATGGCGGGCAAGGTCCTCCGGGTTTCCCTCGGGATTCACCGGAAGCCCGTGCAGGGTGTTGACCCATTTTCGAAGGATTCCCTCAACCTCGGAAATGGCCTGCGCGCCCTCGCGAAGCCGTTGCACGAGGCTGTCACCTTCATTTCGCAGGGCTTCCAGCGCGGAGGCACCCTGGTCCGAGCGCGCATTCAATGCGGCCAGGCGGGCCAACCACGTTTCGGCGCTCGGCCGCAGAGTGTCCCAACGATCGAGGGCGAGCCGGGCCTTGGATTCGACGGCCGTCCGATCCCGGTAGATTTCGAGCATGATCTCGTTGTCCGAGCGCGCGGGCGCGTACCAAGTCATGTTCGTTTCATAGTGCCGCAAGAGTTCTCCGAAGGTGCGCTGGAGCCTGGGAATATCTCCGCGCTTCGGGAGACGAGAGATCGAGGCAATTTCCTCCGCCGCCTTTTGGAGCTGATCAATGCGCTCCTGGTGGATCCGGGCGGCTCGAAAATTCTGTTGCAACGACGCAACCTGGGCCGGCGCCAGCAAGTGGGAATCGGCGATCTCAATCTTGCGCTCACCGCGCGTGGCTTGGTCGACGGCCGAGACGCGCAGGAGACAATTTGCGTCGATATCGAAGGTCACTTCAATCTCCGGAACCCCCGCCTTGGCCGGCGGAATCCCCGCCAGCACAAACTGTCCGATTTTAAAGTTGTCTTCTGGAGCCGGGTTCTCGCCCTGAAAGACCTCGATGTGGACGTTCGGTTGATTGTCCGTCATCGTCGAATAGGTGCGACAGGCCTTGGTGGGGATGGTCGTATGCTTGCCAATCAAGGGGTCAAACTTGGTGTTGCCGTCGCGATCTCGAGACTTGATCCCCAGACTGAACGGCACCGCATCCAGAACCAAGAGGTCCTTGACCTCGCCGGCCAAAATCGCGGCTTGAATCACCGCGCCCCGCGCCACGGCGGTCAAGGGATCCTTGCCCGCACCAGGTTCCACACCGAACACCTCCTTGACGCACCGTCGGACGCACGGCATCAGCGCGCCTCCGCCAATGAGCAACACCCGCCCGGCACGACATTTGATCCGGCGGCACGCGTTCTGAATGCGCTGCAGCCAGGGCGCAGCCAGCCGTTCGAGCACGGCGCGCTCCAACGCCAGTTCGACCGTTCGGGTCCCCACCAGATGCGGCAGCTTTACCGTCCAGCTTGTATGCGACGACAGCTCGATTTTCAGTTCCTCACACGCCTGGCGCAGGCGCCGGCCCGCCAGCCCCTGGTGGATCGTTTCGTGACCGGGCTCGCCCTTTAGCTTCTCGACGAAATACGCGAACAGCCGCTCATCGAGATCCGACCCGCCCAGTGCGTTGTCGCCCTCGATCTCCTCCACTTCGAAAACACCGCCGGCAACCTTCAGCAAGGACAGGTCCAGGGTTCCGGCTCCCAGATCCACCACTAGGATCGTTTCCTCCTCGACGTTGCCAATCCGTTGCGCCAGGCACGCGGCAGTCGGTTCGTGGATCAGTCGTTTGATCCCAACACCCGCCAAAGTCGCCGCGTCGCGAGTCGCCTGCTTCTGCGCATCGTTGAAATAAGCCGGGACCGTGATGACCGCCTGAGTCAACGGAAACCGCTGCGAAGATTCACCGAGACACGCCGCAACCCAGTCCTCGGCCGGCCGCGTGCCCAGTTCCTGGGAGGCCAAGGCTAAGATCTTTTCGGCCATCCGGCTCCGGAGATACTCCCGCCCGATGGCGCGGGCATGATCGATGAGGCGGGCGGAAACCTCCTCAGCCCGGATCAACTTGCCATCCGCTTTGAACCGATTGTTGGATCCCATCGCCCGCTTGGCATTGGTCACGATGGCCCGCGGAGATTTCCCGACGAGCTCCGCCTCGGGAATACCCGCGAGCTCGCGACCGGACTGATCGACCGCAAACACGGACGGAAACGTCGGGCGGCCGCGCCACTCGACGATTTCAGCCTGGCGGGTCCTTTTGTTAAACAGGGCGACCGCGCTGTTGCTGGTGCCCAGATCCATCCCAAAACAATCCAGATACGTTTCCGTGACGAATCGCTCCGCCGCCGCGGCCCATTCCCGCGCCCGTCGATCAAAACGTTCCCGCTGGGCCATCTCGGTCGACGGAAGTTCCGCAGCGACTTGATCCATCCACCTGGTCGACACCCATCCGCGCTCAATCGTCTGCTTGATCCGGCGAAACAACCGGGAACGATCGGCCGCGGTCCGTCCCGGTGTGCGGGCCTGCGCGAGGCAGAGTTCCGCCAACGAGTCGGCGCGTTGAGCCTTGGCGAGAAGGTCAAGCCACCGATCGTCAAACACGACTTCGGCGTCGCCAATTTGCTTTCGGCGCAGGTCGGCGGCACGGGCAAATTCCCCGGAGGCTTCGAACATGGCCACGGCTTTGTCCACGGTCCCAAGGCGCTCGTAAAGCAGGCCGGCCATGAAGAAGTCACCTCCTTGTTCGAGCAACTCCGCGCGCCGTTTCGGTTCGTCTCCTTGCGCCGCCTTGCCCAACGCGGACAACGCCTGACCAAACGCTCCCGCCCGCTCGAAGAGCAGCGACGCGCCGAAATAGTCCTGCGCCAATTCGGCCTGCAAACCGGCTTCGAGCAGATTCCCCGCGGCTTCCTCAAACTGACTCCAGCGTTTGAAAACTTCGGCGCCCGGCTGCGCTTGAGTCGAGCGCGTTTCGGCCTCAAACGCCGCGCGCCCGGTCTTGACGACTTCAGTGAGAAGTTGCCGGATCCGATCGGCCTCCGCTGCGAGAGCAGATTCATCAGACCTCGCGCGGCAAGCGTTCTCCACCGAGCCAAGCAGAAGCGCCGCGTCGGCGAACTGCCTCGCCGTCAGCAGACGTCGAACGGCGTGCCCGGCTTCGTCCCGCACTTCCGTCAACCAATCGCTGGAGATGTCCGGGCGCGCCGCAATCGCCGCGGCAAAGTCACCGTGTCGACGGTGACAATCGCTCGTCCGATCCATCTGGCCCGCTTGCTTGAAATGCGGCGCTGCGTCCGCAAAGCGATTCTGTTCCCACAGACACTCGGCGAGCCTTCGATGCGCGACGGTGACGGCGTTGGCGTCCGACAGCTTTTCCGCTATTTCCAGAGCTCGCACCGCCGCTGACTTTCCCGGCACAGCTGACAAGTAAGTAACTGCACTGCGCAATTCCCCGGCCGCTTCCGCGAGGGCCGCGGCCTCGTGCGGGCGACCGAGCACGGAAAAGACCTGATGCAGCCGCGGGAGCATGCTTTCGGGGAGGCTGGCAAAGAAACGGTTCCAAGGCGCGTGCTCGTCGAAACGGTGTCGCTCCAGATAGGTCTGGATGGTGGCGTGCAACTCTTCCGGCGCCAGTGTTCCATCTTGCTGTCGCTTGAATAGGTGGGCCAGCAGGAGGTTGGTGTCGCCGGCTTGAGCCAGAAAACTTCCCTGCCGTTGCAGAACCTTCCGGTAGGCCGTCTTCTGTCCCGCCAGGCGACAGAGTCGGAGCATGGCTTCCAGGGTTTCCGGGGTGACGGTGCAAGCAGCCTCGAGGGTTGACCGGGCCTTTCGCAACGGTGCGGTATCGGCCACGACCACCGCATCGAAGTTTGGATCAAACTCTCGAACCACGTGAACCACCTGCTCGGGCCCCAGGCGAGCGGAATGACCCAGCGCGTCGAAATAGTGCCGGAGGGCTTTCTGTCTCGCCTCTTCGGACAAAGGCACCTGGTCC
The DNA here is from genome assembly GCA_044230345.1 of Limisphaerales bacterium. Taxonomy (GTDB): domain Bacteria; phylum Verrucomicrobiota; class Verrucomicrobiia; order Limisphaerales; family JADJPG01; genus JBGARF01. The sequence goes on from JBGARF010000044.1 coordinate 48,467, forward strand.
AGGATTTTCCGCAACGCGTGGGAACTGCGGGCGAGCCGAACGCGGGCACCCCGAAACATGGCGGCGACGTCGCCCAACCGGTCGAAGACGCGACCTGAGTTCATGATGATGTCCTTTCCTCACCCGCCGGGGCGGATCGGCCATTCCAGCGAGCCCTCGTCAATGTCCATTCGGCCGGAGCAATCCGTTGCATGACGAGTCGGGAGGGTAGTTCAAACCGGTCCTCCCGCAATCAGAAACACAGGCGAGGCCTGCGCCTGTTTCCCCGGCCGCTTTCGCGTGGCCAATGAACAGCGTTTGGGTATCCTCGCGGCCGCAATGAACGAAGCCACGCGACTGCTGAATGCCATCGGCCAGGGCGACGCCCAGGCCGCCGGCGACCTGCTGCCGCTGGTCTACGATGAGCTCCGCAAGCTCGCGGCCCACCGCATGGCAGGCGAAGCATCCGGGCACACCTTGCAGCCCACCGCCCTCGTGCACGAGGCCTGGCTCCGACTGGTGGGCGGGGATTCCCCCCAATTCGCCGGCCGCGGTCACTTTTTCGCGGCCGCCGCGGAAGCCATGCGGAGGATTCTCATCGACCGCGCCCGCCAGAAAAAATCACTCAAACGCGGCGCCGGCGCCGAAAGGGTCAAGCTGGACGATCTGGAAATCGCCACCGCCGCCGACAACGACACCCTGCTGCTGGTCGACGAAGCGCTGACCAAGCTTTCCCGGGAGGACCCGGATTCAGCCGAGTTCATCAAGCTGCGGTTTTTCGCGGGCATGACCAACGACGAAGCGGCCCAGGCCCTGGATCTGTCCGAACGCACCGCCCGCCGACACTGGAGCTTCGCTCGAGCCTGGCTTTACCGGGAGATCCGACGGATGGAAAATCAGAGCCCGCTATAACCGGCTGAATCCGACGGTCGCCGATCAGCGGACGGGCTCGAAACGCCTGTCGCGGACCGCAAGCTGCGGCTGGACCTGCGGAGAATCGGGCCGCGCCATTTTGTTGGCCGGTTTCGCCAGCGGATTTCGCATTAATCGATATGGCTGGAAGCAATCCGTCCCTGCGCGGGATCTTCGACGCCGCGCTGGAAATCAGTGACCCGGCGCAGCGTCGTGCCTTTCTTGACGACGCCTGCGCGGGCCATGCCTCCTTGCGTCAGGAGGTCGAAGAGTTGCTGGCCGCCCACGAGACCGTCGGCGGATTCCTGGGTGATTCGCAACGGCCGGGGCTCTCTGCGGCGGCCTGCGTCTCCGAGCGGGAAGGTGACCGCATCGGCCGCTACCGCCTGCTGCAAAAACTGGGCGAAGGCGGTTGCGGCGTGGTTTACCTCGCCGAACAGGAGGAACCCGTTCGCCGGCGAGTGGCGTTAAAGATCATCAAGCTGGGGATGGACACGCGCTCCGTCATCGCGCGGTTTGAAGCCGAACGCCAGGCGCTCGCCATGATGGAGCACCCGAACATCGCCCGCGTGCTGGACGGGGGCGCCACCTCCACCGGGCGGCCATTCTTTGTGATGGAACTCGTGCGCGGGGTGCGCATCACCGAGTATTGCGACCAACACAACCTGACCACGCCGGACCGGCTTCAGCTCTTCGCCCAAGTTTGTCACGCGGTCCAGCACGCGCACCAAAAGGGCATCATCCACCGCGATCTCAAGCCCTCCAACATCCTGGTCACGGCCCAGGACGGCATACCCTTGCCCAAGATCATCGATTTCGGCATCGCCAAGGCCACCAGCAACCAACAACTGACGGACAAGACGCTCTTCACCCGCTTCGAAATGTTTCTTGGCACTCCAGCCTACATGAGCCCGGAGCAGGCCGATTTTAATGCCGCGGACATCGACACTCGCAGCGACATCTATGCCCTTGGCGTCCTGCTTTACGAACTGCTCACCGGCCGGACGCCGTTCGATTCGGAGACGCTGATGAAGTCGGGGATCGACGCCATGCGTCGGGCGATTCGCGAGACCGAGCCCGTCCGGCCATCGACCCAGTTGCACACCCTGACGCCAGCGGAGCTGGCCGAGGTCGCACGCCGTCGCCAGATGGATCCACCCAGGCTGGTGTCGCTAGTGCGCGGAGATCTCGACTGGATCGTGCTCAAAGCCCTGGCCAAAGACCGGACGCGTCGCTATGAGACCGCCAACATTCTCGCGCTCGACGTCCAGCGACATCTGAACGACGAGCCCATTCTCGCCCGACCGCCCAGCACGCGCGACGCCGTCGCCAAATGGGTGCGACGACACCGGGCGACGGTGGCCGCGCTGGCATCGATAGCGCTTCTGCTCGTCGCCGGAGTCACGCTCAGCACCTGGCAATGGCTCCGCGTGCGAGCCGCCGAGCAGGCCCAGCGCGAGTTGCGACATCAGGCGGAGATCGCCCGGGAAACCGCCGAACAGGAGAACTACTTCAGCACCATCGGCGTCGCCGGAAAGTTCATCGACGACGGACAGACCGAACGCGCCCTGGAGTTGTTGCTCGGTTGTCCGGAACGATTTCGCCACTGGGAATGGGGTCGGCTGCTGATGCTCTGTCATTCCGCGGCCCGCACGTTTCAAACCGGACACGGCGCGATGTGGCAGATGGCCTTCTCGACCGACAACGCGTTGTTGGCCACCTGCGATCAGGGAGGCAGCGCGAAACTGTGGGATCTCCGCAGCGGCGCCTGCGTGCATTCATTTACCAACATCCCGGCTCCCGTGCGCTGGGTCCGTTGGGCGGCGCACACCAACGTGCTTTGGATCGCGGCGGAGGACGGACGCGTGCGCGCCTGGGATGCAGCCGGCCGGCAACAGCGGCTGGCGCTGCCCGACGACGGCATTCAATTCCTTAATCTCAGCCCGGTTACCCCGCAGGTGCTGACCGCCGGGCGCGGCGCAGTGGCTTCCGTGTGGAACGCCGAAACGGGCCAACGACTTTATTCCTTGGAAGGCGCATCCCAAGGCTCGGTGGGCGAATGTTTCTTCAGTCCCGACGGCTCGCGCATCGTGGCCGTGAACCAGGATTTTCGTCATGTCGCCGGCACGGAGGTCGGACGCGTCTGGGACGCGCGCACCGGCCGCGAGCTCGAACGCTTGCAGGCGCCAGTCGAACAATGGGTCGGACGTTGGGCGTGGCTGAGCGGCGACGGACGTTCGATGGCCAGCATTCACGGAGACGGCACGTTGCGGGTCTGGGACGCGGCGACCGGACGGCATCGCTTCTCCAAGCTCGGCCGCGGCATCACGCCCCGCTACGCCATCATCAGCCCGGATGCACAAACCGTGGGCGCCTATTGCAACAACGGCACCATCCGCCTCTGGAACATTCAATCGGGCGACGAAGTCAGCAGCCCAACCGAGCGGGCTTACAACATCCAGTTCACCGCCGATGGCCGTTACTACGTCACCAGCGGCGGCGATCGCGTGGCGCGGGTTTGGAGCCTGGCCGGAGGAGAACCCTTCGTGCTGCGCGGGCACGGTGCCTTTGTCGGTCTCTCCGCGTTCAGCCCGGATGGACGACTGGTCGCCAGCGCGGCGGATGATGGGGTCGTGCGGGTTTGGAGCGTCCGTAGCGGGCGCGAGTCGTTTGCCTCCTCGGATTGGGGGCAGCAGGTCGCCTTCAGTCGCGATGGTCGCCGCCTGGTCACCGCACAATTTGATCTGCAGGCGCGAGTGTTGAACGCGGATACCGGCGAGCCGCAACTGCAGTTGCTTGGCCACCGCGGCGTGGTCAATAGCGCCCAGCTCAGTCCGGACGGACGACGCGTATTGACCGGATCCTACGACCGGACCGCGAAGCTCTGGGACGCCGCCAGCGGCCAGGAGCTCTCGACCTTGTCCGGCCACACGCGCGGCGTGCAACGAGTCACCTTCAGTCCCGACGGACTTCGCGCCGCGACCGCGTCTTGGGACCAAACGGCCAAGCTGTGGTCGGCCGACGACGGACGCGTGCTCGCAACGTTGCGGGGACACCAAGCCCCGCTGCATGACGTGTGCTTCAGTCCGGACGGCAGCCGCGTGGCGACCGCCGCCGCGGACCAAACCGCCCGTTTGTGGGATGCAGCCACCGGACACACCGAACTGGAATTGAAAGGTCATCAGGGTTCCGTCACCGCCGTCGCGTTCAGCCCGGACGGGCGGTGGGTGGTCACCGGCGGGACCGACAAAACGCTCAGATTCTGGCACCCGCAAACCGGAGCCTTGTTGCGCACGCTCACCGGACGAACGCGCATTCACAGCCTCGCCTTCAGCCCGGACGGAAAGCGCCTGTTCACGGCGAGCACCGAGGCATTGACATCGCTGGGCTACCCATCCGTCGAAGTCTGGGAACCGGAAATCGGACGCGAACTGGTGTCCATGCCCGGGCGCGAAGGGGTCTGGCCCTCCATCGCGTTCAGCCCGGACGGCCGACGGCTGGCCTCTTGCGGGACCGATGGACAGATCCGTCTGCGGGAATCGTTTCCCTGGCAGCGTGGTGCGTATGCAGACGCAGGCGACGACCGCGGGCGCGGACACATGCAAACCCACGCCGAGGCATACTGGAGCGAACGCCTCGCCGCCGAACGCCAGCCCGCAAGCCCCGCCACCAACCGGGTCGCCCCCCATCAGATGCCGCGCCATCTTTGGCCGGCCCGGCGCCCGGAGACTCCACCGAACGCAATTGATCTGACTCCTTACTACAACGGCTGGCTCGACGTCGCCTGGCTGCCGCCGCGCCTGCTGGAGAATCTGGACAATGATCTTGCCGCCTTACCCACCGGACCCGCCACCCTCGGCGGCGTGACGTTCGACCTTCGCGGGGTCGTGCAACTGGCAACCTCGGCCCCCGAAATGCAGGGCTGGTTTCCCCAGCGAATCACCAACCTCATCGTCGGCCGAACCTGTCAGCGCCTGCACTTTCTCCACGCGGCCACCAGCGACGGCTCCATCGGATCGAAGATCGGCCGCTACGTTCTGCACTTCGCCGACGGCCGCCAGTTCGAGCGCGAGCTTCGCCTGCATCGCGACTTGGGCCCTTGGTGGGGCCGCACGGACCAGAGCAAAACCACCGCGCCCGTCGTCTGGACCGGGGACAACGCCACATCACGGGCTGCAAAGATGAAATTGCGCCTGTTCATGCTCACCGTCGAAAACCCCTTCCCCGAGACCACTCTGTCCGGTCTCGACTTTGTTTCCGACCAAAAGTCGAGCGCGCCGTTTCTGGTCGCGCTAACAACAGAGTAAGCCCAACCGGCCCGCGTTCAGCGGCGCCGTTGCTGACCCCCGGCACCAGGTGTGCGCGACTCGCACTGTGCGGCCCGGGCGCAGTTCCAGCACACTGCCTGTGGATCGACACCCATGAAACTTCCGAAGATTGCCGTCACCACGTCGGGAACCATAGACTGTCGCCGTCGCCGTTCGCACCGATCAATGTCCCATGCCGCTCACGCCGCCGTCATCGTCCGAGGCTGAGTTCGCCCTGCGCGAACGACGGGATGGAATTCGGCGAAGTTTGTCGCGGATGAACACGGCGGGGGTCGCCGTGGTATTGATCACCATCGGGCTGGCCGTTGCCGCCGCCATCGCCGCGGTGCGCGCCGGCCGGCAGGTGCAACTGACCCACGATGCCAATCAGCGAGCTCTCGACGAGCTGTGGAACTCCTACCACGCGCAGGCGCGCGCCGGGCGCCTCAGCGGATTGCTCGGCCGAAAGGCCGCCGGCCTCAAAGCCATCGCCACGGCCGCAGCCATTCGGCCCTCCCTCGAGCTGCGCAATGAAGCCATCGCACACCTCGCCCTGTTCGATCTCGAGCCCACCGAAGTCGCCTGGAGCCACGCCCCCTGGCCAGGCTACTCCACCGTCGATGCACGCCTGGAATGGTTCGTCGATACCGACGGCACCCGCTCTGGCACAGTCCGGGTCCGGCGCATTGCCAATCTGGCCGATGCCTACCGCCTGTCCTCCACGAACGGGCCGGTCGTGTTCGCCCGCTTCGCCCCCAACAGCCAACGACTGGCCCTGCTCCACCAGAATCGGACGCTGGTGATCTGGGATCTCGTTGGTCGCACCAACCTGCACTCGCACACCGACGTCGCCTGGGTCGACTTCAACGCCGATGGCAGTCAGCTCGTGGCCAGCGCTGAAACCTCCGGCGTTCGCATTCTGGCCGCCGCTTCCGGGCTCGAACTCGCCCGCTTCCACCCCGGCCGGGGGCTGGCCCGTGCCGTCTTCAACCCGGCCGGAACCCAGCTGGCCATGGCTCGAGGCTCGTCCGTCGAGATTTGGGACTGGGCGCGGGCGACGCGGATCGATTCGCTGACCACCGAACGCACCCCCAACGCCCTGGCTTGGTCCGGGGAATTGGTCGCGGCTGGAGACGGAACCGGCGAAGTCTCGATCTGGAATCGAGTGACCAAACGTTCCCGCCGCCTGCCCGCCCACCAAAATCACGTCAATCACATCTTCTTCAGCCCATCGGGCGACGTCCTCTACTCCGTATCCTATGACGGCACGACCAAGGTTTGGAATCCGCACAGCGGCCGAATGCTCCTGAACACGTCGCAGGGATTCGCTGTTCAACCGAGTTCCGACGGACGGCGCGTCGCCTTCTACAGCCAGGCGGGATGGAAGGTCTGGCAGGTCTCGGCGCCGGAAGGCTTGTCCGTCCTGAATTGCGTCAGCGGACTGGCGCCTTCGGTTTGGCACACGGACTTCAGCCCGGACGGCCGCTGGCTCGCGGCCACCAAGGGCGACGGCGTGTGGGTGTTCGAAATGCCATCGGGACGCCGGGCTCATTTCCTGCCGGTGAATCAGGCGCGCACGGCCCATTTTGTCCAGGGCGGCTCGAATCTCCTCACCACCAGCACCGGGCGGATCGCCTTCTGGCCGATCGACACTTCGGATCCAACGAACGGGACCAACCTCGTCTCGTTCCGCACCGGCCCGCGCCAACTTGTGCCCCTCACCAATGTCACCTACCTGGAGCCCGCCGCCCTCAGCCTCGATCGACGCAAACTCGTCCTGCCGGTGAGTTTGAACGCCGCCGCGATCTTTGACCTGGAGACGCGAATCGAAACGCTCCGCTTGACCAATGCCATCCTGCCCAAACTGTCCGCGTTCAGCCCGGACGGCCGCTGGGTGGTCACCGGCACGTTCCACGGCCGCGGCACCCGGGTCTGGGACGCCGCCACTGGCGCGATTGTCCATGAATTTCGGGACGGCAATAGCTCGGCCTATTTCAGCCCCGAGGGAAGATTTCTCGTCGCTGCCGGCTCGAGCGCCTACCGCATTTACGAGCCGGGCACGTGGCGCCTGCTTCGGGAAATCTCCACCGCCAGCGCCAGCGATCTGCCAAATCTCGCCGTGTTTTCCAGCGACTCCGCGATGCTGGCCACAGTGAAGGAAATGAACCAGGTGGACCTGATTCGTCCTGACGACGGGCGATTGGTGATGAGCCTGACGTCACCCGACCCGCAGGTCGTGACTTCTCTCGCCCTCGGTCCAGGCGATCGACTCCTGGCCGTTGCCACTTCCCAGGATGTGGTTCAGCTCTGGGACCTGGCACGCTTGCAGGAAAAGCTCCGGCCCCTCGGCCTCGACTGGACTGCAGCGTCCCCTCCCGCCCCACCAACCAATCCGACCAGCCTGTCGTCCGCCCCCGCGTTGCCGCGGCTGCTGGGGGCGCTTGCGTTCGGAGTGCTGATGGCCATCGCGTGCACGGTCTTCATCCGACACCGCCAGGCCCGCTTGCTGGCCACCTATTTGGAGCTGGATCAACGCGCCGAGGAACAGCGACGGCAGATTGTCCGGATCCAATCGGAAGCGGTGCACGCCCAAAAGATGAAGGCGCTGGGGACTTTGGCGGCCGGCGTGGCCCACGATTTCAACAACCTCCTTTCGGTCATTCGCATGTCGAACCAGCTCACGGCGGAAGCCGCGCCGGACCGGGCCGACATCGTCGAAAACACCGCCGAGATCGAACAGGCCGTGCAGCAGGGAAAAAAACTCATCCGCTCCATGCTGGGCTACAGCCGTGCGGATCCGGACGACACGCGACCGTTTGCCGTGCCGGAACTGGTCGAGGACACGGTGGGCCTTCTGAGCAAACAATTCCTCGGTGGCATCACCCTCACCCTCGAACTGGATCACGACCTGCCGCCGGCCGGCGGCTCGCGCGGACGGCTGGAGCAGATCCTTTTGAACCTGATCGTCAACGCCGCGGAGGCGATGGGCGGAAGCGGAGACCTGCGCATCGCCGCGCGTCGATGTCCCTCCCTGCCCGACGCGCTGGTGCTCAGTCCTCGACCGGCTGCCGCCTTTCACGAGCTGAGCGTGACGGACTCCGGGCCGGGCATTCCGCCCGAGATTCAAGGCCGCATCTTCGAACCCTTTTTCACCACCAAACATCGCGGCGTCGAGCGCGGAACCGGTCTCGGCCTTTCCACGGTGTATGCGGCCGCCGAGCAGGACGGGCTGGGCCTTGCCGTCCAATCGCCCGCCGGCGGCGGCGCCCGCTTTCTGGTTTTCGTCCCGCTCATCCCTCAAGAGCCTACCTAGTCCTGGATCATGAACGAACCCATCATCGCAGAGATCCTCGTGATCGAGGATGACCCCGCCCAGATTCGGCTCTACGCCAAGGCGCTGCGCGGCTACCGCCTGACCTGCGTCGCCAGTGGCACGGCGGCGCTCGAACAGTTGGAGAAGGAGATCCCCGACGTCATTCTCCTCGATCATGTTCTCGGCCACGGCGAACTCGGCGTCGACTTCCTGCCCCGCCTCAAGGACCGGGCCGCGCACGTGCCCATCATCATGGTTTCGGGCACACTGGGAATTGACGAGAAACTCCGGGCGCTGCAGGGCTCGCGCTCCGCGCATTTTGTCATCGAAAAACCTGTCGACCTCACCCGGCTGCGCGACACCGTCCGGCAAGCGCTCGACGAATGCGGCCTGGAGGAAACCGTCCGCTCCCTGCAATCCCTGGAGCGCGCAGAAAAGATCGAGAGCAACGATCCCGAGCGACGTTTCACGGAGCGACTGGCGCGTCAAAGCCAGCTGCTGCGACTGCTGCGGGGCAGCGGCGAGAAGCCCAACATCACGCATCTGGCCAGGCAGTTTCGGGTCTCCCGGCGGACCATCCATCGGGACTTGCACGACCTCATCCAGCGCGGCCAGCTGAACGAACAGGTCTACCCGCAGTGGCGGGACTAGCCCGTATATTTCATATTTCATGCTGAGTTCGGACCGCAAATACGTTGCGGCAAACATGCCAGGCAGGGCAGACGGAGCGCGGACTTCCAAGTCCGCAGCGGGTGGAATCGGCCGCTCGCGTTGGAACCTTCAAGCCGCGTCGCCCTCGCCAACCGCTGCGGACTAAAAATCCGCGCTCCGGACCAAAAAAGTCCTACCTCCAGGGGCGGGCGCTCCGCCGCCCGCCGGAGGCCCCCATGACCACACCGCCACGAGGCGCCTTGCTTGTCGGATTTTCTCCGTCCGTACCACTTCGTCCTTATCGATCCCGCGCTTCCGCCGATAGACGGCCTACAGGGGAGACAAGGCGGCGGCCTTGTCACAAGTCAATCAACTATGAAATGGAACGTTTCAACCAAGGTCTCGAGCCTTACGATCCTTGCCCTGACCTTGCTGTTGGGGGTCGGCGGCTGGGCCAACCGCCAGTTCACCAGCGTGACCCAGGATACGGCCAGGGTGTCGGTGGCCAACGAGGCCATGCGAAACCACATGGAAGCCGACATGATGCACGACGCTCTGCGCAGCGATGTGCTGGCCGCCTTGCGGGCCGCGGATCATCGCGACGCCGAGGGTTTGACCAATGCCGGTGTTGATTTGGAAGAGCACACCAAACGATTCAAGGAAGCCCTCTTCGGCAACCGGGAGCTTCAGCTCAACAGCCGAATCGCCACGGCCCTCCAGAGCGTGGAAAAGCCGCTCGAAGACTATCTCGCCAGCGCCCGACAGATCGTCGCGGACGCCAGCCGCGAACCGGCCGCCGCCGAACGATCGTTCGCGGGCTTCATGACCGCATTTTCAGATCTCGAAACCCGCATGGAAAGCGTCAGTGACGTCATCGAACAGTTCGGCAAGGACGTCACCGCCCGAAGCGAACTCGCCCGCGTCTCGTTCCATCGCGGACTGACCGTCGCCGTCGGCGCCTGCGCGCTCCTCCTCCTGGTGTTGACCGTCCTCGTGGTCCGCAGCATCCCCAAGCCGTTCGCCCGCGTCTGCGTCCAACTCGCCGCCGCCGCCGAGGACACCTCCACGTCGGCGGGCCACATTACCAACGCCGCCCAGGCGGTGGCGGAAGACGCCAGCACCCAGGCCGCATCGCTGGAGGAAACCAGCGCATCGCTGGAGGAAATGGCCAGTCGCACCAAAACGAACGCGGCCAATGCCGCCGCCGCCCGCGCCTCCGCCAGCCAGACCCGAACCGCCGCGGAAGCCGGCTCCACCGACATGACGGAGCTCAGCAAGGCCATGACCGCCATCAAGGGGGCCAGCGACAACATTCATCAGATCATCAAGACCATCGACGAGATTGCCTTCCAGACCAACATTCTCGCGCTGAACGCGGCGGTTGAAGCCGCGCGCGCCGGCGAAGCCGGCATGGGCTTTGCCGTGGTCGCCGATGAAGTGCGGAACCTTGCCCTGCGCGCCACGATCGCCGCGCGGGAAACCGCGGAGCGCATTGGTGTTTCCATTGAATCCAGCCGTCGCGGCGTGGATCTCAACGCCAAAGTGGCCGGGGCCCTGACGCAAATCGTGGAACGTTCCCGTGAGCTCGACGGGCTGATCGACGGCATCGCCACCGCCACCGCTGAGCAAAGCGAAGGCCTCAATCAACTCGCTTCCGCGGTCAGTCAAATTGACGAGATTACCCAGCGCAACGCCGCCAGCTCCGAGGAAAACGCCGCCGCCGCCAGCGAACTCCGCAACCAGGCCGGCACCCTCAAGTCCATCGTCGGCACCCTCGAGGAACTCGTCGGTTCACGCTCCAGCCAGACGGCCCGGACCACCCGGGCCCCAGGCACAATTAACCTCACGCTTACTCCGCCTTCTTCAAGGCCGCGAGGAATTCAACCAGGTCGACCAGTTGCTGCGGACTCAGACCTGTCTCTAATCCGGCAGGCATGATCGACAGGACCGATTTCTGCCGCGACACAATCTCCGACTTGCGGTAACGAGCCACCACGCCACCCACCGATTTGACGGCGATTTCCGTCGGCGTCTCGCTCGCGATCAAACCGTAGACCTCGTCGCCATCCTTGAGCGTCAAGGTGAAGGCCTCATAACCAAATGAGATGCCCGCGCTCGGCTCAAGGATCGACTGAAACAGCGCATCTTTCGCCAGTTTGCTCCCGATCTCCGACAGATTCGGTCCCAGATCCGTGCCCTGCCCCCGGACGACATGGCAGTTAAAACAACCCGGACTCGCCCGGAAAAAAATGTCCCGTCCACGCCCGGCGTCGCCGGCCATCTCCACCATTTGCGCCACCGGCGGCCACTTGGTCGCGACAACGCCCCGCGCCGCCACGGCGCCCGCCTTGATGCTCTCCCAGCGAACTTGCGCCAGTTCGTCCAGCGCAACCCCGCGCAACGCATCGGGCAACCGATTTGCCTTGGCCAGGGCGAGCAATTCCCGCGCGCCTTCCTGGCTGCGCACCAGCGAATGAATCACCTGCTCCGACAGCTCGCGCGAGGCAGCAGTCGCACTCGCGTTCGTCACCATCGGAAGCAGCATCCTGGCGGCCTCGCGATGCCCGCTGTTCCCCAACGCCTCGACCAGCGAACGTGCCGGCCCGTCTCGCCGCGCCAGTGCCAGCACGAGGGCGTCGGTTCGTCCGGAATTCAGGACCAGCCGGAGCGCTTCCACGCCCTGCTCGTCGCGCGGCAACGCCGCCGCCACCTCCAGCAATCCCGCCTCCTGATCCCTCAGGGAAAAATGCCGAACCAGCCGGACAAAATTGGCCGTGCCCCGCGTCCGCGCCAGCACCTGCAGAATTCGCTCCTTCATCGCGGGGTTCGATTGCAGATCGATGCCCTCAAGCCGTGTCAGCGCATCCACCGCCAGGGTCAGCCGGTCAGCCGCCTCATCGGCCACGGCACGGGCAAAACCCCCGAGCCCACTGCCGGAAATCACCACACCAAGGAGCCAACAACAAAAACGGGTCGAAACACGCATATTACGCCGGCCAGCCTCGCATGGACGAACCGCCTCCCGCAAGCTCCGCCCCGGCTCAAAAGGTCCGGCTGGCCAGCTGCAACAGCGCCGCCGTTGACTGCAGCCACCAGGAAAAAACGGTGACGAGGCCAACCTGCGCCGTCAGCAACGGCAAGCCCACCAGCAGGACGATGATGTTGCCGAGAAACACCACCACACCGGAAAACAGGTAACCCTGACTGGTGATGTCCGACTGCTGGGTTTGCAGAATGTGCCAGGTCAAAGTCAGATGAAACCCATAGGCCGCTCCCAGCAAAAGGTAAAACCAGACCCGGTAGTGATGCCATCCGAACAACAAATGCCCCAGGCCGAAGGCCGCGACCACCAGGATTGCGTAGAGTGGAAAAAAATAGGGAGCGAGCACGACCAGGAAGTTGCTGCGGGTCACCACGACGTGCCCGCCCTTGGATGAAAACTTGAAGCGCTTCACCCGGCCGCCAAACAACCAGGTCCACAACGCATGGGTCAGCTCATGGCCGAAAACATAGATCAACATCGGCTTGGGCAGGAGCAGGAAAACCGCGAGCCAACACGCAGCCCCGCCCACGAACGGCACCCAGAACATCTCGACCGCCCCCGTTGCGCGCACGACCCGAAACAACGCACCCACCGCCCCCCAACAAAACGGGAGCAGAAGGATCGCGATCAACAATTTCAACCACTTTGGCACGGCTAAAACCGCACCAACTCCTCCAACTCCCGCACTCGCTTTTCAATCTCGGCCGGCTTCACCCGCGTCGTCCGGGTCACGCCAAAACCCTCGCAGCAAAAGCTGGCCACCACGCTGCCGAAAATCATCGCGCGACGAATGTTGCGATCGACATTGCCGCGGGCGTTGGCCAGATACCCAACCATGCCTCCGACAAACGAATCACCGGCTCCAGTCGGATCTACCACCTTGGACAATGGATACGCCGGGCAAAGGAAGTAGCCCTGCGGCCCGGACAGCACCGATCCGTGCGAGCCTTTTTTGATAATCACATACCGCGGGCCGAGCTTGTGAATCTTGCGCAGGGCGGCAAACACGTTGTCCTCCTTGGTCAACTGATGCGCCTCGCTGTCGTTCAGGACAAAAGCGTCCACGCGCTTCAGCAGCCGCACCAGATCGTCGAGCGCGATGTTCAGCCACAGATCCATCGTGTCGGCCACGACAAATTTCGGGCGGCGCATCTGGTCGAGCACGTGATGTTGCAACGCGGGCGCAATGTTCGCCAGGAGCACGAACGGGCTGCCCTTGTAGGGATCCGGCAGGTGCGGAGTAAACTTTTCAAACACGCCCAGCTCCGTCAGGAGCGTCCGGCGGTTGTTCATGTTGACCTCGTATTCGCCCGACCAGTGAAAGGTCTTGCCCTCCTGCACCTGCAGGCCGTGCAGATCAATACCGTGCTTCCGATAGAGCTGCACATAGCGCTTCGGGAAATCCTCGCCGACCACGCCCACCAGCTTTACCGGCCCAAAAAAGCTCGCTGCCACCGCCGCATGACTCGCCGAGCCTCCCAGCAACCGCGGGTTCTCCGCCTTCGGGGTTTTAATCGAGTCAAGGGCCGTGGAACCGACAATCAATACGCTCATGCAATCGTGATGGTAAAATTAGCGGCCGGACCCTAGGCGTTTGCGAAACTCCTGACAAGCCCCCGCCACGCCCGGTGACCGCAATATCGCCGAGACCACACAGATCCGAGTCGCGCCCGCCGCCAGCACCTCCTCGAGATTTCCCAGATTTATCCCGCCAATGGCAAACCACGGCAGCCGGACGTTGGCCGCAGCCCAGCGCACATATTCCAGGGTCACAGCCGGACGTCCAGGTTTGGTCGGCGTCGCGAAGATCGGCCCTATCGCCACATAGTCAGGCCCCGCCGCCACCGCTCGTTCGGCCTGCTCCGGCGCATGGGTGCTTAACCCCAGCTGAAACCGCGCCGGCGAACCCGTCACCTCCCCCGCCCGCGTCAGGCCCGCCTCAAAAAAATCCTCCTGCCCCAAATGCACGGCCGCCGCGCCCAGTTCGGCCGCCAGTTCCGGGAAATCATTCACCACCAGAATCACTCCCGCACGATCCGTCACGGCCTTCACCGCTTCCACCAAGCGCCGAACTTCATTTAGCGGGGCGCCCTTGGCCCTGACTTGAACGATGTCCGCCCCGCCGTCGCAAAGCTGTCGAGCCACCAGTTCAGGCGGACGCCCCGCCAGGTAAGCGGTGTCGACAAACGTATATAAGCGACTCTCGGCAAATGATCTCACCTCGCAAGGAGACGGGAATGCGGGCCCCGCTTCAAGCCTTCAGACGTTCCCGCGTTCTCAGTCAGGTTTTGCCCAAGCCGTCTCGCTCAGTTACCTGACGGGGGACTCCAGACGGCGCGATAGAAGCGTTTCGTTGGTCGGGGGAACACCGGATCGACCCAGCTCGACGGGCCGTCTTGAAGGAGCACCGTTCCCACCGGTTCCCAGGCATTCAACAACTCGTCCGTCGACTCGATTCGGCAAGTCTGTCCGTGGATGCCCGTGATCGAAAGGTCACCGGGATTGCCGTTGGTTGGGCGAAGGTCGATCAGCGAGGCGGTTTGGGACAACCCTCGCCCCCAGTAGGCGTATCCGAGGCCACCACTAATCCCAACCAACGTTCCATGGCCGTAGGTGAACCGCGTCACCCGGTTGGTCGAAGCCCTCGTCTCCCAATCGATCCCGTTGTTGGAAGTCAGCAGTACCGAGTCACCGGTGGCAATGAACAGGCCGTTGATGCATCGGACCGAGCCCAACTGATTGGTGAAGCCAAGGTCGCGAACTGTCCACGAGTTGCCGTCCGGCGAGGTAAAGATCTTGGCCACGGCCGGATTGGTTCCCGCATTCCCGACCGCGACAAACAAATTCTTGGCCCAGGTCAGACTCCAGAGGTTGGCCGGGCCCGGAATGGAAACTGGATTCCAGTCAATCCCGTCGGCGGAAACGAACGCCGGCGGATCTTGATCGGTGCGGAAGGTGACTCCGACCGTGACGAATTTCCCATCCCCGAAGCACACCAGTCGCAGACTCGGCCGCAACCGGGGAACGCCCTGTCGAGTCCACGACTCGCCATCGACGGACGTCAGGACGGATTCGCGATCTTCGCCGTCGACGGCGACAAACTTGCCTTGGCCGAAGCAAATATCCTGGAATCCACCGCTCAGACCGGTGCTCAGTCCAGGCGCGAATCCATTTTGCCAGGTGATCCCATCGTCGGAGCGGGAGATCGCGTAATTCCAGCCAACGGCCAGAAAACGTCCGTCGATGAAAACGACGCGACGCAACTCTCCGAAGGTCCCGAACAAACTATGCCGCGGAGTCCAGGTCACTCCATCCGGCGACGAATAGATCGTGCCGAAGTCACTCGCAACCTGGTGGCCAACCGCCACAAATATCCCGTGACCAAACGTCACATCCCAGTGAGTTGCGCTGGTGCCAAACGCATTGGTGGGAAATAGGTGCCGAGACGTCCAGTGGTCCAGCGGGTCGGCCGAGGTCGGCGACAACTGGGCTACGAGCAGGCACAGCCCCATGATGACAACCGTGCTCAACCAACGGTCACTCGAGTCCCGCAATGGGGGCAGCCTATGTGAAAAAAGGGCCCGCGTGTCCTTGGCTTTCATGAGTAGGAGAATAGTGCGCTCCGGAGGCACCTCTGGCAAGCCCAGGGAAGAAGATTATTCCTTCGAAACTCTTTTCCGGAACCGCCGTGCATCTCGGAGGCGTTGGTAAAAGTTCACGGCACGGCCGGACCGCGGGCTCGCCGCCGGCTTGCCGCCCGCAGCGGCTTGGTCCGGGAACGATGCTCGAAGGTTCGGACGCGCGTTGTCGTCCCCCGCGGCGGATCCAACAACTTCGCGATGCACCCCCACAACCACAGCCACAGCCCGGATGGTCGCTTCCCGGCTCGACGCCGGCGCTTCGACCGACTAGCCTCACACCGCTTATGACCGCTACTGCCAACACTGCCGTTGCCAACGAACAAATCCCGGACGCCCGCGGCCGTTTCGGGACGTACGGCGGGCGGTTTGTGCCCGAGACGCTGATGCATCCGCTGCAGCAGCTGGAGCAGGAGTATTTTCGCGCCCAAAAGGACCCGGCCTTTCAAAAGGAACTCGACTATTACTTGAAGGAGTTCTGCGGCCGGCCGACTCCGCTCTACTTCGCCGAACGCCTGACCCGCGAACTGGGCGGACCCAAGGTTTACCTAAAGCGTGAAGACCTCCTGCACACCGGCGCGCACAAGATCAACAATGCCATGGGCCAGATCCTCCTGGCCAAACGCATGGGCAAGACCCGGATCATCGCCGAAACCGGCGCCGGCCAGCACGGCGTCGCGACCGCCACGGTCAGCGCGATGTTCGGCCTGGAATGTGTCATTTACATGGGCGCCGTCGACTGCGAGCGCCAGAAGTTGAATGTGTTTCGGATGAAGATGCTCGGAGCGAAGGTGGTGCCCGTCACCGCCGGCCAGCAAACGCTCAAGGAAGCCGTCAACGAAGCGATGCGCGACTGGGTCACCAATGTGCGCAGCACCCACTACATCCTGGGCACCGCCTACGGCGCCCATCCGTATCCGGTCATGGTCCGCAATTTCCAGCGGGTAATTGGCGATGAAGCCCGTCGGCAGATTCTCGAAAAGGAGTCGCGTCTGCCGGATTTACTGATTGCCTGTGTTGGCGGCGGCTCGAACGCCATCGGCCTGTTCTACCCGTTCCTCAACGATGCCTCGGTCAAAATGCTGGGCGTCGAAGCTGGCGGCGAAGGCATCCGGCCCGAGAAACACGCGGCACGGTTCCAGGGCGGTTCCGTGGGCGTGCTGCAGGGAACCCAAAGCTACATTCTTCAGGATGAGTTCGGGCAGATCCAGCTCACGCACAGCGTCAGTGCCGGACTCGATTACGCCGCGGTCGGCCCCGAGCACGCCTGGCTCCGCGACCAGCAACGAGCCGAGTACGGCTACGCCACCGACGACCAGGCCCTCAACGCTTTCCAAAAGCTCGCCCGCCTCGAAGGCATCATCCCCGCGCTCGAAAGTTCCCACGCCGTCGCCGCCTTGATCGAACGGGCACCGAACCTAACCAAGGACCAAATCGTCATCGTCAATCTGTCCGGGCGCGGCGACAAGGACGTCAGCCAGGTGGCCGATCGGGTGAAGCTGTAGAATCACCGGCCGTGGGCCAGGAATCCAATTTCGCTCTCTGCATGAACGTCCCCTCCGGAGAGCCTTCTCCGTCCCGCAACGCGCGCAACGCGGGAGGGAGAAGGGATCCAGCGAAGCGAGCGAAGCGGGACGGATGAGGTGGAGCAGTCGCAGGTTCAAGGCCCCAGTTCAAGTGCGGCATTGCAGGTTGCAACTTCCCATGAACCGCCCTCCACAGGAGCCCTCTCGGTCCCGCGAAGCGGGACCGTAAGACTGCGGATCGACCGATGTCGGTTTTTCACTCCGGCGGCTAACCTACATTGTGAAAGATCTCTCCGATTCCCAACTTTTGCTCGCGTACGCGCGGCAGCGTTCAGAACTGGCTTTCGCCGAACTCGTCCACCGCCACGTCGACTTCGTCTATTCCACGGCCGTGCGCATCGTTCGCGATCCGCATCTCGCCGAGGACACAACCCAGGGCGTGTTCCTCGCCCTCGCCCAACGCTCCGGTCCGCTGGCCGAACGTTCGACGCTATCCGGCTGGCTGCATCGCACCACGCGAAACATCGCCGCCCAAACCGTCCGCACGATCGAGCGCCGCCGCGCGCGCGAACGGCTGGCCACCACCGGGAACGAGCTGATCGCCGGGAACCCGCCGTCCGATTGGGAACGGCTCGCGCCGCAGCTCGACGAAGCCCTGGACGAATTGAGGCCGCCCGAGCGTGACGCGATTCTACTGCACTACTTTCGCAACCAGGACTTCCGCACGGTGGGCAGTATTTTGGGCATCAGCGACGACGCGGCCCACAAGCGGGTCAGTCGGGCCGTCGAACGGCTGAAGGAAATCCTGATCAAGCGCGGAATCACCACAGGCACCGGCGGATTGGTGGCCATGATTTCCAGCAACGCGTTGCAGGGCGCTCCCGCCGGCCTGAGCATGACCATCGTCGAGTCGATTTTCGCAGCAGCTCCTCTGGCGTCCGCGGCCATCGCCGCCCACACCGTCGCTCCTTGGTTCACCATGAAGTCCGTCACAGCCCTTGTGGCTGCAATCGTCGCCACCGGAGTATTGACCTATACCGTGCAAAACCGCGCCGCCCGCCGTCTGCAGCACGAGAATGAACTTCTTCTTACCGCACAGTCTTCGTTGATGAACGAGCGCGCTGCAGCCTTGAACACACTCGCCGCGCAAAGCAACCAACTCGCAGAACTGACCAAGCTTCAATCCGAGGTGCTCCGACTTCGGGCGGAGGTTTCCCGCCTTCGCCCAGCACAAAACCGCACCAAGCCCGAAACGGCTGCCGCCCCGACCGGGCCAACCGGTCCAGCGCCGTCCGGAAATCACGTGCCGGGCGTCATCATTGCCAAAGGTCAACTCGCCAGTGCCGGACACGCGACACCCGAAGCAGCCCTCGAGACCTATTTTTGGGCGACGACCCAAGGCAGTTTCGAAGATGTCGTCAAAGCCGTTACTCCGGAGCGATTGGTCACCCTGGCGCGGGACACCGACGATCTTCGAAAACAGTTCGACCGAGAACGAGTCCAACAGGCGCCCGCCTTCGCGGGGATCCAACTCCTCACCAAGAGGGTCGTCAGCGAGCACGAGGTTCAACTCCAATTTAAAATGCATCTCGATCCGAGCTTTCAAAAGGCACACACGGATATTCCCGACTCATTCATTCAAGCGATGATCCGGATTGGCGACGACTGGAAACTTGGAGCCGACACGAGGCCATTCGACGCAGTTTGGAACGACGATCCTAAGGTTCAACACTTCTCTCCGTGAACCGCATTTGGAATTTCGAATTGAGAAATGGTTATTGGTGATCGCGGGGAGGCAATTGATGCCCAATAACCAATAATCAATGTCAAATTCCCAATGCTCCAAGCGAACCATGAAGATGGTTTCGTTGATTCTCAACGAATTGAGTCGATCAGGTTCATGGCCCGTGGGCAGGTCCGAAAGGAAAACGCAGCTCTCCATGAACGTCGAATAGGTCGCAGCAACGGGCGCACGCGAAGCGCCGTCGCGATCCTCCCTCACCCCAACCCTCTCCCCAAGGCCCCAAGGAGAGGGGGAACTTCAGCGACCGGACGGTGATGGGATCGGTAGTCGGCAACGTCGTGGCATTTCGGGGGCCGGATCGACACGCAGGCGGGCGGCGCGGAGATCGAGCAACTTGTTAGTCGATTCGGTCGACCGCGTTACCCTCTCCGCCGCCCTGCGGGGGAGAGGGACCGTCCTGACTCGCGTCTCAGCGAGTCTGGACAGGGTGAGGTGGAGCGGTCCCCGGTTCATGGCCCCAATTCACGTCCATTTTTTTGGAGGTCCGGCCTTCCATGAACCTCCCCTCCGGAGTAACCTCACCACTGAGCTGCGGGACGGGACGTAGAGCGAGAACAAGGCGTTGGCAACAGCGCACCCTTTTGCGAGCAGGTAAGCCTCTATCGTTCCTCCCTCTCCCCTGGGCTCCCTGGGGGGAGAGGGCCAGGGCGAGGGCGGATCGCAAGCGGTTACTGATACCCGCGGTCGCAGCGGAATCCCCAACAGGCATGGGCCTGGCCACCGCTTTCCGCGTCGAGGCCAGCAGAGTCCCGAATTTGCCGGATTTGGGCCTTGAATCGATTGCAGAGTACAGCACGATGAGAGCATGCACTCCAACGCCGTTCTTCGCGTGGTTGGTTTTCTTCTCCTGTCCCTGATTTCGGCACTCACCCAAACGACCGGTCCCTCCCTGCACGCCACGGCGCCTGGGGTGAACGGATGGTTTCGACTCGCCTCGGACGGCGCGGCGGGTCCCGAGGGGCCTTACCGATCCTTCATGGTTCAAGCGTCGGAGAATCTCACCTCATGGGTGGATCTCGCCAAATTACTCGATCCGCCGGTGCTCTACACCGATCCTGGATCGGGCACACGCCCGAAGCGTTTCTACCGACTGCTGACCGATCCGCTTGGATTCGATGACTGGAAGAATCAGATCACGCTGCCGACCGACGCATTCAGCTCGCCGCCGGAATTCCTGACCTTCGTCAAGTTTGCCATTACCACCAACGAGCCCACCCGTGTCTACTTCGCTGACAGTGCCGCTTATGAATTTCACGTCGATTTTCTAACCAATCGCGTGCCCGGCTTCGCCGGCTTTCCGCCGGAACAAGTGAACCTGGTGTCGCAGTATAACACCAACCGGGAAGTCTATTTCGGGACAATCATCCAGCCATGGAGCGCCGTTCTGCCCGGAGGTTTCGCGCCTGCGCCCGAGTACGGTATTCAGTTCGTTGGACGCGATCCGATCGCGCCGTCGAAAGTGCGCGAGCTGTTCGACATCGTTCGCTCGGCGGTGTTGTCGCCACCCGGCGCGTTCGCGGCTTACCTGCCCACCTTCGAGCAATCGGCCTCTGCCGAGGCAAACCGCAATTATTTCGAGGCGAACGGAATTCCGCTGCGCCGGGCGGACGACTACATCCGCACCGAGACGTGTTACTCGCTCGGCTGGGCCATCGGGCGCCTCGTTTTTGTCAGCGCGGCAAACATTCCAGCCGCCTACGCCAACGGCACCCTGTTGCCGACGGATATCCTTCTGACGGACGGGATACCCGCCGAACTCCCGTATGTGGCGGGAATCATTTCGTTCGCGGCCGCGACGCCGAACTCGCACGTTGCGATACTGGCCCAGTCTTACAACGTGCCTTTCCTCTACGTTGCCGACCCGGCGTTGCGCGCCCGCATTTCCGCAGCCGTCAATCGCGAGGTCCTGCTCCAGATCACGTCACCGATCGCTGGGCAGATGAATCCTTGCCAAACCCGATTCATTGCGCCCGACGTCCCGTTGGACCCAACGCTCAAAGCAGAGCTTCTCGCGCTCAAGCAACCGCCCCTGCTCAACCTCCGCCGAAAGGAACGCTTTGGAGCCTACGCTTCACCCACGACCGATCTGCGGCCTGAAGACGCCCGTTATTTCGGCGGCAAAGCCGCCAACTTCGGCCTGCTGCGCCGCGTGTTGCCGACCAATTCACCGGTTCCGTCCCTCGCTATATCGATCGATCTCTACGACGATTTTATGGACCAAGCCATGCCCGGCGGCCTGACCTTGCGCGCGACCATCTCCAATCGACTCGCCGGGCTCAACTATCCCGCTGACATCGGCCTGCTGAAAGTGAACCTGGATGCCATCCGCGGCATCATTCGCAATCAGACCCAGTTCACCGGCGTTCAGCAGCAAGCGATTCTGGCCGCACTCGCGCCGTTCGCCACGAATCAAAACATCCGCTTTCGCAGCTCCAGCAATGTCGAGGATTCCGACTATTTCAGCGGCGCGGGTCTCTATGACAGCTTCAGCGGCTGCAGCGGAGACGACCTCGACAGTGACAACACCGGCCCGAGCAACTGCGATTCGACGGAGGCGAACGAGCGCGGCGTCTTCCGCGCCATACGGCGTGTCTATGCGAGCTTTTTCAACGACAATGCCTACCTGGAACGATTGCGGCTGCGGATTCCCGAGACCGACGTCGGCATGGGAATGCTCGTCCACTACTCGTCGCCGGATGCCCTGGAAATGGCCAACGGCGTCGCCACCGTGCAAGTTCGAGATCAGCAGGACGTCACTTTTTGGCGGGCACACTTGGTGACCCAATCCGGCGCGGTCTCCATCACGAATCCAAACGGCAACGCCGTGCCGGAAGAAATCCAGGCCGATGACTCGGGCCCCACCAGTTCGGTGCCGCTGACCCTGCTCAAGCCATCCAACTTGGTTCCATTCGGGAGCAACGTCATGAGCTGGCCCAACGACTACGAAGACCTGGCGCGCATGCTCTTTCGCGTCGCGAACGCCTACGCGATGGAAAATGGCAAGCCGCCCGTGAAACTGGACCTGGAGTACAAAAAGCTTCAGCCCGGAATTCTCGACATCAAACAAGTCCGGGAGGTTCCCGCTCTCGTCAACACGCAGCGGATTGACCCCTACCTCATCAACCAGCGGAGCACGTTCGTCACCGCTCAGGGATCTCCAGCCGATGTCACCTGGATTCACCGGCTCAAATCTCGCTGGACCTTTGAAACCCGGAATATTCAGGTGAACGAATCGAACCTCGTTGCCGGCTTGTTCACCAACGTCACCGTGGAATGGATTAGTGGAGACCGCATCTTGACCAACCGCTTGACCGACTTCAGCACCATGATCTTTGAGGTGGAAAAGACGTTCGACCTACCAACGGCGGTCTACCAGTGGTCCGCCATCTCCACCGTTGGTCCGGCCCGGTTTCGCCTCGCGGCAAACTACAACGGAGTGCCGGTTTCGCCCCAAGCCGGTCCGCTCGTTGGACTGGACGATTTCGGCCTTCTCTTCACGGCGGACTACGACCACGCGGTTTGGAACCTTCCCGGCTATCCGCAGTCGTCCACGGCCGACCGCACCATCCTCCGCCCCCAGCAGACGAACTCGCCGATCGAGTTGCCAAAAGCATTGAACTACGATCAGGGCGGCACCGGTCCGACCAACGTTGTCATTACCTCCCGATATTTTCTGGGAAGCAACGTCGCGTATTCAGGTGATCCACCGCTCCTGCGATTCGAAGAGACGCGCATCGTGGGATTGACGACGCAGCCAATTGTCCTGCACGGATTCTTTTCCCAATCCTGGACTGCCGCCCATCGGCAAAGTATCGAATGGTATCTGTTCGAGCCTCACCTTGAGCCGGGTCTGGATCCAGAAACGCTCCGGGAACTGGAGGCAAAGAACATCCGCCTCATCCATGTCGAGAAAAGAGCGTCCGATTCCACTCCGTTCACCTACCGCCTGTTTACCTTTCCCACGCACGACGCGGGCCCGCTGCCCTGAGGCCAGGCACGGCGTTGGTCTATATTGCGTTTTGTCAACGAATCGCTCGCCCACGGAGTTTTGGAACGCCAATCACCGCATTGACCGGCGCCCGTCCGATTCCTAGACTCCGCACCCTGTTATATGAACGTTTTGATTTGTGATCCGATTTCTCCCAAAGGCATCGCCCTGTTCAAGGACCGCCCGGAGTTCAAGGTGACGGTCCTCGACAACAAGGTCACGCTCCTCCAAAAGCTGTCCGACGCCGAGCTTCTCCCCCTGATGGCCAATGTCCACGCCGTGGTGGTGCGGTCGGAGACCAAGATCACGAAGAAGGTGCTCGAAGCAGCCCCACAGCTCAAAGTCGTCGGCCGCGCCGGGGTCGGTGTCGATAATGTCGACGTCGAAGCAGCCACCGCCCGCGGTGTGGTGGTGATGAACACGCCCGGAGGCAACACCGTGACCACGGCGGAGCTGACCTTCTTCATGCTGGGCGCCTTGGCGCGCAAAATCCCCGCCGCCCACGCCACCATGATCGCGGGAAAATGGGATCGGAAACTGTTTCAAGGCACCGAGCTCGCCGGCAAGACGCTGGGCGTGCTCGGCGCCGGCCGCATCGGCGCGGAAGTCGCCAAACGCGCCCTCGCCTTCGGCATGCGCGTGCTCGCCTACGACCCGTTTCTCTCCGAAGCCCGGGCCCGCCAACTCGGCATCGAGGCGGCGCTCGATCCCGACATCATCTATCGCGAATCTGACTTCATCACCGTGCACATGCCGGTCACGAAGGAAACCCGCGGCATGATCAACGCCGCGAGCATCGCCAAAATGAAGCCGGGTGTGCGCCTCATCAACTGCGCCCGCGGGGAAATCGTCAATGAAGCCGATCTCGTCGCCGCGTTGCAGAGCGGAAAAGTCGGCGGCGCCGCCCTCGACGTCTTCTCGGCTGAGCCAGTGCCGGCGGATCATCCCCTGCTCAAGCTGCCGAACGTGGTACTGACTCCGCACTTGGGCGCCAGCACCGAGGAAGCCCAGGAGAAATGCGGCATCGAAGTGGCCGAAATCATCACTTCATTCCTGCTCACGGGCGAAGTCCGCAACGCGGTCAATCTTCCCGGCGTCGACGCCAAGACTTACGAGCAGGTCAAGCCCTACATCTATCTGGGTGAGAAACTCGGCAAGCTCCTGGGCCAGCTCGCTCCGGCCGGCATCGACCGTCTCCACATCACCTATGGCGGCAATGCCCAGCACCTCCCCGCCACCGACCCCATCACCCGCGCGATCCTGACCAGCTTCCTCGCCGGCCAGGGCGCCAAGAACGTCAACACCATCAATGTCCGCTCCCTCGCCCAAGCCCAAGGCATTACGGTCGAGGAAAAGAAATCTTCCGAGCCCGTCACATTCAACGAGTGGGTCCACGTCCAGGCGTTCATCGGCGAACGCAAGGCCATCTCCAGCGGCGGCACGTTCTTCGGTTCACCCAACAACCCGCGCATCGTCCGGCTCTTCAGCCTCCCGGTCGAGATCGTGCCCGAAGGAATCATTTTCCTCATGAACAACAAGGACCGGCCCGGCATCGTCGGCCAAATCGGCACGCTCTTCGGCCGGCACCACGTCAACATCGCCAGCATGAGCCTCAGCCGCGATACCGCCGGAGGTCAGGCCCTGACGGTCCTCAATCTCGACAGCGTGCCCTCGGCTGATTTGCTGGCCGAAGTCGCGAAGGATCCCGACATCAGCAACGTCCACGTGGTCAAACTCTGATGAAACCCCTGCTGCTTCTCCTCGCCGGCGCGGTGCCGCTGGCCGCGTTCACCGCGCCATCCGTCCAGGCCGCTGATGCCACCTCGACGGCGCCCGCCGCACGAACGGGCAAAAGGCCCACCTTCGCAGACCTGTTTGGCGACGACGTCATCGCGCGCGGCCAGGGCGTCGAGGTCCGACGCAGCCAGTTGGAGAATGCCTTCGTGGCGTTTCGTTCGAACCTGGCTTCACGCGGACAGGACATCCCCGAAGGCCAGCGCTCCCTGCGCGAGGCGCAATTGCTGGAGCGCCTGATCATCACGCAGCTGCTGACCCGCCGGGCTTCGGACGAAGATCGCAAAGCCGCCCAGGAGCTGGCGGCGAAGTTCATGGAGGAATCGAAAAAGGGCGCCGCTGGCGAGGAAACCTTCCAACGCCAGCTCAAGGCGATGGGCATGACGCCCGAGCAATTCCAGAAGCGCGTCGACGAACAATCCATGGCCGAGGCGGTGATCAACCGGGAGATCAAAAGCAAGCTTCAGATCACCGACGCCGAAGTCCGCGAGTTCTACGACCAGGGCATCGACCTGGTGGTGAAGCTTCTCCAGGCAGACCTCGAAAAGGCGGTCAAAAACATCAACACCCCGGCAGCCGAGGTGGCCCGCCTGAAGGCCCGTATTGATCTCACGCGCAAGGAGAATCTGGCCCGGATGGAGATGTCGGAAAAGGTGCACGTTCAGCATGTCTTTTTTGCCGGGCGCGACGTGCAAACGGAACGCGAACTGACCCCCGAACAACTCAAGCTTGCGCGACAGCGGGCCGAACGCGTGCGCGAACGCGCCAAGTCCGGCGAGGATTTCGCCAAGTTAATCCGCGAAAACACCGAAGACCGGGCCGTGGCTGAGACCAAGGGTGAGTATACTTTTGGACGGGAGGATCGTTTCAGCGACGAGTTCAAGTCCGCGTCATTTTCGCTGGCACCGGGGCAGATTAGCGATGTGGTCTCCACGCCGTTCGGTTTTCACGTGATCAAACTGCTGGAGCGCATTCCGGCGAAGAAGATCGAGTTCGAAAAAGCATCCAAGGACGTGAAAGAGTTTCTGCTGCAACAGCGGGCGCAGCAGGCGATGCCCGACTTCTTTGCCAAGCTGCGCAAGGATTCCAACGTGGAGATCCTCGACGCCAAGTATCGACTCGACCTACCGCCCACGGTCGATCCCACCAAGCCGGAGTAACTCAACCGGATCCGGCGCATGAGCCTCCTCCTGCATCCCACCGGCGCCCGGGTCATTCCTTTCATCGCGTTCGTCGCCCTGACCTTTGCACAAGGTCACGTCTCCGGCCCGGGCCCTTACTGGATCTACCTCGCCAAAACCCTGGTCGGCGCGGCGCTGCTTTGGTTTGCCCGCCCCGCCCTCGCGGAGCTGCGCTGGAACTTCAGTTGGGAAGCGGTGGTGGTGGGAATCGGGGTCTTCGTTCTTTGGGTGGGGCTGGACCCGCTGCTGGTCCAGCTCGGATTTCCGAACTCCTACCCGAAAATGAATCTGGGCGGCACCGCATGGAATCCCAATGCCACCTTCGGCCCGGGTTCATGGGAGGCCGTCCTGTTCATCGGCACCCGCATCGCCGGCTCCGCCCTGCTGGTCCCGATGCTGGAGGAACTGTTCTTTCGATCCTTCCTCTACCGGTACGTCGAGCGGCCGGACTTCCTCACCCTGCCCCTGGGCCATTTTTCCCTGCGAGCGTTCATGATCACGGCCGCCGTCTTCGGCGTGGAACATCGCGAGTGGCTGGCCGGAGCGTTGACGGCCTTCGCCTACCAGGGCCTGGTGTGCCGGAAAAACCGACTGGGCGATGCCATCACCGCGCACGCCATCACCAACCTTCTGTTAGGCGTCTGGGTTGTTTGGAAAGGCGCCTGGCACTTCTGGTAGCCATGCCCTTCCCGCTGGCCCATCCCGTGGCAGTCCTGCCGCTCCGACGCTGGTGCCCGCACCCGCTCAGCCTCGTCGGCCTGGTCATTGGCAGTGTCACGCCCGACGCCGGCTATACGTTGCGCCATCTCGACTTTGACGTCTTCACCCACAGCGCCCTGGGCAGTTTCGTTTTTTGCCTGCCCGTGGGAATGATCGCCACGCTGATCGTTTTTTTCTTCCGACAGGCGCTGGCCGAATCGCTGCCGGCACCGCATCGACAGGCGCTCCGCCCCCTGTGCGCAGCGCCACGCCCCGTCTGGTGGCGCCTGGCGCTCTCTGTCTTCATCGGAACCTGGACGCACATCGCGTTTGACGCCTTGACCCACGAGTCGGCGGCGCGGGGATACGGCGCCGAATCGTTCGACCAGATCGCCTCCACCATTCACGGCAAATGGTTCTATCAGGTGACCTGGATGATTGTTTCCCTCACCTCAATGCTCGCTCTGGCCGTGGCCTACCTGCTCTTCCTCCGCCGAACGACCGGGTCGTTTCGCGTTTTGGATCTTTCCGATCGGCGACGAATCGTGCTCTGGCTCCTGCTCATCGTCGCCCCCTACCTCGTCATCGCTGCCATCAGCTTCGGCCTGTTCTCCCGCCAGGGATTAGCCATCAACAAACACGCCCTCTACGCCACGTTTCAGCCGTACTTGCTTTGGATGATTGGCAGCCTGTTTTTGCTCGCCGTCTACCTCCACCGCCGATCGCGTGGCACCGCTACCCCACCCGCAACCAAGCCGTCTTCAGATACGCCGGCTCGTCCCGACTGATGGGGAAATCCGGCGGCTGCGGAACGTAGTGCCGCTGCCGGACCCGCCTTCCCGCGGCAACGATCGCACCCTCCACGATCGCCAGGAATTCCTCGGGCGCCAGCCCGGCGGCGTTGGTTGACGCCAACACCACGCCCTCCGCCCGCAGCAATGGCAAGGCCGCCGCCACCAGCTTTCCGTAATCCTTCTCCGCCCGAAATACTCCCGACTCTCGCGACTGGGAAAAAGTCGGCGGATCCAGGACGATCGCGTCGAACGCACGCCCCTTCTTCGCCAGGCGCAACATCCAATTGAACGTGTCGCCGTAAATGAAATCGTGCGCGGCGGGGTCGAGCCCGTTGAGCAAAAAGTTTCGGCGCCCCCATTCCAGATACTTCCGCGATAGATCCAGGCTCGTCACCCGCGCTCCCGCCCGCGCCGCACACACGGAGAAACCGCAGGTGTAAGCGAACGTGTTCAGCACCTCGCGGCCGACAGCTCCCCCCGGAAACAACGGGAACTCCCCCGCCACATGGTTCACCAGAAAGCGCCGCCGGTTATCGCGTTGATCGAGGAACAGGCCAATCGAATAACCTTCCGCAAAACTCAGCTCATAGCGCACGCCGTTCTCGAGAATTTCAAACGGGCCATCGATCGCTTCCCCCTCCCCCCAGACCCATTGCGGCGAAACTTCGGACGGCGAAGCCCGACGCACCTGACGATCAAGTCGCTTGTGGTAAATCGCGCTCACCCCCGGCCACTGCTGGGCGCACGCCCGCTGGGCCGGAGTCAACATTTCGACCGACTGCGAAAGCGCATTTGGCCCCAATCGATCCACCCACCACCCCGGCCACCCGTCGCTCGCTCCGTGAATCATTCGCCAGGCATTCGTCTCCGCCGGATCGATGACGGCCGCCCGCAACGCCGCTCGCGCGTCCGCTTCGAAATCCGCCGGCGCCGCGAACGTCAGCTCTTCGTTTGTCGCCGGGTGACGCACGCTCAGCATTTCGGCATGCAGCCAAACCCGACCCGACTCCGCCCCGCCGTAGAGTGCATCCCCCAGGATGGGAAATCCGTGCTCGGCCGCGTGCACCCGAATCTGATGCGTCCGGCCAGTCACCGGCTCGGCCTCAATCACCGTTCGTCCGTTGGTCCCGGGATCGCAGGAGCGCACGCGGAAGCGGGTTTCCGCCCGTTCGCCACCCGGCCGCAGCGGGCGGCTGACATAACGTTCGCCCGCCCGCTCGATCGACGACACCGCGGTGACCGACGCCACGCGCACCGTTCGATCCGTGAAGAGGACATATCGCTTTCGCACCACCCGCTGGGCGAACTGCTCCGTCAATGAACGATTGGCTAGCGGCGTCTTGCCGAACAGAAGGACGCCAGAAGTTTCCTTGTCGAGCCGATGGAGGATCGCGAGCGACGCCCAGCGCGGCTCGCGGTGACGGAGCCAGTCGTAGATGCCCTCGCCCGCGTAAGGCGAGGGAGCGTGGGTGTTCCAGCCGGCGGGTTTGTTTACCACCAGCAGATGCTCATCTTCAAAGAGGATGAGCGAAGGCCCGGTTGGAGCAGTGCTACCGGGCATGAACGCTCGTTCCGTGAAGCGGTTGTGGCACGCGCATGCCCCCGAAGTAAGTCGGCAGCCGATACCGATGTCAACCTTCAATACAAAGGGACAGGTCATTAGTTAGAATGCGCTTTACGGGGGTGGGTGGGGTG
>JBGARF010000011.1:0-305005 GCA_044230345.1 Limisphaerales bacterium
GCAAAAGCAACAACTGGTCGATCGCTTTTACTGGATGGCCTCTCAGATGAAAATGGCCAAAAAACGCGCACGGTCTTGCCCCCGCGTTGTTCGCCAGGCCAAGAGCAGATGGCCACGCAAACGTGACCAGAAATCCCTCGGTCATCCCATCAGCATTCGTATCCACAAAACCAACCCTAAAATTACCGAAAGGCATTAGGCTGAAAGCCCGCGGTCCGGCCAAGTATGAACTCTTACCAACAACTTCGAGATGCACGAGCGTGGTGGGCGATGGATGCAAAGCGAAAGCGGCGGTGCCCGCCGCACTCCATGACGCTCCGCGTGTCCAAGGGCGCCAGGCGGTCGCGCCAGCGTCGTGGAGTGCGGGGCGCAGCACCGCTTTGGATGGAGCACGCAAGCGCTGGCGCGCCGCTCAAGATTAAGCCCGGCCCGGCCAGACCCGGTGCATAGCGTCCGCACTCTTGCGGAACGTCAGCCCTGCCTTCACCCACTTTTGATCGGACCCGCTGCTGGACCTACAGCCCGAACGGCAGCGAAACACCGATCTTCGTCTCATCTTTCCAGCGCACGGTGCCATCGGGCCGGATATGAATCGCGATGGTGCCCCGGTAGCCTCGCTCGAAGTAGACGTCGATGAGTTGGGAGTGCGGCCGGCCCGCGGCGTCCTTGAATTCGACTGTGAGATCAGATTCACCGCGCGATCTCACTCGGGTCGCAAAGATGGCGCCTGCGGGCAACCGGGGTTTTAGCGCACTACCTCCGGTGAAGCGAATGGCCACGTCGGCAATCTCAGCGCCGGTTTCGTTCTGGACGCTCACGTTCACGCCCGGACGGGCGTGGAACAGTCCCCACGCCAGAATGGCTGCGGGCACTGCACGGTAGACAAGGCGTCGGTGGGTTGGGCTGCTGAATTTCATCGGCGCCGGATCAGCCATTGCGGTCTCACCGGTCCGACAGGCAATACAGACTTTTTTCTCCCCGCAGGTAGAGCTCACGGTCTGCCACCGCGGCGGAGGCGCTGAAACTGTCGTCGAGCTGGTTGACCGCAAGGATGGCGTTTTCGCGATCGTGCCGGAGCACGACCGTGGCGCCGTCGCGTCCGGTGACGTAAATGCGGCCGGCGGCGCCGACGGGCGAAGCGAAGATGAAATCACGCAGGCCTTCGAGCCGAAGAGGTTCACCGCGAGGCTGGCCGGTGATCGGGTCGAGCCGGGACAGGATGTTTTGGTTGTGCCGGAGGAAATACAGGGTGTCGCCGTAGAGCAGGGGGGAAGAGACGTAAGGCGTCAGCCGATTGAGTTTCCAGGCCAGCCGGTCGGTGCTGGTGATGTCGCCTTTGGCGCCGTCGAGGCGGATGGCGAGCATGGCCTGCCAGTCGTAGCTGTTTCCGGCAAAGACCATGCCGTGGCCGGCAACCGGTGACGAGACGACGTTGCGGGACAGGCCGGCGCATTCCCAAAGCAGTTGGCCGGAATCGAAGTCATAGCCGCGGACGCGTTGCGTGGCGCTGACCACGATTTGCGTCTGGCCGGCGTGGGCCACGATGAGCGGAGTGGACCACGATGTCTTTTCGTCGCGCACTTTTTTCCAGATCTCGCGTCCAGTCTTGGCGTCGAAGCGGTAGAGGACGGATTGACCTTCGTGATCCCAGCAAACGACGAGGGAATCGTGGTGCAGCACGGGCGAACTGCCTTCGCCATGCGCGTGCAGCGTGTCCATGCGACCGAGGTCCTTGGTCCAGACGATTTGGCCGTCGCGGTCGAGGCAGTAGAGGCCGCGCGATCCGAAAAAGGCAAAAATGCGGGTGCCGTCGGTGACGGGCGAATTCGAGGCGAGACTGCCGGTGACATGACCGCCTTCGTGGGGGAACTCTTCCCGCACCACTTTTTGCCAGGCGATGGCGCCGTCGGTTCGGCGGATGGCAAGCACCGCGAACTGATGTCGGTGGGTAACGGGCGCGTTGTCGTGGGTGCCGGGCGCTTGGTCATAGACCGGCGCCTGAGCGGGGCCGACGGGGATGGCGGTGGTTAGGTAGAGACGGTCGCCGGCGATGATGGGTGAGGAATGCCCTTTGCCCGGGAGCGGTATCTTCCAGCGGACATGATTGGATTCGCTCCAAGAGATGGGCGGGTCGGCGTGGGGCGCCACGCCATTGGCGAGCGGGCCGCGCCACTGAGCCCAAGCGCGATCCAGCGCAGGAAGGGCGTTGGTGGTCGTGGTGGGGGTGTCGGCTTGGGCGGCGCTGGCGATCGAGCCCACGCCTAATAGACAGGCAAGAGGCACCGTGTTTCGGAAGAATTGCTGTAGCCGTGGATGGTGGCACGGTCGATACGAAACGGGTCCACCCACATTCGAGGGCCTCGTCGCCAGCAGGTTGGAGCCTTGGAGGTCGGCTCGACGGTTCATCTGCTCAGGGAGTGTATTTGCGGTGGCCGACGCCATAGGGCGCAGTATGCGACTGGGGGATTGGGGTGTCAAAGGCGGTGCTTTGGCTCTTTGTCTCCTTGTCTCTTTTGCGCGGAACCGCAGGGCGGCGGAGAAGGCGCCTTCGGGGAGGGAAGGTTCATGGAGCGATCTTCGTCGCAAACTTCGTCGGCAACTTACTCGGAAGGTCTCGAATAAGCAGGGGCGACGACGAAGTTTGCGAGGAAGTTTGGGGAAGCGGGAAGAGGAACGCTGGAACGTCAGGACGCTGGGTTCGCGGGTTTTGCTCCACAAACGTAACCTGCCAAACAATCTAGGGGTTGAGATCCAGTTGGGCATGGGGTAGAAGGATTCGTTCCTTCAATCTGTTGTATGCACAAACTTCGAGTCCCGTTGTCCACTGCCCTCGTTGGCGTTCTGGCTGTAGGCCTATTTCTCCACCTAAATCGGTCGAATCGTCCGGGTTCCGTGCCCGAAGCGACGTTGACAACGTCCAGCGACGCAGGGACTGCCAATGCCGGGGTTTCGGCGCCAGGCGGGAGCGGGTTGCGGCCGAGTCCTCCGGTCGCCGGTGCACCGTCGACGGAACCCGTCCGGACGGAGCCGGCCGTTCGGAATGGCCTGGCCCCGGTGGGCTCGGCGTGGGAGACCGATCCAGCTGAGACTGCCTTCGGTCGATTCGCGGATTGGACCCACCGCTATCAGGCGGGATTGGCCAATGGTGCCGACCCGGTGGCTCTTTCCGCTTTGGAGACGGAAGGGGTGCAATTGGCGACCGAACGTCGGGCGGCGATGCATTCCTTAATCCAGAGCGATCCGCGGCGAGCCTTGGAACTGGCGGTGCCGTTGGCGGTGCGCGAAGCGTTGCCAGGGGCGATTGATGGTCTCTTGGAAAACCGCGTCAGCGGCAAGGGCGACTTTGTGGTGATGGGAGCAATCCCGGCCTCGGGCGAGCAGGACAACTTTGCGGCGATTCGGCGGACCCTTGCGTTGAATGGAGTCGACTATCGGGCCTTTGTGTACGGGGCGCGCGCGGATCATCCGACGCGAACGGGATTGCCGGTCCACGGCGTGGCCGTGGATGACGTAGTGGCGATGGGGGAGCCCGTCCGGGTGTTGGAAGAGGTGGAGATGAAGCGGATGAGCCGCGAGCCGGCGAAGGAGGCGGTGTGTGGCGTTTCAGCGGAGCCCGTGGTGGTGGTGGAGCAACCGACCCCAGTCGAGGTCGGGGGACAAATCACCTGGATCTGCCGGTTTGCCCACGCTGAAGTGCTCAATTCCCAGTTACTGCTGGCGGCGAGTCAGCCGGGAACCGGTTTCCTCGGGGACGGTGGCCTGGCGGAATCGCCATATACTGAGGGGCGCAAACGGGTGATCATGTTCCGCGTGGCCTTCTCGAACCTGCCGACGCCGGATGTGTCCTCCAACCAACTCGTATCCGTGCACGCCGGAGTCGACGCGTTCTGGCGCCAGAATTCCTATGGCAAGACCGAGCTGGCGGCGTTGGGGCGCGGGTCGGAGATCGTTCAGGTTACGTTGGGCTCGCCATCGACGACCTATGACGGCGACGCGGGTGCGCTGCGGAGCGCCGTGCGCAACCAGGCGACCGCGCAGGGTATTGATCTGAGCAAGTTCGACTTTGACGTGACTTACACCGGGGGCGGGCGCCCGTCGTTTGACTTTGGCGGCTTGGGCTACGTCGGGGCGCCAGGTTCCTGGGTGGTGGGAGCCTCGACCGGCATTACGGCGCACGAGATGGGGCATAACCTCGGCAATCCGCATGCGAACTTTTGGGATACCGGAGGGGTGACGGCGATTGGAACGGGTGACAATCAGGAGTACGGCGACCCGTTCGACGTCATGGGCGGCGGTAGTGGGGGTGCGGGGGCGACGGGACACTATGTGTCGAAGTTCAAGTGGCGCATTGGCTGGATTCCTGATGCCGATTTTCCCCGGATCACGAGCGGTGGCACCTATCGTCTTTACCCGCATGACCTGACCAATTCGTCCGGGCTGCGCGGCGTGCGCATTACCAAGGATGCATCGCTCGAATACTTCCTCGAATTCCGTCAGCTTTACACGGGCAATGCGTGGCTGATGAACGGCGTTGGTCTGCGCTGGGGCAGTCCGAGCAGCTGGAGCAGTCAGCTGATTGACACGACGCCGAGCTCGGGCAGCGGGAAGGACGATTCGGCCATCGTGATTGGCCGGACGTTCAGCGACACCGTGGCGGGGGTGCATATCACACCCGTTGGCAAAGGACATACTTACCCAGAGTCCATCGACGTGGTGGTGCAACTTGGCGCCCAAGCGGGGAACCAGCCGCCAGTGGCCCTCGTTTCGGCGAGTGCGACGGAGGTGGGAGTAGGCGTTCCGGTGACCTTCACCGCCACGGCGTCCGATCCGAACGGAGATCGGCTGGCTTATTATTGGGAGTTCAGCGACAGCGCCTCCCATGTTTCGATGGACAACAGCCCGGTGCAGAGCGCGAGTTTTGGGACGGCCGGCGAATATGTGGCCCGTTGCGTGGTGAGCGATATGCGGGGCGGCATCGCGCAACATTCGGTCGTCATCCGGGTGGGCACGCCGTCCGTGTTTCGCATCAGCGGTCACGTGGTCGACAACCTGAACCGCCCGCTGGCGGGGATTGCGGTGACGGCGGCCGGGCCGGCCACGCGAACCGTGTTCAGCGATAGCGACGGAAGTTATGTGATTCCGGGATTGAGCGCCGGGAGTTATGCGGTCAGCGCCTTGGAACGGGTTGCGGACGCCATTTCGTTCGTGCGTCCGTATTTCAGCAGTCCGGTGGCCGTGGGACCCAGCTTCACGACGGCGGACTTCGTCGGGATCCCGGGCAGCGTGAGCCTGTACACGGCCCTTGTGCCCAAGAACGCCGCCAGTTGGCGGTACAATGACACCGGGACCGATCTGGGGACCGCCTGGCGAGCGTCGGCCTTTGCGGATTCAGCCTGGGCGACGGGAACAGCGCCGTTGGGTTATCCGTCGGGAACACCGGTCACCACAGTGGTCGGATTCGGCGCGAGCGCGGCAGCCAAGAATACCACGACCTATTTTCGTCGGCACTTCACTGTGGCTAACCCGTCGATCTACACCAACTTGCTCATTGAATTACTGCGCGACGATGGCGCCGTGGTTTACTTGAACGGCGTGGAGTTGACCCGCGACAATTTGCCGGCTGGGGCGATCAGCTATGCCACCCTCGCTTCGGCCAATTCCGGTGCTGATGCCTATATCCCCACCACCGTGCCGGTGTCGGCGTTGGTGGCCGGCGACAACGTTCTCGCCGTCGAGGTGCATCAGATCAATGGGTCCAGCTCGGATATCGTCATGGACTGCGCTCTCAGCGGTCTCAGTGTTTCGAATGTGACCGGCCTCAAGCTGGCCTATCTGGCCGAGCCGGCGAACGGGCGTCAGTTTACCAGCCCGGCCACGATCACCTTGCGGGCCGCGGTCCAAACCGGTGGCGCCGCGGTGACGCGAGTCGATTACTTTGCGGACGGAGTCAAGATCGGTGAGAGCGCGGTGAGTCCGTATACGATTCAATGGAGCGATCCGGCCAACGGCACGCACGTTTTGACGGCCAACGCCATTGTGGGCGGGTCGGCATTGATTACCCCGCCCGTTCGAGTCGTCGTTGGGCCGCCGGTGGCCCCGCCGGCGACGCAGCAATTGATCCCGGTCGGATCCACCTGGCGTTACCTGGCCCAGGCGACCGCGGCGTCGTCCGCATGGGCCACGCTTGGATTCAACGACGCCGGTTGGCCGGCGGGAGCGGCGGAGCTGGGTTTTGGCGACGGTGATGAGGCCACCGTTGTCCCCGGTGGCCCGACGGCCACGCGGTTTGCCACCATTTACTTTCGACGCTCGTTTGTGGTCGACGATCCGGCGGCAGTGGAAACCTTGACGGCCGCGTTGCGGCGCGACGACGGCGCGGTGATCTATTTGAACGGAACCGAGGTGGCCCGGGATAACATCGCGGCAGGCACGGTGACCTACGCCACGTTGGCGGCCGGTGCCGACGACGATGGTGCCACCACCTTTTCGCACGTGTTGCCGGCGACTTCGTTGGTGCATGGAACGAACGTGCTCGCCGTCGAAGTGCATCAAAGCTCGGTGACGTCCACCGACCTGAGCTTCGAGCTGGGATTGTCCGCCGTGCTCCGGACGAATCGAACCCGGGGCTGCTGGGTGGCGGCGCCTCTCGCCGGATCGACGATCGATTTGCCGGGTGCGCTGAATTTGACGGCCGAAGTGGTGGCGGGCAACGGGCTGCGCGTGACGCGCGTAGAGTTCTTTGTCGACGGCGCAAAAGTGGGTGAGGACACCACGGCGCCGTTTGCCTTCAGTTGGTCCAATCCATCGTCGGGCGCGCACGTCTTGACGGCCGTGGCGACCGATGGTGCCGGGCAAGTCATCGCGAGCGAGCCCGTCGCCATTACCGTGAACGCGCCGCCCCTGGGGACGGCTTTGATCTCCTTTGGCGAGGCCTGGAAATACCGGGATGACGGTGCGAACCTCGGCGCCACCTGGACGGCTCGAAACTACAACGACAGCAGCTGGTCGTTGGGAGCGTCGAAGCTCGGCTATGGCACGCCTTCGCTGGCGACTTCAGTCAGCTTTGGTCCGAGCGCAGCGGACAAGCACATCACGACCTATTTCCGGCGGGCGTTCAATGTGCCGTCGGTGGCCGGCCTGGACAGTCTGCTGCTGCGGCTCGTGCGGGACGATGGCGCCGTGGTTTACCTGAATGGCCTGCCCATTTATCGCGACAATCTTCAGGCCGGCGTGGTGAGTTGGAACTCCACGGCGTTGACCGCGATTGGTTCGCCGGCGGATGCGACCCCGGTGGACGTGGTGCTGCCCCTGACGGGGCTGACTTTGGGCAGCAACGTGGTGAGCGTGGAGATGCATCAGGTCAGTCCGTCGAGCAGCGATCTGGCCTTTAATCTGGCCTTGATTGCACTTGTGCGCACGAACCCGGTGTCCGGGATTTATCTGGCGAGTCCGGCGCAAGGCGCGCGCTATGCCACGCCGACGTCGGTCCAAGTTTCGGCTCAGGTGGCCGGGGCATCGACCGGACCCGTTGAGTTTTTTGCCAACGGGATCAAGATCGGAGAGGACTCGACCGCGCCCTACGAGTTTAACTGGGCCGGCCCGGCCGTTGGTATCTACGCGGTGACGGCGCGCGCCAGCGTGGATGGGGTGGTGAGCACGACGCCGGCGGTGACAGTTTACGTGGCGCCGCCTCCGCCCCAGATCTTGCCGGTGAATCTGGCGTTGCTGCCGGCGGGGGCTTCGTGGCGTTATCTCGATAGCGCCACGGCTCCGGCGTCGGACTGGAACCAGACCGGGTTCAACGACGCCAGCTGGCCTTCGGGCGCGGCGCGTTTTGGCCATGGCTTGGACGGCGAGGTAACCGCGCTGACCCCCGGTCGGACGACGCACTACTTCCGGCGCTGGTTTACGGCGGTTAATCCCGTGCAATTCACGCAACTGCTTTTTCAATTGGCGCGCGACGACGGGGCGGTGGTTTATCTCAACGGCTTCGAAGTCTTTCGCAGCAACATTCCGGACGGGCCGGTCAATGCCGGCACCCTGGCGATCTCGACGATCAACGCACCGGAGGAGACCGAATACTTTGAGTACAACTTTGCTTCCATCGGTGCCGGGCTGGTGACGGGCAGCAATCTGGTGGCCGTCGAGCTGCATCAGTCGGCGGCCAACAGCTCGGACGCAGGATTCGACCTGTCTCTGTTTGGGCGAGGCACGACGGAACCGCGGGCCTATCTGGGCAGTCCGGTGCAATCGTCCACGGTGACTTTTGGCCGGACCGTCCCGATCGAAGCGTTTGCGTCCGTGGCGGCGCCGGAGTCCGTGGCGTTGGTGGAGTTTTTCGTCAACGGCAACAAGATCGGCGAGGACTCCACGGCGCCGTATCGCCTGGACTGGGCGCTCACGGAGTTCGGAGTGCAGTCGATCGTGGCGTTGGTGACGACGAGTGGTGGCAGTTCGGTGGAAACCGCCCCGGTGTCGGTCACCGTGGCGCGCGAGGCTGTTTCCACCCAGTTCATCGCGGCGGGCTCCACTTGGAAATATCTGGATGACGGCTCGAGTCCGGGCACGTCAGCGAACCCGAGCTGGGCGCAGCCGGGCGCCAACGACGCGGCATGGCTCTCCGGCGCGGCCCGGTTTGGTTACGGCGGCGATGGTGAAGTTACGACCTTGCGCGAGACGCGCACGGATGCGAGCCGCATCATCACCTACTACTTCCGCAAGCCCTTCACGGTTCAGCCAGGAGCGGTCTATACGAATTTGCAGTTCAACCTGCAGCGCGATGACGGAGCAATTGTCTATCTGAACGGGCGCGAAGTTTATCGGAGCAATCTGCCGGCCGGGACGATCGGATCCACCACTTTGGCCAGCGCTTCGGTGGGCGGGGCCGACGAGCAGACCTTTTTCCCGACGAGCGTCGCGATTACGAATCTGCCCGCGGGCAACAACGTCGTGGCGGTGGAAGTTCATCAACAGGCCACGACCAGTTCAGATGTCGGGTTCGATTTGTCGCTGGTGGCGTCGGGTTACGTGGAGGATACCACCCCGCCGCGGGCTGCGATTGTGTATCGCGACGGACTGGTCGAGGTGTCCTGGCCTGCCACGTTCGTTGGCTGGCGCGTGTATGCCGGACCAGGCTTGGCAGGACCGTGGGCGCCGCTCGGCGTGGCTCCTTTCGTGGTGGCCGGTCGCAATGTCGTGACGTTGTCGCCGGGTGGTGCGGCCCAATATTTCCGCATCGGGAAACCGTAAAGACTGCGTAAAGACTGGCGGCCCCAAATCCACGCGCAACCAATGAGACCAGAATTGAAAACCGCTGCTACACGCCGGTGGACGCAGATAATTTGAGAACATTCGGAACGCCGGGGAAACCCCGCCTTGGTCTGCGTTCATCAGCGTTCATCAGCGGTTGAACACTCTTACGCGGGGATTCGGGGAGCCATTGAAGTTTTGATGGGAATGGATGGTGCAGACGTCCGTTCTTGCATGACAAACGAATCGCAAAGCGCGACGTCCCGTCGCAGCTTCCTGAAAACGTCTTCAGCGGCCACTGCGGGCTTGTTCGCGGGGCCCGCCATCCTGGGGACCAAGTCTTCCGCCGCCTCGCCGGGCGACACGATCAAGGTGGGTTTGATCGGGGCGGGCGGCCGGGGATCGGGAGCAGCGGGCAACGCCCTGACCGCGGATGGCAATGCGGTGGTGACGGCGATCGCGGATATCTACGAGGAGCAGGCCACCCGCAGCCTGGCCAATCTCAAGGCGTCAAAGTCCGTGGGCAGCCGAGTGCAGGTCGACACGAAGAACGTGTTCGTCGGCTTTGACAGCTACAAGGCCGTGCTGGAGAGCGGGGTGGACGTCGTGATCCTGGCGACCCCGCCCGGGTTTCGGCCGCAGCATGTGAAGGCGGCGGTGGCGGCGGGCAAACATATGTTTGTCGAGAAGCCGATGGGCACCGATGCGCCGGGCGTGCGTTCGATGATGGAAAGCGTGGCGGAGGCGAAGAAGCGAAAGCTGGGTCTCTGCGCGGGCTATTGCTGGCGGTATAATCTTTCCGAGCGCGGGCTCTACGAGCGGATTCACGCGGGCGACATCGGTGAAATTCGTTCGGCCTACTGCACCTACAACACTGGTTTGCTGTGGGATCGCACGAACCCGAAGGACACCACCGAGCTGCAGCGCCAGCTGCGCAATTGGTATTACTACACCTGGCTGTCCGGCGATCATTACCTCGAGCAGGCCGTGCATGCGGTCGACTGGCTCTGCTGGGCCATGAAGGACGTCGTGCCGGTGAAAGCCATGGCCCACGGCGGACGGCAGGTTCGCACGGCGCAGAAATACGGCAATATTTTCGATCACTTTGAGGTGGTTTACGACTACGCCAGCGGCGCGCGCGGTTTTGTCTTCGCCCGCCAGCAGGCTGGCTGTGCGAATGACAATTCCGCGACCTTCTACGGCACCAAGGGCACAGCCTACGAGCTGGGCTTCGGCCCCACCCCGAATCATATCAAGGATCTCAACGGCGAGACCACCTGGCGCTTTCGCGGCGAACGTCCGGACATGTACGTGCAAGAGCACAAGGAATTCTTTGCGTCCCTGCGATCAGGACAGCCGATCAACAACGGCGACCGCATGTGCACCAGCACGATGGTCGGCATCATGGGCCGGATGGCGGCGTATACCGGCCAAAGCATCTCCTACGAGGAGGCGCTCAATTCGCAGGAGAAACTTGTGCCGGATGAACTGACCTGGGACAGCCCGGCGCCGGAAGTCAAAGTCGCCATGCCCGGGCAAACGAAGTTTATTTGAGCTAGTCCCACGCGGTCCGCTCCCGGCTCCGTTCCGGCTCTGGTGCAACATTGAAGCGTCGACGCGCGGAAACGCTGAGGTTTACCGGCGTTTGCAGCGGACTAGCACCGGCGACGTCGAATGGGCGCGGTCGTGTCGGATTTGTCGGACTTTGCGGACTTTGCGGACTTTGCGGACTTTGCGGACGGCTTCGGCGCCGCCGGCTTCTCCGCGGGGCCTGGCGTTGCCTCAGGCTCCAGCGCGACTCGCGTTTCCTTCTCCCAGGCCAGCCCCCAGTCGCGCATCGCGGCCAGAATCGGCCGGAGGGCGGCGCCTTTCTCGGTCAGGCCATAAGCCAGGCGCTTGGTGCCGTCGTGGGCGGGAATCTGCACGACGATGCCGTGGTCGAGAAGCCGTTGCAGGCGGTCGGACAGGATGTTGGTGGGAATGCCCTCCGGCGACGCCGCGAAATCCCGGAAACGGGTGCGGCCCAGGATCAGGTCGCGGATGATCAGCAGAGTCCACCGGTCACCCATCAGATCCAGGGCGCACGCCACCGGACACGGCGAGCGTCGGGCCACGCGAGCCGGGCCGCCGATCGCGCCAGAGACCTGCTTTTTCTTTTGCATGAAGCCAAACTGCCACACGGTTTACTTGCAAACAACAAGTCTTATGGCTTGCAAAATGCAAGTGATATGGAATGCTGCCCACATGATGAACCGCGATGAACCGAAGCTTGCTCCGCCGGGCGCGGGGTTGCCGAAGGCCGAACTGTATGTGGCACGCGCGCTGTTTGCGCTGCGGCGCTGGACGAGCAGTCGCTCCGCCTTGACCGCAATCTTCCAACGCGAGCGCGCGGCCATCCGTCAGCTGCTGGCGTCATGCGAGGGTGATGCGGCGGCGCGCCGGGTCTTGATCCGACGTCCTGCCGGCCTGGAGGACAGCAGTCGCTGCTGGTCGATCTGGATGACGCTCGACCACCTGCGCATCGTGCACCGGCAAATCGAACGGGTTATCAA
Organism: Limisphaerales bacterium; assembly: GCA_044230345.1. Classification (GTDB taxonomy): domain Bacteria; phylum Verrucomicrobiota; class Verrucomicrobiia; order Limisphaerales; family JADJPG01; genus JBGARF01. The sequence continues at coordinate 11,802 of JBGARF010000011.1, forward strand.
GGCGTTGACCAGCGGGGTGGTGCCGCCCGGCGCGGCCAGCACGGCCGCGGTGAAGCCCGGGCTGGAGCTTTCGGCCGGCGTTGTGTCCGAGTATGAGCAGTCGTGCGACGCGCTGCTGGCCGCGGTGTCGACGCCGGCGTCTTTGCAGACGTCGCTGCGATTTGCGCACCCGTGGTTTGGCCCGCTGGACGCCGCTGGTTGGCATGCCCTGTCGGCTGTTCATCTGGGGATCCATCGCGTGCAGATTGAGCGTATCATCGCCGGCGTGGCCACGGGCGCGCAGTCTTCCCCGCTGTGAAAGCTGCGCCTTCCTTGACGACGGACCCGATTCCCGGGCTGCTCTGGCGCATTGGCCTGCCGTCGAGCGTGGGGATGTTTTTTAACACGATGTATAACTTCGTGGACACCTACTGCGCGGGGCTTTTGAGCACGGACGCACTGGCGGCCTTGTCGTTGTCGTTTCCGGTTTTCTTTGTGCTCCTGGCGGTGGGCAGCGGATTGTCGCAAGGCACCACGGCTTTGCTCGGCAATTGTCTTGGCGCGGGCCAGCGAGCTGAAGCCCGCTGGTTTTTTGCCCAGGCGGTGACGCTTGCCACCGTGGCGGGCGTGATGCTGGGCGTGGTGGGCTTGCTCGTGGCGCCCTGGCTGTTTCGTCGGTTGGGCGCGACCGGCGATTACCTTCAGGTCGCGCTGGCCTACATGAACGTGCTCCTGGCCGGTGGAGTTTTCTTTTTGCTGCCAATGACCTTCAACGCGGCGCTGGCTGCGCGGGGAGAAACCCGGATTTACCGAAACTTTCTGGTGGCCGGCTTCCTTGCCAACTGCGCGCTCAACCCGCTGCTGATGTGGGGGGGCGGGGGCCTGCCGCCGTTGGGCGCGGCCGGGATTGCGCTTGCCACGGTGTTGATCCAAGTCGGCGGAACCTTGTGGATTGGGTGGCATGTGGCGGCGAGCGAACTGGGGCGGGGCTTGACCTGGACGATGTTTCGCCCGGAGGCATCGCGTGTGCGGCGAATTCTTGCCCAGGCGGTGCCGGCCATTCTGAACATGCTGACCATCGCGCTGGGCATTTTTGTCATCACGGCATTTGTGCAGCGTTTCGGGAAGGAGGCGGTGGCCGCCTATGGCATCGCCACGCGCATTGAGCAGGCGGTGCTGATGCCGGTCATCGGATTGAGCTCTGCCGTCCTCAGCGTCGTGGCGCAGAACCACGGAGCCGGACTGCGAAGCCGGGTGGTTGAGACTTGGGTGACGAGCCTGCGTTCGGGCGTGGCGCTGATGCTGGGCGGCGGGGTTGTCGTCTGGCTGCTGCGGGAACCGGTGCTGGGCTTTTTCACCCGCGATCCGGCGGTGATGGCGAAAGGCAGCGGCTACCTGGCGGTGGCGGCGATGACCCTGCCCGCCTATCCAATTTTGTTCGGTACCGTTTTCCTCATGCAAGGCCTCGGGCGTCCGGCCTACGGATTCTGGATTGGCCTTTATCGGCAGGCCGCGGCGCCGCTGTTGGTTGTCCCGTGGCTGGCGTTTGCCCTGGGGTGGGGGTTGGGCGGAGTTTGGTGGGCCGTCTGCCTCGTCAACTGGAGCGCGGCACTTTTCGCCTGCTGGTGGGGCCGGCGGGAGTTGAGGCATCCAAGCAGGGTCAACCCCGTGCTGGCTGGCTGGAACGCCTCCGGTTCAGGTCCCGGCTAGATGTCGAGACATTCGCGGACCGTCTTGGCGAGGAGCGGTGGAGGATAAGGCTTTTGGAGGAAGAGCGTGTCACGCAGGGCGTTGTCGTCGCCCATGATCTCGGTGCTGTAACCGCTGGTGAAGACGACGCGCAGGTCGGGTTTGCGCGATTTGAGTTCCTCGGCGAGTTCGCGGCCGGTCATGCCTTCGGGCATGACCATGTCGGTGAGAAGGAGGTCCACCTTGCCGCCGTGGTCATTAAACACGCGGAGCGCTTCGTGGCCGGTGGCGGCTTCCAGCACGTTGTAGCGGTAGTCGTTGAGAATGACCCGGGCGAGTTCGCGCAGGACGGGTTCGTCCTCAACCAGGAGAATGGTTTCAGAGCCGCCGCGGACGGCGGTTTTTCCGGCGGCGCGGTCGGGCGCGGCATCGAGTGGTTTGGCCGTGGCCGGGAAATAGACGCGGAAGGTGGTGCCGACGTTCTCCTCGCTTTCGACTTCGACCCAGCCTTCGTGCTGTTTGATGATGCCGTAGACCGTGGCGAGGCCGAGGCCGGTGCCTTTGCCGACTTCCTTGGTGGTGAAGAACGGCTCGAAGATGCGACTGAGCGTTTGCCGGGACATGCCGAGTCCGTTGTCGGTGACGGCGAGGACGACGAAGTCGCCGGTGCGCGCTTCGGGATGTTGATCGACGTAGGCATTGTCGATCGGGCGGGAGGACGTGGTGATGAGGAGCTGGCCGCCCTTGGGCATGGCGTCGCGGGCATTGACGGACAGGTTCATGATGACCTGTTCGATCATGCCGGCGTCGGCTTCGATGGCGGGGAGGCCGGCGCCGCAGCAGGCTTCGAGGCGGATGTTTTCGCCGATCAAACGCTGCAGCATCCGCGTGAGGTTGTGGATGACCGTGTTCAGGTCGAGCACCCTGGGCTGCATGCGCTGCTTGCGGCTGAACGTGAGCAGTTGTTGGGTGAGGCTGGAGGCGCGGCGGGCGGCGGCGGAGACCTGCTTGAGCGGTTCGGCGAACAGGTGCTCGGTGTCGCACTGGCTGATGAGGCGATCGGAGTGGCCCTGGATGATGGTGAGGATGTTGTTGAAATCGTGGGCGACCCCGGCGGCGAGCTGGCCGATTGATTCGAGCTTTTGGGAATGACGCAGCTGGGCTTCGAGGTTGAGGCGTTCCGTGATATCGGCGCCGTAGCAATGGACGACCTGGCTGGCGATGATCGGGAAGAACGACCAGGAAATCGTGCGGCCATTGACCTGAATCTGCTGCGAATGGCGGCTTTGGCCCTGGCGTAGACATTCCTGAGCCACCGCGGCGGCATTGGGCGCCAGAATGGCTTCCGGTTGCTCCACCTTTAGCGCTGCCGCCATCTCGCGGGCCGCGTTGTTCAGGTAGGTCAGGGTGCCGTCGGCGGCAAGCTCCATGACCGGGTTGGGATTGAATCGGGGGAACGCCGCCAGCTTGCGAATTTCGGCTTCAGCCCGCTTTCGCTCGGTGATGTCACTGAGCGTTCCCGAGACGCCGAAGACGTCGGCCGTTCCGGTGAGGATGGGCTGGGCGTAAACCTCCATCCAGCGGAAGGTGCCGTCGGCGGCCTGGTAGCGGGTTTCGTCGCGGCAGAAACTTTTGGTCCGGGAGAGAACCTCATTGACGATCTCGGCGTGACGATCGCGGTCTTCCGGGTGGAGAAAGTCGGAGAAATGGCTGCCGAGCGATTCCTTGACCTTGTGTCCGGTGATGTCGGTCCAGGCGGGATTGAGATAAGTCCAACGGCCCTCGTGGTCCGTTTGGAAGATGACTTCCTTGATGTTCTCAACCACGGAGCGGTATTTGATTTCGCTCGCGTCGAGGGCGACCGCGGAGAGCTTGCGGTCGATGCACAGGGCGACGCCGTTGGCGACGGAGGCCATTTCCTGGAGGATGGCTTCGTTGAGCGGCCGGGTGGAGAAGAGCGACATGAGGCCGACCAGGCGATCTTCGAGGAGGAGGGGATAGCCGGCATAGGCGACGATGCCTTCGCGTTGGAGCCAGGCGAGATCGGTGACGCGGGGGTCGCGGGTCAGTTTGTTGATGAGGATGGGGCGGCCTTCGGCGATCAGAGCGAGGTCGAGAGCGATCTTGGGCTTGCGCGAGGAGACGGGGCCGGCCTCTTCCTGGCTGCCGGCGCTCGCGATGAGCTTGAGTCCGGGTTGATCCGGCTCGCAAATCCAGATCCGGGCACGGGCGGCGGAAAGGTAGTGAACCATCGCCAGGGCGCATCGATGAAGGATGGTGTCGAGCGAGTCCGAGCGGGTGAGGGCGAGGCCGATGTCTTCGCCGAACGCAGCAAGGCGGGCCTGTTCGGAGGCGGCGCGGTCGGCGGCGCGACGCCGTTCGGCGGCGTAGCGGATGGACCGTTCAAGCATCCGGGCGTCGAGCCGGCCCTTGACCAGGTAGTCGGCGGCGCCGGCGCGCATCGCTTCGATGTCGATCTCGTGTTCACCCTGTCCAGTGAGGAGGATGATGGGTGCCTTGCAACCTTGTTCCAACGCTGCGCGGAGAAGATCGATCCCGGTTTGGGCGCCCAGACGGTAGTCGACGAGACAGACATCATGCTGGTTGCGGACCATGGCTTCCAGGCCGGCGGCCCAGGTTTGTTTCCAGTCGATCTGCACCGAGGCACCGTGAAAGTCATGGAAAAGCTCGCGCGTGAGCACGAAATCGTCCTCGTCGTCCTCGACCAGGAGGACCCGAAGCGAATTGGCTGAAGCGGCGTCGTTGGTCACGGGAGGTCAGGTCGGTTGGAACGGGCCGGGAGTTCGACCAGCTCGAACCAGTAGGAGACGAGCGATCGCATCACCTGAACGAGAGAATCGTAGGAAACGGGCTTGGCGACAAACGAGTTGGCACCCAGCTCGTAAATCCGGCTGATGTCGGTATCAGCGCGGGAGGTGGTCAGGACCACGACGGGAATCCGGCGCAATTCGGGGTGAAGCTTGATTTCGCGGAGGGCGTCGCGGCCGTCCTTACGCGGCATGTTGAGATCGAGGAGAATGAGGCCGGGCCGGGGGGATTTCTCGGGATCGGCATACGGCCCGCGCCGGGTCAGGTAGTCGATCAGCTCCTCGCCATTTTCCACGCAGCGCAGTTCGCTCTGGGCGTGACATTCGGCCAGCGCGTCGCGCGCCAGCAGGCGATCGTCATCGTCGTCATCGGCCATGAGGATCACGGGTTTCCTGAAGGGCGCGTTCATGCGGCGTGGGCGACGGGGGCGGCGGCGGGAGCGGGCTGGCTGGCGACCTGACGTGACGGGAGCGTGACCACAAACGTGGCGCCTTCGCCCGGCCGGCTGCGCGCGGTGATGATGCCGCCGTGGCGGTCGGTGATGCGGCGGCAGACGGCGAGGCCCACGCCGGTGCCTTCAAATTCGTTGCGGCCGTGCAGGCGCTGGAAGACGGCGAAGATCTTATCGAGATACTTCTCGTCAAAACCGATGCCGTTGTCCTGGACGCTGATCTCGCATTGTTCGGCGTAGGGATCGTCGCTGCTGGCGCCGGCGAACGGGCTCCGGACGGTGCGGGCGGTGATGCGGACCAGCGGCTGCTGGCCGGCGGGCTGAAACTTGAGGGCGTTGGCGATTAGATTGAGGAACAGCTGCCGCATTTGCAGCGGATCGGCTTCCAGCGTGGGCAGCTCGCCGAGTTCGACCCGGGCCTTGGTTTGCTCGATGCGATACTCAAGATCGCCCAGGACACCGCGGATCACGCCTTTGAGATCCACGGGCACCACCGGCTGGGATGTGCTGATGACCCGGGAGAAGGTCAGGAGATCATTGATCAACGTCTGCATGCGGGCCGCGGCATTTTGCATGCGCTCGAGATATTCCCGGCCGTCTGTCAGGTTGACGGCATCGCAACGGCTCTTGAGCCGGTCGCCGAAGGCCTGAATCTTGCGAAGTGGTTCCTGGAGATCGTGCGAGGCGACGTAGGCGAATTGTTCGAGCTCGGCATTGGACCGGGCGAGTTCAGCGGCTTTGCGGTTGAGGTTTTCCTCCGCCCGTTTGCGTTCAGTGATGTCCTTGAAAATGACCACGGCGCCGACCTCTTTGTCTTTCTCATACAACGGGGCTCGGATGTATTCGGCGGGGAAACTGGTGCCGTCGCGTCGGTAGAACAGGATGAAATCGAGCTGCTGACCCTCTGGCTCCGTGCCCGGGAGGGTGAGCGGGCCGGCCTGATGGTGGAATACCTCGCCTTCGTCCTTGCCGACCAGCTCGTCGACATTCCAACCGGTGATGCGGGCGGCGGCGGGATTGACGAAGGTGGTGCGGCCTTGGAGATCGAGGCCGTAAATGCCTTCGCCGGCGGAGTTCAGGATGGACTCGTAGCGGCGCTGAAGCTTTTGCAGTTCCTGCGTGCGGGCCTGGACATGGAGCTCGAGCACGTCTTTGGACCGTTCGAGTTCCTTCGCCTGTTGCGCCATGACGCGCTCGGCTTGGCGTCGGTCGTTGAGCTCCTTCTGGAGACGATCGCGGGTCTCGTTCAAGTCGGCGGTGCGAAGGGAGACGCGTTGATCGATCTCAGCCATGGCCTTCTGGAGCTCCTCCTCAAGGCGTCGCCGTTCCGTCCTCTGTGCCGTCAGCTCCAGCTGAGCTGACTCCAGCTGGGCGGAAGTGGTCTTAATCCGGTCGAGATGATGTGCGGTCCGCCCAATCCAGGTTCGGCGCCACCAGAGGACGCCGACCCAGGTGAGCACCAAGGCGGCACCGGCCGTGATGGCGGCGACCAACGAGAGCGACTGGAGCCACTGCCGCGTGTAGTTGAGGGCTTCGGCGGTGGCGGCGGAGGAGGCGTCGCCCTCCACGCCGGTGAGCCGTCGGAATCCGCCGATGCCGTCGACCGAAAACCAGCGGATGCAAACCCCGAGCGTGGCCAACGCGGCGGTGCCAGCCACTACGAGCCGCCAGGTCCCGCCGGAGGGACGGGAGGTTTGGGCCGGGCCGGGCGCTATTGCTGGCGATTCGTGATCCGCACTGCTCACCCCGGATATATCGGAGTTCAGGGCGTGGTCTTTAGAATTCGGCGCCTAAATTGCCGCGGGACAGCACACCGTGAGCAGAGAAAAGTGTTGGGATTGAGGTCGGCCCCTCCACTATTCTCCCGGGGTGGGACCGACGATCGAAAAAATTGGAATCATTGCCGGGGCGCGCAGCTTGCCGCTGGTATTTGCGCGCCAGGCGCGCGCGATGGGGATGCGTCGAATTGTCGCGGTCGCGTTCACGGGCGAGACGTCACCGGAGATTGAAACCGTGGTGGACGAGGTGATCTGGCTCAAGGTGGGGCAGCTCAGCAAGATGATCGCCGCGTTCACCGGGGCGGATATTCACCACTGTGTCATGCTCGGCCAGATTGCGCCGCGAAATCTGTTCGATGTCCGCCCGGACCTAAGGGCGATGGGACTGTTGCTGCGCCTCAAGGAACGAAATGCCCACACCCTGTTTGGGGCGATTGCCGACGAGTTGAAAAAAGACGGGGTCGAGTTGGTGGAGGCCACACCCTGGCTGCAGCCGTTGATGCACGGGGTGGGCTTTCGGCTGGGCCCGAAACTCTCCGAGGAACAGCGGGAGGATGTTGCCTTTGGCTTTCGCATCGCGAAAGAGATTGCTCGACTGGAAATCGGGCAATCGGTCGTGGTCAAACGGGGGACGGTCCTGGCGGTGGAAGGATTTGAGGGCACCGACCGGTGCCTGGCGCGGGGCGGAGAATTGGCAGGGCGCGACGGCGGGGCGGTGGCCGTCAAGGTGGCGCGCGAAAAGCATGACATGCGGTTCGACGTGCCATGCATCGGCGCGGGCACGATTGAAGCCTGCGCGGCGGCGCGGGTGTCAGTGCTGGCGGTCGAGGCGGGACGAACTTTGTTTTTGGAGGAATCGGAGCTCGGCGTTTTGGCCAAGCGCCAGGGGGTGTCCGTGCTGACCACGGATGGTGCGGAAAGCTGAAGCGTCGTCGTCGTTCCGGCGCTTCGGGTTGGGATCTATTCGCCGGCGGGCGTCAGGGCGCGGCGGGCGACGTAGCCAATGCCGCAAAGGCCGGCGACAATGGCGACCCAGCGGAGGCCGGTTGAGTTTTCAGCCCAAAGCTCGTCGGTGGTCGAGGCTTGAACGGACGGTCCCCGGGTGGCGGCGATGCGTTCGGAGGCGTCCTCCCGCAGGCTGGCAGAAAGCTCGGCCTTGTAGGACATGCGCTGCTCGTGGCGCTGCTGGGCCATCTTTTCCTTGTCGCTCATGGATTCGCGTCCCATGCGTTCCCGCCAGGCGGCTTGAGCAGCCAACGGAGCGTGCTCAAGTTCGGGGGGCAGGGGATCGATGGCGGCGCACCAAAACGCCGAGCTCACCAGCACGGACGCCGCGAGCACCGTGGTCAGCAACTTTGAGCTTGGGACGAGTGACCGTCTGGCCTCGTCAGTTGGGTTGCGATGGGAATCCATGGGAGTGGGGGGAGTGGCTATTGGCCAGCCACCACGGAGGTCGTGGTGGCGAAGCCTTCAATGGGCGCCAGTTCGGTGAAGCTGGTGATCCGGCAGGTGGCGGACTTGGGAAGCCCCAGGTCGACGTATCGATTCGGATCGTTGGAGTAGCGGCTGTGAATTCGGGAATCGTAGTTGAACTTGGCGGAGCTCGAGAAAATGATCGCTTCATCCCGACAGATGAGCGAGCCGTTCATCACAAAGTTCGCCTTGGCTGCCCGCATGGCGGCGGCGTGGTTGCAGTAGAAGACGCCCTCGAGCGTGTTGAAATTGTTGGATGACAGGTCGTCATACGCCTTCGGCGTGGTCGACGATTCCGTTGTGGTCGGATAGCCTTGGATCTTGTTTGCGCGGGTGGAGGTCATCTCAACGTCGGTGGCGAAGTTGTAATTCTGATCCTGGAACCCGTCGGCATCCGCGTCATACCAGGCGCTGTTGGGGGTTCCGGAGCCCGACGTGTTCCAGTAAGGCACGCCATCATCCGCCGTGCCCGGAATGCCGTCGGCTCCGAGGCTGCCCTCGCCGCCGACGTGTTTCAAACCATAGGGGGAAGGGTCGACGCACGCCGATTTCCACGCAGCGCTGTTGACCTGTCCCCCGAAAATGCTTTCCCGGACGGCGAAAGCCACGAGGTCCTTGTGGGCGTCGACGCTGTTTTTGACCCAGGAATCGCGGGCGGTGGCATTTTGCGTTTCCGGCGAGACAGTGAAGTCGGGGCCGTTCTTGTAGGTGATGTCACCGGCGATGTAGAGACTGCCGCCAACGTAAAGAGTGCCGATGCCGGTGATGGGGCCGGAGATGATCACGTCGCCCGGGATGACGACCGGCCCGTTGATGGTGATGGGGCTCGATGAGGTTCCCTTCAGGTATAGGCCGGGTTTGGCGGTATTGGTGTGAACTCCGGCCACCAGGACCGTGCCGCCGACCGACAGGGTTCCACTTTTGGCGGAGGCGAGCGCCTCGTAATAGCTGAAGCTTTTCAGGTTGGGCATCTCCAACCGGGGGGCGCCGTCGTGCAGGTAGTTGACCGGGTTGGCTCCGGCCAGGCCGCTGAGCGGGACTGAGCCGGCAAAGCGATCGATGCGTGAGCCGTTGGATTCGATGTCGCCATTGGCGAGAACGACGCCGTTGACGGTGGGGTTGCCGCGGAAATCGAAATCGCCGTTGGCGCGGTTGCCGCCGTTCCCCGTGATGGACGATCCCCACCACCAGCCCCAGTTGTTGAGGAAATACTCGTAGTCGAACACTTCGCTTGGGGGATTCTTCAGGACCGTGGCGCGAATGGTTCGAACGCGGCTCCCGACTTTGGCGGAGGCGGTGACTTGATACTGGTTGGGCTGCCCGTTGGGATGGTTGGCGACCGTGAGCCAGGCGTTCTGAAAGGCGGTGCCGCCCGAGCCTTTGAGATTGGAGATGTAAGGCATCGAGATTTGCTCGGCGGAAACCGCGTAGGTGCCCGCGGGCGTCGAGTGTTCAGCGATGTATTCCGCGCCGTAGTTCAGGACGTTCTCCGCATGATAGAACGCCTCGGCCGAATTCCACCGATGGTAGGAGGCTTGAATCCGGGCGCCGCTGAACGACAGCAGGCTGAGGCAACCGATCCCGAGCAGGAAGCCAAACACCACGACTCCAACCAGCACGGACCCTTCCTGATCGGGTTGCTGGTGCTGACCGCGTTTCAATGGATGTGTTTTCATACGTCTTTTGCGGCAAACCCACCTTGCGTCGGTCTAGTTGCGGAACCGGACAGTGAAGTATCGTTCCACCGGAATCTTTTTGAAACTGTTGGTCGACGCGCGGCGCGTCGAATATCCGTCGTCATCGAACTTCAGGACCACGTTGATGGTCGAGCGATCCGGCAGATTGCCGGTCTTGAGCGAGGGATAAAACTGGACGTCGCGCAGGGCGGTCATCTTGTCCGCCTGGAACAAAGTGACCTGATCGCCGTCCACGGTGCGGTTGGGGTCGTGGATCAGCTTGCCGGTTGACGTATCGAAATACAGCTCCTGGCGTGGACTTGAGGCACTGGAGGCGACGATGATGCGGCGAAAGCGAGTTGGACTGCCCGACACCGGGTTGACGAACTCGGTGCTTTCGGTCGTGCTCATGGTGCGAAGGATCTGCGTGATGCGATCCTCCACCAGGCCGGCTTTGCTTTGCACCGAGCCGTCGGCGAGCCCGTACTTCTGTTCGAGCGCCATCTGGAATACCAACGTCAGGAGCGCGCCAACCACGAGGACGGAGATCGAGGCGGCCATCATGACTTCCATGATGGTGAACGCGTCGCGGGTCGCTGTGGCCGTCGTTTGGGCGTGGAACTTCATAGCGTCGCTCAAAGATCCCGATATCGGGCCATGTCCATCCGGGCGGTCAACTTGCCGCCGCGCTGCAACGGTGCGTCCCAGCGAAGTTCGATCTTCAACGCTTTCGAGTAGTCAGTACCGTCCTTCTGCGTCGTGGTCAAAGTGACCTTCATCTCCGGATTGCGCGGGGTCAGCCAAACGAGTTCAGGGTGGAAGACGGTGTAGTCAACGCTCGAGATGCTGATCCAGGATGGACTCGCCGGAATGCGAATATTGGGAGTTCCGGCGGTCCCGTCGCAGATTCCATTGAGGGCAATGCCGGGCTTGAGGTCGGAAAATGGGATCGCCTTGGCCAGCTCAAGGTAGTGGGTGACAAAATCAAGCACCACCCCGTTGTCCTTGTCCTTGGCCGTCTGAATGCGGCTGAACGCCATGCTCGACATTCCCGCCAGCACAAACACGCTCACCAACGTCATCGCCACCACGACCTCGATGACGGTGAATCCGCGCTGGAACCGGTTTCGGTTTGTTCTCATACCCAATGTTGCCCGTCCGGCGAGACCCTTAGCAGGATGCATTCCGCCAACGAACCTGGCCTGGATAGTCCAAGCCCATCAGGAAGGTTATCGCCACAGTGCGGGAAGGCTTTAGTCGATCCATGCTGCCGCTGCCGGCGCCTTGTTTCACTTCGTGGCGCGCCCGCCCGTCCTTCCTGCTTCGGTGCCTCGTTTCCAGACGTTCGCTCACCTTGGGTGTCTCGTTCCAAGGCAGCTCGGCGGTTTGGCAACAGCACGCGTAAGCGCGGAGACCGGAGTCGAAAATCCCCAAAGGAACGGTTGGGCGCAATCTTTCGAGGACCTGTCTGCGGACATCCGCGCGACGGTGCGGTCGAAGAGGGTTGTGGAGGGAACAGGGTGAATCACGGTGCGGCGGTTCGGACTTCCGGATTGCGCTGGGTGCGAAGACCGTTTAATTCTGTGTGCCCGGCGCGGGCAGGTTCCGTTGAATCGAATTGGCGTCGGGAGGTTAGTGGCAAGTAAATCATGACATCCCATTCATTGTTCGGAGTGATGCCGCGTGCGGTGGCGGAGGAGATCCTGGAATTTGCGCACGGGAAGGAAAAAGCGGTGTATCGGGCGGCCTTGGACGCGGTGGCGAGTGCGCGCAAGGTGAGGTCGGTGTTCTTGGAGCGTCAGCCCCGGGCCGAGCGCTACGACACGATGATCGCCGCGCTCAGCCGTCCGGCCTTGGAGCCGGCCGCGGATGGCCTCATCCGAAATTGGCTGCTCAAGAAACATCCGGCGCTGCTGGTGGATTTCATGGATGCGCTTGAGGTTCCGCATGAAAACGGGGTGGTCAATGAGCTTCCGGCAAAGGTTGAAGACGTGCGCCTCCGCAACGCGGTGGAGTCCATTCTCAACCGGCATCCCGCCGCTGTGGTTTCAGTCTATCTCCACGCGTTCAACGGCATGAACGGCGAGAACTGGACCAATCTTGAAGCATTGCTGAAGAGCGAACCGCGTCTGCAGTGGGCGCCCCCAGCGGCGAGTTGACGCACCGGCGCGTCTCCTCCGTTTCACGGGTAAAAAAGGAACGCGCGGCTTCCCGCAGACCCTGCGCGGGGCTCGAGTTTTTCTTTGACACCAGAGCCGATTGCCTTTGGCATCGGCGGACGCACTCATTTTATGAAACACCGACTAACCTTGTGCCTGCTGGCGGCCATTATGACCCTAACCACTTCATCGCCCGCGGCGGCGCCGGATACCCGCTGCTACGAAATGCGGGTTTACTATGCGGCGGAGGGCAAGCTCGACGATCTCAACGCGCGGTTTCGTCAGCACACGTGCAAGCTGTTCGAGAAACACGGCATGCAGAACATCGGGTACTGGATGCCAATCGAGAATCCGGACCGGAAGCTGGTTTATTTCCTCGCCTATCCGAGCCGCGAAGCCCGGGACAAATCGTGGAAGGCATTCGGTGGCGACCCGGAGTGGCAAAAGGTCGCCAAGATGACCGAAGCGAATGGCCGGTTGGTGGCGAAAGTGGAATCGCGCTTTTTCAACGCCACCGATTATTCGCCGGAGATCAAACCTTCCAGCGCCAGCCCGGAACGAGTTTTTGAACTGCGGACCTACACGACAACCCCGGGCAATCTGTCCGCCCTCGACGCGCGATTCCGCGATCACACCGTGGCGCTTTTTCAAAAGCACGGCATGCAGAATTTCGGCTACTGGCACCTGATGCCCGGCCAAAAGGGCGCCGAAGACACCTTGCTCTACCTGCTCGCGCACCAGAGCAAGGCAGCGGCGGACGCGTCGTTCAAGGCCTTCCGCGAAGACCCGGCGTGGGTTGCCGCGCGCAAGGCTTCCGAGGAGAAGGCGGGTGGCTCGTTGACGGCGAAGGACGGGGTAAAGTCGGAATTCATGAAGCCAACCGATTACTCGCCCACCAAGTAGTGCGCGAAGGGAGCCAGCCGCGCATCGGTTGCCCGTCTTTGAACCGATGTTGGCCAGTTGGCGGTTCGGCCCGGAACTAATGGTTCCGGGCACTGAGCATGCTTCGATCGCGGAGCATGAACAGGTCAGAAGCTGAGACTGTCCGGGAAGAAGTGGACGCGGAGCCCGTCGTTCTTCATCTGGGTCGTTTTGCCCACGGCGCTCCGCAATCGGCCGGTGCCGGTTTTTCCGATGGCACCGAGACTGCATTGATCCGGAAAGCCGCTGCGGAAGCGGTGGCGACACATCTTAAACCGGTGGTCGTTCCGAAGGCGGCGGCGCCGCTGTCGCCCGACGAAATGCTGGGCGCGGTGGCCTACTGCTATGTGAAGGGTGTGTTTAGCTCCGCGGACATCGAACGGAAGATGCTGCGGGATCCCGAATTCCGCGCGGCGCTGGACGGGACTGTGCCGGATCCGGAAACGATCCGCCGTTTTCGCCGCCTGAACCGCGAGGCGATCCAAACGGTGCTCGAGAAGTTTTACGCCTCCCTTCGTTCGCCGGCGGCCGGTGTCAGTGAACGCCTGACATGGTCCCGCCATGATGCTGGCACGGTCCAGGCCCCGGCCCTCCGAACCTCCCTGGCAACCGGGGTAGGCGGCGGTCCGACCCGGGCCCCGGGCGAGAATACGGCGACGTTCGTTAAGCGCGAGGCCATCGAACAATTGGAACTGGCCACGTTTGTCGACCGCATGTCCGACTTCTGATCGATCAGGCTCGATTTGCGCGTCAGCGCAACTCGAGCGGGATCTGCTCCGCCAATTCTTCGGCGGGATAGGTCCAAATCTCCGCCAGCGTCGGATGGTAGTGCGGCATTGCGGCCAGTTGATGCACGGTCAGTCGTCCGGCCATCGCCGCCACAATTTCGTGGATCAACTCGCCGCCCACCGGTCCGACGCAGGCGCCGCCGAGAATCTGGCCGGTGCCGGGATCGGCGAGCAATTTGACGAAGCCATCCTTCGCCTCCATTAGCAGCGACTTGCCGTGGTCGTTGAACGGGTAGCTGGCTGCGCGATAAGGGATGCCTCCCGCTTTGGCGGCGCGTTCGGTCAGTCCAACGCAGGCTGCGGCCGGTTCCGTGAAAACCACCGAGATCAGCAATCGGTAGTCGATGGTCCGGGGCCGGTCGGGGTGCAGAATGTTTTGCGCCGCGATCTCCCCTTGCTGAATGGCAATGTGCACAATCTCGTGCGGTCCGGTGCAGTCCCCGCCCGCGTAGATGTGAGGCGCGGACGTTTGCTGCTGTGCATTGGCAACAATGCGCGCGCCGTCAAGTTGCACTCCGGCTGCGCTGAGGTTGAGCGACGCCGTGTTGGGACTTCGCCCGAGGGCGAGCAGGATCTCGTCAGCGCCCACCTCCACGGTTCGATCTCCCTCCCGAAACGCCACCACCTTGCGATCGCCTTCACGCCGCGCGCACAGCAGCTGCGTGCCCGTATGCAGCCGCAGCCCTTCGCGCCGCAAAGCGCCTTCAATGACCGCGGCTCCGTCGGGATCAAAGTCGCGCAGGATGTGCTCACTACGTTGGATGACGGTCACGTCGACGTCGAAGCGTGCGAAGAACTGCGCCAGTTCGACGGCCACCGCGCCACCACCCAATACAATCAACGAGCGCGGCGGGCGCGGAAGGCTGAGGGCTTCATCGCTCGTGATGAAACCCACTTCGGCCAAAGCCGCCAGGGGCGGGGGCGAGACGGTTGAACCGGTGGCGAGCACAAAGTTCTGGCCGGTCACCCGCCGGCCGTCCGTCAATTCCACCGTATGCGGATCGACGAAACGCGCCCCGGCCCGCAAGAACGTGAACCGACCGTCGGCGAGCTGTTCCCGCCGGTAGCGGGCAAAGTCTTCGATCTGAGAATCCTTCCGCGCCATCACGGCCGCCCAGTCGAACGGAATGGGCCCGGGGCGCAGGCCCCAGGTGTCCGCATGGCGCGCCAGGTGGCGCACCTCGGCGGCATAAAGCAGCGCCTTGGTCGGCATGCAGCCGCGCAAGATGCAGAGGCCACCCACCTGGTGCGCCGCTTCAATGACGGCGGTCCTCAGCCCGCCCGCCTTCGCCGTTCGCGCCGCGGCGTAGCCCGCGCTGCCGCCGCCAATGACGATGAGGTCAAAGTCGAATCCACTCGAAGTGTTGCTCATGGCCGGTTAGTTCCGCTCGTGGAGGCATGACCGGCCTCAAAGCCGCCGCCGCGCCAGAGCAACGCGGTGAACGTCCGGAATGACCGCCAGGAGCGGCTATTTGATCTCAGGCCCATGGGTTAAGTCAGTTTGAGTTGGTTTCGCGCCGACCGACATGGGTGCAGGTTAGCCGGGGTGAATTTAGGCAACAAGGCTTCGATTGATCTCCTTCGCTTCCTCCTCCCGACCATCGTTTCCCGCCTGCCGGCCAGTCCATCGTTCCGGCTTGGATTCGCTGGTTTCGCCAAGCCTCGCCTTCGCCAAGGCCACGACTGTTTTTCTGAGCGTGATGTCCCCTGTGCGAACGCACCGTGGCGTAGGCCGGACGTTGACAGTCCGCTCTTAGTTCAACACGATATCGCCCATGGGAGTTGTCTGTTCCTTTCGAATGGGTCGCGCGTGGTCGCGAAGATGTTTCTGGCTCGGCTTCATTTTGTCCGTTGGGTTGATGTTGCCGGTGAGCGCGGCGCCGTCGGCGTCCTTTCGAGTCGCCACCTACAATCTCGAAAACTATTTGCTGGAGCCGCTGAACACGCGTCCGGCCAAAACCTCACCCGGGCGGGCGAAGATTCGCGAAAGTCTTCGGGCGGCCAATGCGGACGTGGTCGCTTTGGAAGAGGTCGGTGGCACCAACGCGTTGTTCGAGTTGCGCAGCGCCTTGCGCGCGGAAGGTCTCGACTATCCTCATTGGGAGCTGGTGCGGGGTCCCGACACCAACATTCAGGTGGCTGTGCTCAGCCGGCTGCCCATCGTCGCCCGTCGCCCTCACACGAACGAGGCATTCCTGCTCTTCGGGCGACGCTTCCGCGTCAGTCGTGGTTTTCTCGAGGCCGATCTGCAGGTGGGCGCGCATTACCGTTTTACGCTGGTCGTGGCCCACTTGAAATCGCGGCGGCCGGTGCCCGAGGCGGATGAGGCGGAGCTGCGCGAACAAGAGGCGCTCCTGCTCCGGGAACGGATCGAGGCCCGGCTCTCCCGCGAGCCCAACGCCAACCTGCTGGTCATGGGCGATCTCAATGACGTGAAGGATTCAAAGTCGACCCGGGCCGTCTTGGGCCGTGGCCGGTTTGCCCTCGTCGACACCCGGCCCGCCGAGCGCAACGGCGACTCCGATCCGAACCCGAACCCGCGCTACGAGCCGCGCCAGGTCACCTGGACCCACCACTATGGAAAGGAGGACACCTACAGCCGCGTGGACTACATCCTGGTGAGCAAGGGCATGGCTCGCGAATGGATCGAAAAGGACACCTACGTGGTGACCGTTCCCAACTGGGGAACGGGATCGGATCACCGGCCGATCGTGGCGACGTTCGCGGGAACCGATCGGTGACGAACTTGAGGCGCGCGTTGCCGCACCCACTTGCAGCTTCAGTGGGAGCGCCGGCATCTTGCCGGCCTCCCTTGACTGCGGTGGCCGCAGCTGCCGGCGAGACGCCGGCGCTCCCAGAAATGCCGTTGAGCTTGGCTGGGACCTCTGGCCATCATGCGGCATGAACCTTCCCTCACGATGCCGTCGGCTCTTCCAGCTGTCCGTGGTGCTCTGCCTTCACTGCCTGTTCCGCGTGGACGCAGGCGACGCCAAGCCTCTGGCTTCCGGCCGCTTTCTCTACGTCGCGGTGCCCGGCGTGCGCAACTATCTCGAGTATGGAGGACACGGGGTGCTGGTGTTCGATCTGGATCGACAGCATCGGTTCGTGCGCCGAATTCCGGCGCGCGGCCTGGATGCCAAGGGCGCGCCGCTCAACGTGAAGGGCATCTGCGCATCAGCCGCATCAGGACGATTTTATGTCAGCACGCTGGAGTCGTTGACGTGTTTCGATCTGAAGACCGACGCGGTGCTTTGGGAGCGGCGTTACGAAGGCGGGTGTGACCGAATGTCGATCACTCCCGATGGCCGGTTCATTTACCTCCCTTCGTTGGAAAAAGCCCACTGGCACGTGGTGGACGGGGCCACCGGCGATGTCGTGGCGAAGCTCGTGCCGGATTCCGGCGCGCACAACACCATCGTCAGCCTCGATGGCGCTCGCGCTTTTCTGGCCGGCCTGAAGTCGCCGCTGCTTCGCGTGGCGGATGCCACGTCTCACCGCATCATTCGCGAAGTGGGTCCGTTCTCGGCACCCGTGCGGCCTTTCACGATCAATGGCCAGGCCACGCGCTGCTTTGTGAATGTAAATGACCTGTTGGGATTTGAGATTGGAGACATTGAGACGGGCCGGAAGCTGCACCGCGTGGAAGTTGCCGGCTTTGCCAAGGGCCCGGTCAAGCGTCATGGCTGCCCGAGCCATGGCGTTGGGCTGACCCCCGACGAAAAGGAGCTTTGGCTGACGGACGCCTTTAATGAGCGGCTGCACATCTTCGATGCGACCGTGATGCCGCCGCAGCCGCTTACCAGCATCAAGCTTCGGGATCAACCCGGCTGGATCACGTTCAGTCGTGATGGCGTCTATGCCTATCCTTCAACCGGCGAAGTCATCGAGGTTCGCAGTCGAAAGATCGTCGCGCAGTTGACGGATGAGAAGGGCGTGGCCGTGCAAAGCGAAAAGATGATGGAAATCGATTTTGCCAACGATCAGGTGAGTGCCAATGGAGACCAGTTCGGAGTCGGACGGAGAGCCGTGCTCAGCAGCCCGTAATCGGAAGTCAGTGCGCAGTGCGCAGTCACCAGTCTTCAGTCCGTCAGTGCGTGCGTCCGCCGAACTCAGGACTTAGGACTCAGGACTTAGGCTTCGGTTCTCAGTGGGCTGTCGTGTTGAATGGTCATGGGGTCACATCCAGAGCTGAGCCCATGGAATTTGCCGCACCCACTGGGGAACATGTCCCGGGCTTAGCTCGGCGCGAGGAGAGAGAGCCAAGGGTTAGATCTCACAATAAAACAATTGGCGAACGTTCCGCGCCGTGGCCTGCTCCGTTCGGTTGTCGTTGCTCCGCTTTTCATTCATAAATTGTCAAATTGTGAGATCTGACCCCAAGGTCCCCTTAGCAGCATTACACCCTTTCTTGTTAGCCGTCTCAATCATGGTAAATACCCTTTCTTTGGCTCTCTGCTACGTGCTGCCTCCTCAGCAACGATCGCGTTGGCTGACGGCAGGATGGTAAAATTTCCACGCAAAACGTCAGCACCGTATGTGCGCAGGAGACGAGCGTAGGACTGCAACTGTGCGAACTGACCGGAAACCTGATGCGCCTGCTCAAGCTCATCGGGACAGCGCAACCGCGCGATAGCCCAAAAAGGAACTCTCTCCAAAGGATGAACAGAGCCTCGCTCGAAAGGCGTCAATAACACCTGAACCCCGAATGCCCAATTGATCCCCGCGACTGAAACATCCAAATGCCGGCTGTGGTAAACGACCTCGAACTGCCCAAAGCCTCCGCCTGGCGATGGTGGAATGGCTACAGTGAACCCAAACTCGCCAACCAGAAACTGGAACTCCCGTTGCGCACAATCAAGAAACTCGCTGGATGTCGGACTGTAGGTCATGCGCAAAGACGGCTAACGCCCCGCCTCACCGACTCGGCGCCCAAGGCGTCCAGCATCGAACTGGATCGCTCTCGCCGAGTTCGGTTCAGACGGTTTGTTCGGCGTTGCGGTTCTCATCCTAGTTGGGTCTCTGGTTCTCAGGAACTCTTCTCCGAGCTTTGGCCCCAGATTGAAAGTCAAAGAAAGTCGCGTTTGTCGTCTGAATGCACACTAGTTGCACGCTATGGGTGATGAACGTATTCGGTTTGGGACGTGACCCGTCAAACCTTAAGACCCACTCCTTGCGAAAGGCATCAAAATTGACATCTCGAAGCGGATACGCGGCGTGAAAACCGTGATCGTCCATGAGACGAAAAGCAGCACTGATTATCTGTCGCTCCTCAAGGAATCGAACCGCAACTCTGAGCGCAGAAACCGGGCGGCAGTTCGTGTCAAGCGGATGGTTCGGCATACGATTCAATAGGGTGGATACCTCCTCACAATCTCCATCACCTGATTGTGGTCATCAAAGTAGTATGTCACGCCCTCTCTCGAGTTGGAATTGACCCCAAACGCGGCTGAGTATCCTCCGTGAGCCAAGGTCCGCGAGCGCTGAAACAGTCGATATCGCTCAGCGTAGTGCGTGGTCTGGTGATACGCTTTGGCCCGTTCCTCAGCGGAATCCGGCGCCCGCTTATCCGTCTGCTCAAGCATTCGGGGATCGATGCGTATAGTGCCGCCAACAATCGGTGTGGTCGAGTGCGGTGCGCAACCGACAAGGGTTCCGAGGAGCACAACTGATAAAACGTAGAGCATGGTGCGTTGTCCCGCCGAACGACCAAGCGCACCGACGCGACCCGTCGGCGTAGCCAGAGCGCAAAATAAACTCTCGAACTCCCAAAGCTCGTCGACCGGAAAACGCCGGGCCGGGTTCGGTGGCGCGCCGTTGTTCGGCTCTCTCATCTCTGGAAAAAGTAAATATCAGCGGAACACGACACAACCTCGAAACGAGCACGCTCTCTCACATAGCGAAAAATACCCTGCACTGGAAGCGAACTCTGCTCGGCTCCGGTCTTCTCGTGTGTCCTTGCCCCAACTCCTGTGATAACGAAATCTAATGCCCCATCCCGATCAAAATCTCGCCACTCGCATCGTAACAATGAATCGCGAAAAACTAGCCCGTCGTCGTGACAATCGTAGACACGGATTCCAACGCCGGGAAGCTCGACCACTCCATTTCCCTTCGCAGTGATCTCAAAAACTGCCTCAATCGAAACGCCCGGCATTACCTCAATCTGACTCGTGGCCGACTGAGGGTCCTGGGCGGCACGGCAATCCAGTATCCCTGGCCAACTGGTAACCGCACTTGGAGAGGCGCACCCGATTAGAGCGGCAGCAACGAAGATTGGCGCAATTGCCCTCAAGGTTTTTGCCGAACGCTCCGCCTCACCGGCCCGGCGCCCGTAGCGATCAGAATGAAACCGGAGCGGTATCGCCGGGTTCGGTGCAGGCGGCGGGTTAGGCCACGACATCGTCATCTCACTCTTTCGATCCATGGTTCAGAACGTTCCACATCTGCATCGCAGCACGATAGGTCGTGCCGGTAGCTGCGCCGTTGTTGTAAGTGCTGATGGCCTGCTGCACTCTCCGCGTCTCACCCTTCGCAAGCAACTCACCGCTCAACCGAATGGAACTCTTGTGAAATGTGCGCTCGTAACTCGGAATGACGTGCGAAGCAACTAGCACTATGGCCAACAGAACCACCACACCGATCAGAATTGCGATTGTCCAACGATAGGCTGAATTGCTCATATGTGGCCTAACGTCGCAGGGCAGGCACAGCGCTCCTGAAGAGAGCCAAGGGTCAGATCTCACAATAAAACAATTGGCGAACGTTCCGCGCCGTGGCCTGCTCCGTTCGGTTGTCGTTGCTCCGCTTTTCATTCATAAATTGTCAAATTGTGGGATCTGACCCCACGGTCCCTTATCTTTCTTCATCTTTTACCCTCCATCTTTTACCTCATCGCCCTTTTTGCTTCTACACACGGCATCGGTGGGTTCGTTCGGCACCCGATCCGTCGGGGCGGAGATTCTGGTAAAAGATGTGGGGTAAAAGATGGGAGAAGGGCGCGAGGGCACCCGCCGAACGCGCTCAGGCAAGTCGGGCCAACGGTGTTCGAATCGAATCAGAAGGCTCGACCGACGTCGAACTGGAGCGCGGTTGTTCGGCCCGGTGATCATTGAATGTCGGCGCCGGGTACGCGAACAGCACGGATCCAAGTCCGCGCTGTTTTGGTATCGCTCAGCATAACGTCACCGGAGTCGTCTTGAAGTGAAACGTAGCGATGACTCGCACAACCAGTGAGCAACCAAACCGCCGTGATTACAAATACGCGACACGATGCTCTAATCAAGTTTAGCATTCGTTTTTTGGCTGAACGTCGCAGCGCAGGCACAGCGCGCCTGTGGGCCAAGGAATGAAACCGAGACGCGACCGCGCTGTTGCCTGACGCTGGCTTGTTCGGCGATGCGTGAGTCAGCTCAACCATACAACCTCCGGCCCACCTCTTGAATGAAGTTGGGGCCGTACACTGGCATATCATGCGATCGGCCAATCAAATCGGCTCGCTCGCGCTCCACCTCACGGAATGCGATGCGTGCTCGCTCAGCCTCTGGACCCACTCCTTGAGAGATCAGATTGTCGAGCGCCGGCCAGTAGCCCTGGGAGGCGGCCGCAATCCACCAGCGTGTTGCCTCGCGCATCGCCGCTTCTTGATTCTCGCGCTGGTCGTCTTCGCTCTCGCAGCAGAGTCCCAACCAGCAAATCGTCGCAAGCGCGTACTGACAGCCCGTGTTGCCCGCCTCAGCGTGCACCGTGAGTAAGGCCCGAAGTGTAGAAAACTCAGCAACGTCAGGACGGTGCCAAACGGAGGGATCGCGATGGCAGTCCTGCCCCCACGCACGACTCGCGCGGTCGAACCTCTCAAGGACTGTATCCGGAGCGCTCATTCTGTGGCGAGCGCCGAACGATCCGCCTCACCGACCCGGCGCCTGTGGTGATCAAAATGAAACTGGAGCGCTGTCGCCGGGTTCGGTGGAGGCGGCTGGTTAGGCGGAATGGTCTCTCTCAACATGTATCACCTCAGTCTGGTCCCTGACAGTAACTCTCAGCAATCTATTTGGTATGCGGTCTCCAATAGGCACCATCGCTACTGGAACTTTGTCGATCCACAAATCATCTCGGATAGAAATCACACTACCGCCCGGTGGCGGCGTCACCGCAGGTAACTCGCCGCAATGTCTGACATACTCGACGGTGAGCCAACCTTCGACGAGGTGACCGACCACTCGAAACACACCCTGGGCCACATGACTCATGACGCGCACTCCCGCCTAACCTTGAGAATCTTATCCGACAGGGTGGCGGCGACAAGGGTGGAATTGGCGGGCGGCGTGCGCGCCACTCTGTCGGATAAGATTCTGTTGGGCTGAGCCGCGTCGGGTCGCCCACGGCGATCAACCGCCCTTAGGGAAAAGTATCGTGGGCAATGAAGGATGAGAGGTGCCCCAAGGTCGCGGTCAGCGTGGCGGCGTCGAAAATGGGGGCGGCGGGTGGAGGGGGGAGTCGGATCGGCTGGAGTGGAAGAGGTGATTCTGAGCCGGTGCGGATGGGAAAGGACGAGATCGGACTGAACCCGGGCGCGACCGTGCGTCCGGCCGTTGGTTTCGTCGGCGCGCGGCGTTGGATCCGCGGGGTGTTTTTGGTCCACGGGTGCATGACGTCAGGAAGTGTCGGAGCCAGGCTGGCGGCGGCAGGTCAAGCGCGCCGTCCAAAGCAGGCGCAGCCGGGGACTCTGACAGTGCGGGCACTGGAGTTGTGGCCGGGGAAGTTTTCCCGTCGCCTGGGACGCTTTGCGGCGGGGTGTGGGACGGGTCAGAGCGATGGCCGCCCGGATCTTTTCCAGCCGTGCCGCCCGACCGCGGTTGGCCAGCAGGCCGTAGTGACGCACCTTGCCGAAGCCCCGGGGCAGAATGTGCAGGGCAAAGCGCCGGGCAAACTCTCCGGTGTCCAGGTGCATGGCCCGGACGCAGCCTCCCCGGGCGTAGTCACGGTAGCGGAAGGTCACTTGGTGACTGGAGCGATCCAGACTCAGGATGCGGTGCATCAAGCCGACGAAGGCGATGTTGGCGGTGGCTCCGGTTAGCTCGCGAAGGATCGCGTTCACCACCGAAAAGAATCACAACAGCGCTGAAAAGATCTCAAACGAGCTGGAAAAACTCAAAACAGCGACCAATCGAGCCAGAACTGCTATCAAAAGATTTCAAACGCACCGAAAAGAATTAAAAAAGCAACGTGGCGAGCCAAAACTGCTGCTAAAAAATTTGGAAAGTGTCGAAACGAGCTTCGATCGCACCGAAAAAATTACGATTCGGCTGAAAATGATCAGTTTCGTTGCTCGAAGCGTCAGAAAAGCGCCAAAAAACATCGATCAAGGCTGAAATCGGAGCAGTTTGGTTGTTCAAAAGTTAAAAGCGGACGATAACTTCGGTCAAAAGTGCAGATTTTTTGCAAATGAGTCGATGCGCGTCGCGTATAAGTCGTGGAAAACGCCTTTTGCGACGATATTTTCTGCGCAAACGGTGTATTCGATGCGCTTGAGTGATGATTCGGTGGTTGTGGCGACGGTTTGTCGTGCAAAAGCAGACTTGCGCAGGGCGAAAGTGGAGAAAACCGGACGTCCGGACGTGAAGGGCTTTCAAGCGTGCCGAACTGGTGCGAACGGGCCATGAAGTGGGCACTTCCTGTAGGGCGCAGCGCTGCGGCGAGACACGGCCGCCGCCGATAAGTTTTTCGAAATGTTTGCGGAGACCCGTTCGGTCCATCGTTAAGTTGTCCGCTCGGGCGGCGCGCTGCGGAGCGCGCGCCCTACCTGAGGGATCAGGGGAAGCTGCAACCTGCAACTACACTAGCAGAAACGCCCATCGCCCAGCTAACGCGAGACGCGCGCCTGAGCACTGGGAACTGAGCACTGAGCACTGAGCACTGAGCACTGAGCATTGGGCACTGAGCACTGGACACTGGGCACCGATTACTGCCTCACCGCGTCGAGGGCGTTGAGCGTGAGCCAGAGCTGGTTGCGGAAAGCTTTTCCGGCCGCGGTGTTGAGGCTGAATTTTACTTCCATTTGCATGACGGGGGCGAGGGGCGGCAATTGCAGGAAGACGGTCCGCTGATCCGACAGCAGGCGGGCGGAAAGGACGGGGACTTCGTCGCGTCCCTCCTGACCGGGATGAGCCACGGACCAGTCTTTGGAGCCGTAAGTGGACGAGTAACGATAGTTCCACTGGTGGACGGCGTAGCTGCCCGGGTCTTGTGCGGCGGAAGGATCGAGTGGTTGGGCGAACGTGATGGTGAGGCCGTTGGTATGGGCGTGCCAGGCGGTGGGTAGGAGCACCGGGCGGTCAGTGAAGCGGACACGTTGCAGGGCGCCGTCCTTCGCGGCGGCCGTTTGCCAGCCGGTGCTGCCAGCGATGTAGAGGTGGCCGTCGCGGGGATTGAAGGAGCCGCGGTTGGGTCCGGAGAGAAAACGTCCGGGAAGCGGAACGGTGGCGCCTTGCGCCAGCCCATTGACCTCGTCTCGCAGGACCAGCATCAGGCCGCAGCGTCCCCAGAGCAGATGCAACATCTGGCCGCCGAGCGGGCCCCATTGCCCGCGGGGAACCCAGACCTGACTGCCGCTGGAGTTGTCAACGGAGTGGGGAATCCAACAAAGCGGCACGTCATAGCCGAGTGGTCGATGCGGGGTGATTTTGGGGCCGCCATAGCCGTAGAAGCCGCCGGGCCGCGCCTGACTGATTTGTGAAGAAGGCGTCCAGTCGCCTTGTTGCGGGGCGACGGTCAGCACTGTGCCGTCTGGACTGACGCCAAGCCCGTTCGGATTGCGCCATCCGGTGGCGATGGTTTCCTGACGCTGGCCGTCGGCCGAGACTCGATGAAGCCCGCGCGGGTCGACGTAGTAGAAATTGCCGCGTTCATCTTGTTCGAGGCAGGTGACGTAATCATGCGCTCCGGTGGAGGTGGCGATCTGATGGTGAAAACATTCGTAGTAATCGGCTTCGCCGTCGTTGTTGGCATCGTGAAGCTTGGTGATTTGGTCGCGGCCCAGCACATAGACGTTGCCGTCCCGAACTTTCAAGCCGAGGGGTTGGAAAAGTCCCGTGGCGAAACGATGCCAA
The DNA here is from genome assembly GCA_044230345.1 of Limisphaerales bacterium. Lineage (GTDB taxonomy): Bacteria > Verrucomicrobiota > Verrucomicrobiia > Limisphaerales > JADJPG01 > JBGARF01. Next base: position 36,650 of record JBGARF010000011.1, read on the forward strand.
CGCAATTCACGGAGTGAAGCGTCGATGCCGGTCACGCGCCAGACATCCCCATGGATGGAGCAGACATAGGCGGTGCCGTCCGGGGTGAAATCAACCCCAGCCAGAAAGAGGAGCGCTTTCCAAGGGTTGTCGTAGGGCAGGGGGAGGGTGTCGACGGCGAGAATGTCCAGATCAAGGCCGCGCTGGCCGCGAGTGACGCTTTCCGGGAGCCAGCGGGCCCGGCCAGGCTTCATCCACTGGCTGGGGCGATCCGGGTCAGGGAGTGCGGTGAGCACGGCGTTGAGGCTGCGAAAGGCGGCGGCGGGTTCGGAGCCGCGGAGGGAGCAAAACGCAATTTGGACGAGCCGACTTTGGGAGGAGGTGGGCAGGTCCAGGGTCAAATTTCGGCCTGTGCGAACAACGTGGGCAGCCGGCGCGAGAATGCGGTACGCGACGGCGCGATCACCGGAGCGCGCCAGAAACTGAAGCCCCCCATCCACGTCCTGCGGCGCGGGCGATTCGTCACCAGTTCCCAGACCGAACGAGAGCGGTTGATGGGCTGTTCCAATTTCGAGCGTGCGAATGAACACGACGTGGCTGTCGTTGGTGACGAGCCAGGGCGATTCCAGGACCGGAGTGTCGTTCAACACCGAGGAGAGCACCACGCGGTCTTGATGAACGTGCAGGCCAAGGTAACGGGCGCGAGTCGGTGCTTCGAGGGCGGCGCCTTGGGCGGTAAGCTTGCCTTGAATGGCGGGCGGACGGATGAGGCCGTAGCGCGCGGGATCGAAATGGAGAAATCCGCCTTCCCATGCGGCCCGCCAAGTGGCGGTGGCCGTGTCGTAGCAGACGCCGCCCCCGTGGGCGGCGCCCACTTTGATCGAAAGGGCCCGGGCGATGCGGGTGCCGGGCAGTTCAAGGGTGGAAGTGAGAAACGGGCCGACTTCGGTTTGGTTCCAGCGTTGATCGACCCAGTCGGATTCCCTTTGGGCTTCAGGCTTCATGCCTGAGTTGGCGGGTTCGCCGGACTTGTCGGCGGCGGCGACCATGGCGAGGCCGGGCAATACGATGACGAGCGCCGCCAAGAGCAAGGAGTGTCCGCTTGAGCGCGGTGCGGTGGAGCGCACCGTCCGAATTGATTTGGTTTGGGTCATCGCCAGTGTCGGACGCGGGGCCGGGTGCAGATATTGAATCGCGTTGCCGCCAACAAAATAGGGTCAGCGTTCCGCAAACATGGTCGAGTCGAGCCCGGGGAGGGGGTGCATGCTCCCTTTGTTGTAAGCCCAGTCGTAAAATTTGGTTGTTCCTCTTTTCTTGCTTTGAACTGGATTCGACAACGGTGCGGGCGTGGAGCGAAGCCCGGGCAGGCCAGCTTCGGGCTGACGTTAGGCTGGGTTGTGGCCGCGATCGCAAGCCTCTTGCTGCTCGGAAACGCGTCGCTGGCGGCAGGCGCTGCGGCGTCGGGCGCAGGCGTTGGCGTTGGCGCGCCGGATTGGTCGCCGGGTCGATCCTTGTTTGACGACGCGTTGACCGACTACCGGCGTCGTGAGCCCAGCGGGCCAATGGCGTCGCTGGCCCGCCGCCTGGCCCAGGGCGAGACCCGGCTTGAACACGACCCGCGGCGGGGATACCTCACCTCGTTGCTACGGGAGCTCAACATCGAGCCCGCGTCGCAGGTGTTGGTGTTTTCCAAAACCTCCGCGCGCAAGCATGAGGTGTCACCCAAGGTTCCCCGCGCTCTTTACTTCAACGATCAGGTATCGGTGGCCTATTTCCCCGGGACACCTGACCTGGAGATTGCGGCCGCAGACCCGACCCTGGGGATGGCGTATTACCGATTGGATCAAGCAAAGGCGGGGAATCCGCGGCTGGTCCGGGATGATCGTTGCCTCGAGTGTCATATCTCCAGCCGGACGTTCGGTGTTCCGGGCTGGGTGGTGCGATCGTTTCTGACCCGCGAAGATGGGGACTTCGATCCGTTGGGAGGCAAGCCGATGGTGACTCACCGAACTCCACTGGAAGAACGGTGGGGTGGCTACTACGTGACGGGACGGCACGGAGAACTCAGGCATCTGGGCAATTTGTTTGGCGCCGAAGCGTTGGCGCGGCACGCCAAAGAGCCGGCCGCAAATGGCAACCTCCTGGATCTGAAATCGTTCGTCGATGTTCAGCCTTATCCGGAACCCGGGAGCGACATCGTCTCCTTGCTCGTCCTGGATCATCAGGCCTGCATGCTGAACCTGCTCATCCGGCTCCGCTTTGAAACCGAAGCGGCGATCCGGGAAGGCAAGGGAATCCGGGCCGTGGAATCGACGGCGGAAGCGGTGCTGCGCTACATGCTCTTCGTGGAGGAGGCGCCCCTCAAAGCGCCCGTTGAAGGGAGCAGCGCTTTCGCCAGCCGGTTCGGTCAACTTGGTCCATGGGACGCCCGGGGACGCTCATTGCGTCAGCTCGATCTGCAGACTCGCCTGCTGAAGTATCCGTGCAGCTACTTGATCTACTCTGACACCTTCGACCAGCTGCCGGAGCTGGCGCGCCGTCACCTCTACCGTCGGCTCTGGGATGTGTTGAACGGCGACGATTCGTCTCCGGACTATCGGCGAATCCCGGCGCAAACGCGCCAGGCGATCCGGGAGATTCTGACCGCCACCAAGCGGGACTTACCGGTGTATTGGCGTCTATGATCAAACGATGGTTTGAACCTGCGGGCGGGGGCCGGAGCGGATCGTTCCGGGAAACCATCCTTGGAACGATACGGTGGGCGCTGTTGTTCGGAGTGGCGCTGGGTGCACTAACCGTAATCGCCGGTGAGTCGCCCTCGTCCCCGGGTGCGGTGACTGAGCCACCCAGTCACCTCTTTCAGTGGCGCCCGTTTCTCGCGCCGTTCCACGCCGTGGTGTTGCATTTTCCGATCGGCTTCGTGGTCATGGCGGCGATCCTCGAGCTTTACCGGCTGTGGCGTCCGAGTGACGAGCTCAAACGAGTGACGGTGATGGTGCTCTGGCTCAGTCTGGCCACGGGGATCGTGGCCGCCCTCTTCGGAACCATGCGGGCGGGTTCGGGTGGATACGAGCACAAGATGCTCGAGCTGCATCGCGTCTACGGCATGGCCGTGCCGTTTTTAACCCTCCTCACTCTGGCCGTCCAAAAGCTGGCCTTCCGCGCGGGAACCAGGCGCAGCTTGACGCTCGCCTATCGATCTTTGCTGGGCTTGACCACTGCGTTGTTGCTGGTGGCGGGACACTATGGCGGGAACCTGACGCACGGCTCCCATTACCTGACCGAAAACGCGCCAACCTTCATGCGCGATTGGTTGGAGGAGGAACTGGACGCGCCGCCCGCGGCGACGTCGCTGGGCACCAACCTTTCTCCAGGTCTGCAGCTGTTTGTCGACAAGGTGAAGCCGGTCCTGGATTCGAAATGTGTTCGTTGCCACGGGCCGGAAAAGCAAAAGGGCGACTACCGCCTCGATCAGGCCGAGGCAGCTGTCAAGGGTGGCGAAAGTGGACGCACGGCGATCAAGCCGGGCGAGCCGCTCGAAAGTCATCTCGTCCGATTGATTCTGTTGCCGCGCGATGATGACAACGCGATGCCACCCGATGGCAAGGAGCCGTTGACCCCGGAGGAAACCATGGCCCTCATCCATTGGATACAACAGGGCGCGCCTTTCCCCGGGCACGAAGAGAAATCTGTGGAAGCCGGCACCAACCACGCCGCCGGGGCCGCGGCAGCCTCCGCATCCGCACCGGCACCGGCACCGTAGTTTATGCCAATGGCGGCTGCCTCGGGGCCATGCCCGCTTGTCTACCTCTCGTCAGGCCTTCTTCTATTCGATCGCCCGCGGTCGCCTTGCGGCTCGGAATGAACGCGATGGCGCCAGAACCACGGCTGTTTTTCCGCGCTTGACGCACCTTTGCGCTGCCGCTGCGGTGCATCTCGAATTCGTTGGTGCGGAGCGCGGATCCCGCCTTGCGCGCCTTGCGGGATCCGCAGCGGGTGGACCTGACAACGCGCGTCCGAACCTTCGAGCGTCGTCCTCGAACCAAGCCGCTGCGGGCTGAAAGCGCTGAAAGCCCGCGGTCCGGCCGTGCCGTGAACTTTTGCCAACGGCTTTGAGATGCACGGCTGCCGCTGTGGTGTCCGGATTTTTCGTGGTCTTCAATGCGGGCCGTCGGTAAGCTCCCGGAATGTCTCAGCGCGCGAAAGTTGTCATCACCGACTTTATTCACGACTCGCTCGATCACGAACGCCGCATTCTGGGGGATGTGGCCGATGTGGTGGCATTGAATGCCTTTTCCGAAGAGGCGTTGCTCGGCCACATTGAAGAAGCAGACGCGATCATGCTCTATCACTTCATCGGGCTGAGCGCGCGGACCATCGAGCGGTTGCGGCGTTGCCGCCTGATCGTGCGATGCGGGGTCGGCTACGACAACGTCGATCGAGTGGCCGCACGCGCGCGGGGTATCACGGTGGCCAACGTGCCGGACTACGGAACGGAGGATGTTGCAGACTCGGCCATCGGGATGGCCCTGACTTTGGCCCGCGGCGTGCATTACATGAACAGCCGCCTTCAGCGTCGCGAGGGCCCATGGATTTACACCCAGATCCAACCGACCTATCGACTGCGCGGACGCGTCTTTGGCATCGTGGGCATTGGACGCATCGGCACTGCGGCGGCCCTGCGAGCGAAGGCGCTGGGCATGGACGTGGTTTACTTCGATCCCTACGCGCCTCAAGGCCGGGACAAGTCGCTGGGTGTTCGCGGTGTTGAGACGCTCGAGGAATTGCTCGGGCAGGCGCACATCGTCAGCTTGCACTGCCCGAATACTCCGGAAACGAAACACCTGATCAATCCGACGACCGTCGCGCAAATGCGCGCAGGCGCATTCCTGGTCAACACGGCGCGCGGGGCGGTGGTTGATGTCCTGGCGGTTCTCGATGGCATCACCAAAGGGCATCTGGGAGGGGCAGCCATCGATGTGCTGGAGACCGAACCGCCGCTGGAGGATCACCCGTTGATGGTGGCCTGGCGTGATTCAAAGCATCCGGCTTACGATCGCCTCATCATCAACCCGCACGCGGCTTTTTACTCGGAGGAAGGTTTGATCGACATGCGGGTGAAGGGCAGTCAGAACTGCCGCCGCGTGCTGACCGGATTGACGCCCTACAATGTGGTGAATTGAGCCGTGAGTTTGGCCCAAGCCCGAACGCGGTTGAGTCGCTGAAGGCCTGGCCAAGGCGGCTCTGGAACTCGGCTGCCAGGGTAATGGAAAGTTTATGATCATGAGCAAGAACAGGACTGGTGGGAAAACCGTGGTGGCGACCCTGATGGTCGCAGCCCTCACGTGCAGCGCCGACGGTGTTGAGGAAGCGTTATTCGTGGCCAGCGCGCTGACCAAGCCCGGAGAATTCACCGAAGGGATTGAAGGACCGGCGTGCGATCGGAACGGCAACATCTACGCGGTAAACTTTGCGCGCCAACAAACCATTGGCCGGACCAGCCCTGAAGGGCAGTCCGAGGTGTTCGTAACGTTGCCTGGATCAAGCACCGGGAATGGGATAGTGTTCGACCTCACCGGTATGATGTTCGTGGCGGACTACGTTGGGCATAACGTGCTGAAGATTGATCCCAAGTCGCGGAGCATCTCGGTGTTGGCTCACGACGAGCGGATGAATCAGCCAAACGACCTGGCCATCGCGCCCAACGGAACGCTGTATGCGAGCGATCCGAACTGGAAGGCGGGCACCGGTCAGCTTTGGCGCGTGGAAACCAACGGGCGGGCGACGTTGCTGGCCACCAATCTGGGCACCAGCAACGGGATTGAGGTAAGTCCCGACGGCCGGACGCTCTACGTCAATGAAAGCGTGCAGCGTAAAGTCTGGGCCTGGCGGATTGAAAGCGACGGCGGGATTTCCGCGAAGCGTCTGGTGAAGGAGTTTCCGGATTTTGGGTTCGATGGGATGCGGGCCGATGTGGACGGAAACCTTTACATCACCCGGCATGGCAAGGGCACGGTGGTGAAGATGTCGCCCCAGGGCGAGGTGCTCCAGGAAGTAGCTGTCCTCGGCAGCAAGCCCAGCAATCTATGCTTCGGTGGGCCGGATGGACGCACGGTTTATGTGACCGAGGTGGATCAAACCCGTTTGGTCCGGTTTCGCGTGGACCGCCCCGGCCTGGCTTGGAAACGGTGGGGGCGACAGTAGCCTTCGGAAGCGGGCTGAAGCCAGGTGCGGCCGTGACGCGCGGTGATAAAATGGTCGCATGTCGACCATCGATGGTTTGGGACCGGTGCACTGAACACTGGACTGATTTGGAATACCTATGAAAAACAGAGTTGCTGCCACAACGATCAGAAACTCCACCTCTTGGCAAACGCGTTCGAGCGGCGTAATGGATCGTCTGAGAATAAGACTCATCGCTTATGTATTCGCATTGGCTCTGATCGGTTGCTGGTCGGATGCGGCAAATGCCCAGGGGACAATTCAGTTTCTCAACTCGGCCTTGTCGAAGATACAAATCTGTTACGCTGGGGCTGGTGGAACTCCGGATCGACTCGAGGACGCTCCGGTGGGCGCCGTGGTTGGCGTGTTTTACGGCGATTCACCCTCGAACCTGCAGTTGGCTCGTTCGACCATTGAGGTGACCAGCCCGGGGCTGTTCAATGGAGGTAGCGTCTATCGGCTCGACGGCAACCCAGGCCAGCTCGTCTTTCTCAAAATCGCCGGATGGTACAACCTGGGCGGGTCCACTCCTCGCGAGGTCGACGGACCTAATGCTCCCGGCATCACCCACTACGGACAAAGTGCCACCGTGTCGGTTGCGTTGGGACCAACGGCCGGACCGGGCACAGTGGTCTGGCAAGGCGCCTCCGGAACCAACCCCAGTCGAGCGAAACCGTTCATCATGTCGGTCGCGGCTCAATGCGTGCCGGAGCCGGCGGTGGCCATGCTGGTTTCGGTCGCTCTGGTCGGTCTTCTCGGGTTCCGGCGTCGGGCGTCGGCTTCTGCCGGTTCGGAATGAACTCCTTTCTGCCCCCCGATCGGGTGGAGCCGTAAGGTGCCGGAATGTAAATTCGGGCTCGCGCCTGCCGCGGGACGCCCGGTACAAGGTGGCCATGAAAATTTGCCGATTTCAGCAGGGGTCCGACCGGCCTCGCGTAGGGATGTTCGCCGACAGCAGCACGATTCTGGACCTGTCGGCCGAGGGGATCGATCGTTTGACCAGCCTCTTTGAGTTCGAAGGATTGGCCGCGCAACTGGGAGCGCTTTCCTCTCAAAACCTGCCGCGCCTGCCGCTGGCCTCGGTGACACTTCTTCCGCCCGTGGAACAACAGGAGATCTGGGCGGTGGGAGTGACGTATCTGCGCAGCAAGAAGGCGCGCATGGAGGAATCGGATTTTTCGGCCACGGCCTATGACCGGGTTTACGACGCCCCTAGGCCGGAGCTGTTCTTCAAGTCGATGCCCGAGAAGGTGGTGGGCTCGGGCGATGCCGTGGGCATTCGTAGCGATGCGCGTTGGAACGTGCCGGAGCCCGAACTCGCCTTTATGCTCAACTCACGTGGGCACATCGTGGGCTTTACGATCGGAAACGACATGAGCTCCCGCGACATCGAAGGCGAGAACCTGCTCTATTTGCCCCAGGCAAAAATCTACGATCGTTCCTGTGCCCTCGGGCCGTGCATCACGGTCGGCGCAAGCGAAGCGGACGCTCGAACCTGGAGCATCCGATTGGAAATTCAGCGGGCCGGCGCAGCGGTGTTCCGGGGGGAAACTTCGGTCGGTCAAATCAAGCGGACGTTCGCTGAACTGGTCGAATACCTGTTTCGCAGTCAGAAATTCCCGCACGGCGCCGTGCTGCTGACGGGCACGGGCATCGTTCCCCCCGACGGCTTCACGCTGGCCGCGGGGGACGTGGTTCGGATTGAGATCAGTGGAATCGGTGTATTGGAGAACCGGGTGATGGTGGTGTGAATCACCGCACCCCAACTCATCTCACGCCGAATAGTCCAGATAGACCGTCTTCAAGCGCGAATAGAACTCGATCGCCTGCGGGCCCTGTTCCTTGAAGCTGTCGGTGCTGCTCTTCTTCACGCCGCCGAACGGGGCCTGCAGGGCGAGGCCCGTGCTGATCTGATTGATCTTCACGACGCCGGCTTCGATGCGCTCGGCATAGGTCATGGCCTTTTTCAGATCGCGGGTCACCACGCTGGCGCTGAGCCCCACATCGACGCTGTTGGCCACCGCGAGGGCCTCGTCAAAATTCTCCACGACGATCAATCCGACGACTGGACCGAACACCTCCTCGCAAGCGATGCGGGCGGTGGGCTTGACGTTGCCGAGGAGGGTGGGCTGCATGAACCAGCCGTGCGCCAGATCGCCATCCGTCAGGCGCGCGCCGCCGTACAACAGGGTGGCTCCCTCGGCTTGGGCGATCTTCACGTAGTTCAAGTTGCCCTCGAGTTGCGCTTCGCTCACCGCGGGGCCCATCGTGACGCCGGGCTTCAGGCCGGGGCCCACGACAATGCCCTTGGCCTTTTCGATTAGCCTGGTCGCGAGCGCATCCGCCACCGTCCGTTCGACGATGACGCGGCTGGTGGCGGTGCAGGCCTGGCCGGTGAGGCCGAAGCCTGCGGTGGCAATGAGGCGCGCGGCGAGATCGAGGTCCGCATCCGCGAGGACGATCGTCGGATTTTTGCCGCCCATTTCCATCTGGGCGCGCGCCATGCGCCTGGCCAGTTGCTGGTAAATTTGCGTGCCGACGCCATAGCTGCCGGTGAACGAAAGCCCGGCGACACCGGGATGATTGGCGAGTTCGCCGCCGACCGCCCGGCCTTCGCCGGTGACCACATTCAAGACTCCCTTGGGCAGGCCGGCTTCGGCAAGGGCACGGGCGATCTCGAAGGAGAGGGCCGGCGCCTGCGAGGCGGGTTTGAGAATGACAGCATTTCCGGCGACGAGCGCCGGCGCCAGTTTCCAGGCCGGGATGGCGATCGGAAAATTCCACGGCGTGATCAAACTGACCACGCCGAGCGGCTCGCGACGGGTGAACAAAAGGTTGCCCGGAAGGTCGTGGGGAATGGTGCTGCCGCCCAGCGTGTAGGAAAGGCCGCCGAAGAAACGAAAGATGTCCGCAGCACGCTGAACCTCGCCGGTGGCTTCCGCGAGCGTCTTGCCTTCCTCCCGCGTGAGCAATTCAGCAAGCTCCGCCTTGCGCGCTTCCAACAGCTGGGAGGTCTTGGCCAGAATGCGACCGCGGGCCGGGGCGGTGGTGGCGGCCCAGGCGGGGAACGCGGCTTGAGCGGCGGCGATGGCCGCAGTGGCGTCGGCCTGGCCGCTGAGGGGATATTGGGCAATGGTCTCGCGGCGATCCGCGGGGTTGACGGTGGCAAAGGTTTGGCCACTGCGCGCGGCCACCCATTCTCCGCCGATGAAGTTCTGATAGCTTTTTGTGCTCACGATGGGCAGACGCTAGCAGGCCGTCCCGCTTGAGCGCAACCACCTGAAGGTGGCGCCCGCATCCTCCGGGCCAGTGGCGACGCATCCTGCGTCGCGGCGGTGTGGGCAAAAGCGGTTTCGAGGGGCGGCAGGGATGCCGCCAGAGCCGGCACGGCGGCACGGGGGGATGCGTGGGCGGCCAGAGGTTTAGGCCTTGGGGCGTTGGAACGGAAGTTGAGCCAGTCCTTTGGCATGGCGCAGGCCCCGTTCCAGCAGCCAGGGGTAGTGACGGAGCACAACCGGCGTCAGGCCAAACCGCGTGATGGCTTTCTTTTCGATGTGGGCAATCGCCTCGGGAATGGAGTCCGTCGCATAGACGAGCTCCAAATCCTTCGGGCTGATCGTGCCGTGCTTCGCCATCTTTTGCAGAAGCGCGATCAGCTCCTTCCAATATTCGGTGCCCATCAAGACGATGGGGAAATCCTTCACCTTGCCGGTTTGGATGAGCGTCAGGGCTTCGAACAACTCGTCCAACGTGCCCACGCCGCCCGGGCAAACCACGAACGCGTAGGAATACTTCATCAGCAACGTCTTGCGGACCGAGAAAAAGCGAATGGTGACCGACCGATCGAGATACGGGTTCGGGCTTTGCTCGGTGGGCAGCTGAATATTGCAGCCGACCGATCGCCCGCCCACATCCTGAGCACCGCGGTTGGCGGCCTCCATGATCCCGGGGCCACCGCCAGTCATCACCGTGAAGCCCAGTTTGGCCAGGGCTGCGCCCATCGCTCGGGCCTGTGCGTAGTGCGGGTCGCTGACGGGAGTGCGGGCCGACCCGAAGACCGTGACGCAGGGCCCGACGAAGTGGAGCGAGCGCAACCCGCGCAGGTAATCCCAGAACAGTCGGAACAGGGTGACCAATTCGCTGCTGCGCGAATGAGGGCCTTCAAGCAGACGAAAATCGGCCAGCGAATGCTGGCGGGCATCCACTGGCTCCCGCGGCGCACCGTTGCGGCCGGTCTGACCGTTTTGCCCGGCCATGGCCCGCGACGCGGTGGATGACGTCGATTCAATGGACTCGGGCGTTTCCTTCATAGGTCAGTGGTGAATGCGGAGAAGACAACGCCCGGCGCGAGGCCAAAATTCATTCTGACTTTCGTCCAGCGGCGAACGCCTTGTAGACGGAGACGAGACGCAGGGCGCTCAGCGTTTGGCTGGAAACGAGCTGTTCCTGCAAATTCAGCAGCGTGCGTTCCGCATCCAGCACGCTGAGGTAATCGGCAATGCCATCGCGATAACGCTGGCGGGCGAGGGCAACCGCTTCGCCGGCGGCGCGCTCTGCTTCAGTGAGATACGTCAGCCGCTGTCGTTCGCGGTTCAAAGACACAAGACTGTTCTCGGTCTCTTCCAGCGCCAGCAGCACGGTTTGCTCGTAAGCGGCCAACGCAGCTTGCGCACGGGCGTCGGCGGCCTTGATCCGTTGACGCACGCGTCCCAAGTCCAGCGCCGCCCACGACAGGTGCAACCCGAAGGAGTGGATATCGGCGCCCGGGGCGGTGAGATCGCCCAGAGAGCCCGCCTGGAGGCCAAGGGATCCGCTAAAGGTGACGCGCGGGAAAAGCTCCGCAGTTTCAACTCCGATGCCCGCGGTGGCGGCCGCCAGCAATTGTTCGGCGGCGCGGACATCCGGCCGGGACCGGAGCAGTTCGGTCGGGCGGTTGAGTGAGAGTTGTGCGGGGATGGCCGGCGGGTTTCGGCGGGGGCTCAATTCGGTCGACAGGCTCGTGGGGGGCAGGCCGCAAAGAACCGAGATGCGATGTATGGCGCGCTGCACGGACGTCTCCAGCGGCGGGATGGAGGCGAGCGTTTCGTTCAGCAACGAGCGGGCGCGGGCCACGTCCAGTTGGGTGCCTTGTCCGCCGTCGCGCAGGGCAATTGCGAGGTCGAGGGTCTGCGATTGGTTGGTGGCGTTGCGGGTGGCCACTTCCAGATGAGCCTGGGTTCCCCGCAGCTCGAGGTAGTTGGCGGCCACCTCGGCCTGGATGGACACGAGCACTTCGTCGCGGGTGGCGGCCACGGCTTCAACGGTCGCGCGCGCAGCTTCGACGCTGCGCCGAACGCGGCCCCATAGATCCAGCTCCCAAGTGGCGTCGAACTCGGCGCGATAAAGTTCGCTCTGCCGTTCCTTCGTCCCCGCGGCGGCCCGTGAGATCTGGGTTTGGTCATACCCACCTGCGGCGCGAACGGCCGGGACATAGTCGAAACGTGCTGCTGTCCAGAGCGCGCGGGCTTCGCGGAGCCGGGCTTCCGCACGCTGCCAATCGTGATTGTTGGTGGATGCCTGGGTGACGAGGCGATCCAACAGCGGTTCATGAAAGTCGCGCCACCAGGCAGGATCAGAATCGATCGGCACGCTGGTCAAAAACTCGGCCGGGATGTTGACGACGGTGGAGCGGGGGGAAGCCGGTGGGCGCCGGTAGTCCGGTCCCAGCGCGCAGCCGCTGAGAATCGCGACGACGGTGAACAACACAAGTGCGGTGACGCCCAGGGATGGAAGGGGGGGCAACCGAAGCCTGGCCTGTGGCGTGAGCCGGGTTTTTTGCGCAGCGTTGGACATCGTTGTCAATCGTGGTGCACCGGTGTGGGCTCCGGACCAGTCCATGGCTTTCGGCGGCGCGCGTGCAGGCGCTCGGTGAGTCCCCGGATCACGAGATAAAAGACCGGAGTGAGCAGCAGTCCGAAAAAGGTCACGCCCAACATGCCGTAGAACACGGCGGTGCCGAGGGCTTGCCGCATCTCCGCACCGGCGCCGCTGGCCCGCAGCAGGGGCACAACGCCGAGAATGAACGCGAAGCTCGTCATCAGGATGGGTCGCAGACGGAGGCGGCACGCTTCGACTGCGGCGGCCCAACGGTCCAGCCCGGCGTCCTCGCGTTGTTTGGCGAATTCCACGATCAGAATTGCGTTCTTCACCGCCAGCCCAACCAGCACGACCAGCCCGATCTGGGTGAAAATGTTGTTGTCTCCATGCGTGAGCCAGACGCCGCCGATCGAGCTGAGCAGGCACATGGGCACGATTAGGATCACCGCCAGGGGCAGGCCCCAGCTCTCGTATTGCGCCGCGAGGACGAGGAACGCGAACACCACGCAAAGGGGAAAGATGAACACGATGGTGTTGCCCGCGATGATCTGTTGATACGTCAAATCCGTCCATTCGATGGCAAAGCCCTCCGGCAGATGCTCCCGCGCCAGACGTTCCAGCTTCTCAATCATCTGGCCGGAGCTGATCCCGGGTTGGGTGCTCCCGCTGAGGTCAGCAGAATAATACAGGTTGTAACGTTGGATGCGGTCGGCTCCGCCCGTCTTTTCCACCCGAGCCACCGCGCCGAGCGGGACCATCTCGCCCCGGTTGTTGCGGGTCTTCAGCTGATTGACCGTCTCGGGATTGATCCGGAACTGCGGTTCCGCCTGCGCGTAGACCTGCCAGGTGCGGCCGAAGAGGTTGAAGTCGTTCACATAGACCGAACCCAAATAGGTCTGCAACGTCTCGCCGATGTCCGCCATGCTCACGCCCATGCTCTTGGCCTTCTGCCGATCGATCTGAACCCGATATTGCGGGACGTTCGGGCGAAAGCCGGACACGATGGAAACCAAATCGGGATCGCGCTGGGCCGCGTCCAGCAGGGCCTTCGTTGCGCCGTCATGCGAGGCCAACCCGGCGTTGTTCAGATCCTGCACCTGCAGCTTGAAACCGCCGGCGTTGCCGAGGCCGCGCAGGGGCGGCGGGGGCAGGACCAGGACGCGTCCTTCCTGGATGACGGAAAATTTCTGGCGAATCGTCGCCAGCAGTTTTTCGCCCCTCAGGTCCGGGTCCTTCCGCTTCGAAGCCGGGTCCAAGACGAGAAACGCCGCGCCGACATTGGGCTGGTTCGCCTGCAGCACGGAGGAGTAACCGGAAATGGCAAACGTGTGCGCGACGCCGGGGATCTTGCGCCCGATGTCGTCCACCTGCCGTACGATGTTGTCCGTGCGTTCGAAGGAGGATGCGTCGGGCAGTTGCACCACGACGATGTAATAACCCATGTCCTGCGACGGGATGAATCCGGACGGCACCTTGAAGAAGACGAACACGCCGAGGCCGACAAGGCCGGCATAAACCACCAGCGCAAGGGTGGCGACGCGCAGCAGCCGGCGCACGACTCCGGCATAGCGATCGCCTGCTTCGTGGAACAAACGATTGAAGCCTCGAAAGAACCAGCCGAACACAGCGTCGAGCACCCGGGTGAAATGATCTTTCGGCGCGCCGTGTTCCTGCAGCAAGAGCGCGCAAAGCGCCGGGCTGAGGGTCAGCGAGTTGAAGGCCGAAATAACCGTCGAGACGGCAATGGTCAGCGCAAACTGCTTGTAGAATTGCCCCGTGATGCCAGTGACGAAAGCCGTCGGGACGAAGACGGCGCACAGCACGAGCGCCACCGCGATGACAGGTCCCGTCACCTCGGCCATGGCCCGCAATGTGGCCTCGCGGGGCTTCAACCCCTTGGCGATGTAGCGCTCGACGTTTTCCACCACGACAATGGCGTCGTCGACCACAATCCCAATGGCGAGGACGAGGCCAAACAAGGACAGGTTGTTGAGCGAAAAGCCAAAGACTTTCATCACCGCGAGTGTGCCAATGAGCGACACCGGCACGGCGAGCAAGGGGATGATGGAAGCCCGCCAGGTTTGCAGGAAGACGATGACGACCAAAACGACGAGCAAGAGCGCCTCCACCAGCGTGTGCAGCACGGCGGTCATCGATTCGCGGATGAACAGGGTGGGGTCGTAATTGATCCGGTAGTTCACACCCGGCGGAAAGCTCTTCCGCATTTCATTGAGGACGCGATAAATCTCGTCCGCTGTTTCGATGGCGTTGCTGCCGGGCAATTGGAAGACGCGGAGGGAAACGGCGTTGTAGCCGTCCATGTAGGTCTTGGTGGAGTAATCCCGCGCGCCCAGTTCCACCCGGGCGATGTCTCGGATGCGGGTGACATCGCCATTCTCCCCGGTCTTGACCACGACATTGCGGAAATCGTCCTCGGTCAGGAGTCGTCCCTGTGCGACGAGCGTGTATTGGAACGCGGTGCCGGCAGGCACCGGGGGTTGGCCCAGCGAGCCGCCGGCGATTTGCAGATTCTGCTCGCGCAACGCGCGGGTCACATCCCCGGCCGTGAGGCTGTGGCCGGCGAGCTTTTCCGGGTCCAGCCAGATGCGCATGGTGAAATCCTGGCCGCCGAGCGAATTGGCATCGGCCACACCCTTGATCCGGGAGATGCGATCGCGCACCTGCAAGGTGACGAAGTTGGCGAGATACGCCACGTCGCGCGAGCCGTCCGGGCTGTAGAACTGCGCGGCCAGGGTGAGGTCGGGGGATTGTTTGCGCGCGATGATGCCCTGGCGGCGCACGTCTTCGGGCAGGCGAGGCAAGGCCGAGTTCACCCGGTTTTGGACCAGGACCTGGGACTTGTCGAGGTCCGTGCCCAGCTCAAACGTGATCGTGATCTGGACCCGCCCGTCGCTGGTGCTCGACGACGACATGTAGAGCATCCGTTCCACCCCGTTGATCTCCTGCTCCAGCGGGGTGGAGACAGTTTCGGCGAGCGTTTGCGCGTCGGCGCCAGGATAGGCGGCGGTGACGATGACGGTCGGGGGCGCGACTTCCGGGTATTGGGCGACCGGAAGGCTGAGGTAAGCGAGCGCACCGATCAGAGTGATCGCAATGCTCAGCACGGCGGCAAAGATGGGGCGATCAACGAAGAAACGCGGCAGACTCATGGCTTCGTCGATGCCGGGAGCGGGGCTGCCATGGGCGCGGCGACGGGCACGTTCGTCGACATGGGCACAAGCTGCGGCTGCACCACCAGACCGGGCCGGGCCGTCATCAGGCCGCTCACGATGACCTGGTCATTGCTGCGCAAGCCTTCGCGAACGACTCGCAAACCGTCCATGAGCGGCCCGGTCTTGATGGGGCGGTAAATGCTCTTATTCGCGGTGTCCACCGTCAGAACGAATGTTCGGCCCTGATCGCTGCTAATCGCGCTGTCGCGAATGAGCACCGCCTCGTATTCGCCCGCACCGGGGATGCGCACGCGGGCGAAGAATCCGGGCGCCATGAGCTTGTCGGGATTGGCAAACACGCCGCGGGCTCGAATCGTCCCGGTGGCGGGGTTGACCTGGTTGTCGACAAAATCGATCGCTCCCTTGTGGGGAAAACCCTGCTCGTTGCCCAGCGCCATCTCGGCTGGAATTTGAGCGAAGATGGCCGACGTCCGCGTGCCATCCCGATGCATCTGGCGATAGCGGAGGACGGAGGCCTCGTCGGCGTCGAAATAGCAATAGAGCGGATCGAGCGAAACAATGGTGGTGATCAGGGTGGTGTTGGCCGTGCTTCCGCCCGTCACGAGGTTTCCCGCCGTGACCCGTGCGTTGCTGATGCGCCCACCAATCGGCGCACGCACTTCGGTGAATTCCAGATCCAGTTCGGCCAGTTTGAGCCCCGCTTCCGCCGACAAAACGGCTTGCTCGGCCTGGACCGCGCTTTGGCGTCGCGTTTCGTAGGTGTCGGTGGAAATCGCCTTGGTGGCAGCCAAGCCTTCGGCGCGCTTTGCTTCGCCGCGTGCAAGTTCGGCCCGGGCCTTGGCGCCGCCGAGTTCAGCCTTCAGGCGAGCGACGGCCGCCTGATACGGACGCTGGTCGATGGTCACCAGCAGGTCGCCTTGCCTGACTTCGCTCCCTTCCTTGAAATGCACCCGGTCAATGTAGCCGCTGACGCGGGCGCGCACTTCAACCGTCTCGGGTGAAGCGAGGCGCCCCGTAAACTCATCCCATTCGTTGACCCGCTTTGGCAGCGGTTGAGCCACCGAGACCGGGGGCACGACCGGCGTGGTCGACTTCTGAACCGACCCTTCACGGCATCCGGCGCAGAACAGGAGCGCGGCGGCCAAGGCCAGCGGGATCGGCCGGAATGCATTCATGCGCGGCGATCCCTCGAGGTGTTCGCTGAATTCAGATCCGTGGTGCGTTCAACACGGGGGAGGAAACCGGCAATCTCAACTGCGACCATGCGTTATTCTGAGGAGCGAAGAGCCGTTTTGGCAAGAGCCGGTGCAACCCAGAGTCAGTCAGCGAATGAGCGAGTCAGAGAGTTAGCGACTAGTCCGCGGTTCATGACCCCGTTCGCAAGTGGCATTGCAAATCGCAACGTCCCATGAACCGCTGGTTCGACCGGGAGGTTTGCGACGCGGAGATCGGCAACGAATTCCTCGAGCCTTCCATCGCGTACACCCTCTCCGCCGCCCTGCGGGGGAGAGGGCAGGTTCCGAACTCGCCCGAGCGAGGTCGGAACCGGGTGAGGTGGAGCAGTCCGCTGGTTCATGTTCTTCCGGGTTACTGCCGGGGCCACCCGGCCTGTGCGTTCACCGGAGGAGGAACGTTGCGGATACTCCAGCGTGATCAGACGCCCAGAACGGCGGTTCGACGCGATTCAATGGGGTGTCGAAGAGGTCAGTCTTTACCGGCAGCCCGCACCAGCCTCTCGACAGGATCAAGTCGAGCCGCCACACGAACGATACGGTGGGATCCGCCAGCAGCGGATCATGGCCCCAGGTCAGTCCCAAAGCGCGCCGATGGGTTGCCGTCCACGCGTCGCGAAAGCCCGCCCGCAACAATCCGGTATACGTCACAGTACCGTTTTGCAGGTTGCCGTCCGTGTTGCCGTCGCCCACCAGGATCACCGGCAGCGCAACATGAGCTGGACCGGCCAGCAGTTCCTGAGCCTGCGTCCACTGAATCTCGGGCGACGTTTCTTCCTCAAGATGCATGTTGATGAAGCGCACGGTTCGGCCTCCAACCGATGCGTCCACCGAGCACCAGCCCCGGAGGAATTCCAATCCGATCGACGGAATGATCAGGCTGGTCGCAAAGTTGCCCTGCTGCGGATTGCTCAGCCGAAGGCAATGGCGCGGCAGATCCGTGCGCGCGAGGATGACGTCGTGGTCGGTCAGGCGAATGTCATCCAGCCCGCCCGTCGTCAGGTTCAGCACCGGCAGCTCCACGTCGGCGTTGGTCGCGATGGCCACCGCGACGTAGTGCGCCCCACGGTCGGCCAGCGCCTGCAGCAGGACCTGCACGTAGTCGATGACGACGACGGTGGCAGGAGTGGCGCCGCCTCCGGCCAGATCGCCCGGTGACTGCAACCGGATCATCGAGGCTTCCTGGAGACCCACCAGGTCGGGCTTTTGGGCAACGATTTCGTCGGCGATGCCGGCGGCGCGGATCCGGAAATCGTTCTGCACGAGAATCGTGTAGGAAACTGTCGTGACGGCCTCGACCAACTTGGACAGATACATCGGATCTGTCGGGTCCAGCTCTGTGACGAGCCCGAAATCGGCTCCCACATAGAGATTGCGAGTCATCACCGTAAGATTGTGCTTCGGGCCGTGGCCTTTCCAGAGATCGTTGCCGCCGGCTGAGGCGGAGGCTGAGGGTGCAAACCAGGCCAGCAGCATGAACAGTGCGACTGCTTTGACCGGGTCGAACATTGTGGCGCGCGGCGAGAAGGCCCGTTTTGCGACGGAGGTTGTGGTCTTCATAGTTCCTCGATGGAATTGGGTTCGTTGGGTCAGTTGGAGTCGCGACGACCACCTTTGGCCGTCAACGTTTCCATCCCGAGAAGACATGGCCTGACTCGGATTGCCTCTCCGGGAGTTGGCTGATGCCGGGCGAAGCTTGGTGGGAGATGAGCGGCGTGGCCGCGCGTCAGAGTGTTCGCGCGAGCTGACGAAGGATCCCGATGAACGCCGCGCCGAGCACTACGGGGATGATGCCCCACTTCCATTTCCAGAGGCCGAGGAGCGCGACGCCGCACACGACGAGGCCAAACCCGTTCACGGGTTGACCGCTTGGAAAGAGGACGTGAAGTCCGAACCACACCGCGAGATTCAGCACCACACCGACCACGGCGGCGGTGATGGCGGACAGGGCTGCGTTCAATTTGGCGTTGCCGCGCAGCTGCTCGATGTGGGGTGCGCCGAGAAAAATCCACAGAAAACAGGGCAGGAACGTGGTCCAGGTCGTGATGAATGCGCCGAGTGTGGCCGTGCCGATGGGCGAAAGCGGCTCCGGCAATTTCCAACCTCCGAGAAAACCGACAAACTGGAGCACCATGATCAGCGGGCCGGGCGTGGTCTCGGCCAGCCCCAAGCCGTCGAGCATCTGCGGGGCGGTGACCCAGCCGTAGTTTTCCACGGCTTGCTGCGAAACGTAGGGCAGGACGGCATAAGCCCCACCAAAGGTGACCATGGCTGCCTTGCTAAAAAAGACGCCCTGCTGGAAGAGCACGTGATCGAACCCTAACCACCCTCCCACCGCCAGGACCGGCAGCCACCAGAGGGCGCCGCACAGGCCGATGACCTTCCAGGCGCGAGTCCAGGAAGGCAATGTGTGTAAGGCGGAGGCGCCTTCGTCGTCGATGACCGACCTGGACGCGGAACTGACTCCGTGCCCCTTCAGCACCGCAAACTTCGCCGGCCATTGGCGATCCCCGATCAAGCCGATGAGGCCGGCGGCAAGGATGATGACGGGAAAGGGGACCTTGAAGATGAAGATGGCCGCGAAGGCCAGCACGGCCAGGCACCACATGACTTCATTCTTGAGCGCCTTGCTGCCGATGCGCCGCACAGCCATGAACACGATGGCCAGCACCGCGGGCTTGAGTCCGTCGAAAACGGCGGAGATCCATTTGACTTCGCCGTAGCTGACGTAAATCCATGAGAGGCCCCACAGGATCACGGCGGAAGGCAGCACAAACAACGCTCCGGCCGCGATGCCGCCTCGGGTCCGATGCAACAACCAGCCGACGTAGGTCGCCAGTTGCTGGGCCTCGGGCCCCGGCAGCAGCATGCAGTAGTTCAGCGCATGCAGGAATCGCGACTCGCTGATCCACCGTTTCTTCTCCACCAGCTCGGTGTGCATGATGGCGATTTGGCCGGTGGGCCCGCCGAAACTGATGAATCCAAGCTTCAGCCAGAAGCGCAGCGCCTCCGCGAAGGTCGGATGCCGCGCTGGTGGAACGGCGCCTCGCGATGGGCTCGGCGACGAGGTTGTCTCTGGTCTGGACATGGCGGCTCACGACAATGGCCTGGGCCCGTCGCGGATGCAGACTACGGGAAAAGTCCGGTGGAACAACTTGAAAGTCCTGTGCCGCTCCCTAACGTCGCTTCTCATGAATCGACGCATTTTTGATTTTCGATTTCCGATTTCCGATTGGACGGCGAGTGGTTCCCTTGAACAGCCTTCGGCAGCAGCCCTCGCCCTGGCCGTCGCTCTGATGCTTTCGGGAACGCGTCTCTCCGCGGCCTCGCTCGACACCAACCGCATTGAAGGCATCACCGGACTCAAGGGCGTCTGGACCGAGGCCGAAGGCGTCTTCAAGGTTTCCCAGCCCAGAACCGACGTCGTGGTGAAGGTGGATGACTGGAGGATGCCGCCGTTCATGGGCCTGACCTCGTGGGCGTCCTTCCTTGCTGGGCGCAAGGCCGAGGCCATGGTGATGGGAGATTTGGTGCTGTTTGAAGACGAGGTGAATCCAGTGATGAGCGTCGCGCTCGATCAGGGATTGGCGGTCACCGCCTTGCACAACCACTTCTGCCATGCCGATCCCGCGGTCTACTTCATGCATATCGGCGGCGAGGGCTCGGTGGAGAAACTGGCGGGCGGCGTGAAAGCCGCGTGGGCGAAGGTTCGGGAAATCCGCTCGGCCAATCCCACGCCGGCAAAGTCGTTCGGCGGCGGCATCCCTGAAAAAAGCGCCATCAGCGCAGGGCCTCTGGCCGAGGCGTTCATCGCCCGTCCGCAGGAGAAGGACGGCATGGTCAAGTTTGTCTTCGGACGCGTTGCCCGGATGGAGTGCGGCTGTGAGATCGGGCGGGAGATGGGCGTGAACACCTGGGCCAGCTTCGCCGGGACCGACGACGATGCGGTGGTGGACGGGGATTTCGCCTGTCGTGAAGATGACTTGCAGCCGGTGCTACGAAGTCTGCGCGCCGCCGGCATCCGCATCGTGGCGATTCACCATCACCTGATCGGCGAGACTCCCCGCTACGTATTTCTGCACTTCTGGGGCCGCGGCCGGGCGGCGGATTTGGCCAAGGCGATCAAGATCGCGCGGGGCGAACAAAGCAAGGCGGCCGCGGCTGCCGCCCGGGCCAGCGGGGGATTCAAGGAGGTCGGCGCGTCCGAATTCGAAAAGCGTCGGGCCAAATCCAGAACCATCGTGCTCGATGTGCGCACGCCGGAGGAATTCGCCCAAGGGCATATCCCTGGCGCGATCAACGTTGACATCAATTCACCGGACTTCGCTGCGCAGGCCGCGAAGTTGAATAAAAAGCAAACCATTCTGGTGAACTGCCACGCCGGCTCGCGGGGAGCCGTGGCCAGCGCCGAACTGGCCAGACTCGGGTTCAAGACCATCTGCAACCTGGAAGGCGGTCTGGCCGCCTGGGAGAAGGAAGGCCACGAGCCGAAAAAGAAGTAGAGTTCTCTGTTCCTGTCAGCGTGGGGGCGCAGGTGGCCAGTCACTGGCCGGAGGTGGCAGGGCGGCGGTCAGGTCGCGCGGAACTGTTCTCGAGATACCTCGCGAATGCTCGACATTCGGCCTGACCAGTCGCTCGAGTGTCTTGGCACGCGGTTGGCTAACCGGAGCGGTCCGGGCTTCGATGGGTTCGCAATCGGACGCAACGACCATGAAACCGCAAAGACAACTCTCCTTTTCGACGAACCCGTGCGGGAGCGATCGCCGGCAGTTGACTCGCGGCCGGGTGTCGGGCGAGTGGAGGCAGTGAGAACGCTTTGAACATGAATACCAAGACGGCGGGTTACCTGATTCTTTATGGCGGCTTCCTCGTGCTCATGGGGTTGGCCGGCTATTTGTCGAATCCGGAAAAGGCGAAGACGGCGCTGATCTCCGGTGGCGCCTTTGGTGGGCTTTCGGTCCTGTGGGGCGTGCTGGGCGCGCGTGGCTTCCGTTGGAGTTTGTCGGCGGCCATCACAACCACTGCGCTGCTGGCGTTGGTCTTTGCGTGGCGGGCAAGCGTGGGCTGGCTGGCGGTTGCCGATGGCAAGCCCGACAAGCTGGTCGCGGCGATTCTGATCTCGGTCATGCTGGCCGGGTCGGTCGCGATTTTGCCCGTCCTTTTTGGGGCCTTGAAGGAGCGGTCGTCCGAGTTCGAGAACCATGCTTGAAACGATTAAACTCACCAAACGATTCAACGGCCGGACCGCCGTGAATGACCTGAGCCTGGCCATCAAGCCGGGCGAGGTCTTCGCGCTCCTTGGCCCCAACGGCGCGGGCAAGACGACGACGCTCAATCTGTTTCTCGGCTTTCTCACTCCCGATGCCGGGGAAGCGCAGGTCAATGGCCGCAATGTCGCTGCGGATCCCATCGCCGCGCGTCGGCACGTTGCTTACATCCCGGAGCAGGTCATGCTCTATCCCCGTTTCACGGGTGTGGAGAACCTGGACTATTTCAGCACGCTGGGCGGACGACGGCACACGCGCGACGAATTGCTCGCGTTGCTCAAGCGGGCCGGGTTGCCCGCCGAGGCCGCCCAACGCCGGGTCGGCACCTACTCCAAGGGAATGCGACAGAAAGTCGGTGTGGCCCTTGCGCTCGCGACGGATGCCAAGGCGCTTCTGCTCGACGAGCCTACCTCTGGGCTTGATCCCGCCGCCTCTCACGAGTTTTCGCTGCTGCTCCACAAACTTGCCGGGCAGGGCGTCGCGATTCTCATGGCCACGCACGATCTCTTTCGCGCCCGCGAAGACGCCACCCGGATCGGCATCCTGCTCGACGGCAGACTGGCGGGCGATTACGCCACCAACGACATCAAACACGTGGACCTGGAGAAGTTGTATTTGAAGCATCTCCGCGCATGATTCTCGCCATCGCCCGCAAGGAGTTCCTCGACGGGTGGCGTGACGGGCGATTCCGCATGGCGGCCGCCGTCGTCGTCTTGCTGCTGGGAGTGTCACTGGTGCTCGCGTGGCAACAGGTGCAGCGAACCCGGGCCGAGCACGCTGCCGCCGCCGCCCTCGAACGCGAAAACTGGCTCAATCAGGGCGAGAAGAATTCCCACTCGGCCGGCCACTACGGGGTGTACGTCTTCAAGCCGCTCCCGCCCCTTGCCGTCTTCGACCGCGGACTCGAGCCGTTTGTCGGCACCACCGTTTTCCTCGAAGCGCACCGGCAGAATCAGGCGTCGTTCCTCCCTGCACAGGATGCCACTGCCATGCGGCGTTTTGGTGAGCTGACCGCCGCCACCGGCCTGCAACTGCTCGTGCCATTGCTGCTCGTGCTGCTGACGTTCGGCGCGCTTGCAGGCGAACGCGAGCGCGGCACACTGAGGCAGGTGCTGAGCCTGGGCGTGCGTCCGCGCGACCTCGTGCTCGGCAAGGCGCTTGGTCTCGGCCTCGCCCTTGGTGTGCTGCTGTTGCCCTTCGCGCTGCTGGCAACTTTTGTTCTGGGACAGCTTCCGGCCGGCGTTTCGCATGGTAGCTGGGTCCGCCTGCTCTGGCTGGGCGGGGCCTACGGCCTCTACTTCGCGGCCATCCTCGCCGTGTGCCTGGCGGTGTCTGCCGTGGCTGCGACGGCCCGCGCTGCCTTGGCCATTTTGCTGGTGGGCTGGGCGGCGAACGCCGTGCTCGCCCCGCGTCTTGGCGCGGACCTCGCGCAGCGCCTGCTGCCCACGCCGAAGCTGGCCGAGTTCGAAACGGCGATGCAGAAGGCCGTCCAGGAAGGACTGGATGGCCACAGCCCGCGCCAGCAACGGCTGCAGGAGTTCGCGCAACAGACGTTGAAAAAGTATGGCCAGACGCGCCTCGAAGATCTGCCGTTCAACTTCAATGGCCTCGTCATGCTGGAGAGCGAACGTCTCGCGGGCGAAGTCTTTGACGAACATTTCGGCCGGCTCTGGGACCGGCTCGAATCGCAGGATCGCCTCGTCACCTGGGCCGGACTGGCCGCGCCCTTGCTCGGATTACGAAGTGCCTCCATGGCGCTGGCGGGGACCGACTTCACCCAGCACCGGCATTTTTCCACCGCCGCCGAGCAGCATCGGCGCAACTTCGTCCGCGTGCTCAACGAGGAGATGATGAACAATACCTCGGGCGATCATCACGGCGGCGTCTCCGGTCGCGCCCTTTGGGAGAAGTTGCCCGCCTTCCGCTACGACCCGCCGCCACCGGCGCACGCTGTGCGCGCCGCCACTCCGGGACTGGTGGTTCTCGGCCTGTGGGCCGTCGGAGCGTGGACTGCCTTGTTCATCATCGCGGCTCGATTAAAGCCCAATTGACGCATGGTTTCGCCTCTTCTTCGGCTCGAACTCCGGCTGCTCGCGCGCGATCGCTCGGCGTGGGTGCTGCTCGTCCTCTTCGCCACCGCGCTCGCCTACGGGATCTGGAATGGCTCTCGTCTGGCCGAACGGCACCGCGGAGTCGCCTCTGAACTCACGCGCGATTCCGACCAGTTCCTCGCGCAGCTTCGCCATCATCTGACGCAACAAGCGTTGGATCCCAAAGCCGTCGCCCGACATGGAACGACGGCCGTGCTGCCGCCTGCGCCGCTGCCGTTGCTGGCCGCCGGTCAGTCTGATCTTTCACCCGGCCACGAAAGCGTCGTTCTCTGGAGGCTCGCCGCGCCGGCCGACACTCGCTCCGACCTGGCCAATCCGTCCCACCTGATGGCCGGGCGTTTCGACCTCGCTTTTGTCCTCGTCTGGCTTTTCCCGTTGTTTGTCCTCGCGCTGGTCCATGACCTGGCGGCCGCGGATCGTGAGGGGGGCACGTTGCGACTCGCCCTCGCCCAGGGCATCGCGCCGTGGCAATGGCTCGCCCGTCGCGCCTTCGCGCGTTCGTTGCCCATGCTGGCTCTCGCGTCCCTGGCCACCCTGATGGCGGGATTGCTCGGCGGCGCGGATGGCGCAGGCGCGCGGCTGGCTCTCGCGCTCGGAGTGGTGGTCGCCTACGGACTCTTTTGGGTTGCGCTGGCCCTGGCGGTGAACGCCGTCGCCCGCAGCGCCGCCGGGGCCGCGACCGCTTTGGGGTCCGCGTGGGTCCTGCTCGTGCTCGTGGCGCCGACCTTGTTGAACGTGACCGTGGAAACAATCTACCCGACGCCGTCCCGACCCGAGCTCGTGGCCGCGGCACGCAAGGCTTCTCGTGACGCGGAGAATCGCGGCGGCGAATTGCTCCACTCGTTCTATCGCGATCATCCGGAGCTGGCGCCCCCGGGACAACAGACGGATTTCGCCGCGCAACATCTCGCCGTGCAAACTGAAGTCGGGCGGGCGATCGAGCCCGTGCGTCAGGAGTTCGACACTCAACTCGCCCGCCAGCAAGCGGCCGTGGGCCGCTGGCGCTATCTCTCGCCCGCCATCGTCACGCATGAAGCCCTGACGGATCTGGCCGGGACGGGCTATTGGCGACACCGTGCCTTCCGGGAACAGGTCGACACGTTGCGGCAGGCGGTCGCAGACTTCTATACGCCGAAAATTCATCGCCGCGAGAGTCTGACGATGGCTGACTACGAGCGACTCCCCCGATTTGTGTTCCGCGAGGAAACGATCCGCGATTGGTCGGGACGCGTGGGCGCCGGGCTGGCGGGGATATTGGCCGTCTCAGTCGCCTTGAGCGCATGGACGTGGCGGCGCCTGCACCCCTCGCGTCTCGACGCCTTGAGCACATGAAGCCTTGTCCTCGATGAAGAACCTGCTTTTCCCGTGTCCCGCATGAAGGCATCGGCTTCCGCGGCGTCGCGCCGAGGTATCGGCCAGCGATTGCTCGACGGCATCGAATGGGCCGGCAACAAACTGCCCGATCCCGCTGTGCTCTTTCTTGTGGCGCTGGTGATGACCTGGGTGCTCTCGGCCGCACTGGCCCCGGTCCAGTTCACCGAGACTGACCCTCGTACGGTCGTGCGTGATGCCGCCGGCAACATCACCGCCAGCGCGCCCATCCAGGTGAAGAGCCAGATGAGCGGCGCGGCGCTGACCCAGTTCCTGTCGCGCATGGTCAAGACCTTCACCGAGTTCCCCCCGCTTGGCGTGGTGCTGGTGGCGATGCTCGGCGTCGGCGTGGCGGAGCACACTGGTTTTATCAGCGCGCTGCTCAAGGGACTGCTCGCCGTGACACCCCGACGGTTGCTCACACCCGCGCTCCTGCTCGTGGCGGTCATGAGCCATTCGGCCGGCGACGTGGGGTACGTCCTGGTCATTCCGTTGGGCGCGATCATTTTCCTGACGGCGGGTCGGCACCCGTTGGCGGGCATCGCGGCGGCCTTCGCGGGAGTGTCGGGCGGGTTCAGCGCCACGTTTCTGCCCTCAAGTCTCGATCCGCTCCTGCAGGGCTTCACCCAGTCGGCCGCCCAGCTCATCGCGCCAGGTCGCCTGGTGAACCCGCTTTGCAACTGGTATTTCATGAGCGCGTCCGGGCTGGTCATCATCGTCGTGGGCTGGGTGCTGACCGACTGGGTGGTGGAGCCGCGTCTGCGTCGACTGGCCGTCGACGGCAAACCCGAGGAGCAAACCACGCTCGGCTCCCTGTCCGCCGCCGAGCGGCGCGGCTTGTGGATGGGGCTGGGCACGATGGCCGCGGGCATCGCCTTGCTGGTGCTGGCCGCTTATCCGGCGACCTCGCCCCTGCGCGCCCGCGATGGCTCGCTCACGGCGCACGGATCTCCGATGATGGACTCCATCGTCCCGCTGATTCTCTTGCTCTTTCTATTGCCGGGGGTGGCGTTTGGTTACGGGGCCGGCACGGTGAAGAACCATCGCGACGTCATCAAGGGGATGAGCAAATCGATGGGCACGATGAGCTACTACCTGGTGATGGCGTTTGCCGCGGCGCAATTCACCTATGTCTTTCGGGAGTCAAACCTCGGCGCGCTGGTGGCGGTGGAAGGGGCCACCTTGGTCAAGGGGCTCGGCCTCCCCGGGCAGGTGACCATCGTGGGGGTTATCCTGCTCACGGCATTGGTCAACCTGCTCATCGGATCCGCCTCGGCGAAGTGGGCGCTGCTCGGGCCGATTTTCGTGCCCATGCTCATGCAGCTGGGGCTTTCCCCCGAACTCACCCAGGCCGCCTATCGCATCGGCGACTCGAGCACGAACATCGTCACCCCGCTGATGCCTTACTTCCCGCTCATCGTTGTCTACTGCCAGCGTTACGTGAAGAACACCGGCATCGGCACGCTGGTGGCGACCATGCTCCCATACTCGGTGACGTTCCTCCTGACGTGGACCGGGTTGTTGCTGCTCTACTGGACCCTGGGTTTGCCGCTAGGCTTGCAAGCGATCTACACCCATCCTTGACCACGTTAATCACGTTGCCTTGGCCCGCGGCTCCCCCTGAACTTGTCCGTGTTTCCAAGTATTGTTTGCCGCAAAAGTGATTTGCTGAGACGGTCGGCGAAATCATTTGGAAGACAGTTGGCCGGACTCAAATACCGGCGTGATCAAGCCGTGAAAACGTTTCTTATCCTCACCGTGGCCCTCGCCCTGTTGCCGGCGTGCCGAACCAAAGATGCGCTGCCGTCAGCGGGTGAGCGTCGCGCCGCTCCGTTGTTGTCCTTCGCGGACGTATTGGACCGCTATCATGAAGAGCGGCTGAGAGTGTATCCGCTGGAGGCGACCCTGGCGGGCGACAATCGCTACAATGATCAGCTGCCGAACGTGCTGACGGATTCGTTTCGAGCTGAGGCCATGGCCTTTTATCGAAGGCACCTGGCGGCCCTGGATCGATTCGAGCGGAGCCGGCTGTCCGAGGACGAACAGATGAGCTGGGATGTCTTGCGCTGGGAGTGCGAGGTCAATTTGCAGCAGCTGCAGTTTCCAACGCACCTCATGCCCGTCGATCAGTTCAATTACTCGCTGCATCTGATCATCGCGCAGTTCGCGGGCGGCACTTCCGCCCAGCCGTTCAAAACGGTGCGTGACTATGAAAACTGGCTGAAACGCCTCGGGTCCTTCACCGACTGGTGTGCCACGGCGATCGGGACCATGCGCCAGGGCATGACGCAGGGTTATGTGTTGCCCAAGGCGCTGATTCGAAAAGTCATCCCCCAGCTGGCCGACCTCGCAAAAAGCCCGGCCGAAGACAATGTCTTCTATGCGCCGATCAAGCTGATGCCCGCTGAATTCTCCGCTGCGGACCGGCAACGGCTGGCGTCGGCCGATGCTGAAATGGTGAAGGCCAGGATCATTCCGGCGTTCCAGCGCTTGCACGAGTTCATGGCGGGCGAATACCTCGCCGCCGGGCGCGAGACCTCGGGCATCGCGGCGATTCCCCGCGGGCGCGAGTTTTATCAGGCCCAGATTCGATACTACACCACCACCGATCTCAGGGCCGACGAGATCTTCAATCTCGGGCAACGGGAGGTGGCGCGGCTCCTGGCCGAGATGGAAAAGGTCAAGGCCAGCGTCGGGTTTGGCGGCGACATCAAGGCGTTCTTCGAGCACGTGCGCACCCGGAAGGAGCTGATGCCTTTCAAGGATCCGCAGCAGGTTATCGACAATTTTAACGCCATCCATCGGCGCATGCAGCCCTCGCTGAAGAAGCTGTTCAATCTCGTGCCCAAGACCGCGTTCGAGGTCCGCCGCACCGAGGCGTTCCGGGAGGCGTCGGCCAGCGCCGAGTACAATCAAGGCTCCATCGATGGGACGCGTCCGGGGATCTTTTACGTGCCGATTCCGAAGATCGCAGAGTACAACTTTTATTCGGACGAGGACTTGTTTCTGCACGAGGCGATTCCCGGGCATCACTATCAGATTTCATTGCAGCAGGAGAATACGCGTCTGCCGAAGTTTCGGC
Source organism: Limisphaerales bacterium (assembly GCA_044230345.1). GTDB lineage: Bacteria > Verrucomicrobiota > Verrucomicrobiia > Limisphaerales > JADJPG01 > JBGARF01. The sequence goes on from JBGARF010000011.1 coordinate 64,964, forward strand.
GGACGCTCTTCTACTCCGCTTATGGCGAAGGCTGGGCGCTGTACTGCGAGTCGCTGGGACGCGAGCTCGGACTCTATGAGGATCCGTACCAATACTTTGGAATGCTGAGCGCCGAGATGCACCGGGCGATTCGGCTGGTGGTCGACACGGGAATGCACGCCAAAGGATGGACCCGCGAACAGGCCATCCAGTATTCGCTCGATCACGAGGCGGAGTCGGAGGACAGCATTGTGGCCGAAATCGAACGTTACATGGCGATGCCCGGGCAGGCGCTTTCCTACAAGGTGGGGCAGCTGAAGATTCGTGAGTTGCGGGAGCGCGCGGAGCATGCGCTGGGCGCCCGTTTCGACATTCGAGAGTTTCACGATCGCGTGTTGGAATCCGGCTGTGTGCCCTTGCGGGTGCTGGAACAGAAGATCGATCGTTGGATCGGACGGCGAAAGAAGGCCTGAACCCGTCTTGAACGCGTTGGTCCTCGCGGCGGCGGAGTTGAAGTCGCCTGCTCACGGGCCATGAGCCAAGTATTTCGGGTAGGGCGGGCGCTCCGCCGCCCGCCGCGAAAACCATGCCGCCCAATGTTTGCGCAGAGCCATTTGGTCGATGTTGAAGTTGTTCGCAGGGTCGGTGCGCTGCGGACAGCGCACCCTGGCGGACGGCGCATTGACTGCGGCTCCGGGTCCCCAATTCGCCTGTCGCAGCGCACTTATAAAGTTCCCATGAAATGCCTCCTTCTTTTGTGGCTGTTGCTGGGGTCGGCTTTGGTTGCCGAGTCTCTGGCCCAACCTTACTACGTCGCACCCCACGGCAGCGATACCGCCCCCGGCACGCTCGAGGCCCCGTTTGCCAGCCTCGCCCGCGCCCAAATGGCGGTGCGACAGAAGCCGGGCACGGTCTTCCTTCGCGGCGGCACCTATTATCTGGGTGAACCGCTCGTCTTCACGGCCGCCGATTCCGGGACTCCAACAGCGCCAGTGATCTATCAGGCGTTTCCGAACGAGACGCCGGTCGTCAGCGGCGGCGTCAGACTGGACCGGCTTCAGTGGCGCCCTTCGTCCAACGGGGTCTTCGTCGCCGACGTTCCAGGGGATCTGCTGACGGAAGAGATTTTTGTGAATGGCGAGCGCCAGACGCTGGCGCGCTATCCAAACTTTGATCCGGCCGCGCAATACTTCGATGGGTTTGCGGCCGACGCAATCTCGACCAATCGCTCGGCCCGTTGGGCGGATCCGAGCGGCGGCTATTTTCACGCCATGCACCCGGCGCTCTGGGGCGACTTCACCTGGCGCATCACGGGCAAGGATGCCAACGGGGTCGTGACCAGGGAAGGGGGCTGGCAGAACAACCGGGGCGGCGCCGTGCACAAGACGATTCGGTTCGTGGAAAACATCCGGGAAGAACTCGACGCACCCGGTGAATGGTTTCTCGATGCACACGGGCATCGGCTCTACTTCCATCCGCCCGTGGGACTGAAATTGGAAACGGCCGTCGTCGAGGCGACGCGCCTGCGCAGCCTGGTGGAGTTTCGTGGCTCCGAAGCTCAGCCCGTCCGTTTCGTTAACCTGCGCGGTCTCACCTTCCGCCACGCCGCGCGCACGGTGATGGAGACCCGGGAACCGTTGATGCGTTCGGACTGGGCCATTCATCGCGGAGGTGCCCTTTACTTTGCCGGCGCGGAGGATTGTGCAGTGGAGAACGCCTTGCTGGACCAGTTGGGCGGCAACGCGATCTTCGTGAACAACTACAACCGGCGCATCGCGGTGCGCAGCTGTCGGATCGCTCGCGCCGGAGCGAGCGGCATTTGTTTCGTGGGCGATCCGCAGGCCACCCGCAACCCGCTCTTCCACTACGATCAGGTCAACCAGCTCGAGGATCTCGACCGCACTCCAGGGCCCAGAACTTCCAACTACCCGGCGGATTGCCTGGTGGAGGATTGTCTGATCCACCTGACCGGCCGGGTGGAAAAGCAAACTGCCGGCATTCAGATCCAACTCGCGCAGGGCATCACGGTGCGGCATTGCTCCATCTACGACATGCCCCGGGCCGGGATTAACATCGGCGATGGAAGCTGGGGCGGGCATCTGATTGAGTTCTGCGATGTGTTCGACACGGTGAAGGAGACCGGTGATCACGGCTCGTTCAATTCCTGGGGCCGCGATCGGTTTTGGCGTCCCAGCGTTGCCGAGGTCAACGCGTGGGTGAAGAGCGCGCCAGAATTGCCGTTCCTCGACGCGGTGAAACCCACCGTGCTGAGGAACAACCGATGGCGATGTGACCATGGATGGGACATCGATCTCGATGACGGCTCGTCGAATTACATCCTCACCAACAACCTTTGCCTGAGGGGTGGCATCAAGAATCGCGAGGGTTATCGGCGCATCGTGGAGAACAATGTCATGGTCGGCTCCGGGTTCCATCCTCACGTCTGGTATGCCGCCAGCGGCGATGTTTTTCGACGGAACATCGTTTGGTCTGACTATCAGCCGGCGTTGATGCCGCGCCCGCCTTGGGGGCTGGACTTGGACCACAACCTGATGCATCGGGCGGGCGCCACCACCAATGGGCCGGCCAGCACGCTGCAACGACAGAGCGGGCGCGACCAGAACTCGATCGTGGCGGATGCGCGCTTTGTCGATCCGGCCCGCGGGGATTATCGAGTGCAGGAAGGTTCGCCTGCGTTGGCGCTCGGCTTCGTGAATTTTCCCATGGACCAGTTCGGTGTGCGTTCGCCGGCCTTGCGGGCCGTGGCGCGGACGCCGGTGTTACCCGGAGCGCGGGCGGGCGCGACTGGGTCAGGCGTTCGCGATCGTTCTCCCGTAACCTGGCTGCGGGCGCGGGTGCGAAATGTGGCAGACGAGGGCGAGAAGTCGGCGCTGGGTTTGCCCGGCGTGACCGGCGTGCTCGTGCTCGAAGTTCCGACCGGGACACCGCTCGCCCGCGCCGGCTTGCAGGCGAATGATGTGATTTTGTCGATGAACGGGACCAAGGTGCCCGACGTGGCGACGCTGCGGCAGGAAGTTCCGGCCCTCGCCGAATTTCAAGCCATGACCCTTGAGATTTTGCGCCAGCAAAAACTGCGAACGCTGAAGGTGACGCCGTGAGCGACTTGCCTCAAGGCCATCGGCGGGAATTCCTTGGGCGAATTCCCGAACGACATCGATCGGTTCCAAGTTCCAGGATCGGTTTCAGCGGTCCACTTTGCGGAAGCGGAGGGCGTAGTTGTCCTTGAGCAGAGGGACCTCCTCGATTTTTTTGAAGCCGGCCGCCTCGAATTCGCCGGTGACCACTTCCTGTCCGGCCCGCACGTGATTAAGGATCCAGTCCGAGCTGACGCCTGGCACGCGCTTGAAGTCGATTAGCAACACCTCGCCGTTGCGGCGGAGGGCGCGATGCAGTGACGCCAGCGATTGCTGAGGATACTCGAAGTGATGGTAGACATCGCAGATGAACGCCGAGTCGACCGAGTTGGGTGGCAGTTCAACCGAGCGTTCCGTGCAGAGGACCGTGCTCACATTGCGCAGCCCGGCCTGGGTGGAGCGCGTTTCGATCAGTTTCAAAAAGCTTGGGACGATATCGACGGCGTAAACGTGGCCTTTCGCTCCGGCTGCCTGGGAGAGCATGGGCGTAAACAACCCGGTTCCTGCGCCAATGTCGGCGACGGTCGAGCCCGGCCGGACTTTGGCGGCGGTGATGATTGCCTGGCGACGATCGTAGATCTCGCGGCCTTCCTTCTCGAAGCGTTCGACCCAGTTCGAGACGTTGAGATCTGGCTTGAGATACTCAGCGTTGATTCCGGGCTTTACGCTCTGTTCGGTTGGCGGAGTGGCGGCGGCGGACGACAAGTGAGGGGAAGGTGGTGTTCGGCAGCCGACCAGCAAGGCGACCGTCCCGGCAAGCGCGGGAAGCACGGTGAAGCGCGAAATCGATTTCATGATGCGGTAAAGCATTGCTTTGGCCGACAGTGGAACTCAAGCTTCCTCCCCAAGGCCCGCGCGCTAACGGATTAATCAGGGATCTACGGGGTCATCACCCGGAAGAATCCATACGGCTCTGCCCCGGTTGCTGGCCAATCCAATGCGACTTCATAACCCTCGGCGGTGGTGGTCGCGGCGGGCCGCCACGTTCGCAGATCCGTGGATTGCTCGAGCGTGTAGATGCGACCGGGGATGGTGGAGAAACTGGCGGCCAGCCGTCCGCCTGCCAGCCGAGGTGTCCCTTCCAAATAGGGCGTCGCGACCCGCTCTCGCAGTTCGCCCGGAATGACCGGCGGTGCGCCATGAGTGCCAAAGCTCGCAAAGCCCCCGCGGCTGTTCAACGGCCGCAGGGCGTTCTGGCCGACGGCGGTCCAACTGGCGACGACGTTGGCGACGGTCAATCGGGGGTAGTTTCCGTCCCAGCCGCCGTTCACCGTGATCCGCAGAGCAAACCCCTCGGTGGGGACTTGGACGCCTAGCACGTCTAGGCGCAACTGATCGACGTTGGCCGCCAGAGGCAGCGTGTCGATCTGTGCCCAAAGGCGCGATGGCGAGCTGGTGCCCAGGCCCAAGGCTGCCAGCCACGCAGTTCATGCCCTTTTCGAAACGGATCGGGTCCCTCGCCGTAAGACTTAATGTTTCGAATCCGGATGGATTGGATGAACATCGGATTTTCCCGGGCTGGGCAGAGCAGGGGAATTGGCGGTCGCGGGATTTGCGCGGCCTACGTCTGGCGGAAATGCCGCTTCATCCTTGGCGAGGTAGATTTTTTCCACCAAGGCCGACGCGGCGATCTGACTGGCAGTATCCTCGGCGGAGCGGCCGTGAAGCACCGACTCCTTGAGGTCATAGAACTGGGCGTTCCTCGGCCATCTGGACGGGATCGAGGGCGATGCGATTGAGATTGAGAGTTCCGGTGAGGACGAGGTGCCCCACTGCGGCGCGGTCGGGAGATTGGGCGCGAATCGCTTCGACGGCGGCGGTCGTCAGGATTGCCGTGCCGGGTTTGGTCTTCTGCCCAAATCCGCCGCAATCCAGTTCCACTCGGAGGCGAATCGTGACGCCCACACGCCGTGACGATTTCGTGAAAGGTTTCCTCGTGCCGCCGGTATCTATTGATGTCGTGACCGACCGAAACCGACAACAACAATGAACTCGCCGATGATAAAGCTGTCCGCCAAATGCCTGGAGCCCGCGTTGGTCTCTCGCCGCCGTTTCCGGGCACCGCGGTTCAGTCCACATGTATCGGACCGAAAGGAGGTGACAACACCATGATCTGGGACCCCTTTATCGAGCTCGTGCGGAGAATCTTTAGTCTGTGACCCGTTGAGGCATGCCGTCCCTTCTGATGGCATGCCTTTTCCTTTGTGTTTTAAGGTGGTGCCAGAGGAGGGATTTGAACCCCCGACCAAAGGCTTATGAGTCCTCTGCTCTACCCCTGAGCTACTCTGGCCACCGGGGCGCGAATATTTCCCGGAGCAGCATGTTCCTGTCAAATGGAATGATGCCGTGATTTGGAATGACGTCGTTCCGTGGGGTGCTTCCCCGGAGCCGTTCGTTCGTTTCCATCTTCACCTTCGAGGTTCCAGCGAAAGCGCGCGGGGCCAGCCAAATCGCGGCGCGATTCGACCAAATGCCGCGCAGCGCGACACGCAATCCCACGGTCCGTTCCCTTGGTTCAAGCAGATTTGACTCGGCTGAGGCGGCACGGTCGAGACCGCGCTTCAACTTCAGTCGGGGACCAGGGCCGGCGGGAGATCTGATGATCGGTTGCCGCCAATCCTGGGAATGGGAATGGGGATGGGTGCGGGACAAGGGCCTGCACTCCAATTGCAACGTAGAGATCAGACAACACAACACCGTCCCGCTATGAAAACAACCAACACCCCGTGCCGATGGATCCGCAATGTGCGTGTGCGCGTGGCGCTCGTCGTCTGCGCGATTTGGGCGTTTACGCTTCCGGGATCCTCCGAAACGTTGATTTCCTGCTCCGGAACGCCCGGAGGCGACTTCTATGATCGGGGGTTCTATGTTCCCAGCTACCCGGGCAACAGCCTGGACTCGGCGCGCCTGGAATTCTCGTCGCCTAACCTGGGCGATTACACCGTTGTCATGACGGTTCGCAGCAATGCCTACGATGGCCCCGTGGTTGGCCTGGCGACCGCTTCGTTCACCTTGTCGTCGGCCAGTCCTCAAAATCTGGCGGTGACGTTCGTGTTTCCGTCCGTGCGGATTCGCGAGGGCAGTCGGGTCTGCTTTGCACTGAGCTTGTCGGCCAGTCCGGCGGGCAGCCTTTTCTATTCCGTACCCGGCATCACGGGAGGTTGTAGCAGTGTCATCCAGACCGAGGGGACGGTTCCGCCGCTGAGCACGTTTCGTCGTAACGGCATCAACCTCGTTCTGACCGGACAGGACACGCTGATCGTGGCGCCCGGAGAGTCGATCCAGGCGGCCATCAATGCGGCGGCAGCGGGCGACACCGTCCGGGTGGACCCGGGCACCTACACCGAAGATCTGACCTTGCGCAGCGACGTCAGCGTGGCGGGTGCGGGTTTCAAGACAACGACCCTGCGTGGCACCGCCACGAAGAGCGTGGTGACGGCGATTGATGTGACCAACGCTCAATTTCAAGGGTTCACCATTGCGCGGAGCGGTCCGGCCTCCAGCCATTCGGGTGTCGATATTCGCGGGGGCAACGTGCTGTTCAGCAACAACCGGATTACCGGCAATCAGAACGGCGTCCAGATTCTTTCGGGCAGCAGCTCGATCTTCCGGAACAATCTGGTGGAGAAAAACGGATCCAGCAGCAGCGGTTTTCTGACTTACGGCATCATCGTGCTTCACGCCACGCCGTTGATCGCCAACAACGTGGTGGTCAGCAACACGGGGCCGGGCCTTTACGTTGGCTGGCCTGACTCTTCCGGCGCGCAGATCGTCAACAACACGGTGGTGGCCAATGCCGACGCAGGAATCTGGTGCTACGGGGGCGCCAACGCTGTGCTCAAGAACAACATCTTTGTTGGCAACAACTCCGGCATCAGCGCGTCGCACGGGTCGATCCCGAGGATCTCCTTTAATGACGTGTGGAACAACATCTGGTTGAACTACGACTCACAGTCGTCCGGCGTGGCGGCTCCGGGTTTGGGTGATATCTCGTCAGATCCGCAGTTCAATCCGCTCTCCAGTCCGCCGTTTGCCCTCCTTGACGCTTCGCCGTGCATCAATGCGGGCGACCCCGCGCCCATCTACAACGACGGCGACGGCTCGCGCAACGATCAGGGCGCCTTTGGCGGACCGACCGGCTTTTTGCCCGGACTGATCAGCCCGGTGACGAGCGGATTCCTCTTCAATAATGTCGGCAAGATCCCGGCGTCCGAGATCACTCGAAGCGGGGTCTCGATTGGGTTGGCGAATGTCTCGTCCGCCGTGTCATCGGCACTGGGCATCTACGCTTACAAAGACGCGCCGTTTGGGGGGAGCCTGTGGTTGCATGGGCTGTTTGGCTCCAGTGACACGCTCGTTCGCTACTATCGGGTCTACGCGGCGAAATGGACCGGCGCGTCGGCTCCGGCGCTGGCCGACTTCCAGCCCTTGTCCGTGCCCCTCTCGAAGATTCGGTACATCGTGAATCCGGATGGCACGGTCACGACGTCGCTGGAGAGCGTGGGGCCTGACGCCAACGGGCTTTATCTGCGCACGGATCGGCCGGATTCGGGCTATTGGGCGCACCCGGATCTCAAATTGATTTGGAACACTCGAGGCGTGGAGGATGGTCGCTATGACTTGATCTGCAAGGGCTATTGGCTCTTCCTGGGCAATCCCATTGAGGTCACCCTGCCGCCCAACGAACTCAGTCGCATCACGGTGACGGTGAACAATCAGCCCGTCACGGCCCAGATCAATTCGGTGCGCGACCGTTATGGGAATGTCATCGCTGAATGCGGGCTGATTCCGTTGCTGACGGAGCAGGAAAACCTGCAGTTCCAACTGACCGCCTTTCATCCTGGGGGCTACCTTCGCGACTACACGCTGGATGTGCTTTACGGGCGAAATCGCTACGGAGGCGTGATTACCTCCGACCAGTATGTGGGCGGGCATGCCGCCACGCCGCCGTATTGGACCGGGGTGAGCGGAGTGGTATCCAACTCAGCACCTGCGCATGTGTCCGGCGCGCTCCATCCGTGGACAACCTGTTCGTATCAATTCCGTCTGCGGGCGTGGGCGCGGACGACGGATGGCTTCAATCATCTGTATGGGCAGACTTTCGATGATCATTACTTCCTCAGCCTGGGTTCGATCTTCCCCAGCGCCTGTGTGGCGGACTTGGACGGGGATGGCGATGTGGACGGGCAGGATCTGGCCATCTTCGGATCGCAATTTGGCCGGACGAATTGCGTGAGCGTTCCTGGAGCGGCCCGGCGCGCCGGCGACTAAGCCGTCTCAACCCAACGTGCAAAACCAAAGATGGAGGGACGGAGATGAAAACGAAATGGATCCAACTTCTTGGGAGGCTCGGACTGCTGCTCAGCTTGACCGCAGCGCAGCCGCTTGGGGCGACGGTGGGCGTCTATGGTGTCGCGTCGTCCTCGGGCGAGTTCGTCACGGTCCAGGTCTACGCCGATATCGCAACCGTGCCGATCGTGAGCTACAGCGCGCGGGTTTACTACGACCCGGGCATACTACGCGTATTGAACGCGACGCGGAACAACTCCGTGTGGCGCTTGTTTGACGGTGTTCGCTCCGTGTCCTACATCGAGCCGGACGCGTCGACGTCAGGTCAGGTTTTGATGGTCGGCGCTCGCTTGGAGGCTCACGACCCGCTGGGCGGCGTGGAGGGGGACGGAGTTCTGCTGGGAACGATTGTCTTTGCGCGACTCCGTCCGACGACGCCGGCGTTCAACCTGACGCTTGGCCGGACCGGGGTTTACGCGAACTTTGTGACCGCGACGGGTGTCCGGCTGGAAGCATTGCCGGGCGAGGTCATCTTCAACAGTGTGAGGCCGACACGCGACGACGAGGATCTGGACGGCCTCACGGATCGCTGGGAGGTCGAGCATTTTAAAGACATTCGACTGGCCTTCTACTCGGACGATCCCGACCGGGACGGCGCCAACAATCTGGCGGAGGAAGCGATGGGGTCGGATCCGAACGATCGGAATTCCAACCTTAAGCTGACGTTATTGCGGCGGGGGGAGGAACTGCGGTTGCAGTGGACGAGCTTCGAAACGCGGACCTATGCGGTGGAATCCGCCGAAGATCTTCGGATGTTCAAAACGGTGGCTGCCGGTTTGCGTGCGACACCGCCGCTGAACACGCTTGACCTGAGAATGCCGCCCGGCAGTCGGGCCACATTTTATCGGATCCGGCTCGAGCCGTGAACGGAGCGGTGGCGAGCGCCGCAGCGCGCGGTTCGGCTGGCCAGGTTGAGTGCGATTAAGAACAGGTGATCCAGCGAGCTGTCTCACTCCTCACTCCGCCCGCGACCCGTGGAGGACCCGTTGAGGGGTTAGGGAGCTGCGAAGGGTATTCCTTGTCCGGTGGGCGCCCGTGGAGATGCGGGCTCCACGCGTCGATCCCTCGCCGACGTTTACCCGCAGCGTCCAAATCCGCCTGAAAAACAGGGCTTGCCAACCGTGCTCGTATGAGCTAATTGCATCCTCACCATGAAACACCTTATTACCCTTCTCGTTGTCACCGTTTTCTCCGCCGTTGTTGCCCAAGCTGGCGAAGAGTGCTGCAAAGCCAAGGCAGCGGCTTGTGAAGCCAAGGCCAAGGCGCTCAAAGCGGCCAAGGCGAACAGCTCGATCAAAGGCGCCCAGCAGCTGGTCAAGCGCTAAGCCGTTCGAAAAGTCTTTAGCCCAATCAACCCCGTTCGCCGAATTGGCGGACGGGGTTTTTGGTTTCCTGCGCTTCGCGCCGAGGCGCGTTCAGTGCCGATAGAATCTGATTGCCGCGTCCTTTGCGCCCGCTCGCCTCGCTTGTTTTTCTTCTGGCGGCGGACGGGCGGGTCAGTAGCCTCGCCGAACGAATGAAGCAAAAATTCGATTCCATCGAATCCGCCATCAACGATATCCGCCGGGGGCGGATGGTCATTTTTGTCGATGACGCCGACCGGGAGAACGAGGGGGACCTGGTGCTGGCCGCGGAGCATGCCACGCCTGCGTCGATCAATTTCATGGCGCGCTTCGGGCGTGGATTGATCTGTGTCCCGACCACGGAGGATCGGCTCAAGCAGTTGGGCATTGAGCGGATGGTTTCCCAGAACCGGGAATCGTTTAAAACGGATTTTCAGATCAGCGTGGATGCCGCCCGGGGAGTTTCGACCGGTATCAGTGCGGCGGACCGGGCGCGGACCATCCGGCTGATGGCGGACCCGACGGCCGCCCGGGAAGATCTGGTGCAGCCCGGCCACGTGTTTCCGCTGCGGGCCTGTCCTGGAGGCGTATTGCAGCGGGCGGGGCACACCGAAGCAGCGGTGGATCTGGCGCGTCTCGCCGGGTGCCGGCCGATCGGAGTCATCTGCGAGATCCTGAAGGACGACGGCTCGATGGCCCGTCTGCCGGACCTTTTCAAGTTTGCACGCAAGCATCGTCTCAAGCTGTGCACGATTGAGGAATTGATTCGCTATCGTCGCGCGCGCGAGCGGCTGGTGGAACGCGTTGAGGCGGTGCGATTGCCCACGGACTACGGCGACTTCGATTTGCATCTCTACCGGGCCACCACGGATGGCCAGCATCACCTCGCGCTCGTGCGGGGTGACGTTACGCGGCGCAAGGACGTGTTGGTCCGGGTGCACAGCGAGTGTCTGACCGGCGATGTCTTTGGCTCGCGGCGGTGCGATTGCGGTCCGCAGTTGCACGAGGCGATGCGGCGGATTGCGGCCGAAGGATGCGGCGTGATTGTTTACATGCGGCAGGAGGGCCGTGGCATCGGGCTGGCTCCGAAGATCAAGGCCTACAAGCTGCAGGAAAAAGGCTATGACACCGTCGAGGCCAACCTGAAGCTTGGCTACAAGATGGATCTCCGCGAGTATGGGCTTGGGGCGCAGATTCTGGCTGACCTGGGCTTAAAAAAGATCCGCCTGATGACGAACAATCCGCGAAAGATCGTGGGCCTGGAGGGCTACGGGTTGGAGGTGGTGGGGCAGGTGCCGATTCGCATCGCGCCCAATCCGCACAACGCCCGGTATCTGAAAACCAAGAAGGAAAAGCTCGGACATTTATTCTGACATGCTGACCAAAGTCGCCACCACGAAGGCCCGCGCGGCGGGCATCAACATTGCCATCGTCGCCTCCCGCTACAACGCGAGTTACGTCGACGGCATGCTCAACGCAGCCAGGCGGCGCCTGCGGGCGGCGGGTGCCGACGTGCGGGTCGTGCGCGTTCCGGGCGCCTACGAAATCCCGGTCGTGGCGGCGCGTCTGGCACGGGCCGCGGCGAAGCCGGTTTCCGCGGTGATTTGTCTGGGCGTTATCCTGCGCGGCGAAACGACTCATGCCCAGCACATCGGTGAGGCGGTGACGATGGCGCTTTCGCAGATTCAGGTGAGCTACGAGGTGCCGGTGATCCACGAGGTGTTGTTGTTTGAGAACGAGCAACAGGCGAGGGCGCGCTGCTTGAGTCGGGACCATAACCGGGGAGCCGAGGCGGCGGAGACGGCGCTGGCGATGGCCCGGGTGATGCGTTCCCTCGAGTAATTCGATCAAATGAGGTCGAAATTCATGGAGAGTTGCATCCTGCAATGGTGCACGCGAATTGGGGCCTTGAACCTGCGCATGCTCCACCTCATCCGGGCCCGCTTCTCGGGCCCACCCTCTCCCCCGCAAGGCGGCGGCGGAGGTCCCTGCGGGGGGCGGTTCGTGGGAAGCTCCATGTTCCTTTCGGACCTCCTCACGAGCCATGAACCGCTGACGGTTCCACCTCACCCGGTTCCGATCCCGCAATGCGGGATCGAAACCTGCCCTCTCCCCCGCAGCGCGGTGGAGAGGGTTTGCGCGGTGAACTACTCGAAGGATCGGTTGTCAATCTCCGCGTTGCGAGACTCCCGGTCGATCATACGGTTCAAGGAGCCCTCACTGACTAGCCCATTCGCTGGCTGGCGCATTCCGCGCTTGGCGGGGTGGTTGTTCCCCCGTGCAACGTACAGCAATGCCTTTTGGCCGATCGCGCTGGTGCTGCTGTTGGCTGGGTGCGGAAAGCCGTCGACGTTGCCCGAGGGGCGGACGCCTCCGAATCCATCGGCCCCGGCTCGTTACGGAGAATTTCATCCGGCGGCCGGCATGCCGGCGGTGCCTGAGGCAAAGGCGACGGCATCGGGTTCGGGCGCGACCAACCGCTCAGCTGCGCCTTTTTACGTGCTGGAAAGTGAGCTGAGCCCGGCCATTTTGGTGCATTCTCAAAGCCGGTATCTGGGGTTGTTCACGGGCTTGAGCAAGCACGGGTTGGGTGCGCCCACGCATGTTGGTTGGTCCACGGCGGGTGGGCCGCGCGCGTTCAAAAACGGAGAATCCATCGACGTGATGCGGATGGAAGAGAACTGGGTGATCGTGTGGTTTGCGGGTGCGGTTGGCTGGACCAACTGGGACACCCCGTGGGTGGTGTTTCTGCAGCATCGGCCGGCGAGCATGAAGCTCGACGCAGACGGCCTTCATTTCACCTTCTCGAACCGGGTCGACGATGTGGTGCTGATGCCGCTCTACGGGTGCGACAAGGCGCCGCTGAAGAGTTTCGATTTTCGGGCTCAGCACGGGTTGGCGCCGCGGAAGGTGCCGGTCAAGACGTGGGAATGGGCGGCGGCGTTGCCGCGGGATCCATTGATTCGGGTTCGTTATTGGGCGGGCGCGACCCGACGCCTGCCCATGGACTGTGAAGAGAGTTTCAGTGTTAACCGGGGTGGCGACTCCATTGCCTTCCGTTGGCGATTCGAGTGGCATGCGATCGAGGATGACTGGAAGACCAAGCCGTTGCGCCTTGCGCCGCTGAGCCCGACGCTGGCCTTGGCGGTGAAAGAGCCGGGTTTTCCGGCTCGCTTCAACCAGCCGCCGTTCGACCTCGGGATGTTCACCCCGTTTGGTCCGATGTATGGCGTGCCGGACGTGGATGTGATTGAAGCGACGTTCCCCTTGCTGCAATACGTTCACGAGACCGAGGTGTTGAACGGGCGCGGCGGGACCAATCGAGAGTCGACGGTGGTGGCGGCGCGCCAGTCCTTGCCGGAGCTCGTTCGTGAATTCCAGTCCTTGCCGGCCAGCGCGCCGACCAATGACCCGCCGTGGTTCGCCGCCGTCTGGGCGGTGCGGGCAGCGGCCCAGATGGAGGGCGATGGACGATCGAATCTCTTCGTGTCGGTCCGCGCGCGTTTGGAGCGGCACTTCGCGGAGTCTGGGCCTGGGGGGATGCGAGCGCCCGGATTCGTGTCGGCTCTTTGGACTTATGCGCATTTCAGTGAGGATTGGGATTTGGTTCGACGGCATTGGACGACCGTTCGGGCCGGAGCGGATTTTGGGGCCGACGCGAGCTGGGCGGGTTTCGGGCCGGAGACGGTGGTGTCGGCGGGTGAACTCGCGTCGCCGGCGATTGCCTTGGCGCGCCTGGCCTATCAAGCGGGAGATAAGGTGGCCTATGGTTATGCGTGCGCGCGCGCCGTGCGCGAGTTGGCGCAACTTTGGGCCAAACAACGCGGAAGCGAGACGTTTCGCGACCATCAACCGCTGTTCTCAATGGAGGCGATGGATGGGCCGGTGTTCCTGACGGGGCTGGATTTGTCGCGTCCCGGTTGGCGGATCGATGGCCCAAAGTATCCCGCGAGTGCGAGCCAACGACGCAGCCCCGGGCGCTGGGACGAATTTGAATCCTGCGACGTTGCCCGTTTTTTCCAGGACTATCTTCGGTCGGACGTACGGCGGGAGCTGGAACAATTCGGAAGCGTTGCGGATGGGGCGAACCTTTCGGATGGCGGGGGGCGTGCAGCGGCTTTGTCATACTTGCGTTCGGTGCTGTTGGATGAACGGCACGCGGCTGGTGTTGATATTCGATCGCTGGCGGCAACTAACTCTTTTCGGTCGCTGGGACGCAGGCTGGCGGTGGCGTGTTGCCTTCTTCGATTGGCCGAGCCTGTGCGCTATGAACGCTTGATCGCGTCGGGTCCGCCGGATCCGTTCCAAGCCTCGTTGGGTGCTCCGATTTCGGATCGCTCGGGACTGGGTTTGGCGGTGCAAACGCGGATGGGTTCGCCTGGATCGGGGGCATCGTCGTCGTCATGGCCGGAGCTGGGCTGGTCGGATTGGCGCACGCCGGCCGGTACGCCGTGGACGTTTGGGCAGGTGAAAGGCGCACGCTACAGCCCGCCGCGTCGGACGGAGATGATTTCGATCAATCGTCATACGCGGATGTTCGTGGCGGAGATGCCCTGAGGATGGCGGGCTGCCGGCCTCTTGGACGGACGGTGAATTGTTTCGGCTGTGTTCAGTTTCACCGTAAAACCCCTAGGGAAGCCCCGTGATTGTCGGGCACAAAGCCCCGGGGAAATCTTCGCGCCGCCGCGTTGAACGAGCCTGGATCTGTGGCACTAATCAGGCAAATGACACAGGCGCAACGAACGACACAGAACGCGGCGAAGGCAGTCGACTTGAACGGCGAGTGGATCGGCTTTTACCGGGGGCATTTCGATCAGGTCATCAAGATTAGCCAGGTGGGCGACGACGTGGTGGCCGTCAAAATCACCGGCGACGACCACGTCCCGGGCGGCTGCGTCACGTTCCGCGCCAACGTGCGAACCGGGGTGGGCGAGGGGCAGGTGGCGGAGAAAGAATATCGCAACCCCTGTTTCGTGCCTGGCAAGCTGGAGGTCGTGAATGCCGAGCGCATCGTTTTCACCTGGGAGAACTGCGGCAAGGTCGAGTTTCGCAAAGACGACTGAAGCGCCAACTGGTCCTTGAACCGAGAAGGTTCCCCCCTTCACCCGGCCCCGCTGCGCGGGGCCACCCTCTCCCCCAAAGCCGGCAGCGAGGGCTCCGGCGGAGGGCGGTTCATGGGAAGTTGCAACCTGCAATGGTGCACGCGAATTGGGGCCTTGAACCTGCGACCGCTCCACCTCATCCGTCCCGCCCGTTGGGCGGGACACCTTCTCCTCCGCAAGGCGGCGGAGAAGGCTCCTCCGGAGGGGAGGTTCATGGAGAGCCACCCGTTCTTTTTAGACCTGCTTACCGCAGATGAACCTGCGGACTGCTCGGACGGACCGCGGGCTTTCAGCCCGCAGCGGAGCGAGCCGGAGACGACGCCTGAGGGTTCGTTCGTGCGCCGCCGATTCCACCCGCTGCGGACCGGAGGTCCGCGCTCCGGGGGCGAGGTTCATGGGAAGCCACCCGTTCTTTTCAGACCTGCCGATTCCCCCCTCGCTGCGGGTCCCGCGTCGGCGGGATCCGCGCTCCCTAGGGGCGGTTCATGGAGCGTTTGGGGCCGTTTCGGGCTGTCGGTTGTTTGCTCGCGGCAGGTGGCTTCGGTATTGGGTGGGTGACACTCCGGCGATGCGTTTGAAGACGCGATTGAAGTGGGTCAACGACTGGAAGCCGGCTTCGTAGGCGATCTCGCTGACTCTCAGGTGCGGATTCAGGAGCAGATTTTTGGCCCGCTCCGCCCGGGTGCGGGCGACAAATTCCGTGAAGGTGACGCCGGTTGCCTTGTGGAACAGCTTGCAGAAATAGTAGAGGCTGGTGTGGACCGCAGAGGCGACCTGACCGAGTGACAACTTCTCCGAGGAATGTTCCCGAATGAACTGCTTTGCGCGGGTGATGGCGGGCGGTTCCGCGTTGGCGTTTTGCACCGCGATTTGATTGCTCTGAATTGAAAGGTGCTCGGCGAAGACAGACAGCAGGCCGGTGGCCGCGTCGAGCTTGCGCTGATTGGCCACCGGCGAGCGGAGAAATGCGTCACGCGCCTCGCGGTGAGGTAGGTGGACGCCGAGGGCGGCCGCGGCGGCGACGGCTCGCGCGACGCCGGCCTCCGTTGGTTTGTGCCGGAGAGTCTGACCGCTTTGAAGCATGCCGATGGTTTCGCCTCCGAGCTTCAGCGGCACGGCAATTTCACAAAGCCCGAAAGGGCAGGTAATCGCTGCGGGGGCGTTGGTCGCCTCCTGGGTGAGTTTTTCGTGGGATTGAAGACAGGCCGCGCAAGTGTGGCTATGGCTCGCGACCAGGGCGCAGAACGGATTCTCGTGCCGCCGACCATGGAGCGGAAGTTGCCAGGTGACCAGCGGACGCAGCCCCACGGGCATGCCCATCGCGTCGCTGTAGGCATTTTCAAATCGGCGGTAAAGTTCGGACTGACCGAGGGCTTCAACCAGCTTTGCATTCGCATTCATTGGCATTCCTTTCGCCACGGTGGTTTGTGGACCGATTTCGCGTGCTGCATGCCAGTTTAGGGAGAGGCTGGGGGGCGGGATATTGTCCTCAACCCTGATCGCGATCGCGGGGCGCGCGGAAGGGGCGCTAAGGGAGAGGCCTATCCGGGAGGTTGGCCGGAAACTGGTCGAAAGGGACAGACCGGCCGCGTCGACTAGCGGTAGTGACACTCGGGATTGATCCGGGTGAGGCCCAGCGCCGCGAGGAAGCCGGCGGCCTTGGCGAGGGTTTCATCATATTCCGCCTCCGGAACCGAGTCAGCGACGATGCCCGCGCCCACGTGAAAATAGATTCGGTCGGCGCGGTGGACGGCGGTGCGGATGGCGATGCTGAGCTGGCTTTCTCGGTTGAACCCGAGATAACCGATGCAACCGGTATAGGGGCCGCGGGTGATCGGCTCCAGTTCATCGATGATTTCCATCGCGCGAATCTTTGGGGCACCCGTGATACTGCCGCCGGGGAAACATTGGGCCAGCGCTTCGAAATGAGTCACGCCGCCGCGGAGGCGCCCCTCGACCGTCGAGACCAAATGCTGCACTTGAGCGTAGCGTTCGAGACGGACCAACTCCGGGACCTGCACCGTCCCATACTCACAGACCCGTCCGAGATCGTTGCGCAACAGGTCGGTGATCATGACCAGTTCCGCCATCTCCTTGCTGCTGGTCTGCAATTCGTAGGTCAGCTGCGCGTCGCGAACCGGATCGCTGGAACGCGGCCGGGTTCCCTTGATCGGCCGGGTGACAATCTGCGATCCGCTCAACCGGATGAACATCTCCGGCGACGACGAGGAGAGCTGTGCCTCGCCGAAGTCAAGGTAGGCGGCGAACGGCGCCGGCGAGACGTCCGCGAGCCGTTGGAAGAAACGCCAAGGCGCCATCGTCGACGGCGCGGAGAGACGCTGGGCGAGATTGACTTGATAAATGTCGCCGGCGCGGATGTAGCGTTGGGCCTGCTGGACGGCGGCGACAAAGTCAGCGCGGGAACGGTTGGACGTGACGTTCGGAGTGGTGCGAACGGCTTCCCCGATGCCGGGGGTGAGGGCGCCTCCGTGGAGAGGCGGTGCGTGAGCCGTTGGCAGCGCGCTTTCGTCCGCGACAGAGGCGAGTTTCTGCCGCCACCGGTCGAGCTGGGCCTGGGCCACTGCGCTCTGGCGCGACCCGTCCGGGCAAAGCCCGGTTGAGATGCACCAAGTCTTGCTCAGGTGATGATCGAACACGACGAGGCTGTCGTAGAATCCGACGTGGCAATCAGGCAGTTCCAGATCGTTGACCGCCCGTCGGCCCAGTCGAGGTTCGACGAAGTTCTTCAGGTCGTAACCCCAGAAACCGAAGCAGCCGCCGAGCGGAAAGGGCAGGTCCACTTCGTCGAGCAACTCGTACCGGGCCATGAGGCTGTCGAGCACGTGCCAGGGATTGCCGAACTGCACGTGGGTTTCGATGCCCTGGCGAACTTCGCAGCGGGATCCGGACGAACGCAGCGTGGCAAACGGCCGGGCGGCGACCATCGAGTAACGGGCGTGGGGCGAATCAAACCCGCGTGTGCGCAGCATCACCAGGCCCGGCTCGCCCTGCAGGGTTTCGGCCAGGGCTTCCGGTGACGAGCTGGCGGGAAGTTCGACCAGGAGCGGGCGCATGGGCGCGGTTGGTAGGGGTTGCTCGCGTCAGGGGCGCAGGACAATTTTTCCGCGCGCGCCGGGCTCGAGAACGGCGATCTGAGCCTGGGCGGCCTCGCCCAGCGAGAACTCTCGTCCGACGATGGGGCGGAGAGTTCCGTTTGCGAGGCCTGCGCCGATCGCGGCGTGAATGCCGGACAATTCGGCGGGCGATGCGTTGAACAGGCTCATCCCGCGGATGTCCGCGTCGCGGCTCATCAAGTCGCGCGGGGTGATCTCGACCTTGCCGCGGCTGCCGATGACGATGACACGTCCGGAACGAGCGAGCAGCGGCAGGTCTCGGCCCAGGTTGATGTTGGCCAGCATTTCCAGAATCACGTCGAAGCCCCGGCCGCCCGTCAGCGCCAGGGCCCGTTCCAAATAATCCGGTGTTCGATGATCGAGCACGTGATGGGCGCCCTGATCCAAAACCAGTTGGCGGCCTTCCGCTGTGCCGGCGGTGCCAACGATGGTGAGTCCGGCCGCGCGGGCGGTCTGGAGGGCAGCCAAGCCGACCCCGCCACTGGCGCCGTGGACGAAAACCGTTTCGCCCGCCTTGGCCTGGGCTCGATGAAAGAGCGCACGGTGGGCCGTTGCGTAGGGGATGTTGATGGCGGCGCCTTGCGGGAAGGAAACCGGATCCGGCAGAGGATAGACCGACGTTGCCGCGCACAAAGCGAACTCCGCGTAGGTGCCGGAAACGGAATCGCTCGTGTAAACGCGGTCACCCGGCTTCAGCCGCGTGACATTGGTTCCGAGGGCATCGACTACTCCGGCGGCGTCCATGCCCGGGGTCCAAGGCAAGCGAATGGCGGGATTCGCTCCGGACCGCTGGTACGTTTCGACCGGGTTGATCCCGATCGCGTGGACCTTGATCAGGACCTGACCGTCCCCGGGAATGGGGCGGGGGACTTCTTCCAGCCGAAGCACCTCGGGCCCGCCAAATTGATGCACTCGAATCGCTTTCATCCTTGGCAGTTCTACGCGGTTGGCGGCGGTTTACCAACTCTCAATTCGAACCCTGCGCGGGAGGATTTTCACGAGTTTTTAAACTGTGCCCGTCGGGTAGGGTGGGCGCTCCGCCGCCCGCCGCCGAACGCGTGTTGCTAACTGTTCACGCGGTCCTGCTCGGACAAGGGTGAAGTTGACCGCATCGCCGGCGCGATCCGGGGAGAGCGCCCTACGTGTCGGTTCTTGGGAAGCCGCCCGTTCTTTTCCGACCTCACCAGACATGAACCCGCGGACTGCTCCACCTCACCCGGTTCCGACCTCGCTCGGGCGAGTTCGGAACCTGCCCACTCCCCCGCAGGGCGGCGGAGAGGGATTCCGCGTCGGGCCGTTGGATTAAGAGGTTGCCGAATCTCCGCGCCGCGAACCTTCTGGTCGATCGTGGGTATGATTAAAGACGCGTGATCCAACGAACCGTCTCACCCCGCATCCCGGCCTTCTCCCCGTTCAGGGGAGAAGGAGGCGCGGCGGGCGTTCGTGGGCCAGCGGGCGCGCGTGGGGCGCGAGCTTGACGCATTGACCATCACCCGCTTTTAACCGCACCCGTCGATCGTCCGGTTCAGAATGCTGGCTTGTGTCGGTGGTTTCGACCGGCTTAGCGTCCTTCGAAACAACCCCGCATCCCATGACAAAACTGGCTGTATCGAATCCTGGTTGGAGGCACGTCTGTTCGTTGGCTCTGGTAACCGCAATCTGCTGGGGCCGGCCGGTCGGGGCGGCGACGGCTGAGCGCACGCTGGATCTTTACTGGGTTGATGTCGAAGGAGGCGGCGCCACGTTGATCGTTACGCCTGCAGGCGAATCGGTGCTGATCGATTCCGGCAATCCCGGGGTGCGCGATGCCGGCCGCATTCACAAGGTCGCCTCACAAGTCGCTGGCTTGCGACAGATCGATCATTACATCACAACGCACTTTCACATCGATCATTTCGGGGGCGCGGCGGAATTGTCGGCTTTGATGCCGATTCGGCAGATTCATGACAACGGCATTCCGGAGACGAATCCGGACGGTGATCGTAAAGACACGCGCTGGCCGCTGTTGATCAAGCCGTATCGCGAGATTAAAGCGGAGCAGCGTCACGTGCTGCAGCCGGGCTCGGCTATTCCGTTACGGGGCGGGGCAGGGCCGTCGGTGACTCTCCGCTGTGTGGCCGCGCGCCAGCGATACGTGGACGCTTCAGCGGGTGCGCCGGCGAACCCGGCCTGCGCTGGTGGCGTCGAAAAGCCGCGGGACACTTCGGACAACGCGAACAGTACCGGATGGCTGCTGCAGTTCGGCGCCTTCCGGTTCTTCGACGGGGGAGACATGACGTGGAACACCGAGGCCGGGCTGGTGTGTCCAACCAACCGGATCGGAACCGTTGATGTCTATCAGGTGAATCATCATGGCTTGGACGTGAGCAACAATCCGCTGCTGGTTCATTCCCTGGCTCCAACGATTTCCGTGATGAACAACGGGCCTCGCAAGGGGACGGCCCGGGCGACGGTGGAAACGCTGCGCGCGTCGCCTGGCATTCAAGCCATGTATCAGGTTCACAAGAATGTCCGGGACGATGCGAACACGGCGGATGAGTTTGTTGCGAATCACGCTGAAAAATGTGAGGCGCAGTATTTGAAGCTGTCCGTGGCGGCCGATGGCCGGAGTTACACCATGCACATTCCAGGGACCGGACATGTCCGGACCTATCAAACCAAAGCGGTCCAGTAGTTGGTTTTGAGGGTGGCGCCGTGTTCGTTTCAGCTCACGGGCCTTGAACCGGGCGCGTCCGTTAGGGCGGGCGCTCCGCCTTCCGCCGCTCGAACAGCACCGGTAAATGTTTGCGCAGAGCTCTTGGGCTGCCGACGAAGTTTTCGGAGGGGCCTCGGTCCTTCGCCTTCGGGATTCCGTTTGGGCGGCGCAGCCGTCCGCCGCTCAACTGAATCGTTCCGGTTTAGCGGCTGGCGTCTTCGGTGATCACCAGCTGACCATTCGCCGGAAGCTTATCCGTAATCTTCTGCGCTTTTCCGGAAGGCCAGAGGACTTCGACTGCGTCCGGCCGGGGTGCGTCGCCGAGTCCGAAGTAGAGGGGGAGCGAGCTTTGCGACAGGTAGCCTGATTTGCCGTCGTGAAATTGAGTGTAGGTTCGGCCGCCGGCCTGGACCTTGACGAAGGCGCCCAGGCCGTCGGCGTTGGAAACGGTTCCCTTGAGTCGGACCTTGAGGAAATGGATCGATTTTTTCTCGGCGAGATTGCTGATCAGCAGCTGCGGCTGGTCGTTCATGTTGTTCACCACCAGATCAAGGTCTCCATCTCCGTCGAGATCGCAGAGGGCGGACGAGCGGGAGCTGGTTGAGGACTTGACGGTGAGCGTGCCCCGTTTGTGATAGCACAACGGGTGATCCTTGTCCGCGCCGGAGCAATCCAAAGTGAAGTAAGTGATCTCGGTCTTGCCTTCCAGCCGGGGCTCAACGTTCAACAGGAACTCGCTGTCAAAAAAGCGTTTGCCGCCTTCATTGAGCAGGACTGAGTTGATGGCGTACCGGAAGGGATAGCCCATGCCCGCGGTGACGAACATGTCCTCGAAACCGTCGGCGTTGAGGTCCCCCACACTGACGCCCCACGGCCAGTAGGTTTCGACATTCAGCTGGTCGGAGATTTCGCGGAACTTACCGTTGCCTTCGTTGCGGTAAAAGGCGCTGCCGAAGATGTAGTTGGTGTTTTGCTGAGGGAAGAAGTCAGGCTTCCAGGAAGTGGCGCACCAGGCGCCGCTCTTCTGCTTTTCGAAGGCGACCGAGACCGTCCGTTTTCCTTCGGCGCTTTGCGCCGGGCTCATGTCGGAGTGCATATCCGTCACGTAAAGGTCCATCCGGCCGTCCTGGTCGTAGTCGAAGAACTTCAGGCCCATGGCACCCCACGGGGTGCGACCGAAGACGCCATCCGTCCGGTTCTCAAACCGCTTTCCGAGCGTGTTTTGGTAGAAACAGTCCGGGCCGGACATGCTCAGCACATAGAGGCTGGGATACCCATTGCGGTCCAGGTCGTGAAACGAGGCGTCGCCGGTCCAGCCCGCGTGGGTCAGGTTCAACGCCTGGGAAACATTGCGAAACTTCCGACCGCCTAAATTCTGATAGAGCAGGCTCTGCTCGCTGCGTTCGGGATAGAGATGACCGAGAAAAGCGTCTTCACGCGCGCGATAAACGCCTCCTGCCCGCGTGGCATTCGTCGTGTATTCACCCACGTTGCAGACAAACAAGTCGAGGAGTCCGTCCCGATTGAAGTCGAAGAAAACGGCGCCCGAGGAATGGCCGGAGTAATCCACGCCGGCGCTGTGGCTGATGTCTTCGAACCTGCCCTGGCCGAGATTGCGGAAGAGTACATTGCCATGGCGGACGGTTGTGACGAACAGGTCCGGTCGGCCGTCGTTGTCGATGTCGGCAAAGGAAGCCCCGACGCACACGC
The DNA here is from genome assembly GCA_044230345.1 of Limisphaerales bacterium. Classification (GTDB taxonomy): domain Bacteria; phylum Verrucomicrobiota; class Verrucomicrobiia; order Limisphaerales; family JADJPG01; genus JBGARF01. The sequence continues at coordinate 87,431 of JBGARF010000011.1, forward strand.
GATTGGTCAGGTCGACTCCGGCTTGCGCGGTGACGTCCTGAAACTTGCCGCCGCCGAGGTTGCGCCACAGTTGGCTGCTGCCTTGCTGATTGACAAAATAGAGATCGGGCAAGCCGTCGTCGTCGATGTCGGCCACGGCCAATCCCGTGCCGTGATCGTAGTGAGCCTGGACAAAATTCTTGCCGGCGTCCTCGACGACTTGGTGGCGAAAGGTAATGCCGCTTTCGGCAATCCGGTCGGCCAGCTGGAACCCGTGGAAGGCGGAGAACCGGCTGGCACCCCGGATCTGGGCGTCGCGTCTGGCCTCAAGCCATTTGAGCGTTTCCGCCTGCGGCTGAAAGGGGATGTGGACCAGGTTGGTGGTAAGGAACTGGGCCCGAGTGTAGCCCTCCGGGGTCTGTGCCGCGACGCCGGCACCCGGAGATGTCGCGGGCAGTGCGAACAGGGCCAGGAGCAGGGCGGCTGCCGGGCCGAGGGTCGTTCGATAAATCCCCGGCCTGCGGGCGCCCGCGTGGGTCGTTGTCTTCATATCAGGACGGCTTTCGCTCAAGGTCAAAATGACCGGCTCAGACGTGGCAGCATGAACACGTCGGGCGTCCCGATTCAAGCCTCGCGAAGTGCAGGCGAGGCCTGCGTGCGCGTGGTCGCCAGCGGAGCCTCAAGGGCACGTCCCTTCGCCCCTTCAGCGTTTCCTCAGATCGTGCGACAACGTGGAACGGGATCTTCCCCCGGTGGGCGGGATTATTTCCGCGCGCCTTCGTTCAACAAGCGCTCGAGGCGTTCGAGGCGGGCCTTCAGTGCGGCGTTCTCGGCGCGGGTTTCCTCAAGCTTTTGATTGAGCCCCTGGATTGCGGTCAGCGCGACGCCGTCGGCGTCCACCGTGCTGATGTGTTTATCGTCGGGACCGATCCCGAACGCGGCGTGAAAATCCTGGGCCATGGGTCCGAGGTGGCGGGTGTCGGCGTCCTCCTTGTAGTTCCAACTGGACATCGGCAAGGAGAGGACTTTTTCCAACACTTCGAGCGGTTTGACCGGCGCGAAGTTTTCCTTGGCGTTGCGATCGCTGGTGCTGACGAGCGTGCCATTGACCGTCAGGCCGCCCACGTTGAACTGCGCCATTGGGGTGGCGAAGCCATTCCGATAGATGGCCAGCTGGCTGGTGGCCTCATTGACGATGCGGACGTTGTAGTCCTGGGCGCTGCCTGTGCCGTAGTGGAAATCGATCATCGGCTTGCCCCCGGAAATCGTGGAGTTGCCCAGTTCAATGGCGCCGTTGGTATTGGCGGAGAGGCTGGACCCATTTCCCCACTGGACCTCGCCCGGGGTGGTGATGTTGCCGGTGACGGTCTGGCTTCCGGAAACGGTCTGATTGCTGGCGACCGTCTGGTTGCCCGCGAGGGTGACGTTGCCGGCGACGAGTTGGGTGCCGTTGACGGTCTGCGCGCCATTGACGGTTTGGCTGCCCGTGACTGTTTGGCCGCCGGTGATGGTTTGTCCGCTGTTGACGTTCTGGCTGCCGGAGACGGTCTGATTTCCGCCGATGGACTGGTTGCCCGAGAGCGTGTGATCGCCGGTAGTGTTTTGATTGCCGGTGAGGGTTTGGCCGCCGGTGACGGTTTGTCCACCGGAGACCGACTGGCCGCCCGAGACGGATTGTCCGCCGATGATGGTCTGGCCGGTATTGACGGTTTGGTTGCCGGAGATGGTGTGATTTCCGGTGACGGCCTGGTTGCCGTTGACGGTCTGTCCGCCGTTGATCGTTTGGTTGCCGGAGAACGTGTTGCCGCCGGCGCGCAGGGCGACGTTGGCTGAGAGCCGTGAGTCCAGCACTGTTCCGGTGAGGCTGCCGGCGGGGACTGCCGTGAGCGTGGAGGAAGGAACGGACCCGCGGAGGCTGGGCGCGCTAAGCGCATTGAGCCCGCTGCCGTCACCCGCGAAGGTGCCATTGAATCCGCCGGCGAAAGAGCCGGCGAAGGCGCCGCTGAAACTGGCGCCGTTGAGAAGCACCGACAGCGTGTTGGCCGCGAAGTTTGCGCTGATGACATCAGGCCGGCTGTCGCCATTGACGTCCACCGCGACGACGGCAAAGGGTTGGGTGCCCACCACCGGCGAGGCGGAGACTGCGAAGAGACCGCCGCCGCTGTTGGTGAAAACGGTGATCGTGTTGTCGGTCAGATTCGCACTAATCAAGTCGGGCTTGGTGTCGCCGTTGACGTCCGCGGTGGCGACCGAGAGAGGTTGAGCACCGCCGATCGGCGAGGACGCGAATTGGAAGTTGCCTCCTCCGCTGTTCGTCAGGACGGTCAGGGAGTCCGAGCCGGCATTTGCCGTAATCAGATCCATGCGGCCATCGGCATTGATGTCGGCGGCCGTGACCGAGAACGGCAGGTCAACATCGAGGGAGGAAGCCAGCACGAAACTGCCGGTCGCGCTGTTGGTCAGAACCGTCAGGGTGCTGTCCGCGCCGTTGGCGCTGACCAAATCCGTCCGTCCGTCGCCGTTCACATCTGCGGCGGTGACGGACAACGGTTCGCTGCCCACCGTTGGCGAGGCGAACAGAGCGAAGGCCCCGCTGCCGGTGTTGGTCAGAATCGTGAGCGAATTGGAGAGGCGATTGGCGCTGATTAAGTCAACCTTTCCATCCCGATTGACATCTGCCGCGGTGACGCAGAACGGCTCCGTGCCCACGGAAGCCGTGGAGGACAGCGCAAATCCGCCTCGGCCATTGTTGGTGACGATCGACAGATTGCTGCCGTTCAGATTGGCGCTGATCAAGTCCGGGCGGCCATCGCCGTTGACGTCCGCGGCGACCACAGAGCGTGGCGAGTTGCCCACGGCGGCAGACGCGGAAAACTCAAAGCCTCCTCGCCCGTTGTTGGTCAGGATGGTCAAGGAGCTGCCATTGAGATTTGCGCTGATCAAATCCGGGCGTCCGTCCCCGTTCACGTCGGCGGAGGCGATCGCGACCGGTCCACTGCCCGTGCCGGGCGAGCTGGCGACCGTGAAGCCGCCGAAAGCGCGAAGCGCCCCGCCTGAGTTGAGTGAATCGAGGCTCAGGCCCGTGATGCCGGCGCCGTTGCCGGTGATATTGCCGTTGACGTTGACGTCGCCGGTGATTGCCAGCGCGGCGCCGTTTGGGTTGTTGTTGTTGATGCCGACGCCGCCCGCGGCGCGGATGAGAAACTGGTTGCTGCTGGTGGAATCGAAATCAACGGTGCGGCTGTCCGCCCAGACGAATGAGCCGTCGTGCAGGGCCCGGGCCTGGGTTCCTGCGGCCAGGGATGCAGTTCGGCTTGCCACGGTGCTGCGGCCCAGGGCGACCGCCGCGTCGCCGCTGGCGGTGGATTGATCGCCGAGGGCGGTCGCGCCGGTCCCAGCCGCGGTCGTCGCGCGGCCAAGGCTAACCGCCGCGGTGCCGCTGGCGCGGGCGGCGTTGCCGCCGGCCACGGAATACGGAGCGCTGGCGGAATTGCTGCTGCCGCCCACGATCGTGGCATACGACGCGGTGATTCGGTTAGGCGACGTGAGATCGCCGCCGCCGCCGATGGTGGCGGCGCTCAACCCGGTGCCGACCGCATTGGCGGGGGATCCGCCGATGACGTTCGGGCTGGTGAGGCTGGGTTCCAGGCGGAGCGCCCGGATGCCGTTTGCTCGGAATTCGAGCGGAAGATTGTCGCGATTGCCGAGGTAGGCGCCGTTGGTGGGGTTGGCTCCGGCGTTGCCATTGGTGTTCCAAAAGCTTGCCGCGGTTTGGCCGTTCAAGGTCGCGGCATTCACGTCCGTCAACCCGCTGCCGTTCCCTGCGAAGGCGTTGCCCGCATTGGTGAAGGCGACTGGGCTCGGATAGTTGCCGCTCACTCCGCCGGCAGCCACGACGCCGCTCAATTGCGAGGCCGGGACCGGACCGGTGACGTTGCCTGCGGTGACGGCGTAGGGCGTGGCGGTCAATGGTTGCCGCGGAGCGAGCGTATTAAACGTCGCTGCGCCATTGGTGCGTACCCCAATTTCCAGCCATCGATTGCCCCCCGGAAACTGGTTGCCGAAGTCCAGAGTCACGGTGAAGACGCCGTTGGTCACCGGGGTGGCGGCATTGGTCAGCAGGGCGCCTTGTTGCGCACCGCTGGCCGCTGCGTCGAAAAGGCTGAAGCGCAAATCATAAATGCCGTTGGCGGGCTTGGCGCCGTCGTTGAGCAGCCCTTGGTAGGTAAAGGCGGTGGTTTGCGCATTGGCCTCCGCGCCGAGCGCGAACAGCGCGGCGAGGAGTCCGGTGGGACGGACGAATTTGATCTTCATGGTCGAACGGAGGCGGTTGATAACGAGTTGCTTCTGAATTTAAAATCTGGACTCGGACTAAGGGCTCTCGAGGCCGGCTAGCCGCGGGCGAAGGCGACTGCGAATGCACCGATCCATGGCTGGGGTGGCGGCGGTCTGAAGCCGATGAAGCCCTGACGATCGCGCCGGACGGCGCGACTGAAAGGCACGATTTCTCTAATCTTTTCGATACTACACACGGCTCACTCTAATGGGTGTTGATTGGAGAAAACCGCTCGTGTCCTTACAGGGCGGTTTGCTTGCATGATAGTTCCAGCATCTTGCGCTGAATTTCAAGCTCCGTGATGAGGACAATCTTAGCCGGAACGATTCCGTTGGTCAGCAGGGGTTGCCTTGATCTTCTTGCGACGGCCTTCGTTGCTCGTCGCCTAACCCGCAATGGGCGCAATGCGGGACGCACCCTTACGCCTCGGCCTGCGCAAGAATCTGCGGCGCAACCGGCCGCCGCCCAACGGAATCGTTCCGGCTTAGGGCGCAGGCGCTCGGGCGCACCGAAAGCCGACGTGGCTGCTGCCGGTATCGACCGCGCCCTTGCCGCGAGTTCCGATCAGATAGCGGGAGCAATACTGTTCGCTGCAGAGGAATGAGCCGCCGCGCTGCACCCGCTTGGGAATCCCCGGTTCGTCCGGGTCGAAGCTGTCGGATGGACCCCGTGGATTGACGGACGCCGCGCTTCTGGCTTGCAGGCCGTAGTAGTCGGGCCGAAACCAGTCGCTGCACCATTCCCAGACGTTGCCGGCCATGTCGTAGAGGCCAAATCCGTTGGATGGATACTGCCGGACCGGAGCGATGCCACGAAAGCCGTCCTCGGCGGTGTCACCATCCGGAAATCGGCCCTGAAACGCGTTGCATTGCCAGCGTCCGGACGGCGTGAGGTCGTCGCCCCAGGCATAGGCCTTGCGGTCGAGACCTCCACGGGCGGCGAATTCCCACTCGGCCTCGGTGGGCAGGCGTTTGCCTGCCCAACGCGCATAGGCCTCGGCGTCTTCAAACGCCACGTGCACGACGGGAAGCTGCCCCAGACCCGCGATCGAACTGTTTGGCCCGGTTGGATGTCGCCAATTGGCGCCGGGGGTATAGCGCCACCATTGGGTGAAATCGTCCAGGGCCACGGGTCCGTCGGGGGGCGAGAACACGACCGAACCTGGGACCAGCAGGGCGGGGTCGGCCCCAGGAAATTGGGCGGGGTCAGGCGCGTGCTCGGCGACGGTCACATACCGCGTGGCGCGAACGAACCTTTCGAATTCGTCGTTGGTGACCTCGGTTGCATCGAGCCAAAAGCCGTCGACGCGCACGCGGTGCGCTGGTGTCGCATCGGTGAATCCCCCGGTCAGCCCGTTACAGACGGGTTCGCCCGGCTTGATCCGGGCGCGCAAAGCTTCCACCGGTTCGCCCGTGGGACCGCCCATCCAGAACTCGCCGCCAGGAATCCACACCATGCCGGGTGGGGGATTTGTGGTCGACGCGACCGGTTGAGCGGGTGGGCCTGGCTGCGTTGGAGTTGGCGCGGGCGAGTTGGGTTTGCAGCCACCGAAGCAACCGCCGCCGACCACCAGCAGCACCAGGACCACGGCCCGTCGCAGCAGCAGTCCAGGCCCAATCCGGTTGTCATCGCCATCTCGCATCAGCTGCCGTCCATCTTTCCGTCATTTTCCGGTGGCCGCAAGCGATTCGAGGTAATCGAGGAGCGAGGCGAACTCGCGCATGGTCAGCCCGGCGGCCAGCCCTTCGGGCATCAGGGATTTCTCCAGCTTGTCGCGTCGAACAACCTCCGCGGCCTTAATCTTCAGCTCCTGGGCGGCGATGTTCCGGACGGTGACGAGGTCGGCGGCTTCCTGGACGACGAACCCCTCGATCTCCTCCCCGTCCTTGAGGGTGAACCGGTTGGCCGTGAAGCCCTGGGCGATTGTTTTGTTAGGCATGAGGACGGCCTCGGCCAGTTCACGGCGTTTGTAGATGGTGGCGATGTTGCCCAGGAAGGGGCCCTTGAGCGCGTCGTCCGCGCGCACGGTATGGCAGGCCACGCAGCCGGCCTTGGTGAACACCAGCTCTCCAGCGGGGATCTCGCCGTGGGTGGAGGCGACCTGCGCCACGGCTTGGTCCGTGGTTAGGCTTCCGACCAGGGTGGCGTGGTTGCCGGCGGGACGCGAGGCTTCAAGTTTCAGGCGCTTGACGGCGCGGCGGGCCGCCTCGGCCACCGACGGTTCGGGGTCATCTTGGGCGGCGATGATGCGATCGCCGAGGAGCTTTCGGTTGGCGAGCATGGACGCTTCGATCAGCTGGGCGCGCCGCACGGGCGACAGGTCCCAGGCGGCTTCCAAGCGCTGGACGTTCGCGTTGGTGCTGGTGGCGGCTTTCTGGCCGGGGCGCGCCCGGTCGGCCAGGCGGAGCAAGGCCGCCTCGGCCCAGGCGGAAGGCGCGCCGGACACCAAGGCGGCTTCTGCCTCCAGCCATTTTCTCTGTTTTTCAACCTGGCCGGACTCGAGAAACTTTTCACCGGCTTGGTTGACCACGGATCGATCGGTTTTTGCGCTCGGGTCGGACAGGCGTCCGAGCCCGGCGGTCAGGGCGCGCACAGTAGCTTCGTCCCAGTTCATACGGCTGAGCGCTTCGACGGCCCGGGCGCGGGTTTCGGCCGAAGTGTCATCGCCCGCCACGATTGTGAGCAGAAGCGGGCGGGCGGTTTCGGGAATGTTTTCAGCCCGCGCGAGTTGTCCGATCACGGCCTGAGTTGTGGCTGGATTCGAATCGGCGAGGGCCACGAGTTTTTCCAGTGCCCCCGGAAGTTGAATCCGGTGGCGCTCGAGTTCGCCCACGAGAAACGCGGTCTCATCGGCGTTCGCGGCGTCGAGCGCCCGGGCAAGCGCTGCGGCGATGCGGGGTGTCTCGGACCATTTTTCGGGCTGGTAGAGAGGACCGCGGGTGTCGGGCCGTGTGCCCCAGCTGGCTCCTTTCCAAGGGCCCTCGATGAAATGCAGTCGGCACAGCGCCGTGAGGAGGCCGGCGCGATTGGGCGCCTTGCGCTCAGCCGCCAGGCGATGGATCAAGCCCTCGACCACGGCCGGCTCCGCCATGGATTGAAGCAGGCGAAGGGCTGCAGTGCGTTCGGCGGCGGACGAGCCGGGCGTGTCCAGCAGGGTGAAGGCCGCGTCCGGAGCCCGGAGTTGTCGGAGAACCTGCTGCGCCGTGTGCGCGACGACCGGGTCGGAATCGGTTAGGCGCGCGGTCAAAACCTGGCTGTGACGTTCCAGGTATTCAGTGCGGAGGGTGGCCGGAACGGGCGTTCCGCCGTCGGCCCAGACACCGGTCAGCCCGTGCCAGCGGCCGAGGGCTGCCACCGCCTCGCGGCGGGTGCGAGCGTCCGTCGACTTCACGGCATCTTCCAGGAGGCGGGCGGGAACGTTGCCGATTTGGTCCGCGCGATCGCCCAGCGCGCGAATCACCCAGGCCGCGATGGTGGCGTCGTGGGCCAGCGGCGTGAGGATGGGATGGGAACGTTCGCCGAGACCTTGCTTGAGGGCGAAGATGGCGGCGACGCGGGAGGGGAGCGGCGCCTGGGAGTTGCCGGCCAGGGCGGTGAGATCACGCACGGAACTGCGGTTGAGCCCGCGACGCAGGAGAGTGCGCTGGGCTTCGAGGCGGAGCCGGTGGCTTGGACTGGCCAGCAGTTTCATCAGGGCGAACTCGGAAGCGGCGGCAAAATCGGGAACCGCTTCGGGCGTGAACCCCTTGGGCCGCGCCTGCACGAGATACCCGACATCATTGCCCGCCCACGTGAAGGTGGCTCCTTTCCAACTCGCCACATAGATGCGGCTGCGTGCGTCGACGTCGAGATCCGTGATCCGCGTGGCCCCGATGAATTCTTTTTGATCGGCGGCAAAGGTTGCGCCTTTGGGCGTCAAGCCGTGGCGATAGACCCAATTGCGGCCCCAGTCTGCGGTAAATGGGGCGTTGTTCCACGCTGCCGGAACGCCCGGTTCATCGATCCACGCCGCGCCGCAGCCGGAACCGCCGCCGTAGTCAGCCAGGGGCGCCACGATCTCGTCCGGGAAATTTCGAAAAAGCCGCGGGTAGCCATGGTCGTCAAATCCGGTGAAGTGATGCAGCCGAATGTCCCACCCGCCTCCGTCGTTGGTGTTGTCCCGAGCGATGCCATCGAGGAGCGGACTCACCGCCACCTCAAGAATGTTGCGCGTGCCTCGTGAGTAGAGCTCAAGGCCTGTGCCATCAGGCCGAACCCGCACCACTCCTCCCCCACGCAGCTGTAGCTTCCTTCCATCCGTTCCTTCCGCCTCCATAAAACCGAAGTCACCAATCGCCGCATAGAGCCAGCCGTCCACGCCCAGTTCCAGGCCGTTCGACGAATGGTCCGCCGGCCGGTCCCTGAACCCGAACGCAATGTTCTTCACCAGCACGCGGTTGGTTTCCGCCACGCCGTCGCCGTCCCGATCGACAAACTCGCTGATGTGGGGTGGATGCAAGAGGTAGACCCGATCGTGATCCCAGACCAGCCCGCGAGGAGAATCGACGTCCGCCACCAACACCCGTACTTCGTCGGCCTGGCCGTCGCCGTCCACATCGCGCACGCGCAGGACACGTCCGCGATGTTCCTTGCGATCGATCGAGCCGTTGCCGTCGCTCGAGACATAAAGCGTTCCATCCGGCGCGGCGGCGACGAACACCGGATAGTTCACCGCGGGCGGGGTGGCAAAGATGCTCACTTCAAATTCGGCCGGGAACTTTACTTCCTTGAGCAAGGTGGCGGCCTTCGCGGGATCGACCGCTTGCATCCGCGCCACGGCCTCCGGCGCGGGCAGGGTGTCGTCGAGACCCGATCGGTCGGCCGCCGACGCCGGAGCGGGCGGGACAACAAACGAGGCCAGCAGCGGCCAGAGCAGCACGCGGGAGGACAGCCGAATACACATAGGCCATGTCAGACGGTGCGACGCACGAGGCATTCATCGCGCCAACTTCGGCTCACCCGACGTCGACCAGACTGGCGTTGGCGTTGAGGCTAGGGCCAGGGCCGGCGCAGGCGGTAGAGATTGACCGGAGGCTGATCAGGGACCGCTTGGGACTGACCATGCACCGAGCGCGTCGGAAGGCCGGGCACCGGCTGCCAGAGCTCGCCGTCGCCCAGCATGGCGGTGGATTCCAGCACCCAGTTGGTGGTCGCGACCGGCCAGTCCAACTGCCAGTCGGGCGGATTGGGGCGTGACAACGTGAGCGCGGGCCAGACCTCCCAGCGTCCTTGAAGAATCCATGCGGTATTGGTCGACGGAGTGGTCGCGGTGTCGTAGCCGCCGAAATACCAGACCTGTCCGCGGTCTTCGGGGAACGGGGAGGGCGCGATGCAGCGCGTGGCGCGCAGCGCGCCGTCGGAGGCGTCGGGTCGACTGAAGGCGGGGATGGTTGCCACTTCGTAGGTGGCGTCGCGATGGCGGATTAAATATTGGGACTCTCCGATCACAGTGCCGGATGCGTCGGGGTGTTCGATCTGGACGCCGACCAGATGGACGCGTTCGCCGGTGGCGGGGTCGACGACAGGGGTAAAGCCGGTGTAAGCCACGGTGACATTCTGTGTGCGGATGCGGTCGTCGTTCCAATGGCGGGCGAAGAATTCTCGGACATCGAGTTCGAGCGTGACGGCGAATCGGTTTGAGGGATCGATTCGTTCGATGACGCCGGGCCACGCCCGTGCGGCCAGAAGCACTTGGTTGCTGGTGCCCATCGGATCCAGGACGGTGGTCAAGCCGAGCATCTGGCGGTCGCTGGCGGGGGCGTTGGACAGCGCTGCGGGACGATTCCAGGCATAGACCCGAACCCACTGACCGAGACCGTCCCGGCGCAGGTAAAGGCCGCCGGCTGAGCCGTCGGCATTGAGACTCGCGGCGGCGTAGAGCCTTCCCTGGCATTCGGCAAAGCCGGTGACGGCTCCGGCGCCCGTGAGTTCGACGTTGTTCGAAGCCCACGAGAGATAGCCGCTGGCATTCGGGTTGAACGCGCCTCGGTAAATCTCTCCGTTCTCCAAGCCAGCAAAAACCAGGTGAACGCCATTCGACCGATCGATGTGAGTACCGAAGCTGAGGACATTGGCCGGCGTGAACGTGTCGGCGACGTGCGAGTGTTGCCAGCCTTCGGCGGAGCCTTCGACCCGGGTGCGGACGCTCGCCAGATTGGCGCCGCCGGTGCTGATGTCGCTCAGTCCGGCGATCAGGAGGTTGGTCGGGGCGATCGCTGCACCGTTGGCGCGTGTCGTCAGCGTGATGCTCTCCAACGTTTCCACCCGGAGGTGTCCGCGGAAAATGGCCGGCGCCGGGTCGACGCGCCATGCGGCATTGGCGGAATCCTTGACCAGGATTTGGGCTCCGGACCAGGTGGGCATCGAGTTGCTGACGTTGGTGGGGTAGGGACGAAACTCGCGGCTCCCTGTCCCGGCGAACAACCGGCCCTGATGCACGGTGAGTCGAAGCGTTTCGGTCGCGCTCATCCAACGCCCGGCGCCGTCCGCGTGACCCGACTCGTGGCTGGAGGAAAGCGCGAGCCGGGCAAAGCCTGACGGGTCACCGAAGTGCTCGGGCCGACGGATGCCGGTTCGCGCGACGCGCAACTGCGTGGCGCTGGCGCCGTCGTCGAGGGAGTAGTAACACCACAGCTCGCGCGTTCCCGGGACGAGATGAGGTTCGTGTCGCCCGGGCGTCAGCGCAGGTGGCGCGTTGCTCGCGGCGCGCGGAGATTGGTCGAGGCGGCGTGCGATGAGATTGTTGGTGTCGGGGCCGAGGCCAAACAGCCAGATGCTGGAGTCGCCCGGGCTGGCGGGATTGCCGTTGGCCTGGGCGGTGCAGACGAAATAGCTGACGCCATTGAAGCCGCGCAGACCTTCCACGGGGCGCAAGGAGCGGAGGTATCGGTGCGGCGCGCCGGCGGGAAGCGACAGGGTGGCGACCCGTTGATGGATGCCGTTAGTGTTGTTCTGCAGATTTCGATAAATCGCGATTTCGGTGCCATTGATGATGGCGGCGTAGCAACGTTCGCCGTTGAACTCAGGCGCGATGAATCCCCACACGTCCGTCTTTTGGGTTTCTTCGTTGGTGATCAGCCGGGGCTGGCCGGAGGCGGTTTCGAGCAGGATAACCTGCGGAAAGGCTGAGACGGGTGAGGAACCGGCGTAGGCAAGATCCCGGGAGCCGGGCAGCCAGCGACCGGAGTCGGGGCCGCCAAGATGGTTAGGCAAAGGCTGCGCGGCGCCGGGGCTTTGGAGATCAGCCCATTGGCTGATGGCGGCGGAGGAGGCGGAGGTGCCGGTGCGGAAGCTGAGGTAAGTTGTCGCGGCGCCCGGATTCTGGCTGGGACGAGGATTGAAGTGATGGTCGATCGGTCCGCTCGTGATGACCTGGGGCGAGGAGAGCCCGGACGGAGCAAACGAGGCTCGCCAGGCCTGTTGGCGCTGGTTTGCATCGGCTTTGGTGTAGAACAGCGCCGGGCCATTGGCGTCCACTCCCCACTGGGGCCCTTCGATCGGATCCGTCGGGCTGGTCACACCGAGATCCGCCGATTGGTCACGTCCGTCGGCGGTTTGGAGGAAACCGGATTCAAGGTCCAACGTGCCGGTCCAAAGCTGCGCGTTGTGCAGCGGATCGATGAAGGCGAAACGATCGGATTCGGGGAGGAACGCCGGACGACCGTAAGCGACGTTCGGGTCGCCGATCCGGATGTCCTCCGGCACGAACGGCGCGCGTTCATAGGGGAGCGCGTTGTAGGCCCACCGGGCTGGGGCCAGGCCGGTTTCCCAATCCTCAAACGCGGCCACCAGGCGCTGGACGATGTCCGGCCGGGCGTCCGCCAGATTGTTGGTTTCGCCGATGTCCGTCGCCAAATCGTACAGTTCCCACGGAGCGGGCGCGCTGAACTTGACCAGCTTCCAATTATCCTGGCGAACGCCGCGAGCGCCATCGGTGGATTCGTCCTCGCTGTCGGCGCCATTGGTTTCGATGCGCCAGAAGAGGTTGGTGTGGGGCCGGTCGGAATTCTGGCCGAGCAAGTAGGGCAACAGATTGACACCGTCGAGTTGCCATGCGGCCGGGCTGGTACCGCCGGCAGCGGCGATCGCGGTGGGCAGAATGTCGAGCGTGCTGACGGGCGCGTGATAGACCGTGTTGGACGGCAGGGTGCCTGGCCATTGCATGAGGAATGGGACGCGCACGCCACCTTCGTAGGGCTGGGTTTTGTATCCGCGCAACGGGGTGTTAAGCGAGCCGTTGCCCGGGGTGGGCCCGCCGTTGTCGCTGGTGAAGAAAATGAGCGTGTTCGTTTCCAGGTTAAGCGAGCGCAGGTGCTGAATGATCAGGCCAACAGCGTCATCGAGGCCGGCCAGGACGGCCGCCATGATATAACGCTTGGGATCGGTGAAGTTCGTGGACGAAAATCGACTGAGAAGCTCGGGCGTGGCCTCCAGCGGGGCGTGGACGGCGTTGAACGGCGCGTAGATGAAGAAGGGTTCGGCGGCGTGGTGCGACACGAAGTTCGTGATCTCCCGGGCAAAGGCGTAGGTGAGGTAGTTGGTTTCTGGCACGATCGTGTGGCCGCGAAGAATGGGGTCCACTTGATTGGTCGGGATGCCGGGGACCAGATACTCGTGATGGCCTTCAATGAACCCGAAGAATTCGTCGAAGCCACGTTCCAGCGGGTGGTAGGGCAGGTCGCCCCCGAGATGGGATTTCCCAATCCATCCCGTCGCGTAGCCAAGCGGCTTGATGCGGTTGGCAATGGTCGATTCGGTCAGGGGGAGTCCGAACAGCGGATTTCGCTCAAGATTAAGACCGGGGTTTGTTTCGTGTCCGAAACGTTGCTGGTAACGGCCGGTGATCAATCCAGCGCGCGACGGGCTGCACAGTGGAGCGGTCACGTAGCCGCTGGTGAACCGGACTCCGTTGCGAGCCAGCGCGTCGAGGTTCGGAGTCTTGATATCCGTTGCTCCCTGAACGCCGAGATCGTGATAGCCGAGGTCATCGGCGAGGATGACGATCACGTTGGGCCGGTTGGCCGCCGGAGCCGGACGCGCAACGAGGGCGACCGCCAGGCCCAGCCAAAACAATGGCCGAAGCACGGCAGGCAAGAGGTTCTCTTTCAGGGCTTTCATGGCGATGTCGTGTCGTGCCTCACGGCGGGTCTTTTGTTACTTCGGCAAGAGACGGCTGAAAATTGACGGTGTTACAGCGGAATTCAGGAAGTTATTGGCGGACGGGGCGGGCCGCGGGATTCGATGGCGCGATGAAGAACGGAATCCGCAGTCTTTGAGGGCCGGTGATCGCAACGTCCGAATGCACCCGGTTCTGTCGTTTTGCTTGAGCTGAATCGGGCCTCGTGCATGATGCCGGCAACCAACATGAAAACGACCAGCACCACTTCCTCCTTCCATCCTGTCACGCGGCGAACGTTCCTGCGCAACGGCGCCGTCCTGACTGCCAGCCTGGCAACGCTGTCGCCCCTGGCTCGGGCTCAGGCCAACAAGAACAGCAAGCTCCGCATCTTCCAGATCGGCGTCGATGGAATTGGCGGCCTGCAGCGGGATGGGCTCAAGGGGCATCCGATGGTGGAATTTGCCGGCTTTTGCGATGTCGACCGGAAGGCCCTCGACCGGGTGGCGGCGCAGTATCCGGGGTCGTGGAAGCTCTCCGACTATCGGGAGGCGTTTGCCAATCGGGTGGGCGAATTCGACGCAGTCATCGTCGACGTGCCGGACTTTCATCACGCACCGATGATGATCACGGCGTTGAAGCACGGAAAACACATCTACGGCCAGAAGCCGCTGGTGCATCAGCTCGACGAGTTGCGTCTGATGCGCGATGCCTTGAAGGCCCGGCCCGGCTTGGTCACGCAGATGGGCAATCAACGCGCGTGCAATCGTGGCCGCATGCAAGCGGTCGAGATGCTGCTGAAGAATCAGCTCGGACGTCCGGTGGAAGCGTGGGTTTGGACGGGTGGCGTCGAGAAGGGGCACTACTTCGTTGACGCGTGGAGCCAGTATGGGCCGGCTCAGCCCGTACCGGAATATTTGAACTGGGACCTGTGGCGGGGCCCGCTCAGCACGGAGCTGCCGTATACCGACAATCTGGCGCCGCGGCGCTGGCGCTCCTACTGGGAAACCGGCGGCGGACAGCTGGCCGACTGGGGCTGTCATCTGCTGGACCTCTTGTATTTCGCTTACGATCTGCCGTCGCCCGAAGCGGTGTTGACCCATACCATCAAGCCGTCAAGCGTCGGCCACACTGCGCACAATCAAAGCACCATCACCTACGCCGGCGGCGGAAAGTTCGCCCGGGAGAAGTTTGTGGTGCACTACAATGACAGCAGCTTGAAGCCGTCCTTCGCCTCGTTGGGGCTGCCTCCGACCGAAGTGGGCGCCAATCACACCATGGTGGTGTGTGAGGAAGGCACGCTGTTGCTGCAGGCCGACGGCCGGATCACGGTTTTCCGGAAGGGGCGCGAAGTGGAAGACGAGCCTTTGCCGAAGGTTGAACCGCGGAATCACTGGAAGGATTGGGCGGACAATTGCCTTGGCGCCAAGAAACCGCTTTGGACTCCGTTCGAGATCGGCTGGCGCATCACGGAGCCGGCCCTGCTCGCCGTCAAGGCCACGCGTTACCCGGGCCGCGAGCTGCGCTGGGACGCCGCCAACTTCCGCTTCTCCAACTTCGCCAAGGCCAACGAGGAAATCCTGAAGCGCAATTATCGCGAGGGTTTTGCTCCGCCTTCGATGACCTAAGCGAAAGTCCGAGATTTACTATTCGAACCCAGGGTGGGGCGGTGTTTCCGTCCCACCCTTTCGCATATCAGGGGGGCACGATTGCTCCGTCGTCAGCTGCTTCCGTTATCCGGCTGAGCGGCGAATGGGCGGCAAGGGGTCGGGATGCAGAAGGTGAATGGCGCTCGGAACCGCCCGGCCATCGCCTACGGGGCGCGCTTGCAACGGGATCTCCACCGGATGCTCCTCGTGCCATTCGACAGGGAGCGTTCGATTCTTTTCCGCACTTCCGCTTTTCTCGGTCATCAGGTGCGTTGCTGGCCTGTGTCGGACGGCTGATCCCTTCTGTCCCCGGTTTTCGCCACTCCGCGCCAAACAACACCTATGGCATCGGCAGTTGACGCCGCGGGATTAAGCCTTTCGTCCGCGCCTTCGCGGCTGACATTGCTCGCACCATGCCGTCGTCCGTCCACCATACGCCGCTCTTCGCAGTCGAGTCCCGTCGCGCGGGCACACGCCGCCGTCGCGCCAGCGGTGGGGAAACAACCACGTCGAAGGCGGATCCGAGTAGTCCGGCGCGACGATGCGCAACGCCTCGTCCGTCACCCACCGGATTTCCCGCCAAATTCGATCGGCCGCGTCGGCCAGGCGCCCGGCGTCCGTACCCGGATGCATTCCCGCCCGCCAAAGAATCTCGTCGGCCATCCAGTTGCCAATCCCGGGAAAACATTCCTGCATGAGGAGCACGGCCTTGATCGGCGAACGCGCCCGCCGTCGGAGAAATAACGACACTCGATCGCGCGTGAATTCCGGCGAGGTCACCGCGGGCGGCAGCGAGGTCCACCAGGCGGGCGGCTTTGCTCCCGGATCGAACCGAACCCGGCCGAAGAGCCGTGGATCGGCAAACACCAGAAATTGCCGGTTCTGTTCAAGAACGAGATGATCGTGCGGGCCCGGCGTGAAGCCGGCTTTTTCCACCCGCAATTCACCGGTCATTCCCAGATGAAGCCCAAGCCAGTTTCCGCCCGAGAACTGAAACAGCATTTGTTTGCCGTGGGCCCACGAATCGATCAGCTCTCGGCCGCGGAGGCGCCTGGCCATGGCGAGCGCATCCATTCCACGGAAGATTCGTTTCCGATCGTGAACCGTGACCGCCCGGATCGTTCGTCCCAGGCCGGGGTTCCAGCGGCGGCGATGATGTTCGACTTCGGCGAGTTCAGGCATGATGGGGTGGGCGTGACGCGAGGGTTGCGTGGAATCGGTCGGCTTGACGTGAGCCCATGACGCGCAATCGCTGTCGCAGCTGCAGGCTCAGCTCACGGGCCGGGGGCAAAGACTGGCCTACGAGCAGAATTCGATTCTCAAACTCGTCGAGCTCGATCAGCCGCGCCGCCGGGAACAACTGCGCCAGGCGCTGCACGTCGATTCTCCACGGACGGGCCGGCAGCGGAGGCAGGAGGTTGAACACCGCCCAACCGCCCGGCCGCAGCCGTGTCCGGATCAATTCCGGCAGGCCGCCGCCCGCCCAGCAGATGGCGGGCTTGGTCACATCGCCGTTCGCTGGAACGGAAAGATCCTCCACCAACACGTCAAAACCGGCGCGCTGACGCCGAAGCCAGGCGACTGCGTCGCTGTGCTGCCAGCGGACTTGTTCGGACCACGCGGCGCAGTGGCGGAGGAACAACTCGTAGGCTTCGCAATCGAGATCGCATGTCGCGATGGTCGAGGTGACACCCATCGCCCGGAGCGGTGCCAGCATGCCGCCGCCGGCAAAGCCCAGGAGCGCGATGCGTTCCGGTCGCCGGCGATACCTCGGGTCAGGTTGAAGACGCCAATCGATGATTGCCGCCAGGAGATCGAACACGCTGTGCGTGGGGCCGGGTGTGACCCGAAGTTCGCTGATCACCACGCCGTGCTGGCTGAGACGCAAACCATGGCGCGTGCGGGTAATCTTCATCGCGTGCAGTCCATTAGCGCGGGAGGGGTGCGAGCGTCATGACGTAGTCGTCCATGACGAATCCGCCACCGATGTCGGCCACCAGCGAATCGGTCTGGCGATATCCTGCCCGTTCATAGGCGCGGATGGCCCTGTTGTTGGCCTTGTTCACGGTGAGGTAGATGGCGCGGGAGTGAGTGCGATGGGCAAGCGCGGTGACCCGCGCCAGCATTTGTTGCCCGAGTCCGCGGCCGTGGAATTCCGGCCGCAGGTAGAGCTTGCTGAGTTTCAAACGTTCCGTGGCGACATCAGGCGCAGCGGCCAGAAATCCCACGGGCTGCGCCTCGAGCCAGGCGATTTCCCAGAGAACGCCTGCCTCGAAGTCTCGACGCAACGCGGCTTCGTCGAAAAAGCGGGCCAGCATGTAGTCGATTTGGGTGGCGGAGATAATGTCTGGGTAGCAGGCGTGCCAGATCCGGTGAGCGAGGTCCCGGAGCAGCGGGATGTTGTCGACGGTTGCGGTGGTGAAGCTGAGGGTCACGTGGACGTTCAGACGATTAAGAGGACGCGTCCTGCTCAACCAAGATCAGGGTTGTGGCCGGAACGTTCTGGCCAGAGCGAGTAAGGGTGGACGGGGACTGCGCTGTCGTCAGCTCTTCTTGATCTTCCAGAGAGTGGAGTCGGAGCGGACATAGAGGGCGCCGCCAGCGATGGACGGAGTGCTGAGGATGGTATGCGCCAGATCGAACTCGCTGTTCAGCACGCCTTCCTTGCCGGCGGTTTCGACGACCTGCAGGAGGCCTTTCTCGTTGACGCAATACAGGCGCGTGCCGGCCACGACGGGCGTGGCGCTGAACGGGCCCTTCAGGCGCAGCTGCCAGAGGCGGGTGCCATCCGCGGTTCCGCCGCAAGTCAACACGCCGGCGTTGTTCAAGGTGTAGACCTTGTCGCCGACGACGACGGGGCTGGCGGTGGCGGGCTGGAGCTGGCCGGAGCGCCAGAGTTGTTTTGGTGATTGACCGTCGGGCGCGGGCCGCAGGGCGGTGACGCCGCGTGAGGGGACGTAGAGCACGCCGTCGCTGACCGTTCCGGAGGGAATCGTGGACGCGCCGTCGGTGTATTGCCAAACCACGCGGCCGGTACGGGGTTCAACGGCGGCGATGCCTTTGCCCGACTGGAGAACGGCGAGCGTGGATCCTTCCGTTCCCCTGATTGTATAAGGCGAAGTCCAGTTGGCCATCTTCGGACGATCCAGCTTCCAAAGGTTCGCGCCGGTCTTCACGTCGATGCCCGCCGTGAACGATTCGCTGTCGTTCTCGACCATGGCGATGAGAACCCCGTCGGCGGTGGTGAGCGACGACGACATGCCGAGACTGTTGCTGGCGTTGGGATAGTCCTGCGTGAGGCCGCGGAGCCAGACGAGATTGCCGTCGAGATCGAGACAGAGCAGATCGTTGGAGGAATAGATGGCAAAGACGTGCTGGCCGTCGCTGGCCGGGGTGGGGGCGGCGACGCAAGTTTTCTCGTGGCACATCGTGCGGCCAGTCGCCCAAAACTGGCGTTCCCAGCGCTTGGAGCCGTCAGCGGCGTTGAAGCAGATGACGTGGAGGCGATCCTGTTTGGGACCGCTGGAGCAGGTGACGAAGATTCGGTCCCCGACGATGATGGGGCTGGAGAGGCCGCGGCCGGGCAGGCTGGATTTCCAGGCGACGGCGCTGGCGTCGATTTTCTCGGGAAGATTGGTTTCGTCCGAGAGCCCGTTGCCGAGCGGGCCGCGGAACTGGGGCCAGTCGCTGGCGTGGAGCGGCAGGGCGAAAATGACGGCGGTGGCAAAGAGCAGGTGGCCAACTGTCCGGGAGGCGGAGCGGTGCGATGGGTTTGTGATCATGCGATGGAGATCGGAAGTTCGAGGACTGGGACTGACGCCATGAATTTCAAAATCAGAGACAGCAAGGGGAGTTGGCGACCTAACGGCGGGCGAGGTCGACGGGGGCGCCGAGGTCGTCGGTGAGGCGCATTTGGAATTCCCATTCCTTGGTCCAGTCCTCGGTTTGTTCATTCTGGCATACTTTGACGAGGATCGTGTTGCGGCCGGGCTTGAGCTCGATCTTGAAGCGGTATTGGTCGATCTCCATGCCGCGATGGTATTCGTCGCGACCGAAGACGTACTTCCCGTTGAACCAGATTTTCCAGCCGTTCTTGCAGCCGAGGCGGAGCTCAACGGCCCGGGCGCGGGTTGATTCGATGGTGGTGAAGGCGTAGCCGGTGACTCCTTTCAACGCGCCCATCGGCTGGTTGAGATCGACGAGACCGTATTCGTTGGTGGCGGCCAGCGACTGCCAGCGGACCCGGCCGGATTTGCCGTCGTATTCGGCCTGAAGGTCCACCTTTTCCTCGGGCGGGAACGTCTGGTCAAAGCCGGCGCCCTTGGTGTTGTCGAAGGGGCCGATCACTTTCCAGTCGGAAAGCCAGCCGAAGACCGAGGCGAGGTTCACGGGCTGACCAAGGTCCTTCATAGCCTTGGCGATGGCTTCGATCTGGTCGATGTCGCGGGCGGACTTGAGGGCGGCGGAGTAACGGGCGATCGCCTGGTCGTTCTGCTTTTCGGTCTGAAGGCGTTTCGCGTCGGCAATGACGCGGGCCACCGCGTCACGGCGAAGTTCGGTGCTGGGGTCGTCGAGCATGCGGCCGATGAGGGTCTCGCCGCGGGCGGGATCGGCTTGGGCGATGAGTTCGTAGGCGAGACGGCGGGCGCGGGGTTCGTGGGATTTTTTGTCCAAAAACCGTTCGAGGGCGGCCACGGGTAGCTTGTGGCCCGCGGCGATTTCGCGGGCGGCGATGGTGTCAACGGCGGAGCGGAGCCAGTTGAGCGCGATCGGGTTGGCGCCGTCCATGGCGGCGAGAATGTCGACCAGCACCTTGGCGTCGGCCTTCGCCAACTCCTGCCAGGCTGCGGAGGCTTCAGCGTTGCCGCGGCCTTCGGTGCTGACGGCGCGGATGGATTTGATCGCCTGGCTGGGGGTGGCGGCCGTTGCCGCGAGCGGAGATAGGCAGGCCAGGAATGCGCCAGCCGCGAGCGTGGCCATTTTTTGTTGGAGGGACGGGTTCATAAGGCTGGGGATGGGTAGCAGGCCGGGAGACCTGAGGCAACGTCGAAAGCGGCGTTGCGGCGTTGCGGCCTTGCGGCCTTGCTACTGACCGCCAGGGGTGCATCAAGTTCGCAAACAGGGTGGCATTGATCGTGATCGCCGTTCCGTCCGAGCCGAATCGTGATAGCCGAGAAGCTGGCGGCGAAGGTCTATCTTTTACCCCCTATCTTTTACCCAAGCCTTGGGCCACGGACGCCGGAACCCCAAGTTCTGGTCCCTCGTGTGCGCGTCGGTTCGATCCCTACCATCGGAAGACGCCGCCTTTTTGGTAAAAGATGGGGGGTAAAAGATAGGCTTTTGTGTTTCCGAGCGGGCTTGATGCCACCCTGACGGACCGCCAGCACCAGCACCAGGGTCAGGTCGCATCTGATCGTTGCTCCAGAAGCCATGACCGCAGATTCACGCCGACCAACGCAGATAAAGAAGGGGACATTTCTCTTTGCCACAACGCGAGCGAGCGATTGTCGACCTGGGGGCTTATTCGATTCCGAGCGATCGGCGCCCGCCAGTGGCCATCGGCGGTTTTCAAATTTGTCCTTCCGGGTTGCGCGGGAATTGGGGGCCATATTCCTCGCTTGCGTCAGCGATGTCGCCCTCTATCTTCCACGCCCATTATGAAGCAATGCAGATTGACCGGAGCCTTTACCCGTGCGGCGTGGGGCGCGGGAACGGCGTGGATTATGACCGCGGGATTCTTGCATGGGGCGGCCTACGTGGCGGAGAAAGGCAGCTATCCACCTCCGGTCGCCGCAGCGTCGGCGGAGGGTGAAAACGCGATCAAGACGTTTCAGGTGCCCCCGGGGCTCAAGGTCGAACTGGTGGCCGGCGAACCCCTGGTGGCGAATCCGGTGGCCTTCACCATCGACGAGCAGGGCAGATTCTATGTCGTGGAAACGTTCCGGCTGCATGCGGGTGTCACGGACATTCGGGGACACATGGACTGGCTCGACCGTGAATTGGCGGTGAAGTCGGTCGACGAACGCATCGCCTACATGAAGCAGTTTGAGGGGAAACGGATTGGCCAGTATGCCATTCATTCGGATCGGTTGCGTTTGGTCACCGACACCGATGGCGATGGGCGGGCGGACAAGGCCACCGTGTTTGCGGACGGCTTCAACCAGATTGAGGACGGCTTGGCGGCCGGAGTGTTGGCGCGCCGCGGCAATGTTTACTTTGCGAACATCCCCGACCTTTGGTTGTTGCAGGACACGAAGGGGACCGGGGTGGCGAACGTGCGGAAGTCGCTAAGCCGGGGCTATGGCATTCGCGTGGGATTTTTGGGGCATGACCTGCACGGCCTGCGATTCGGGCCGGACGGACGTTTGTACTATTCGATTGGCGATCGTGGCGCGCACGTGCGCACCCGCGATGGGCGCACGGTGGAAAATCACGAAACGGGCGTTGTCTACCGTTGCGATCCGGACGGGTCGAATCTGGAGATCTTTGCCAGCGGCTTGCGCAACCCGCAGGAGTTGGTGTTCGACCAGTATGGGAACCTGTGGACGGGCGACAACAACTCCGATGGCGGCGATCCTGCCCGCTGGGTGTATGTGGCGGAAGGTGGCGATTCCGGCTGGCGAATCGGCTGGCAATTCATCACCACGCCGAACGCGCGCGGTCCCTGGCTGGCGGAGCGCATGTGCTATCCGCACTTCGAAGGCCAGGCGGCCTACATCATCCCGCCTCTGGCCAACATTGGAAACGGCCCTTCGGGCCTGACCTACTATCCGGGCACCGGTTTGTCCGAACGGTATCGGGACAATTTTTTCCTCTGCGATTTTCGCGGGGGCAGCGGGAGCGGCATTCACGCCATTACGGTGAAGCCGGATGGCGCCGGCTTTGCCGTGGCGAATCGATCTGATTTTGTTTGGAACGTGCTCGTGACCGACGGGGATTTTGGTTACGACGGCTGCTTTTATCTGACCGACTGGGTCAACGGCTGGAACCAGCCGGGCAAAGGCCGAATTTATCGGGTGTTCGATCCGGCCACCCGTCAGTCGCCGGCGGTCCTGGAGACGAAGCGCCTGATGGCGGAGGGCTTTGCGCAGCGGACGACGATTGAGCTGGCGACATTGTTGAAGCACGCCGATCAGCGGGTGCGGCAGGAGGCGCAGTTTGCGCTGGTGGAGCGAAATGCGTTTGCCGTTTTGCGTGACGTCGCGGTGAACCCAACGGCGGGGTTGACGCCGCGGTTGCATGGCATCTGGGGTTTGGGCCAGCTCCTGCGGGCGTCGCGGGCGCCGGCGGAGATCTTGCTCGGTTTGATGCTCGACGGCGATCCCGAGGTGCGCGCGCAGGCGGCGAAGGTGCTGGCCGACGTCCGCCATGCCGGGGCCTATGACCTGTTCGTCAAGCTGCTGTCGGATTCGGCTGCGCGTCCCCGCTATTTCGCCGCCATCGGGCTGAGCAAACTCGGACGGCGAGAGGCGTTGCCCTACGTCGTGTCCCTGCTGCGGGCCAACGACAATCGCGATCCTTACCTGCGTCACGCCGGGGTCTCCGCCTTGGTGGGCTGCAAGGACGTGGCGGCGTTGCGTCGGTTGCGGGAGGATGGATCCGCTGCCGTCCGCGTGGCGGCGGTGGTGGCATTGCGGCGACTGGGGCATGAGGCGGTGGCGGAATTCCTGAATGACATGGACGCTGCCGTGGTGCTGGAGGCGGCGCGGGCGGTGAACGATCTTCCTATTGCCTCCGCGCTGCCAAAACTGGCCGCGTTGAGCGAGCAGCGCGCCCTGTTGCGACGGCAGGAACAGGCTTCCCAGCGGCAGCGCGAGGCGGCGGCCCGGCGCAAGAACGCGAACAAGCCGGAACCGCAAAATGAGCCCGACGTTTTGTTCCAGCCGCTGCTGCGGCGCATTGTCAACGCCCACTTCCGTCTGGGCCAGCCGACGAATGCCGCGGCGCTCGCGTCCTGGGCAGCGTCCGAGACCGGCCCGAGCTCGGTCCGGGCGGAGGCCTTGCAGTTGTTGGAGAATTGGGAGGAGCCGTCTGGTCGCGATGCCGTGACTGGACTCTGGCGCCCGTTGAAGCCGCGCAATCCGCTGGTCGCGCGCGCGGCGTTGCGTCCCCGATTTTCCGAGCTGTTGGCGAGCCCGTCCACGACGGTCAAGATGGCCGCCATGCGGACGGCCACGCGTTTGAAAATGGCCGAGGGAGCTGAGGCCGCGCAGGGCGTGGTGGCGAATCAAGCCCAGCCGGCCGGTGTGCGCGTTGAAGCATTGAAGGCGCTCGCCGCGTTCAAGAGCGATCGGCTGGACGCCGCGTTGAAGGTGGCGACGGCCTCGGGCGACGAGGGGTTGCAGACCGAGGCGACGCGCATTGAATCATTGATCCGACCGGCGGCGGCCCTGGCCCGCCTGACCAATAGCCTGGCGTCCGGGACGCTCTCCGAACAGCAATCGGCGCTGGCGACGCTGGCGGGCTTGCCGGGCGAGGCGGCCGACGGATTGCTGCTCGGTTTGGTTGATCGCCTGATCGCCGGACAGCTGAGATCTGAATTGCACCTCGACGTGCTGGAGGCCGCCGGCAAACGGACCGCGGCGGCGGTGAAGGATCGTTTGACCCAGTTCGAGCGGGCCCGCCCGGCGGCGGATGACCTGCGGGCGTACCGCGAGTGCCTGACCGGCGGCGATGCCGCGGAAGGCCGCCGGATCTTTGCCGAACGGCAGGATGTGTTCTGCGTGCGCTGCCACAAGCTGAACGGTGAAGGCGGCGATGCCGGCCCTAACCTGACCGGGATCGGCGCGCGGCAAACCCGGGAATACTTCCTGGAGTCCATCACTTTCCCGAACAAGAAACTGGCCGAGGGATTTGAATCGGTGGTCGTTACAATGAAAGACCGGAATGTCTATGCCGGGATCCTGAAGAAAGAGACCGCCGACGAGCTGGAGATCAACTCGCCGGAAGACGGGCCCATGACCCTGAAGAAGGCCGACATCGAGAAGCGGGAGCGCGGACAGTCCGGCATGCCGGAGGAGTTGCGGCAGGTCCTGAGCAAGCGGGATCTGCGGAACCTGGTGGAGTTTCTCAGCGGATTGAAGTGAGCCGGGCGGACGGCGCTGGTGAGGCCGAAGCCGGACCTTGGGTTCATCCGCAGGTCGAAAATTGCCACGCAAAAATCAGAACTCGCCTCCCCCGGCGAGTTTTCATATCGTCCCGGCCCTGTTTATGACGAGTGCCCAGATTCGCCAGTCGTTCCTCGACTTTTTCAAGTCGAAGCAACACACCATTGTTCCGTCGTCGTCGCTGATGCCGGACAGCCCGAACCTCCTTTTCACCAACGCCGGCATGAACCAGTTCGTGCCGATCTTTCTCGGCCAGAAAAAGGCCGACGTGAGCAAATGGGCCGGGGTGGTGGCTGGCAGCGACACCCGTGCGGCAGACACGCAAAAATGCATCCGGGCGGGCGGCAAACACAACGATTTGGATGACGTCGGGCTCGATACGTATCACCACACGTTTTTTGAGATGCTCGGGAACTGGTCGTTCGGCGATTACTTCAAGAAGGAAGCGATCGAATGGGCCTGGGAACTGGTCATTCAAGTCTGGAAATTTCCGCCCCAACGCCTCTACGCCACGGTTTACAGTCCGGACAAGAGCAAGGGCGACCCCAGCGAGTTCGACCAGGAAGCCTGGAATTTTTGGGCGGAGAAGTTTCGTTCCGTCGGCCTCGATCCCGCTCAGCACATCGTCAACGGCAACAAGAAAGACAACTTTTGGATGATGGGCGAGACCGGCCCGTGCGGTCCGTGCTCCGAGTTGCACGTCGATTTGACCCCGGCCGGCGACACCAAGGGTGCGCTGGTCAACAAGGGCACGGCGGAATGCATCGAGATCTGGAACCTGGTGTTCATCCAGTACAACGCGAATCCGGACGGCACCTTCACGCCGCTCCCGGCGCAGCACGTCGACACCGGCATGGGTTTCGAACGCGTGACCAGCATCATGCAGGGCACGAAAGGCCTGACCGATTTCGTCAACGCCAAGATCTCGAACTACGAAACGGATATTTTCCGGCCCATCTTTGATGCGATTGAAAAGCTGAGCGGCCGCAAGTATGGCTCGACTTTGCCAAAGTCCGGCAGCACCGGAGATACGGAGCAGGAGCGCATCGATGTGGCGTTTCGCGTGATCGCGGACCATATCCGCACCTTGAGCTTTGCCATCGCGGATGGAATCCAGCCGGGTAACAACGACCGCAACTACGTTCTGCGGCGCATCCTGCGCCGCGCGGTGCGCTATGGACGCTCGCTCGGGTTTCACGAACCGTTCTTCTACAAGCTGGTCGATGTGCTGGCGGAAACGATGGGCGATGTGTTCCCCGAGATCCGCTCCCGAAAACAGCACGTTAAGGATGTGCTCCGCGTCGAGGAGGAGTCGTTCAACAAGACGTTGGATCGGGGGATTGAGCTCTTCAATGAAGCTGCGGCCAAAGGCGGCATCACCGGGGCGTTTGCGTTCAAGCTTTACGATGAGCAGGGGTTCCCCCTCGACCTCACCGAGTTGATGGCGCGCGAACGAGGCTTGTCGGTCGACACAGCCGGTTTTCAGAAACTCATGGAAGAACAGCGAGCCCGTGCGCGGGCCGCGCAGAAGAAGGAAGTCATCTCGCTCTCCCAAATCGAGACCACCGTTCCCACCAAGTTCATCGGCTACGATGTGCTCGAAACTCCGACCAAGGTTCTCGAAGTCGTCGCGTTGAAGGATAAGACGGCGGTCGTCCTCGAGGCCAGCGCGTGTTACGCGGAGATGGGCGGCCAGGTCGGCGACGCCGGTGAGATCTCCGGCAGCGGCCAGCTCTGGCGGGTGGTGAATACCCAGAAATCTGGCAACACCTGGCTGCATTTCATCGAAGGCGGCGAGGTGCCGTCGGTGGGTGCCACCGTGACGCTCTCGGTCGACCGGGCGCGGCGGAATGCCATCCAGCGCCATCACACCGTCACGCATCTCCTGCATTGGGCGTTGCACGAAGTCGTGAGCCATGAGGCGTCGCAAAAGGGATCATTCGTGGGTCCCGACAAGCTGACCTTCGATTTTAACAGCGCGCCGCTGACGCTGCAGCAGGTCGCGGATATCGAGAAGTTGGTGAATGAACGCATCGTCGAGAATGCCGGCGTCAGCTGGACGGAGGCGTCGTATGCCGATGTGAAGTCGCGCAAGGACGTGATGCAGTTCTTCGGCGACAAATACGGCGACGTCGTGCGCGTGGTGCAGATTGGCGGGCAAGCCTCGAAGCTGAACGGTTACTCGATGGAGCTCTGTGGCGGCACGCACACGCGGGCGACCGGCGAGATTGGCCTGTTCCGCATCGTGGGCGAGAACGCGATTGCGGCTGGGGTGCGACGCATTGAGGCGGTGGCGGGATTGACCGCTTACGACGTCATGCGCGGCGATCGCGAGCTCATTCGCAATGTGGCCGGGCGGATCAACGCGCCAATTCACGAGTTGGAAAAGAAGGTGGAAGCGTTATTGGCCCAGCAGAAGGAATTGGAGAAACAAGTGCGTCAGGCGGTGCAACGCAACGCGTCCAACGCTGCGAGCGAGTTGTTGGGACGAGCCGAGACCGTGAATGGCGTTCCGCTGATCACCCACAACCTGGGCGAGGCGGATGGCGACTTTCTGCAGGCGATCGCCGACGCGCTCAAGCCGCGTTTCAAGGGCGTGATTGTGCTGGGCGGCAGTGCGGGTGGTGCCGTGGCGTTGATCGCCGCAGTAACGCCGGAGTTCACCGCGAAGGTGCAGGCGGGCAAACTAATTCAAGCCATTGCGCCCCTCGTTGGCGGCAAAGGTGGTGGAAAACCGGACAACGCCCGCGGCGGGGGCAAGGATGCGACGCGAGTCGACGAGGCGCTCGCGAAGGTGAAGACGCTGGTCGCTGGCCAGTAGTCGGTGGTCAGGGCTCAGTGCTCAGTGCTCAGTCCTCAGTGCTCAGTCCTCAGTCCTCAGTCCTCAGTCCTCAGTCCTCAGTCCTCAGTCCTCAGTCCTCAGTCCTCAGTATTCAGTCGTTTGGCCACTAGTCCACGATAGGCAGCGTTCAGTGACCAATCGGTGGCGATGCGAGGAGCTGAGTTGCCGCCCTTCGCCCTCCGCGCCGCCTACCGCCTACCGCCTACCGCCTACCGCCTACCGCCTACTGAGCACCGAATACTGAGCACTGAGAACTTGGCACTGGGCCCTGGGCACTGGGCACTGAGGACTGAGGACTGAGGACTGAGGACTGAGGACTGAGGACTGAGGACTGAGGACTGAGGACTGAGGACTGAGCACTGGGAACTGGGAACTGGGAACTGAGAACTGAGAACTGCTCACCGGCGACACGCCTTGAGCAGAGTTTGCTGGACGATGAGATCGTGGGCGGGGGAAAAGTCGGCCTTTTTTTCGCCGCGGATGATCTGTGCCATGTCGGCGGCATCGCCGACGTAGCGGGTGAATTTTGGGAATGAGATTTCCTGGGTGCCTTTTCGATAGGCCCCGCGAGCTTGAGCGAGGGAAAGGCGGGCCGCGGGATTGTCGAGAGGCTGGATGTGGAATGTTCCCTCGGTGCCGCAAACCACCAGATGTCTGCGATCGAAACCTTCCACTTCCATGGCGCTGACTTTTGCGCTGGCGATGGCGCGGGGATAAGTCAGGACTGCCAGCATGTTGTCGAGGAGGTCATCGTTGATGCGCGCGGCGTGCTGGTTGAAGCCCGTCACCTTGGCGGGTTGGCCGAGGATGGCGATGACCAAGTCGAGCACGTGTCCGCCGAGTTCGAACAGAACGCCGCCGGGATACTCGGCGAAGGCCTGGCGTGACTCGACGTCGACCACCTTGCTCATGACCGTGTGGACTTCGAAGATTTCCCCGAGCCATCCCTGGCGGAGAAACTCACGCAGCAATTGGACGGCGGGATTATATCGATACATGTAGCCCATCTGAACCAGGCGTCCCTGGCGCTCGGCGTGGGCGAGAATTCGTTTGAATTGTGACAGCGATTCGCCGGCGGGTTTGTCGAGATGGATATGGAACCCGGCTGTGATGCAGGCTTCGGCGGTGTTCAGAAGATCGCGCACGCGGGTTTCGACCAAGACCGCCTGCACGCCCGGGACGTTGAACAGCTGATTGCGGGTCAGTCGCGGAAGGCCGCGATAGGCCGGCTGATGTTGAGCCTTTTGCCAGAGCCTTTCGTCGGGCTCGACGACCCCGACCACCTCGTAGTCGGGGGATGCTCGATAGACTTCGAGTTTGGTGGCGTGTGCGTGGCCAACGCCGATCTGGCCGATGCGAATGCGGTTCCGGCCACTGCCGGTCACGGGTGCATCGGCACCTGCGCCCAGGGCGACGGGCGACCACGGGCCACCAAGCGCGATCGCGCCGGTGGCGCCGGCAATCTGGCGGAGGGCCTGTCGTCGGGAGGTGGGAGGAAAGGCGGCGTTCATAGGCTGGGGCGCAGCTTGGTCGAAGCCGCCCGGGGACACAATCTTTCGGCGCTACAAGCACCCACGCAAATTCCATCCATTACTTTCGTAGTGAGGATCGACGTGGTGACCGAAGCGCTCGGGCACGTCGACACGTCGACGCCCATCCGTTTTTCTGCTCTGCCGCTGAAGTTCCCCCCCCTTGGTTTGTCGCGCCAAAGCGCAGCAAAGGCGGAAGGATGCCCCAACTGATCTTGTTGAATGCGGGCTCGCCAAGGGTGTTTGGCCGGATTTATACCGGAGGCATGCGCCTGTTCTTACTTCTGCCCATCCTGGCTTTGATCGGTCTTGGCTTCCTGCACTCAGCTCCGATCCAGGCGGCGGGCGGAGAAGAGTGGCGGCGGTTGAAGGTGCCGGGAACCTGGGAGGACGGTGCTGGGCTCAAGTACGACGGCGTGGCCTGGTATCGGTGCTTTGTGCAGGTGCCGGCTGATTGGAAGGGAAAAGCGGTGACCCTGGCGGTCGAGCAGGTGGACAACGCACACGAGGCTTTCTTCAACGGCGCCCGAATCGGTGCGGCCGGCAAATTCCCGCCGAATTATCAGAACGCCGTGGAGGCGGAGAATCGATATGTCGTGCCGGTTGAATCGCTGAGGGCGGGCGCGTGGAATGTGGTGGCAATTCGGGTTTACGATCACAAGGGACGGGGCGGATTTAAAGGCGGGGCTCCTCGGCTGGGCACGGATCAGCAGCACATCACGCTCGAAGGCGACTGGCAGTTCCGAACGGGCGACGATGCGGCGTGGGCGTCGGTCTCGACCGAGCCGGCGTCGTCCGCGGCGGCGTTTGTTCGCCTTGAAAACGGCCCCGTGCCGCAAGGCTCCCGCGGACATGAAATGGCGGCGCGCAGCCAGCCGATGGCCCCGGCCGAAGCCGCGGGCTCGTTTGTGGTCCCGGACGATCTCGAGTTTGAGCAGGTTCTGGCCGAGCCGATCGTCGCTCAACCGGTTTTTCTCAACTTCGACGAGCGCGGACGGATGTGGGTGGTGCAGTATCGGCAATACCCGGCACCGGCGGGGTTGAAAGTGGTGAGCAAGGACATCTTCTGGCGGGCGGTTTACGACAAGATTCCCGAGCCGCCGCCGCGCGGGGTAAAGGGGCTCGATCGGATCACCATTCACGAGGACACCGATGGCGACGGCACCTACGACCGGCACAAGACCTTTCTCGACGGGTTGAACATCGCGACGGCCTGCGTGAAGGGCCGCGGTGGCGTCTGGGTTTTGAACCCGCCGTATTTGTTGTTCTATGCTGATCGCAACGATGACGATGTGCCGGACGGTGATCCGGAGGTGAAGCTCGAAGGGTTCGGATTGGAAGACACGCACTCGGTGGTCAACAGTCTGCGCTGGGGGCCGGATGGCTGGCTTTACGCGGCGCAGGGCAGCACTGTAAGCGGTCGGGTTCGGCGCCCGGGCGAGACCAATGTCGTCGTCTCCCAGGGCCAGAACATCTGGCGGTATCATCCCGAGACGCGGCGTTACGAGATCTTTTCCGAAGGCGGCGGCAACGCGTTTGGGGTGGAGCTCGACTCGCAGGGGCGGATATTTTCGGGTCACAACGGCGGCGACACGCGCGGATTTCACTACACGCAGGGCGCTTACCTGCGGAAGGGATTTGAGAAACACGGTGAGCTCGCGAATCCGTATGCCTTCGGCTACTTCCCGCAGATGTCGGGGACGGCGGGTGAGCGGTTCACGCACAACTTTGTGATCTATGCCGGCGGCGCGCTGCCGGAGCGTTATCGCGGCAGGCTCTTTGGCGTCGAGCCGTTGCAGGGCAGGGTGGTGTTGAGCGAGATTCAGCCGGTGGCGACGACCTTTGTGACCAAGGATCTCGAGCGCGTGGTGACGAGTCGCGACTCGTGGTTTCGTCCGGTGGACATCAAGGTGGGGCCGGACGGAGCGATTTATGTTTGCGACTGGTATGATCGGCAGGTCACCCACACGCGCAATCAGGAGGGCAACATCGACGTCACCAACGGCCGCATCTACCGCCTGAAAACCAAAGGCGCCAAGGCGTCAGCGCCGGTCAACCTGGGGGCGATGGCCTCGGTGGAATTGGCGAACACGGCGTTGCGTTCCGAGAACTCGTGGGTGCGCCAGACCACGTTGCGGTTGCTGGCGGATCGGCGGGAGCGTTCGGTTGTTCCCCGGTTGGAGGAGAATCTTAAGGGGGCGGGCGAACAGTTGGAGCTGGAATCGTTGTGGGCGCTCAACCTCGTTCAGGCCGAGCCTGGCCGGACCTGCGGGCTGCGTCCGGACCAAACCCTGAACCTGCTGCAGCATTCCAATCGTCAGGTTCGAATCTGGACCGCGCGTTTGCTGGGCGACGATCGTGAAGTGAGCGCGGCGCAGGCTGGGGTGCTGGCCGAATTGGCGGGGGGCCGCGATTCGGCCGTGCTCCGGGAACAGCTGGCCGGCACGGCGCGCCGGCTGCCGGCGTCCGCAGGCCTGCCGATCGTGGCTCGGTTGTTGACCCAATCGGGCGACGTGGAGGATCCGCGGTTGCCGCTGTTGATCTGGTGGGCGATCGAGGAACAGTGCGGCGCCAATCGTGCGGCCGTGCTCAAGCTGTTGGAGGACTCCACGCTGTGGTTTCAGCCGATGACGGAGAAGCATATTCTTGCGCGGTTGATGCGGCGCTTTGCCGCAGCCGGCACGCGGGAAGATTTGCGAACCTGCGCGCGCCTGTTCGAGCTGTCGCCGGGCCGGGAGCAGAGCGCGATGCTCATGCGTGGATTCGAAGAGGCGTTTCAGGGGCGATCGTTGGTGGGTTTGCCGGACGAGTTGATTGCGGCGATCGCCCGGCACCAGGTTGGTTCCGATGTTTTTCGAGTGCGACAAAAGGAGCCGGAAGCGGTCGCGGCCGC
This sequence comes from Limisphaerales bacterium, assembly GCA_044230345.1. GTDB lineage: Bacteria > Verrucomicrobiota > Verrucomicrobiia > Limisphaerales > JADJPG01 > JBGARF01. Next base: position 118,920 of record JBGARF010000011.1, read on the forward strand.
GGTTCGCCGGATTCAGGATCGGCAGGTCAAACGGGACGAACGGGTGCGCTACCTCGAGGTGTTGGGTGAAGTCCGCCCTCCCACCGCGCTCGATGCCTTGTTGGCGGTGGCGGACAGCGATCCCGAAGCGGGCGTCCGCAAGGCCGCGCTGGCGGCGTTGCTGGGCTATGACGATGCCCGCATTCCGGCCCTGGTCGTGCGCGCCTACAACGAGGCGAAGCCGGAGGTGCGGCAGGCGGGGCTGAGTCTGGTCAGCAGTCGGGTCGCCTGGTCGCGGGCTTTTGTGGAAGCGGTGGCTGCCGGGCGCATTCGCGCGGCCGAGGTGCCCCATGACGCCGTGCGCCGATTGTTGGCCCATGACGACGCGCGCCTGCGCGAGTTGGGACCAAGGCTTTGGCCGAAGGCCGGCCGCCCCACCACTGACGACATGCGCCAGCAGATCGACCGGCTGGGCGGGATTGTGCGCGCGGGCAAGGGGGATCCGTATGCCGGCCAAAAACTGTTCAACGGAGCGTGCGCCTCGTGTCACAAGCTTTTCGCGCGCGGCGGCGACGTTGGGCCGGACCTGACGTCCTACCTTCGAACCGACGTGGACACCTTGTTGTTGCACATCGTCAATCCCAGTGCGGAGATTCGAGAAGGCTATGAAAATTTCATGGTGGAGACCGCGGATGGGCGATCGTTGAGCGGATTTCTGGTCCGAAGAGACGCGCGTCTGGTGGTGATTCGTGGCGCGGACGGCCAGAGCGTCCCGCTGGAGGCAAAGGAGTTCACAGAGCTGCGTGCGGCCGGGTTGAGTTTGATGCCGGAAGGATTGTTGGACGGCCTGAATGATCAGCAAGTGCGCGATTTGTTCGCCTACCTGCGAAGCACTCAGCCGCTGGCCAACTGAGATGGATTGAGCCCTTAAGTTCCGGCCGGAAACTGCCGCTAAAGCTAGGGACGACCCAGTTTGTTCGGACGTCGTTACGGGCTATTTCTATATGGGGCTTTTTCAGGCCATCAAAGCGGCGATCTCGGGCAAGCGCGGTCCGGAAAATTCCGGGTCTCACGTGGCGTCCGGGCATCGGGGGGATTCGACGCCGGGCGGCGCCGGGCATGCGGCGATTGCCACGCCGCGAAAGCTGTTGCTGGTTGAAGCCGACTCCGCCGTGCGCGCGCAGATGGCGGCCTGTCTGGACGGGCTGTCAGCGAGTTGGCCGTCGCGGATCGTGTCGACGGCCGAGGAGGCATTGAAAGAGCTGACCGTGGAGCGATACGACGGAATCGTCGCCTCAGCCCGGCTGGGGGAAACGGCCGGCGTGGATTTTCTGGAGCAGGCTGCGGCGGTGGCTCCGGACCTTGTCTGTTTTCTGGTCGCCACCCCGGAGGATCGAACGGAGCTGACCAAACGACCCGGATTGCCTCCTCACTTTTTGCCTACGCCGCCCAATCCGACCGAGTGGGCTGAGCTGTTGGAGCGGGGATTTCTGCTGATGCGCTGGATGTCGGGCGCGCTGGTGCGAGCGCTTCTGGGACGGATGACGAATCTGCCGGCGGTTCCGTCGCTCTACGCGCGGGTGATGAGGGAACTGCGATCGGACGATCCGTCGATTGAGGCGGTGGGCAAACTGATTGCCCAGGACCCGGCGCTAACCGCCAAAATCCTCCAGATGGTGAACTCGCCGGTCTTCGCGCTGGGGCGACCCATTTGCGAGGCGGTGGATGCGGTCACGTTTTTGGGGGCCGAGCGAACGAAGGCACTGATTCTGATGGCCAGCCTTTCGCTGCACGGAAGCCTGACGCCGTGCGAAGGCTTCTCGCAGGAGTCGTTCTGGCAACACTCCCTCGCGGTGGCGACCATGGGACGTTTGCTGGCGTTGAAGGAGATCAAGAATGCCAGTCTCGCCGATGCCTGTTTCACGGCCGGCCTTTTGCACGACATCGGCAAGTTGCTCTTCGCCTCGAATCTGCCTCGGGAATATGGCGAAGTGATCGCCGCGGCAAAACGGGACGGACTCGATTTGCATCAGGCTGAACTGGCCGCGTTTGGTGTCACGCACGGCCAACTCGGCGCCAGCCTGCTGGGAACCTGGGGCCTGCCCATCCCCGTGCTCGAGGCCATCGCCTGGCACGAACATCCCTCTGCTACGGTTGCTCCTGGCTTCTCGTCGGTCACCGTGGTGCACGCTGCCAATGTCATTGAGTACGAAAAACGGAGCGGCGCCGAAACGGATCGCACGCTTCAGTTCGAGCTTCCCTACCTCGAAGCCATCGGTCTGGCCGATCGCCTGAATCACTGGCGTTCGCTGTGCGGTTGCGCTCCCCGCTCCGAACCCGCCGCCAAGGCGGCGTGAGGGGAGAGTCAATGAGTCAATGAGTTAGTGAGTAAGCGAGTGAGCGAGTTGGTGAAAGGCTTCACTCGTTGACTCACTCACTCGTTCACTCGTTGACTTTTATCCACGTCTTCTTCCGGCTGCTGCGCAGGACTGCTTCGCAGAGCTGAACCTCGTGATGGCCGTCCTCGGCGGTGGCGAAAAGCCCGGGTGTTTTCCGACCGCCGGCGATGTGTTCGTAGACCGCCCGGTAATGCATTTTGTGGCTGTCCGGAAATCCCTCCGGATGTCCGCCCGGATAGTCGGTGAATCCGGCCACATCCTCGCTGAACCCGGCAGTCCCGCGTTGGAGAACCTGATTCGGCTCATCACGCCGGCCCAGGAGAATTTCGTTCGGCTGCTGCAGGTCCCAGCGCACACTGCCTTTCGTCCCGTAAATGCCGACCGCCAGGCTGCACTTCCATCCGGCGGCCACCTGTGAAATCGAGGCGTTGGCGTGCGTTCCATTGACCCAGCCGTGGCGGGCCTTGCCGAACTTCAGCAACAGGCTCCCAAAATCCTCCGTGTCCACCGAGTAAGGTTCCATTGTCTTGGGGTCGATCTTGGCGAAGGTCTGGACCTCGCCCTTCGGGCGGTAGCGGGTTTTGTGAAACGTTTCGACATGCGCGAACACGCGTTCGGCGCGAGCGCCGAGGATGAACGAGACGGCGTCAATCCAGTGCGTGCCGATGTCACCGACCGCGCGCAGCTTGCCGCCCTCGCTGGCCAGCAGCCGCCAGTTGTAGTCGGTGGGCTGCAGCAGCCAGTCCTGAAAAAAATGGCCCTGCACATGCATGATCTGGCCAAGGTCGCCGCGTTGCACGAGCGCGCGCATTTGCAGAACGGCGGGGAAAAAGCGGCACATGTAGTTGACCGCGAAAACGGGCGAGCCTTTTCGTTTCGTGGCGGCGACGACCCGGGCGGTTTCTTTCGTCGTCATGCCGAGCGGTTTTTCACAGACGACATGCTTGCCGGCGGCGAGCGCGGCGAGTGATTGCACGACGTGGACGCGGTTGGGCGACGTGATATGCACCACGTCGACGTTGGGCGAGCGATACATCGCCGCGTAGTCGTAGTCTCCGTAGACTTCGGGGATGCCCCATTTTTGCGCCGTGAGCCGGGCGTTTTTGGTGGAGCCGCAGATGGCGGTGACCTGGACTCCGAGACGTTTGAGGGCCTCGATGTGAACCGGGCCGATGAAGCCCGTGCCGATGACGCCTGCGCGCAGGTGATGCAGTGATGACATGCCGGGGAGGATGCCGCGCTGCGGGTGGGGTTGGCAATTTGCGATTTGCGATTTGCGAGTTTCGAGTTGCCATGGAGACGGGAGACGACCCCCGCTTTCTTCCAGCCGCAAAATGGAAATCGAAAATTCCAAATGCGAGTAAATCGCTTGCGGCGGGTTTGGCTCGCTCGCCATAGTTCGGGCCGATGAATTGCGCAACGGGCCGAACATGATTCGCACGCTCCAGAAGTGGGGAGAGTTCGTGAAGATCTCTCACACGGTTTTCGCGTTGCCGTTCGCGCTGGCGTCGATGGCCATTGCGGCGCGGGAGGAGCGGGGGTGGCCGGGGTTGAAGGTGTTCCTCCTCGTCGTGGGGGCCATGGTATGTGCCCGCACCTGCGCGATGAGTTTCAACCGGATCGTGGATCGGCGCTTCGACGCGGCGAATCCCCGGACGGCCACGCGGCATCTGCCGGCGGGTCGAATCTCCCTGAGCAGCGCGATCACGCTTTGCCTGGTCAGCGCGGCGGGCTTGGTCCTGGCAAGCTGGTTTCTCAACCCGGTCTGTTTCTACCTCTCGCCGCTGGCGTTGTTCTTCGTTTGTTTTTATTCGTTGACCAAGCGGTTCACCGACTACACGCATGTCTGGCTGGGGATTGCGCTGGGGTTGGCGCCGATCGGGGCGTGGTTGGCGGTGCGTGGCGGGCTGTCGCTGGCCGAGCCCTTCAGTCGAACGAGCGGCCTGATCCCGATCCTGCTCGCGACCATCGTGGTGTTCTGGTTGATCGGCTTCGATCTCATCTACGCGCTGCAAGACTACGAATTTGATCGCCGGATGGGTTTGCATTCGTTGGTCGTGGCGTGGGGGCCCGGGAACGCCCTGGCGGCAGCGTTCCTTTCGCACATGTTCATGTGGGGTCTGCTCGTGGCGTTCGGGTTGCTTTGCCGCTTTCGGGTGGCATACTTCTCCGGCATTATTTTCATCCTCGGCTGCCTGGTGATGGAGCACTGGCTGGCGCGGCGACGAAGCCTGAAGTGGATCGACCTGGCCTTCTTCAAGCTGAACGCGGTGGTCAGCATGGTGTTTCTCGTGGTCACGCTGGCTGAGGTGGTGTTTCCCAATTTTCGAGTGATGCGATGAGTTTTCTGATGGAAAAGAACGGATTGAGCGACCTCCACGCAAAGGTGGTCGAGGGCGCCCGCCTGTCGGAGGCGGATGCCCTTCGCCTCTTCGAAAGCCGTGACCTGAATGCGGTGGGCGCGCTGGCCGATTTTGCCCGTCGACGGCGCGTCGGAGAACGCGCCAGCTACATCGTCAACCGCTACATCAACTATTCCAACTACTGCATCCTCTCGTGCCAGTTCTGCGCCTTTGCGCGCAAGAAGCGCGACCAGGACGGGTTTGAGCTGACGGTCGAACAGATGGTCGCGAAGGCCCGCGAGGCGCTCGCCTTGGGCATCACCGAACTGCACATCGTTGGCGGTTTGCATCCGTCGCTGCCGTACCGGCATTACGTCGACATGTTGCGTTCGTTGCAGGCGTTGGATCCGCGCCTGCAATTGAAATGTTTCACGGCGATCGAAATTCTCCACATTGCCTGGCTGGCGAAAAAGCCGTTCCCGGAGGTGCTGGCTGAGTTTCGCGATGCCGGTCTCGCTTCGCTCACGGGCGGCGGCGCCGAGATATTCGCCCCGGACATTCGATCCCGCATCGCCAAGGGCAAGGAGAGCGCGGCGGAATATCTCGACGTGCACCGGACCTGGCATCGGTTGGGCGGGCGAAGCACGTGCACGATGCTCTTCGGGCACATCGAGTCCCTGGCGGATCGCGTGGATCACCTGCGTCAGCTGCGCGCCTTGCAGGATGAAACTGGCGGGTTCGTCGGGTTCATCCCGCTGCCGTATCAACCGGAGAACAATGATATCCCGGTGCGCACCCCGCCGACTGGGTTCGATTGCCTGCGCACGATTGCGGTCAGCCGTTTGTATCTCGACAATTTCGATCATGTCACGGCGTATTGGGTCGGCCTGGGCATGAAGCTGGCGCAGGTGGCGCTTAGCTACGGGGCGGACGATCTGCACGGCACGATTATCGAGGAACACATCTTTCACATGGCCGGCAGCCAGGGACCGCAGTTGCAGACCGAGGCCGACATGGTAAAGGCCATTCGCGAGACCGGCCGCGTGCCGGTGCAGCGAAACACATTTTATGAACCGCTGAAGGTGTGGCCGGAGGTGGCGTCGCCAGAAGCTGGCGCCGATCGCGCTCCGTCCAACCCGGCCGAGGTTGCTCCCATCACCTGATGAACCCAGGCGAAATTCCGCGGTTGCGCATGGCCGGGCAGGAGTCGGCCGACGAACTCGCGCGCCGAGTGGCACGAGAAAAGGTTCTGTCGGCGCGACTGCACGAGCAGGAGTTGGCCGAAATTCCGCTGGCCCCGCTGCGCATCGGTTCCGTGCCATACCTCAACGCAGTGCCGCTGACCCGTGGAATTGAGGATCAGATTGTCCTGGCGCCGCCCGTAAAACTGGCCGAGCTCCTGCGTGAAGGTCGGCTCGACGCCGCCTTGGTCAGTGTGACGGAACCGTTGCTCCATGATGGCTACGACATTCTTGACGGCGTGGCGGTGGCCTCCCTCGGGGAGGTGAAGAGCGTGTTCCTGGCGCATCGACGGCCCCTGGACGAAACCGAGCTTATCTTTTGCGACCCGGCGTCGCTGACCAGCGTGAACCTGCTGAAGGTATTGCTGGCGGAGCGAGGCTTGAGGCCCGAACTGCGTCCGTTGATGAATTACGACGATGCCGCCTTCCATGATGCGGTGCTGCTCATTGGTGATCCGGCGCTGAAGTTTGTGCTTAACCCGCACGAGCATCAGGTCTGGGACCTTGGTTCGGCCTGGATGGAGTTGACCCGGCTTCCGTTTGTGTATGCCGTGTGGGCGTTGCGCCGGGCGGCCGACACGACGGAGATTCGCAAGGTTTTGCGTGAAGCCAAAGTGTTTGGCTTGGAGACGCTCGAGTATTTGATCAACCACCGGACGGAGTTCACCGCCGAGTTTCGCCGCGATTACCTCAGCTGGCACATCCACTATCACCTGGGCGCGGACGAGAAGCGGGGGCTCGCCAAGTTCGTAGAGCTGCTGCGCAAGCACGGTCTCGGGCCGGTGTTCGAGCCGCGGTTCGTGGGGTAGCGCACGGATCGGACCGATCGGTCGGATCAAACCTTCCGCGTACCGCGGCATTCCGGATAAGCGGAACAACCCCAGAACTGGCTTCCGGCTTGGGTGCCCTTGCGTGCCGTCCGCAGGACCATGGCCTGGCCGCAGAGCGGGCAGGCGGGTCCAGAGGAAGGGGGTTGCTGCTGCTTGCGGCGTTCCGCGAGGCGAGTTGTCGCCAGCTGTTCGCTGTAGCCGCCCTCCTTGACGAACGCCTTTTCCAGCGCGCTGATCTGCTGGTCGAGGAGGTAGTTCGCCTGGTGAATCAGGCAGATCAAGGTGTTCGCTACCACGGCCGGGTTCGAGTGTTCAAGCCAGCGGGCGTAGAGCTGGTAGTGAGCGGTCGGATCGGTCCGATCCGTCGGATCGGTCGGATCCGTCCGCCCAGCCGCCCGCACCTCCCGGATCTCGGGGCTTTCCCTGGTCCACGCGGGGAGCTTGCGCTGCCGCAGGAAGTCTTCGTAGTCCAGGAGCAACTCTTCAAGGCTCGCCCGTGCCACGTTGATCAAGCGCAGTTCGGTCTGGCTGGTGGTCGCAGCGGCTCGGCTCCCTTCCGCGATGTTCTGTCGGCCGCTGCGCGCCGCTTGGACCATCTGGTCCCGCGTGCGCGATCTGGGATCCACGAACCGCTCGCAGAATGTTGCCGTGGCGTCGTAGATCACGGTCGCCACTTGATAGCTGCGGAGTTGGCGATAACCGCCGCTGGCTCGTAAGCGGGATCCGGATCGGTCCGATCCGTCGGATCGGTCCGATCGGTCGGATCCGACCGATCGTTCGCTCCCCTCCTGCCCTTGATTCTCGTGCTGCATGCGACCTCCTGGCGGGCGGTTATACGCTCGCCGAAGGTGCCGGTGCAATCACTTCCTCGCCGCGTTGAACGCCACGCAGTCCGCGTAGGTCACGCCGCTCCCGCCAAAGATGTCCAGGGCGGAACCGATCGTCAGGTCGATCCGCCCTTGGCCGATCCGAGTCACGGTCTCGAGGTCTGCCAGCGATCGCGCGCCGCCCGCGTAGGTCGTCGGGATGGGCGAAGCAACCGCGAGACGCTCGATCAACTCCAGGTCGACCCCCCGGCAAAGCCCTTCCACGTCCGCGGCGTGAATCAGGAACTCGGCGCAGTGGTTACTGAGCGCCTCCAGCGTTTCCCGCGCTACAGTCAGCTGGGTAAACTTCTGCCAGCGATCCGTGACCACGAAGTAATCCCCGCCCCGACGCCGACAACTCAGATCCAGCACCAGTCGCTCACGCCCGACAACGCCAACCAACGTGCGCAGCCGGTCTGCATCCAATGCGCCGTCGCGGAACACCCAAGAGGTCACAATCACGTGCGATGCACCCGCGTCCAGCCAGCCCCGTGCGTTGTCGGCGTTGATGCCGCCCCCGACGTGCATTCCGCCGGGATACGCCGCGAGCGCCTCGCGCGCGGCGGACTCGTTGCCGGGGCCGAGGAGAATGACGTGGCCACCGGTCAGTCCGTCACGACGATACAAATCCGCGTACCAGGCAGCCGACCGGTCAGAAACAAAATTGGTCCGCAGCGACGACGCATCGTCGCTCAACGTGCCGCCGACGATTTGTTTGACGCGGCCTTCATGCAGATCGATGCACGGGCGAAACATGGGACGCGATTGTCGTGGCCCGGTGGTGGTTGTCGAATGAAAAGGCGCCGGAGCCCGCCTTGACAGTGGGTTGCCGCCGGGCTGAATGTCGGGCGAATCCTCAACTCGAACGTCGGCCAATTGTTGAACCAGCATATGCGCTTTTCGCCCGCGGCCCGTCTTGTCGTGTTTTCGTTTGGCCTGTTCACGACAGTTCTGCTTTCGGCTGCTCCGGGGCCGGACCAGCCGGTCTTGATGCCGTTGGGCGCGGCCCGCGTCGATGTCACGCCGACGGAACCGATTCGCCTGACGGGGTACGCCTCGCGAAAAATGTCGCACCAGGGCGTGGAACAGAAGCTGTGGGCCAAGGCCCTGGCCATCGGCGGGGATCGGTCGGCGGCCCGGCCTGGTGGTCCGCTGGTGCTCATCACCCTCGATAACTGCGGTGTGTCCGAAGGGACCTGGCGCGAGGTCCGGCGCCGGCTCGAACGCTCAGCCGGGCTGGGGCCAGGGTGCGTGGTCATCGCCAGTTCCCACACGCACAGCGCGCCAGCCACCAAGGATTGGGCGCCGAACATCTTTGTCCAGGATCTGACCGCAGCAGAGCAGGGGGCCATCGATCGCTACACAACCAACCTGATCGCCCGGCTGGAAACGGTCGCGCTCGCGGCTCTGCGGGCGAGGCAACCCGGACGCCTTTCCTGGACCCAAGGCAAGGCCGGCTTCGCCGGCAATCGACGCACGCAAGGCGGGCTTGTGGACCAGGCGCTCCCGGTGTTGAAGGCCGAGCGGGCGGACGGAGGATTGATGGCGTTGGTCGCCAACTACGCCTGTCACTGCACCACGATCGGCGGCGAGTTTAATCGCGCCTGCGGCGACTGGGCCGGCTTCGCTCAGGAGGCGATTGAACAGGTGGCGCCGGGAGCCGTCGCGCTGGTGACGATTGGCTGTGGCGCGGACGCGAATCCGTCGCCTCGCGGCGGCGCGGACTTTGGTCTGGCCCTGGCCCGGCAGCATGGAGGTGAGATTGGTTCGGAAGTGAAGCGCCTGCTCGGGCTGAACTTTTCGCCGCTGGAAATCATGCCATTGGCGAAGGCACAAGAGATCGAGCTGCCGTTTGGTCCGCACTTCACCCGCGATCAATGGCTCGCCCGCAGCACGAACAGCGGGATCGTGGGTTACCACGCAAAGAAGTGGCTCGCGCGCCTGGATCGCGGTGAAGCGCTGCCGAACGGTCTTTACTACCCGATCACGACCTGGAGCTTTGGTGACGATCTGTCCATGGTCTTCCTGCCGGGTGAAGTGGTGGTCGACTATGCGCTGCGCCTGAAACGGGAGCTCGATCGCTCCCGCCTCTGGGTGAGCGCCTATGCCAACTACGTGCCCTGCTACATTCCGTCGCGTCGAATCCTGGCGGAGGGCGGATACGAAGCGGAAGATTCGCTCTGGTATTACGACCGCCCCGCACGGATCTCGACCAACGCCGAGGATCGAATCGTCGGCACCGTTCGCGACCTTGTTCCAGCGACCTTTCGCGCAAATCCGGAAAGAGCCGAGCGACCGGACCCGCTTAGCCCACGTCACGCCCTCGCACGATTCCAGCTGGCGAAGGAGCTGCAAATCGGGCTCGTCGCCGCCGAACCCATGGTGCAGTCGCCGGTTGCCATCGACTGGGATGCACGCGGTCGGCTCTGGGTTTGCGAGATGAACGATTATCCTTCGGGGATGAATCCGCCACCCGATGTCGATCGCAAATACGGCGAGCCGGTGCGCGAGCCACCCGGCGGATTTACTCCCGGTGGACGAATCAAAGTTTTGACCGATGCGGATGGCGACGGTCAGTTTGAGCGTTCGACAATCTTCCTCGATCGCATTCCATTTCCCACGGGCGTTTTTCCGTGGGGCGACGGTGCGCTGATTTGTGCGGCGCCGAACATTCTCTATGCGGTCGATATCGACGGCGATGGCCACGCGGATGTGCTGCGGACCAATGTCACCGGATTCGCGACGCACAACTTTCAGGCGCGAGTCAACGGATTCACGTGGGGCCTCGACGGCTGGCTGCACGGCAGCAGCGGGTTGTTCGGAGGCAAGGTCAAGGTGCTGGCGCCCGATGGGAAAGTCATTCGGGAAGTGGAACTGAGCGGCCGCGATTTTCGTTATCGGCCGGATACAGGGGAGTTGGAGGCGGTGTCGGGCATCAGCCAGATGGGCCGCGTGCGCGACGAATTTGACCAGTGGTTCGGCAATGACAACAGCACGTTGCTGTGGCACTACCCGCTTCCCGATCACTATTTGCGGCGCAACTCGCACGTCGCGTATCCGGAGCCCAGGGTGTCGGTTGCTCGCGGAGCGGACATTAACCGACTTTTTCCGGCGTCGCCAACGCTGACGCGGTTCAATGATCCGCAGATGGCGAACATCGTGACCAGCGCGTGCGGGCCGGATATTTATCGGGATGATTTACTGGGCGAGCAATATCACGGCAACGCCTTCATCTGCGAGCCGGTGCACAACTTGGTTCGTCGGTTGGTGCTGGAGCCGGACGGTGTCACCTTCGCCGGGCATCGCGCTCCGGGGGATGAACGCGGTGAATTTCTCGCGAGCTCCGACAATTGGTTTCGTCCGGTGCAAGTGCGGACGGGCCCCGACGGCGCGCTCTATGTCGTGGATATGTACCGGTTCGTCGTTGAGCATCCGCGCTGGATTCCGCCGGAACGTTTGAAGGAACTCGATGTTCGGGCGGGTGCGGATCGCGGACGTATCTATCGGATTTCGCGCCGGGGAGTGGACCTGCGTCCGCTGCGCGATCTCAAGAAGGTCGACGATCAGACGCTGGTGGCCGCGCTGAACACACCGAATGGGCCGATGCGGGATTTGGTGCACCGGGAGTTGATCGCGCGCGGATTGCCGAGGGAAGATCGGTTTCAGGGGGATCTGCCCGCGTCCGGTGATGTCCGCCCCGCTGCGGGAGCGCCGGCGCCTGGGGGCATGCGAAGCATGGCTCAATTAGTTCGGGCTTCCTCTCCAGCGGTGCGGGCGCAGGCGCTGGCCCTGATTGGCGAGAAGTCGGGCCTGGTGACGTTGGGGTTGAGGGACTCTGATCCGAGGGTGCGAACGCTTGCGCTGCGATTGGTCGAGGCACGGATGGCTTCGGGCACGGCGCGCGGTGAATTGCCCGTGGCTTTGTTGGCGGCCGCGGCTGACCGTGACTCTTCGGTTCGGTTCCAAGCTGCGCTGACCTTGGGCGAATGGCCGACGGTGCAGGGGACGCGAGCCCTTATCGACCTGATGCCCGGAGCCGATCGTTGGTTGCAGGCCGCGATCCTGAGTTCGGCTGCGCCGCGCGCCACGGAGTTGCTGGAGTCGGTGGTTTCTCGGTCGGAGGGCGCGATGAGCAAGAGCGATTGGGTGGGGCGTTTGACCGCCACGTCGTTGGGGGCGGGAGGCGGTTCCAATCTGGCGGGAGTGCTGGCGGCGATCACGGCCCCGAGTGAGGGCAGCCCGGCGTCCGGAGCGGTGACGACACTGGAGCCGTGGCGCATTGAAGCGGTGCGCAGCCTGATCGAGGCTTTGCGAAAGCAGCAGAAGACACTGACATCGGTTCGCTCTGAACTGGGCCCGGGCGGAGCGGCGTCGCTCCCGCGCCTGGAGCGATTGCTCGAAACGGCGAGCGAGCTGGCTACGGCCGGCGGAACCGACCGTGTGCAGCGTGAGGCGGTGATTGGATTGTTAGGCGCGGCTGACACCGAAGTAGGTATGAAAGTGCTGAATGCGGTGCTCGCCTCCAATGAGCTGGTGGATTCGCATCCGGCGGCGGTGGCCGCGCTGGCGCGAAGCCAGCGGGCCGAACCCGGCGAGCGTTGGATTGCCGGCTGGAACACTCTCGCCCCTTCCTTGCGGGGTAGCGTCGTTGACGCCTTGCTGAGCCGTCCGTCCTGGACGGAACGGTTGCTGGATGCGTTGGAGCGCGACCAGGTTCGCGTCAGCGAAATCAGCCCGTCGCAACGCCAGCGGTTGCTGAATCAACGCGACGACGCGGCGCGCCAGCGCGCGACCAAGGTGTTCGCGTCGTCCTCCGGCCAGGACCGCGTGGCGGTCCGACAGAAGTTCTCCGGAGTGTCAGCCTTGACCGGATCGGGCGAACGAGGCGTGGCGGTTTTCGACCGGTTGTGCGCGCCATGCCATGCCGTCCATGGGCGAGGCCACGATGTCGGGCCGAACCTCGGCGAGTTCGCGGGCAAGGACGTGTCGGATTTTCTGGTGGCCATTCTCGATCCGAACGCGGCGATCAATCCCAACTTCTTGGCTTACATGGTCGAGACCGGCGACGGTCGGAGCCTGAGCGGGATTGTCCGTCACGAAACGGCGAGCAGCTTGACTGTGGTTCAGGCGGGGGGAATTCGGGAGACGATTCTGCGTTCTGATCTCAAGCAGGTTCGGGCGAGTGCCGTTTCGCTGATGCCCGAAGGTTTGGAGCAGGGGATGGTTCCGCAGGATATGGCTGATTTGATTGCGTGGTTGAAAAGGACGGAGCCGGCGGTGTTTGGCCAGGCCGACGCTGCCTCCATGGGTCAGGCGCGCCGGGCGTGGGCTCAACTCGGACCCGCGACCGGTATCGAGGTGATTCAAACCGTTGAACGTTTGCCATATCCCAGCTGGCTCGGCCGCTGGCCGCTGGCTTATTGCCGGCAGAACGCCGGACAGGAGCGACTCGTTTGGAAGGCTCGACCCGGGCCCGGAGCAAGGGCAGCCGCCGGTCGCCTGACCTTTTTGTTTCCGGCGGCCATGGGGCACAAGGCCCAACCCGCGGGCGGATTCACGTTGAAGGTCAATGGTGGGTCGCCGGTGGCGTTCGACGTGACCCTCGCCGATCAGGACTGGGTCAGCTCCGATGGCCGCGTGCGGATGAGTTATCAGGTGCGCGAAGCGAACAGCCAGGACAGCTGCGGTTCGCTCGTATTGGAAATCCCGGAAGCGTTGGCCGGCGCTGGCACCGTCGAATTTGAAGTGACCGGCTCGATTCGCGCCAGCCAGCGGTGGTTTGGGATCTACTTGGCCGGGGAACAGTAGTCAGTTCACCGTTCTCAGTTCTCAGTTCTCAGTTTTCAGTCGGTGGTCGGTGGTCGGTGGTCGGTGGTCGGTGGTCGGTGCGGTCCGAAAATTCTGCTTCCAGTGTAGCCGATGAGCCGCTGGATACTGTGGACTGTGGACTGCGGACTGCGGACTGCGGACTGTGGACTGTGGACTGCGGACTGCGGACTGTGGACTGTGGACTGTGGACTGTGGACTGTGGACTGTGGACTGTGGACTGTGGACTGTGGACTGTGGACTGCGGACTGAGAACTGAGAACTGATCCCCCGCTCTGGTTATCGAGGAAAACTGGCCAGCAATTCGTCGGGCGTGACGGTGGCGGTGCCGATCTTGCCGACGACGACTCCGGCGGCGTGATTGGAGAAGATGGCGGCTTCGAGTGGCGAAGCCCCGGCGGCGATGGCGATGGTGAACGAGGCGATGACGGTGTCGCCGGCGCCGGACACGTCGAACACCTCCTGCGCCACGGTGGGGATGTGGATTGGTTTTTCGCTGCGGCGACAAAGGAGCATGCCGGATTCGCCGAGCGTGATGAGCAGAAGCGCGGGCGAGAGTTCGTTCAGCAAACGGCCGGCGGTGCGGACGAGATTGATGTCGCGTAATGGATCCGGATCGCGGGTTTCGTCCGCCAGTTCGGACAGCTCGAAGGCTTCCTTGCGGTTGGGTGTGATCAGGGAAAGGCCAGTCAGGTTGAGATGATGCACCGGCTTCGGATCGACGCTCAACCACACTCCGCGTGCGTGGCAGAGTCGCTTGAGATCATCGAGGACACTCTGGGTCACGACGCCCTTGCCGTAGTCGCCGACGATGACGCCGTCGGCGCCGGGCAGCCGGTCGGCGAAGGCGGCGAGCAAGCGGCGCGTGGCGCTGGAGTTGAGGTCGCCGCGGGTTTCGCGATCGACCCGCACGACCTGCTGTTGATGGGCCACGATGCGGGTCTTGATGGTGGTGTGTCGATCTGGCGCCTGGATCAGGCCGTTGCCGGCGACCTTTTCCTCCGCGAGCAGCGACTTGAGTTGGTGGCCGGCGTGGTCCTTGCCGATCACGCCGAACAGTTCGGTGGCAACGCCGAGGGCAGACAGATTTCGCGCCACGTTGGCAGCGCCGCCGGGCATGAAGCTCTCGCGCTCAAAATCCACGACGGGCACCGGAGCTTCGGGCGAGATGCGCGCGACGCGGCCCCAGAGAAACTGGTCGAGCATGACGTCGCCGACGACCAGGATGCGCCGGGAACTCGCGGCGGTGAGGAGATGCTTGACCCGGGAGGTGGGGAGGCTGGTGGTCATGGGCTCGCTTCCGTCATTTGTTTTCAGCCAAGAACCCGGTCAACGGGCTCGTGGCACTGGCCGTGGACAGAGCCGGCCCGAGGCCGATCTCGTAAGCGGCGCGCCCGGCTTCGACCGCCATGCGGAAGGCGGTCGCCATCCGGTTGGGGTCGTCCGCGATGGCGATCGCGGTGTTGATGAGCACGGCGTCGGCACCCAGCTCCATCGCTTCGGCGGCGTGGCTCGGGGCACCGAGCCCCGCGTCGACGACGACGGGCACGGTGGCCTGTTCAATGATGATGCGGATTTGGTCGCGGGTTTGGACGCCGCGGTTGGAACCAATGGGTGCGCCGAGGGGCATCACGGTGGCCGTGCCGATTTCCTGCAGGCGCTTGGCCAGGACGGGGTCGGCATTGATGTAGGGCAGGACGGTGAAACCTTCTTTCACCAATTGCACCGCGGCTTGAAACGTTTCGACCGGGTCGGGCAGGAGGTAGCGGGGGTCGGGATGAATCTCGAGCTTGATCCATTTGGGCAGGCCGGCCGCAGCGGCGAGGCGCGCGAGGCGAACCGCTTCCTCGGCGTTCATGGCCCCGCTGGTGTTGGGCAGGATCAGGTAACGGGCGGGATCGATGAATTCGAGGATGTTCGCAAATGGATCCTTCTTGCCGCTGAGATCGGCCCGGCGCAGCGCCACGGTGACGATTTGGCTTCCGCTGGCGACCAAGGCATCCCGCATCGCTTCGGGGGAGGAGAACTTGCCGGTCCCGACGAACAATCGGGACTGGAACTCACGGCCGGCGATGACCAGGGGACGGTTCACAACGTGCATCGGGCGGACATTAGGGCCGGGGTGAACGGTTTGTCGAGTGCCCGGGTGGCGCGCAAAACCGCGCGTTACGCCGCCGGCTTGGGATTTTAACCGCAGAGGGACGCGGATGAACCCAGATAAAGACCAGGGTTTGGAGTGGATGGTCGCACGCGACGGTTCGGGTCATGCCTACGGGCTAACGCAGGTCAAGACCCTTGATGGGCTGTTCCCCATCTGCGCCTATCTGGGTTTATCTGCGGTTCAAGAACTTTGCTCTACGACTTGAGCAGTAGTTTCTCGAGCAATTGATTCAGGCGGCCGATCATCTCGCGGGGATCTTCCAACAGGCCGGCGGCGACTTTGGCGTTGTCGAGGATTTGTTCGGACACCTGGGCGGCCAGCGCGGCATCGGCCTGGCGCATGGCTTCGAGCCGCGTGATGATCGGATGCGCCGGGTTGATCTCGAGATCCAGTTTGGGTTCCGGCTTGGGCTCGTTCGGACGTGCGGCGCGCGCGATGCGACGCAACGTGGCGCTGTAGGGATCTGTATCGATGATCACTGCCGGGCTGCCGACCAATCGCTTCGAGGCGCGGACGGCTTGCACTCGTGCGCCCAGGGATTCCTTCAGCCAACCGGACAATGCGTTGGCTTGTTCGTCGGTCAGACGCTGATCGGCGGCCTGCGGGGTCGTGACTTGTAAATCGGCCTTCTCCGCCGGGCGGATTGTTTTGCCTTCGAACTCGTGGAGATGGTCCATCACCAGTTCGTCCCAAGGATCGAACGCAAAGAGAACTTCGACGCTGTTGGCCTTGAAGACCTCGTAGTAGGGGCTCGATTCGGCCGATTCGCGGTTGGGCGCGACGATGAAGTAAATCTCCTTCTGATCGGGCTGCAGTCGCTGGACGTATTCGGCCAGGCTGGTCAGCTTGCCTTTCTCCAGGGCGGACGATTCGTAGCGAAGGAGTTTGCCGAGTGCATCCTTGTGGCTGTAGTCGGTGACCACGCCTTCCTTCAGGAACCGATTGTATTGTTCGTAAAACTTTTCGTAGCCGGCGGCGTCCTTGGTTGTTTGTTCCTCCAGGAACTTGAGGAACCGACCGGTCAGCACCTTGTTCAGCTTTTGCATCAGAGCTGAGTCCTGCATGGTCTCGCGCGAGATGTTGAGCGGGAGATCTTCGCTGTCGACGACGCCCTTGAGGAAGCGCAGCCATTCGGGGAACAGGCCCTTCGCCTTCGCCTGAATCAGGACCTTGCGACAGTGGAGGTTTACCTCGGACTCCGTCCGGCCGAGGCCGAGCGACTCGAAGTTGCGCGCCGGGACGAAGACGAGCGATTGAATGGCCAGCGGCGCGTCGGCCGTGAAATGGAGACGCAGCAGCGGATCGTCGGCGTCGTGGCCGAGGTAGTGATAGAATTCGTTGTATTCGGCGTCGGTGATCTCCGATTTGGAGCGGGCCCAGATGGCCTGAACTTTGTTCTGTCGTTCACCGTTCAGCTCGATGGGCACGGGAACGAAATTCGAGTAGCGCTTGATAATCGATTCCAGGCGGTGTTTCCCGGCGAACTCCTTCGCGTCGTCCTTCAAGTGAAGGACGATGCGGGTGCCGCGGGGCAGGTCGCCGCCGGTTTCGATTTCGTAGCCGCCGGCCCCGGTGCTGGTCCAATGCCAGCCCGCTTCATCGCCGCGGGCGGAACGGGTAAACACCTCCACTTTGCCGGCCGCCATGAACGCCGAGTAGAAGCCCACGCCGAATTGGCCAATCAATTTGGCATCGGCTCGCTTGTCGTCCGCCAGTTGCTTGAGAAAAGCCTTGGTGCCGCTGTGGGCGATGGTGCCGAGATTCTCCACCAACTCGGCGCGGGTCATGCCGACGCCCGTATCGGTAATCGTCAGGGTCCCGGCCGTTTCGTCTGAGGCCAGAGAGATGCTCGGGGCGACGTCGGGTTGATGAATCGTTTCGCCGGAAGATTGGAGGAAACGCAGCTTTTCGCACGCATCCGCGGCATTGGAGATCAGTTCGCGGACGAAGATCTCCCGATCGGTGTAGAGGGAGTGGATGACAATTTCGAGCAATCGCTCGGTCTCCGCCTGAAAATGATGTTTCTCAACAGTGCTCATGTGGACTTTCCAGTAGGCAAAAGCCGGCAAGTCGTCAAGCCCGGCCAAATTACAAATGAGCAATGCGGAGGGGGAAAAGACGGGTGACCGACGAATGACGAATGACGAATGAGGAATGACGAATGACGAATGACGAATGACGAATGACGAAGGACGAAGGACGAAGGACGAAGGACGAAGGACGAAGGACGAGGGACGAAGGACGCGTCGATGCCCAAAAGTCCAATTACGCCACGCCGGTTCGCCAAGGCGCCTCCGCCCGGCCTTAGCCGGAACGATTCAGTTGGCCGGCCGCCGTTTGCTTGGTCATTGGTCATTGGTCCTTCGTCCTTCGTCCTTCGTCCTTCGTCATTGTTCTCCGTGGCCCCGGCCAAGCATTGCATTCCGGTGGGGGGTTGGCTTAAGTCTTTGGCGTGCGCGCAAAGACCAAAGCCAAACCGCTTGTTGGGATAATCATGGGCAGTCAGTCCGACTGGGAGACGTTGCAGCACGCGGCCAGTACCCTGGAGGAACTGGGCGTGCCGTTCGAGACCAGCGTGGTCTCGGCCCATCGAACGCCCGATCTTCTGTTCGAGTATGCAGCCGCCGCGGCCGGTCGCGGGCTTGAGGTCATCATTGCCGGTGCTGGCGGGGCTGCGCATTTGCCTGGCATGTGCGCCGCCAAGACCGTTCTGCCGGTGCTCGGTGTGCCGGTGGAATCGAAGGCGCTGAAGGGAATCGATTCGCTCCTGTCGATTGTGCAAATGCCGGGGGGAGTGCCGGTCGGCACGCTGGCCATTGGCAAGGCAGGCGCGATCAATGCGGCTCTGTTCGCGACCGCCATCCTCGGCGTGAAAAGCGCGGGGTTTCGGGCGTCTTACAATCGGTTTCGTCAGGCGCAAACAGCGCGGGTGCTGGCGAATCGTGTGCCGGGGGAGAAGGCCTGAGTCATGAACGCGAACGGACGCAAGGCGGCAGCCATTCTGCCGGGGGCAACCATTGGCGTGCTCGGCAGCGGGCAGCTGGGACGCATGTTCGCGATCGCCGCGCGTGAGCTCGGCTATCGGATTCACATTTTTTCCCCGGACAACGACACGCCGGCTGGCCAGATCGGCGACCTCGAATTCGCCTGTCGCTACGATGATCTGGATCGTCTGCGGGAATTTGCGCGGGGGGTGAAGGTCGTGACGTTCGAATTTGAGAACGTGCCGGCAGCCTCCACGGCAGCGGTGGCGGAGTTCGTGCCGGTTCGGCCGGACGGCCAGGTGTTGCACGTGACCCAAAACCGGTTGCGCGAAAAAACCTTTCTCGCGTCGAACGGCTTTCCGGTGACGCCGTTTCGAAAGGTCGTGACCGCGCTCGATTTGGAATCAGCCGTGCGCGAGTTGGGGCTGCCCGGCGTGTTGAAGACCGCGGACTTCGGCTACGACGGCAAGGGGCAACAGAAATTGACCGAGCCTGGACAGTTGGCTGCTGCGGTCGCCGCCCTGCGCGGAGCGGACGGAATTTACGAGGCGTTCGTCGACTTTGAGAAGGAAGTGTCCGTGGTGGGGGCGCGGACGTTGGGCGGCGAGTTCAAGGCGTTCCCGGTTTTTGAGAACACGCATCATCGGCATATTCTCGATGTGACCTTTTCGCCGGCGGCGGTGCCGGACCGGCTTTCGCGCGAGGCCAACGAACTCGCCCGGGGCATTCTGGAAAAGCTCGATGTCGTCGGATTGCTCACGGTCGAAATGTTTGTGACTCGGGACGGGCGTTTGCTGGTCAACGAGCTGGCGCCGCGCACGCACAATTCCGGGCACTTGACCATTGACGCCTGCGTGACGAGCCAGTTTGAGCAACAGGTACGTGCGGTGTGCGGGCTGCCGTTGGGGGCGACTGATCTGAAGCAGCCGGCGGCCATGGCAAATCTGTTGGGCGACCTCTGGGTTCCTGGCGAGCCGAACTGGGCGGCAGCGCTGGAGGATCCCCGCGTGAAGTTGCATTTGTACGGCAAGGCCGAGCCGCGGGTGGGGCGCAAGATGGGACACCTGACCGCGACTGCGGACACCGTGGAAGCAGCCGTCTGCAGCGTGCGTCAGGCGCGGGATCGGTTGCAGGGGTAGGCGCGCGGCGTCACTTCCTCATCAGATAGGCAAACAGCGCCCGCACATCAGCCTCCGGCAATGCCTCCAGCAGACCGTCAGGCATCATCGAGACGGCTGACTCCTGGGTGTCAACGACGTCACCCGCCGGCAGCGACAGCGTTTCGCCGAGCGTTTGCAGGGTAAGGGTGTCGGCGGTGCGGCTGCGGACCAATCCGCTGAGGGCGCGTCCGTCCTTCAAGTTGACCGTAACCATTTGAAACTCGCGTGCGACCACGGCGGAGGGATCCACGATGTTGGACAGGAGATAGTCCAGATTGTCGCGGGCGCTGCCAGTCAACTCGGGGCCGATGCGCGCGCCTTCTCCATTCAGCGTGTGACAGGCGCCGCACACGGTTTTGAAGATGTTTCGACCGTGGACGGGATCCGCCGCTTTTAACACGGTCGGCGAGAGCCGGCGTTTCCAGTCGGCGATCCGCGCGGCGCTTTCGGCGCCGGACTCGCGCGCGGCGCCCCAGGTCGTTGTGAGCTGTTGATCGAGTTTCGGGTCTTTGAACCCGCGAATCTGGCGGGCGTGGAAGGCGGTGAGATCGGTGCCGGGGATACGTCGATCGCCGATTGCCTGGAGCACGCGTTCCGCCCAGGTGCGTCGGGACAGCAGGCTGCTCAAAACCGCGCCGCGATCGGCTGCAGCGAGGCGCGCCCATTGGCTGAGGACGCGATCGGCCAGGGCCGGATCGGATTCCAGCGCGAGGCCGTCGGCGGCGGTCGGCGCGAGCCCGGGTGTGCTGAGGAGCGGTTCGCACACGGCGGCCAGCTTGGCGTCGCGAGTCTCGATCAACGATCGAAGCGCGGTGCGGCGTTCATCGATGGGCAGCGCCGGATTGATCGCGGCCGCGCGCAACGCTTCGGCGGCTTGTGGGTCGGCGAAGACGGCGCCGAGCGTGCGAAAATAAGCCTGAACCTCGGGGTCTCGATTGGCGGCGAACGCCGGCGAAACGGCAGCCCAACCCGGCGGTGCGGACAGACGGCGCTGGCCTTTGAGGGCGTCGCTCAGGCCATGGAGAATATCCCCGTGCACTTTAGGCTGAGTGGCGACGCCTTTGAGCAACGCGGCCAGCGCAGCTTGATGCGGCGGCGAGGTGCGTTCCTGCATCAATCGCCGGCTGAGGCAGCGCCGGGTGAGGGGTAGTTCGCAGATCGATCCCAGTTCCGCGAGTTGTGCGGGATCGGTGGCGGCGAGAGGTTCGATTCCGTACCAAAGCATGGCGGGCAGGTTGTGATCGGCGGCATCGGCGCGTTGGCGGAGCAGGGGGCGGGCGAGCGCGGCCCGGTCCTCCAGCGGGATTCGTTGCAAGGCCGACGCCAGGGCGAGCCGGACGAAGGCGGATGATTCCTTGGTGGCCCGGGCGATCAGCGCCGACCGGGTGTCGGTGTTGGTGGCGACGGCGCCAGGGTCGTCGACCAGGAGACGAATGGCCCAGGCGCGAACATGCTCCTGCGGGCTCTCCAATTGTGCGCGCAGAAAAGCGACGTCGGCGGCTCCCGCCGCGTGAAGACTCCACAGCGTCCGGAGGCGTTCGACCTCGCTGGTGGCCTGGTTGAACTTTTCCAGCAGGGCGTCCCGGAGTTGGGCGACGGCCGGATCGTTGGGCGTGCGGTTGACCGCCAATTCCTGAATTCGGCGACGCGCATGTCGCGGGTAAAACTCGGTGCCTTGATCGAGCAGCGGAAGCAGGTCGGCGCCGTTGCGACGGTGGAGATCGTCGACGCGCGGTGAAGCCGTGCGACCATGCGTGACCTTGTAGATCCGGCCGGAATTGCGAAACACGCCGTCGTCGTCGTGGCACTCGCCGGTGTCGGACCAGTCGGCGATGTAAACGGCGCCGTCGGGTCCTTCGATCAGGTCGATCCCGCGGAACCACGGATCGGCCGAGAAACCGAGATCAGGGCGATGTTTCCCGACGTAGCCGGAGCCGGACGGGGTGCGGGTGACTTCGTCGGAGTTCAGGCGGCGCCCGTTGAAATTGATCGTGAGCAGGCGGCCTCGGAATTCGGCCGGCCAATTGTCGCCGCTGTAAAAGAGCAGTCCGGTGTGGGCGTGACCACCGCCGGCGGCCGATGACGCGGGCGTGGTGCCGACGCGGCGCCAGCTGTTCCAGTCCTCCAAGCCGGAGGCCCAGTGGACATGATCGGCGTGTTGTTCGATCACCTCATAGATGTTGGGGGTGAGATCGTTTCCGTACATGCGACGGTAGTGCGCGCCCGGGATGACGTGCCAGAGGTGGCCGATGACTGTGTTGATGAAGAATGGTTCGCCTTGTGCGTTCCAGTCGAGGCCCCAGGGATTGGTCGTGCCGTGACAGACGATCTCGACAGTTTGACGCTGGGGATGGTAGCGCCAGATGCCGCCGTTGATCTGGGCGCGTCGCTCCGGGGAAGTGCCGGGCGCGCCCAACGCGGAGGGTGCTTGAATGCCGTGGCGTCCGTAGAGCCACCCGTCGGGGCCCCAGCGCAAGCCGTTGGCGACCGTGTGATGATTCCGCTTCCATTCAAACCCATCGAGTTTGATTTCGGAGGGGCTGGCGGGGTGGTCAGGACGATCGTCTCCGTTGCGATCGGGGATGAACACCAGATTGGGACTGGTCAGGGCCCAGACGCCGCCGAAGCCGAGTTCGATGCTGGTGAGGCGCTGGAGGCCGTCGAGGAAGACCGTGCGCTGATCGAATCGTCCGTCGTGATCGCGATCCTCGAAGATGACGATGCGATCGCGTTGGTCCTCAGCGAAGCCGGTTCGGACCTCGGCGTAGGTATAGCTCTCCGCCACCCAAAGCCGGCCGCGATCGTCGAAGGTCATGGCGATCGGTTGGCGGACGTCCGGTTCGGCGGCGAACACCGTGACGTGAAAACCTTCGGGGAACTGCCAGCGCGCCGCAGCTTCGGTGGCGGACAGCGGACGAGTCTCGGACTTTTGGGTGTCGTAGGGCTCGCGGACCTCGGCCGCCGTGGCGCCCCATGGCGACATGGACGAAAACGCGGCAATGATCGCGGCGACGGCTGGGGTAAAGCGTGGAAGGGCGAGTCGGTTCATTTGCGGCATGCCGGGGAGATTGCAATGCCCGGGATACCACGGCAAGGACGAGGAGACCAGGCAGACCAGGCCGGGTGTGATTAAAAACGAGTGATCCAACGGCCCGTCTCACCCCTCGCCCCGGCCCTCTCCCCGTTGAGGAGAGAGGGAGTCGCGCGGGGCGCGAGCTAAACGCCTTGCACCCTCACCCGCATTTAATTGCACCCGACCAGGCCGAACTACTGGCCCTGATCCCCGCGTAAGCTTGGAAAACAGCAGATTGACTCAGATGAAGGCAGATAATAAGGACGGGGCTTTCGTTGCACCAGCGTCGCCAAGTCGTCATCTATAGATTGTCGCAGATCCCAGTCCTCGATGGATGTTCTGAAATCTGCGTCCATCGGCGTGTATCAGCGGTTCAATCGCTTTTTTTGGGAATACTAAGTGTGGTTTTGGGACCGCGGATGGACGCCGGTGACGTCCTTACGACTGAGAGCCTGACAAATGGCTCGACCGCGTTGGGGCGGAGGGCATCCTGTCGTCAGGTTACGTGCGGATGCCACCAGGCGGCCGCGAGTTGAACCAGTCGTCTGAAGACGAGTGACCCAAAGTGAAGACCACGATGCTTTGGCTTGTCGCGCTGGCCATTGCTGGGTTGGCGGGAAGATTGTATTGGCGATCGCCGACCACGGTGGCTGGGGTCGGCCCCGTGGCAATGGTGGTGGGGCCGGAGTTGACCAACGCGAGCGGCGTCGTAACCCGGAGGGTCGTGCTTCGGAATGGAGGCCCGTTCACCCTGGAGGTGATGGGTGGCACGAAGCTTCGGATGGACGACAAATGGAAGGAGCCCGGCGAAGGTGGGCAGATTGTTTTCGAATCCGAATCGCACGGGTCTGTCGTTGCGCCAGGTCGCGGGCTGCAGTTTGAGTTGCGTCCACCACCTCACACCAACTCATGGCGTCTCGAAGTGCAGTGCCGGCGTTACTACGATCGCAATACCCGTCTTGGGCGTTGGCACTTTGCCTTTGATTCGCGTGTGCGTAAACGAGACTACATCGAGACGTTCTGCAGTGATGAGATGAAACCATGAAGCCAAAATGCGGAGTCCGGATGGTCGGCATTGGGTTGGTCGTCGGCGGCCTGATTCTACCGCTCGCCGCCAGCGATTTTCCAGGGCGCGCGTGGACGCCGGTCGAGCGCCTGGCACCCGAACGATTGCAGGCGACGCATGAAGCGCGGGAACGTTTCGCGCGTGAGCGGGTGGAGTTGCCGGATTTGGCGGCGCTGACGGATTTTCGGGCGGTGATCCATGTGCACGCGGAAGATTCGAAGCACACCTTGGGAACGCGGGAACAGGTGCTGGTGGCCGCGAAGAAAACCGGCGTCAAGGTTGTCCTGTTTACCGATCATCGCGGGCCAAATCCGGAGACTTGGCGTGGCTTGCGCGATGGAGTGTTGTTTCTCGCGGGCGCGGAGGAGTCCGATGGGCGTCTGCGTTTCCCGAGGTTCGGCGCCGACGGAAAGTCGACCGACGAAGGCGGATTGAAGTTTATCTGTCATGTGGAAGAACGGCTCGACCTGGATCCGAGGGGCTATGCCGGCCTGGAGATAGTCAATCGCCACACCGATCAGAAGCTGGACCGGCGGCTGGAAGAACACCTGACGATGGCGTTGACCAATCCGCCCGCTTGGCGGGAGTTGACGAACAGCCTGGCGCGTTGGCCGGACGAGGTGTTTGCGGCGGGGTGCGACTATCGTCCGGAGATATTCGCCAAGTGGGATCGCGACTTGCGCCGGCAGGCGCTGACCGGAATTGGCGCCAATGACGCGCATCAGAATGTGGTGGTGGGTGGCGTGACCTTTGATCCGTATGAAGTCAGCTTCCGAAACCTGACCACACACCTGTTGGCCCGCGAACTGACCGAGGACGAGGTTCGTCACGCGTTGCGCGACGGGCATGCCTATGTGTCGCACGATTGGCTGGCCGATCCGACGGGTTTCGTGTTTGGCGCCGTGAACAACCTGGGCGTGTTTCCGATGGGCGCGAGCGTGTCGATGCAGGGGACGACCCGGCTCGTGGGGCTGACTCCGGTGCCGGCTTGGCAGCGACTAATGCACGAAGGCAAAGTGGTGGCGGAGACCAATGGCACGAACTTGACCTTCCGGGCCAAATTGCCAGGCAGATATCGGCTGGAGGCCTGGCTGGAGGTCGCGGGCGAGTGGCGACCGTGGATCTACTCGAATCCCGTCCAGCTCAAGGAACAAAGCTTGTTCGATCTGCAATTGCCCGACGTGGTCGCGTCGCCTCGGGTTGAAGTCCGAAAGGACATTCCATATGTACCGGCGACGGCGGGCGTGGAGGTGGCCGCCAAGCAACGCCTCGATCTTTATGTGCCGCGTGGGGACGGAGCCAGGCCGGGCCAGCCTGGGGCGTGGCCGGTGTTTGTGTTTGTGCATGGAGGCGCGTGGCGGACGGGCGACCGTGGGCTCTACGGGCCGGTGGGACAACGCTTCGCGCGCGACGGCATTCTCACCGTGATCCCGAGCTATCGGCTGGCCCCCAAGGTGCCGTGGCCGGCGCAGGCGGAGGATGCGGCGGCAGCGGTGGCGTGGACCGTCCGGGAGATTGCGGCCCAAGGAGGCGATACCAATCGGATCTTCATTGGCGGGCATTCGGCGGGCGGACATCTGACGTCGCTCCTGGTGTTCAACGACCGTTATCTGCGGGCGCACGGTTTGGGCGCGGCGGCGATCCGGGGTGTGATTAGCCTGAGCGGTGTTTACAACCTGGATCTGGGCGACGCGATGGCCTCCATCTTCGGCACGCAGCGCGACGTGCGTCGGGACGCTTCACCCTTGATGGGGGTGCGGGCGCCGGCGCCGCCGTTCTTTGTGAGCTACTGCGAATGGGATTATCCAACCCTGCCCGCTCAGGCGAAGATGTTCCACGCGGCCTTGATTCGGGCCGGGATCAGCTCACAGCTTTTCTTCACGCCGAAGGACAATCACATCTATGAAATGCTGTCGTTGACCCACGATGACGATGAGACGGCGCGCGCGGTGGTGAAGTTTATTCGCGGGCGGTGAGGCGGCCGGGATTTAAGCAATGACGCAATGACCCAAAGAAGGCGCGAGGGCCGTTGCCGATCGGACGAACGATGGTGCATCTCGAGGCTGTTGGTGAAAGTCCGCGAGACGCTCGGACCGCAACCTCGGAAGCCCGTGCCGGGGCTCCCCGGCGTCTCGCCGGCCCGGTCGTGAATTCATCCCGTTTACCCGGCAGCGAATCGATCCAGCGCTCCGCCCTTTGCCGGCGAGACGTCGGCGCTCCCAGTGGGGCCGCATCTAGTCAGCGATTTTACCACCAACTTCAAGCTGCACGGGACGGACGACCAGTCCTTTGCTGATTCGAGATCGTCGGTGAATGGAAACACAGCGTCCTCGCTTTGCTACATCGCGCTTTTCTCGGATCGAATGTCGTTGGGCCGGGCGTTTGCGGTCATTGCATCCGTTGCAATTGAGCCACGGCTGCTCCACCGATCGGCGGGCGGAGCAGCCAGAGTCCGACGGCCATGATCGTGGCGGCGATGAGCGTCCAGCTCCACGGGACCATGGTGAGATGTTCGAGGTCCAGCCGGCTGGCGATGGGATCGAAGTAGACGGCGGTGGCGATGAGGCCGTTGTTCAGGGCGTGGATGAGAATACTGCAGAAGATCGAGCCCGTCCGCCAGACGGCGTAGCCAAAAATCAAGCCGAGCGCGAACGTGGGGAGCAATCGATAAATGGAGGAGTGAGCGAGTCCGAAAAGCAGTGCTGAGATGACGATGGCGCGGGTCATGCCGAGTCGGCGAAGTCCGCCCAGCATCAGCCCGCGAAAGACCGTTTCTTCGCACAATGCCGGGGTGAGGCCGATGACCAGCCAGACGAGCCAGAGCGGGGCGGGCGTGTCGCCCAGCAGAAGGATTTTCCGCATTCCTTCGACCAGGGATTCCGGGGCCGGGAGCAGTCGCATCGTGATGCCAGCCACGGCGACAGCGGCGGAGCAGCCGAGCAGGATGCAGCCGACGAGACTTTGCCAGCGGGGGCGGCGCAGCGAGAAGGTTTCGCGGAGGGGAAACTTCATCCAGACCGCGAGGAGGACCACGGGCAGGAGGAAGAAGCCGTATTGGCTGATCAGAATCGCGGGAACAAGCCCGAGCTTTTGGAGGCCGAGGCTGCCATAAAATACGCCCACGAGGATGAAGGCGAAAAACGCCAGCGCGATCCCGGGGGTGGGCGGTTGTCCGAGCGCGTGGGACGGCGCGAGGATGGAACGAATTGCGCCTTTGCCGCCAAGCAGGACCTGTTCGCGATTGAAAACGCGGGCGGCGAAGAGCAAGGCGAGCATGGCGTGGACGGCGGCGGCCAGCAGCGTGAGGAACGTGAGTTCGAGGGTGGCTTCACCGACGAAGATAGAGCGAATGAGCAGCGCGATGTTGACCAGGGGGACGAACGCGGTGGCGGGACTGAGCTCCACCCCGGGAGCAAGCGTGACGCCCATGGGCATGAGCAGAATCATCAGCGTGGCGGAGAGAAAA
Source organism: Limisphaerales bacterium (assembly GCA_044230345.1). Lineage (GTDB taxonomy): Bacteria > Verrucomicrobiota > Verrucomicrobiia > Limisphaerales > JADJPG01 > JBGARF01. The sequence continues at coordinate 146,313 of JBGARF010000011.1, forward strand.
TTGCCGGCGTCCTTCGCGTCGCGTGCGAGCACGGCCACGGCGAGGAAGAGGGCGGCGACGGTGCACGTGACCGGCAGCAGGCAGGGCAGGGCGGTGAGCAGCGTCATGGGCGAGACGCTGATCCCCCCAAGGTCGGCGGTCACCCGGCTGAAGGTCAGGCCAAGACTGATCGTGTTGGCGAGCGCGGCGACCAGGCTGATGCACCAGACGGCGAGGAATTTTCCGGCGACGATTTCCAGGGAATGCACCGGTGCGCAAAGGAGGGTTTGCATCGTGGCGCGGTCCTTTTCGCCGGCCGTGAGGTCGATCGAAGCGTAGAGCGCGCCGGTGGCCGACAGCATGATGAGCACGAATGGCAGGATGAAGCCGAAGGCGTGCCCGGCCCGGCGCGCAGGCGGGGCGACGTTCTCAAGCTGGACATCGAGTGCGGACGAAAAACCGTTGGCGAGACCGCGTTCCTGTTCGCGGCGCTCGATGAGCTTAACCCGGAACAATTCAAGCGAGTATTCGAGGCGTTGCTGGGCTTTCTTCGAAGCGGGGCGAACGGAGTCGTGATACACGGAGATCGAACCGAGTCCATGACGCGCGATGGCGTCCTCAAGCCCGGGCCACAGGACCAGGACGGCGTCTGTTTCCCGACGGCTGATGACGTCGCGGGCAGCGAGCAGGAAGGGCTTTTCCGCTTCGGCTGTCACGTTGGTCGTGGCCTTGGCTCTGGTCTCTAGCCTGGCTGGGGCAGCAGGGTGGAGAGGCTGCGCAGCCGGGGCTGGAGCTGAGGCGAGTCGCTGGCGCAGACCATCGGGCAGCCCGAGCCCAGGTTCGAGGGTGACGGTGTTTGAGCGACGCAGCCAATCAAGGAGTTCCGAGGGAGCCTGGCCCCAGACGGCGACGCGCGAGGTGCGACGGTCGTCGTCGGCCGCCTGGGATCGCTGGAGCTTGCCAATGCCGGTGATCATCAGCGGATACACGAGCATGGGCAGGGCGACGACGACGATGAGCGTCATGCGGTCCCGCAGGGCTTCGGTCAGCTCCTTCCAGAAGATGGTGAAGACGATGGAAGGGCGCATGGCTCAGGAGGCGGGAACTTTGCTGAGGTGATGAAAGAACGTGTCGGTCAGGTTCGGACAGCCGGCGCGGGCGCAGAGCTCGGGCTGCGTGCCGTGGTCGGCGATGCGGCCGTCGTGCATGAGGTAGACGCGGTCGCAGAGGTATTCGACCTCGCTCATGATGTGGGTGGAGAAGAGGATCGCGCGGCCGGCGGCGCGTTCGCGGCGGATGCTCTCGACGATGAACCGGCCGCTGATCACGTCGAGCGTGGCGGTGGGCTCATCGAGGATGAGCACGGCGGGTTCGTGCAGGAAGGCGCGGGCGATGTTCGCGCGTTGTTTCTGTCCGGAAGACAGCGTGCGACATGGGCGATCGACGAATGACTCCATGTCGAGATCGCGAATCAGTTTCGGGATGCGTTCGGCCAGGCGGGCGGCGGGTAGACGATTGAGCCGTCCGAAGTAGTGCAGGACCTCGCGTGGCGTGAGTCGCTGGTAGAGCTGGGTGTCGCCGGAAAGGAAACCGATGTGGCGGCGGGCTTCCATCAGCCGGGCGCGAAGGTCCACGCCGTTGATGAGAACGCGGCCAGCGGTGGGCGTAAGCAGGCCCACCAGCATGCGGAGCGTCGTCGTCTTGCCGGCGCCATTGGGGCCGAGCAGGCCGACCACCTCGCCGGGTCGCACCGTGAGCGTGACGTTGCGCACGGCGGCAACGCCGCCAAAATCCTTGACCAACCCCTCAGCTGAGAGTGCGTCGTGCATGGTCTGCAAATGCCCACCGTTCCATCGGACGGCATGAGTAGGCACATTAGCGACAGAGGTGTCACGGCGAAAGCCCGGGAAACGGGGCGTTGTGCGGCGGCGAAAGGCGCAATTCAGGCGACGCGGCTGATAAGCCGACGATCCGCTCCCATTAACTTGGAAAAGGGCGCAGCACCGCTTTGGATGGAGCATGCAAGAGTTGGCGCGGCGCTCAAGATTAAGCCCGGCCCGGCCGGCAGGTGCTGTCGAATGAACTCGTTCCTGGTGACCTATCCGGACCTCCGGCGGACAGCGTCGCAACGCGGCGCTTGGCAGATCGTGGACAGCAGGCGAGGTTGGCGCATGACTGACCTAAAGAATCCGCGTTGGATTTGGCTTAAGGCCTGGCTTTTTCTTGGGCTCGGCCTCGCCGCCGGATCGCTGGCTTTCCTGGAATCGCCCACATTGCGCCAGGCGTTCTACCTCGGGGTCACCGTTTGGGCTTTCTGTCGCCTGTATTACTTCGCGTTCTATGTGATCGAACACTATCTCGATCCGGGCTATCGCTTTGCCGGGCTGGGGTCGTTCGTGGTGTATGTCTTTCGGCGACGAGTCCGGTTGGCCAACCGCGGAGAACGCTGAGCGCGCAGCAGGAACAAGTGCAGTAAACGATGGGAAACCCCCCGTTCCTTTTTGACCTGCCCACGAGAAATGAACCGGCGGACTGCGTGCACCGGTCGCGGGTTCGCAGCCTCATGCGTTTCGGAAATTCGCTCCGAGTGATGCGGTCGAGTCCATCGAAGGGCGGAAGTGCTTTCGCAGTCACCCCAGCGCCAACGGCGCGCGATCTCTCAGCCCAGCCCAACGGGCTGGGTTAGCGAGTGAATCATTCATCCTGCGGCCTGAAGGGCCGCGACCAAGGGGCTCGTCAGAGGTTCGATCCCATACGTAGCGCACTTAGATCCGGTGTCGTAGCGGGGATCGGCGGCAATTCCTGCGGCGAATGAGTCGATGCCGAACGGCGACAAACCGTCGCCGGCTCGCGGCCCTTCAGGCCGCCGGCTGAATGGCTCGATTGCTAACCCAGCCCGCTGGGCTGGGCTGAGAGATGGCGCGCCGTTGGCGCTGGAACCGACCCGATACGGCGTCATGGTTCGTGTTCTTAGCGGAACGAGTAAGCCATCAATGAGAATCGTCCTGGATTAGCATTAGTCCAGGCGGACACAGGACTCGACTTCGTCGGGGCGGAAGGTGGTGTTGTCGATGGCCAGCTGAAGCTTCCAGGCGCCGCGTTCCTCCACGACCAGCACGCTTTCGTGAAGACGGAGGATCCCGCGAAGGCGGATGCCGCCGCGGAGCCAGATTTCCACCGATCGTCCGATGGGCATGCCCAAGTCGGCGGCTGCTTGACGCGCGGCTGCGTCGCGCTCGTTTCTCCAGGTCGCCAAGCCGTCGGATGCGGTGGGTTTGGAGGCGGATGTCAGCGCGAACTCGAGCTGGGGCGTCGGTTGCATGATGAAGGCGATTTTGAAGGCGATTTTTTTCGAGAGGATTAAATCAGGGCAAGGGAATTGTCTGAGTCCGGAACGGCAGCAATACGGAAAAAATTCGCGGCGTTGGCGTGGAGGATTTTCCCGGCGAGCCGGCGCGCGTCGGACTCGGCGAAGTAACCGCTGCGCACCTTTTCCTCCAGCACCTCGGCCAGAATTCGCCGGAACGTTTGCATGGCGCCGAAGGATTCCTCGGCATGCCAGTTGTCGCCGCCGATCATCAAGCGGGATTCGTCCGGCAGGATCTCGATCGCTTCGTGCAGCGCGAGGCGGCAATGAGACGGGCTCAGCAGGGGTGCCCAGGTCAGGTCGAGCCAGATGTTGCGGTAGACGAACGCCATGCCCAAGAGATCGCGGCTCCAGGGGTAGGCGAGGTGCATGAGCAGAAAGCGCGTGCGGGGATGACGTTCGATCAAGCCGGCCGCTTGAAGCGGATGCGAGCCGCGGATCAACGCGGTGCCCAGATGCATTTGAATGGGAATGTCGCGCTCTCCGGCCAGGCGGCAGAATCGGTCGACGACCAAATCGCCAAACGCCTTGCGCTCGGCTGGCGACGGGTTGGGCTGGCCCCAGGCCCGGCGGGCGGGTTCTTCGTTGGGTTCGTCGAAGTCGATGGCGCGGTCGTAGGCGAGAGCGTTCTTCAGCGCTACCTGGCCGCGGTCGTTCAGCGAGTCGACCACATGGGTGAGGGCCTCGAGGTAACCTTCGAAGGTGGTCGGCGTGTGGCCGAGGCGTTGGAGGAGGACATGAGCCTGGTTGCCATTGTGATCGCGGGAGGTGGGATGCCAGCCGCAGGCGAATGCGTTGATTCGACACACCGATCGGTAGTGCGGGCCGAATGCAGCGCGGGCGTCGCAGAGTGGATCGGTGTAGACATCCGTAATGACCTGTTGGATCCCGGCGCGGCGGAGGATTTCGGCGGGGCCGGCGGGACGGTGATGTTGCGTGCGGATGGCGGCGTCGAGGGCGGACCAGTTCTCGCGGGTGATGGGGCTGTGGCCGTAAAGTTTGGCGAGTGCGGCGAGCAGGCTGCGCACGGAGGCATTGCTGCCGTGGTGGGAGAGGAAGCAATCGAGCCATTCCCACGAGGCGGGTGCCGGTTGCGCAAGCATGGGATCGACGTCGCGCGTTTCGCCGGGGAGCGTGTAGGGACGGGCTTGGGCCCATCCGGCATAGCTTTGTTGGAGCACTTCCCGCAGGCCGACGTTCGGCTGGTGAAACAGCTCGGGGAGATGATGCTCGTGCACGTCGACGATCGGCAGTGCTTGAATGTATTCCGAAAGGGTGGACGCCATGGGCGAAACGCTGCCCAAGGGCAGGGCGGGGTTCAACCTCAATGATGTGCCGCGTCACCCTTCAGTTCGGGTGGCTCCGTCGGTTTTGGAAGGGGGCAATACCTGGTCGGCGGCGTTCGGGTTTCCGGCTTGGCCGCGCTTTGCAACTGCTTGCATCGGTCCTTTGGGGAATAACCATTGGCAACCCGGCGTCACATCCGTAAAGTGCGGCCTGTCAACCGACTCGGATGCGACAATTTGCGACCATCGCCACCAATGCCTTCATGGAATTAATCCGGCAGCCGGTTTTTTTGCTGCTGATGACGGCCTCGTCGGTGTTTTGCGTCTTCCTGGCGAGCGTGCCCTATTTTGGCTTTGGCGATGATCCGAAGCTGGTCAAGGACAGCACCCTGGCGGTGACGTTTTTGGCCGGACTGCTGGGGGCGGTGCTGTGTGCGTCGAGTTCATTGGCGCGGGAGATTCGGACGGGAACGGCGCTGGCGGTTTTGTCGAAGCCGGTGGGGCGGGCGGCGTTCTTGCTGGCCAAGTATGCCGGCTTGGCTGCGGCACTGACCGTGTTGACGTTGGTCAATTTGATCGCGTGCCTGCTGGCAAGCCGGATGGGCTACGATGCTTATGGTGAGACGGACTGGCTGGCGCTCGGGATATTTTGCGGCGCGATGGTGCTGGCCTACGGGCTGGGCGCATTCAGCAATTTCTTTCTGGGCCGGCCGTTTGTCTCGGATGCGGTGCTGGCGGTGGTGATGTTGGTGATGCTGTCGTTTGTCGTGATCAATTTTTTTCATGCCAGCGGCCGGACGCAGGTGTTTGGGACTGGGGTGGACTGGCGGGTGGCGACGGCGGGTTTGCTGTTGTTGTTTGCGCTGTGGATTCTGGCGGCGTTGGCGCTGTTGTGTTCGACCCGGCTGGAGTTGATCTCGACCCTGGTCATTTGTTCGGCGTTCTTTCTGGTGGGGTTGATGTCGGATTATTTGTATCGGCAACTGGGGGGCAGTCCCGCGGGTGGACCTTGGTATGCGGAGCTCCTGTATGCGGTGCTGCCGAACTGGCAGCAGTTTTGGATGGCGGATGCCTTGGCGGCGGAGCGGACCATTCCGCTGCGTTATGTGGGCCCGGCGTTTGGTTACATGGTGGCCTGTGTCGGGGCGGCCTTGTCCCTGGCGCTCGTGTTGTTTGAAGATCGGGAACTGAGTTAGGCAACGATGGAAAGAAATACACAACGAAACGGTGCGATCAGCCTCTTTTTGCTGGTGACGATCGCCGTGGGCAGCTTTGCCGTGGCCCGCTATTCCCACGTGCTGTCGGCGCAGGTCACCGTGGCGTTTCTGGGGCTGGGTGCGCTGATTGCGGCGGTGAGCTGGTTTCAGATGCGGCTGGAGGAGCGGGAACGGCTTGAACAGATGGAGTACGACGAGGTGACCCGGGGTGGCGCCTCGAGCGGCACCTTGTTCGACGCGTCCGATTCGGATGCCTTTCCAGTCCGCCGGTCCCGCGAGCAATTTGAGAAGTATTTTGTTCCTGGCTTCACGATTCTGCTTCTGCTGCTGGAAGGTTTGGGCGCCTGGCTCCTGTGGCGTTGGCTGGACGGATTGGGCCCGGCGCTGCCGCTGCGGCAGCCGTTGGTGGCCATGTCGATCCTCGGCTTGATGGCGCTGATCGCGTTTTTGCTGGGTCAGTTTGCCTCGGGATTGGCGCGGTTGGAGAGCCGACGACTGTTGAATCCTGCGGCGAGTCAGTTGCTGTTCGGTGCTTATTTGCTCGCGTTGAATGTGGCGGCCATCGCCGGACAACAGTCCGGGTTTCCGCAGGTCGATCGGTTTCTGGCTCGGGGACTGGCCGTGTTGCTCGCGTTGCTGGCGGTGGAAACCTTGCTGACTCTCGTCCTGGAGATTTACCGGCCCCGGGTCAAGGGGCGGATCGTTCGCCTGCTGTATGAGAGCCGCTTGGTCGGGCTGTTCAGTCATCCGGAAGGGCTCTTCACCACGGCCGCTCACGCGCTCGATTACCAGTTCGGGTTCAAAGTGTCCGATACGTGGTTTTATCAGTTTCTTCAGCGATCGTTTGTTTGGCTGGTCCTGGCTCAGCTGGGCATTCTGCTGGCGTCGACCGCCCTCGTTTACATTCAGCCCGGCGAGGAGGGAATCCTCGAAAGGTTTGGGCGTCCGGTGGCGGGCGCACACGTATTAGGGACCGGGTTCCATTTCAAGATGCCGTGGCCAATCGATCAGGTGCACCGGTATCGGACCGACGAAATCCAGGTCTTCGACATCGGGTTTGAGCATGAGGAAGAGGACGGCGATCACGCCGCGGAAGGTGGGAAGCGGGAGGGGGCCGTCCTTTGGACGATCTCACATTACAAAGAGGAGTTCCATCTGCTCGTGGCGAGTCGGGAAACACCCGATCAGTCCCCGGCGATCGCGGGCGGGGGAACCGGCAAGAAAGCTCCGCCGGTAAACCTGCTTTCGGTCGGCATGCCGGTGCAGTACCAAATCAGCGACGTCCGCGCCTGGGCCTACAATTTTCGCAATGCCGGTGACCTGCTCAAACAGATCTCCACCCGGGAGGTCGTGCGGTATCTCGTCGGTGTGGATGTCAACGAGATCATGTCGACGGCGCGCTTTTCGGCGGCGGAGGAATTGAAGCGCCGCATTCAAGTCCGGGCGGATGAATTGAAGCTGGGCGTAAAGATTTTGTTTGTGGGTTTCCAGGACGTGCATCCGCCGGTGCAGGTGGGCGGTGCTTATGAAAAGGTGGTGGGCGCAAAACAGAAACGGGAGGCGGACATTCTGCGCGCGCAGGCCTATGCGGCGCGGACCAATTCCGAGGCGACGGCGGAGTCGCTGCGTCGGCGTCTGACGGCGGATGGTTCGCGCCTGCGCGCGGTGGCTGGGGCGAAGGCGAACGAATCGCTGTTCACCAACCAGATGGCGGCGTATCACGCCTCGCCGGAGGTTTACACGCAGCGGGCGTATCTGCAGACCCTGGCCCAAAAGGGGGCGGGTGCGCGCAAGTTCATCCTGACCACCACCAACAAGGAGGAGGTCCTCATGTTGAACATGGAGGACAAGCTGCGCGAGGATTCGCTACTGAACATGGCCCTTCCTTCCGCCCCGGGAGCGGCTCCGGCCAAACCCTAATCAATTTCCAGGCATGAAACGCAATCCTGTTACCGTCATCGTTGGAGCCGTCCTGCTGCTCATCTTTGTCCTGCTCCTGTTCCTCTTCCAGGTGCGGACGACCGAGGTGGCGGTGGTCACCACCTTCGGCAAGGTTTCGCACACGGCGGAGGCCGGCCCGCACTTCCGCTGGCCGTGGCCCATTCAGTCGGTGCACAAGTTCGACCGCCGCATTCACAGTTACGAGAGCAAGTTCGAGCAGGTGCTGACGGCGGACGGAAACAACCTGCTCATCTCGGTTTATGTGGGTTGGAACATCAACGACCCGACCGTCTTCCTGACCCGGTATAACGGCGACATCGAGAAGGCGGAGGCGAGCTTGGAAGGGTTGATCCGGAATGGTTACAGCGGCGTGACGGGAGGCCATCCGTTTTCGCATTTCATCTCCACCGACGAGAAAGAGCTGAAGTTCGCCGAGGTCGAGCGCGAGATGCAGTCGCGTATTCAGGCGGATTGCCTCGCGCTCACCAACGGTTTGAACATTGCCTTTCTGGGGATCAAGCGACTGGGTCTGCCCGAGAGCGTGACCAAGCTGGTGTTCGAGCGCATGCAGTCCGAACGTGAGGTCAAAGTCAGCCAGATTCAGGGCGAGGGCACGACCCAGTCCAGCGGCATCCGGACCCGAGCCGACTATGAAAGTTCCAAGCTGTTGGCCGAGGCCGATGCCCAGGCCACCCGCATTCTGGGCGAGGGCGAGAAGGAAGCCGCGAAATCGTTTGAAGTCTTCAAACAGGAGCCGGATCTGGCCATCTTCCTCCTGAAGCTAAAGGCGCTCGATCAGTTTCTGCAGAACCGCAGCACGCTCATCCTCGACGCCAATACCGCGCCGCTCGATTTGCTCAAGCCGCAGGCGCCGGCTGGTCCCGTCCGCAAATGATGCCGTCCCTCCCGACGCCATGAGCGATTCCTCCCATTCTCATCCGCCCGGACATGACTGCAAAGAGTGCGGTCACGACCACGGACCCGGCCACCAGCATCAACACGAGCCGGGCGACAAACACCAACACAAACACGATCACAACCACGACCACGACCACGACCACGGCCACGACCATGACCACCACCATGATCCGGGGTCGGGCGGTGGGGCGTCGGGGCCGGAAACATTTGAAGACGCCGGTGCGCAGGCGTTGTCCGACGCGTTGCGCAGCAGTTTCGCCATCGTCAAGGTGTTGATGGCTGTGTTGGTGGGCGTGTTCCTGTTTTCGGGATTCTTCACCGTGGGCCCGCAGGAAAAGGCGGTCATCCTTCGGTTTGGCCGGCCGGCGGACAACGCACGTCTGCTGGAGCCTGGGGCGCATTGGGCATTTCCTCCGCCGATTGACGAAGTCGTGAGGATTCCGGTCGGGCAGGTGCAGACCGTCGCTTCGAGCATTGGCTGGTATCCGGTCAATGCGCTGGGCGAACCGCTGGAGGCTGAACCGCTGCCGGGCGCGGGGCTGCGTCCTGTGCGCGACGGCTATCTCCTCAGTGGCGATGGCAACATCATTCATCTGACCGCCACGCTCCGGTATCGCATTGCCGAGCCGGGCCTGCGTCACCTGCTGGATTTCGCCAACGCCTCGAACCTGGTGCAGAACGCATTTAACAACGCGCTCATTTATGCGGCGGCACGGTTTACGGTGGACGACATCTTGACGCGGGATCAGGCGGGGTTCCGCGAGGCCGTGCGGGCGCGGCTGGGGAACATGGTGGCGCGCCACGAGTTTGGGATCATCATCGATCAGATCGACAATTTGCGCGTGACGCCGCCGCGCCAGTTGAAGGTCGCGTTCGATCAAGTTCTGGAGGCCGAGGTGCGGCGCAGCAAGGAGATCAACGATGCCCGCACCTACGAAAACACTGTGCTCAGCCGGGCCCGGGCCGAGGCGGAAGCTCGCCGGAACACGGCGGAGACGGAAAAGACGCGTTTGGTCGAGTTTGTCGCGGCGGAGGTGGAGCGGTTTACCAACAATCTGCCGGCGTTTCGCACGAACCCGGACCTGTTCTTCGCCCAGCGCAAGTCCGAGGTGCTGGCGAATGTCTTCACCAACGCCACCGAAAAGGTGGTTGCCCCGGATCGCGGAGCGGGCACCAGCCGCACGCTCTGGCTGCAGGTCAATCGCGAGCTGCCCAAGCCGAAGACGGCGGAGCTGAAAAAGGACGAACACTAAGCCCCCACCATGCAAGTCACTTCATTGCTCAGCCGCCAGGAACCGGACCATCATCACCACCACGACCACGATCATGGTCCGGGCGAGTCATGCTCCAGCTGCGGGCATGACCACAGTCACACGCCGATTCGCCTCAAACAAACGCTCGCCGGCCTGCTGTTCATCATCAATTCGTTTGTCGCCGGCTGGATCAACCTTGGTCCCGCGATCGCCGATGTCAGCGGGATGATTGGCGCCATTCTTCTTGGCTATCCAATCGTTTTGACCGCGTTCAAGGATCTCCGCCGGGGCGTGTTCAGCACGAACGAGTTGGTTGCGATCGCAGTGCTGGCCTCGTTCGCGTCGGGTCACTATCAGGAGGCGGGCGTCGTCGCGTTCTTCATGCTGATGGGGGAAATCATCGAGACCCGCACCGCCGAAGGCGCCCGGGCCTCGATTGAGTCGCTGATCAAGCTCACGCCAACCAAAGCCCGTCGGCTCCGCAATGGCCACGAAGACGAAGTCGCCGTGCACGAATTGACGGTCGGCGATGTCATTCGCATCCGGCCAGGTGACAATGTGGCCGCCGACGGCGTCATCGTGACCGGCCAGGGATCGTTCAACCAGGCCAACATCACCGGCGAATCGCTGCCGGTCGACAAAAAGCCGGGCGACGATGTTTTCGCCGGCACACAGAATCTGACGGGTGTGCTGGAGGTCAAGGTCACGCGGGCCGGGCAGGACACAACGTTGGGCCGCGTGCGCGATCTGATCCTGGCCGCGGAGAAGACGAAGCTCCCGATCATGCGGATCGTGGATCAATACATGGGTTTCTATACGCCGCTGGTGCTCGTCATCGGTGCGCTGGTTTGGGCGTTTACCCAGGATCTGAGCCGGGTAATCGCGGTGTTCATTGTGGCCTGCCCCTGCGCGTTCATCCTGGCCACGCCGACCGCGATGGTGGCCGCGCTGTCCGCGGCGGCCCGCCTGGGCATCCTGATCAAGAACGTCGCCGACATTGAACTTGCCGCCCGCATCAACGCGTTCGTCTTTGACAAGACCGGCACTCTGACCACGGGCCGGCTGGCGGTGAGCCGGATGGCGCCGACCGAGGGAACGACGCCTGCGGAATTGCTCCGCGTGGCGGCTTCGGCCGAGAAATACAGCAACCATCCGACGGCCAGAGCGCTGGCGCTGATTGCCGACGAGGCGGGCGTGCCGACGACGGAGCCCGTGGATTTTTCCGAGGCGGCCGGGCGCGGGGTGCAGGCCCGCATCGACGGCGCTGCGGTGCTGGTGGGACGCGCTGTCTGGCTGAAGGACAATGGCGTGACCGATGACTTCATGAAGTCCGTCGATTTGAACGAGACCGAGGGCTGGAGCTTGATCTTTGTTGCGCGCGACGGCCGGTATCTCGGCTGGATCGGCTTGCAGGATCAGACGCGGGCCGAGGCGAAGGAATCGCTGGAGGATCTCAAGCGTGACGGGGTGCGTCGCATCGCGATGGTGAGCGGCGATCGACAGGCGGTGGCGCGGCGGGTTGCGGCCGAGATCGGCTGCGAGGAAGTGGTGGGCGACTGTCTGCCGCAAAACAAGGTGGAGTTTGTGCGCGCGACAAAGGCCAAAGGCTACCGCGTGGCGGTGGTGGGCGACGGCGTCAATGACGCGCCGGCGCTGGCCGCGGGCGATTTGGGCATCGCGATGGGCGCAGCGGGGAGCGAGGTGGCCATTCACAGCGCCACGATTGCGCTGATGAACAATGATCTTCGGCGCTTGCCCGTGCTGGTGAGGCTGTCACGGCAAACCCGGGCGGTCATCAATCAGAACTTTCTCCTGGGCGTGTTTTTCGTGATTGGTGGCCTGATTTTGGCGGCGATGAAATACATCAACCCGATCGTGGCCGCGATCATGCATGTGGGCGGGTCATTGCTGGTGGTGTTCAACAGCGCTCGTTTGGTGCGTCATGGGGAGGAACTGGAACCGTTTCACGGCGCCGCGACGCCGGCTGGCCCGCCCGCGTCAGCCGGCGGCCCGGGCAGCAAGCCCGCGCCGCGGTTGGTGCCGAAGCCGGCGCAGAATGCTGCCGGTGACGAACTGAATGAATCTACGCCGCAGTTGGGTTGCGATTTTGGTCGCTGTCGTTGCCACGGGTTCATGATGCTCCACTTTGGCGATGGCGAGTCGTTGCCGGTGCGTCTGATTCCCGGACACAGTCTCTTGCGGTATGAGTTTGGTGTTTCCGATCAGCTTTTCGCGGTTTTCAGACAGCCTTTTCTCAGAGCGCTAAAGGAGGCTGGTGTCGAGGTGCGCGGAATTCCAACCAACTAAACGTCGCTTCATGCCGAGCGTTTGGCCTTGCGAGGACGGGGAGAACTGACTACCAAGGCGTCGCATCGACGCAAAAATCATCCCATCATGAAAAAACATCGCGGCGCATTGATCCTGGTTCTGGGCATTCTCTCACTGGTCATGTGCGGTCTGTTCACTGCCATTCCGGCCTGGATCATGGGGGGCAACGATCTCAAGGAGATGGATGCCGGAACGATGGATCCATCCGGACGCGGCCTGACTAATGCAGGGCGCATCTTGGGCATCATCGTTACGATTCTGAGCATCGTTGGTTTTGTTGTGCTGATCGCCCTGTTTGCGTTGGGCATGTTGGCTCCGTCGGCGGTTCCGCGGCAGTAGTGGTAGCAGCCGTCGCCGAGTGGCGAGTGGCGGGGCAATCCTTACGTCCGTGGGAGTGTGCCGACCTTTCCGAATTCGACGGGACCGAATTCGACGGTTGGGCTATTGCGCGGGCGTGGGCGAAGACGTCTTGGTGGGCGAAGAGGCTTTCGCGGGCCCGTAGAGCGGCGCGTTATAGACCGACAGATATCGAAGGGCGATCGGTTCGGTCAGGGCGGGAAATCGGAAGTCGCGCAGCGGGTTCATGATGTCCACGAGCAAGCGTCGGCCGTCTTCGAGATGTAGCTCATTCCAGGCGTGGCCACCCACCGAAGTCGAGGTCTTCAGGTTGCCTCGAACCAGGGCGACCTTCAGGCCGGCTTCATCGCCCATCAGTTTGAACAGCAGTCCGCGATGACGGCAAACACCGCTGGGGCAGACTTTTTCCATCTCTCCGAAGAGAACGGGGCTGTTCCCATACTCGGCGGCTAGAAGCATCGAATCGGCGACCGCCCATTGGTCGCCTTCCGGCGCGGCGAGTTCCTTGGCGATATAGCGGGCGATACGCGTGGCGCGGGCGAGAGGCGGGAGCGCCTGAACCTCGGGAGAGCGCGCAAAATCGAGGTGGCGTCGCAGCGCGGGATCGTCAGAGCGGCGCACCATGAGGATCTCCCGATGGGACGAGGCCTTTCCATTGGCGTCGAGTTGCATTCCCCGACCGCCGTCGATGTAGCCATCGGGGATGCGTTCCTCGGGATTCACGCGATGACGAAGCAGATAGTTGCGGGTGATCTGGAGGGCGTCCGAAGTTGCCTGGGCTTCGCCAATGCGCAGCGGTTGTGAAGGAGCGCGCAGCGCGAGATCAAACACCAGGTCGTCGCCGGGCGCAGTCCATTGGTGGACGGAAGCCGCCAGCACATTGCGGCCGGGCCGCAGAAGCGCCGCCGGCACTTCAAACCGATGGTAGGCCTCTTCGGCGTCGAAGGATTGCACAGCCTTGCTGGCGCGGGTCGCGTGAGTGATCGCTCCAGCGGGCAGGTTGAATCGGGCGACCTCCACACCATTCAGGTAGACCACCGCGCCGTCGTCAGCCCGCAGGAGCAGGACTCGTTGAAGCATTCGACCGCTGGCCCGAATGCCGTGCGGGAAATACGCGGTCACCGGGCGTTCGCCACGATTGGCCGGATTGCAGACGCTGGTTTTCAGACTCCGCTCGTCGCAGCCCAGTGGCGCCGAGCCAATCGACCAGCGGGTGTCGTCGAAGCTGGGATCTCGCCAGGTCGCCGGAGGTGCTTCCGGGGAATGCCAGTAGCGCCATGCCGATTTCGCCCGGGCTTCCACGAGCGTATCGGCCAGGAGAGAAACTTCGGAGGTGGCGAGCAGCGTGCCGCCGAGGATTGCCAGCAATGAAAGGGCCCGGACCCAAGTGCGGAGGCGGGCAGGAGGGATGGTGTGGTGATTCATGACAAGCGGCTTTTGGGTTGCGACAAGCTGGGCCAGCGGCATGACCCGGAGTATTTCCGGAAAGCGCGCAAATGGAGGCCAGCACCCTTGCGATTGCGGGAGCAGAAGAAGCCTCCTTTTGCGCCGACCGCCATTCCTGCGTCTGCTCTTGCTCTCTTCGGGAGGAGCAAGAGCATGAACCGGGGAGGTTCACTGTTCCATTTTGTCCTGCGCACGAGACATGAACTGCGGACTGCTGACGGACCGCGGGCTTCAGCCCGCAGCGGCGCGAGCCGGAGACGAGGCCTGAGGTTCGTTCGTGTGCTGCCGATTCCATTCCTTGCTGCGGGCCACAGGCCCGCGCTCCGGAGGGGCAGGTTCATGGGAAGCCGCCCGTTCTTTTTTGACCTGCGCACGAGACATGAACTGCGGACTGCTTGGACGGACCGCGGGCTTTCAGCCCGCAGCGGCGCGAGCCGGAGACGAGGCCTGAGGGTTCGTTCGTGTGCGGCCGATTCCGCCCGCTGCGGGCCACAGGCCCGCGCTCCGGAGGGGCAGGTTCATGGGAAGCCACCCGTTCCATTTTTACCTGCGCCCGAGACATGAACTGCGGACTGCTCGGACGGACCGCGGGCTTTCAGCGCGCAGCGGCGCGAGCCGGAGACGACGCCTGAGGGTTCGTTCGTGTGCGGCCGATTCCACCCGCTGCAGGCCACAGGCCCGCGCTCCGGAGGGGCAGGTTCATGGGAAGCCGCCCGTTCTTTTTTGACCTGCGCACGAGACATGAACCAGCGGCTGCTGGGACGGACCGCGGGCTTTCAGCCCGCAGCGGCGCGAGCCGGAGACGACGCCTGAGGGTTCGTTCGTGTGCCGCCGATTCCACCCGCTGCGGGCCACAGGCCCGCGCTCCGGAGGGGCAGGTTCATGGGAAGCTGCCCGTTCTTTTTAGACATGTTCACCCGAAATGAACCCGCGGACTGCTCCACCTCACCCGGTTCCGACCTCGCTCGGGCGAGTTCGGAACCTGCCCTCTCCCCCGCAGGGCGGCGGAGAGGGTGTACGCGCCGGGCTGGTTCGATTAACCGGTTGCCGGATCTCCGCGTTGCGAGCCTCCGTGTCGATCGTTCGGTTTACGGGATAGCTACGCATTCTGCCAAATCGCAAATCTGAAATCTAAAATGGCTACAGCTTCAGCTGTCGTGGCCATTGCTGGCTGGCTTCCCAATAGGTTTCCTTGAGTTTGATCTGGGGGTCGTCCTTGGTCGGTTGCACGCGGCCTTCCTCGTCGATGGCACGGGACACGACCGTGTGTTCGCCGGGGGCGGGATCGGACCAGTCGAAGCTGAAGAATCGCCATGTGTACCGATCGCGTGGAGAGCGGTCGATGGTGGCGGGTTGCCATGGGCCGTCGTCGATCTTCACTTCAACCGTCTTGATGGGCGTGCCGTCGCCCCAGGCGGCGCCGGCGAGGCGGACGTTTCCGTTCTTCAGGCGGAGCGCGCGGGCGATGATGGACTTCACGTTCATCGGGCCGACGCTGGTCAGGCGCCAGATTGTTTTGTCGCCACGTTCCTCGCCGCGCAGAGTGACGTATTCCTGCGCCATGTATTTGCTCATGTAACGGCGATCCAGCACCTCGATGCGATTGAGCCATTTGACCCACGAGATGCCGAACCAGCCCGGCACGACCAGGCGCAAGGGAAAGCCATGTTCCTGCGTCAGGGGTTGGCCGTTGAACTCCCAGCAGAGCAGGAGGTCGTCGCGCCGGGTGTCGTTGATGTGCAGGCTGCGGGCAAAGTTCTGGGGGTAATCCTTTTTCCGGATGGTTTCCGTGCGCTGATCGGCGCCGAAGAACACGACTTCGATTCCCCGTTTGAGGGGCGCGCATTCCTCGAGCAGGTCCACGAGCGGGGTGCCGGTCCAGCGCACGTTGCCGATGGCCCCCATGAAGCCGGTGCTGGCGCCGTTCCCGCCGCACTCGAGGGTGGCGGTCACCGTCCGCCGCTTGCGGCGCTTGATTTCGTCGAGCGTCAAGGTGCGGGGTTTGCGCACGAGACCGGAGATCTCGAGCGTGTGGCTTTCAGCCTTAAGCGCGGGGGTGTTGTAATGGCTGACCACATAGAGGTCGTCATTCTTGGTGATCCACTGGTCGAGTTCGTGCCAGCGTGTTTGCTTGCGGACCGTGGGTTGGGCATCGAGGAACGGAATGAGCACCGCGCCTTCCTCGGGCGCCGGGCCGCCGAAGAGCGAGAGCGGATAGTGGGCAAAGGCAGTGGCGGCGAGGGCGACGCTGCCTTTAAGCATGTCGCGACGAGTGACCTTGGAGACCTTGGTCGGGGACGCTGTGGGTTTCATGATCGGGCCGGGAGTAGGGGAGTGGTAAAGGGACTGTGATTGGCGAATTGTCCTCACCCTGCGAGGAGTGATGTTTGGGGCTGGCGACGCTATTTCCCGCCAACGATGCGTTTCACCTGAATGTTGCGATAGCGAACGTATTCCTTGGTGAAATCGCCGCCGCCGTGGACCTGGAGGGCGATGCCGCCCTGTGCGGGGTGGCGGACTTCCTTCTCCTGCCATTCCATGATCTTGACGCCGTTGATCCAGGTCGTGATGTGAGGCGGATTGTTCACGATGCGGGCGCGAAGTTCGTTCCACTGTCCGTGGCGCCAGAAATGCGGCCAGGCGTCGGGAAGAACGGGCAGGGGCGTGGGTGGTTCGCCGGTGGGGGTGGCCGAAATTTCGGTGACCTTTTCTTTGAAACTGTAGTTGCGGAGGTGAGGGCGTCCGCCGAGACCTTCGCCGTAAATTCCCATCAGATTGCCGTTGGCGTGGTAGTCGATCATCGCCTGCCAGGCTTTGCCATCCTCCGTGCTGCGCAGGAACAGACCGCTGTCCGGACCAAAATCGTTCTTCATTTCGAGCTTCACCTCGAAGTCGCTGAACTGTTCGTCGGTGATGATGATCCCGCCGTTGCCCTTGATATCCTGCGAGCCGATGATGGCACCGTCTTCGACCACCCAACGCCCGCCGCTTTGATGTTTGCTGGCCCCGCTGTGCCCCGTCTTGGCGCTGACGTGCCAACCGGCGAGCGACTTGCCGTCGAACAGGGGCGTGAAGCCGTCCGCGGACTGCGCCAGTGCAGACGGAAGAAAGTTGAGGGCGAGCAGGAGGGAGGAAATGGTGGACAGCCTGGCCACGGCTGGGGCTGGTAACGAAGGTGGGCGTTTCATGATGGAAAGGTAAACGGGCCGCGAGGCCGGTTTGTTCAACGGAAAATCGTGGACGGGCACTTCGGGTCGGTCGGGCGCTCTGCCGCCCGCCACTAAGAGCAAGAGCAGGAGCAGGAGCAAGAGCAAGAACCGGGGAGGTTCATGGGACGGGCGCTATGGTTTGGGCGCCTCGGGCTTTCGGGCCTCGAGCTTTTTGAGCAGCGTGGCCTTGCCAGCGGCGAAGACGGAGTTGGTGACGGAGTCGAGGTTGCGTCGGGCTTCGTCGAGGCGGCCAAGATTGATCTGCCAGCGGGCAAAATGGAGACGGACACCTTCACGTTCGTCCTCGCTGGTGGCGATCTTTCGAGCTTGTTCCCAAGCATCGAGCGCCGCCTCACCCAACTTGATTTCGGCCCTGCGCCGAGCTTCGGCGTCGTCCATCGAGGGCAGGCGAACGCCGTAGTAGGACTTCGCCAGATCGGTTGCTCGATCGAAATTGTTCGGGTCGAGGGCGAGGGCCTTCCGGTAGAGGCCGAGGGCCTTGGTGAAGACCTCAAGCTCGCTGATGCCGTAGTGAGCCATCGCGTCGCGCCGGAAGGCGAACACCGTCGTGGCGAGGTTCTCGCAGTAGAGCGGCTCAGTCGGAGCCAGCGTGATGGCGCGTTCGTAGAGCGCGAAGGCGTTGGTGACTCCGCCGGTGTGCCCGTAGTGGTTGGCCAGGTTGTTCAAGGCCACCGGGCTGTTCGCGTCCAGCTCCACCGCTTTCTTCAACTGTTCTCCGGCCGCTTCCTCGTCGCTGACTTCCTCAAGGAACGCGGCGTAGGCGACGCGGGCGTTGGTGTGACGCGGGTTTTTCCCGAGAAACGCGTCGTAGGCTTGGCGGACGGGCAACGCCCGCTGGCGAATCCGGTTGTTCAACAGGCCGATGGTGACCGCGTCACGCCCACCGCCCGCCTCCGCGCCCTGGTCGCGCCATTTGGTGATCTCCTCCACGGCTGCGTCGTCGGCCGCCATCAGCTTGCGATATTCCTGTTCGACCGGATCGTTGGGGTCGACGACCGGGAGGGCGACGCCGGTCTTTTGCTGAACCAAATTGCTCACGGCCAGCGGCGTGTTTGTCGCCACCAACGCGCTGAGAAGTCCGGCCAGCAAATCGCTCATGGCGAAACCGTAGCAGGGGCAATCCTCCGGGGGAAGGGTGGGAAGTTACGGAAGTACGGGCAGGGCGAACTCATGGTTCCTTTCGAACCTGCTCACCAGACATGACCCGCTGACTGCTCGGACGGACCGCGGGCTTTCAGCCGGCTTTCAGCCCGCAGCGGCGCGAGCCGAAGACGATGCCTGATGGTTCGTTCGTGCGCCGCCGATTCCACCCGCTGCGGGCCACAGGCCCGCGCTCCGGGGAGGAGATTCACGGAGAGCCACCCGTTCTTTTTAGACCTGCTCACCAGACATAAACCAGCGGACTGCTCCACCCCACCCGGTTCCGGCCTCGCTCGGGCGAGTTCGGAACCTGCCCTCTCCCCCGCAGGGCGGCGGAGAGGGTAACGCGGTCGGCGGTTTACGAGATAGGCCGCCAAATCTCCGCGACGCGAGCCTGCGTGTCGATCGTTCGGTTCATCGGATCGCTCCAAATCGCAAGTCGGAAATCTGAAATCGAAAATGGAGAGGTTCATGGGAAGGACTCACTGGGCGAGGCGGACGACGATGGCGTCGAGGGCGGCGCGGGCGGTGGATTCTTCGCCGGCGAAATTGTTTAACATCAGGCTGTAGACCAACTCGTCGCCGGCGCGATTGGTGGTGTAGCCGGATAGTGTGTGGACATGGCGCATCGTTCCTGTCTTGGCCTGGGCGTTGCCGGCCGCCGGCGTGTCCTTCATGCGCCGGCGCAGGGTGCCGTCGACGCCTGCGACGGGCAGGGCCTGGCGGAAGGCCTCACGATGGCGGTGTTGATGCATGTAAGTGAGGAGTTGCACCGTGGCGTTGGGGGTGAGCAGGGTGGCGCGGGACAAGCCCGATCCATCGTCCAGCAATACATCGCCGCGGCCGATGCCGGCCTCGGTCAGAAAGCGGCGCATTTCGGCGAGGCCAATCTCCTCCGTGGTTTGCCGGATGCCGTTGGTTTGGGAAGGCAAATTTGAGTCCGGCCGCTGTGTTTCGGCCCAGGCCCCGACTTGGAGGAGCAAAAGTTGAGCGTAGAGGTTTTGCGATGGCTTCAGCGTCAGCGTGACGATGTCCCGCAAGGGCGGCGATTCCACGTGCGCGAGCTCGATCCAATCATTGGTGTGGCCTGGCGTGATCTCGCGATCGAGCCAGTTCACCGCGCGGAGATTGCCATCGAGGGCCACGGAATGCCTGGCCATCGAAGCCTTCAACAAGTGTGCGAACCAGAGGGCGGGACGATGAACGCTGATGGCGTCGTAGACGTTCGTGACATTGAGCGGAATCTGGCCGTGCAGGTAGACGACATTCTCGCCGAGCGGGCGCTGCAGGTGGACGCTGACGGGGCCGGCGCCTGGTGCGACGGTGACGGCCCGATTGCTGAAGGCCAGAAAGGACGTCGTCGGGAGGGGCACGAAGCGGACCGGATCTCCAACCGCGGCCCCTGGCTTGAGGATGAGATCGAGGACGTTGTCTTCGACCGTCAGAGCGGAGACTTCGGCGCCGTAGTAGTAATCGAGATCATCCCAAGTCCACCCGGACCCGAGGGGCGGCCCGCGGAAAAAGCTTTCGTCGGCGACCAGATCGCCGCGAATGCGTTTGACGCCGGCTTGGGCGAGAGCGCGCACGATCGGGCCCAGGTTGTCGGCGTGACTATTGTTGTGAAAACGGGCGGCGAAAGAAGGATCGCCACGGCCGAACACGATCAGATCGCCGTCCAGTTCGCCGGCAGGGCCGGGGCGGGTGCGGGCGTAAAGAGAGGTGCGGATGCGGTGGTCGGGGCCGAGCCGATCGAGGGCGAGCGCGGTGGTGAAGAGCTTGGCGTTCGAGGCGGGTTTGAGCAGTTGTTGGGAGTTGTGTTCGTAGAGCGTGGCGCCAGAACGCAGCGAGGCAATCTTCACGCCCCAGGCGGCGGCGGCAAAGCGCGGTTGTGCGAGATGGGCTTGGAGAAAGCCCACGAGGGTGTCGTCGTCGGCGTTGCGGGCGGCCAGGCTTTCGCGAATCGCCAGCACGCGGTGATTGCCGGTGTCGGCGATGTAGAGCGTTCCGTCGGCGTGAACGTGAACCCCGTGCGGTTGGCGAAGTTCGAGGTCGAGCGGCGGGCCGCCGAGGCCCCGGGCGCCGGCGACGCCACGGCCGGCGATGCGCTCGATTCGGCCGGTGTCAGGCGAATAGCGGCGGATGACGTGATTCTCGGTGTCGGCGATGATGATGCGCCCGGCGCGATCGAGGCACAGGTGTTTCGGGCCATTGAGGGTGGCCAGTCGGGCGTCGTCGCCGTCGCCGGAGTTTCCGGGCTTACCCGTGCCCACCACCGTTCGGATGCGGCCGTTGGGATCGACCGCACGGAGAGCGTGTCCGGCCCGTTCCAGGATGTAGATGGTGCCGGCGCGATCGGCGATGACCGCACGAGGATCGACCAGGGGCGCGTTGGTGGCGACCGCGCCGTCAGGCGGAACACCTTTTTCGCCGTTGCCGGCGATCGTGCGGACGAGGCCCGTGCGGAGATTGACCGAGCGGATGCGACGATGGTCTAGATCGGCCAGGAGGAGGTTTTCCGCGGCGGGATCGAGGGACACGCAATAGATGTTGCCAAACTTCGCGGCGGTGGCCGGCCCGTTGTCCCCGGAGAAACCTTTTTCGCCCGTGCCCGCGACAGTGGTCACCTCCCGGTTCTGCGCGTCGATTTTGCGGGCCCGACTGTTCCACGTGTCGGACACGTAGATGTCGCCGTTGGGCGCGACCGCCAGGTTGTGCATGCCGTCGAATTCGGCGGCGAGCGCGGGCCCGTGATCGCCCTGCCCGCCTCGTTGACCGGTGCCGGCGATGAGTTCCAGGCGCCCGTCGGAGGTGAGGCGTCGCACGCGATGGCCCGTCATCTCGACCAGAACCAGTCGGCCTTCCGGATCGAAGTCGACGCCGAACGGTGAGCTGAGGCGGGCGGATTTGGCGGGCAGGGCGGGGATGGCGTTGGTATCCAGACCGCTGCCAGCGATGAGTTCAACGCGCGGAGCAGCCGCCGCGAGCGCAGTGAGGAGGCAGATTCCCAGGCACGGGAACAAGGACGAATGACGAAGGCCAAAGGACGAAAGTAGCGTAGCGAGCCGTGACGCCGCGCCGGGGTGGGTGGCCTGCAGATTGGTGGCGATCATGGATGGTCAATCATCGATCATTGGTCATTGGTCATTCGTCATTCGTCATTCGTCATTCGTCATTCGTCATTCGTCATTGGCCCCGTCATTTCCTCGGAGGAAGTTCCTGGACGAAGAGATTGGCGAACTCGATGGGGTCGCCGTGGTATTGGAGGGCGAAGGGGCCGCGGATGGGGATGCCAGGGAGCTGGGCGTTTTCGATGATGCGTTGGCCGTTGAGATCCACCGTGATTCGGTCGCCGCGCATTGTGATGACAAAGCGGTTCCATTCGCCCGGCGGCTTGTCGGCGCGCACTCTGGGGACCGCGGCGGCGCGGACGTCCGCGGGCAGGGTGGAATCATTGCGATAGTTGGTCAACTCGCCGGACCCGGCCGGGAGACACCAGATGTTGAGTTCCGCCTTTTTGCTGCCGCGGAAGTAGAGGCCGCTGTCGCCGGCGTCCTGCACTTCCTTCATTTGGCGCGTGCCATCGGCGTTCATGGCGAAGGAGCCGTCGACGTTTCGGACGGGCCACTGTTTGGGGACGGGCGTGCGGGGCAGTCGCCAATCGACGATGAAGACAAAGTCGCCGAATTCGCGTTGCGTCCAGAAGAACATGTCATTGCGGGGAGCCTTGCCGTCGTAGGCGAGGATCCAGTCGTGGGATTGCCAATGTTGCTGGTGCCATGATTCGACCTTCCAGCCGCTGAGATCGAGACCGGTATAGAGAGATCGGTAGGGTTCGGCGAGCGGCGCGATTTCGTCGGGGCGTGGCTGAGTGGATGGAAGTTCGCGGATGCGGAGGTTGCGGAAGTGGCATTCGGAGCCTTCGGACTCGAGACAGACGTAGCCTTTGCGGTGGCGGGCCTCGGATCCGCCTGAGACGACCTTGCCATTGACGGCGAGTTGGACCACGCCATTGGAGCAAAGGACGTGGTAATGGTTCCATTCGCCGGCGGGTTTGGCCCGGCGTTCGCTGGGCAGGCAGCGCATCCAGCCGGAGGGGTGGGGACGGTCGGGTTTGAATGAGGCTCCGTGGATGGCGAAGACATCGCCGTGGCTGGTGTAGTTCGTGGTCTCGTGGCCGTCGAGGATTTGCACCTCGATGGCGCGGGCGAAGGGCACGCCTGGGGCTGTGAGGGGATCGCTCCAGACGAACAGTCCGGCGTTACCGCCGGGTTTCATGTGACGGTAGTCGAGTTCGAGCTCGAAGTTTTCATATTGGCGATCCGTGCGGAGGATGCCGGTGGGAACGCCGGTCGAGACGATGATGCCATCGCGGACGGTGAATGTGTTTGAGGCGCAATTGACCTGCGCCCAGCCGTCGAGGTTCCGGCCGTTAAACAGCGGCTGCCAGGTTGGGGCGGCGGCGAACAGGTGAGTGGTGGCAGCGAACAGGGCGAGGAGATAACGCCACGAAGCAAACGTGCCAAGGCTCCACCTCACCCGGTTTCGCTTCGCGGGCTCACCCTTTCCCCCGCACAGACGCGGAGAGGGCTCCTGAGGAGGGCGGTTCATGGGAAGCCACCCGTACTTTTTCGACCTGCTCACGAGGCATGAACCGGCGGACTGCTTGGACGGACCGCGGGCTTTCAGCCCGCAGGGGCTCGGGCCGGGGACGATGCCTGATGGGTTCGTTCGTGTGCCGCCGATTCCACCCGCTGCGGGCCAAAGGCCCGCGCTCCGGAGGGGAGGTTCTTTTTTTGACCTGCTCACCAGACTTGAACTAGCGGACTGCTCCACCTCACCCGGCTCCGATCCCGCAATGCGGGATCGGAACCTGTCCTCTCCCCCGCAGGGCGGCGGAGAGGGTGTACGCGCCGGATCGTTCGATTGAGAGGTTGCCGAATCTCCGCGTCGCGAGCGTTCTGCTCGATCCTCCGGTTCATGGGAAGCTTTCACGAGTTCCGAACTCGTGCCCACTGGCCCATGAACCGGGGACGGTTCCACCTCACCCGGTTCCGACTTCGCTGGCGCGAGTCGAAACCACCCTCTCCCCCGCAGGGCGGCGGAGAGGGCCTCCCAGGAGGGAGAGGTTCATGGGCAGCCGCACGGTCCGTGTTGTCCTGCTGCCGCGACATGCACCGGTCATCCCCCCTTGCGCTGCATCCTGCTCTTGCTCTTGATCTTGCTCGCTTCAGGAGGAGCAAGAGCAGGATTAAGAGCAAGAGCAAGAACCGGAGGGGAGGTTTATGGGAAGGGGGTGGTGGCGTGGGCAGGTTGTGGGAGTCGAAGTGACCATGGGGGCGGGAAGGCTGAGGATTCATGGCATCGTTATTAGTCACTGGTCACTGGTCACTGGTCACTGGTCACTGGTCACTGGTCACTGGTCACTGGTCACTGGTCACTGGGTTTTGGGATGTTTGCGGGCGGTGGGCAAAGTGCAAGCTTCAAAGCCTTACCAAACTTTAATTGGCTTTCTCTGAGGGGTTTGTCCTAATCTCCCGCCCGGCCAAAAAAGTTTCATCGATGCATACAAATGCCGATGGAGCCGGTGTCTATTGGTTGAATAGGCCGAATTCGGATGGGGTTTTCGGTCGAACAACGGATTGACGGAATAACGGAATAACGGAACGACGAAAAGAGCATTGCCTGGAAGGGATGTTCAGAGTGAGCAACGCCGAACGTATGGCAGACTGGTGTCAGGACCTGTATGAAGCGCACGCGCCGCAGATATTGCTCTACGGCCGGGCGTTGGGTCTCAGCCATAGCGAGTCGGAGGATGTCTTACAGGACTGTTTCATCACGTTGATGCGGCGGGAGGTCCGGCCGGACGAGCCGTTGCACTATTGTCTGCGGACGTTTCGGAACAAGGCTTTGAACTATCGGCGGAGCTTGTGGCGACGCCTGACGCGGGAGTTGGAGTCGCACCGGTGGTTTGAGCGCGATTCGGCGGAATCGCCCGAGGAAAAAGTGGCGATGCGCTGCCTGCAGGAGCTTCCGGCCGACCAGCGGGAAGTGATCGTTTTGAAGATTTGGCACGAATACACCTTTGAGGAAATTGGCGCGCTGCTGGAGCTGTCGCCGAACACCGTGGCGGGCCGGTATCGCTATGGGGTGAAGAAGCTCCGCGCCTGCCTGACCACACCTGATTATGAACGACTGGAATCCACTGGAGACGAAGCTGCGTTCCTGGACGCCACGCGGGCCCTCCCCGAAGCTTAGCGCCCGGCTGTTTTCGCCGGCGAGTTCGGAATCCGAGTCGGCTGGGGCGGACGAGGACGTGCGGTTCTCGTGGCAGTGGCTGGCGCCTTCGATGGCGCTGGCCTTGATTGCCGCCTTTGTGCTGGGGCCGCAGGGTGGAGCGCTGGGGTTGAGTTCGACTTATGAACCCGGCGTGTTCGCGGCGGCGGCGGCGCTCGATCGGGTGGACCCGCACCCGGACCTTGCCACGTATTACATCTCCGCCCGGCACAGTGCGAACAACACGCCGGTGGCGGAGGTGAAGGGCACGAACCGCGCCTTTGGCGTGGGGGCCATGGGAGGCAGCCCGACCACCAATCAAGTCGTGCAGTGAAGGAGACCGTCCGATCCAAGTTCACTCTTCAGGTGGGCACCGCGAGGATGCCGTCCAATTTTTGAACGAGAACGTTGAAGCAGAAGCAGAATGAGCACACCGAGTTCGAACCCCAATCCGAATCCAAAGAACAATCCGACCGGCGCGAAGCCGGGGGCCGGCGGCGGCAGGCCGTCGGGAAACGCGGGCAACGCCGGGGCGGCCAAGCCCGCGGCGGAACCGCCGCCGCCGGCACACATCGCGCCGCTCTACCGGCGGATTGACTGGTGGTCGTTCGCGCTGACGTCGTTGTTCGTCTTTTTTGGCTACTGGTGGACGTTGGCCCCGGATTTGACCTTGGAGGATTGCGGCGAGCTGGCGGTGGCGTCGCAGTACGCGGGCGTACCGCATCCGCCCGGCTATCCAGTGTGGACGATCTACTCGTGGTTCTTTACGTTGCTCCCGATCTCGAACATCGCGTATCGGGTGGCCTTGTCTTCCGCCTTCGCCGGGGCGTTGTCGTGCGGCTTGGTGGCCCTGATGGTTTCGCGCGGCAGCAGCATGATTATTGAGGGCATTGCCGACCTGAAGAACATTGAACGGAAATGGGAGAACGCGCTGTGTCTGGTGGCGGGTTTGGTCGCGGGCTTGTTGATTGGATTCAATGGCTTCATGTGGAGCCAGGCGGTGATCGTGGAGGTGTACACGTTAAGCGTGCTGTCGATGACCCTCGTGCTGGCGTGCATGTTGCGCTGGGTTTATGCACCACATCAGCGGCGTTACCTCTACTGGGCCTTTTTCTGGTTTGGGATTTGTTTCAATAATCACCAATCCCTGCTGGTGCTGGCGATGGGCCTGGAGGTTGGCATCCTTGCCGTTTCGGCGAAGATGGGCCGGGCGTTGTTCTTCTGGAATGTCATCATTTATGTGGGCGGCCTGATCGGAAAGGGCCTGGGAATGGTGGGCACGCTGGAGGGGAACAGCCCGCTGATGCTGGTTTATCATTTCGTCGGCCTGTCGTCGCTGGTGGTCTGGATCTGGCTGGTCGTGAAGACCAAGCTGACCGCGGTGGAGGCGGCGCGGGACTTCCTGCTGGTCGTGGCGTTGGGCTATGTGGCGACCTTGCTGCTTTCGGTGACCAACTTCGTGACCATCTTCAAGTACCGGGATTCGTTGGATTACAAGGTGCCGGTCTTCTTTGTTTTCAACGTGGTGGGCATGGGCGCGATTGGAGCGTTGATCTATTCCATCCGGCAGGCCAAGCGGGGCGGGTCAGACTGGGCGGCGGCCTTGGGGTGCGGCGGTGCGTGGATTGTGGGCGCGTTGTTCTACGTTTACATGGCGCTGGCTTCGATGAGCAATCCTCCGCTGAACTGGGGTTATCCCCGCACGGTGCAGGGCTTCTTTCATGCCTTTACCCGCGGGCAGTATGAGCGCATTCATCCGACGATTGGACAATTCATGGATCAGGCCGACGGGCGGCTGGCGACCGATCTTGGACGCTACATTTATCAGGTGGGGAACTACATCGGCGGGACCTTGGAGGAGTTCAACCTGATCTATGTGCTGCTTGCGTTCGTGCCGCTGTTCTTCCTGCGCAAGATGCAGAAGCGTGAGCGGGCCTGGATGATTGGGCTGGTGGCGACGTATCTGACCCTGAGCGTCTTCCTCCTCAACCTCTTGAATCCGGCGCCGGATCGCCAGAGTCGCGATCTGAACCGGGTGTTCTTCACCGCGTCGCACTTCATGGTGGCGATGGGAACTGGCTATGCTTTGACGATCATCGGCGCCTACCTCTTAACCCAGTATGAGCGGTGGCGACGGTACTGCCTGATCGGCGCGTTGCTGTCGGCGGGGGTTGCCTTGTTCATCACGGTGGTGACCTTCCAGGGCGAGAACGGGCTGATCAATGTGCACACGCCGGTGTTCGATTTGACTCCGAGCGACGAACCGATGGAACGGCGCACGGACATCTTTGGGCTGGCCCTGGCTCTGGGTGCGGTGGGAATTCTGCTCTCCAGTCGGACGCGGCTGGCGATGGCGCCGACCCTTGTGTTGTTCGCCCTGCTGCCGTTTCATTCGATCTTCTCCCACTGGCGGGACAACGAGCAGCGCGGGCACTATTTCGGATACTGGTTCGGGCACGACATGTTCACGCCGCCGTTCAAGGATCCGGCCACGGGCAAGCCGTTGTATCCGGAGATGGCGCGCGACACGGTGCTGTATGGCGGGACCGATCCGGGCCGGTTCAATCCGACCTACATGATCTTCAGCGAAAGCTTCATTCCGGCGTCGAAGCGCAATCCGATGGACCCGAACTTCGATCGCCGGGACGTCTATCTGATCACTCAGAACGCGCTGGCGGACGGGACCTATCTGAATTACATCCGGGCACATTACAACCGCAGCGCGCAGATTGATCCGCCCTTCTTTTCCGAGCTGGTGCGCGGGCCGAAGGAGCTGGAGCTGGGGACCAAGACGAACATTCTGGCGTGCATGATGCGGCCGTTGGATCGGTTCTTCCTCGGGCTGGGAGATCGAATTGAAAAAAATCGACGGGCTGGCAGTTCCTTTTTCAAGGAGGCAGACCTGACGGATCTGGCTGGGTTGACGGCGCGCCTGAAGGCGGCGTCGGATCCGGTGGCCAAGTTCATCTTTGAGCATCTCTCAAAGGAGACGCAGCAGTTGCTGGCGGGCGGGGCCAACGACAGCGTTCGGCGGGCGCTCGTGCGTGACTTGAACGCCTTTCTGGAGCTGGAGCTGAACAATCAGGAGAAGTGGCAGCAGAAGCTCGACGAGCGACTGCAGTTGCGGCAGCAGATTGACGGGCTGACCTCGGCGGTCCAGCGGGCGCCGGCGGCACCCGCCGATGCCGGGGCGGCGCAACGCCACGCGGAGGCGCTGGCCCGGATGAATGCGGACTTGGCGAAGGCGAAGGAAAGCCTGCCGAAGGTTGAACAGGAACTCGCGGCGCTGATGTTCTACGACCCGGCCCGGTTTCAGGGGGTGAATCTCTCGGCGCGCACGAAGCGTTTTGCCGCGCAGGAACCGCGCAGCCACACCCGCATCCGGCTCAATCGCATTCTCCTTGAGGAAACCTTTCCCAAGGAGATCGCGAAAAGCCTGGGCGGGGTGTATCCGGACATGGAGATCCTGAGTGCGACCAACGACGACTCGCAGCGCTCGTTCCAGGATTATCTCGCCGATGCTCAGCGTCGCCTCGAACATGATCGGCGCGCCCCCAATGAGCCGAAGCAGATTCGGCCCGGCGAGGACGTCCGGATCATCGACAACAAGGTTCAGGTGTCGGGCCAGGTGGCGGTCATGGCCATCAACGCGCTCCTGACCAAGGTCATCTTCGACAAGAACCCCGATCACGAGTTCTACGTGGAGGAGAGCTTTCCGCTCGACTGGATGTACCCGCACCTGACGCCGTTCGGCATCATCATGAAAATCAACCGGAACCCGCTGGCCGAAATGTCGCAGGAGATCTGCGACACGGATCACAAGTTCTGGCGGCAGTTTTCCACCCGTCTGATCGGCGACTGGATCGACTACGACACGCCGGTCTCGAACATCTGCGTCTTTGCTGAGGAAGCCTACTACAAGAAAAAGAACCCGGACGACTTCTCGGGTGCGCCGGGCAAGTTCAAGGGTGACCCGCGCTTTTTCCGCGACAACGACGGCCAGAAGGCGTTTTCGAAACTGCGCAGCTCGATTGCCGGGCTGTATGCGTGGCGCATGCAGGACGCGGCCAAGCGCGGCAACGTGGCGGAGTATCAGCGCATGATGAAGGAGGCGGAATTCGCCTTCAAACAGGCGTACGCCTACTGCCCTTACAGCCCGGAAGCCATCTTCCGTTACATCAACCTGCTGATCACAATGGGGCGGGTGGACGAAGCCATCCTGATGGCCAACACCTCGCAGAAGTTGGATCCGTTCAACACCCAGATCGAAGGGCTCATCTATGAGTTGAAGCGGATCAAGGCGAGCATGCCCGGGCAGGCGTCGGCGCCGGTGCCGGGAGAGCCGCCGGTCCCGACTGCGGCGGCGGCACCCGATGCGGCGCCGTTGGAAAAGGCGTTTGCGGCCGATCCGAAAAACGTGAGCCTGGCGTACCAATTGGCGAGCGTTTACGCCCAGCGCGGGCAGCCGGATCAGATCGTCGCGGTGCTGGACAAGTTGGTGGCCAATGCGAAGACCGATCCGACTGCGCTGATCATGGCGGGGAACTTCTATGGGCAGCTGGGGCAGTTGCCGAGGGCGGAGAACGCGTTGCTTCAGTTGATCAAGGTTTCGCCGCAAAACCCGGAGGGGAACTTTGATCTGGCTGCGGTGCAGGCCATGCAAAGCAAATCCAACCAGGCGGTGGAGACCCTGCGCACGGCCCTTGATCAAAACGCCAAACGGCTGGTGGCCGACAACAAGGCGGCCAACCTCTACAGCAATGCCCTGAACGACCAACGGTTTGCCTCTTTGCGGGGGTGGACTGAGTTCGATCGTTTGCTGGCGAGCTACCAAGCCAAACCGTGAGGAGCCGGCCGAGTTCGGCTCAACCCGGCATTCGGCCGACCGACCTGCCGCCTTCCACGGCGGCGGGGTCCTTCGTTTGTGGGGTCCGGAGTTTCCCTGCTTCGCGCGTGTTGACGTCGGGCCTTCCCCTTTTCATTCTATCCGCGGTTAGAACATCACGATGAATACCGACAACAATGAAGCTGGAGTCACCGGTGCGACCTCCGCCGAGGCGGCGTCTTCGAATCCATCCGCGGGCGAGGCGCTGTCGCCGGCCGCGCTGGAGGAACTCAAGGCGCAGGCGGGGAAGGCCAAGGAACACTGGGAGCAGTTGGTGCGGACAGCGGCCGATTTGGACAACTACAAGAAGCGGGCCGCGCGCGAGAAACAGGATGCGATTCGTTACGCCAATGAGAACCTCCTGGGGAAGCTGATTGGTGTGCTCGACAATTTCGACATGGCGGTATCCGCGGCGGCGAACTCCAACGACCCGGCGGTCAAATCGCTGCACACCGGGGTGACGATGATTGTGGCGCAGTTGCGCGGTGTGTTGTCGGAAGCCGGTTTGGAGGAGATCGACGCGTTGAACAAGCCGTTTGATCCGAACTGGCACGAGGCCATCTCGCAGCAGGATCGAACGGACGTGCCGGAAGGCCAGGTGGTCCTGCAAACCCGCAAGGGGTTCAAGTTGCGCGATCGGCTGCTGCGCCCGGCGGCGGTCATTGTCTCGCGCAAACCCGCGGCCCCGGCCTCCTGAGCTCAGCTTTTCTCCTCCATGTCGAAACGCGACTATTACGAAGTCCTTGGCGTGGCCAAAGGCGCTGGGGATGAGGAAATCAAGAAGGCCTATCGCAAACAGGCGCTGAAGTTTCATCCCGACCGCAATCCGAATGACAAGGCGGCGGAGGAAAGTTTCAAGCAGGTGGGCGAGGCTTACGAGGTGCTGAGCGATCCCCAGAAGCGCGCGGCTTACGATCAGCACGGGCACGACGCTTTTGATCCGCGCCGGAAGGCCCGCGGCGGCGGGGGATTCCACGATCCGTTCGACATCTTTCGCGAGGCGTTCGGGGGCGGAGGTTCGGGCACGGTCGAGGATATCTTCGAGTCTTTCTTTGGCGGCGGCGGCGGCCGGCAGCGGGATCCTTCGGCCCCGCAGAAGGGCGCCAATCTTCGCTACGACATGGAGATCGAGTTCGAAGAGGCAGCGGCCGGCTGCGAACGCGAGATTTCCATCAGCAAGCTCGATCAGTGTCAGCATTGCCATGGATCCGGCGGCGAGGAAGGCGCGACCCGGCGGGTTTGTCCGGCCTGCCAGGGACGCGGGCAGGTGGTGACGTCCCGCGGCATATTCAGCATTCAACAGACCTGTCCGCGTTGTGAGGGGGCAGGCCGGACCTTTGACAAGCCTTGCCGCCAGTGTCAGGGGGCCGGGCGGGCGGAAAAGTCCACCAAGATCAACCTGAAGATCCCGCCTGGAGTAGACACTGGGACGCAGCTTCGTTCCGCCGGCAATGGCGAAGGGGGCGTGCGCGGTGGTCCGCCCGGGGATCTGTTTGTCGTGTTGCACGTCAAGCCGCACCCGATTTTTGAACGGCAAGGCGACGATTTGCTGTTCGAGATGCCGATCAGTTTCGTGCAGGCGGCGTTGGGAGCCGAGTTGGAAGTGCCGTCCCTGAACGGCAAGGTCTCCCTACACATCCCGGCCGGGACGCAGCACGGCAATGTCTTTCGCGTGAAAGGCAAGGGGATCAAGAATGTGCAGGGTTATGGCTGGGGCGATTTGCATGTCCGCGTCGCCGTGGAGGTGCCAAGTCACCTCAACAGCGCGCAGAAAGCCAAGCTCCAGGAGTTCGCGGCGGTGTGTGACGAGAAGGTCAACCCGATCGCGCGCAGTTTCTTCGAGAAGGCCCGGAGCTTTTTCCGGTAGCCGCGCCGCCATCCCGGAGGGCCCATCCGCGTGCAGCGCTTTTACCTGCCTCCGAACGAAACCCGCGGCGACCTGCTGACGCTGTCAGAGCGTGAAGCTCATCACGCCCTGAACGTGGTTCGGCTCCGTCCCGGCGAGGTCGTCATGGTGCTCAATGGTGAGGGGGATCTCCTGACGTGTGAGACGGCGGAGTTGACCCGGCGCGAGGTGCGGCTTCGGGTGAAACGCCGCGAGGCGTTTCCTGAGCGTCGGTGGCCGGTCACCTTGATCCAGGCGATACCCAAGGGGAAAACCTTCGACACGATTGTGCAGAAGGCGACCGAGTTGGGAGCCCGGCGCGTGGTGCCGCTGGTGACTCAGCGCGTCGTTTCCCAAATCGAACCCGATCGCCACGCGTCCAAGCTCGAGCATTGGCGGACGATTGCGATTGAATCGATCAAACAATGCGGCTCGCCCTGGCTGCCGGAGATCCTCGCCCCACTTCCGATCAAGGCTTGTCTGGCGAACCTCGAGCCAGCCGCTGCCAGCCTGGTCGCCTCCCTTCGGCCGGGCGCCGGTCATCCCTGGGCGCGGCTCGAGGAAACGAAGGCGCGAACTGAAGCTGCGCCGGGTTCGATTCACCTTTGGGTCGGGCCCGAGGGGGACTTTACGGACGACGAACTTGATGCGATCGAGGCGGCCGGCGCCCGGCCGGTGACGCTGGGTCCGCTGGTCTTACGGGCGGACACGGCGGCGATTTACGGAATGTCGGTGATCAATTGCGCGATCCAGCGCTGGACAGAGGCCGACTCCGTTCGCGCGGCCGGTTGAGTGGTTGCGCTTGGTTCTTCCGTGCGCGACGGGTTCCACTAGGAGGCGCTCGGCGCGGCGGTGTAGCCCAACCAAGGGCCCAGCCAGCGTTCTGCTTCAGCCGTGGGCTGGCTTTTGCGCCGGGCAAGATCGGCCACCTGATCGGCACCAAGTTTGCCCACGGCAAAGTATTTCGATTCCGGATGCGCGAAGTAGAGTCCGCTGACACTTGAGCCCGGCCACATGGCGAAACTTTCCGTCAGCCTGATCCCCGTGTGCGCCTCGGCATCGAGCAGGTCCCAGATCACCGCCTTCTCCGTATGATCGGGGCAGGCCGGGTAGCCAGGGGCGGGGCGGATGCCCCGGTATTTCTCCGCGATGAGATCCTCGGGCGAAAGGTTCTCGCCCTGGCCAAAGCCCCATTCCTGGCGAACGCGCTTGTGCAGGAACTCGGCAAAGGCCTCCGCGAGCCGATCCGCGATCGCTTCAGCCATGATGGCGTTGTAATCGTCGTGGGCTGCCTTGTAGCGCTTGACCAACGTGTCCAGGCCGTGGCCCGAGGTCACAGCGAAGGCGCCGATGTAGTCGGCCGGCGGCGTGACCGGCGCCTTGCCCGGCGCGGCGGGGGCCGCGTTGCCCTTGGGCGCGACGAAATCGGCGAGGCACCAATTGGGCGTGCCGTCGTCCTTGACCATCTGCTGGCGCAGGAAGTGCAGCGTCGTCCGGAGATGCCGGCGCGAGGCGTTGGTGTAGATCTCGACGTCGTCGCCAACGGAGTTGGCGGGGAAGAGTCCGTAGACGCCGCGCAAGCCGATCGATTTCTGATCGATGAACTCCGCCAGCATGCGTTCGGCGTCAGCGAACAACTTGCGGGCTTCCTCGCCGTGTTTTTCGTGCTGGAAAATCTTCGGGTAAACCCCACGCAGCTCCCAGGTGTGAAAGAACGGCGTCCAGTCGATGAACGGGACCAGATCCTCGATCGAGACCGCGAACGCGCCGGCGTGGCCGTGGGCGGAACCGCAGTCGCAACGACCGGGATCGAATGAGCCCGAGGACAGCGTGCGCACGCCGGTAAATTCCGGCTTCGGCAGATCGGCATAGGCGAGTTTGGGCGCGTTGGCGCGGGCGTGTTCGAGGGAGTGCAGACGAACGGCCGGGCCGGAGTGCAGTTCGCGCAAACGTTCGTAGTCCGCGCGGAGTTGTTTGACGAAGTCCGGCTTCTGCTCCGGGCTGAGCAGACTGCTGGCGACCGGCACCGCGCGCGACGCGTCGAGCACGTGCACGACGGGAGCGTGATAATGCTGGGCAATCTTCACGGCGGTATGCGCGCGACTCGTCGTGGCGCCGCCGATGAGGAGAGGCACCTTGAAGCCCGTCCGTTCCAACTCGCGCGCGACATGGACCATCTCGTCGAGCGACGGCGTGATCAGGCCGCTGAGACCGATGAGATCCGCGTTCTCGCGGCGCGCGGCGTCGAGGATTTTGTCGCAGGACACCATGACCCCGAGGTCGACCACCTCGTAGTTGTTGCAGGCGAGGACCACGCCCACGATGTTTTTGCCGATGTCGTGGACGTCGCCTTTGACCGTGGCGAGGACGATTTTGCCCTGGGCGCGGACGGTTTGTCCGGCGGCAGCGGCGGCCTTTTTCTCCGCCTCCATGAACGGCGTGAGATAGGCGACCGCCTTCTTCATCACGCGGGCGGACTTGACCACCTGCGGGAGGAACATCTTGCCCGCGCCGAAGAGATCGCCGACGACGCCCATGCCGGCCATGAGCGGGCCTTCGATCACGGCGAGCGGCCGGCCGAGCTTTTGGCGGGCTTCCTCGGTGTCGCTGTCGATCCAGGCGTCGATGCCCTTGATCAGTGCGTGCGCGAGGCGATCCTCGACCGGGCCCTGGCGCCAGGCTTCGAGGATTTCGAGATTCGCTTTCTGGTCGGGGGCGGCGCCAGAAGCTTTGAGCTTTTCGCCGTGGGCCACGAGGCGTTCCGTGGCATCGGGCCGGCGGTTGAGCAGGACATCTTCGACCAGGAGCTTGAGTTCGGGTTCGATCTCCTCGTAGACCTCGAGCATGCCGGCATTGACGATGCCCATGTCGAGGCCGGCGCGGATGGCGTGGTAGAGAAACGCACTGTGCATCGCCTCGCGGACGGGGTTGTTGCCGCGGAAGCTGAACGAGATGTTGGAGACGCCGCCGCTGACCTTGGCGTGCGGCAGGTTCTGTTTGATCCAGCGCGTGGCCTCGATGAAGTCGACGGCGTAGTTGTTGTGTTCGTCGATGCCGGTGCCGACCGTGAGAATGTTCGGATCGAAGATGATGTCCTCGGGCGGGAAACCGATCTCGTCGACGAGAATGCGGTAGGCGCGTTCGCAGATGCGGATGCGATCGGCGTAGGTGGCGGCCTGGCCTTGCTCGTCGAAGGCCATCACGACCACGGCGGCGCCGTATTGGCGGACTTTGAGCGCCAGTTCGCGGAAGCGGGCTTCGCCTTCCTTGAGCGAGATCGAATTGACGATGCCCTTGCCCTGAAGACATTTCAGGCCGGCCTCGATCACCTCCCATTTCGAGGAATCGACCATGAAGGGAACCTTGGCGACTTCCGGTTCGCTGGCGAGCAGGAGGAGGAAGCGGGACATCGCGGCGACGCCGTCGATCATGCCTTCGTCCATGCAGATGTCGATCACGTTGGCGCCGTTCTCGACCTGCTGGCGCGCGACGGCGACGGCTTCCTCGTATTTGCCTTCCTTGATCAGCTTGGCGAATTTGGGCGAGCCGGCGACGTTCGTGCGTTCGCCGATCATCATGAACTGGCCGGGCTGTTGCGTGAACGGCTGCGAGCCGGAGAGCCGCAAGGGCAGGGGAGCGGACTGCGCTGCTGCGGGGGCTGCGGCGGAGGCGGTGGACGGTAAACCGCCAAGGCGTTCGGTACCGGGCTGGCGCGGGGCGAAGTCGCGCGGGTGCCGCCCCTCCAGGGCGTGCGCAATGGCGGCGATGTGTTCGGGTGTGTTGCCGCAACAACCGCCGGCGATGTTCAGCAGGCCGCTGGTGGCGAACTCGCCGAGGAATCGCCCCATGTCCTCGGGCTTGAGGTCGAAGCCGGTTGGGGAGAGCGGATTCGGAAGCCCGGCGTTTGGATAGCACGAGATGGCCGCGTTCGAGCGGGCGGACAGCTCGGCCAGGAAAGGGCGCATCAGGTCCGGACCAAGCGAGCAGTTGAGCCCGACCGCGAGCGGGTTGACGTGCCGAACGGCGTTCCAAAACGCCTCGATCGTCTGCGCCGAAATCATCGTTTCACCACCGCGTCCCACCGCAGCCGAAATCACGATGGGAACGGGCTTTTGGCCCGCGGTGAAGACTTCCTGGATCGCAACGAGCGCGGCCTTGGCGTTCAACGAGTCGAAAATGGTTTCGACGAGCAACAGATCGACGCCCCCGGCTAGCAGCGCTTTGACCTGATGCGCATAAGAGGCCTTGACCTGATCAAACGTGACGACGCGAAAGCCGGCGTCGTCCGCGTCTGGCGAGTTCGAGAGCGAAACCGTCAGCGGCCCGATGGCACCCGCGACAAAGCGGGCCCGTCCGGTGGCGTTGGCGATGCGATCGGCCCAGTCCCGGCACTGCCGGGCAGAGGACTCATTGATCTCCCAGGCCAGATCATTCAAAAAGCGGTCATCGATGATCTTCTGATAGAAAGCCGGGTCCTTGCGGCCGCCGTGCTCGCGCGGGTCATCGACGAAGAACTCGCTTTGTCCAATGGACGTGGCGGAGAAGGTGTTCGTCTCGATGATATCCGCTCCGGCTTCAAGGAATCGGCGGTGAATGTCGCCGACCACACCTGGCTGCGTGATGGAAAAGAGATCTCCGTTGTTGAGCAGATCCTTCCTTGAATCCTTGAACCGTTCGCCCCGCATATCGGATTCCTTCATTCCGTAGGTGCGTAACGTCGTGCCCATCGCGCCATCGATGATCGCGATGCGACGTTGGAGGAGGGACAACAGATCCTGCGTTTGGTTCGGATGACGGCTCATGCGTTCGTTTGGCTCAGGTCGGGCCCGGCCTCATCGTCTATCGGCCGGACGCCCGGAAAACCGAGGCACACTAGGGGCTATCGTGGAATTCGTCAAATCATCATATCAGGATTTAAAGATATGTTCTTAGGAGGGCTGAATGGTCGGGGTTTAAATCTGCTCTGTGCGCCGCGGTCGGAGCTGCGGCGTGACGGGCGCTGCCACGACGCGTCGTTGCGGTCGCACCCATCCGACCCTGCGGCGTGATTGTCTTGAACCGAACAAGAACTGGTGCCGACTGGCATGGGAATCGCGGCCTGGGCGAGAATTCCCTTTGAACACTGGCGGCAGCTTGAGTAAACCTTGGCCCATGAACAAAGTGCTTTGGATGGTGCTGGCGGTGGCGGCGGGCTTTCTGGCGGGTTGCGAGACCACGGCGCCCGAGGCGGTGGTTTCCCGGACGGACGAGGTTTCTGGACGCCAATCACATTTGATCACCGACAACATCGTCGAAGATCCGAGCCAGACCGACTCGTTGCTGTGGCTGAATGCATCGGAGCTGTTTACCTACCGCGGCGCAGCGAAGTATTATCTCGAAGTGCGCTTCCAAGCCCGGCCCGAGCGGGGACTGATTGAGATCGGGCCAGGGCAATCGTTGACCGTCACGGCGGACGGCGTACCGATTCGGCTGACTGGTCCGGGGAGCGCCAAGTTTCGCAAGCAGAAATACGGCACCGTGATTGAAACGGCGGTTTACTCCGTGGAGATGGCGCAGGTGGACCAAATTGCCAAGGCCAAGGATGTCCGCGTGCGTGTGACCGGCGCCAAAGGCTTTGTGGAGCGCGCGTTTGCCGCCAAGAACTTCGAAAACTTCCGCGAGTTCAATCGACAAATCCGGCCGGTGACGGCGACGCCTTAATTCGAGTGTCAGGTCTCAGGTGCCAGGTGTCAGGTGCCAGG
This sequence comes from Limisphaerales bacterium, assembly GCA_044230345.1. Taxonomy (GTDB): domain Bacteria; phylum Verrucomicrobiota; class Verrucomicrobiia; order Limisphaerales; family JADJPG01; genus JBGARF01. Next base: position 183,559 of record JBGARF010000011.1, read on the forward strand.
TGCCAGGTGTCAGGAGGCGCGGGCGGCCTGAGCGGGCGACGACGCTCGAAGGTTCGGACGCGCTTGGCAGGGGCAACCCGCTGCGGATCCCGCGACGGCGGGATGCGCGCACCGATCCAACCATCCAACAATTTCGAGATGCACGGGTTGGCTCGGGCTTGGCGCGATTTGGCTTTGCCCGTTCGCTTCCAACCTCCATCCTCCCGCCATGTCAGGTCTCATCGCCATTGTTGGACGGCCAAATGTCGGCAAGTCCGCGCTGTTTAACCGGATCATCCGGCGACGCATCGCCATTGTTCATGATCAACCCGGGGTAACCCGCGATCGCGTTACCGTTGAAGCCGAGTGGCGCGGGCGAACGTTCACCTTGGTCGACACCGGTGGCATCGGCTTGATGCGCGGAGAAAAGGCGGACGATGTCATCACGCGGGCCGCCTTTGATCAGGTCCAGATCGCGATTGAAGCAGCCGACGTCATCATCCTGGTCGTGAACGTGCAGGAAGGGATCGTGCCGTTGGATCGCGAGGTGGCGATGCGCTTGCGCCGCGCGGGCAAGACGGTGCTGGTGGCGGTGAACAAGGTCGATCACGTGAGCGCGGAATCCGGGGTGACGGATTTTGCGCCGCTGGGCTTCGAGAAGCTGTTTCCGGTTTCGGCCATTCACGGCGATGGCATCCAGCCGCTGATGGATGCGGCCGCGGCGTTGCTGCCGGTGGAGGCTCCGAGTGAAACGGTGACGCCGGCGACGGCTGGGGGCGAGGCTGAGCCCTTGGCTTCCGCTGAGCTGACCGCGGCAGCGGCCGACGAAGCGCGGGCGCGGCTGCCTTTCAAGATCGCCATCGTGGGCCGGCCCAATGTTGGCAAGTCATCGTTGATCAATGCCCTTACCCAATCCGAGCGGGTCATTGTCAGCCCGATCCCCGGGACAACGCGCGACGCGGTCGATGTGCCTTTCTCGGTCGAGACCGATGGCGTGCGGCAGGAGTATCTGCTGATCGACACGGCGGGCTTGCGCAAATCGCGACGGGTGGACGACTCGGTCGAGTTTTTCAGCGTCATGCGGACGGAGGAATCGGTGCAGCGCTGTGACTTGGTGGTGTTCGTGCTCGATGCGGATGCCGGGATCACGGAGCAGGAGAAAAAAATCGGCGACCTGATTGTTGAGCATCGGAAAGCGTGCGTCGTGGTGATTAACAAATGGGATCTCGTGGAAGACGCCGTGCGGAAGGCGCGTGAGGAGGAGATCGCGCGACGGATCAGCAAGTCGGGCCGGCACGCGCCCAAGGTGATGACCACGCTGTCCGAGTTCGGCGAATGGGTGCAACGACACCTGTTCTTCCTCGACTACGCCCCGGTGATCTTTACCTCGGCCAAATCGGGCTTTCAGCTCGATCGCCTGTTGGAAGCCATCCGGTATGTGGCGGCCCAACTCCGACAAAAGGTGCCCACGTCGATTCTGAACCGGACGTTGCACGATGCGGTGGAGCGGCGGCAGCCGGTCAGCTCGCGCGGTGATCGCCTGAAGTTTTTCTACGCGACCCAGGTGCGGGAATCACCCCCGACCTTCCTGTTGTTCGTCAACCGCGCGAGCCTCTTTTCGGACGCGTACAAGAAGTATTTGGGCGACGAGTTGCGCAAGGCGTTCGGCTACGAAGGATGCCCGCTCGTGCTGGTGCCGAAAGAGCGGCCGAAGACAATCGAGTCGGTGCGCAGCGCACCAGGCAAACGCCCGCGGTCCGATCGACGCGAGTCCGACGCGCCAGACCGATCGATTGATTCGCGCCATTCAGCAGCCGGCGGGGAAGGGCGCGAGCGTCGCGGCGGACGCCCGGGCGGGGCCGGTCAAGCCCGGCGGGTTCCAGGACGTCCAGACCAAGGTCGTCCGGCGCCAGAGCGGGCTGGCCAAGGTCGACCAGATTCATCCGGCCGCGCTGGTCGTCCCGCTCGCCCGGCTCGCCCGGCCCGCCCGGGAAGACCGGGCCGTCCTGACCGCGCCACGCCGCGCAAAGGCGCTCGTGGTCGCCGACGCTGAAGTAGCGGGCTGATTCGTCGCGCACCTCACCGCCAACCGCAGAGATCGCAAGTTGCAAATCGCAAACTGCAAACCGCAAATCGCAAATTGAAAACGCTGTGAAACTCCAGGCGCTCAAAACGAAAGTGGCCCGAGGCGAAATCGATACGGTGGTAACCGTGTTTCCCGACGTGTTCGGACGGTTGGTTGGGAAACGGTTCACCGGCCGGTACTTTCTCGATCATGTGGCCGGGCATGGCACCCATGGTTGCAACTATCTTCTGACCGTAAACATCGAGATGGATCCGCAGGATGGCTTTCAGCTGGCCAACTGGGAGCAAGGTTTCGGCGACTTTGAAATGCGCGCGGATCTTTCGACCTTGAGAGAACTGCCGTGGCAGCCGGCGACCGCGCTGGTGATCTGCGATTTGTTTCGAGCCGACGGTGTGCCCGTGGCCGAAGCGCCGCGGTCGGTGCTCCGTCGCCAGTTGGCCGCACTCGAGAAACGAGGCTCGACCGCCTTTGTCGCCAGTGAGCTCGAGTTCTTCCTGTTCAATCAGAGCTTTCACGACGCGTTTCAGGCGGACTATCGAAACCTGAAGCCGTCGAGCGACTATCGCATCGACTATCACACCCAGCAGCCAACCCAGGACGAGCCCATCATGCGCGCGGTGCGCAACGGCATGACGGCGGCCCGCGTGCCCGTGGAATCCAGCAAGGGCGAATGGGGACGCGGCCAGCACGAGGTGAATTTTGTCTACGACGAAGCCCTCCCAATGGCGGACATGCATGTCGTGTTCAAGCAGGGATTGAAGGAGATCGTCACCCAGCATGGCAAGTGTGTGACGTTCATGCCGAAGCCGTGGGCGGCGGAAGTGGGCAGCAGCTGTCACATCCACGCCAGCCTTTGGCGGCAGGGCCGGAACTTGTTCTGGGACGAAAAGAAGCGGCAGGGCTCGGCCACGTTTCGACAGTTCCTCGGCGGGCTCATGAAATACGCGCCGGAGCTTTGCCTGTTCTTCGCCCCCACGATCAATTCCTACAAGCGCTATCAATCGGCGAGTTGGGCGCCCACGCGGATGGCTTGGTCATTGGACAATCGGACCGTTGGTTTTCGGGTGGTGGGGCAGGGCAGTTCCTTCCGAATCGAGAACCGCATGCCGGGCGCGGATGCGAATCCGTATCTGGCCTTCGCCGCGACGTTGGCGGCGGGATTGGCGGGAATCGACGAGAAGCTCGTCTGTGGCGACGACTATCGCGGGAACGCGTATGGAGACGACAATTTGCGCGCGTTGCCGAGATCGTTGCGCGAGGCGGCCGATCTGCTTGAGGGCAGCAAGCTGGCGCGGGCGGCGCTGGGCGGTGCGGTGGTGGATTTCTACGTGCACACCGCGCGGCTGGAGGTGCAGGCATTCGACAATGCGGTGACCGACTGGGAACGCGCGCGCTATTTCGAACGGATCTAGCGGGTCGGGCAGGTTCAGAGCGCCCCGTGCAGCTCGAAGTTGTTGGTAAGAGTTCATACTTGGCCGGACCGCGGGCTTTCAGCCCGCAGCGGCTGGGGCCGACGACGACGCTCGAAGGTTCGAGCGCGCAACGCCGATTCCACCCGCTGCGGGCCATAGGCCCGCGCTCCGATCCAACAACTCCAAGATGCAACGCAGAGCGCCCGGTTGCCAAATCCCTTCTTGCAACCAAGTCTCAGTTGGCCTAGCGTCCGGGCAGTGAACGATTCGACGCCACGTTGTGCGGTGGACCCCGGTTGTCAGCATCCGGATGTCTGTCCATTGAACGAGGTCAAGGCCGGGACGTCGGTGCGAATCAAGCAGTTGTCGGCTTCGCCGGACATGACCCATCGTCTCCGCGAGCTGGGCTTCTGCGAGGAACAACAGATCAAACTGGTGAGCCGCCACGCCAATCTCATTTGTCAGGTGTGCAATTCCCGGCTGGGGATCAGTCCCGAGCTGGCGGGCACGATCCTGGTCGAACCATTGCCTCCGGCGGGCCGGCCCGCTGGTGCGGTTTGAGCCATGGCCGCCTCTGGCCAACCATTGCCTTCCCAAACCCTGGCTTCCCTGACCGCGGGAGCGATGGCTGTCGTGACGGAGATCCGGGTCCCGGGTGAGCAACGCGGGCGGCTTTTGGAAATGGGCTTGCTGGTGGGAACTCCGGTCCAGTTGGTGCGGTTTGCGCCGCTCGGTGATCCGGTCGAGATCAAGGTGCGGGGTTACAACCTCACGCTGCGCAAGCATGAGGCCGAGCAAATCCTGGTGCGACCAACCGCTTAGCGGCGCGTGGACCTTCTGCCATGACTTCTTCCTCCGCCGACCCAGGCCGGCCTTTCCACGTCATTTTGACGGGCAATCCGAACTGCGGAAAGACGACGCTGTTCAACGCCCTGACTGGGTTGCGCGCCAAGGTGGGCAACTATTCGGGGGTGACGGTTGAGCGGAAGGAAGGGGCGCTGCAGCACGGGCCGAAGGATGCTCCTCCGATCGTGGTTCTTGATTTGCCGGGGACGTATAGCCTGACGCCGCAATCGCTGGACGAGCAGATCTCACGGGATGCGTTGTTTCATCGGATCCCGGATGTGCCCGCGCCTGACTTGGTGGTGGTGGTGGTCGATGCCTCGAATCTTCAGCGTAATCTCTATTTTGCGACCCAGGTTATTGAGTTGGGCTATCCCACCTTGGTGGCGTTGAACCTGATCGACGTGGCGCGGGACAACGGGCACGAAGTGGATCCGGCTGAGCTTGGCCGGCAGCTTGGGGTTGAGGTGTTGCCGCTGATAGCCAGCCGTGGCGAGGGCGTGCCCGAATTGCGCGAGGCCTTGATCGCGGCGGCGCGGCGTCGTTCGGCCCGGACCGCTCCGAAGGTGTTCTATCGATTGCCGCCCGCGTTGGCTGAGGAATGCGCGGGATTGGCCACGCAGTTGGTGGGCACGTATTCGGGCAGTCGGTTTCAAGGGCAGGCCGAGGCTTTGCTCCTTTTGGCGGACGAGCGCTTTTTGAGCTCGAGCGGCAGCCATTATCCGGAAGCCATCGGGCGGGCCGTGCAAGCGTCGCGCCTTCGCCTGGAGCAGGCCGGGGTCGATTGGCGGTCGGCGGTGATCGAGTCCCGCTATGGTCGGATTGCGGAGATCGAGCAGGCTGCGCTCACCCGGGAGGAAAGTTTCGGTGAGTCCTTCAGCGACCGGCTGGATGCCGTCCTGACTCATCGAATCTGGGGCTTGGCCATCTTCGTGGTGATCATGGCCGTCTTGTTCCAGAGCATCTTCACCTTTGCCACCTATCCCATGGACCTGTTGACCGGCCTGGTCGATGGAGTCGGCGATTGGGTGGGGAGCCGGCTGCCGCCGGGTGAATTGAATGAGCTGATCGTCAAGGGGATCATTGCGGGTGTTGGCGCGGTGATCGTGTTTTTGCCCCAGATTTTGCTGCTGTTTTTGTTCATCGGCGTGCTGGAAGACACGGGCTACATGGCGCGCGCGGCGTTTTTGATGGATCGATTGATGAGCAAGGTGGGGCTGCACGGAAAGAGCTTCATCCCGATGCTCAGCTCGTTTGCGTGCGCGATCCCTGGCATCATGGCGACGCGGACGATCGAGAGCCCGAAAGATCGGCTCGTGACGATTTTGGTGGCGCCGCTGATGAGTTGTTCGGCGCGGCTTCCGGTTTACACCGTGCTGATTGCCGCGTGCATTCCGGAGCGGGAGTTTTTTGGCTTCTGGAAACTTTCGGGCCTCACGCTGCTTGGCATGTATTTGCTCGGCATTGTCGTGGCGTTGCTCATGGCGTTGCTGTTCAAGCGCACGTTGCTAAAAGGGCCTGCGCCCATGCTGATCATGGAGCTGCCTGCCTACAAGCGGCCAGTCGTGACTGCGGTCCTTCGGCAGATGTGGGATCGGTCGCGCCTTTTTCTGCGCCGGGCCGGGACCGTCATCCTCGGCATCAACATCATCTTGTGGTTCCTGGCCACGTATCCAAAGTCGAACTCGGTCGTGGAGGAGTTCGCGGCAAAACGGGCGGCGGTGCTTCAGGGGGTGACGGATTCAACCCGGCCGCCGACGGAGATCAAGTCGCGTCTGGATCTGCTCCAGCGCGAGGAGGCGGGGGAAAAGCTGCGGCACAGCATGGCGGGCCATCTGGGTCGCTGGATCGAGCCGGCCATCGCGCCGCTGGGCTTCGACTGGAAGATTGGCATTGGCATCGTGGCTTCGTTCGCTGCGCGCGAGGTTTTCGTGAGTACGATGTCGGTTGTTTATAACGTGGGCGATTTCGAGGATGACAACGCCGCCACCGCGAGCCTGGCGCAGAGCATGCGCGAGCAGCGCCGAGTAGACGGGACGCCGCTTTACACTGCGCTGACCGGCATCACGTTGATGGTGTTTTACGTCTTCGCGCTTCAGTGTGTCAGCACCGTCGTGGTGGTCCGCCGCGAAACGGGCGGCTGGAAATGGCCCGTGTTTCAATGGCTTTACATGGGCCTGTTGGCCTGGGTGTTGGCGTTCATCACCTGGCATGGGGGACGCTGGTTGGGCTTTCAGTAGTGACCGGGCGGCACGGTCCGACCTTGCCAAGACCATGATGCGTGGCTATCCCGGATCGACTTCCGCCCCGCGGAACAACAGTTGGTGGCGGAGTTGGCGCAGCCTTGCGCTGGCCCGCCAATCTCGTTCAACCTCTTTTCGTTTCCATGTTTCACCCGCAACCCTTGACGAACATTGATGGCCCAGAACTGGCCCCGTATCGGACCATGCGGCGTCAGGCCGATCACCAACGCGATGGGATTTTTGTGGCGGAAGGGCCGAAGGTCGTCGAGCGGTTGCTGGCGAGCCACTATGGCGTCGTGTCGCTGCTGCTGAGCGAGGAGTGGCTGGATTCGCTGCGACCCTGGCTGGAGCGTCGGCCGGAGAGGGATATTCCCGTCTATCTTGCGTCGAAGGCCGTGCTCAATGAGATCACGGGATTCCACCTGTTCCAGGGCGCGCTGGCGATTGGTCGGATCCCGGCCCCGCAGTCACTCGATGATCTCCTGCGGCAACCCGGTCCGCCGCGCTTATTTGTGGCCACCGAACGCCTGACCAGTGCCGAGAACATGGGCATGCTGGTCCGCAACTGCGCGGGGTTCGGCGTGCACGGCCTGATTGTGGGTGAGACGTGCGTGACGCCCTATTTGCGACGAGCCGTGCGCAATTCCATGGGGACGCTCTTCAAGGTGCCGGTGGTTGAATCCTCGAATCTGGTCGAATCGCTGCAACAGCTGCGGCGGCAGGGGATCACCTGCATTGCGGCGCATCCGCATACGGATCAGGTTTTACTGCCAGCCTGCGATCTGCGTCGCAGCGTCTGCATCGTGTTGGGGAGCGAGGGATACGGGATCTCACCAGAGGTTCTCGCGGCCTGCGATCAGGCAGTGGCCATCCCCATGGCGTCCGGGGTCGATTCACTCAATGTGGGCAATGCCGGTGCCGTGTTTCTCTACGAGGCATGGCGGCAGCGGGCGGGTGGCGAGGGTTTTGTTCCCTCATAACGGCCCGGCTTAACTGCCCTGCCTAATTTCCTACTTCTACTCGGATAGCAGTTGTCGGAGTTGTTGCATGGACTGCAGTGTCGCCTGGTTTTGCGCCGCCTGTTTGTCGTTCGAACGTCGGTGGTCGCGCCCGCCGCCGTGCAAATCCTCCACTCTCTCGTTGAAGAACGGTTTCGGGCTGGATGCAGAAGTGATGTCCCGCCGGACGGATTCGATCCAGCCCGGCAGACGGGAGAGGAAATCGTTGAGCCCGTCAGGCTCATACGTTTCCGCGAGGCGCAGGAGGGACAATAAATCGGTGGCGGACCAGGCTCCATGAGCATGGACTTGTTCGAGGTATCGTCCGAGCAAAGCCTGTCGGCCGGGATGATTCCACGTCGCACGGCGGGCCACCGCCAGAGCGAGGGCCCGGTCGATCTCGGGGACGGCCGAGGCCAGTTGCCGGGAAATCGGTTCTGGAACAGACCCGTCCAGCCGCAGTCGGCGCACGTAACGTTCGATGGTGACCAGGCGGAGTTTGGCCGGGTGGGTGACGCCGTCGTCGGTGACCAGCCTCGCGGTGGTGGGACGCTGCGCCAGCGCCTCGATTAGTGCTTCGAGGGCGGCCGGCGACAGACCCTCGGTCCCCAGCAGCGGCGCAAATAACATTTGGTCCGAGAATGCCGGCGTGAAGATGGGCGAGAGAATCAGATCGATCTCGTAGTCCTCCAGGCTGTCCAGGCTGTCTGACAGGAACGTGCCGAGGGCTTCCGGCTCGAGCTCGTAAGTCGTGGTGAGATAACGAACCACCTGGCTGGGGAGCGGACGGGGACGTTCCAATTCTTCGGCCAGCCGGGCCGCCAATTCAGGTGCAGGCATGGACTGCAGTATGTCAGCTGAGCCGGCCGCACCAAGCAAAATGGCCGTAATGGATCCTATCGGCCGTCGCCGGCGCCGGAGAATTTGTAAAGCTCGCCTTCCTTCAAGGCGGTCCGCGAGCCGTCGCGTTTCACGATGGTTCCCTGGGAGTTGATGCGCGAGCCGTCGGACATCGACATGATCTGACCAGGCTTGAGGTCGATCCGACCGCCATCCTTGAACAGCACCACTTGACCTTTTTCCAGCCGGGCGGTGTCGGTGGATTCAACGCCGCTCTCCTTCAGGCGCACGATTTGGCCGTCCAGGAGGCGTCGCGTGACGTTGCGCGGAGTGACCATGCGCCCGTCGGGATAGATCCGCGTGCCGTCGCTGCATTGCGTCACGCTGGTCAAGGGCCGCGCCTCGCCGTCCTGGAAAATAAGAATTCGTCCGCCTTTTGACGTCACATGATCCTCCACCGGAACGACGCTTCCATCAGGGCTGGTCAGGCGTCCGTCCCGACTCAGGATTTGGCCCTCGACCAGAGTCCGCTCCTTACCTCCGGCGACCTGGAAGACGCCGTTCGTGCCAACGACGATTTCCTTGGGCAGGGAAACTTCATTGGTGACTTCGACGGATTTGCCGGCGACCACGGCGAGCAGCACGCCCTGGCGGAAGGTGACGCTTTCGACCTCTTCGCTGGCGGGTTTTTCGGCGGCGAACAACGGCGAAACCGTGACCGCCATCATCTCGAGCATTAGCGCCAGCAGTATCCGGATCGTCGTTGTTTTCATAGTCGTCGCTTCGGCGGGCTGGGACAGGATTGCACCAGACCGCTCCCGGACTTATCGGCGAATTTGGCGATTTCTTCAGGGGGGAGCAAGTAAACGGTCGAAGCCGGGGGAGACGCGGACTTCGATTTGGCCCGCCGGCGCGCGGATGATCCTCGTCTCGACGCCGCGGTGGTCCCGGACGAGGCGCAGGCCGCGGGCTGGTCCGAGCACGCTCACGGCCGTGGCCAGGCTGTCAGCCGTGGTGCAATCGGGGCCGATCACGGTGACGAGGCTGTGGTCCGTCAGGCCCACGCCTGTGCGAGGATCCACGATGTGCGAATAACGACGGCCGTCGATTTCGACGTGTTGGAAGACGTCGCCGGAGGTCGCGAGCGCTGCATGTTGCAAGAGCGCAAACCTTGCAGGCGGAGCATTGGTAAGGTCGAGCGGAGCGAGTTCGATCTGCCAACCGATCCGTCCTGGTGGCGCGGCAGAAACCGCGAGATCGCCTCCGCCCGAGACCAGCGCGGAAGGAATGCCATGAGCGCCGAGGACGGCCATGGCGGCGTCCACCGCGTAGCCCTTGGCGATTGCGCCGAGGTCGAGACGCATGTCTTCCACCTCCAGCCGGGCCGTGTGGCGCCTTGGATCCAGGTGCAGCTTTTGCCAGCCCACCCGATCGCGGGCGGCGCGCAATAGGTCAGGCCGGGGGAGTTGCTTTTCCCTCCGTGCTTTGCGCCAGAGATTCACGATGGGGCCGACCGTGACATCGAACCCGCCGGCCGACGCTCGCGCCAGTTCCTGGGCGCGCTCGAGAACATTCCAGAGGTCCGGGCTGAGCACCACATTCGTGCCCAGGCCTGAGGTGCGCGACAGTTGGCTGAGTTCGCTGTCTGTGTCGTAGTCGCTAAGGATCCCGTTGAGTTGCTCAATGCGGGCGAACGCGGCTTGGATTGCCGTGGTCGCGTGAGCTTCGTTTGTGGCGTATACGACGATCCGAAAAGGCAGCCCCATCTGCGGGCGGGTGGACTCGAAACGCGCCAGCGGTTGGGTTGGTGGTGCAGGAGGCTGGGTGGCGGTCGCCGCAGCCGAGACGGGCCTGGACGGGTGAGTTGGGCGGAGCGCGCAGCAGCCCTGAGTGATCAACGCCACGGCGGTGAGCGTGGGAACAGCGGCAGGCAGTTTCATGTGGGAGAAGCATTCGCCGGTTCGACGGCTGAATGTCAACTGTGGCGGGAAGGAGCCGGCGGCTTTCAGCGTGCGTATGGCCGTTTCTGGTCCCTGCTGGCAGTTGCAACTGGCTGGTGTGTAACCGTCTGGCGGGGCAGGGGCGACCGGCCTGAGGTCGGGGGGAGCTGGCTCATGAATAGGTTTCGGCGGAGGCCGTCGAAGAAGCACTGAGTTTGTGAAAAGTTTCACAAAACTCCTTGCGGCAGTGGAAATGCGGATGCTAGAAAACAACTAATCTATGAAACGTTCGTTCTGGACTATGAAGACATCTTGGACCGGTATGGCTGTGGTTTCGCTGGCAGCCGCAACGCAGGTTGCGATGGGCGGTGACGTGGTGGGCAAGGTGACCCTGAAGGGCACTCCGAAGGCGGAATTGGCGATCGATTTGGGCCCGTCTTGCGGTCCGATCTCGACCAAGAAATACACGACCCGGCACTTCGTGGTCGGAAAGGACGGCGGGTTGGCCAACGTGTTTGTCTATTTGAAAAAGGACGGACTGAAGGCGGCTCCGGCGGGCGAAGCGGCCGTGCTGGATCAGCGCGAGTGCATGTACGAGCCCTACGTGATGGGTGTGGTGGCGGGCCAGAAGTTCAAAATCAAGAACTCGGACGCGCTGTTGCACAACGTTCATGCCACGCCAAAAATCAACAAGGAATTCAACTTTGGTCAGCCGGTCAAGGATCAGGTGAACGAGAAGAGCTTTGACTCAGCCGAAATCCTGGTCCGGATGAAGTGCGACGTCCATCCGTGGATGTTCGCTTACGTGGGTGTGGTGGATCACCCTTATTTCGCCGTCACTGACGCGAACGGGGGCTACAAGCTGAGCGGCGTGCCGGACGGCAAATACACCTTGGTGGCGTATCACCTGAAGACGCACGGTGCGGCTTCGACGGGCGAAACCGCGGAGATCGAAGTCAAGGGCGGCGAAGTGAAGCAGGACTTCACCGTGACCGCTCCGCCGGCTCCGTGAGGTTGTCCGCGGCATTGAGGTTTTAAACTCGCCGCTGCGATCCGGTTGGGTCGCAGCGGTCTCTTATTTTTGAGCTCTAGTCAACGATGAGACAATTGTCCGACCCACTGACGTCCGACCCACTGACATCCGGTGATTCTGGGCGGGTCTGGCTGCACCTATTCGCGGTGGCGACGGCCTTGGTGACGTTTTGCCTGCTTTGGGTGGGCGGTTTGGTGACCAGCCACGGGGCCGGCATGGCGGTGCCGGATTGGCCGACCACGTACGGCTACAACATGTTTTTGTTCCCGATTTCAAAGTGGACGGGGGGCATCTTTTACGAGCACAGCCATCGCTTGGTGGCTTCGGCGGTCGGGTTGTTGACCGTCGTTCTGGCGGTGTGGGTTTGGTTGAAGGACGACCGGGCATGGTTGCGGCGCCTGAGTGTTTTGGCCGTGGTCTTGGTCATCGCACAGGGAGTGCTGGGCGGATTGCGCGTCACGGCGATGAAAGACGAGATTGGCATCTTCCACGCCACGCTGGCGCAGCTGTTTTTCATTTTGATCTGCGCGGTTGCCTTGTTCACCTCGGCCTGGTGGCGGCGCGCCCAGTCGTTGGTCCGTGAGGATGCCGGCGGGCTGCATCAGTGGACCGGAGCTTTGGCGGCGTTAATTCTCGTTCAATTGATCTTGGGCGCCTCCATGCGGCATCAGCACGCGGGCTTGGCCATTCCGGATTTTCCGCTGGCTTACGGAGCAATCTGGCCGGCGTCTGACGACGCGTCGGTGGCGCGCTACAATCAGGCGCGAGGCGAAGTGCATGCCACCAACCCTCTAACCGCTGGTCAGATCCATCTGCAGATGGCGCACCGCATCGTGGCATTGTTGGTGTTGGCGGGGGCCGCGGCACTGGCGGTCCGGGTGGGGCGACGCTTTGCGCAGGCCGCGGCGGTGCGCCGACTTGCCCGGCTTTTGCTGGGGTTGATCGCGATCCAGGCGGCACTGGGAGCATTTACCATTTGGACGAACAAAGCCGCGGACATTGCCACGGCACACGTGGCGTTGGGCGCGCTCTGCTTTATGGTCGCGGCCTTGCTGGCCATTGTCGCCCGCCGGACCGTGGTGGTCGGGACGATGGCGTGGAGTCGTGGCGCGGTGCCCGACTTGTCCGGCGTTCGGAGGCCCGCGGTGGAGGAAGTGTTGGAAGCATGAAAGCATCTGTATCACCCATGGTGGCCGGTTCGACCGAGGAACGTTCAGCCTTCAGCGTTTTTTGCGATCTGGTCAAGATGCGGCTGACCTTCCTGGTCGTCCTAACCACCTTGGTCGGCTTCTATATCGCGCAGCGAGGAGCCGTTGATTATTGGCTGATGTTGCATGCGGTGGCGGGGACGGCCCTGCTGGCGTGTGGTGCGGCCGCCCTCAATCAGCTGTGGGAACGAGAGCATGATGCGCTGATGCGGCGAACGGAAACCCGACCATTGCCGTCGGGCCGGATGCAACCGGAGAGTGTCTTGGTCATCGGCGGGGTGCTCGCGGCAGCTGGCATGATTTACCTGGCGCTTGCCGTCAACCTGCTGACCGCAGTGTTGGGCGTGATCACTCTGGCGAGCTACTTGTTTGTCTACACGCCGCTGAAGCGGGTGACGTGGTTGAACACGGCAGTGGGAGCTGTGCCGGGAGCGTTGCCGCCGCTGATGGGATGGACGGCGGCGCGGAACGAAGTGACGGGTGAGGCGTGGTCGTTGTTCTGCATCCTGTTCTTCTGGCAGATTCCGCATTTTCTGGCGATTGCCTGGCTCTATCGGGAGGAGTATGCGAAGGCGGGTTTTGTCATGTTGCCGAATGTGGATCCTGATGGTGCCCGCACCGGTCGCCAGGCGGTGAGCCACACGCTTGGTTTGTTGATGGTGAGTCTGGCCCCCTTTGCGTTTCGCCTGACAGGTCCGACCTACCTCGTGGGAGCGCTTGCGCTGGGTGTGGTTTTTCTCGCGGCCGCGATTTTGTTTGCACGCGATTTGGGCCGGCCTCAGGCCCGCCGGCTCTTCTTCGCCTCGATTCTTTATTTGCCCCTGCTGCTGGGCGTCATGGTTTTTGATAAACTGAAACATTAACGGCTTGAATCATTGTGCGTGACCTGATTCCGGCGTTGACACCTGCGGTGCGCGCCAGTTAGCTACGCGCTGTAAAAATTTTTTTGGGGTGCCGATGGCAAGATGCGTCGCCCCTGTTGATGAACCACGACTGAACTCAAATGGACGCCACACATAGCGCGGGACAGGCTCATGCGGTGCACGCACATGAGCACCATGAGCCCGGATTTTTCCAAAAGTATATCTTCTCGACCGATCACAAAACGATCGGGATCCAATACGGCGTGATGGCCCTGTTGTTTCTGGTCATCGGATTTCTTCTGATCGGCGCGATGCGCTGGTCCATTGCGGAGGGGGCAAAACAGGCCCGGGATCCGAATTACAAGGTGAAGCCGATTCCGGTCCTTGGCGCGCTGCTGGAAAAGGCGTTGGGTTCTGACGCCTGCAAGGACGGCGTGATGTCGCCGGATCTCTACAATGCCTTCGGGGCGATGCACGGCACGATCATGGTCTTCCTCGCGATCGTTCCGCTGGCCTTTGCTGCCTTCGGAAATTATGTCGTCCCTCTCCAGATTGGGGCCATCGACATGGCGTTTCCGCGGATTAACATGGCCAGCTTCCAATGCTTCTTCCTCGGAGGAGTGGTGATGCTGGCCAGCTTCTTCATACCCGGCGGGGCTGCCAAGTCCGGGTGGACTTCCTATTCACCGCTGGCGACGTTCGCCGAGCGCGGCTACATGTTCAACGGCCAGACGTTTTGGATCATTGGCATGGTGCTCTTGATCACGTCGTCGTTGCTCGGGGCGGTTAATTTCGTTGCCACCATCATTCAATTGCGTGCGCCAGGGATGACCTGGATGCGCCTGCCGTTCTTTGTTTGGGCGCAGTTTGTGACCGCCTTCATTCTGCTCCTGGCTTTCCCGCCGCTGGAAGCGGCGGGTGTGATGCAGTTGATGGACAATCTTTTTGGGACGAGTTTCTTCCTGCCGAGCGGTTTGGTCGTGGCAGGCCAGCCCCCAAACATCAGCGGTGGCGGCAGCCCGTTGCTCTGGCAACATCTCTTCTGGTTCCTGGGCCATCCCGAGGTTTACGTGTTGATCCTGCCGGCGATGGGCGTGGTCTGTGAGATTATCGCCAACAACACGCGCAAGCCCCTTTACGGCTACCGGTCGCTGGTCTACTCGGCGCTGGCCATTGGCTTTATCTCCTTCATCGTCTGGGCCCATCACATGTATCTCACCGGCATGGGCACCAAGATCAGCACGTTCTTCCAAACGACCACGATGATCATTTCAATTCCCTCCGTGATCATTCTGACGTGCATGTTCATCTCGCTTTGGGGCGGATCAATTCGGTTTAACACCCCGATGCTGTTCGCTCTGGCCTTCCTCCCGATGTTCGGGATTGGCGGTCTGACCGGGTTGCCGCTCGGCTTCAATTTTGCCGACTTGCACCTGCACGACACCTACTACGTCATTGCCCACTTCCATTACGTGGTGGCGCCGGGGACGATTTTTGGGCTGCTCGCGGGTGTCTACTATTGGTTCCCGAAGATCACCGGGCGGATGCTCAACGAATTTTGGGGCAAGGTTCACTTCTGGCTGTCCCTGATTTTCATGAATCTCACTTTCTTCCCGATGTTCGAACAGGGCATGGGTGGAATGATTCGCCGCATGTTCAATGGTGGGGCCACCTATGTGGGCAGCGCCACCGAACAGGGCGTCGACCTGGATCTGATCCTGCGAAACATCAACATCTCGCACGCGGCCTGGGCTTTGGGGGCGGCGCAGATTCCTTTCATCATCAACTTTTTCTACAGCATTGTGGCGGGCCGCAAAGTGACCAGTGACAATCCTTGGGAGGCGACCACGTTGGAATGGCAGACGCCGACTCCGCCTCCGCATGGCAACTTTGATCGCCCGATGGAAGTTCATCGCGGCCCTTATGAATACAGCGTGCCTGGTCAGTCTTCGGACTTCACGCCGCAGAACCAATCCCCAACCAAGCGCTAACCAAACCGCTCTCGCGACATGGAAATCCCGTTTACGTCAAAAGCCCGTCCGGATACAGGGCTGTATAACGCCAAGATCGGCATCTGGCTGTTTCTTGCGTCGGAAGTGATGCTGTTCGGCGCCTTGTTTTCCTCCTACATTCTGCTGCGAGTCGGTGCGGATCCTGGCGCCTGGCCCCATGGGTTGCTCAACATCCCCATCGGCACTTTCAACACCACCGTCCTGATCACCTCCAGCGTTACGGTTGTGCTGAGCTGGGCTGCTTTGAAGATGGGCGACTTCAAGAAATACCGGGCCTATCAACTGGTGACGCTCCTGTGCGCTCTGGGCTTTCTCGGGATCAAGTCTTACGAATACAACGAGAAGTTCAGTCACTACGAAGTCTGGAAGACGGATGGCACGAGAGTGACCGGGCACCTTGAGATCGAAGGCGGTCACTACTTCCTGAATCTTGAAAAGATCAAGGCTCGCAAGTTGGAGTCGATCAAGCTGGTCCCGGATGCGTTCCATTACACCATCCCCGCGAAGGAGCAGGCCGAGAAGGCAAAAGCCGGTCACGCCAAGGCTCACGGCGAGCCCATGGAGATCAAGGTGGCCGACATCAAGCGGTTGTCGGCCTTTGTTCCCGCTCACAGCACTTACTTTGGGATCTATTTCACCCTGACCGCGCTTCACGCGTTGCACGTGCTGGGTGGAGCACTGGTCATCGCCTACCTTTGGGGCCCGGGCGCCAAGATGTGGAAAACGGATCCGGAACGTTATGCCAATCGGGTGGAGATTTCCGGCCTGTTCTGGCACTTCGTTGACCTGGTTTGGATCTTCCTGTTCCCGGTGCTTTATCTGCTCTGACTGCTTACTTTCCGACAACTATGAGTGACTCACACGACGCGCACGACATTAAGAAGCATGTCCGCCTCTACCTGATGGTGTTCTTCGCCTTGCTGGCGGGAACCATCCTGACCGTGGGCATGTACTATGTCCATTTCGACAGCATGACCACGACGATTACCGTCGCTCTGTTCATTGCCACGGTGAAGGCCTTGTTGGTCGCCGGCTTTTTCATGCATCTGATCTCGGAGAAGAAGGCGATTTATTCGACCCTAGCCGTCACCTTTTTCTTCTTCGTCGGAATGATGTTCCTGACCATTTGGGCCAAGGATCAGGTCCCCCGGGGAACGGAGTTCTTCGCGACCAAACACGTGCCGATTCCGATGCAAACGCAAACGAAGTAGGAGCCACCGCGATGTCCCTCAAAGCCTTTCACATCGTCTTTATCACGGCCTCCGTGCTGATGGCGTTTGGCGTCTCCGCCTGGGAAATTCAGGCTTTTCAAGTGGGAGGGCGCGCGGCGGACCTGATCCTGGCGGTGGGTTCGGCGGTGGCGGGCGTGGCGTTGCTGGTGTACGGGCGCTATTTCCTGAAAAAACTGAAACACATCAGCTACTTATGAACATCGGGCCTCGTCGATCCTTCAGCGCTATCGCGTCGGCGATGTTGATCCTGGCTGGTTCCAAGGGCCAACTCCACGCTTGTGCCGCGTGCTTCGGCCAATCCGACTCGCCTATGGCTCATGGGATGAACATGGGCATTTTCACTCTGCTTTTCGTGGTTCTTTCGGTCCTCCTCGGTATCGCCGCTTTTTTCGTTTACATCCTTCGCCGGGCTTCCCGCCTGGCCTCGTCGACCGGCATCCCGCCGGCAACGAGTGAGTCCACGCTGACCGCTCCGGGTGCGGAACGGGGCGTGCCTCAAATGTCTCAATAGATTTCAAGTCATGGATATCGCCAAAATACTCCGCATTCCGGAACTCGCCTCGGTGCATGGTGCCGACGTTGATAAGCTCATCATCTATGTGCATTACCTGATGGGTGCACTGTTCGTCGGTTGGGCCGCCTACTTCCTTTACGCCTTGATTCGGTTCCGCAAAGGCCGCAATCCGAAGGCGGACTACGCTGGAGTCACTGGTCATGCCTCCAACTGGTTGGAGCTCGCCATCGCCGGCATCGAAGTCGTGCTGCTGGTCGGCTTTGCCGTGCCGCTTTGGGCGCGGGTGGTCGACGATTTCCCCAAGGATTCGGAGAATCCGGTCAATGTTCGGGTGACAGCGCGCCAGTTCAACTGGATGGCTCGATACCCGGGCGCCGATGGCAAGTTCGGCAAGCAGGACGTGAAGTTTGTCACCGCGGACAATCCATTGGGCTTGTATCAAAAGGAGGCGGCGGCAAAGGCGTCGGATCCGGAAGGCAATGACGATGTCAATGTCGAGAGCGGGGAGATGGCCATTCCGGTCGATCGCCCTGTCATCGCCTCGTTGACCTCCATGGACGTCATTCATTCTTTCAAGGTGACTCCGCTGCGCGTTACCCAAGACGCAATTCCGGGATTGCGCATCCCGATTCATTTCAAGGCGACCAAAACGAATACGTACCAGATCACCTGCGCGCAACTGTGCGGCAACGGGCACTCCAACATGAAGGGTATCATCCGCGTGCTGTCTCAGGATGAATATGCTGCGTGGCTCAAGTCGAAGGCTGGAGCGGCGGTCAACTTCGAATAACAGGCGGCACCCCGGTTTGAATCGACGCGCACGGGGCTTCCGTGCGCGTTGTTTCTTTTTACAAACTGACCACACATGCAGCGGCCCTCGCGCAAAACCGAATTGACCGTGTGGGGCCTCTTGAGCCTCACCGTCGTGGTCATTGTCGCTGCCTTCGTCCGCGAGCGGCTCAACCCGCAGTCCGCCCGTCTACCGGCCCTCTTTCCGGTCCCGCCGTTCGCGCTTACGAATCAAGCCGGGCGGCTTTTTTCGTCCGAAGAATTGGTGGGGAAAGTCTGGGTGTCGGACGTTTTCTTCACGAGTTGCGCCGGGCCCTGCCCGCGCATGTCCACGCTGATGGCCCGGATTCAAGCCGCGTTCGAATCCAACAGCCCGGTTCGGTTGGTGTCGATCACCACCGACCCTGACCGCGACACGCCGGATGTTCTCGCTCGCTACGCCAAACGGTTTGCCGCGGACTCCGAGCGATGGCAGTTCCTGACCGGGACGGCGGCTCAACTTCGCGCCGCGGCCGTCGATGCGCTGAAATTCACGGCTCTGCCCAAGGAGCCGGCGCAACGTGAATCTGCAACCGACCTGTTCATTCATTCGACGCTTCTCGTGCTCGTGGATCGTCGCGGCTGGGTCCGTGCCTCGTTTGAACTGGATGATCCCGAAGCGCTAGAACGCATTGTTGCCGCAGTGCGTGCACTGATGAAGGAATCGCCATGAACGTTTCGGATTTGCCCCTGGTCAATGCGTGCCTCAACGGCGGCGCGGCTGTCTTCCTGCTGGCTGGCTATTATTTCATTCGCCGCGAACGCCGGAACGCCCATCGCAATTGCATGCTGACGGCGTTGGCGCTGTCGACGGTCTTCTTGATTTCCTACGTCTACTATCATTACTCGATGCAGCGTCTGCATGGCTCGGCCCACACCAAGTTCGTCAATCCAGCGTGGTTTCGTCCGATCTACCTGACGATCCTGTTCACCCATCTGGTGGCCGCGATTGCCATCGTGCCCATGATTCTGGTCACCGTCGTCCGCGCGGTCCGCGAACGATTCGATCAACACCGCCGCATCGCGCGTTGGACCTGGCCGGCGTGGATGTACGTCTCGATCACCGGAGTGCTGATCTACTGGCTGCTTTACCACCAATTTCCCCAGCGCTAATGCAGGATGGCCTCCGTCTCCGTTCCGTTCCGGGGGGGAGGGGTGAAATCGCGGATGAACGCCGATCGAAACGGGCTCGCTTTCCCGGTCGTGGACTTCCGCCGTCATCTCCGGGTCGTCGCCACTTTCGGTCTGGGCCGGACGTAAAGTAAAGCATCCGCCCCGATCCGCCTCCGTCGACGGTTCTCGACGCCGTTCGACTCGGCTGCGTGTTTCGGCGTCCACAAACCTGTTGCCGAACGCGGGGCGAGTCGTTTACCGTCCGGTCGTTGCTTTCGCGACTGCGCGCGTAGCTCAATTGGATAGAGTGACGGCCTCCGGAGCCGTAGGTTGTGGGTTCGACCCCCGCCGCGCGCACCACTTTTCGGACGGAGACCTCGGGCCTTCAGCCAAAACCGAACTGGAGTCATCCAATCCTAGCTGCATCATCGACTATGAGCATTCGTGACGCCCAAATCATGGCCAAGGCATCGGGTTTAGTGGGTGGGTTTCACCGCGTTGACTGGGAGATTGTTCGTGAATGGATTGAGGGAAATGTTTCGGCGCCGGATTGGGCGAGAGTCTGGAACGAGGCGGCGTTGATCTGGGTGACCAAGCTGCGCGACGATTTGGGCGGTGCGTATTTCGTCGCCGAATCGCCCCAGACCATCCTGCTCTCGGCGCAATCCCGCGAAACTGCGCAGAGATTACTCAACTACGCTGGCCGGGCGGCGGCGACGATTCGGGAACAACTAGGTCTGGCCGCTTGGGGAGGGGCGACCACGAGGGATGTAATCCTGGTCTTCTCCGAGGATGACGATTACTACGAGTATATCGCATTTCATACGCCGGACGGTGAGCACGCGGCGAGCGGGGGCGTTTGCATCCACTCGGGCTACACTCACATGGCCGTTCCGTGGCGCAACGAGCTCGATGCCGTCAACGCGATTGTTCACGAGTTGAGCCACGATTGCCTAGCGCATCTCCGCCTTCCCCTCTGGCTGAACGAAGGTGTGGCTCTCACCTTGCAGAGGGCGCTGGCGCCAGCGGCGCCGGCTCTCGGGCAAAACGAACAGGATGCATTTTTTGCGGCCTCGATTGGCTGGCGTCCGCCGATCATGTGGGACGAACTTGCGGAACGACATTTTGCATTCTGGGACGACGACAACATTCAGGAATTCTGGGCGGGCACCTCGTTCCATAAGCCCGGAGATTCGAACGAGCTCAGCTACAGCCTTGCCGAGGTGCTTCTGAAAACGATCACCGATCAGGCCAAGCGGCCGGCATTCTTGGAGTTTCTCCAAGGCGCCGAACAGGGTGATGCCGGGCAATCCGCGGCAATCAAAATCCTCCAAGTGCAACTGGGCGAGATTGCCGGGAAATTTCTGGGGGAGGGCGATTGGCAGCCAAAACGATCCAGGATGATCGAATTGTGGGAGCAGGCGGGATGGATCGACGGAGACACGCGAGCGAACGCGGATTGAAGCGGGATTACGTGCTCACGCCCGCGGATGGGCGTCGTCGTAGGCCCTCTTCAAACGCTCCGTGGTGACGTGGGTGTAGACCTGGGTTGTGACAAGATGAGCGTGTCCGAGCAGTTCCTGGACGCTGCGCAAGTCGGCGCCGGCGTCGAGCAGGTGTGTCGCGTAGCTGTGACGCAGTTTGTGCGGGGTGAGGTGCGGGTCAAGACCGGCGATCGCGAGGTAGTGCTTGAGGCGATGCTGCAGGGTTCGCGGTGACATCGGGCGCGGGTCATCGCCGGAGCGGTGGAACACGGGTTCGTCTTGCGCGGGCGCAACGGAGAGGCGGCTCCAGTAGGAGTCGATGGCTTGGATGGCCGGGGCGCCGATGGGCACCTGTCGTTCCTTCTTTCCTTTGCCGCGGACGCGGACGAGCTGCTCGGCGCGGTCGAGATCGCTGACCCGGAGGCCGCACAATTCACTGATGCGCAGCCCGCACGAGTAGATCGTCTCGAGAATCGCCACGTCACGAGCTGGAACAGTGGGATCCACGGGGCGGCCTCGGGGGACTTCCGATTGGCGATTTCCGATTTGCGATTTGGCAGGTGGGCCTGCGTCGTGAGGCGTGGAAAAGGAGACGGAAGGGGTTTGGCCTTTGAGCGGGGCGTTCAGCAGCTCGAGCATTTGTTGGACGGTGAGGAAGCGGGGGAGGCGCTTTTCCCGTTTTGGCATCGCCAGATTCTTGATCGGGCTGTGTTCGACGACTCCGCGCCGGGCGAGAAACTTGTAAAAAGTACGCAGCGCACTGAATCGGAGTTGAATGGCGGCGCGGCTGAGTTGCTGGCGCCCGAGGTGGCGCAGGTAGGCCCGGAAATCATCGCGCTGGAGGCTGCTCCAGCTGGGGGGAGACTGGCGATCAGCCTCGTGCCAGCGGTGAAACTCGCTCAGCGTCTGACTGTAGTTTCGGACGGTGTAGTCGGACACGCCGCGCTCGGTGCGGAGGTGGTCGATGAACCGATCGATGTGTTCGTCAACAGACGATCGAGACTGGGCGGGCTGACTGGTTGGTTGGTCAGACATCTTGAACTCTTGATGCACACCGAACGTAACCGTTCAGGGCCGAAGCCAACGGCGGAGGGTGCACTGCGATGCGTGGTCGGACACCGCGTCAGCGCTCGTTTACCCATTTTACGGAATTGCGGAGCAGCGTTTTGTAAGCGGGAAGGTCGTGAGCTTTGCCATCGTGACCGAGGGTGATGCCGACGATGCGAGCCTTGGGATGTTTCACCACGAAAACCATTGGGAAATCGCGCATCTTTTGCGCGGAGTAGCCGGTGGCGAGAACTTCGATGGGTGTGCCCTTCGGATCGGTTTCGAACCAGTAACATTCGTCGGTGATTTTGAACGAAGCGGGGACGCCCGCAGTGACGGGATGTTTGATCCCGGTGAGTTTGACTTCGTATTCGCCGAAGCGGTCGTGTCCTCGGGAGCCGCCGCCGCAGATCTCGCGGTTGAACTCCGGCCAGTTGGCCCAGTTATACCAGAGCCCGGGGTGGACGAGCACGACGCCTTTGCCAGCATTGATGTGATCGGTAATGGCCTTGCGGGCTTCCGGCGTTTTGAATGGCTTGTTGTTGCTGATGACCAGCACATCGACATCGGGCGCGACGGAGGCGACCAAGTCAACGTCCTCGGTGTAATTGGCGGAAGCGAAGCCGCCTTCCTCGAGCGTGGCGGTGTCAGCCTGGCCGAACCAGCGGGGGTAGTCGTGGGAGGCGCCTCCGCCGAGGAGGAAGGCCTTGATGCCCTTACCCCATTTAAAACTCACGGCCGGCTTCGTTTCGGAATTCGCGTCGGGTTTGGAGGTCGGAGCGGCCGTGGCGGCACCGGTGGGGGTGGCGGACTCTGCGCCCGCGCCTGTTCCGCTGGTTTCGGCCGTGATGGCGACGAACGTGGGCGCGACCTGGTTATTGTAGCTTTCGATGATGATCTTTTGGATGGCGGACGCGTTCTTCAGGGCGCGGCTGAATTGCCGGACTTGTCCGCGTCGAACCAGACCGGGGACTTCTTTCGAGCCGGGGACTTCGGTGCCGGCATTGATGTAGTCGACGAACTCGACGCCGTTCTGGAAGACGAACTCTTCCGGGGTGCCGTCGGCATGTTGGACGATGACCTTTGCCACGGGGACCTTTTGGCTGTTGTCGCCGCAGCAGGGCCAGGCCCAGCCGCCGACACCGCCCAAGAAATGCAGCCGGGTGGCCTTGATGCCGCCCGCGTTGATTTCGACCTTTTGCGGGTATTCTCGCGACATGGCCTGACCGCCCTTGAGCACGACCAGGTTGCGGCCCGTGGGAGTTTTCTCGGGATTGAGGACGTCGAACGGCACATCGCCGGCCTTGAGCAGGCCGAACTTGCGGAAGGCGAGCGTCTCGTCGGTATTGGTGGTTGACTGATAAATGCCCTTGGAGCTGTCCGCGGTGAAGGCGCTTCGCAGGTCGATCACGCGGAAGCGCGAATCGCTGGCGCACATGTAGGCGAGCAAATCGCGCAAACTCTCGCCGCCCAGAGATTCAAACCCCTCGGGCATCAACGAGCGGCCGGTATTCCGGCGGCCCTTGATGTCGGCCGTTTTAATCGAGGTCTCGCCCGCGTTGTTGCGCAGCGTCACGGCGGTGCGGTTTTCGCTGGCGATCAAGCCGTCGTAGGTTTCGCCATCCTGGGTTTCGATGCTCCAGGCGGTGAAACTCGGGTCCACCTCGCGGTTCGGATCCAGCACCGCGACGAGCAATTCCGCGGGACCGTGCGCGCCCATGCCGGTGAGATCCGGCCCGACCGCTTTGCCTTCGCTGCCGAACTTGTGGCAGACGGCACAGTTTTGCGTGAACAGCTTGTGGCCGTTCTCAGCGTTGCCGGGCTTCTCGACTTCGGGGGTCAGCTTGGCCACCAAGGTGGCTTTCTCCTTCAGTTCGGGTCCGCGCAACTCGTCGATCAGTTCATTGGCGCGTTTGGCGACGGCGGCGTCGTTGTGCCGGCGCAGGCGATGGACGGAGTTGGGCGAGAGACTGGTGAGTTTGACTTCACCGGATTTGATGACATCGAGCAGGGCCATGGAACCTTCGGAGCGGCGGATGAGTTGGGTGAAGGCGGTTTCCTGCAATTCGGCGGGCAATTTGGCGAAGGACCCGGCGATGAGGCGTCCGGCGGTCGGATCTCCGGAACCGCTCAGCGATTCGAGCGTTTGCTTCTGCAACGCGGGCGAGGCCGAGGAACCGAGGAGTTTGCTGACGGCGGGCAGGATGGCGGCGTCGACCTGGCGGACCCCGACGAGGCTGGTCACCACGCGAGCGCGCTGTTCGTCAGGCAGTTTGCTGTCCGTCAGCTTGGCCGTCAGGGACGCGACCAAGGTGCGGGTCTGATCCTTGAGGCGGCCGTCGCGATCGAAGCGAGCGGCGAGCGGGAGGGCGGCGGAAGCGACTCTGGCGGGGGATTTGCCGAGCAGCGTGCGGAGGGCGCCCTCGAGGGAACTGGACCAAGCGGGCACAACCGACGCGCGGGTTTCTGTGGCGAGTGTTTCGAG
The DNA here is from genome assembly GCA_044230345.1 of Limisphaerales bacterium. Taxonomy (GTDB): domain Bacteria; phylum Verrucomicrobiota; class Verrucomicrobiia; order Limisphaerales; family JADJPG01; genus JBGARF01. The sequence goes on from JBGARF010000011.1 coordinate 207,719, forward strand.
AATGGCTTGGCGGAGGGAGTCTGGAGCGGCGGCTTGACGGGCCACGGCTTCAACCAGCCGCGCGAGGGCGGGAGTTTCACCTTTGGATGCAATTTGCGCGGCGAGCAGGCGGGAGAGCGAGACGAGTTCAGCGGCGTTGCGGGCGGTGAGGGCTGCTTCCAGGAACTGCGCGGGCGCCTGCGAGGCGAGGCCGATGGCAGCCGACTCCAGCCATTGGTCTTTGAGGGACGGGTAAAGGGCGAGGACTTCGCGGGTGACCTGTTCAGTCACGGGCAGTGCGGCGAGGGCCAGCAAGGCATCGAGGCGAACCCGGGCGTCGGTGTCGTGCACGCGTTTGAGGACGTCGGCGGCGACGACGGCTTGGTCGGACTCCTTGCTCAGGGCGGCGATGCGCAGGGCGTTCTTCTGCACGGCAGGTTTTCCGTCGGCTGCGAGCGCGAGCTTGAGCAGAGCGGGATCGAGCTGGCCCGTGAGATGCAGGGTCCAGAGCGCCTGGAGCTTGGCCGCGTCGAGTCCACGGAACGCCATGGAGCGGAGCAGGGGGGTGAGCGCCTCGGCGAGGCCGGGATCGTTGCGTTCCACGAGCAGGCGCTGGGCGTTCATTCGGACGTGCCGGTTGGCATGCTGAAGCCCGGCGACGAGTTCCGTGAGCGAGGCCCGGCTGAGGTCGGGCACCTTGACGGGGCGGGCCTGCTTGTGGTCCACCCGCCAAATGCGACCGAAGTAGTGGTCGCGATCGGGCCGGACGGCGGCGTTGACCGCGTTGTGCATCGGCCCGCGGGTGTCGTTGTGGATGACGGCCTGATTGTAGAAGTCGAGGACGTAAAGGGCTCCGTCGGGACCGATGCGGGTTTCGATGGGGCGGAACCAGAGATCGCGTCCGCCGATGAACTCGGGCTCGCGGGTTTTCTCCGCCGAGTAGCTGGTGCCCTGCGGGTGGACCGCTTCATGGTGCACGATGTTGATGGTGGGTTCCGTCGTGAAGTAGCTGTAGTTCCATTCCTCGGGCCACGTGCCGCCATCGTAGATGGCGGAGCCCGCCGAGGCGGTGAAGGAACCGACCAGATCGATCTGCACGTAAGCAAGGTTCTCGGATTTGATCAGCGGATAGGATTTGCGTCGAACGATCAGCGGCTTGTAGCTGGGGGTGTTGCCGGCTTTGCCGCGGGCCAGCGCGGCTTCGCTCATGACGACGTGCATGAGCAGGTCGCCGCTGGTCGGCTGGGTGTAGAGGACTTCGTTGTCCCAGCCGAAGTCGAGTCCCCACGTGTTGCCGCCCTTGGACGAATACTGCTCCATGGCGGAGCCGTCGGGCTTGAATCGAACCACTCCCGAACCAATCCGGCCGTAGTCCCTGGTGCCATCGCCATTCTTTACGTGATCGCTCGCGCTATAGCCGTGCGTGGCGTAGACCCAACCGTCGTAGCCCCACCGCAGGTTGTTGATCACCGCGTGGGTATCGAACGTACCCAGGCCGGTGTAGAGCTTCTCCACCGTCTCGGCCCGGCCGTCGCCGTCCTTGTCCCGCAGGAACAGGATTTCCGGCGCCTGACAGACGATGACGCCATCGCGGTGAAAGACGAAGCCGGTGACGAGGTCGAGACCTTCATAGAAGACCTGTTTGCGATCGGCGCGGCCGTCGCCGTCGGTATCGGTGAGGATGCTGATGCGATCGCGGGCGGGCCGATCTTGCACGCCGACTTCGCGCACGAGGCCGCCGTGATCCTTCCACTCGATGCCGCGTTGTTGTTCCTTCAGTCCGCGGCGGCCGTTGGGATACTCGAGTGTTTCCGCGACCCAGAGGCGTCCGGCGGGATCCCAGTCGAGGGCGATCGGCTTGGTGACCAGCGGTTCGGCGGCGGCGAGGTCGATCTTGAAGTCAGGGTGGATCTCAAGTTTGGCGGCGGCCTTTTCGGGCGCCGTGGGTCCACCTTCCGGATAACGCAAGCTGGCCAGTTCAGCCGGAGCGACGAGTTCGTCGAGGTTGGCACGTTTGCCGGCCCAGGCGATGCCACGGAGGAGCGCGGCGCGGTAGTGGGGAAGATTGAAGGAGCTATACTTGTGGCCCGGAATGGAGGCAAACGCGCGGTAACCTTCGGCGGCGCCTTCCAGCTTGTTTTCGTAGGACCACATTTGGGGAATGACGTTGTAAATGTGCGGGTACGAGCGGCCCCCCTTGGTGTTGCGTTTGTCGGGTTCCCAGGAGGTGGCGAGAATCTTTGCGCCGGGCATCAGGTGGAGATTCCAGTAAACCTCGTCGTCGACGTCGAAATTGGAGGCACCGGCGGTAATGGGATGACCGCTGTCGATGTAGTAGAACGAGATGTCACCTTCGAACCATTTGGAATAGCCGTGCTCCCAGGCGCCGCCGATGATGGTCTTGAACCAGTGAGCGTTGGTGCCGCAAACGGCGTCGTGAATGGCGACCACGCCGCCACCGCGTTTGAGAAATTTCTCGAAGTAATCGCGTTGTTCCCCGGCGATGGAGCCGGCTTCGGCGGCGAACATCACGAGCACATCGGTGGCTTCGAGTTGTTCGGCGGTGGGGAACCGGAGCGCGCCGTCGACCTTGGCGCCGCGTTCAGAGAGCAGCTTCTTCCAATCGTTCATCCAGACCTCGTGGTCATGGAGGCCGTTGCCGGCCGGGCCGTGGGTCTTGTTCCCGCCGCGGAGGAAAATGCGCAGCGGTTCGGCGGCGTTAAGGTTGAGGGAAAGCGAGATCAGGCCAACGAGGACCAGGGCAAACGCAACGAGTTGTCTCTGTTTCATATCAATCGAGATTCGAGTGCCAGCTTAGACGGCGGCCGGGGCCAAGCCCTAGAAAATTCTTTCTGATCAAGCGGCCACCGGCCCCCTGGCGGTGGGGCCGCGGCGCTCGCGGAGAAATGGGGCCAGATGGTCCCGGCACGCGACACGCCATTGCCTCGAGACCGGAGGAATCCCACCCCATCCGGAGCGTGCAATTTGCGAAAAGGCGCCGCCATGGACGGGCATTTTGCTCGGCGGAAACACTGTGCCGGGGTAAAAATCCTCAAATTGTCGGCCTTTGTCGCGCCTGAGCGCCTGAGCATCCTGTGTGCTTTTCATCTCGGGTTATGAATCCACAAGGTGCGACAATAGTGCGTCTGTTCGGCGGCCGATCCTCCGGCTCGAAAGCGCCAACGCTGGGATCGTTGTGAAACAGCTCCAAGCAAACCCGGGAAGTCCGAGGGCTGGATCGCTCGACGCGGCGGGGTTGATGCGGCCGGGAGTAAGGCTTTCCAGGTGGGGCGTCGGCGCGCGATCGCGGGTCTGGTTCTGCGTTCTGCTCAGTTCGCATCGAATCCTCGCCTCGCCGCTCCTTCCCGGGTTTTCGGATAGCGAGGTGGCCACAAATCTTGCCAATGCGACGGCCATGGAGTTCGCGCCAGATGGGCGGCTTTTTGTCTGCGAGCAGGACGGCGCTTTGCGAATTGTCGAACAAGGTCGCCTGCTTCCGACCCCATTTGTAAGGCTGCAGGTGGACTCAGCCGGCGAACGCGGATTGTTAGGCGTGGCGCTGGACCCTGGGTTTGCCTCGAATCAATACGTCTACGTCTATTACACCGCAGTGTCGCCGACCGTCCATAACCGCGTGAGCCGGTTCACCGCTGCAGGTAACATCGCCGATCCAACCAGTGAGCAAGTGCTGCTCGAACTCGAACCGCTGACCTCCACCAGTCACAACGGCGGTGCAATCCACTTCGGGCCGGACGGGGCCCTTTACGTCGCGGTCGGCGAGAACTCCGGGCCCGCGAATTCACAATCGCTGGAGAATCGCCTTGGAAAGATCCTGCGAATTCGATCCGACGGCTCGATTCCCGCCGACAATCCTTTTTTTCATCAAGCGACCGGCGCCAATCGGGCGATCTGGGCTCTCGGCTTGCGCAACCCTTTCACCTTCGCGTTTGACCAGCTTACCGGACAGATGCTGATCAACGATGTCGGGGAGGGGTTGTTTGAGGAAGTCAATCGGGGCGTGGCGGGCGGAAACTATGGATGGCCCGCGTGCGAAGGACGGTGCCTGTCGCCGACAGGCGAATTCCTGGACCCGATTTTCCAGTATGGTCACGACACGGGAGCGGCCATAACGGGCGGCGCGTTCTACCGGCCCGACGTCAGCCAGTTCCCCGCGGGCTTTGCCGGCCAATATTTTTTTGCGGACGTCGCGCGCGGCTGGATTCGCAGTCTGGATTTAACAACCGGCCAGGTGACGGTTTTTGCGACGGATCTCGCCGGCCCGGTAGACCTGAAGGTCAGTCGGGAAGGGATGCTCTATTACCTCTCCCGTGGGGATGGCTCCAGCGTTCGGAGGATCTCCTACCTCGCTGGGGAGCCGCGGCTGGAGATCGCGGTCTCAGGCAGAAATCTCGTCCTGTCGTGGTCGAATGCTTTTACCGGGTACCGTCTGGAGGCGGCCCCGGTGCTCTCCGATTCTGGCGCCGTCTGGGCCGCCGCGCCGGAGGCAGTTGGCGAGATCGACGGGCGTTACCAAGTCGTGACTCCTTCCGATGGGAGCTCGCGATTTTTCAGGCTGATCAAGCCGTGAGACTTCGCACCCGCGCTGGAACCGCAGCTTGATCCCTGACTCGTAGTCGGAGTGAGGCAGCCGTTGCCACGAACGCTGACGAATTGGGGCGGGCAGGGTGATTCCCGCAGATCATCCGCATGGAAGCAAACCGACGAGAGCGAAAGCGAAAGCGATGGGTCCGAAGACTCGGCTGGCTGGCGACGGGCCTCGTCGTCTCGATTTTGCTGCTGCCGCTTTGGTTTCCGTGGGTGTTGGCCCCGACGGCAAAGCGTCTGGGATTGCGCTATGCAGCCTACGATCGGATCGGGTTTAGCCGGTTCGCTGTGACTGCCGTTCGCGGTGAATGGGCGGGAATCGAGCTGACGGTCGGACGCGCGGAGAGCGTCCTCCCGACGACCTGGCTGTGGCGAAAGCTCAATTGGCGTACGAACGCTTCTCCTTCAATTGCTCTGGAAGACGTTCATCTGAATCTCGCCCGCGCTGCGCCTGTCGATGGCCAGGCGGGTTCAGCCGGACAGGCACTCGACGCGATTTCTGAAATTGGGAGAGCACTCGAACGTTGGGTGCCGTCCGCTGCCCTCACCGACGGTGTGCTTCAAGTTGCCTCAAATCGGGTCACGGTTCGGTCCGCCCGATGGGGGGGCGGGCAGCTCGAGGCGACCGTCGAAGCGGCGCCCTGGCGAGGGGAGATTGAAATCGTTGGCCGAGTGAGCGGGAAGTCTGCGGTGCACCTCGCGGTCCGGTCGCAATGGCAAGCCGCGTCGATGGAAGGCGAGTTCTTGCGCCGACCTGACGGGTGGCATGGGGAGGGGAAGCTGGGCTGGCTGACAAATCGCGCCGAATTCGCGGCTCAATTTTCGACCAACGGCTGGTGGCCCACCCGGGCACAGTTGGACGGTCGACGCTGGGTGATTCCGGCGAAGCTGCTCAGGCTTGACGGCTACGAAAACTTGATTGCGAGTTTATCCGGCCGGTTCGTCTCGAACCGATTCGAAGTCCAGGCGACGGGGTTCGCCCATCCAACGTCAATCGGAGCCGAACGCGGGTTTCCCGAGGCAACCTTTGTGATCGGAGCGGACGGGGATCCGAGTGGGATTCGCCTGCGCACCCTGGACATTCAATCGCCCGGGCTGAGTGGTGCTCTGACCAACACGGTGCGCCTGACCTGGACCGGTGAACTTGAGGCCGAGCCGGCCCAATTGCGGATCTCCGCGGATTTGGGAAAATTGCCCGGCTACAAACTTGCCGGGAAGCTCGCCGGGCTAGTCGAGATCGAGCCGCAGGGCGAAACGCTGCCGCCGAGCGTGCGATTCCGTTTCTCCGTCCACGAGCTGGGTGGGCTGTGGGTGAACCCCAAAACGCTGTCAATTCGTGGTCGATTCATTCCCCCGAATTTAACCCTCGACGAAGCGCGAGCAGATTTCGGGGATGGGACTGCCGTTGTGAGTGGTGCCTTTGATTTTGGAACACGGGCGATTACGAACGGACGTTGGAACATATCGGGAAACTTGCTGGAAAGCTTGTGGCCGAGCCTGAGCTACGCGGCCATGGCGGCGTCAGGCGAATTGGATGGTCCGGTGACCAAGCTGGGGCACCGGGGGAAAGTCGCGATCACGGGGGGAAGACTGTCTGGGATGAAGCCGTTTGACGTTACGGCCCGGTGGGCGGGGGAAAATCAGACCTTCGCTTCGGCTGAGCTCCAGTGGATGGCGGGCGAAGCTGCATTGTCCGTCCAGGCTGGAGTGCAGCTGGATTTGGGAGAGCGCCGGGGCGCCGCGACGTTGAGACAGTTTTCGCTGCATCGATCAAATGAGGTCCTTTACTCACTGCATCCGCCCTGCTCGATCTCATTCAGCGCGGGAGGCCCGGACATGACACGGAGGGGAGACTGGACATTGGCCGTGGACTCGTTCCGTTGGCAGGGCGCCCGCCGGTCCCTATCCGCGAGCGCGGACCTCACGTGGCCTTGGCGAGGAGACGCGGTGGTGTCCATGACGAACGTGGGCGGGGCGGAGTTCTCGGGTTTTGTTGATGCGGATATCTCCGGCGTCGCGGTGTCCGAGTTTGGTGCGACGGCGCATTGGTCCAATGGACCCGTGCACGCCGCAGTTTTGGCGGCGGGATTCTTTGGCCTGGGCTCCGGCCGCGTCGATCTGAACGGCAGATTGAGATTCGGCGATGTTCTGACCATCGAACACGCGATCCTCAGCCGCGGTTTCGCCCCGGGGCTTTCGGTGACCGGAACGGTTCCGGTCAAAGTCATCCTGCCCGCCCGCCGCATGGAATTCTTCCGGTGGGAGGAGGCGCAACCGATTGCTTTGGCGGCCCGCTGGGAGGAAGCCAGCACGCGACCCGTGACGGTGCCGTTGGGAACTCGCGGAGCCTTGGAGATCTCGCAGCCCCACATCTCGCTTCACATCGCAGGGACGCGACTTCAGCCCAAGGCTGAGGTGGTGGCGGGACTGGCGAGCGTGGCGTGGCAAACGACGGCCACGAACGCTCTCTGGCCCACGCTCGGCGATGTCCGCTTAAAACTGGAGGTTCAACCGGATGAGATTCAGCTGCAGACGTTCAGCGCGAAGGTGGATGGGCAGCCGGCGACGGCTGCGGGTTCGTGGCCGATCGCTCGACAAGCATGGACGCGATGGTGGTCCGCTCACGAGCTGCCGGATTGGAGCCGAGCGCACGGTCGTGTGGAGCTCAACGAGGCGCAGATTGCGGCTTGGTCCTCCTATCTGCCAAAGCTGGCGTCGCCCGAAGGGCAGTTCAGCGCGGCGTTGGAACTCAAACCGGGCAAAGTTTTGGCGGGGATCGTGTCGCTGACCAACGCCGCCACCCGCTCCATCGGCAGGATTACGCCCGTGCGCGACGTCGCCGCGCGGGTGCGCTTCGAAGGTGGGCGCGCCGCGTTGGAAGCCTTTCACGGCCAGATCGGCGGGCAGCCCGTTCGCGCCGATGGCTACGTGTCCGTGGCGAAACTTGACGGCTCCGGCCTGGACTACCTGGTCAACCTGCGCGGGAGCAATGTCCCGCTGGCGCGCAGCCCGGAGTGGCTTTTGCGCGGAGATATGGATTTGTCGTTTCGCGGAGTTAGCAATCGCCCGCCGACTATTTCCGGGGCGGTTACTTTGCACGACGGACTGTTCGTTCAGCATGCTTCGGACCTCTTCTGGCACGGGCCGAGACGGCCTGAGTGGCGTCCGCCTTATTTCAGCGTCACCAACGAACCCTTCGATCAGTGGAGATTGGATCTGGCCGTCCGCGGCGATCGCTTTCTGCGTGTGCGAACGCCGGTGTTTAACGGCACCGTCTCGGCCGATCTTCAGGTGGGGGGATCCTTGGTCTCTCCGATCCTCACTGGCGACGCCCGCGTTTCGTCCGGCCGTCTTCTTTTTCCATTTGGCGCGCTCGCCCTGAGCCAGGGCGTGGCCAGCTTTACCGGCGCAGATTCCCGTGGGCCGGACGTTCAAATCAACGCCTCGGGCCGGAGCTACCGGTATGATCTTCGCTTGGAAGTGAAGGGCCCGGCGGACGGCGCGAACATCGTTTTTTCATCCACGCCGCCTCTCGCCTCCGAGGAGATCCTCCTGATGCTAACCGCCGGTGAGCTGCCGGAATCCGACTTCGCGTTCTCCGGCAGCGCGCGGGCAGGTCACCTGGCGACGTTTCTGGGAAAAGATTTGCTCAGCCGCTACCTTGGGAGCGATCCAGCCGAGGAACGTTTGATCCTTCGTTCGGGCGAAAGCATCTCCAAAGACGGACGACTCACTTACTCCGTCGAGTATCGGCTGTCCGATCGATGGTCCATCATCGGCGAGTACGACGAGTTCAATGCCTTCAACACCGATTTGAAGTGGAAGCTGTTCACCCGTTAACCGCGGCGCGCGCCTGCTTTGCGGCGCTGGCGTTTGGTCTCGCTCTGGTGGGTGATGCCGCCGGTGCGGGCGATGTGAAAATCAACGTTCCCGCGAAACTGACCATTTCAGGCTTCGGAATGTTGGGCAATCGCGAGGTAACCCGCCTGCTGCGCAATTTCCAACTCGACGGCAAGATGCCGGTGGTCATCGATCGGACCTTGGTTGAGGACGCAGCGCTTATCCTCCTCGCCCGGGCGCACGATGAAGGCTATCCACGCGCCATTCTCACCGGAACGTTCGCCCTGACGAACGGCTCGTCGCAAACCGTCGTTTGGACCAATGCGATGGAGGCCATGCTGCCGCGTGAATTTGCGGCTCACGAGGCGCGCTTCCGGCTCACCGGAGGCGTGCGTTTCCACTACGACTCCATCGAGTTCAACGGCGTGACCGCGTTTTCCAAAAGCGCGGCGGAGAGCTATTTCCTCCGCGGCGACATGCTCCTGCGTCTCCCCGGCAATCGCGTCTTCACTCCGGTGGCATTGAGGCGTTCTCTGGCGGCTTTCCGGGAGGCCTATGCGCGGGCGGGGTATCGAGATGCCGTGGTCGACACCAACCGCGTCACTTGGACCGAAGCCAGCGGCGCTGTTCAGGTAGAGGTTGAGGTCGAAGAGGGGCTCCCCAGCATCGTGCGTTCCGTCACCATTCACGTGGAGGACGGGGACCCCGCAGCGAAGGAGCCGCGGTTATTGACACCCGGCAAACCGTTTACGGGGATCTGGCAACAGGCGCTGGCTCAGCAACTCGCGGCGGAGCAGCAGAAGAAGGGTTATCCCGATGCGAAGGTGGATATCGCGATTCTTCGGCGTGCGACCAATTCCGCCCGCATTGAGGTGGACCTCAAGGCAAGCGTGACTCGTGGACCATTTGTTCGCGTCGGTAAAGTGGTGACGACGGGAAACCGGCGCACGAAGGATTCCGTCGTCCGTAGCCAAATCAAGTTGGTCGAAGGAGGTCCGCTGAACCGCGTGGAGGCCGAGAAATCCCGTCAACGACTGGCGCGCCTCGGCGTATTCGATTCCGTTCACCTGCGCTATCAAGCGGCGGAGCCCAACGCGCGCGACGTGATTTTCGGGTTGGAGGAGGGAAAGGCCATCTCCCTCAGCGTGCTGGGGGGATTCGGAAGTTATGAGCTGCTGCGGGGAGGGTTGGAGTTTGAGTATCGAAATCTGTGGGGCCGCGCTCACGATCTGCGGCTGCACGGGTCGCAATCCTTCAAGTCGTCCCACGGCGATCTGCTTTACACCGTGCCCGCATTGTTCGGTCAGGACGCAAATCTCTTTCTTCAAGGCGAGGGACTGCGACGCGAAGAAGTTTCGTTTCTTCGACGCGAATACGGCGGGTCGGTCGGAGTTCAGAAGCGCCTGATCCCCCTGGAGACCGATTTCACCGTGCGATATGACTACGAGTTTCTCCATGCGCTGGAACTGGAAGGAACGAGCACCAATCGATTGGGTGCGGGGGAGGCGAAGTCGGCCGCTTTCGAGATCGAACTGACCCGGGATCGACGCGACCATCCCCTGCTGCCGCGGCGGGGTCTGAAGTTGTTCACCAAGCTGGAATTGGCCAGCGCCAGCTTGGGCGGCAATGTGGACTACCAGCGCTTTATCTTCGGCGCCTCGCATCACCTGGATTTGGGCAGCGGCCGTCTCCTGCATGTCGGCGTCACCCATGGCGATTCGTTCACCTGGGGAGGCACTGACAGTCAGCTGCCCTTCAATAAACGCTTTTTCCCGGGCGGTGAAAACTCCGTGCGCGGATACAGGGAAGGGGAAGCTTCGCCCCTGGATGGAAACGGGGATCAGTTGGGAGCTGAGACCTTCACTCAGGCCAACCTCGAATTTGAGCAATTGTTCACCCGGAGTTGGTCCGCCGTGATCTTTTTCGACGCCGTCGGCTTTGCGGAAAACCGGTCGGACTTTCCGTGGAATGAAGTTCTTATGTCGGTGGGCGGGGGAGTGCGGTGGCGTAGTTTTATCGGCCCGGCCCGGCTCGAATACGGTCACAACCTGAATCGACGACGTCACGATCCCGCCGGAACACTGCATTTTTCGGTGGGCTTTCCCTTCTGACCGAGGTCAACCACTCCCGATGGCCCAGCCATTCCGCAGCTCAGAACGGAAACAGTTACGCGAGCCAGGCGGCACTGGTGCGAGTCGAAACCCACCCTCTCCGTCCCGCGGCTGCGGGACGGAGAGGGGTTACGCGATCGACCGATCGACTAGCAAGTTGTCAGATCTCCGCGTCGCGAGCCGGCGTGTCGATCGTTCGGTTCATGGGCTAGCGATGTGTTCCGCCCCATCGCAGATCCTTCAGGGCTTGCTGAGTCGATAAAACTTCGTCCGCGGTGTGGCGGAGACGTTGACGGGATTGGCCGCGCCGCTGGGCGAGTTGCTCCAGATGGGGGGCGAAAGGCCCGGGGTCTCTTGCAAGACGTAACCAGGTGTGTTGGGTGTCCAGGAGACGGTCAGTTGGCCCGGGCCGAGCGGAGTTATCGTGAGCACTGGCGCGCCGTGTGTCTGCACTGGGGCTGTCAGCGCCCAATAACCACCGGTGACCGAGTAAGCGCCCCCGCTGAACGGCCCGCCGGCGTCAGGTTGGCCGATCGTGCCGCGAACGGAGAACGCGCCCCCAGTGCTGGTGCCACCGCCGCCGTCGATGCTGGACCAGTTAACCGGAAGGGATTGGGAGTGTGCACCGTTGGCCGTGCAGGCCGCGGCCGCGATGAGGAAAAGAGTTTTCATGTTACGCGTCGATTTCCAGGTTCAGCGTTGGCGCTGCTCGGTGCCGATGTGGCGGATGGCGTCTTCCAGATTCTTCAGGCGCTGTTCCAGCTCGCGCATCTTCACGTCCTTTTCACGGACGATGTCGTTCAAGCCCTGGATGGCGGCCAAGGCCACGCCGTCGGCATCGACGGTGGCGATGTGTTTGTCATCGGGGCCGACGGTGAAGGCGGCATGAAAATCCTGGGCCATTGGGCCGATGTGCGTTTGGGAGGGGTCGTCCTTGTAATTCCAGCGCGAGAGGGGCAGCGCGGCGACTTTCTGCAAAACGTCCCGCGCGTTCACCGGTTCGAAGTGTTCCTTTACATTCCGATCGCTGCTGCTGACAAACGTCCCGTTGACCGTGAGGCCGCTGCTGGTGAGCGTCATCGCCACGACTCCGCCGACACCGGGATCGTTTTGCGTGTCGCTGTGGACGCCATCTCGGAACCAGGAGAAACGGCCGCTGGATCGGAAATACGTGGTGCTGGGCTGCACGCCGAGGCCGTGTTGGGTGCTATGGAGGTTGATTTTTTGTCCTGTGTTATTGCCGAAATTGAGCGTGGTTTCATCGCTCAGTCGCAGGCCGCCACCAGCGCGAACTGAGAACTGGAAGGGGGCGGTCGAATCGAATAGGGCGGCGGTACCGTCCGCCCAGACAAACGAATGATTATGAAGCGCTCTAGCGTAACTACCCATGGCGGTTGAGAAGAAGCCGCTGGCCGTTGTGTTGTAGCCCAGCGCGATTGAATTATCGCCGGTGGCCCTGCTGTCACGACCCATCGCGGTCGACCAGAAGCCGCTGGCGGTGGTATGGCGACCCATGGCGGTCGACCACGGGCCGCTGGCGGTGTTGGCCGAACCACCGACGACGGTGGCGAAATCACCCTCCACTCGGTTGCGATTAGAAAACGGATCGCCTGAATCTTCCGCGCCGCCGCCGCCGATCAGGGCGCCTACCACGCCGCTGCTGACGGAGTTGTTGGGGTGACCTCCGATCAGGTTTGCGCTGGCGCCATAGACACTATTTGACGCCGGCGCAATCCGCAGGGCGCGCTGATCGTTGACCTTGAAATCCAACGGTGCTTTGTCGGTTGTTCCCAGGAACTGGCGTTTCAAAGAGCCATCCGGTTCCTGGCCCGCGTTGCCGTCCAGCAGCCAGACCTGGTTTTTGCGCGCCACGAGAAAGGGCAGCCGCGCGTCGGGCACTGTGCCACTGGTCAGTTGTGAGGCGTTCAACCCGGTCAAGCCCGCGCCGTTGCCGTTGAAACTATTGGCGACATTGTTGAGCGTCACGGCGCCGGGATAGACGCCGCCGAGGCTGGTGCTGGGCAGCGGGCCGGTCAGGTGTCTTGCCGTGATGGCGTAGGGCGTGGCTGTTATCTTCTGGCGTGGCGACAATGTCGTGAACGGCCCGGAGTTGGTGTTCGCCTCGAGCTGCAGCCAGCGCTCCGCGCCCGCGGTAAACGGGGCGTCGCCGAAGTCCAGCGTCACGCTGAACAAGCCCGCGGTTACGGGTGTGGTCACAACGGCGGGAATGTTAGCGGCCACCAAGGCGCCCGCGCCGGGGGCGTCCCAGAGCGTGAAACGGAAATTTGCCGAGCCGGTGTAGGGTGCGCCGTTGGCGTTGAATTGGCCTTCGTAAGTAAATGCGGTGCCTTGGGCCAACGCCGCCGGGCAGGGAGCGAAGGCCATTAGGCCGAGGAAGAGGAGAAGTTTGGTTTTCATGATGCCGGGTATCTCGATGTCCCTCCGAAGTCCGTGTGTGTAGACCCGAAGGTTCAAGTTGCGATAAGGAAGAAGCGTCGGGCGGTTGCAGAAAAAGATCAGGCCAAGCCGGCAGGGTTGGGAGGATTGAGGTTTTGCCAACGCCCTTGAGCCGCCAACGCAGTGCACCCGCGCGCACGCGCCGCGACCGCTGCAGCCGATGCGGCCGATGTTTGTCGCTAAAGTGATCCGGGCGTTGGCCGTTGAGCATGGATAGGCCGCATTGGCGGGGGGCCGAGGCGAGACGTAGAACGAGCGGACCCATGAAAAAGATTTTGATTGTTGAAGATGACCAGTTGGTGGCGACGGCCTACCGGAAACGGTTCAAGGACGCCGGCTGGGACGTCGAGTGGGCGCCAGACGGAGTTGAGGGCATCAAGCAGGTGGGCATCATGAAGCCCGATGTCGTCCTGCTGGATCTGTTGATGCCGCGCCTGGATGGCATCGAGGTCTTGAAGTATATCCGGGGCAATCCCGATCTTCGGCATTTGCCGGTCGTGGTGTTTTCGAATTCGTACATGACGAACCTGATCGAGAATGCCTGGCGGGCCGGGGCGGATCAGTGCTTGATGAAAGCCAGCACCACTCCGCAAAGTCTGTTCGATTCGATCGCCAAGGCCATTCAAAAGGCGGCGGCCCGCGTGGCCGCCTCCGGTTCGCCGGTCGGACCTGGCGGACCGGCCGCAGTGCGCGGTCCGGCGGCTCCAGTCACGCCGCTGGCCCCGAGTCTGTCTCCTGCCGTACCCGTCGATCCACGCCGCACGGTTCCGCCCTCTGCGGTTGGGGTTCAGCCCAACTTTGTGCCGGCGGTTCAGCCGCTGGCAAATCCCGCCTTGCGTTCGGCCGGGCCGGCGCAGGCCGGGCTGCCCAAGGGCAATCCGGCGACGCCGTTGCCGTCGGGCGTTTTTCCGGTGTCCGAAACGCTGCCGCCTGCGTCGGCGCCGACTCCCTCGGTGGCGACTGCCCCGGCGGGCCTGGCCTCGCTGGGCTATGATACCGCCGTGACGCCGGCGCCTGCTCCTGCCACGGCGCTAACAGTGGACCCCGAGTTTCAGGCGCAGATTCGCCAGCTTTTTGTGGCCGGCGCACCGGCCAAGCTGGACGGCATCCGGAAGATTGCCCTGAACATCGCCGAGAATCCTGCGGCCGCGACGGCCGAACAGATCACGGACCTTTTTCGCAAGGTGCATTCGCTCACGGGCAACGCCGCGGTGGCGGGCTGCTCCGCGATCGCGCATCACGCCAGCACCTTTGAGGCGTTTCTGCAGGAGCTGCAACAGAAGCCGCGCTTCGTCAATGCGTCCACCGTCCGGACGGTGCTTCAGGGCCTGGACTTTGTGTCGCTGCTGTTTGAACACGCCCTGGATGGCGAACCGCCGGATCTGGGGCGTCGCATCCTTGTCCTCGATGGCGATCCGATGTCCGGGCAGGCGATCGCCTTGACCTTGGAAAAAGCGGGATTTCGGACGCACATGGCCGGCGACACGGAGGAAGCGCTCAAGCTCGGCGCAGCGGAATGTTTCGACCTGATTGTGGCGGCGGCGGAGCTGCCCGACATGACGGGCTTCGAAGCCTGCAGCCAGTTGCAATCGTTACCCGGGTGCGTGCACGCGCCGGTGCTCTATGTCAGCAGTGGAGCGGAGTTCGCAGCCTGTTCGAAGCCCGAGGTGCTGGGGGGGAATGATATCATCGCCCGGCCTTTCCTCATCATCGAGCTGACCCTGAAGGCGATCATCCTGCTCGAGACGCGCCGGTTCCAGCGGCACTTCGCGTCCGCGGCCTGAAGGTTCGACGAGTGCCGGTCTCGTCGCTGCGCGTTTCCGCTCAGGGCGAGGGCGCCTGAGTTCCCGCTTCAGCAGCCGTCACCAATCGCAGCAACTGTTGCCGGCGCATCGCGGCCTCGAGTCGCCCGACGTTTTTGGCGGCCTGATAGAATTTTCCGAGATCCCCGCCGCTTTCCGCGAGAAGCTGCCGAAATGCGGGAACGAGACCGAAGTATGCCTCCACGGTGTTGAGGCGTGCGTTGTTCAACGGCGGCTTGAACCAGGCGTCGAATTCCGTGACGCCGCCCCACCCGGCCTTCAGCATCGCGTACTCGTCCCGCAACCGATTTAGAATCTCGTTCTTGGCTCGGCGCAGTTCGTCGGAACGCGATCCCTTGAGCGGACGCTCGCCGGGATAAAGCTCAGTCAGTCGCGCGCGGGTTCGATTCAGCAGGGCGACAAACTCGGCCTTTCTTCGGCTGGCCTTTTCGAACTCCGTCCGCGTGACAGCGTAGGCCGGGCCCCGCGAGCGCAGCCAACGTCGCACGCCTTCCTCCGCCACCGCGGTGGCAAAGGCTTCGTTGAAGTCGGTGTCGCCGGGCACGAACAATCGCTGATGGGCCAGCTCGTGCAGAAGCAACTCGGCCAGGTCAACGTCGGCGTCGAAGATGAACGTGTTGAGCACGGGATCACGGAACCAACCCAAGGTTGAATAGGCCTGGACCCCGCCGACGTAGACATCGTGGCCCTCCAAGGCCAGGCGCGCGGCGAGACGCCGTGCGTTGGCCTCGGCGAAATAGCCGCGATAGTCGAGTCGGCCGACCACGGGATACCACCAGGATCGGGCTTTCAGCGAAAACTCCGGCGCGGCATAAACATTCCACACGGCAAAGGGACGCTGGAGATCGGCGTAGGTCAGGTAATGGCCGTTGGCGGGCAGGCCGAGTTCCTGCTCGGCAAAGTTCCGAATGGAAAGCGCAAGCTGCAAACGTTCCGCCAGTTTGGGCGGAGTGTTCGTGCGGGCCAGAAGTTTCGGGATGGACTGCTGGCGGAATAGCATCTGCGACTGGCCGTGAATGGCCTGGGTGTAGAACCGCGTGGGGCCACACCCGCAGAGCACAAAGGCCAGGGCGAACGCCAAAGTGAGCACGGCCAAACGCCGCACGTCAGCCCGGCCTTCACCATTGACGGTCGACACGATCGAAGAGTCTTCAGTAGCCGAACTTGGCCAGTTCCTTCTCCAATTCCATCTGGAACGATTCAACGTCGGTGGCGGAAGGTTTATAGCCCTGCTTCTCGGGGGCGACTCCCAGCCGCCCGTATTGATCCATGTACCACGAGCCGCGCTGGCCGTCGCTGAAGGTCACACTGCCGCTGACCATGGCGCCCGGGCGGGCGACGGTGTCAACACCGACCGTGACCTTGCTACCGATCAATCCGCCGCCCGCCGGCGCCAAGGGCGATGCGCCCGGGGCCGGGGCTGCGAGCGGGGATGTCTTGGCACCGGGGGCAGGCGGAGCCGGAGTCGCGGCGGGGGGCACCGGCGCGGGCTCGGGATCTTTTGGGATCAGTTTAAGATCGTCGACCAACAGCCGGACCTCCATGTAGGTCAGCGCGAGGCCCAGCTCGGTGCTGATTCGCTTCTGGATGTCGGCCAGCTTCAGGCCGTCCTGGATCCATCCGGTAACTTTCTTTTTCTGCGCGTCGTCGAGATTCATATCAGCCGGCATCATTGGAAGCGATCGCCGCCGGTGATTCAATGGATTTTCTCAGCTGCGCGTTCGCATGTAGTGAAACAAATACTGTTGGGCGTAGCCGGCGTTCGGGCCGAAATAGGTTCGAACAAATCGCTGCAGGCGGTCAGCGGTGGGCCGGCGGCGGGGAAAATACAGTTCGCGGAGCGCCTTCATGACCCAGACATCCACCGGGAACGCCGCCTGATACCCGTACGCAAACAGCAGCACGCAGTTGGCGATCTTCGGCCCGACCCCGGGCAGGCGAACGAGCGCCTCCCGCGCCTCATCGCAAGCCAGCCCACGCAACGACTCCAGATTGAGCTTGCCGGCCGTCACCGCCTGCGCGGCGGCCCGGACGTACGGGGCGCGAAAGCCCATCTTGCACGCACGCAACTCCGATTCACTGACGCTGGCCAGTCGTTCCGCCGATGGAAACGACCGGGGCCAATCGTTGGCGAGCCCGTCCGACGAAGCATCGCTCTCCGCCTTCGGCCGCGGGATACTTTCCCCGAACCTGGCGCAAAGAAGGTGGATGATTTGCTGGATCTGCACGATCTGCTTGGTCGACGAGCAGATGAACGAAACGAGGCATTCCCACGGGTCCTGGCGAAGCAAACGCAATCCTCGACACGCCTCAACGCTCGCCCGCAGGGGCGCGTCGTCAGGAAACGTCCGGAGTATCGCGTCCAGGTCAACGTTGGTCTGGAGATACTCCGCGAGTTCCGCGGGACGAAGCTCGATCGCATGCGCCGCGATGCCATCGCCGGTTTGGGTGAGGTGGACCCAGCGGCCGGCGATTACGCCCTCCCAACCGGTGCCTGTTTGGCGCCAGCGGAAAGCCTGGCCACTGGACAGCGTGGCGGTGAGGTCGTAGTTCCGCGCCGGCAGGAGGAGGGTTTGCAGGCTGGATTGAGACATGGCCATTCCCCGGGCAGGCTGTGGCGGGCAGCTATTTCGCGTGGCGCAGCCGGTGGAGTCGAATGGTGTGCAGCATCTGCCCGCGCTCCTTCACCTCGCGCACTCCGAGATCTTCAACGGCCGTGAACTGCGCGGCGACCTCGTCCGGGACGGGGCGCAGTTTGTCTTCATCGTGAAACGCGACGTAGAGAGCGTCTTGCCCGCGGCGGGTTTCCCAGTAGCGATATTCCGGCCAGAAATAGAACTGGTTCTTCGGGACACTCGTGAACCGTGGATATACCACCGGCTTGTCCGGCAGCCCGGCCTTGGCCGCTGGCAGATAGAAAGTCAATTGTCCGGCCAACCCGTAGTGGCTGGTGACGATAAAAGGCTGGCGCCCTGCGTCGGTGAGTTTCTGACGCTCGGCTTCCACGGTCTGCGCGAGGCGTTCAATTCCTCGCACGCGTCGGGTGGGGTCATACTCCACGGGAACTTTCAGCCCGGTCACTTTCGCGACGAGCGAGGTGTCGCAGAGGAGAATGGCGGCGAGCAAACCGACGATGATGCCCCCCATGAGCCACGGCTTGAGCTGGGCGGAGCGTTGCGGCCAGCACTCATGCCAATGCACGATCATCAGGCAGAGCAGGGGGACGACGCCAGCGGCAATCCAGTTGGCTTGCACGCGGGAGTGCAGAGTATAAGCCCAGTAACCGAGAAAAATCGGCGCGCCCAGCGAGAATAGATAGCGCGTCGCCGCCCGCTGGGCGCTGCGGCGCCAGAACCCCACCATCGCCATGAGCATGCCGACGAAAAAGACCGGGTTGAACAACCCGAATTCCGCGCCCAGAAACTCAAAAAAATATCGGGCAGTCGGAGTCCAGGCCTTCTCCAATTTCGCGTTCTCCGAGACGTGCTGCACGGTGACCCATCCATTCTGTGCGTTCCAGATGAGCACCGGCGACGTGCAGACCAGGAGAACGCCCAAGGCCAGCCACGGACCCGGCCGTCGAAGATGAAATCGCGCCGGGCGATGCAGGAGGAAATACAGCCCGAAACACGGAACGAGGATCAGAGCCGTGTATTTCGAGAGAAAGCCAAGCCCGGTCCACAGCCCAACCCAAAGCCAGTCGCGGGTTTGGCCCGCAGGTTGAACGGCGGACCAGCCGGCGACCATCGCGGCTGTCCAGAACATGACCAAAAACGGGTCGATCGTCATCAGCGTCGACCCCACAGCCAGCAGGGGCGTCGCCAACAAGACCAGGGTCGTAACCAAGGACCCTCCCCCCCCGACCAATCCGCGCATGAACCGCAGCGTCATCAGCGCCACGATCGTTCCAACCACCGGTGGCAGGAATCGCACGCCCATCTCCGTGTCGCCCCAAAGATGGGTCCCGAACCAGTGGGCCAGCGCGATCATCGGCGGCTTGCTGTAGTAAGACAGCGCCAGATGCTTCGACCAAACCCACTGATAAGCCTCGTCCTCGCTCAGATCGATGCGATTGCTGCTGATGAAAAACAGGCGTCCCGCGAGTGCGGCGAAAATCAGAATGTGCGCCAGCCGAAACCACTGTTGTCCGTCCAGAAAACGGCGATCGGCCACGGTGCGATGGGGCGCTGCGGCCGGTGCCGGCCGGGTCTCGCCCGGGGCCAGTGACAGCCGGGGCACTCGTTCCCACCAGAGCGGAAACCAACGGCGCCCTGCAGTTTGCCACAGCCAATTCAGCCCCCAGAAAAAAGCCACGCCATAACCTGCACCCAGCACCGCACCGCCAAGGACATCGCTGGGATAATGGACTCCGAGATAAACCCGCGAAAAACCCATCAGAGCCGCGAACGGAATCAGCCCCCAGCGGCTGCGCGGAAAATAAAGCCACGCGATGACCGTGATGGCGCACCAGGTGGAGGTGTGCGAGGACGGAAAGCTGCCGGAACCGCCGCGGCCGACCAGCAGGTGTGCGTCCGGGATGTCGTGATAAGGGCGCAGGCGGCCGACGGCGTCCTTGAGGGTGTTGATGACCAGCCCGTCGCCGAGCGCCAGCGTGAGCAGCAGGACGCTCACGAAGAGGCGCCCGCGGATGCCGCCTTTCCAGAGCAAGCCCAGGCCGAGCAGGATGGCGAGCGGGATAAACCAACGATTTCCCGCCAGCGTCGGCATTACCGCATCGAACCAAGGATTCGCCAGCTTCAAGTTGATGAAGCGGAACAGCTCGGTGTCGATGGATTGCAACCAGGACGGCACGGCGCAGTGTGGAGAGCGGGCGCCAACGGTGCCAAGCGAATTTCGGGCCGGAAGGATGCTTCCGATGAGCCTCCCGGTTCTTGCTCTTGCTCTTAATCGTGCTCTTGCTCCTCCCGAAGAGAGCAAAAGCAAGAGCAGGATTAAGAGCAAGGGGGGAGGATGAAAGGTTCATGTCTCGTGAGCATGTCTTAGAGGAACGGGTTGCTTCCCAGGAATGATTCAAGAATGGCCCCGGTGCAGATCGAAGTGGTTGGTGAAATCATGGTCCACGCACCCGTGGGGACAGAAGAGTGGGCTCGACGGAGTCTCGCCCTACCGAGGCTCGCCGGCCCTTTGGGTAGGGCGAGACTCCGTCGAGCCCTGATCCCGCTCCGGAGGTTCATTCATGCTTCGCGCTTTGACAAAGAAAGCAGACATGGTCAGTCTTTCCTCTGTTCCAAAACCGATGACCAAGGAGCGTAGACATCGAACGATTCTGACTGCGGCGTTGCTGCTGGTGGTGGTGGCATTTTTTTGGATGCCCTCGCTTCGTGCCGCCGAACCGCCTGTGTTTGTTTTGCAACCCGCCAGCCAGACGGTTGGCCGGTATTCGAATGCGGTCTTCGGCGTGTTCGTGACGGGGACCCGGCCCATTTCGATCGAATGGAAGTTCGATGGGCGCGCCCTTCCATTTCAGAACTTTACCTCGCTTTGGATCTATTCGGTTCAGGCCTCCAATGCTGGGATCTACACCGCCGTCGCATCCAATGCCGCTGGCATGGTTGAAAGCGAGCGGGCGACCCTTGCCATCGCGGATTTTCCTCCGACGTTCGATGTTGACCGTTGGGCGACGAACTTCAGTTTCTTCGAGGGAACCTCCCGCGGCATCGGCGCCCAGGTCTCGGGCACGCCGCCTTTTACCTTCCAGTGGTTTATCAATGGAACCGCAATGCCTCTCCGACCGTTCGATGTTGGCACCTTCTCTCCCAGCACCAGCATCGTGTTCAATGAGGTGAGCCGGACCAACGCTGGAACCTATTGGTTGAAGGTTCAGAATGAATTCGGGACGGCCGAGAGTCCGCCGATCGAGGTGCGTGTTCAGTCCACGCCACCTGAATTCGTCGAGCAACCCGAAGACATCGCGCTCCTCGAAGGGCAGGAGGCCTACTTCGACATTCTGCTGAACGGTGCCCCGAGGCCGTCGTATCACTGGTATTTCAACCAGCAAACGCTTCCCGGCAACTGGCCGCCCGCTCCGGGTGGCGCCGGGCTTCGGCTTGGTAATGTCAAGCTGACCAACGCCGGCAGTTATTTCGTGGTCGCCAGCAACTGGGTTGGAACCGTGACGAGTCGGGTCGCCCGATTGACGGTGCGGCCTGCCAACCCGCCACGCCCAGGAGGCGCCAATCTCGATTTTTATGCCGGGTCGGTCACCAACGAAGTTCGCGCCTTGGTCGTCGACGCCGATGACCGAATTGTTGTCGCACCGCCGCTCCAACGATTGATGCCCGATGGCCGCCTTGATTCCTCCTTCGTGCCTAGCCAAACCCTGGGTGGGTATATCCTCGCGGTCGCCATGCAGGGTAATTCGGTGATTGCCGGCGCGGAGCAATCCACGAGCGTTTCCCGGAGCATGGGGCGTTGGAACGAACAAGGTGATTGGGATGGCAACTTCTCCAATCCCTACTCGGGCTCGGATGGATTCTCCGGCAAGATCACTGGCTTGGGGGTCCAGCCGGACGGCCGAATTCTGTATTGCGGCAGCGATGGCGGGGCAGGCTTGTTGCTGGCTCGCGCTTGGCCGAACGGCCGGCCGGATTTCAGTTTTGTCGGCTGGCAGCCAAGCGAGTATCGGCGGGGCAACTCCGTCGGTGGAACGACGCTACCCGCCGGAGGACAAGGCTTAGTGCAGTGCATCATTCGGAGTCGAACCGGTCGAATCTATGTTGGCACTGATTCTAGGTTCTCGCCGTTCACAACGTTTGGCGTTCAAGACCAGCTGTTCAATCCCACTCGCCACCAGTTCTTCGACAACCGCAGGTCTCTCTTCGGCAATGTTCAAGCGGTCGCCGAATTGGCGGACGGAAGGATTGTGGTAGGCGGTACCCAGATTCGATCGTCCACGAACTCACTCCTCAATCTCGGCCTCGCGGTGTTGCGGCCTGACGGATCGATCGATGACGCGTTCCTATCTCCGTTCACCAATACCGACAATGTCATCGTCCGCTCCATTCTGCCTTTGCCCGATGGGCGTTTGCTGGTCGGCGGTCGATTCACCTGGACGGCGGGGGATCAGACGAACAGCGGCCTGATGCGTCTGTTCGCCGATGGCTCAATCGATTACTCCTTCGATCCCGAGGGCGGAGTCGCAAAAACCTCGGGACTGCCTTCGACGGTCTACGCGCTCGCGCTGCGGTCGGACGGAAAGGTCCTCGTCGGGGGCGATTTTGCAGCCTATGGGAACGCGACCCGTCGAGGCTTGGTGCAGGTGCTTGGCGACTCCTGGCGTCCGCCCGCAGTGACGCGCGAACCAGAGAGCCAGATTATTCGCGCGGGACGATCCGCCGTGCTCCACGTCTTAACGACATTCCCGCCGATGCCGAGCCACCAATGGCTGCAGAACGGCCAGCTCTTGGGCGGCGCCACCAACCAATGGCTCGAGTTGAACGATGTTTCACTCCATCAAGCCGGAGCTTACCAAGTCATCGTGTCAAACGGCCTGGGAAGCGCGACCAGTGCGGTCGCTCAAGTAACGATTGAGCCTGCACCCAGCAGCCCGGGGTCGCCTCGGCTTGACCGCCCGATCGGAACCGGCGCCGACGGATTCGTCTGGAGTTCGCTGCGGTTGCGCGACGGGCGCATTTTGGTGGCCGGGAACTTCAATCAGATCGACGGCCACGATCGGATCTGCCTGGCGGCGCTGAAGCCCGACGGCAGCCTCGATCCTCAGTTCGATGCAGGGCTGCCAGCGTTCAGTCCGATTTTCCTCGACCGATGGAGACTTAGTCTCGCCGAAGATTCCCGGGGGCGGATCTATGTCGGCGGGACGGTAACGAATCTCGATGGGGCTGCCGTGAGCGGCGTCGTCCGACTCTTGCCCGATGGAAGGTTTGATGCTCAGTTCCTGCCCGAAAAGGGTGACAACGCCGTGCTCTCTCTGGGTGTGTTGAGCAATGATCGTGTCGTGATCGCGGGGGCGGGTTACCGGGTCGATGGCATTCCTACAGGGCCGCTGGCGGCGTTGAATGTGGACGGTTCGCTCTTCGCCGCGCTCGGAACCCAATTCCAAACCGGGATTGACCAGATGGCGCTCCAGCCGGACGGATTGTGCCTCCTCGCGATGTCGGCCGGGCCCCCCATCTTTCGGAGTATCCTCGGCCAACCTCCATCGCCATATCAACCCAGCATGTTTGGCCTCACGCACCGCCCAGACTTCGTCGCCCCGCTGGCTGACGGTCGATTTGTCATGGCTTCATCCTGGGTTCCGAATCTCGCCGTGTTCGGTCGGGACGGCGCCTTGGACCGATCCTTCGACTCCCATGGATTTACTGTTGGCGGGCGGATTCGCGCCGCCGCCGTGGACTCCTGCGGTCGCCTCCTTGTGGCAGGCGGGTTCACCAACCTCAACGGGACGGCGCGAAACAACATTGCCCGCCTGCTGCCGAGTGGGGCAATCGATCCGACTTTTCAGACCGGCGGTTTCGATGGCGACATCAACACGTTGCTCGTTCTGCCCGACGATAGCGTTTTTATCGGCGGCGCGTTTACTCAAGTCGATGGCGTGCGTCGGCCAGGATTCGCCTTTCTGCACGGGGATCCAGCCGCACTGCCGACCATTCTCAGTCAACCGCAGGACGCACGGGCACCAACGGGAATTCCCATGCAGTTGAAGGTCGTAGCCGATTGCGCACCGACGCTGACCTATCAGTGGTACCGCAACGGGGAAGCGCTCCCGGCCGCGACCAACGCAAGTTTGTCTTGGCCCATCGCGCTTTCGTCGTATTCCGGAAATTACGTGGTTGTCGCGACCACTCCGTTGGGAAGCGTGACCAGTGCCGTGGCTCAGGTCACGGTGATCCCTGCAATTACCACCCCCGGCCGGCCGGACTGGGAGTTTTCGGCCGGGGCTGGTCCGGACGGTTTCGTCTCAACCATGGTAATCGACGCGCAGCACCGGCTGATCATTGGAGGCCAATTTACCAATGTCGACGCCCATCGCATCCCGTTGCTGGCCCGGTTCGGCGCGGACGGACAATTAGACCCAGACTTTGTCCCCATGGCGAATCGCGACGCTTCGACGCCATCAGCGATACGGGACTGTCGCGTTGACGCGCTTGGACGTTTGTTGGTCGCGGGCCGGTTCAGTCTAGGCCCCACCCAACAAAACTTGGTTCGAGTCTTGTCCGATGGCCGGATCGATTCGGGTGCCGCCTTCGGTCGTTTCAGCGCGATTGTTTGGCCGGACGGCGTTGCGCGCGTCTTGCCGCAATCGGACGACTCGGTGATCGCGACGGGATCCGACACGCGGCGGGTTACTGCCGACGGACGATCCTCCTTCGCTCTCAATTTCTCGGCGTCGACTCTCGCCGCCACCTCCGACGGCCGCTGGCTTGCTGGCGGGTCTCTGGTCGCCAGCGACGGGCGCGGCGAGAGCCGGACGAACCTTGCGAGATTCTTTCCGGACGGAAGGTTGGATCTGTCCTTCAATGCTGGAGCCTTGCCAACGATTGCGAAGGTAGTCGTCGAGGGAGATGGCAGCCTTTTGGTCCTCGGGCCCTTCTCTCAGATTGGAGGCAAACTGACCCCCGGCATCGCCCGTTTGGATGCAAACGGAGCCCTGCAAACGTCCTTCCGCCCTGCCTACCCTTGGGTCGCGGCGACGGTCGAAGACGTGCAAATCGTGCCCGGGGGAAAGATCTTGCTCGCGGGGGAGTTTCACGACCGGGATGGCCGGACCTTCGCGCTGGCTCGGCTGCGACCCGATGGCGCCATTGATCTGGAGTTCGATCCGCTGCCGTGGTTTCCCTACGGTCCAGTTTCACGGCTCGCCGCGTCGCCGCTGGGGATTACCTACGGGGGCGGCTTCTTCCCCGGGTCCCGACGTCCGAATCTGGTCCGCTTCCATGGAGATCCAACCTTGGCTGTCCGCCGGGATGGGCCCGTTGTCCGGTTCGAATGGTGGACGGTCACCGGGCGTTCTTATCACCTCGATGCGGCCCATCGTCTTGATGCAACGACTTGGCGGCCGATGGTAGATCGGCAGGGTAACGGCGGTGTCCAAAGCTTTGTCGATCCAATTCCCGAAGGCCCTGACTCGACGCGTTTCTTCCGACTGCGGGTCGATTAGGCGCCGGCAGAAGTGGGGCCGTTTGCCGGTTGGTTGGAGGTCGTGCCTTGCTTGGGAATCAGTTTCTTTGATTCCAAAAACAGAATCCTTCATACCGGTTCTGCTGAAGAAAAAAACCCTTGTGAAGAATTTCACATTCGGGCAACGTCACGCCGCTTCGGGCCCAATCTCAGTTCGAGGCGCGATCATTTCCGCGTCAGGTCTTTTCGAACGGTGGTATTCGAACAGTGGTTTTGGCTCTTGGTATTTGGACAGGCTTAATGCACGGCTCAATGCACTCTTGGCGAACACTTTTGGCGTCGGCCTTTTGGCTGACGATCGTGGCGATCGGGTTGACGGTGACCTCGATCGGCACGGCGGCAGAGTCGCCGGCGGCCGCGGTGGGTGAGGCTGCGCACGCGGCGGGCGATGCCGCCCATGGTGCGGCAGCCGAAGCGGGCGGGCATGGCGGTGGCGAGCACCACGGACTTTCCGCCGACGCACCGCGTTACTCGATTGGCCCGCTTCAGTTTACTAGCTCGACTGTCATTACGTGGATTGTTGCGTTGTTGTTGATTCTGTTGGCACAGGCGGCTACGCGAAAAGTCCAGATGGTTCCGGCCGGGCTGCAGAATTTTGTCGAATGGTTAGTTGAAGGCTTGTATGGGTTTTTCGGGGAGATTTTGGGAGATGACTTGGTGAGGAAAACATTTTGGTTCTTCTGCACGTTGTTTCTTTTCATTTTAGTCACGAATTGGATTGGGCTAATTCCGGGTGTTGGGACAATTGGGTTTGGGAATACGGATGCGGGCGGCCATTTTCATTTGACCAAGCCGCTACTCCGTGGCGGTAACGCCGACTTGAACATGACGCTGGCGATGTCGCTTGTGTTTTTCTTTTTTTGGACGATTTGGTCGCTTCAATCCCTGGGGGTCGGCGGCATTGTTAAACATTTATTCAGTAGTGGAGACAAGAGTAAGGGGTTGATGCCTCTTTTTATTGCCGGTGTCTTTATCGTGGTTGGGCTAATTGAAGTGGTTTCGATCTTGTTTCGACCGGTTTCGCTCAGTTTCCGCCTTTACGGTAATGTTTTTGCCGGTGAAAACATTTTGGAATCAATGATGAACCTGATTCCTTGGCTTGGTTGGCTTCTGCCACTGCCATTCTACTTTTTGGAGCTGCTGGTTGGGCTGGTGCAAGCGCTGGTGTTCGCTTTGCTCACATCGGTCTTCACCGCTCTCATGTGCGCTCATCACGACGAGAGCCATGGTTCCGATCACGGTCACGGTGGCCATGGGGCTAAGGACGGCCACGGCCACGCCCCGGCGCACTAAGACAATTTCGGCCGCCGGACCGTGGGCAAACTGCGGGGGCGGTTGGAAAAAAACAACAACGATACAAAAGGCAAAATATGATGCCCTTATTGGCAGAATTGGGCGGAAGTCTTCACATCGGTCTCGCGGCCGTCGGGTCCGCGATCGGTGTGGGAATCATTGGCATGAAGGCCGCCGAGGCGACGGGGCGCAACCCCGGCGCGGCGGGCGCCATCCGTAACCAGGCGATCATCTTCGCCGCGTTGGCGGAAGGCGTGGTCTTCTTCGCCATCTTCCTCGGTAAGATGGGTATGTAATCACGGAGGGCGCGAAGCTGAAAGCTTCGCGCCCGATCGCCTTTTAGAAATTTAAATGTCCATGAACGCGTTCCTCCTCGCTGCCGCGGCTCCTGCCGGGGAAAACCCCGTTGCCCAGATCGCCAACCAGTTTGGCGTCACCTGGCAGCTCTTGATTTCCCAGATCATTCTGTTCGTCATCGTGGCGCTGGCGTTGAAGAAGTTCGCCTACGGCCCGATTCTCGACGTGTTGGAGGAGCGCCGAAAGAAGATCGCCGATGGCCTGGCCAACGCGGAGAAGATTAAGCATGAGTTGGCCAGCGCGCAGGCGAAGGCGCAGGAGATTCTCAATCAGGCCAACACCCAGGGGAATCGATTGATCGAAGAGGCCCGCCAGTCCGCGGCCAAGGTGCTCGAACAGGAGACGCAAAAAGCAGTGGCGGCCGCGCAGGACATCGTCAACAAGGCGCGTCAGGCCAGTGAGGCTGAGCTGGTCCGGATGAAGGCTGAGCTTCGGCGCGAAGTCGGCCGCCTGGTGGCGTCGACCACGGCCAAGGTGGCGGGCAAGGTTTTGACCAACGAGGATCAGCAGCGCTTGATCGAAGAGGCCAATCGCCAGGTCGCGGCGTAAGGCGGCGTGAGTTGTGTGGATGCAGCGGTTGAGCTCTAAATTTTTCTGAATCACCTGTGAAAATCGGCAAACAAGCCCGGCGCGACGCGAAGCAGCTGTTTCAGACCTGCCGCGTGAACGGCGTGCTCGATGAAGGTCGGGTTCGGCAGGCGCTGCAGGCGGTGGTCAGCGGCAAGCCGCGCGGCTACGTCGGGATCCTGTCGCATTTCCAGCGTCTGGTGAAGCTGGATGTGGAGCGGCGCACGGCCCGCGTGGAAAGCGCCGTGGCTCTGAGCTCGGCCCAGCAGGCGGCCGTGCAGCAAAGCCTGACGCGCCGGTATGGCGCCGGTTTGAACATCAGTTTCGCGCAGAACCCCGCTTTGATTGGCGGGTTGCGCATCAAGGTCGGCAGCGATGTCTACGACGGCAGCATCCTCGCTCGCATCGATGCGCTGGCGGACAGTTTTTAGGCGCGGGTTGTAAGCACGGGTTTGTAAGAGCCCGGGTATTAGATACGGTTTTTTTGGCAGAGAGACGATTTGAGATCAGGCGGAACAGACTGAAAATGGTATGAGCAACTTGTTACAGGATATCGAAGCGCAGATCGCTGGCGTGAAGACGTCGGTCGCCCGACAAAACGTCGGCATCGTCCGCGAAATCTCCGATGGCGTGGCCAAGATTGAAGGCCTCACCGAGGCGATGCTCAACGAAATGCTCGACTTCGGCAACGGGGTGACCGGCATCGCGTTGAACCTCGAAGAGACCGAGGTCGGTGCCATCGTCTTGGGCGACTATCTCGGTGTTCGTGAAGGCACCGAGGTGAAGACCACCGGCAAGCTGCTCTCGGTGCCCGTCGGCAAAGGCCTGTTGGGCCGCGTCGTGGACACCCTCGGTCGTCCGGTTGACGGCAAGGGGCCGATTAAGGAAAGCGCCTTCTACCCCGTCGAAAAAATCGCGCCCGGCATCATCAAACGTAAATCGGTGAGCCAGCCTCTGCAGACCGGTATTATGGCAGTGGACGCGATGATCCCGATCGGCCGTGGTCAACGCGAGCTGATCATCGGTGACCGTTCGACGGGCAAGACCACGATCGGCGTCGACACGATGATCAATCAGGCCCGCATCAACAAGGTGGGCCGCGCCTCCAACGACCCGAAGTTCCGTCCGGTTTATAGCATCTACGTGGCGGTCGGTCAGAAGCAGTCGAACATTGCGCGCGTCATTGCCGAGTTGGAAAAGGCCGGCGCGATGGAAGACACCATCGTCGTGGCAGCGGGTGCCGATGCCCCCGCCGCGGCGCAGTATCTGGCGCCGTTTGCCGGCGCCTCGATGGGTGAATGGTTCATGGATAACGGCATGGACGCGCTCATCATCTATGATGATTTGTCCAAGCAGGCCGTGGCTTACCGGCAGGTGTCGCTGGTGCTGAAGCGTCCGTCCGGCCGCGAAGCGTATCCCGGTGACGTTTTCTATCTGCACAGCCGCCTGCTCGAGCGTTCGGCCCGTGTGAACGAAAAGAGTGGCAACGGATCGTTGACCGCGCTGCCGATCATTGAAACCCAGGCGGGCGACGTTTCGGCCTACATTCCGACCAACGTGATTTCGATCACGGACGGCCAGATTTATCTGGAAACCGACTTGTTCTATCAAGGCGTGCGTCCCGCGATTTCCGTCGGTTTGTCCGTCTCGCGCGTCGGTTCCGCCGCGCAGATCAAGGCCATGAAACAGGTCGCCGGCAAGATCAAGCTGGACCTCGCCCAGTTCCGCGAATTGGCGGCGTTCGCCCAGTTCGGTTCCGACCTTGATGCGAAGACCCAGGCGACCCTCGAGCGCGGCAAGCGCATCGTCGAGCTGTTCAAGCAAAACCAATACAACCCGATCCCGGTGGAGATTCAGGTCTCCGTGTTGTGGGCGATGCAGAACGGTCACTTGGACGAAGTCCCGGTCGAGAAGGTCAAGGACTGGCAGGCGAAGCTGACCCAGTTCCTGAACGATCGGAAGGGCACTCTCCTGGAGAAGGTGCGCAAGGAAGGCGCGATCAGCGACGCCCTTGCGGCGGAGTTGAAGACGGCCGTGACCGAGTTCAAGCAAACCTATCGCTGAGGCGCTTCGACCCATGTTCATGGCCAACGAATTCACAGCAGAGGGCACCGGACGGGGGCTGCAGTCCCTGATCCTGGTCCTGCGCGGGCAGCGCGTGATGCTGGGTTCGGATTTGGCTCGGATCTATGGAGTTGAGCTGAAGCGATTGAACGAGCAGGTGAAACGGAACCTGGAGCGTTTCCCTGAGGATTTCGCCTTTCAGGTTAATCGACAGGAGTTTGCAGTCTTGAAGTCGCAAATTGCGACCGCAAGCTCGCACGGCGGCAGCCGATCGCTCCCGTGGGTTTTCACTGAGCACGGCGCCATCATGCTGGCTGCCGTTTTGAACAGCCCGGTTGCCGTGGACGCAAGCGTGCGAGTCGTTCGCGCCTTTGTCTTCCTGCGTGAACAACTGTCGGCCAATCGCGAATTGGCCGCAAAATTTGCCGAGCTGGAAAAGCGCATGGATGCACAGGACGAATCCATCGCGGGTCTCTTCGAGGCCATCCGAAGCCTGCTCGAAGCGCCGGCGGAAGAGGAACAGAGTCGGAGAGAAATTGGCTTCCACATTCGGGAAGCCGCGCCGCTGTATCGCGTCCGCAACCGGAAGAGATAACTCAATGCCCAGCACACGCGACATTCGCCGCCGAATCAAATCGGTCAAGAACACGGCCCAGATCACGAAGGCCATGCAGATGGTTGCTTCGTCGAAGATGCGCAAGGCGCAGCTCGCCGCGGTGGCCGGGAGGCCCTATGCGACGTTGATGAACGACGTGCTGTCGGCGGTGACGGACGGCGCCGGTGACTTCAATCATCCGCTGATGGAAAAGCGGGCTGGAAAGAAGCGGGCGGTCATCCTCATCACGACGGACAAGGGGTTGTGCGGTGCGCTCAACTCGAACCTCCTGCGCGAGGCTGCCCGGTTCGACAAAGACACCACGGTTTACGTTTGCGCCGGCAAGAAGGGTGCCCAGTTCATTTCGCGGACGAAGCGGAAGCTGTCGGCCGAGTTTAGCTACAAGGACAACCCGCAGTTTGCCGAGGCGCGCGCCATTTCCAAGTTCGCGCAGGACCTGTTCCTGAAGGGCGAAGTGGATCAGGTGGACGTGTTGTTTACGAACTTTATCAATACACTGACCCAGAAGCCGGAATCACGCACCTTGCTGCCGATCGGCCAATTGGAGGCGTTTGAAGCCACCGTGGAGGGGCAGGGGGGCGGGGCCAAGTTGAAGAAGAGCGATGTGGAGTATCTCTTCGAACCCGGCGCGAACGAAGTTTTGGGCAATTTGTTGCCGCACTATTTGAACTTCCAGGTTTACCAGTTCCTGCTGGAAGCCAAGGCGTCCGAGCACAGCGCGCGAATGGTCGCCATGAAGAACGCCACTGACAACGCCAAGCAGATCATCAAAGACCTCACCCTGGAGTACAACAAGCTCCGCCAGGCGAACATCACCAAGGAGTTGCTCGAGATCACCACCGCCCAGATGGCGATGGGCTAGGTCGGTGGCACCGTTTGAATTTTTAATCCGCTTATTTCTGATCGCATGAACAAAGGCAAAATCGTCCAAATCATCGGCCCGGTTGTCGACGTCGAGTTTCCCGGCGCGCTCCCCGCGATTTTTAACGCGCTGACGGTGGAGTATGACCTCCCCGGCATCGGGCGAACCAAGCTCACGCTCGAAGTGCAGCAGCACCTCGGCGGAAGCTGGGTGCGCGCGGTCGCCATGAGCACGACGGAAGGGCTCAAGCGCGGCATGGAGATCACCGACGCGGGCAAGCCCATCTCGATGCCGGTGGGTAATGCCGTGATGGGTCGCGTGTTCAATGTGACCGGTGACGCCGTGGATGAACAGGGCGCGGTCAAGGCGGACAAATACTATCCGATTCATCGCAGCGCCCCGCCTCTGGTTGATCAGTCGACCAGTCCGCAGATTCTGACCACGGGTATCAAGGTCATCGATTTGATCTGCCCCTTCCTGAAGGGTGGCAAGGTTGGCGCATTCGGTGGCGCTGGCGTCGGCAAGACCGTCGTCATCATGGAGCTGATTAACAACATCGCGAAGCTGCACGGCGGTATCTCGATGTTCGCCGGCGTCGGTGAACGCACCCGCGAAGGCAACGATCTCTACAACGAAATGATCGAAGCCAACGTCATCAAGACCAAGAAGGATGCCAAGGGGCACCCGGTCGTCGGTGACAATGGCCTCCCGGTGCTGGAGGAAGGTTCCAAGATCGGTCTGGTTTACGGTCAGATGAACGAGCCACCCGGAGCCCGTCTGCGCGTCGCGCTCTCGGCCCTGGCGGTAACCGAGTATTTCCGCGACGAACACAATCAGGACGTGCTGCTGTTCGTGGACAACATCTTCCGCTTCTCGCAAGCCGGTTCCGAAGTGTCCGCGCTCCTCGGCCGCACGCCGAGCGCCGTCGGTTACCAGCCGACGCTCGCGGCAGAGATGGGTAATCTCCAGGAACGCATCACGTCGACCAAGAAAGGTTCCATCACCAGCTTCCAAGCCGTGTATGTGCCGGCTGACGACTTGACCGATCCCGCGCCGGCCACGACGTTCGCGCACTTGGACGCGACCATCGTGCTGGAACGTTCGATCGCTGAGTTGGGCATTTTCCCCGCCGTCGATCCGTTGGCGTCCAATTCCCGCGCGTTGACCCCCGACATCGTCGGCGAAGAGCATTATGCCGTCGCTCGTGGCGTCCAGAAGGTGCTCCAGCGCTACAAGGATCTGCAGGACATCATCGCGATTCTGGGCATGGACGAGCTCAATCCCGAAGACAAGTTGACCGTCTTCCGCGCGCGCAAGATCCAGAAGTTCCTGAGCCAGCCGTTCACCGTGGCACAGGTCTTCACCGGTCGCGAAGGCAAGCAGGTTCCCGTGGCTGAGACCGTGCGTGGCTTCAAGGAAATCCTCGATGGCAAACATGACGATGTCGCGGAAAACAACTTCTACATGAAGGGTGGCATCGACGAGATTAAGGAAGGTTGATCTGACGCACCCGCTGCTTCAGCGCTGGGGAAGACCCCGGGGCTGTTCGGCGGAACTCTGAACCAACGCCGCAAACCAAATGGCCAGCACGCTCAAGCTCGAGATTGTCACCCCCGAGGCCAAAATCTACTCGGAGGACGTTGACATGGTGACGTTGCCCGGAGTGGAGGGCGAAATGGGTATCTATCCGATGCACGTTCCGCTCATGACCCAGGTGTCCGCGGGCGAACTGGTCGCCCGCCGTGGGGGACAGGATCATTATCTGGCCATTGGCGAAGGGTTCGTTGAGATCACTGGCGAGCGGGTCGCTGTGATGACAGACATGGCGGTGAAGGCGGATGACATTGATGAGGCCAAGGCCGAGGAAGCCCGGAAGCGGGCGGAGGCGCGTCTGGCTGAGAAGTTGTCTGATGAAGAGTCGGCGACGGTCCAGGCGGCGTTGGCGCACTCGCTGGCGCAGTTGAAAGTGAAGCGACGGAACCGGTCCTGATCTTCGCGTGCGTTGGCTCGTCCGTCGCAATTCGTGAAGCGTTCGAGACTAGCCGTCCGTTCCCGTCGTCGGTTGGCCCAGGGGTGCAAGCATGTGCGGCCGCTGGGTGATTTTATTTTATTGGGGAGGATGGACCGGACTGATTGGGTTGAGCTTGAGGCTGAGACTGATCCCGCTGAACCTTTGAAACTTCCACAAGGAGAACAGGATAACGATTTGACTTGCCGTCACTCCAACCCTAGATTTTGCCCGCATGCTGGCCGCTGATCGCATCTCGGTTGAAGCCAAACAGGCGCCCTCAGCGGACAGCCTGGCTTGGCGCCGCATCATTGCTCCGGCGGAGCCGTTTCTGGAGGACGTAGCCCGTCAGATGGCCCGTCAGATCTCGGAATTTGAGCGAGATATTGCCGCTTATGCTGAGTACGCGTTGACCAATCAGGGCAAGCAATTGAGGCCGGCCTTGGTGGCGATGAGCGGTGGGGCCACAGGGAAATTGTCCGAGGCGCATGTGCGGGCCGCGGTTATCGTCGAGATGGTCCACCTGGCGACCTTGGTCCACGACGACGTCATGGACGGTGCGCGGTTGCGGCGGGGTCGTCCGACGCTGGCGGCTCGTTGGGGGAGTGAGATTTCCGTTCTGTTGGGGGATTGCCTCTTTGCGCATGCCTTGAAACTGGCGGCGGAATTTCCGACGACTGAGGTGTGTCGGGCGGTGGCGATGGCGACCAACACCGTTTGTTCCGGGGAGATTCTTCAGACCCAGCGCCGGAGAAATTTTGAACTTTCCCGCGCGGAATATTTCAAATTCATCCAGATGAAGACCGGCGAGTTGTTTGCGCTGTCGTGCGATCTGGGGGCTTACCTCAGCGATGCGGCGCCGCCGGTCCGGACGGCATTGCGCCGGTTTGGCATGGCTTTGGGCACCGCCTATCAAGTTTACGATGATTGCCTCGACTTGTTCGGGAGCGAAGCCAGCGCGGGCAAGAGCCTGGGCACGGACCTGGCGAAGGGCAAGCTGACCTTGCCGATTATCCTGGCGATAGAGCGTGGGACGGATGCGGAGCGGGGTTTGATTGAGCGGTTGGTCCGGGACTGGGAGCCGTCGTTGCTGCCGCAGTTGGAGGAGATTCTGCATCGCCGGGATTGCTTCGGCGGAGCCAAGGCGGATGTGCAGCGGGAGTTGGCGGAGGCGCGAGAGCAGGCGCGGCTGTTGCCGGAATCGGCGAGTCGCGAGGCTTTGTTGGGGATGACGGATTATTTGGAAGTTCAGACGGCGGCATTGGATGCCGATGCCGTAGGCTGAAGGCATGAGTAAACCGGTCCACCTTACCGATCCTGAAACGGTGGCCGTTCCCTTGCCGTTGGTTGCCATTCCGGCGCCCGAGGTGGTTCCGGACGCCGTGGATGACATTGTCCTCGTCCGCAGCGCCCAGCAGGGCGATGTGTCGGCTTACGATGAACTGGTCCGCCGCTATCAGGAGCGCATTTACTCGACCGTTTACCACATGACCTCGAATCACGAGGACGCGGTCGATTTGGCCCAGGAGACGTTCATCAAAGGCTTTCAGGCGCTGAAATCATTCAAGGGCGATTCCAGCTTTTACACCTGGGTCTACCGGATTGCGGTCAACAAGACGATCAACTTCCTGAAGTCCCGCAAGAACAAGACCCACCTGAGCCTGAACGATCTCGATTTCCATGCGGAGCACGACCCGGATCTCGTGGCGTTGATCTCCGACCGCACCCCGCGGCGTGACGTGGGCCTCGCTGAGCTGCAGGAAAAGCTGAACGGCGCCATGCAAAAGCTGTCGCCGTCCCATCGTCTCGTCGTGACGCTGCACGACATTCAGGGGCTGCCGCACGAAGACATCGCCCGGATTATGGATTGCAATGTGGGCACGGTGCGGTCCCGGCTGTTCTATGCGCGACAGCAACTCCAGGCGCATTTGTCCGATTACGTGAAATGAGTGGGTCAAGATGATGTGACCGACCAGAACCGAGGTGAACCATGACTCCAGAGCAACATCCCGATACTGAAGTGCAACGGATCCTGGCCTTGAAGCGCCATGAACAGCCGCCGCCGGCTTTCTTTCAGGGTTTCTCCAACCGCGTGATCGAGGGAATACATTCCGCCGGCCCCGCGCCGCGGCCGACGCTGCGCCAGCGTCTAAGTGTGGAGTTCTACGGCGTGCCCATCTACATTTGCGCGGCCGGGGTGCTGGTTTGCGGCCTGCTGGCTGGCGGGTTGATTGCTTCCTTGCGCGTGGGTCCGGCCAAACCGGATCCGTTTGCATCGAAATCAGATCCTTCCGGGACGACCGAGCCGGTTCACGCCTTGGTGCCTCCTGCGTCAACCCCTGGCTTGGTTCCTGCCGCAACGCAGCCGCCGGCCAATCATCCTATTCGGGCCAGCCTTGCTCCGTCCGAGTCCCCATCGAGGTAGCAGAATCCCGCGCCTGAGTAGCGCAGGTGCCCACCGCTCCCCTGGCCAAACTCTCTCGCGAACTTCGCCGAAAGCCTTTGTCGACTGACCGTTCACCGGCGACCAGCGTGCTCCAGCCCGCAAGAATCTGCGGCGCAACCGTCCGGCGCCTAACTGAATCGTTCCGCTAAGGCAAATCCGTCCGCCCCATCAGGAAGCGATCGCACTCGCGCGCTGCTCCGCGGCCTTCATTGAACGCCCAGACCACGAGGCTTTGACCCCGGCGGCAGTCGCCGGCCGCGAATACTTTGGGGATCGAAGTCTGAAACCGTCCGTGATCGGCCTTCACGTTGGAGCGGGGGTCGCGTTCGACGCCGAGGGCTTCGAGCAGGGGTTGCTCCGGTCCGAGGAAACCCATGGCGAGCAGCACGAGTTGTGCGGGCAAAACGCGTTCGGTTCCGGGCACGTTCTTCGGGATGAACTGGCCCTTGTCGTTTTTCTCCCACTGCACGTTGACCAAGTGCACCGCCTTGACCTGACCGTTGGCGTCGTTCTCGAATTTGGTGGCCGTGGTGAGATAGATGCGCGGGTCGGCCCCGAATACGGCGGCGGCTTCCTCCTGGCCGTAGTCCATCTTGTAGACCTTGGGCCATTCCGGCCACGGATTGTCCTTGGCCCGTTCCAGCGGGGATTTGGGCAGGATTTCAACCTGCACGAGGCTCTTGCAGCCGTGGCGCATCGAGGTGCCGACGCAGTCCGTGCCAGTGTCGCCGCCGCC
Organism: Limisphaerales bacterium; assembly: GCA_044230345.1. GTDB lineage: Bacteria > Verrucomicrobiota > Verrucomicrobiia > Limisphaerales > JADJPG01 > JBGARF01. The sequence continues at coordinate 243,641 of JBGARF010000011.1, forward strand.
AATGACGATGACGTCCTTGCCCGCGGCCGAGATGGGGCTCCCGCCCTTGGATTTGTCGAGCAGCGCCTTGGTGTTCTGATGGAGAAACTCCATGGCGAAGTGGATGCCCTTGAGTGGGCGGCCTTCGATGGGCAGGTCGCGCGGCTTGGTGGCGCCGGTGCAGAGGACGATCGCGTCGAAGTCGCTCAACAATTGCTGGGCGGTGAGGTCGCGGCCGACCTCGGTGTTGCAGCGGAACTGGACGCCTTCCTTCTCCAGCAGTTGGAGGCGGCGGAGCACGACGTTTTCCTTGTCGAGCTTCATGTTCGGGATGCCGTACATGAGCAGTCCGCCGGGCCGATCGGCGCGTTCGAAAACGGTGACGCTATGCCCGGCGCGGTTCAGCTGGGCGGCGGCGGAGAGACCGGCGGGGCCGGAGCCGACCACGGCAACCTTTTTACCGGTGCGATTGGCGGGTGTCTCGGGCGTGATCCAGCCTTCGTCCCAGCCGCGGTCGACGATGCTGCACTCGATGTTTTTAATCGTTACCGGCGGGCTGTGGAGGCCGAGCACGCAGGAACCTTCGCACGGGGCAGGGCAGACCCGGCCGGTGAACTCGGGAAAGTTATTGGTCTTGTGGAGACGTTCGAGCGCCTCCTTCCAGAGCCCGCGATAGATCAGGTCATTCCACTCGGGGATCAGGTTGTTGATGGGGCAGCCGCTGGCCATGCCGCTGATCAACGTGCCGGTGTGGCAGAAGGGCACGCCGCAGTCCATGCAGCGGGCGCCCTGGTTGCGGAGCTTCTCTTCGTCGAAATGCTCGTGAAACTCGCGCCAGTCCTTGATGCGTTCCTTCGGCTGGCGGTCAGACGGCAGCTCGCGGACGAATTCCTTGAATCCAGTCGGTTTTCCCATGGCAATGGCTCAGTCGATAGAGAGGTGAATGCGGTGGTGGTGCCGGGTGATGCGATGATGGCGGATCAGCCGCCACCCAGGCGGGCCAGGTCGCGGGCGTTTTCTTCGAAGGCCACCTGCATCGCCTGATCGCCCGTCAGGCCCTGGCCGTGGGCTTTCTTGATGCACGCCAGCATTCGTTTGTAGTCCTTGGGCAGGACCTTGACGAACTGCGCCCGGTATTTCTCCCACAGCGCGAGAATTTTCCAGGCGCGCTGGCACTTGGTGGCTTCCGCGTAACGCTGGATGAGCTGGCGCACGCTTTCCTCCTCGGCGCTGTCCTCGAAGGCGGACAGCTCAACCATCTGCAGGTTGCACCGGGTTTTGAAGTCGCCCGACTCGTCGAGCACATAGGCGATCCCGCCGCTCATGCCGGCAGCGAAATTCCGGCCGGTGGTGCCGAGAATGACGACCCGGCCACCGGTCATGTATTCGCAGCCATGATCCCCAATGGCCTCCACCACGGCGTCAGCCCCGGAGTTGCGGACCGCGAACCGTTCGCCGGCCATGCCGCAGATGAAGACTTCCCCGCCGGTCGCTCCGTAAAGCGCCACATTGCCGACGATGATGTTTTCTTCAGGAGCGAAGGTCGACCCGGTGGGCGGATACACGATGATCCTTCCGCCGCTCAGGCCCTTGCCAACGTAGTCGTTCGCGTCGCCTTCCAGGATCCAAGTCAGACCCTTGGGCATGAAGGCTCCGAAGCTCTGGCCCGCACTGCCCTTGAAGTGAATTTGAATCGTGTCATCCGGAAGACCGGCGGCGCCGTGCAAACGGGTGACTTCGCCGCCCAGGATCGTTCCGACCACACGGTTGATGTTCTTGATCGGCACGGTGGCGCGAACCTGCTCTTTACGTTCAAGCGCGGGCGCGCAGAGCTTGAGCAGAGTGGTGTTGTCGAGCGCTTTGTCGAGCCCGTGATCCTGCGCAATCTGACAGAATCGTCCGACCTCGGGCCCGGCTTCCGGCTGATACAGAATCTTGCCGAAATCGAGCCCCTTCGCCTTCCAATGCTCGACCGCATGACGTGCTTCCAGGATGTCGGTCCTGCCGATCAGTTCGTTCATCGTGCGGAACCCAAGCTGGGCCATGATCTCGCGCACTTCCTGCGCAATGAACCGCATGAAGTTCACGGCATCCTCGGGCTTGCCCGTGAATCGCGCGCGCAGTTCGGGGTCCTGCGTCGCCACGCCCACCGGGCAGGTGTTCAGATGACACACGCGCATCATGATGCAGCCCAGCGCCACCAACGGCGCGGTGGCAAAACCGAACTCCTCCGCGCCCAGCAGCGCAGCGACAATCACGTCGCGGCCCGTCTTGAGCTGGCCGTCGGTCTCGACCACGATGCGCGAGCGCAGATTGTTCAGCACCAGGGTCTGATGGGTCTCAGCGAGGCCGAGTTCCCAAGGGATGCCGGCGTGTTTGATGGAGGTCTGGGGCGAGGCTCCCGTGCCGCCGTCGTATCCGGAGATCAGGACGACGTCCGCGTGGGCTTTGGCGACACCGGCGGCGATGGTGCCAACGCCGACTTCGGAGACCAGCTTCACGCTGATGCGGGCCCGATGATTGGCGTTCTTGAGGTCGTGAATCAGCTCGGCCAGATCCTCGATCGAGTAGATGTCGTGATGGGGCGGGGGCGAGATCAACCCGACGCCCGGAGTGGAATGCCGGACCTTCGCGATCGGGGGATAGACTTTCCCGCCGGGCAGCTGCCCGCCTTCGCCCGGCTTGGCGCCCTGGGCCATCTTGATCTGCAGCTCACGCGCGTTGACCAGGTATTGGCTGGTCACACCGAACCGTCCCGAGGCGACCTGTTTGATGGCCGAGTTTTTGGAGTCGCCCTGATCGTTCGTCCAGGTGTAACGCTCCGGATCCTCGCCGCCTTCGCCGGTGTTGCTCTTGCCGCCGATGCGGTTCATGGCGACCGCCAGCGTTTCGTGCGCCTCGCGGGAGATCGATCCGTAGCTCATGGCGCCGGTTTTGAAGCGCTTCATGATGGTCTCGACCGACTCGACTTCCTCGAGCGGAATGGCCGTGCGCGGCTTGAAATCGAGCATGCCCCGCAACGTGTAGAAGCGTTTCAGCTGCTCGTCGACCAGCTTCGAATACTCGCGGAACGTCTGGTAATTTCCCGTGCGCACGGCCTGTTGCAGCTTGTGCACGGTCTGCGGATTGAACAGGTGCAGCTCGCCGTCGGCGCGCCATTGATATTGTCCGCCCACATCGAGCGTGTGCCCGTCGACCTGGCGATCCGGGAACGCGCGGCGATGCCGTAACTCGACTTCGCGGGCCAGGACATCCAGCCCCACGCCGCCGATCCGGCTGGGCGTCCAGGTGAAATACTTGTCCACCACGTCCTTGTTCAGGCCGATCGCTTCGAAAATCTGGGCGCCGCGATAGCTCTGGATCGTGGAGATGCCCATCTTCGAGATGACCTTGACCACGCCTTTGACGGCAGCCTTGACGTAGTTCTTGCAGGCCGTCTTGTGGTCGACCCCGACCAGAAGGCCTTCCTTGATCATGTCGTCCAGCGTTTCAAAGGCGAGATAGGGATTGATCGCGCCGCAGCCGTACCCGATCAGCAGCGAGAAGTGGTGAACCTCGCGCGGCTCGCCCGATTCCAACACCAGGCCGACCCGCGTGCGCGTGCCGTTCCGAATCAGGTGATGGTGCAGTCCGCTGACGGCGAGCAGAGACGGAATGGCTGCTTGCGCGTGGCTCACGCCACGATCCGACAGGATGAGGATGTTGACCCCCTCGGCAATCGCCTTGTCCGCTTCGGCGCACATCGTGGCCAGGGCGCGCTCCAGACCGGCCGCGCCTTCGGCGATGGGGAAGGTGATCGGGAGGGTGACCGATCGGTAACCGGGCTGATTGAGATGACGGAGCTTGGCAAGTTCCTCGTTGGTCAGGACCGGGTTCTTCAGCTCGATCAGATGGCAGCTCTCCGGGCGTGCGTCCAGGAGGTTCTTTTCCGAACCAATGGTTGTTTCGGCGGAGGTGACGATCTCCTCGCGGATGCAGTCGATGGGCGGGTTGGTGACCTGCGCGAACAACTGTTTGAAATAGTTGAACAGCGACTGCGGCTTGTCCGAGAGCACGGCCAGCGGCGTGTCGGTGCCCATCGAACCGATGGCTTCCACTCCGTCGCGCGCCATCGGCACCATCAGGATGCGGAGATCTTCGAACGTGTAGCCGAAGGCCTGCTGACGTTGAAGGACGGTGGCGTGATCGGGCTCCGGAGCGTGGCCGGGCTCGGGCAGTTTGCCCAGCTCGATCATGTGCTGGTTGATCCAGTCGCGATACGGCTGCGCTGCCGCCAGCTCCCGTTTGATTTCCTCGTCACCGACAATCCGGCCGAGCTCGGTGTCGACCAGAAAAATGCGTCCCGGCTGAAGGCGGCCCTTGAGCTTGACTGACTCCGCCGGCACTTCGAGCACTCCGGCTTCCGAGGCCATGATGACGAGGTCATCCTTGGTCACGTAGTAGCGCGACGGCCGCAGGCCGTTCCGATCGAGAACGGCGCCAATCTTGACGCCGTCGGTGAAGGCGATCGAGGCCGGACCGTCCCACGGCTCCATCAGGCACGAGTGAAATTCGTAGAACGCCTTCCGGTCGTCGCTCATCGACTCGTGGTTGGCCCACGGTTCCGGAATCATCATCATCATGACGTGCGGCAGGGAACGGCCGGCCATGACCAGCAGTTCGGCGCAATTGTCGAACATGGCCGAGTCACTGCCGTCCGTGTTGATGATCGGAAAAAGCTTCTTGAGATCGTCGCCGAAAATGGCGCTGGCCATCATCGATTCGCGCGCGCGCATCCAGTTGATGTTGCCGCGGAGCGTGTTGATCTCGCCGTTGTGGGCGAGATAGCGATAGGGGTGGGCGCGTTCCCAGCTGGGGAACGTGTTGGTCGAAAAACGCGAGTGCACCAGCGCCAGGGCGGTGGTCATCGCCGGATTGCGCAAATCCGCGAAATACTTGTCCACCTGCTCGGGCATGAGCATGCCTTTGTAGATGAAGGTGCGGTGGGACAGGCTGGGGACGTAAAAGAACGTGCCGCCCGGAAGCTTGCCGGCGTAACGAATGGCGTTGGTCCAGCGTTTTCGGATGACGTAAAGCTTCCGCTCGAAGGCGAGAGGATCGGTGAGCCCCGGCGGGCGCCCAATGAACGCCTGGCGCATGCAAGGCTCGCTTGCCTTCGCGGTCTCGCCCAGCGACGCGTTGTCGGTCGGAACGGTTCGCCAGCCCAGGAAGGGCAGCCCTTCCTCGCGCACAATCTTTTCCGCTTCCTGCTCGCAGCCCAGGCGATCTTTTTCGTCGGGCGGGAGGAAGACCAAGCCGGCACCATACTGGCCGGCGGCAGGCAGCGCGATGCCGGCGGCCTTGCAAACGCCCTGGAAAAAGTCGTGCGGCATCTGCATGAGAATGCCCGCGCCGTCGCCGGTGTTGGCTTCACAACCGCAGGCGCCACGGTGATCGAGGTTCACCAGGATCTTCAGGGCCTGTTCGACGATGGTGTGGGATTTCTTGCCCTTCATGTTGACCACGAAGCCCACTCCGCAGGCGTCATGTTCAAATTGAGGGTCGTAGAGCCCCTGGGCTTCGGGAGCCCGGTGCGGAACTCGTCGGCCGCTGGTGCTGGTGTTCACAGGCGTCGTCGCGCGCAATTCACTGTTGCTCATCGGTCAATCTCGAGAGTGCCGGCCGGAATCCCCGCCGGACTCAAAGTTGGCGATTGTTTACTAAATCAAAAACGGACTGCAATAACACAGTGTTAGAAATTTCCCTCACGACGTTCATGGGAAGCATAAGCAGGGGTTGTGAACGTCCCGGAATTTTCCTTCGTCCCGGCGCGCTGACACTCGACGGGTGCTCACCAAAATGGGTGTTCGATGATCGAACGTTTCGGAGGCAAACCGCCGAACAACTTGGCCATTGCGCCGACGGCCAGCGATCCGAGAAACGCCAGCCCAACCAGGCGCACCATGTTCAGGAAGATCGGCAGCATGAGTTCCGGCGGCCGCCCGCCCAGGCCCAGCAACGGCAAGATGCCGCTGACAACGAACAGCAGCTTGAGCCCCCGGCGCGGGTGGGGTTCGGGCGGCTTGGACGCGGGCGCCGTGAAATCAGGGCCTTGGCGCGGCTTGGTCGGGCGGGTTCGATTCCGGGGCCGGGAACGGTGCGCGGTTCGTCTCACCGGGCCGCTGAATGATGCCCAGCGTGACTTGCCGGGGATCAATGTTGTCGAGCCCAAGCCCGCCCGGAACGGCGATGTCCCCCCGGTTGACGCGAAAGGTGCGCGTCCCGGGGCGTGCTTCTTCGAGGTTGAGGAGCAATTTGATCTCGCGCGGATCCAGGAGCGTGAAGAGACGGCGCGGCCCCGACAGGGTGACGGTGGCGACGACCGGATTGGTTTGGGTCACCATGAGCTGGCTGCTCAAGAGGGAAAACTGGAAGGGAACGCTGTAGTTCCGATGCACGATCTGCGAACGATGAACCACGGTGATCCACAGGGCAAACGAGAGGCCGAACGCGATCGCCTTTTCGCGCGAGTTCCGCCGAAGAAAATCGATCGCCGGATGGGTTCGCGGCACGGGGAGAACTTCGTTGTAGAACGATTCGATGATGTCCTGGAGCTGGCCGGGATCGGAGACCGGTCGGATGTCGCTGCGGCGCGCGATGGAGATGACCCCCCGTTCCTCGGAAACCACCAGGCAGAGGGCGTCGCTCAGTTCGGACAGGCCCAGCGCCGCGGCGTGGCGCGTGCCCATGCCAGGCAGTCGATCCAGATTGCGGGACAGCGGCAGGTGACAGCCCAGTTGAGCGATGCGATCGCCCTCGATGATCACGGCCCCGTCGTGTCCGGGCGAATGCGGATCGAAGATGCTCTTCAGCAGTGCTTCGCCCATCCGGGCGTCGACGTCTTCTCCGCCGTCGAGGTGGCGCGCGATCACGTCGTGTCCGCGGACCACGATGAGAGCCCCGACGCGTGAGCGGGCGAGGTCGCCGAGGGTGCGGACGAGGCGATCCACTTCGGGCCGGGCGAGGCGCGCGGCCGGGCGGGAGCCGGGCCGTCCTCGTTCGAACCACCACGAACCGACGCGCTCGAGAAAGTAGCGCAAGTCCTCCTGAAAAATGACCACCAGCGCGAGGACAAACACCGTGAAGAACCCCTGCAGCAGGGTCACGGTCATGACCAGGTTCAGCTTGAGGGCGACGATGTAGAGCAGGGTGACCACCAGGACGCCGGTCAGGATGAGGCCGGAGCGCCGGGTGCGTTTGATCGCGACGAGCAGGACGTAGATGCCGAGCCCCATGACGGCGATGTCGGCCAGGCCGATGACGCCGATTTCCCGGAGCAGGGTCAGGTACTCATTCAGTTTTTCCATCACGCATCCGGGCTTGCCTAGCGTTCAAACGGTTTCCGGGGTTCGACCGCCGCGCCGATGCGAAGTCGTTTCTGCACCCGGGCGGCGAGTTGATCTTCGCGGTCGCGCCACGTTTCCTCCGCGGTGTCGAGGCCGACCCGGCTGATCCGGCAACTGCCACCGGCGATCGGCCCGTGGCCGCCCGCGTCGCGGGGATTGTTAAACGCGCTGCGCAGGACCTCGCCGGCCTGGGCGTCGACGCGCGTCGATCGAAGGGAGGCGTGCAGTCGGCCGCGATAGCGTCCCGTCACCAAACACCAGCGCAGGCGTTCGTAGGCCAGGAGAAACTCGGCCACCTGCGAAACCAGATCGGGAGTTTCAACTTCCCCCAGGTGCGAGACGAGCAATTGTCGGAAGAGGCGGGCTCCCGTGATGCCCTTGCCCAGGGTGGCGAAGAACCGGCGCGAACGCGTGGGATTCTGGATCCGCGCCAGCGTGCGCATGTCGGTTTGCTGCAGGACTTGCAGGTAGGTCTGCACCACGTCCGCCCGGTGCGCCCGATACAAATCCAGCGTGTCGGTGAGAATGCCGTAGGCCAGCGCCGTGGCCACGCGCGACGGGATCTCGGCTCCAGCGGCCAGCAGGGCTTGGGCAAAGATGACGCAGGTCGCGCCGCAGTCGCGGTCGACGACCACAAAATCCGCCTCGGGTGGCGTGACTGAACCGTGCTGATCCACGACGATCGTGGCCCGGCGATTTCTTGGAAACGGGTTGTTCTCGAAAACCGGCTGCGTATCGACCAGCGCAATGGCGGGAAATTGCTTCAGCCACGCCCGGCGGAATCGTCGCACCGGAATGCGCAGCAGGCGCACCATCGTCTTGTTCTCTGTTCTTCCAATCTCACCTTCGCAGGCGATCCGCGACGAGATGCCGAAAGCCGACTGGGCCAGGTGTTGCAGCGCGAAGGCGGACGCCAGCGCATCCGGGTCCGGAAAATCGTGCGTCAGGATCAGCAGCGGCGAGAGTTCCTCCCGATGGCGATCCAGAAATTCCAGGAGCGCACGTCCGTGTTGGATGGCGTCAACCGGATCCTTGGCGCTGGGATTGGGCTCGGCCATATCAACGATCCATTTCGCAACGAACCATTTTGCGTTATTCCAGGCCGAGGATGCGACGTCCCTCCGCCGTGATGCGGGATTGGTGCCAGGGCGGGTCCCAGACAATTTCCACCGTGGCGTCTTCCACGCCATCGAGCATCAGAAGCCGCTGTTGAGCGTCGCCGGCGATCGACGGGCCCATGCCGCAGCCGGGGGCGGTCAGGGTCATCTTGACCTCCACGCGCGACTGCCCTGAAGGCGTTCGCACGAGTTGCATGTCATACACGAGGCCGAGGTCCACGATGTTGACCGGGATCTCGGGATCGTAACAGGTTCGAAGCACCTCCCACACCTGCTCGGGGTTAGCCTCGCCCACGGAGCGAGCACCGGACGCCGCGGCGGGCGCATTGGATGGAGGCGGCGCACTCGGAGTCAGCCCCAGCGCATCGGCGTCGGCGTCGCTGACCCGAAACAATCCGTGATCCGTACGCACCGTGTGGCTTTGGCCGAGGGATTGGCTGACAAAGAATGGGGTGCCTTTGGGCAGGACACCTTTTTCCCCGGACGGAATTTGCACGGCCGGGCAGTCGCGGAGCAGTTGGGTTTCCATAGAGGTTTTGGATCGATGCGGTCAGTGCCAGTCGTCGAGATACGGCGCCACCACCTGGGTCCAGATGCGGTAGCCGCGTTCGTTCATGTGCAGGCGATCGGCGACGTAGATGTCCGGTTTGGGCGACCCGTCGGCGCCGAGCATTTGGGAATGCGTGTCGATGAAGCGCATCTTCGCGTCCGCACGAATGAACGATTCGATCTGCCGGTTCGCGTCGCGCACCTGCTCGATCTGCGCCCAGCGCGCGGGGTTCGGTGCGATCGAGATGTAGGCGAGCCGCGTGTCGGGCAGCTGGCTTTTTACCTTGGCGGCGAAGGCGCGGAAATCGTGGAAGACCCGCTCAGGCGATTTTTTGGCGTTGATGTCGTTGCCGCCGGCGTAGAGCACGATCAACCGAGGGCGATAAGGCAGGACGATTTGGTCAAAGTAATTCACGGAATCGATGATCTGCGACCCGCCGAAGCCCCGATTAATCACCGTGTGCCGCGGGAAATCGGCGGCCAGATTGGTCCAGAGCCGGATGCTCGAGCTGCCGATGAACAGGATCGCGTTGGTCGGCGGCGGATGAATCCGGTCCGAAGCCACGAAGGCAGCGATCTCCTTCGCGAACGGGGCCTCGGCTCGAGGCGCCGATGCGACGGTGACGGCCGTCGCCGCGGCGGGTGCGGACGCGGGCGCAGCCAGGCCGTGGTTCAGCGCGATCTGCAGGGCGATGAAGAGCAGGAGCGTTGGAGCGAGAGACGATCGTCTGGAGGTGGTTTGCATGATGCCTTTATTCCTTCGCCGGCGCGGGCGTCGCGGTTTCGGGTGTTTCGTCGGAGCTGAACAGCGGACCCAGCAGTTGTCGACCCAGGGGCTGGTCTGGCCGGGCCGTTTCCAGGCGCTGCCACAAGATCCGGGCTTGCGCCCGGTCGGCTTGGGCCATGACCTGGATGACGCTCACGATGCGTGCGTATGCCGGGGTGAAATACAGGCTTTGCCGTGAACTATCCAGATAAAGGTCAATCGCGCCCTTCAGCTCGCCGCCAGACTCGACCGCCAGGCCTTTCAGGTAAAGGTCCCGGGCCTGGACGTAGGCTTTGAGCTTTTCGGCGAATTCGGGCGCAACCGGCCCGCCCGGCGGCTCGAATTTTTGGCCGCCGCCCGCGGCGACGGCATCGAGCCACGTAAACAGAGTGCCGTAAGTTGTCGGTGCCCGTCGGGCCGAGTGACGCGGGGCCGCGAAGAGGACGGCCGGATTCAGATCGGTGGCGACGGCGGAATCTCCGGCGAAACGGCGCAGCGCCCGGGCGTCGCCAGCCCAACAGCCCAGCACCGAAAGCGTCTTGTCGAGCCCGACGCCCCGCAATGCGGCGCGCAGGTCCGACGACGACAGACGCCGGTCCAGATGGCTGGGATCAAGATCCGGACGGCCGCGTCCGCCCACCAGGCCCAACACCGGGATGTCCACATTGAAATGCAGCAGGAACGCTTCGGCCTCGGAGAAAACTTCCACAAAGGTTCGGATGATGATCCGCAGAGTGGCTTCGTCCAGCTGATGCAGCGGCAGCCACTGGCAGAACAATCCCGTGTCGCTGAGTCGCTGGCGCACCGCGGCAAACTGTTCCCGCGTGTAAAGAAAGCCGGCGCCGTCGAGGGCCGGATGAAACAGATCGGCGACGATGACATCGTAACGATGCGAGTCCGTGCGGACAAAACGTCGTGCATCGGCCACTAGCAATCGGACACGATCATTGGGGTAGGGCCCGCCGTTCTCCGGTTGAAAGCGCGGCATCAATTGAACGACTTCGGGCAGGAGCTCGACTGCCGTCACGGCAAGGCCGGGATGCGCCGCGGCGGCGCCGAGGGTGATGCCGGTGCCGGGCCCGATGAACAGGGCCGTGCGGGGAGCGGGATGAAGCAACAGCGGCAGGTGGGCCTCGCGCCGTTGGGCCAGCGCCGAGGACGTTCCGCCCATTTGCAGACGATTATTGATGCGCAGCGTGCGTTGTCCGTCCGAAGACGCGAGCACCGCGGCGGAGGCGAGCACGCCTTCGTGTTGTTCGGCGAGCGTGCTGCCTTCCGGAGGGCGGAGCAGATTCAGCCCGCCCGGGAACAGCGCGATCAAACCGAGCGCCAGAACTGGGCGCCATGCAAGGTGACGGCAATTGGCCTTCGTGACCGTCAGAAAAACAGCTGCGCCGTAGGCGGCGGTGATGGCGATGAGGCCGCCGCGCAAGCCAAGGGCCGGGATGCCCCAAAGCGTGGTCGTGGCCACGGCGGCGACGCAGCCCAGCGTGTTCCACATCAAGACACGTCCGGGCGCGCCGTTCGGGGGAGGCGCGGCTGCCTCCAACACCAGGCTGAACAAGGCTCCCATCAAGATGGTCGCCGGGCCGAACACGGTGGCGGCCATGGTCAGTTCGACCAGCAACACGCCGCCAATGGAATCGCCGATCGCGCCCATGCCCCCGACGAGATCGCGCAGACGCGCATGCAGGTCGGGCGCGAGGCGCAATGCCCACGCCGCCAGGCAACTCATGCAGGCCAGCGCGATGAGCAGGCGGGGTAGAAGTTGCCCGACCGGCTGGCGGCTCAAGCCGCGCTGAAACCAAACTCCGCCCAATGCGGTCCCCGCCAGATAAACCGCCAGCACTGTCGCGTAGGTGTAGGCCGTGTTGTCCAACACCTGCGACAGACCGCGGATGCCGATCAGCTCGAAGGCAATCGCAACAAAACCGCCGACGAACGCGAGAGCGCTCCAGCGCCAGTCGGACTTTTCACGCGGGCGGCGAACGTTTCCGCCGCGCTCGGTGGGACGTTCGAACGGCCAGAGCTTTGACACGCTGACCGCGACCACGACGTTCGCCAGCGCAAGGACGAAAAGACTACCGCGCAGGCCAAGCATGGGCAGCAGGAGAAAGGTTCCGACGAGCGCGCCACCGGCGCCGCCTAACGTGTTCGCAAAGTAGACTGCGCCGGTGACTGGCCGCCCGTGCCCATCGCTTCGCAGGCACCGGAGCATGATGGGCAGGGTTGCTCCCATGGCCAGCGTGGCCGGAAGCAGGGTGATGCCGGGCAGCGCGAAGACGATCAACCAGTGGGTCACTGGTGCAGGCGCCGGTCCCAGGAGGCCGAGCGCGACGTTGTTCAGCGCGGGAATCAACCATCCGCTGATCACGCCCCAGGCGGCGATCATGAGTTCGACGCGGATGAACCAGCGGGCGGGAGCCGTGGCGCCCGCGAGACGCCGATCGCTGACGGCGGCACCCAGGGCCATGCCGCCCAGAAACGCGGCGACAACGCCCACGATGGCCGGCACTTCATGTCCCAGTCCCGCCGAGAACAGTCGGATCCAGATCATCTGGTAGCCGAGCGCCGCCGCCCCGGACAAAAAGATCAGGGCAAGCGCGGGCCGCATGGGCTTTGGCGATCGCATGTCAGTTCCGGATCTCAAGTGGTCGGATCAGTTTTCTGTTTGCGATATGCGCTCGTTGAACGCCGGCTCGCGCCGGCGGCCGGTCCCGGCGAAGCGCAACCCGGCCATCGAAAACTGAAAATCCAACTTCATTCTCCGCGGTAAACACAGCGCGACTGGCAGGTCTCGGCCACCATCACTTCGGTCAGGAGCGGCAGCTTTGGCTTCAGCTGGCGCCAGATCCAAAGGGCGAGATTTTCGCTCGTGGGGTTGGCCAGCCCGGGGATTTCGTTGAGGTAATAGTGGTCGAGGCGTTCCCAGATGGGTTTGAACGCGGCGGAGATGTCGGCGTAATCCATCAGCCAGCCGAGCTGCGGATCACAGGGGCCAGCCACGGCGAGCTCGACCTTGAAGCTGTGTCCGTGCAAGCGCCGACACTTGTGCGCGCGCGGCAGCCCGGGCAGCAGATGCGCCGCCTCGAATTGAAACGATTTGCGCAGCTCCATGCGTGGCGCCTCCGCGGAAGGATTCGGGCGAGCGTTTCCCCGCCGCTCCCGGCCGGGCTTTGCTGTTTTGTTCTTGGTCATGTTTCGAGATTGGTCCAGGTGACGAGGTCAGCCAGGGGGGGGCGGCCGTCGTGCCGCCAGGTGAGCGGCGGCCGTTGCATGCGTCCGAGCGGGCAGATTCGCGTCACGCCCCAGCGCGCGAGCTGCAGGGCGAGTTCCGTCTGGCGATGTCCTGCGGCGGCCAGGCCCACGGTTGAGACCAGGCCACGCACCGCGTCCGCGCCGCGCAACGCCTCGGTCAGGTCGGCCACCGGCTTGACGTAGACGAAGCGGTTTTGGCACGAGCGCTGGAAGAGCGGGTCGCCCTCAAACACCACGGTCCACGCGGTGGAAGCTTCGCTTTGCCAGACGCGGGTTTCCATCGAGGCGGCCGCGCGCACCGAATAAAAATCCCGCTTCAGGCTGATCGCGGTCGATTCCTCCAGGCGGAGTCGGCCGCGGGGATGGGTTGATTCCCGCCGGGCCAGGCTGGCGCCCAGCTGCTCGGCGAATTGTTCCGCAGACAGTGGCCCGCCGCCTTCGACATAGATGAGATGCGGCGAGAGGCATCCGCATTGATCCCAGGCCGTCACGTCCTCGGCCGCGCGATCGACGACCGCCCCGCGGCTGAAACCGTCGAGAACTTCGCGGGTGACGTAAGCGAAGCTGACGCGATGGCCGTAGCCGAGGAAACGTGTGCGGAGCGGGAGTCGGCTCCGGATGGCGGCGAGGGTTTCGTCGCTGCCGGTCGCGGTGATCGCGTCGGCTTCCTGGAAGAGGATGTCTTCAAGGGCGGTGGAGCCGCCCGGCCATTCGGCGAGCTCGAGCGCGCCGCCTACAGCGGGCTCGATGTCGACCAGCGAATGCGCGAGGAGCCGCGGAAAGAAGCCTGCGCCCGTGGCGCATTTCATGAACTGCGCTGAGCGCAGCAACACCCCCAGCAGGAGACTGGTCATCGCCGGGACCGGCAGATTGCCGGCGGCGACATGGACGAGGAATTCCGGAGGCGTGACCACGCCGGACTGGCGCACGCGTTGTTCGGCGTCGGAGGATTGGAACTGATCCAGGCGATGCGCCGAGCCGAAGTCCTGGACCAGCAGCGCGTGGATGTTCTCCATGGTCCATTCGCCGAAGAATCCGTCGAGCCCGTGGCGCAGGGTTTCGGCGGAGAATCCGGTGGCTTCGGGTCCGTGCGCCAGCGCGATCTGGCGGAACGGGTAGTCGTCGCGCCGCCAGTGGCGGGCGGTTTCAGCGACGAGCGCAGCCGCCTGTTCGGTCGTCAGGCGCCCGAGCGCGCGGGCCTGGTTGCGTCGGAGCGCCTGGCAGGCGCCCGCAATCATGTCGACCGAAAGCGTGGCTTCGGGCGGCAGGTCGGCCAGAAAACGTTCCGGGAGCTTCATGTCGGCGACGCAGGCTTGGGCGCGAGTTCGGGCGCGGGATGTTCCCGGTGTTGGACTTGGTCCAGGAACCAAAGGCCCGCCAACGAAAGCATGAGAACCGCGGCCAGCCCGGCGTAAACCTGGTGATACGACGCGGCCTGGCTGGCGCGCGGGCCCAGCTGTTCGACCCAGTGGCCGATCAGCCAATGGGACAGGTTTCCAATCAATCCACCGATCGTGATCCAAAGACCGAACGCGCGGCCCCGGACCGAATCATGCACGGCTTGCATGACGCCAGCTTCGACGATGGGGTAGCTGGCCATGAAGAAAAATCCGTAGGCCATGAACACGAGGAAGAAGGCGGTGACGCTGCCGCCGGGCAGGTATGGAAAGGCCACGATGAGCCCGGCGGCGATCGTGTGGACAATCGCGGTCCAGCGTTTGCGTCCGCGATCGCTGAGATGCCCGAACAGCGGGTTGCTGATCGTGGCCGCGATGAAGATGGCGCTGAGCGCCGTGCCCGTCTCGCGCACGCTGAAGCCATGGGCGTTCTGGAGAAAGAGCGAGCCCAGACTGCCCATGCTGCTGCCGGCGAAGTCGCGCAGGCTGAACGCCGTCGCCGCGGCGACAAACAACAGCGCCGCCTGACGGGAGCCGAAGGTCGATTCCGACCTGCTCCGGCGCCGCCGGGTATCCGTCGTCGCCACGGTCGAAGCAGGCGTGTCCTCCGCCAGCCAAAGGAACAACGCAGCGGCGATCAATCCGAACACCCCGAGCTCCAGCACGGGCGCGCGCCACTGCCCCGTGCCGGCGGCGCGCCATCCGGCGTAGAACGGGCCGAAGAAAAATCCCAGGCTGGCGCCGATGCCGATGATCCCGAGCGCGCGGCCCGTGTTGACGGGGAACAGGCGCGCGATCAACGCCGTGGCGGCCGGATGAAAACAACTGCCCCCAAGCCCGGCCACCACCATCGCCGCAAGCGCGATCGGATACGTTGGCGCCCAGGCCAGCAGGAGATAGCCGGCGGCATTCACGGCGAGGCCGGTCCCGAGCAAGCGCTTCCGGCTGATGCGATCCGCCAGCGCACCCATCGCGTAGCTCGGCAGGAAATAGGCCGCCATCATCAACGTCACGAGGAAGGTGGACGAACCCACGCTCTCGAGTCCGAAGCCTTTTTGGATCGGGAGATAAAGCGGCAGCAACGCCACTTGGTAGATGTGAGTGAAGGCGTGCAGCAGCGACACCAGGATCAACATCCGCGTTTTGTGCGAGGTGCTCGGCATGGCCTAGTTTGATCCTTTTTGGACAACATTTGCGGGCCGGTTTGATTCGGCCGCATCCGGCAACAGCGAGCAGCCGCGGGGTTCGGCCGCTGCCGCGCGTCCAAGCAGCTCAATGCCGTCCCCGTGGGCGACGGCCAAGTCCTCGGTCTGAATCGCCAGCACCGACGCCACGTTGGCCAGGTCCGCGATGCGCAAAAGCCCGGGCTCACCGAGGGCGCACTCGCGTCGCGTCTCGGGCGAGATGACGGTGGCGTGGCACCACGGAGGAAATTGCAGGCGTCGTCCGGCCGTGGTCGGCCGCGCGGTTCTGGCGGTGGTGGTGGTCAGAGGGGTGGACCCGGGCAGGGAGACGGAGCGGTCCGTGTCGTAGGCCTGGGAACTGAGCTCGCTCATGCCGTATTCGGTGATCACCAACTCGAGGGGAAGCCCCAGCCGGTCGGCGATGGCCTGGTGCAACTCCGCTTTCGGGATCGTTCGCGAGCGTCCTTTGTATCCCCCAGTTTCCATCACGCGCGACCCAGGCGGCAAGGTCATCGTCTCGCCCGCCGCCTCCATGGCGTCGAGGAGATGAACAAAATTAAAGGCGGTGCCAAAGATGATGACGGGTCTGCCGTGGTCTCGGTGGGCGGACTGGCGCAACGCGGCGCGGGCAGAGTCACAGTCGAGCTCCCAGCCTTCTGCACTCGTCCGCCCATGAAAGGTTGAAGGGTCGGCGCCGAGGCGGTTGATCAACATTCCAATCATGTAGGCGAGCGACGAATGAAGGGCATCGGTCGGGCGCGGCGTCAGGCTCAACATGCACGGGCGATCGGACGGAGCGGGCTCCCGGCTGGTCCAGGCCCAGGGGAAGTCGCCCAGCACGCGGCGTTTGAACCAGGCTTCAGCGGCGAGCTGGTAAATCCAGAGCGTTTCGGGCGAATGAATGTGGCGACTCGGCTGATGGCCCGTGGTGCCGCTCGAGTGAAACGTGGCCACGCGATCGGCGGGGGGCACGGTGGTCAGTTCGAGCTGTTTGAACGCAGTGACGGGAAGGGCAGGTAGGTCCGCGAGCGATTCGACCGGACGCCCGGTCGATCGGTTGCCGGTTCCGGGCTGTCGTTCGATCCAGGCGACCGCCGATGGATTGAGCGCCGATTGCCGTTGGTAAAGGCGGGAGATGAGCGTCGCCGGCGGAGCGGAAGGCGGTGTGGTCGGCTGCTGGCAGGAGGGAGCACCGGGGATCTGGGACTCCAGATAGCGGGCAAGCTCGCCGAGCAGTGATGGAATGTGCATGCGGTTTTGTTCGGTCAACGGCTGGTTTTCCGCAACAGCCGTGGAGCATCCAATAGGCGAGCGCCCTGAAATCATCAAGCCCGAATCCCTGAGTCCCTGAGCCGGCGGTGCATCTCGAAGTTGCTGGATCGGAGCGCGGACCTGTGGTCCGCAGTGGGTGGCATCGGCCATGTGCGTTCGAACCTTCGAGCGTCGTCGCCGGCCCAGGCCGCTGCGGGCACCGCCGCCTTCTCCGCTTTTAACCGCACACCCCTGAATCAGGGCTGCATCAAGCCCGCTCGGAAACACAAGCCAGGCACGGTTAAAAGCCTATCTTTTACCCCCCCCCCATCTTTTACCAAAAAAGCAGCATCTTCCGACGGTTGGTAGAGATCGAACCGGCGCCCACACGAAGGACCACAACTCGAGGTTCCGACGTCCGTGGCCCAAGGCTTGGTAAAAGATGGCTGGTAAAAGACAGCGATCATCATCAATGCCAGCACCCTGTTTGCGAGCTTGATGCACCCCCTGCTCCTGAATTCCTTTTCCCACTCCAGAGCTGTAATTGGAGCGACTGGATGCTTAGGTAGAGGGGAATCGTGTCTGGTCCGATGAAATGTCAACGGTGTGGTGGCGAGATCCCGCGGGGGGGACTGGCCGGGCACTGTCCGCGCTGTTTGGTCAGCCGGGTGCTCGACGACGACGAACCGGCGGCGGGCAGCGGGGTGGCGGTGGCGCTGCGGCGGTTTGGTGACTATGAGTTGATCGGGGAGATCGCCCGGGGCGGCATGGGCGTGGTCTATCGCGCACGTCAGGTGAGCCTGAACCGCATGGTGGCGCTGAAGATGATCCTGGGCGGGGAGTTTGCCACGCCTGACTCCGTGCGACGGCTGCGCAACGAGGCCGAAGCCGCCGCCCGGCTGCGTCATCCGAACATCGTGACCATCCATGAGGTGGGCGAGCATGACGGTCAGCATTACTTTGCGATGGAGCTGGTCGAGGGTCCGAACTTTGCCGCCTTGGTGCGCGACGGCCCGATGCCGGCGCGACGCGCGGCGGGTTACCTCAAAGCGGTGGCAGAGGCCGTGCAGCATGCGCACGCGCAGCGGGTGCTGCATCGCGACTTGAAGCCGTCGAACATCCTGCTCGACCCGTTTGATCAACCGAAAGTGACGGACTTCGGGCTGGCCCGACAACTGGATCGGGGCGGGGAGTTGACCATGAGCGGGCAGACGTTTGGCTCGCCCGGCTACATGCCGCCGGAGCAGGCGGGCGGCCGATCGGGGAAGGTGACCGAAGCCAGCGACCTCTACGCGATGGGCGCGGTGTTGTATCATCTCCTGACGGGCCGGCCGCCGTTTCAGGGCGGCTCCGTCCATGCCGTGCTCCGCCAGGTGGAGGTGGATGAGCCGGTGGCGTTGCGACGCTTGAACCCTTCGGTGCCGGCGGATTTGGAAACGATCTGCCTGAAGTGCCTCGACAAGGATCCGGCGTGTCGGTACCGAACGGCCGCCGAGTTGGCGGAAGAGCTGGGCCGGTTCCTGTGCGACGAACCCATACAGGCGCGGCCCCTGGGCCGGGCGGCGCGGTTGGGCCGCTGGATGCGACGACATCCGGCGGTCGCCGGCTTGGGGGCGAGCGTGTTGGTCCTGCTGCTGGTGGTGGCGGGCGGAACGGCGGTGTCGGTGTGGCGGGTGGCGGCTGCCCGGCATTCGGAACAGCAGCAGCGTGAGAAAGCCGAGGAGGCCAATCGCAATTTGATCGTGGCCAACGATC
Source organism: Limisphaerales bacterium (assembly GCA_044230345.1). Classification (GTDB taxonomy): domain Bacteria; phylum Verrucomicrobiota; class Verrucomicrobiia; order Limisphaerales; family JADJPG01; genus JBGARF01. The sequence continues at coordinate 262,283 of JBGARF010000011.1, forward strand.
GGTTGGCCGGCACCGTTCGCGTGCTCGAACTTCAACGGGCCGAGGAGCTGTTCCGGTCCGGTGACCCGTCGGCGGGGGTGGCGCAACTGACAGCGATCTTGCGGCGCGACCCGACGAATCATCGAGCAGCGGAACGGCTGCTGTCCGCCTTGGCGCACCGCGACTGGCTTCTGCCGGCTGCTCCGTCCATTGCCGAGTTCCAGCCCATGGAACGGGTCCGGTTCAGCCCGGATGGCCGCCTGCTTCTGGCCGTGGGCCGCGATGCGCACGCCAAAGTCTACGATACTGCCACGGCCCGGCTGGTGGGCAGTGTCTCGCACGCGGATCGCCTGACGGGAGGTGGTTGGAGCCCGGATGGGCGCTTGGTGGTCACATCGTCCGTGGACGGAACCGCGCGAATTTGGAATGCCACGAATGGGCAGGCCGTGACGCCGCCGTTGGTTCATCAGGGCCGGGTCAATGGCGCCGAGTTCAGCCCCGACGGACGGCGTGTGTTGACGGCGTCTGGTGATCGGCTGGGGCGAATCTGGGACGCGACCACGGGCGTTGTGCTCCGGACTTTGCCGGGCCATACGACACCGGTTTTGTCCGCTCGCTTCAGCCCGAATGGCCGACAGGTGGCCACCTCGGGTGGATATGGCTCGGTGCGCATCTGGGACGCGGACACCGGCGCGTTTCAATTTCGCTGCGAGAACCGGCGCGCGCGCCTAACCGCTTTGGAATTCGGCCCGGATGGCCGGCGATTGCTGTGGGCGGGCGAGAATGGCGGAGCCCGGCTGTGGGATCTGACGAGCGGCCAGCCAATCGGGGAAGCTCTTTCGCATGCGTCGCCGGCGGAAACCGTGTGGGGCGGTGCCTTCAGCCCGGACGGCAAACGCGTGGTCACGATTGGCCAGGATGGCTTCGTGCGCATCTGGAGCGCGGACGACGGCCGCTTGCTGGGCGAGCGCCAGGCGCATGAAGGCGGGATTGGGACGGTCATGTTCAGCCCGGAGGGCGGACGGTGGGTGACTTCTTCGACCGACAATTCGGCGCGGGTTTGGGACTTGAGCCGAAACAGCGCCTTGGGCCAGCCGCTGCGTGAAGTGGAAAGGATGCTGGACGCCGCGTTTAGTCCGGATGGGCGCCGTGTGGCTACCGCCTCCTTTAACTCGGTGGTGCAGCTTTGGGATGTGCGGCCGCGACGCGATGCCGGCGAGTTGGTGGATCCTGCTGGTTCGATGTCGGTCCAATTCAGTCCCGATGGAGAGACTCTGGCGACGATCACGCGCGGGCGTGAAGTTCGCTTGCTGGATGCGCGGCCTGCGCGCGGAGGGCAGCGGCCGGCGGTGGCGGCGACGGCCGTGCAGGTGGCCGACTTCAGTCCCGGGGGCGATTGGCTGGCCACCGGGACCACCAACGGATCCGTGCAGCTCTGGAGCGTGGCCACCGGGCGATTGCAGGCGCAGGCCGGTCCCGGCACAGAAACCAACCGGGCCAGCGGCCACCGGGCCCTCGTGCGCTCCCTGCAATTTTCGCCCGACGGCTCGATCCTGGTGACCGGGTCGGCGGACGGCACGGCGCGGTTCTGGTCCGTGCCCTCGTTGCAGCCGGTCGGCAGCAATCTGGTTCATCGCGGGGAGATTTTAATGGTGCGGTTCAGTCCCGATGGGACCCGAGTGGCCACCGCTGCGGAGGACTGGAGCGCGCGAGTGTGGGACGTGCGGAGCGGGGCGCCCGCGACCGAGCCGCTGGCGCACATCGATCATGTGAAGTCGGTCGATTTCAGCCCGGACGGGACGCGGCTGGTGACGGGGTCAACCGACAACACGGCGTGCATCTGGTCGGTGGCCACCGGGCGCGCGTTGACCCCGCGTCTGCGCCATGCGCGCATTGTGGAGCGGGCGTTGTTCAGTCCCGACGGACGGCGGGTGGCCACGGCGTCGCTGGATCGGACCGTGCGAATTTGGGATGCCGCCACGGGCCTGGCTTTGAGCGAGCCGTTGATTCACGACAGCGCGGTCTCGCGTCTGGCTTGGAGCCCCGAGGGACAACGTCTGGTTTCGGTTTCCTGGAATGGAGCAGCGCGGATGTGGGATGCCGACACCGGCCTGCCGCTCACGGAGTGGTGGTCCGTGGGCGGAACGCTGCAGTCATTGGCCCTGGATGCGGCGGGTCGACGGATCGCGACGGCGGGACGCGACGTTCGCGTGCGCGATTGGCCGGTATTGCCGGTCCCGGTCCCGATTTGGTTTTTGGATTTCGCCGAAACCGTGGCGGGCGCCCGGGTGACGGGTCGGGGGCACCTGGAGATGGCGCCCCGGAGCCCCCTGGCCGGGCTCATTCAACCGGGCGATGGCGCCTATGAACGCTTCGCCCGCTGGTTTGTTGCCGATCCGGAAGAGCGTCGACCGGGGGCATGGACGGAGTCGACGTTGCGATGAGCTTCGTGGGATCGGTTGGGAGCTCCCCACCTCGATCGCATTTTTTGCAACGCGTCGTGGAAAACGCTTTATGCACGGGGGCATGAGTACGCCATTGATTTTCGATTCACGCCCCAAGATGGGGCACCGGTGGTTGGGCGGCCTGCCGCGCGGCCTGCTGCTCGCGGCGGTGGGGCTGTGGGCCTGGTATCTCGCCGCGCGAGTGCGCACGGAGCAGGTTGGATTTTCGAGTGCTGGCTTGGCGGTTGAACTGGGCATGGTGACCCTGCTGGCCGGCCCGGTGGCCTGGCTTCCGTTCCTTGGCTGGCGCCTTCGCCGGGTGATGCTGGGCACGGTCGGGCTGCTCCTCTCAGCCGTGGTTCTGGCCGAACTTTATGGCGCGGTTGAAGAGGCTCTGGTCCGACGACAATTTGGAGCGGAGCCGAGCCAGCGACTGGCGATGGATCGCGCCTGGCCCTTTCGCGGGAACGGCATCGTGTATGAGCCGGGCCGTGGCTGGAGCGCCCACGAGTAGTCGACCTCCGTTGGTCAACCGCCGTTGGTCAACCGCCGTTGGTCAACCTCCGGCGAAGACCGGGCGAAATCCGGCGGCGGACAGGATACGGGCGACTTCCTCCCGGCGATCGCCTTGAATTTCAATGCGCCCTTCCTTCACGGTGCCTCCGGTGCCACAGGCCTGCTGCATCTCTTTGGCGAGACGTTCCTTTTCGGGCAGGCCGATGCCGACGAACCCGGTGACCACCGTCACGGTCTTGCCGCCGCGATGCGCGGTTTGCCGGATGATATCCACTCGTCCGCGATTCTTGTTCTTCCCGCCGCGGGTCGAAGCCGATGGAGACGCGCCGCTGTTAGGCGCAGGTTCGACTTGCGCGGGGCCGGGCGGCAGGCCGGTGTTGTCCAGGCCCGCGAACGGGTTTTGGGTGAGGGCCTCTCCGCCGTTGGTAGGGATGCGAGGTTTGCTGTTCATCAGGGGAAAATCAGGGAGCCGTCGCGACCCGGGCAACACCGTAAGCGCCAAGCGGGAGCCAGAGTCCGTTGAGCGCGCTGCCGCTTTCCAGCCGCCCGTCGGCGTGGGTCAAGTCATACCACTGGCAGCCGGCCGGACGCCCGTTGCCAACCCGACTTGGCGCAGCGGGATGGGTGACGTCGAGAAGCGTCAGCGTGTTGTCTGACTGTTGCACGGCCAAAAGGTCGCCGAACGCGGCGATGGAGTTGGCGGGGTTGGAGATCGGAGTGCGACTGAGGCGCGTGAACTTGCCGGCGTCGGACACGGACCAGGCTTGCACCGAATGCGCGGCCGTGGCCGGCGTGTTGGCGCCGTAGTCGGGCCAGCCGATGTAGATGTTACCGCTCGAGACCAGTACAGGATGTGGCCAGGCAAACGGCAAGGTCAGGGAGTCAATCAGGTGCGCGGTCACACCATCATAGGCGCTGGCGTCGAGATACTCCGTCCAAGCGCCGTTGGCATCGAGCTTGGTGGCGCGGGCTCCCACCGTGAAAAGCAGCGCGCCGTCGGCGGAAACACCGTTGAGTTTGCCTGGGATGTTCACGGGACGTCGGACCAGCGGCTGCGACGGATCCGCGTAGTCGACCACGTCGAGATACGACTTGGCGATCCAACTGCCTCCCGGCCAGATGATCGGGGCGACCAGGCGATCGATCGGATCGGGATCGATCGGAACCGGATCCTCGATGAAGAACGACAGCTGATGGCTGAGGTAAACCATGCCGTTCGCGGTGGCGGCGGCGCTGAAGTTCCACCAGCCGTTCGTGCCGAGATCCACGTCGGAGACGAATCGGGGCGCCTCGGGTTCACGCACGTCGAAGGCGATCAGGCGTCCTCCGCCCGACGCCATTGGCCACGGGCGGATGAGCTGTGCGCCCATGGCATCGGCGGCAACGTTGGCCGCGACGGGCACTCCGGGTCCGACACAGGCCAGGCAATCCCACCAGCCGTAGGATGCGCCGCCCACCAGCACCAGCAGGTCGGACTTCGGCCACAGCGCCTGGACGTCGCCGCTCAGGCTGCCGCCCGCCAGGGCGACCTCGGTCTCGCCCAGTTTCCGCACCGACGGCAGCGCGCTGAGATCGAAGGTCGTCAGCAGGAGCTTTCCGTCCGCGGGCGCCGCACCGTTGGCGTCGGCCAATGGAACCGGAAAGAAGCCGGAGAACGGAGTTCCCTGGGCGAGGTAGAGAACTGAGGCGCGAACGGTGGCACCGACTATGGAAAGAGGCTTGAGGCCGGTTTCGCTGAGGATGGAATTGGGGGAGCCGGCGGCGGCGATTTTTAACGTCGGTCTTTCCGTTGAGCTCCACCAACCGCGGTTGCCCGCGCCGCCCAGTTCGACGAGATAGTCGCCGGCGAGGAAGACCCGATCCACGGGCCACGCGAGGGCGAGATTGCTGCGCACCTGCGGATGATCGCGGTCGGTGGCGTCGACGCTCAGGAGTTCCCAGCCGGACAGAGACAGAACTCGGTCGGAATAAAGGGTGGCGCGGCGGGGTTGGAACTGGTGTTCGATCACGCCTCGGGCCGTCAGCGAGCTGCGGTTGAAGTCGATCAGCTGCACCTTGGACGTGTAACCGTTGGTGGTGTCTCCGCTGTAGGGCACCAGGATCAGTCCAGCCTCGGGCAGGACACTGAACGCCTGCTCATCCCAGTTCGCTTCGCTCCACGAATAATGATCTCCAAGGCGCACCCGATCCGTGAGCACCGGGGCCGCGGGATTGGACACGTTGAAAAGAGATACGGCCACGCGGTTGGTTTCGATGCCGATCGTCACCAGGCGATCGCCCATCGGCCGGATGTACGTGGACCAACCCGGGACATCGACGGACCCGGCCACGCGAAGCGCCGATGGATTGGAGAGGTCGATGACGAAGAGCGGGTCGATGCGGAAGAACGTCACAACGTACAGGCGCCGACCGTCGAAGCGGGTGGCGTGCAATTGTTCACCTCGCCCGACCTCAAGCTGATTGAGCTTGGCCACGCCGATCGGCCCGGCTGAACGCGGATCGGGCAGACGGAACGATTCAATCAAGGTTGTCACCCGCCGGTTGCCGGTGGCACGCCAGTCTTCCGACACGGTCGTCAGAATGCCATCGGCCCACTGGATCTTGAACTTGTCCGGCACGCGGCCCGCCGTGCGAATTGTTTCGTAACGGCTCAAGGTGCCGTCGGGCGAAGTGATGTCGACCGACTGGATTGTGGACTGCCACCAGTTGGCGGGATCCACGAGGACAACAAAGAGCAGGCGGTCGGTGGCGGTCACCGCCAGCACTGAACCGGGGAACCAGAGTGAATTTCGGGCGACAGGGGCCTCGGGGTTGGAGAGGTCGAAGCCGGAGACCAGGGTGCCCGCTTCCCAGACGACGCCGTTGCTGTTGGTGGCGGGGGATTGGCGATAGCTCGACGTGGCGAGGTAGAGGGCGCTGCCGACCAGCCGGCTTTCCTGGAGGTAGCCTGACACCGGCAGGCGGGCGGTGATCGTGGGGGCCGCGCCACGGTCGGCGGCGATGATCACTTCGCTTTCGCTGTAGGAACAACCGTTGCGGGCGAGGAGCACCACGTGATGGTCGCCGAGCGTATACATTTCCTCACCGACCGCGGGGAGTTCGAGCGTCCCACGAAGTCGGGGCGCATCCGGGTTGGCCAGGTCGATGGCTTGCAGCCCGCGCAGTTGATTGAAGAAGTAAAGCGTCTGGCCGCGAATCTTCCAGATGTCGGATTCAACCACTTCGCGCGGTTCCTGCGCTTGGGCAGTGTTTTGGGAGTCGAGGTTCGCGCCGGGAAAAGCGCCGGTGGGATTCCGGCTGGCTCCGGCGACTTCCTCGAACTCGGTGGCGCCGGTGTAAAACGCCGAGGGCAACGGGTCGGTGACGTCGGCCCGCACGCGCATCATTTCCAAGGCGCGGGAACGCGGAAGGCGAAACGTGATGCTGCCGCCGGTGCCGTCGAGCCGGGCGACGCTCCGCGGTTCCCAAGCGCCTCGCCCGAGGCGTTCGCGGGCTTCGAGGGTGACACGACGAAGGCCCGCAGGCACGCGGACGGTAACCACGACGTTGGTGGATTCGACGCGAATGGCCGTGATCGCGGGGGGGGCGGCCGCGTTGGCATTGGCCTGAGCCCACGCCGACTGGATGGGTTCGAGGAAGGCGACGGCCAGAAAAGTCAGGATGGCTCCCAGGGAACTCCGGCGGATTGGAAACAGATGCTTCATAGTCACGTCAGGTTGGAATTGAGGCTGGGATTAGTAGATGGCTTTTGCTTTGGGTCGTCAAGGCCGAGGGCGGGACCCGGATCCCATCCCTGCATAAGAATCTTTGACCGCAGATTCACGCCGACAAACGCAGATAAAGACAGGGCGATCCTCGATCCCGAACGGTCTGCGTCCATCCCGTCCCTCGGCGGTTTCGATTCCGATCTCCGGGTGTGAGGTGAGCGTGGATTTTGACGAGACCCGGCGGTGCCGCCGCACTCCATGACGCTCCGCGAGTCTGCGGGCGCCAGGCTGTCGCGCCAGCGTCGTGGAGTGCGGGGCGCAGCACCGCTTTGGATGGAGCACCCAAGCGCTGGCGCGGCGCTCAAGATTAAGCCCGGCCCGGCCAGACTCGGTGCATAACGTCCGCACTCTTGCGGAACGTCAGCCCTGCCTTCACCCGTTTTTAATCGCACCCGTTTGAAGGTGTCGGTGGAGTCGGAGCTTGAAAGCAACTGCCGGCTCTGGTTTCCTTGCCAGCATATCTCCACGTGTCGTGGACTTGTCGTTTTATGAAAGGTCTTTGCTTCCTGTTGTCCGCTTTAGCGAGCCTCGGCACCTTTTCCGCCGTCGCGTCCACTTTTACCGTCACCGCCACCAACGATTCCGGGGCGGGCTCATTGCGCCAGGCGATGCTGGATGCGAATGCGGCTCCGGGCCTGGACACCATCGGGTTCAACCTCGCTTCCGGCACGACCACGATCGTGCTGGCCGCCGCGCTTCCGCCTGTCACCGATCCGTTGACCATCGACGGGAGTACCCAGCCGGGCTTTGCCGGCGTGCCCGTCGTCGAGGTGCAGGGGACGAACATTGTCGGCGCGGGGACGAATGGGTTTCGCCTCTGGGCCGGAGGCAGCACGCTGCGGTCGCTCGTCATCAATCGATTCACCGGCAACGGCGTCGAGATCGCGACCAACGGAAACAATGTCATCGAGGGCTGCTACATCGGAGTGGGCTTAAACGGCACCAACGCGCTCCGCAATCTCCAAAGCGGGATCTTCATCACCAACTCGGCCAATAACCGGATCGGCGGCGCGGCGGCGGCGGCGCGCAATGTGATTTCCGGCAACAGCCAGCACGGCGTGCACGTAGGCGGTACGAACTCCATCGGAAATCAAATCCTCGGCAACCTCATCGGCCTCGGCGCCACCGGCAGCAACGTGCTCGCCAACGCCCTGAATGGAGTGCTCCTTTTCAACGCCCGCAGCAACACGATCGGCGGCACGAGCGCGGGCGCCGGGAATGTGATTTCGGGCAATTCGCAGCAGGGAGTTCGCATCGAGAACACCAACGCCTGGGGCAATCAGATCCTCGGCAACCTCATCGGCCTCGAAATCACGGGGACAACCAACCGCGCGAATGGCAACAACGGCGTTTACCTCCTCAATGCCGGCACGAACACGGTCGGCGGCACCACGACCGCGGCCAGAAATGTCATCTCCGCCAATGGCAACGCCGGCGTGCGCTTGGAGAATGCCGGCGCGAACGGAAACGTGATCGCCGGCAATTTCATCGGCACCGATGCGACCGGTGCGCTGGATCGAGGCAATGCGCAGGACGGAATTCTCATCGTCAACGCCCCGGCCAACTCCATCGGCGGCCCGGCGTCCGGCGCTGGCAACGTCATCTCCGGAAACTCCGACGACGGCATCGAAATCCAGAATACCGGCGCGGGCTTCAATCTCGTCCTGGGAAATCGCGTCGGCCTCGCGGCTGACGGCCTGAGCCCGTTGGGTAACGGTGGACACGGTGTTCAGTTCACCTTGAATGCGCGCACCAACACGATCGGCGGCCCGGGCGCCGGTGAAGCCAATCGCATCGCGTTCAACGCTGGCGACGGCGTGTTCGTCAACGCCGGCACGAACAATTCCATCCGCGCCAATGCCATCTACTCTAATACCGGCCTCGGCCTCGATCTCGGCGTGAACGGGGTGACGGCAAACGATTTGGGCGACGGCGACGGCGGCGCGAATCAGCTGCAGAATTTCCCGACGATTACCGCCGCGGTTAACTCCGCCGCAGGCACGGAGCTCAGCGGCACGTTGAACAGCGGCGCGAGCCTCACCTACACGCTCGATTTCTATGCCAACGTGCTCTGCGACGCCTCCGGAAACGGCGAGGGACAAACTTATCTCGGCTCGGGATCGGTCACCACAGACGGCAGCGGCAATGGCTCATTTGTCGTCGCGCTCCCCTCCGCGATCGTCCTCGCGGGACGCTTCATCACGGCCACGGCGACCGATCCGTTCGGCAATACGTCTGAATTCTCGCCGTGTTTTTCGGCATCCAGTTCGCGTCCTGGCCAGACCTTCACGGTCGTGAACACCAACGACGCCGGCCCGGGTTCGTTGCGCCAGGCCATCACGGATGCGAACGCCGCCATCAACGCCGGCGACACGATTGGCTTCAACATCCCCGGCGCGGGTGTGCAGAGCATCCGTCTCGCAAGCGTGCTGCCGGCGGTCATCGATCCCGTGACGATTGACGGCACGACGCAGCCGGGGGCGGGGTGTCCGACGTCAACGTCAGCGTTTGACGGCGCGGTGTTGATTCGGATCGACGGTACAAATCTGCCCGCCGCTTCGTCCGGGCTGCGCTTCACCCAGGGAGGCAACACGGTGCGCGGCCTGCAAATCGTCAGTTTCAGTGGCGACGGACTCGCGTTTACCAATTCCTCGGGCAACGTCATCGAGTGCAATCTGATTGGCGTGGACGAAGCCAGCGTGGATCGCGGCAATGGCAGCGGCGTCACGCTCGTCAACTCGGCTGCCTCCATTGGCGGTGACCCGGCCCGGCGCAATGTCATTTCCGGCAACACCGCCGCCGGCCTCCGTCTGCTGTCGGGCTCATCGGGCAGCGTGATCCGGGGCAACTGGATTGGATTGAACCTCGCCGGCACCACCAACCGCGCCAACGGTGACGGCATCCTGCTGTCCACCGCCACCGGCAACACCATCGGCGGCAGCGCGCCCGGGCAGGGCAATGTCATTTCCGGCAATGCCACCGGCGTGAACCTGGCCAGTGCGACGAATAATTCCATTTCCGGCAACTTCATCGGCACCAGCGCCAGCGGGACCTTCCGCGTCGCGAACACGGGCGATGGCGTCAATCTCTCCGGGCTCTCCCTGGGCAATTCCATCGGCGGCAGCGGCGTTGGCGCGGGCAACCTGATCTCCGGCAACGGCGGCGATGGGGTCGAGATCGGCGGCACCTCGCAAAGAAACTCGATCGCCGGGAATCTCATCGGGCTGGATCTGGCCGGCGCCTCGGCGCTGGGCAACGGCGGTCACGGCGTCAATCTGAGCGGCGGCTATTCCAATCAGGTCGGGAGCGCCCTGGCCGGGGGCAATGCCATTGCCTTCAACACCGCCGACGGGGTGAGTGTCGCGACCGCGGCCACGAACAATGCCATTCGTTTCAATCGCATCTTTTCGAACGGCGACCTCGGCGTTGACCTGGGGGCATCGGGCGTGACGACGAACGACCCAGGCGATGGGGATGCCGGGGCCAATCGGCTGCAAAATTTTCCTCTGATCACCGCGGCGACCAACACGCCGGCGGGCACGGCGATCACGGTTTCGCTCAACAGCACGCCCAACACCGCGTTTGCCATCGACCTCTATTCGAATTTCACCTGCGACGGATCCGGCCACGGCGAGGGGCAGAGCCTTCTCGGCAGCACCGTGCTGACCACGGACGCGGCGGGCAATGGCTCCGTGGCCGCCGAGTTGCCCGTGACGGTGCTGACCGGCCGCTATCTTGCCGCGACGGCAACGGATCCACTGGGCAATACGTCCGAGTTTGGCCCGTGTTTCTTTGCGCAAAGCACGGTCGCCGGGCAGACCTTCACGGTGGTGAACACCAATGACGCCGGTCCCGGCTCACTCCGGCAGGCCATCCTCGATGCCAACGCCGCCGTCAATGCCGGCGACACCATCGCCTTTGATCTTCCGGGTGCTGGCGTCCGCACCATCAGCCCGGTCAGCGCGCTCCCCATCGTCACGGATCCCGTGGTCATCGACGGCTATACGCAGTCGGGCTCGGCCGTGAACACGGCGGCCAACGGATTCAACGGCACGCTGCTCGTTCGCTTGGACGGCGCGGGCACGCCGGCGGGCACGGACGGATTGCGGGTGTCGGTGGGCGGGTCGACGATTCGCGGGCTGTTCATCACGGGCTTCAAGAACGAAGGCATTGAGCTGAGCACGAACGGCAATAACGTGATCGAGGGCAACATCGTCGGTCTTAATCCCACCAACGGCGTTGCGGCCAACGCCGCCGTTGGAGTGAACGTTAATAACACCTCCGGCAATCGCATCGGCGGCCTGACGCCCGCTGCGCGCAATGTCATCTCCGGCAATGGCACGCACGGCATCTTGATCGCGGGCGCCGGCGCGACCAGCAATCTGGTGGCGGGGAACTTCGTCGGCACCGACCCGGCTGGCGCGCTCGATCGCGGCAACTCCGCGGACGGAATCCAGGTGTCCGGCGCCGCGTTCAACACCATCGGCGGCTCCGTGGCGGCGCGAAACGTTTTGTCCGGAAACAACGGCTCCGGCGTCACGCTTGCCGGCGCGGGATGTTCGAACAATCTGGTGCTGGGCAACCGCGTCGGGACGGACGTCAACGGCGCGCTCGCCCTCGGCAACACGACGCACGGCGTCAACGTTGCGGCTGGCGCTTCCGGGAACGTCATCGGCACCACCGGCCCCGGCACGGGCAATCGCATCGCCTTCAACGGGCAGGACGGAGTGAACGTTGCGACTGCCGCCACGAACAACTCGATCCGTGCGACGGAGTTCTTCCTCAATGGCGACCTGGCGGTCGACCTCGGCGCCAACGGCGTGCAGCCGAACGACGCTGGCGATGCGGATGTCGGCGCGAATCAATTGCAGAACTTTCCGGTGCTGACCTCAGCGGTTGCCGGTGTGGGGACAACAACGATCAACGGGACGCTGAACAGCGCGCCGAACACCACCTTCGCCCTCGATTTCTTTGCCAACTACGCCTGCGACCCGCTCGGCAACGGCGAGGGCGCCCAGTATCTCGGGTCGACTACGGTCACGACCGACGGTAGTGGCAACGCCAGCTTCGCCGCGGCCGTGGCCGCGACCGTCACGGGGCATTACCTCACCGCGACCGCGACGGATCCGCTGGGCAATACGTCGGAGTTTTCGCCCTGCCTTTACGCGCCGAGCACGGCGCCGGGCCAGACGTTCGTGGTGGTGAACACCAACGACGCCGGGCCCGGGTCGTTGCGGCAGGCCATCCTCGACGCCAACGTGGCGATCAATTCCGGCGACACCATCCTGTTCAATATTCCTGGTGCCGGCCCGCAGGTGATCCGGCCGTCCAGCGCGCTGCCGCCCATCACGGACCCGGTGTTCATCGACGGCTATTCTCAGCCGGGCGCGACCACGAATTCGTCTCCCACCGTGTTTACCGGCACGCCATTCATCCAGATCGACGGCGCGAGCGCTGGTCCGGGAGTGGACGGATTGCGGGTCGCCGCCGGGCCGAGCCTGGTGCGCGGGTTGGCCATTACGAGCTTTGGCGGCGATGGCATTGAGATCGCCACGAATGGCAACAGCGTCGTGGAGGGCTGTTTGCTCGGTCTGGTCCCGGCGGGCGTCAGCATGCCCAATGGCGGGTCGGGCGTCCGCATCTTCAACGCGCCCGGCAATCGCGTGGGCGGTGCGGCGACCGGCGCGCGCAATGTGATCTCCGGGAACAGCAGTTCTGGCGTGCAAATTGACGGGGTTGCCGCTTCGAACAACATCGTGGTGGGAAATCTGATCGGCCTGGATCCCACCGGCGCGCTGGATACCGGCAACGCCGGAGACGGCGTCCAGATTAGCGACGCGCCTAACAATGTGGTCGGCGGACCAACCGCGGCCGAACGCAATGTCATTTCGGGCAACAACAGCACCGGAATTGAAATCAACGCGTTGAACGGCAGCGGCAACCGGGTGCTCGGAAACTTCATCGGCACCGACGCCACCGGCGCGCTGCCCGTGGGCAACGGATCGTTCGGTGTCTTTTTCAATACCTCGGCGCGCAATAATGTCGTGGGTGGCCCGACGCCAGGCGCTGGCAATCTCATCGCCTTCAACGGCAGCGACGGCGTCGACGTGAACTCGGGGACGAACAACGCCATCCGCGGCAATGCCATCTTCGCCAACGGAACAGCGGCGGGCGATCTCGGCTTGGATCTTGGCACGTCAGGCCTCACGCCAAATGATCCCGGCGACACGGACACCGGGCCCAACCAGTTACAGAACTTTCCGTCGCTCTCCAGCGCCGTGGCCAAGGTCGGCAACATGCAGGTGGCCGGCACGTTGAACAGCGCGCCGAACACGCTGTTCCAGCTCGATTTCTTCGCCAACCCCGCCTGTGACACCGGCGGCAGCGGGGAAGGGCAAATCTTCCTCGGCTCGTCCGGGGTGACCACGGACGGCTCGGGCAACGCCGCGTTTGCAGTTACGCTCGTCGCCTCCCTTACCAACCGTTATATCACCGCGACCGCGACGGACCCGTTCGGCAATACGTCGGAGTTTTCGCCGTGCGTGCGGGCGGAGAGCACGATTCCGCCGTCCACCTTCACTGTGCTGAATACCGCGAGCAGCGGCCCGGGATCATTGCGCCAGGCCATCGTGGACAACAACAGCACGGTGAGCGCCGCTCCCAACACAATCCGCTTCGCCATCCCCGGCCCGGGCTTGCAAACCGTCGTGCTGTCAACCCGGCTTCCGCTGGTCACGGAGCCGGTGGTGATCGACGGGCTCACGCAGCCGGGCGCCAGCGCGAACACGCTGGCCCAGGGCAACAATGCGAATCTGCTGATCCGTTTGAGCGGCACGAACGCGGGCGCCAGCGCGGATGGCCTCCGCTTCGCCAGCGGCGGCAACACCGTGCGCGGACTCGTCATCGTCGGTTTCAGCAGCGATGGCATCGAGTTGACGTCCACCAGCAGCGTGAGCCGCGTCGAGGCCTGCTTCATTGGCATCGACGTGGACGGCGTGGATCACGGCAACGCCGGCGACGGCATTCTGGTCAACGGCTCGCCGAACAATGTCATCGGCGGGAGCGCCCCAGCCGCGCGCAATGTGATTTCCGGCAACAACAGCCGGGGCGTGGAAATCATCGGCGCGGGGGCGACCGGTAATTTGGTGCAGGGGAACTACCTTGGGACCGACTTGGCGGGCGCGGCGCGGGTGGCCAACAACGGGGATGGCATTTTGATTTCGGGCGCCGCGCTGAACGTCATCGGCGGCACGGCGTCCGGGGCGCGCAATGTCGTTTCCGGAAACTTCAATGACGGCGTGGAGATCTCCGGTGCGGGCGCGAGCAACAACGTCGTGACGGGCAACTTCATCGGGACGGACGCCAGCGGTTTGGTGGCCATCGGCAACTCGGCGGTGGGCGTGTTCGTTTCGGGCGCGGCCGGAAATGCGATTGGCGGCGCGGCGGCGGGTGCGGGCAATGTGATCTCCGCCAACAGCCAGGGCGGCCTGGGGCTGACCGGGCCGGGCTGCGCGAACAACGTGGTGCAAGGAAACCGCATCGGCACGGACGCAGCCGGCACGCTCGACCTTCGCAACCTCAACTCGGGCATCAATGTGTCCGTTTCCGCACACGACAACACTATCGGTGGAACCGGCGCCGGCGAGGGGAACATCGTTGCTTACAGCCAGGGCGATGGCCTGGCGATGTCGGGCACCGGGACCATAAACAATCTTGTGCGCGGGAATCGTTTCTTCCTGAACACCGACCTGGCTCTCGATCTCGGTACAACCGGCGTCACGGCCAACGATGTGGGCGACGCCGACAACGGCCCGAACCAGTTGCAGAACTTTCCGGTGCTGACGGCGGCCACGAACAACGCCGGGAGTGTGACGGTGGCGGGCACGCTGAGCAGCGGCACGAATGTGACCTACGGGATCGATTTCTACTCCAATCCCGGGTGCGATGCCGGCGGGAATGGCGAGGGGGAGACTTACCTCGGCTCGGCGAATGTCACGACCGATGGCGGCGGCACCGCGACGTTTCTGGTCACGCTGCCCGGCGCGGCGCTGGTCGGCCGGCAGGTCACGGCCACGGCAACGGATCCGTTGGGGAACACGTCGGAGTTTGGCCCGTGTGTGCGCGCATTCAGCACGCTGCCGCCCCAGACGTTCGTGGTGATCAATACCAACGACTCCGGCCCCGGCTCGCTGCGCGCCGCGCTGCTCGCCAACAACGCCGCCGTCAACGCCAGCGCGAACCTCATCCGCTTCAGCCTTCCCGGCGCGGGGCCTTTTCCCATCGCGCCGCTCACGCGCCTGCCGGACGTGTCCGAGCCGGTCGTCATCGACGGCTACACGCAGCCCGGCGCGAGCCCGAATACGCTCACCAATGATGACAATGCGGCCGTGCAAATTGTGTTGAGCGGCGAGCGCCTCGGCACGGACGTCCTCAATCTTGTGGCGGACGACTGCATCGTGCGTGGTTTGTCCATCGTTCAACCGGGCAGCAGCGCGGCGTGCGTCAACGTCCAGAGCGGTGGAGGCAATCGCATCGAAGGCTGTTTCCTCGGGCTGCTGCCGGATGGTTTGACGGTGCGCGGCCGATTCGACAACCAAGGCGTCCGGCTGGCCAATGCCACCGTCGCCCGCACCACCATCGGCGGCACGACTCCCGCCGCCCGCAACATCATCTCTGGTCACAGCGGCTCGGGCATTTTCATCCAGAATTCGCCCAGCAATCTCATCGCCGGAAATTTCATCGGTACCGATCGTTCCGGCCGGCTCTCGCGTCCGAACACGAACGACGGGGTGACCATCAGCGGCGCGCAGGCCGTGGGCAATGTCATCGGGGGCACCAATCCGCCTGCGCGCAATGTGATCTCCGGCAATCGAGTGGGCCAGTTCGGCACCTTCAGCGAGAACGGCATTGAGCTGAGTTCCTCGGCCTTCACGACCATTCAAGGCAACTACATCGGAGTGGATGTGACGGGCACGAACCCGCTGCCCAATGGCGACAACGGCATCCGCCTCAGCCAGTCGTCCAGCAACCTCATTGGTGGCGTCGCGCCGGGCGCAGGCAATGTCATCGCGGGCAACCGGTCGGTTGGGCTGCTGGCTGACTTCGGGTCCGACGGCAATGTCGTTCAGGGAAATTTGATCGGCGTCGACGCCACCGGCGCGCGGGCGGTCGAAAATCAGGGAGGCGGGGTGGAGATCGATGGCGCCGAGCACACGCTGCTGGGCGGCTTGGCGCCAGGTGCGGGCAACGTGATTTCCGGAAACCGCGGAGAGGGCGTTCGGCTCTTCTCGGATTTTGCGGCGACCTTGCAGGGCAACTTCATCGGCACCGATCGCACCGCCGTGTTGGACCTGGGGAACAACGGCATGGGCATTCACATCAACGCGTCGGGCAACCGCATTGAGAACAACACCATCGCCCACAACCGCAGTGTGGGGGTGTTCATCGGCAATGGCACGGCCAACCGCGTCACCGCCAACTCCATTCACGACAATGCCGAACTTGGACTCGCCTTGAACTCATTCGGAGGCAATTTGAACGATCCAGGCGATGGCGATACCGGCCCGAACGACCTGCAGAATTATCCGATCATCACCGATGCGCTCCGCACACCGACCGGCGTCAGCATCGCCTTCCGGCTGAACTCGGCGACCAACCGGCAGTTCCGTGTCGAGTTCTTTGACAACGTCGAATGTGACCTCAGTGGCAACGGCGAGGGCCAGACGTATCTGGGCTTCGTCGATGTCTCAACGGATGGGAGCGGCAATGCCGCCGGGGTGTTTACCCTGGGATCGCCGCTGGCGATCGGCCACTTCATCACCGCCACCGCCACTGATACCAACGGGAACACCAGCGAGTTTGCCGCCTGTCGCAAGGTGGTGCCGTTCGACTCGGTGGACTTGGACGTGACCGTGACACCCTCCGCCGATCCAAGTCCGCTGGCTTCAAATCTGGTTTACACCGTCACCATAGCCAACTTGGGGCCGACCAACGCCGCCGGCGTCACGTTGACCGACCGGCTGCCCGCCGGGGCGAACTTCATCGGTGCCACTGCCTCCCAAGGCTCGTGCGCGCAGGCGGCGGGCGTGGTGACGTGCGGTCTTGGAAACATTAACCGCGACGGCCAGGTCACCGTGACCATCACCGTCCGGCCCACGTCGTTCGGTTCGGCGTCCAACTTCGCTGCCGTGGCTACCGCGCAGACCGATCATTCGCCGGAGAACAACTCCTTTTCCCTTCTGTCCGAGGTTGGCGTGGCCGACCTGGTGTTCGCCATCAGCGATGCGCCGGACCCGGCGACTGCGGGGCTGCCGCTGACCTACACCGTCACGGTGGTGAACATCGGCCCCGACGCTGCCCCCAACGCGGGGTTGAACTTCTACGTGTTTCCAACGTTTTGCCCGTCTTCCGCGAGTGTCAGCGCGGGTACCTTCTTCCAGGTCGGGAACGACTTTGAATGCCGCTTTGGTTCGCTGCCGGTGAACGGCGTCGGAAGACTGACGGTGAACGGGGTACCGACGGACGACGGCCAGCTGTTCAGCGGCGGCAGCGCGGCTTCGAATCTGGTCGATCCTGTGCCCGGCAATAATTTCCTCAACACCTCGACGACCACCCTGCCGGGTGCCGGCGTGCTGCAATTCCAGCGACCGTTCATCTCGGTGGGAGAAGAAGACGGGACCGTGACGATTGAAATCATCCGCACCGGCGGGTCGGCTGGTGAGGTGAGCGCGGTTTACCGAGCCTTCCCCGGTTCGGCGACGCCCGGTCAGGACTACACGCCGGTGACCGGCACGGTGGTGTTTCCCGACGGCGTCACCAGCCGGCTGATCCAGGTGCCGATCCGGTCGGACAACCTGAACGAGTGCAACGAGGCGTTTAGCTTGCAGCTGTCCAGCCCGAGCGGTCCGCCGGGCGCGACCGTGCTTTGTGTCGCGACCAACGTCACCGTGATGATACTGGAGAACGATCTTACTTTTGACGGCGTGGTGCAGCTGGTCTCGGCGAACACGAACCAGCCGCCCGCCAGCGCCAGCGGCTATTCTGATTCACCGTCCGTTAGCGCCGACGGACGATTCGTTGTTTTCCGAAGTCGGGCGCGGGATTTGGTGCCCGGCGATTTATCCTCCAACGACGACGTGTTCCTCCGGGATCTCGCGCAGGGCACGACCGCACGCCTCAGCGACGACGCCAATATCGGCGCTGCCCTCCTTCCCATCATCAGTGGAGATGGGGGACGCGTTGTGTTTACGGCCAACGTCGCCGGCCCAGGCAGCACGATTCAGGCGGTGCTTGCCCATCGGCGGGACCTGGACACGAACGAGCCGGTGACGGTGCGGCCCGATGGCAGCCTGAGTGTGGCCAGCGGATTCGGCGCCGGCATCAGCAGCAACGGAACGGTCGTTGCCTTTCAGAGCGCCGGCGCTGACCTCGTCAACCTGCCGGATGCGAACGGATCCGACGATGTCTTCGCCCGCAATCTCGTCACCCGGACGACCGTGCTCGTGAGCGTGAATACGAACGGCGCGGCGGGCAACGGGCAGTCCTGGGACGCCAAGGTCAGCGCGGATGGGCGCTTCGTGGTGTTCACCAGCCTGGCCAGCGATCTGGTGGCCGGAGACACCAACCGTGGCACCGACGTTTTCGTGCGCGACTTGGTTGCCAATACGACCACGCTGGTCAGCCGCAACCTCGCCGGCAATGGCGCCGGCAACGGCCAGAGTTTTGACGCCGTCATCAGTGCCAATGGCCGCTTCGTCGCCTTCACCAGCGACGCCTCCAACCTCGCCCCAGGTGACACCAATGACAGTACTGATGTGTTCCTGCGCGACCTGGCGGCCGGCAACACCATGCTGGTGAGCTTGAATCGGTTCGGAACCGCGTCCGGGGATTTGCCTTCCGAGGAGCCGAGCCTCAGCGCGGACGGGCGCCGCGTCGCCTTTCATAGCTTCGCGACCGATCTGGTGGCGAACGATGGGAACGGCGACACGCTGGACGTTTTTGTCCGCGATATGGTCGCGGGTGTGACCACCCTCGTCAGCAGCACTTGCGACGGAGCCGGTAGTGGGAGTGGCCCCTCTTACGGCCCGGTCATCAGTGGCGATGGCGTCGTCGTGGTCTTTCAGACCGCGGCGACCGATCTCGTTCCGGGACGCTATTCGACCAGCGGAGGTTACGGTGCGAGTGGATTTGGTCGCACGCAGATTATGCGTCGCGATTTAGCCACCTCGCGCACGGAGTTGGTGAGCCACAACTACACTTTGACCGGCGCGGGCGAACAAGATTCGCAGGCGCCCGTTCTGGATTTCCATGGGACGACGGTGGCCTTCGTCAGCAATAGCTCCGATTTGACGGTGAACGACAACAACTTCACTTTCGACGTCTTCGCCTGGAGCACCGACTTCACTCCGCCCGATCCGCAGCCGACCTTGACCATCACCCGGACCACGGACACCGAGGTCACGCTGAGTTGGCCAAGCCCATCGACCGGCTACATCCTGGAACGGACCGACCTGCTTGGATTGGTTCCGGCCAATACGACCTGGAGCCCAGTGGGTGCGGCAGTGGTGGATGACGGCGCGTTCAAGCGGGTGACCTTGCCCATCGGCTTCAATGTGCAGACGCGGTTTTTCCGCTTGAAGAAGATGTAGAAGGTGGTGGCGCTCTCCGACCTGTCTCCGACCTCGTAACGCACGCATCCCGACGGAGCGCGGATCCCGCGATGCGGGATCCGCAGCAGGTGGAATCGGCCGCCAACGTTGGAAACTTCAAGCGCAGCGCCCGCGCGAGCCGCTGCGGACTCAAAGGCTGCGCTCCGCACGAAAAATGTCCAACCTCGAGGGGCGGCATCCTGCCGCCGCCGGGTGCGGTTAAAAGCGGGTGATGGTTCAATGCGTCAAGCTCGCGCCCCACGCGCGCCCGCTGGCCCACGAACGCCCGCCGCGCCTCCTTCTCCCCTGAACGGGGAGAAGGCCGGGCCTTCGCCGCGCCGAAGCGGCTTCGGCCGCGCAGGCGGGATGAGGGGTGAGACGGTTCGTTGGATCACCCGTCTTTAATCACACCCGCCGCCGCCGTTGCGGGTGAAGCCAGGCTCTGAAACCGCGAAAAACCTCAGCGGGCGCGGGCTGGGTGGAGAGTGGGTTGCGGGGGGGGAGGCGCGGGGTAGGTGGATCCCGGGTCGGGCGTCAGTAGATCCCCGGTCGACCTAACGTGTTGATACCGCCCAAGGTTCTGCTTGCCAAACGCTGACGCCTGCCTAGATTGTGCGGCTCACTTTCGGAACCAACCGATATGCTTTCTGAATTGTCGACAGTTGTGGACGGGGCGGCGGTGTTCGCCCAAGCGACCGGCCAGCCGCCAGGTCTGTGGACCATGGTCCCCATGATCCTGATGCTGGTGGCGATGTTTGTCATCATGACGTCGTCGCAGCGCAAGAAGCAGAAGCAGCACGAGGAGTTGCTCAAGACCTTGAAGGCCGGCGACAAGGTCACGACGTCCAGCGGCATCGTGGGCGTGGTGGTCGGATTGAAGGACCGGAGCGTCAACATTCGCTCGGCCGACACCAAACTCGAGGTGCTGAAGTCTGCCATCTCCGAGATAACCGAGCGTGGCGGCGAGGCCGCCGCCGCTTCCCAATCGTAACAATCGTAACCGCGATTACTGATTCGATCCCCCACCTCCATTTTCCATGAGCCAAAAGCAAATCTGGCAGTTGTTGATCATCGTTTTTGTTGTCGTTTGGTCGACCATCGAGATCACGCCA
Source organism: Limisphaerales bacterium (assembly GCA_044230345.1). GTDB lineage: Bacteria > Verrucomicrobiota > Verrucomicrobiia > Limisphaerales > JADJPG01 > JBGARF01. The sequence continues at coordinate 282,748 of JBGARF010000011.1, forward strand.
CCCACCGGCCGCAACCTCATCGAGGAGTTTAAAAGCTCCGCCCGGGCGAAGGACCAGGCCTTCACCAACATCGTGACGGAGGCCGAGCGGTTGCAGAAGGAGAACCCCGTCCGCACCTTCGCCAACCTGCGCGATGCCGTTGGCACCAACGACCTGACCAAGTATTTCCCGTCGATTGACACGAAGAATGCCAAGAACCCGACTGCGACCATCATGAACCGGTTGCAGAAGGAATCAGCCGGCAAGATCAAACTCGGTCTCGACCTGCAGGGCGGCACGTCGTTCCTCGTCGGCTTTGACACCACCAAGCTGTCGACCAATGTGAACCATAAGGACGCGCTGGTGAATGCCGTCGAGGTGTTGCGCAAACGCGTCGACAACCTTGGCGTGGCGGAACCGCTGATCCAGCCGTCCGGCGAGGATCGCATCCTCATTCAGTTGCCCGGCTTGACGCAAGATGCGATGGAACGCGCCAAGTCCCAGATTGAAAAGGCCGCCTTCCTCGAGTTCCGGATGGTGCATCCCGAAAGCGACCAGCTCGTGTCGCAGGGCATCATCGAGCCCGGCTACGAGATTTTGAAGCAGGAGAGCAAGTCGAAGAACGGAGCTTCCTTCCTCTCGACTTACCTCGTGAAAAAGGGGCCGGAACGGAACCTGACTGGCGCACACCTCAAGCGTGCGTATGTCGCGCGGCATCCGATGACGGGCGAACCGGAAATTAATTTCGAGTTGGATGAGGTGGGTGCCAAGCTGTTCGAGGAGATCACCCGCGAATGGAGCCCCAAGGGGAACAAGTTTTACAATCTGGCCATCGTGCTCGATGGCGAGCTCAACTCGGCCCCGCGCATCAACGGCGTGATCTCCGGCGGTCGCGCCCAGATCACCGGGTCGTTCACCATGCGGGAAGCGTTTGACCTGGCTTATGTGCTGGAAAACCCGCTGGAAGCTCCGGTCAAGATTCTCGAGGAACGCACGGTGGATCCCTCCCTCGGCCGTGACTCGATCGAGAGCGGCCTGCGCGCCGCCTACATCGGCACCGCGGCGGTCGCGGCGTTCATGATCATCTACTACATGTTCGCCGGCGTGGTGGCGACGGTGGCTCTCGCTCTGAACATCCTGATCCTGATGGCCTGCATGTGCTCGACCATGTTCGGCGGGCCGTTCACCTTCACGTTGCCGGGCATCGCGGGTGTGGTGCTCACCATCGGTATGGCGGTGGATGCCAACGTGTTGATTTTTGAGCGTATCCGCGAAGAGTTGGCCGCCGGCAAATCGATGCGCGGCGCCCTCAACGGCGGCTATGACAAGGCCTTTGGCACCATCTTCGACTCGAACCTCACCACCCTGATCTCGTCGGTCATTCTGATGATCATGGGCACCGGCCCGATTCAAGGCTTCGGCCGAACGCTGACCATCGGTGTCACGGTCAGCATGTTCACCGCGCTGTTCGTTACCCGGTTTCTGTTCGAATTCCTGCTTTCCAAGAACCTGCTGCCGTCGTTGAAGATGCTGCACCTGGTTCGGGGAGCGAAGTTCGATTTCATGCGGTTTGCGGTGCCGGCATTCGTAGCGTCCTGGGTTTTGATCGCGGTGGGCATCGGCTACGGGATTACTCGCGGGTCCAATGTGATGGGCGTGGAATTCACCGGGGGCGTGGAGGCAACCCTCGCTTTCACCCAGCGCGTCGATGTGGACAAGTTGCGCGAGACTGTAGGCAAGCTCGGATATGGCGAGCCCATGATTCAGTACCAAAGTGATAACGCGGGCGGGAAGGAAAACGTCCGCGTCACGGTCCGGTCGCTTGACGCCAGCAAGCAGGGTGAGATTCGCCAAGCGGTCGAGGGAGCCTTGCAAAAGGCATATCCTCAAGCTGGATTCAAGGTTCTGGGGGTTGACCTCGTCGGTCCCACGGTCGGTGCGGAAATCCAGCGCACCGCCATCGTGGCGTCCATCATCGCGCTCTTCCTCATTCTGGTTTACGTGGCGTTCCGCTACGAAATCTCCTTCGCCGTGGGCGCCATCGTCGCGATTATTCACGACCTGCTCATGACCGCGGGTTGGTTCTTCCTGACCAACGGCCAGATGAGCGCTCCGTGGGTGGCGGCGATGCTGACCATCATCGGTTTCTCGATCAACGACACGATCGTCATCTTCGATCGTATTCGCGAGGATCTGAAGGGCGGCGCCCGCGGCACGTTCCGCGAGCTGATCAATCACGCGCTGAACCTGACCCTGAGCCGCACGATCATCACCTCCGGCACGGTGTTCCTGGCCACGATGTCGCTCTACCTGTTCGGTGGGTCGGTCATCAAGGACTTCGCGTTCACGTTCCTCGTCGGCATTCTGACCGGCACTTACTCGAGTATCTACATCGCCAGCTTCCTGGTTTACAAGTGGCACAAGGGCGAACGCCCGAAGCTCGGGTCGCAAGTAACGATGGACAACGCGGCGGAAGTCCGGGTTTGATACCCGGGTGCTGGCACTGTCCGAGATATTCTCCCCACACTGGGCGATCTTCATCGTCGCGGTGCTGGTCTTTCTCGCCCTCGATTTAGGGGTCTTCCACCGCGAGGCACGGGTCGTCCGGTTCCGGGAAGCCGGAATGTGGACGGCCGTGTGCTTTGCGGCGGCGATGCTCTTCGCCTACTACCTCGCTCCCCGCTTCGTCACAGGATGGAGCCGGCAGCAGACGGACGAGTTCGTCACGGGCTATATCCTCGAGTTGTCCCTGTCCATGGACAACGTCTTCGTCATGGCGGTCATCTTCGGCTTCTTTCGGGTGCCGCCCACCTTCCAGCACCGGGTTCTGTTCTGGGGCATTCTGGGCGCCCTGGTCATGCGCGGGTTCATGATCTTTGTCGGAGTCGAGCTGGTGCAACGGTTCAATTGGTTGCTCTATGTCCTGGGAGTGTTTCTCATCCTGACCGCCATCAAGATGCTGTTCGGCGGCGACGAAGAGGTGCATCCGGAACGAAACTTCGCCATCCGGCTGGCGCGGAAGTTTTTTCCGGTGTCGGCGCAGTATGACGGTCAGCATTTTCTGACGCAGATGAACGGGCGCCGGGCCCTGACGCCGCTGGCATTGGTGCTCTTGATGGTCGAGACCACCGACCTGATCTTTGCCGTGGATTCCATCCCCGCCATTCTTGGCGTCACGACCAACTTCTACGTCGTGTTTACGTCCAATGTGTTCGCCATTCTCGGGCTGCGCTCGCTGTATTTTGTGCTGGCCGGGATGATCGATTACTTCCGGTTCCTCAAGGCGGGCCTCGCAATCGTTCTCGCCTTCATCGGGCTGAAAATGTTGGTGGCCGAGACCCGGTATCACGTCTCCACCCGGCTCTCGTTGTGGATCGTCGCAGGCATCATCCTGTTCTCGATTGTCGTATCCGTGGCATCCGCGCGCCTGGGTGGACATCCGCCCTCCGGCCCGAAATCGGAGCCGGAGCCGCCGGAGCCGCCGGAGCCGCCGGAGCCGAAATGATCCCGAGGGAAGGGCTCCGAGACCGGCTTTTCCTCTGCTCTTGGTGCGTCAGTAAACTGGTCTATTTGGAATGAAGTATCGTTGGTCCATCGCGCCGGCTCAGCCGGTGCTGACGTCCGTTCTCTCCAAGGAGTTGGCGATTTCAGAATTGCTCGCCCAATGCCTGCTCAACCGCGGCTTGAGCGAGCCCGAGCCTATCCGACAGTTTCTCGAACCCCGCCTGCGCAATCTCGCCGATCCGTTTCTCCTGCCCAACATGACTCGGGCCGTCGAGCGCCTGTTTGCCGCACGCCTGGCGGGCGAGCGCGTGGCGTTGTTCGGCGACTACGATGTTGATGGGGTCACGTCAGTGACGTTGCTCAGTGAGTTCTTGGGCGGCTTGGGCTGGAAGGTGGAGGCGTATCTTCCGCATCGGATGGACGAGGGCTACGGCTTGACGCGCGCGGGCGTGGAGAACTGCCTGAATCGCCATCCGTGTTCTGTGCTGGTCGCAGTCGACTGCGGTTCGACTGCGGTGGAAACGATTCAATGGCTGAACGAGCAGGGGGTGGACGTCCTGGTGCTGGACCATCATCAGGTCTGCGCGCCGCCGCCCGCGGCCTGGGCCCTCGTCAACCCACAGCTCAGTGCGCCTGGAGAGCCGAGCTTTCGCGAACTGTGTTCGGTGGGGCTCGCCTTCAAGCTCGCGCATGCGGTGGTCAAACACGGCCGGGCCGCTGGCTGGCCCGAGTTTCAGGCGGCGGACGTCCGGCCGTTATTGGACCTCGTCGCGCTGGGCACGATTGCCGATCTGGTGCCGTTGCGCGGCGAGAACCGAATTCTGGTGGCGGCTGGGCTGGAGCGGTTGTCGAACACGACGCGCCCCGGGCTCAAGGCCCTGAAGAAGGTGGCCGGAATCGAAGGCGCGGTTGCCGGCTACGAAGTCGGATTCCAATTGGGCCCCAGGCTGAACGCCGCCGGGCGCCTGGAGACGGCGGAGGAGGCGCTGCGCCTCCTGCAAGCCAGGGACGTGCGAGCCGCCGAGCCAATTGCCGAAAGTCTCGACGCGCGCAACCGCGAACGTCAGGGCATTGAACGCAGCATGGTTGAAGAAGCCTTGGGCAGCCTCCGGTCCCGGTTCAATCCGGTCGACGACTGGGTTCTGGTGGAAGCTCGCCTGCGCTGGCACATCGGCGTGGTCGGCATCGTGGCGTCGCGCGTCTTGCAGGAGTTTCATCGCCCAACGTTGATCATCGGAGGTGAAGGCGACGAATGGCGTGGCTCGGGTCGAAGCATTGAAGGCTTCGATCTCGCGGCGGCGCTTCGTCAGTGCGATGACCTGCTCATGCGCCACGGTGGACACGCGATGGCTGCTGGCGTGACGGTGCATCCGGACAAGGTGGATGCTCTGCGCACGCGCCTGAACGAAGTGGCCCGACGCACGCTCCGGCCGGAGCAACTGCAGCCTTCGTTGCGCGTGGACGCGGAAACTTCGCTCCGCGCGCTGACCCTGGAGCGCGTGGAGGAGTTGGCGCGGCTCGAACAAACGGGCATGGGCAATCCGTCGGTGCACCTGGCGTTGCGGGGCTTGCTGCATGCGCGGCCGTTGCAGCGGATGGGGGTGGAAAAGAAACACGCCCGGCTGAGCGTGACCGACGGACGCGCCACGCGCGACGCCGTGATGTGGGGAGTTGGCGACGGCTCGCTGCCCGTCGGGCGTTTTGATCTGGCCGTGGTGCCGCAGCTCAATAACTACAACGGCCAGGTTTCCGTGCAGTTGAAGGTGCTGGACTGGAAACCCGCCGAGTAAACTCTGTCTTGGTTTTGGCGGTTGGATCGGTAAGCTCCGCGCCGATGATTCCGAGCGCAGAGTATCTCTCAAAATGCCGCGGGTTGGTGGACACGGTCGAGGGCCAGTTGCCGGCCATTGGAAAAGCGGCGGATTGGTTTGCGGAGACCATTCTCGCGGGGCGCATGGTGCATCTGTTCGGCTCAGGCCATAGCCGCATCCTGGTCGAGGAAATGTGGCCGCGTTACGGATCGTTTGCCGGGTTTAATCCGATCGTGGAATTGTCGCTTAGCTTTCACAACCTGGTCGTAGGCGCCAACGGCCAGCGTCAGGCCATGTTCCTGGAAAATGTCCCCGGCCTCGCCGATCGCATCCTGCGAAACTTCGATTTGTCGTCGCGAGATTCCGCGCTGGTCGTTTCTTCGAGCGGCTGCAATGTGGTGCCGATCGAGATGGCGGAAGGCTTCCAGCGAAAGGGCGTGAAGGTGGTGGCCATCATCAGCCGGCAGCATTCCGAGGCCAGCCGGAGTCAGCGGGCCGACGGCCGCAAGCTGCAGGACTTCGCCGACCTGGTGCTCGATACCGGCGCGCCGATTGGCGATGCGATGGTAAAGGTCGAGGGCTTGGACACTCCCGTTGCGCCGGGTTCCACCATCGGCGGCTGTCTGCTGGTGAACGCCATCAAGGCCGAGGTGGCCGCGCGTTTGACCCGCGCAGGACAGCCGCCGAAAGTACTCAGCGCCGGGGCGGTGGTGGGTCGCGAACGCGCCGTGGAATTGTTTGAAGCGGCTTACGACGAACACGCGCGACGCTTGGCCGGGCTCTATGCGAACCTCGGGCAGGCCAGGCCCGGGCAGTAATTCGCGGTGACCACACGCATGGAAACGCAGATTCTGCTGATTGAATGCGACGATCGCCCGGGATTGGTGCATCTGACCACCGGTGTGTTGTTTCGTGCCGGAGTCAATGTGATCCGCAATCATGAGTTTGTGGATCTCGAGTCCCGCCGGTTTTTCATGCGGACGGAGTTCGAGGGAACGCCGAACTCCGGCGGGTTGGTGCGTGAAATCGAGCAAGTGTTGCCGGCGGGCGCCCGCGTGGAGGTCCGAACCACCGCGCCGAAACGCATCGTGGTGCTGGCGTCCCGTGAACATCATTGCCTGGCGGACCTGCTGGTGCGCCATGCCTATCGCGAGTTGCGGGCCGAGATTCTCGCCGTGATCAGCAATCACGCTTCGCTCCGCTCGCTCGCCGATCGTTTTCAGATTCCGTTCGTTTATCTCTCCAGCGAAGGCCGTTCGCGCGAGGCGCACGAGGCTGACTTGCAGGCCGCCTTGGAACCGTTGGGCCCGGACCTGCTCGTGCTCGCCAAGTATATGCGGGTGCTCACCCCGGCCTTCGTGGGACGCTGGCGCCGGCGCATCGTCAATATTCATCACTCCTTCCTGCCGGCGTTCATCGGGGCAAAACCGTATCAGCAAGCCTTCGACCGCGGCGTGAAGGTCATCGGGGCGACGGCACATTTCGTGACCGAGGAACTCGACGAAGGGCCCATCATCGTGCAGCAGGTGATTTCGGTGGATCACACCCATACCGCGCAGGATCTGTCGCAGGCCGGGCGTGACGTTGAACAATCCGTGCTGGCTCGCGCCCTGAAGCTGGTCCTGGAAGACCGGGTTTTTCTCTGCGGGCAACGAACTGTCATCTTCGACTAAATTCAGCTTATGAAAGAACGTCCCTTGCGCACCACGGTCATCGGCAGCTATCCCTTTCCGGGTTGGCTGGAGTTTGCCTGCCAGCACCTCGGCCAGTTTGGCGAAGCCGATCGAGCCGAGCTCGTCGACGACGCCGTGGCCATCGCGGTCCGCGATCAGGTGGAGGCCGGGCTGGACGTGATCACCGACGGCGAACAAACCCGGCTCGATTTCAACCTATCGTTCTACGGGTTCATCGAAGGCATCGAACTGGAGTCGGCACCGCCGCGGCGGTTTGGTCCACCGGCGCATGACCAGCGCGGCAAACATCGGGTGACCGGTGAACTGCGGGCGCCGCGCGGGCTCGGCGCCGTCGAGGATTTTGTCCGGTTGAAACGCATCGCGCCCGCGGGGCCGACCTTGAAGGCCAGCGTGCCCGGGCCCTACACCTTGAGCGGCCGGCTTCTGCCGAACGATCGCTATCGCGATCGCATGGCGTTGACGGAGGCCTTGCTGCCGCTGGTTCGTTCAGAGCTGGAAGCGCTGGTGAAGGCGGGTTGCCGGGAAATTACCGTCGATGAGCCGTCGATGAGTTGCTATGCCCATCGGGAGGATCCGCGAAAGTTCGTCGATATCTTCAACCGGACGGTCGAGTCCGTGGCGGGAAAGTGCCGGCTCTCGACTCATCTCTGCTTCGGCAATTACAAGGCGCGCGCGGTTGGACCGAGACAGTATGCGCCGATGTTCCCCGCGTTCCTCGATCTGAAGGTCGACGAGGTTCACCTGGAAATGGCCAGCCGCGAGTTCTCTGAACTCGAGTTGTTGAAGCCCATCTCGGCCCGGGCAGATGTGGCGGTCGGTATCATCGATGTGAAGAGTTACTACGTGGAATCAGCTGAAAACGTGGCACGTCGGGTGCGTGCCTGTTTGCAGCACGCTCCGGCGGACCGACTGGCCTTTGCGCCCGATTGTGGCCTGAGTCAGACGGCGCGTTGGGCCGCCCGCGACAAGTTGCGCCACATGGTGGCCGGGGTACGTGCGGTGCGGAAGGAGTTGGGGTGCGAGTGAACGAGCGCCCAGTTCTCAGTTCTCAGTTCTCAGTGCTTAGTAGTCAGTAGTCAGTAGTCGGTGGCGTATTTGATTCAATTTATGAAAAAACTCTCGTCGGTGGAGATTAAGCAGTCGCTGCGGTCCGTGCCGCATTGGCAGTTGAAACGAGGGGCGATTCGGCGGGTGTTCGAGTTTGCGGATTTCGCGCAGGCCATGAAATTCGTCAATGCCGTGGCCCGGGCGGCGGAGAGGGCGGATCACCATCCCGACATCGACATTCGCTGGAACAAAGTGTTGCTGGCGCTGGTGACGCATTCGGCGGGCGGGTTGACCACGAATGATTTCGCGCTGGCGCAGATCCTTGACCGGAAGGCGAAAATCCGGAAATGAAGCGGCTGATCTTGAAGCGACGGCACGTTGTGCGCGACACCGCAGGTAGGGCGGGCGCTCCGTCGCCCGCCGCCGAACCGTGGGGACAATCTGCTTCCGCGGCGCGCAGCGGAGTGCGCGCCCTGCCTGAATGAAGTGAGGGTGGCCATGCCCAGTCGCGAATTCATTCCGCCCACGCCCGCGGTGCAGGAAACCCGAGCGTTGTTTCGTCGGCACTTTGGGCATACGCCCACGCATTTGGTGACGGCGCCGGGCCGCCTGGAGTTGCTCGGCAACCACACTGACTACAACCAGGGGCTGGTCATGGCGTTGGCCGTCGATCGGTTCATTCATCTGGCTGCGGCGCCGCGGACGGATGGCCGGATCGAGTTGGTCAGCTCGGCCTTTCCCGGCCTGGAGCGGTTTTCTGCGCTGGAGCCGGCCGGGAACCCGGCGGCGCCGTGGGCGGACTATGTAAAGGGTGTGCTGGTGCAACTGCGCCAGAAGGGGGTTCACTTTCCCGGATTCAACGCAGCCTTGCACGGGACGATTCCACTCGGCGCTGGCATGAGCAGTTCGGCTGCGCTCGAGGTGGCCACCGCACTGATGATTCGTCAGCTGGCGCCTTACACCTTGACCTCGACCGGCACGACGATCCCACCCAAGCGCGAAGACGACGGATCCGTCCTGCCACCCAAGGCGTCCGAACGCCTGGAGATCGCCCGGGTGTGTCAGGCCGCGGAAAACCGCTTCGTGGGAGTGAACTGCGGGATCCTCGACCAGATTTCGTCACTCTTTGGAAAGGCATTTCACGCGATCGAGATCGACTGTCAGTCGTTGACCGTCGAGCCGGTGCCGATGCTGGGGGAGATTGCGATCGTGGTGTGCAATACCGGAGTGAAACATGCCTTGGTGGGAGGCGAGTACAATGCGTTGCGCGAACATTGTGAGGCGGCCGCGCGGGCGCTCGGAGTGAAGTCACTGCGCGCCGTCGATCCGCCTATGTTGAAGGCCAACCGCAGCCGGTTGAGTGCCCGGGAGTATGACTGCGCCTGGCATATTGTGGGCGAGATTCAGCGCGTGATCTTTGGCGCGCGCGCGCTGCGGGAGGGCGACTTTCCGCAGTTCGGCCAGTATATGTTCCAGAGCCACGAGAGTTCGCGGGACTTCTTCCGCAATAGTTGTGCTGAGCTGGATGTCCTGGTTCAACTGGCCCGGGAACTTCCTTCCTGCCTCGGTGCGAGATTGACTGGAGGCGGCTTCGGTGGGGCCACGATCAACCTGGTGATGCGTCCGCAGGTCGCCGAATTCTGCCGGGAGATGTCGCGCCGTTACGAAGGCAAGACGGGGGTGAAGCTGGAGCCGATGATTTGTCAGGTGGTGGATGGGGCGGAGTAGGGCGGGCGCCATGGTTTGAAGCAATTCATCATTGCCCGGTCGATCCTCCGGTTCATGGCCCCGTTCTTTTTAGACCTGCTCACGAGACATGAACCCGGCGGACTGCTCCACCTCACCCTGTCCTGACTCGCTGGGACGCGAGTCAGGACGGTCCCTCTCCCCCGCATGGCGGCGGAGAGGGGTTACGCGGTCGCCCGAATCGACTAACAGGTTGCCGGACCTCCGCGCCGTGGGGCTACGTGTCGATCGTTCGCCAAATCGCAAATCGGAAATCTGAAATCGAAAATGGAGAGTTTTTTTAGTAGGCCTGCTTTCGCGACATGAACCAGCGACGGCTTGGACAGACTGCGCGTTGCAAACTTAATGCCATTCGAAAATTCCGCTGCGACGCATGGAGGCTGTAAGCGCTTGAGATCCGCCCTCACCCCGTCCCTCTCCCCCGGGGAGAGGGAGGAATGATCGAGGCCTGATTGGCTGCGCCACGCCCGTCTCGATTTGGAGCCGCGTCGACTTCTAGTCCGAGAGCATACCTGCTTTCAGGCCGGCTCCGCCGTTGCCAATGCGTCCTCATCGTACAATACGGCTGCTGAGGTTCCCCCTCTCCCCCGGGGCCCCCGGGGCCCCGGGGGAGAGGGTTGGGGTGAGGGCGGATCGCACGCGCTTTACGGCAATTCAAGGTCGCGACGGAATACCCGAATGGCATTGTCGCTATCCCATGATCTCCTTCACGACGTCGCCGTGTACGTCGGTTAGGCGGAAGTCGCGTCCGGCATGGCGGTAGGTGAGCTGGAGGTGGTCCAATCCGAGCAGGGCCAGCATGGTGGCGTGCAGGTCATGGATGTGAACTTTCTGTTCGGCGGCGTAGAACCCGTAGTCGTCGCTGCGTCCGTGGCTGTAGCCAGCCCGGGCGCCGCCTCCGGCCAGCCACATCGTGAAGCCGTGCGGATTGTGGTCGCGTCCGTCGTTGCCCTGGACCGTGGGGGTGCGACCGAATTCGCCGCCCCAAAGCACCAACGTATCGTCGAGCAAACCGCGCGCCTTGAGATCAGTGAGCAGTCCGGCGATGGGGCGATCGACCTCCGCGGCCAGGCGTCCGTGTTCAGCGGTCAGTTTGTCGTGTGAGTCCCAGTAGCCGTGGGAGCATTGGATGAAGCGCACGCCTTTTTCGGCGAAACGCCGGGCGAGCAGAAGCTGGCGTCCGTAGGCGGCGGTCCGGGGATCGTCGAGGCCGTAAAGCTGTCGGGTGGCCGGCGATTCTCCATCGATCTTCAACAGCTCCGGCGCCTCTGTCTGCATGCGGAACGCGAGCTCGAAGGATTCGATGCGGGCTTCGAGCGCGGGGTCGGGCCCAGTGCGGGCGGAGAACTCTCGGTTCATCCCGTTGAGGAGATCGAGCTGGGCCCGCTGACGGGCGGGGTTTTCGTCAGGATCGTGCAGGTAGTTGATGGTGGCTTTCTCGATCGAACCGCCGCGCGCGCCCAGGGAAGTGCCGTGGTGAACCGCCGGGAGAAAAGCGCTGGCCCAGTTGGCGACGCCGCCGTGGCCGGAGGTGGGCTGCATCGTGATGAAGCTCGGGAGATTCTGGTTCTCCGTGCCGAGCCCGTAGGAGATCCACGAGCCCATGCTGGGGCGGACGAAGGTGTCGGAACCGGTGTGCAGCTTGAGCAGCGCGCCGCCGTGGGCCTCATTGGTGCCGTGGATGGATTTGATCAGGCACAGGTCGTCGGCGAGGCGGCCGACGTGAGGGAACAGTTCGCTCACCATGGCGCCGCACTGGCCGTGGGGCTGGAAATTCCAGACCGATTTGCGCAGGTTCCCGGTCTGGGCGAATTGCACCCGTGGCTTGGCGAAGGGCAGGGGCTTGCCGCTGTCGCGGACGAGCAGCGGCTTGTAGTCGAAGGTGTCCACGTGCGACGGCCCACCGTGCATGAACAAAAAGATGACGCGCTTGGCGCGGGCCGGGAACAAGGGCGGCCGGGCGGTCAGCGGCGATGTTGCGGCCTGCGCCGTGGCGGAGAGCAGACCGAACAGGGCGAGTTGGCCGAAGCCCGCGCCGCAGCGCCGGAGCATGTCGCGTCGGGACATCGCCGAGCGGGCCGGCGAGGGCAGCGTGGCTCCAAGTGAGCGCTGAGCGCTCGCGGCTCGACCGTGATGGATTCCCGGGTCAGTTGACATAGAGAAACTCGTTCGAAGCGAACAACGCCTGACAAAACGCCGCCCAGAGATCGAGCGTGCGCCGGTCCGGGTTCGTCGATTCCTTTGTTCCGTCCTTCGGCCGGGGCCAAGTGCTTTGGAAAAAATCGTTGGCTCGTTCGAGTTCGGTTCGGGTGGGGTGCCGGCTCAGCACCTGTTGATAGGCCGACACAACGCGCGCGTTCTCCGTTGAGGCGGGCAGCGCGAGCAGTGCTTCCGCCAGATGCCGGGACTGTTCCTTGACGAACGGGCTGTTCAGAAAGAACAGGGCCTGATGTGAAACCACGGTGGGCGTGCGTTTGCCCACGCCGACGCTGGGATTGGCGAAGTCGAAGATGGTAAAGACGTCGTAGACGCGATCGCGGACGACGGGGAGGTAGACGGCGCGACGTTTTGAGGCGGCCGATACGGTGTCGTCGGGCGTATAGTCCGCGTTGCGCCAGGCGACCAACGAGCCGCCCATCGTGCGGTCGAGTTGACCAGCGATGGCGAGCAGCGCATCGCGGAGCGGTTCGGCTTCGAGTCGTCGGCGGTTCGTGCGCCAGAGGAGGCGGTTTTCCGGGTCAACCTTCGCCGCGCGCGCGTCGAAGGCGGTGCTCATTTGATACGTGCTGGAAAGGAGAAGGAGACGATGCAGGCGCTTCACCGACCAGCCGCTCTGGATGAACTGGCGTGCCAGCCAGTCGAGTAACTCGGGATGCGACGGTCGTTCGCCGGTCACGCCGAAATTGTCCGGGGACCGCACCAAGCCTTCGCCGAAATGCGCCTGCCAGATCCGGTTCACTGTCACGCGGGCCGTCAAGGGATGTTCGGGCTGCGTGAGCCAATCGGCGAGTTCGAGACGGCCGCTGTGGTTTGTGGGAATGGGTGAACTGGGAGAAGAGATTCGAGTGGAGTCTGCCTGGGTGCGGCTGAGCACCGGCAGGAAGCCGCGGGGGATTGATTCCTGGCCCAGGCTCAAGTGGCTCCCGCGGATGTGGACGGGCACGTCCCCCGGTGTGCCGTCTTCGACGGCCAGGGCAACGGCGGGTTCGGGTGGTGCGTTGGTGCGCAGTGAAGACTGTTCGCCTTCGAGGCGTGTGATTCGTTCGGCGAGGGCGGATGGGAAATGCGGGCGCTTGTCTTGAGGTGGCGCGAGGAGCCCGTCGGGGCCGAAGAGCAAGTCCTGCAGGCCAACACTTGCCCATTGCTCGCGTTCCAGATCCGTGGCTGGGTCGAAGGTCCAGCGTTGGATGAGGTCGTCGGGCGATGTTCCTTCCGGGTGCCGGAAACGTTCGGCAATTTCCGAGGTGGTCAGAGCTCGTCGATAGATGGCGGCCTCGTCGAGACCTCCGGTGAAATGGTTGTAGCCATCCTGGCGACGTCCGAGATGGACGGGGCTTTTTCCGGGCATGCGCGGACGGTTGACGGAAGTTTTGCCGGCGGGTTGACCGTTGACGAAGAGGCGCAGGTCGTGGCCGTCGTAGCTAAACGCCAGGTGACTCCATTCCCGTTCGGGAATGGGCGCGCCATCGCTCCAGACCGCGAACGTGTTCGTCGGGCCGCCTCCGATGTTCAAGTAAGCGCCCGGGCGAAGGCCGTCGAGCATGAGGGCGTAGTGGCCTTCGACCCATTCATTTTCGTTCTTGTTGACCAGCCAGCGACGAGTTTCACCGTCCTTGGCCGGGTTTTCGGGGAGCACCCAGGCTTCGATCGTGAGCTGGGCGGGTTCGAGTTCCGGGGTGTGCGGCTGGGCGACGAAATTGTTCCCGGTGCAGCGCATTCCGGGGCCGATCCGGCCCGGGCGAAACCTCGGGGCGGTGGGCGACAAGTCTGAACCGGTCGAGCTGATGCGGGCGATCGCGTTCGTTAGGCGGCGGACGGATTCGCTCCTTTGAGTGGCGTCGTTGGCCGTTGGCAGGAACGGCGCGAGTGGGGAGGCGGCCGGGTTGGTGCGGGTTTGCGTCAGATGCGTGAACCATCGGTCCAGGGTGGGCCGGTGGAGGGGGGAATCGGCCTGTACGACGCGGCCTGTGCTTGCGGCGAGCTCTCCGTCCGTCGCGAGAAGCGCGGCCGTCAGGTAGTCGCCGGCCTGGGCCTGCCAGCGGGCGCGAACGGCTTCCTCGGCCTCCCGGACGGCGGCGGTAAGTTGCCGGGCCACCTCGTTCGTGCGTTTGACGTGAGCCTCGTAGAGCGCCCGCTCCTCCCGGGTGGCGACGGGCCGTTCGTTCCACTTCGAGACGAACGCGAGGTCGCCCATGGTTTTGGTGCTCTTGAAAATTCCGGCGAGGGCGTAGTAATCGCGAGTCGCGATGGGATCCGTCTTGTGATCGTGACAGCGGCTGCACGACACGGTGAGGCCGAGAAAGGCCCGGCTGACCACGTCGATTTGTTCATCGACAATGTCCATGACCAGCTTGGGCTTGTCCTGTTCGGCGAGCATCTTCGGGCCGAGGACCAGGAAGCCGGTGGCGATGTGCCGTCCGAAGGTTGTCTTCTCGTCTTCGGTCGGGGGCAGGAGATCGCCGGCCAGCTGTTCCCGGATGAAGAGATCAAACGGTTTGTCCTGATTGAAGGCCTGAATGACGTAGTCGCGGTAACGCCAGGCGTGGGCCATGGCCTTGTTTTCGTCCTGCCCGTTGGAATCGGCGTAGCGGGCGACGTCCAGCCAGTGACGTCCCCAACGTTCGCCGTAGTGCGGCGACGCGAGCAGGCGATCCACCACTTTGGCGAAGGCATCGGGAGAATCGTCGGCGAGAAACGCTTCGAGCTCGGCCGGCGTGGGTGGAAGGCCGATCAGGTCGAACGTGACGCGGCGGAGCAGGGTGGGTTTGTCGGCGGGCGGGGCTGGGGATAAACGGGCGGCCTCTAGCTTGGCGAGAATGAACGCGTCAATGGGAGATTGAACCCAGCGGCTGCGGCGCGGTGTGGGTGGGGCGACGTCGGCGGGTGGCTGAAAGGACCAATGCGGTGATGAACTGGCGGGAGCAGCGAAGAGCGGAGACTCCACGAGGCAAGCGAGAACGGCGAACGCGACGGCAACGGCGAAGCGCCGGGCACGGATGCTGGCGTTAATTCCTGAGGTGTTGGCGATTTGCCGACGGCGTGGGCGAAATGCATTTCGGATAATCCGATGCGAACGGCAGAGGCGAATAAGCGCGTGCGATTCGCCCTCACCCCGGCCCTCTCCCCCGGGAAGAGGGAGGACCGTTTGCGGCCTGCCTGCCGGTTGGCGCCCGTCTCGGTCTGGCCTCACCGATTGAAACTCAGCGTGAGATACTCGGCCTGGCGGCTTTTGCTCGGTCGCCATGCAGCTCATCTCCAGGCAGCCTGAGCCTCAGCTCAAGGCCAGCGGTCCACCTTCGCAAAGCGAGGCTTTGCCGAAAGTGGGAATGGTGTGGCCGACGGCATGGGCGAGAGCGAGGTGGAGCCGGTTGTGGGCGACCTTGTCCAACTTGAGCGAGCGGCCCATCCGGAAGCCGAACCCGCCCCCGACGAGAACGAATGGAATATTGTCGAGCGTGTGGGAGTTGCCCTTGCCGAGTTCGTTGGTCCAAAGGATCAGCGTGTGATCGATCATCCGGCCGGGGGCGCCGGGTTCGGGCGTGGCCGCGAGCTTGTCGACCAGATAACGGAGTTCGCCGCAGAACCACTGGTTGATGCGGGTCAGCTTGTCGACCGCTTCCTCGTTTTTGTCGGGCTCGTGCGACAGTGCGTGGTGTCCGTCGGAGATCTTCAGCCAGTTCATCCGGGCCATGCCGACGGACTTGGTGTATTGGAGCGTGGCCACGCGAGCCATGTCGTTGACGAAACTGTTGACGAGCAAATCGATCTGCATGCGGCTGAGCCGCGGCACGTTGTCGTTCTGATCGGCGATGCCTTCCTCGAGCGCTGGCGGCGTGACGCGGAGTTTCTGGCGGCCGGCTTCGGCCACTTCCTTTTCCATCTGGCGGACCAGCGATTCGTGCTCTTCGAGCAGGCGGCGATCTTCCGGGCTGATCAGCTTGCGGGCCTTGCGGAGATCGCTGCGGACACCGTCGAGCACGCTCTGCAGGCTCTCCTTGTCCTTCATCTGCCCGTACAGCTTTTGGTACATCTGGTAGGGGTCCGAGATGGGCGCGACCGGTTTGTTAGGGCCGGCGTAGCTCATGCGGGTCCAGGGATCGGCGCGGTCGGTGACACCGATGCCAAATTCCAGGGAGCCGAAGCGGGTGCGGGTTTCCTCGCGGCTCTGGAAATAGTTTTTGATCTCTTGATCGATCGAGATGCCGCTGGACCAGCCGGCTGGGGTGTGCGAGCCGCCTTGAATATTCCCCGGGAAAAGTTCCGCGCCGGTGAGCAGGCAGCTCATGCCGCGCATGTGGTTGTCGCCATCGCCACGGACCTTGTTGCTGACCCCATTCAGGATCAGCAGGCGATCCTTGACGCCTTCGAGCGGCGACAGAATGGGCTTCAGCTTGAAGTCGGTGCCGGTTTCGTCCGGCCAATAGGCGGTGGGAACCGTGCCGTTCGGACTGAACATGACGATCAGACGCTGACGCGGCCGGGCGGGTGCGGCCAGGCCCAGGCTGGGCAGGCCCAGCAGGAAGGGGAGGGCGGCGGCCGACAGGCCCGAGGTCTTCAGAAACTCACGGCGACGGATGGAATTCATGTGACGATATGGGTTCTGGCGCTGGCGAGATCGGGGTTGCCAGCAACCGTGACCGAACGTAAATGCTGGCAGAATGACGGGCGGTGACGGCGGAGTATTCGACGGCGAAACGGTGGGAACTCGGAACAGGCGACACGATTGATAACGCGCCTTCTCCTTCCGCGCCCCTTGCTCTTGATCCTGCCCTTGTTCTTGTTTTCTTCGGGAGGAGCAAGACGACGATCAAGAACCTGTCGGTTCATCCGTCCGCCGGCCCGCTGAATCGTTCCGCCTACGGCAGGCGCAGGCGGAAGAACTGGCGCAGGCCGGATCCGGGGACCGTGACTTGCAACTCGCCATTGGCGACATTGGTGCCGGCGGTGACCGCAGGGATCCAGGATGTGGGTGGCGCGAGCGAGCCAGTTGATTCGAGCCGGAATGCCCTGGCCCACGCCGGGAAAGAAACGACGTGTCCGCTGCCCGCGCGATGAATGTCGAGCCGCGGCGCGACGACCAGCGTCCCGCTCGCGTAGCCGGCCGCGGCGACATTCGCCAGTGAGTCGGAGATTTCGCGGACCACGGGCTGGTCGCTGAACGCAAGCGACGATTGTCCCACGACCCCGCTCGGGACCGTGAAAAGCAGCTGCAACATCTCCTGCGTGCCGGCGGCAAAACTGGTGGGGATGGGCAGGGTCATGACCAGGCCGAGCCGCCCCGAGCTGACTTGTGAGGTATTCAAATTGAGGAGCGCTCCGGGCGCGTTGCTGCCGGGATTGGCCCCGATGAACGTCAGGACGCTTGGATCGAAAGCGACGCTCAGTCCCACGGCGGTTTCGTTGCCCAGCGAGGTCAGCCGGATCGGGACGCGATTGGTCTGGCCGGGTTGCAGGCCGGTCGTGGGGATGAGAACGGTTCGGCTCGGGGCGTTGGCCGGAGCGAAGGCGTCACCGGCCTCGGCGGCGACGGGGGCAGGTGCTGACACCGGGCCGCCGGCGGGCGTGAGCGGGTCGAGGCCAGCTGCATAGCGCCCCGTCTGAACCCAGTCGGTCACAGTGATGGCGCCGTTGCCGAAAGACGAGCGTGGTGCGCAGTCAGCGCGCTGGAATTGGCTGGCGTTGGGAACTGGGTCCAGCTTCGCCGCGTAACGCCCGATCTTCACCCAGTCGGTCGCCGTCACCGCGCCATTGCCGTCCGGGAGCGGTGTGACGTCGCCTTCGAAACCGGCGCCGGTGATGGCGATTGTCCCACCGAGGTAACTCGACCGGAGCGTTTCGGCGAGCGGATCGGAGAACTCGCGAGGCACGGGCGCATCGCTGAAGCTGAGACTGGCGAACGTTGTGCCGACGGAGGCGGTGATCTCGAATTGGACCTCGATGATGGCGTTGGTGCCGGCCGGGATGGCTGCGCCAGCGGGGAGGGCGAACGAGAGTCCGAGTTGGCCGGGGCTGGCTTGGCTGGAGTTGACGTTCAGCGCAACGCTGGAGAATCCGGCGGCCGGAGCAGCGGCGACAAATGCGAGGACTGACGGCGAGAACGACAGGCTGAAGCTGACGGCGTTTTCATTGCCCAAGCCGACCAATTGTATGGGCACCGTAACGATGCTGCCGGGCAGGCCACTGGCCGGCGCGAGTTGCAGAAGCCGGCCATCCAGCGGCAGAACAGAGAGAACTGCAGGCTGGCTGGTAACCACCCCGGCGTCATTGCGGATGCGGACCGAGTAGGCACCGGCGCTCGCGTAGCTGACCGAGTTGAAGGTCAGGTGATCGTTGGTGGCTCCGGGGAGATTGGTTCCGTTGAAGAGCCATTGGAAGCTCAGTGGCGCCGTGCCGGACGCGGTGACGTTGAAAGTGGCTGGAGCCCCGTCTTCGATCGACTTGCTTTGCGGCGCCACGAGGATGGAGGGCGGAACCGGGGGCGGAGCGACCACAATGTTGATTGGCGCGGAGGTTGCGGCGGCGCCTTCATTGTCGATGGCAGTGGCGGTCAACGTGTAGTCGCCCGGGGGCACGTTGGTCCAGGTGAAAACGAACGGCGAGGTATCGGTGGTTCCGAGCAGGTTGCCGTTGGTGAAAAAGCTGACCTGCAGCACGGTGCCTTCGTGGTCGGAGACATCGACGGCAATTGGCACGTTGGCCGGCGCGGTCAAGGTCGTGCCGCTGGCGGGCGACAGGATGCTGACGTTGGGTGGTTGGTTAGGCGGCGGTGGCGTGGTGTTTCGAAACGTGAAGCCGGTAACGCCGCGGTCGGAAAAGGTGATGTCATTGCGGCCATCGCCGTCAAAATCGGCGATCAATAACCCGGTAGGATACGGATCACGGACTGCCGCGGCGTACGGGATGTCGTTACGGACCGCGAACGTGTTGGAATTGAGCAAGCCCGGCGAACTGTGATTGGCGAAGACGGAGACATATCGCTTTTGCAGCACAATGATCTCCGGTTGCCCGTCCCCATTGAGGTCTCCGACCGCAAGCCCAGTCGGACCTGCATCGACAAAGGAATAGAGGGGCAGCGCGGTGCGCTGGGCAAAAGTGTTGGTGCTCAGGCCCGGCCCAAGGCTCAGGTTGCGGAAGATTCTGAGCGTGTAGCTGGCCGCGCTGGCGGTGACCAGGTCCGGGCGGCCATCGCCATCCAGATCGCCCACGGCAAGGAACTGAGCATCCTCGCCCAGGTTCAACCGGATCGGAGCAGAGAATGAGGCGGGGCTGAGCCCGGGGCCGGTGCCGAGGTTGCGCAGAATCTGGATTGCGCCGTTGCCGATGCAGATGATCTCCAGGCGGCCGTCGCCATCGAGATCCGCCAGGTGACGCTGGTAGCCAGGAACGTTTTGCAGGAGGACGGGAGGCGAAAACAACTCGGCCTCGACATTGCCGGTCCCGCGGAGGATGCCGATGCTCAGCCCATTGTTGACGACCAAGTCCGGCCGTCCGTCCCCGTCCAGATCCCCTGCCGCTAAATCCGTTCCGGCCAGCCCGGGAGTGGTTACCGCCAGAGGCGGTGTAAACGAGGCGACGTCGAGAGGCGCGTTGCTACCCACGTTTCGATAGGCCACGACCCGTTCTGCGCTCTCGTTCAGGACCAGATCGAGATACCCGTCGCCGTCTAAATCGACCATGGCTGATCCCGTTCCGAAGATCTGCCGGCCGTCACTAAAGTCTGGAGTAAGACGAAATAGACTGGTGGCAAGCCAGGTATTGGGTTGCGGGCCGAGATTGCGGCCGATCTGGAAAGTTGGTGCCTCGTCGAATCCGAACTCCCGTTTAACTTGAATCAAGGTAGTGATGTCGATCCGTCCGTCGCGATCGAGATCGCCAACCAACGGCAGGACTCCACCGGAGAGGAAGGCTTGGGAGAACTGAGGCTCGTCACGGCCGTTGAACGTGGCGACGAATGGAACGCGCGAGGCAGCGGTCAACCCGCCGCGAGTCACCGTGATCGGCAGGTAGCTGCCGCCGCCGGGAGCCGTTACCACGAGGGCGTTTGAACTGGCCGAAGTAACGGCGGCCGGGACACCGCCGAAATAAACAAAGTTCTCCGCGGGCACGCTGCTGAAATTCGCGCCGCTGACGGTGACCGGGATCCCAACGCGGCCGGACAATGGGCTGAACGAGTTGATGACGGGAGGCGAGTCGGCGGCGACGGCGGCGCCGATGAGGCTGAGGGTGATCCCGGCGAGGGTCGACGCATGCCCAAAGTGGATAAGTTTCATGCTCCCAGTGGAGTTCGATCTAGTTGTTCCCGGATGGTCGACCACTCTTACGGGAAAGGAACCAGGAGTCGAGGTTGAAGATGTGGGTTTCGAGTCGTTCGGAGTCGGTTGGGGGGAGGCAGCAAGCTCTGGGAATCGGACCTGGCATGGAGGCGTTAGGGAGGGCGGACAGTCGACCGAAGCGCCTTTCAGTTTTTTTATGGAGGAAGGACCCCGTTTCCCTCCGGCGACGATTTTGGTCCGTTAAACTGGAATCAGAGCTTGAGCACACCAACAACGCGGCGCGAAAACCCTTAGTTGGTGACCGATCCGTCCAGGGAGATCCCAACGAATCGATCCATTTTGCAACCCTTTCTTGCTTTCGTCGTTCGAAGAAAGGTTTGAGTTGAGTCAATTCCGCCACCCCGTCTACACGCTTAGTGTGACCCCGTTGAAATGAAGCAATCAGGCAGAGCAACTGAGTGGCTCGACATCCGAGGCGTCCGGAGAGGAGCGACCCGAAGGTCATGGATCGCTTTGGTGGCAGGTTTAGTGGCTGTCGGCGGCCAAGGGACTTTTTCAGCCGAGTCTCCGGTTGCGCCAGCGCCGGGAGTGCAACGAACTCCTCCGGCTCCGGCGAATCTTCCAGTGGTGGCCAAGCCGCCGACCGTTCAACCGCCGGTGGGGCTGCCGACGGACTCGCATCTCGACAAGACGCCCCCGCGCCAGACCGTGGGGTTAGATTTGGTTCGCAGCGGTTGGACCTACAACTGCATGGAGTGCCACAAGCTGTTTCCCGCGAAGTGGCACTACGATCGTCCGCTGGTGGAGCACCGGACGATTCAGCTGCAACACGGCGAGAATCGGTTCTGCCTGAACTGCCATCATTCGACGAATCGCAATGCCTTCGTTGACTA
This sequence comes from Limisphaerales bacterium, assembly GCA_044230345.1. Lineage (GTDB taxonomy): Bacteria > Verrucomicrobiota > Verrucomicrobiia > Limisphaerales > JADJPG01 > JBGARF01. Next base: position 303,915 of record JBGARF010000011.1, read on the forward strand.
CGATGGCGCGGAGATTGCCCAAGCGGATGTGGTGACTCTCTGCGCGAAGTGTCACGGGACGATTTACCGAGATTGGAAGGCCGGGGTGCATGGCCGCCAGAACGGATACTGGAACGCAGCGTCGGGTGAGAAGACCAAGTTGCGCTGCATCCAATGCCATGATCCGCACGTGCCCAAGTTTCAGCCGATCAAACCGCTGGCGCCACTCCGCTATCCGCCGCGGGCCGCCAATCCGCCCGCCCACAACGCCTCGTCGCATCCAGCTGCGCCGGCGCATCCGTGACTGATTTGCCATGAACGAAAACGCCAGCAACGAGGTCAGCCCGAAGTCGATTGAGCAGGTCTACAAGCCGCTCAACCGGCGCACGTTTCTGAAGGGCACAGCCGCCGCCGCCGTTGGCATGGCCGGATTGGTGGCGGCATTGAAGCCGCTTTTGGCGCTGGAGAAGGGCGAGCTCTCGCTGGACGACTTGTTGCAGCGTCATTATCGCGAGCTGAAGCCCGAGGACTTAAAACGCATCATGGAGTCGCTGGCCGCCAAGTGCGAACGCGAGCGCGGGGTTCGTCCGGTCATCCGCGACTTGAAGCCGATGGACGGAGTCGAATACGGATATGCGTTGAACCTGAGCCGCTGCGTGGGCTGTCGCCGTTGCGCGCATGCGTGTCTGAAAGAGAACAATCAGTCGCGCGACTCGTCCGACGACATCGAGATGTCCTATATCCGCGTGCTCGAGATGAACAAGGGCGCGATCAATCTCGAAACCTCCACCGCCTACTACGACCCCGCGACCGTGCCGCAGAAGGACAAGTATTACATGCCGGTGCAGTGTCATCAGTGCCGTCAGTCGCCGTGCACCAAGGTGTGTCCGGTGCAGGCGACGTGGCAGGAGAAGGACGGGCTGGTGGTGGTTGACTACAACTGGTGCATCGGTTGCCGTTATTGCATGGCGGCATGCCCGTACGATGCCCGGCGTTTCAATTACAAGAAGCCGACCATCGCGAAGGACGAGATCAACCCGAATCAGAGCTATCTCAGCAATCGGGTCCGGCCGAAGGGCGTGGTGGAGAAGTGCACGTTCTGTCTGCATCGG
>JBGARF010000045.1:0-74800 GCA_044230345.1 Limisphaerales bacterium
GAAAAGGCACAAAGGGCACAAAACCAAAACGTGGCTTTTGTGGTCTTTGTGCCTTTTCGCGGCCATTCCGACGCTTGGACCGTTTATGGATCCCACTCGCGGTCATTGGCGCCATTTCGCGGACAACGGTGCAGGTCGGAACTTCCGATTTGGCGGAACACGGATCACGGAGTCTCCTGCTGGTGGAAGCCTTGCGCCACGTCACCTCTCCGTGACCGCATGCAAGAAGTTGCATTCGAAGCGCGACTCGCCACAATCCGCCCCCATGCAAATCAACCGCCGATGTAGGCCCACGCTCCGCGCTACCCCTGCGCCCTTGGGCGTCGCATCGGTTCAGGCGGGCCGGGCGGACGGCGCGCTGCCCCCGACCGCCAACCGACGGAAGGGCCATCCGCATGTCTGAGGTCAGTACGCCCTCCCTTGGCCGACGGCTTGCCCCGCTCCTCGAGGGCGGTTTTTTCCGCCCTTTGACTCGACCCTCGGCGGCGGTCTACATCGACTGCGCCGAACGCCTGGCCAGCGCGGCGGACGAAGGCGGACAGATTCCGCACGACGAAGCCCGCGTCCTCATCCGCGAGGTTCTGCTGCAGCATCCCGACGTGCAGCTGGACGAGGATGAAGGCGGGCAGTTCCGCGATCTGCACCAGCGCGCGAGTCAGTTTTTCAATAAGCTCATCGAAGTTCACTGGCTGGAGCCGCGTCGCGTCAGTCTCGACGAACACTACGTGCTCATCGCTCCAGCCCTGCGCCAGCTCCTGCGCCTCCTGGTCGAGCTGGCCGAAAACCGCCCGGCTGAACTCAAGGACTTTGCCGCCACGCTGCGATCGTTGTGCAAGGATCTGCTCGCGGTCGACGACGCGGGCCACTCGGCTTGCCTCGATCCGAAACGCCTCGGTCCGGACGAAATGCGGCAGACGGTCAAGGATCTCCTCGCGCGCGCCCGTCGCGCCGGCGACCAAATGCACGCGGTCGAGACCCTGATTCTCCACCACTCCACCGCCCAGCGCGTCAGCCAGTCCGCCCAGGAAACGCTCCAGCGGTTCCTCGTCGAGTTTCACTCGGGCGAACACATGATCTGCTACGACGCCCTCCAGGAAGCCGGCCTCCTGCCGCGCCTCACCCAGGCGCGCAACGTCGCCCAGGAAGCGCTTTACGATCCCTACACCAAACAACGCCTGGCCGAGGGCCTCGCCCGTCATCTGGAGATTGAAGAAACGGCCGCCTACGCCGAAGCCGAACGCTGGCTGGCCCAGCTCGAACGTCAGCTCGCCGGCATCCCCGTCAAGCAACGGCTGATCGACGGGCGCCTCGCCGAATTCAGCCGGCTTTCCGCGGCACGTTACAATTATCAAACCGAGATGCGCGGGCGCCGTCCGGAACAGGTGAAGGCTTACCTCGACGCCTGCGCCCAATCCCACGCCGGCCAGTCGTTCGCCGACCTCGCGTCCGAGCCCGGCATGAATCTGCTCTCGCCCGTGGCCGAAGTGTTCTTCGGGCTCGACTCGCTCTCGCGCCCGCGCCGGCAGCGCGCCCCGGTCAATCTCGGGTTCAGCCGGCCCGACGACCACGCCGACCCGGACGCCGCCCAGGACGAAATCCGACGGCGCAACCTGAACGTGCTCACGCCGCAACGCGCCGCGCGCTTCATCGAAAAGCATCTGCCGGCCAAAGGTGCGCGCATTTCCACCGAGCAACTCCACGTCCGCCTCGAGGATGACCTGCTCGATTTGCTGGCGGTGCTCGCCTTCGATCGCGGTCCGGCCAGCGCCACGCACCGTCCCATTCGCTGGCGTGTCCACGCGGCCCGCGCCGACTTCGGCGTTGAACCCGAACGCATCCAGCGCGACCCCGAAGCCGATCGCCTGATTGAACGCTTTACCCTCGAACGCATCTCCTGACCTGACCCGCACTGACCGTCATGGCACTTCCCTGGCCCACCTTTTCCACCTGGTCGCGCATTCCTGAATCGGATCGCGGCGCCATCTCCGACGTCCTCGCCGACCTGCTCGCCCACGGCGCGCTCATCGGCGAGAGCGGCCGCGACCGCGAGCTGTACCTTCTGGCGCGCGAGTTCCACCGCGAGCTCGCCGAATATCTCGCGCCGCTCCAGCTCGAGCTGCAACTCGACCCCGACCGGCCCATTCTCCAGCTCCGCCCCGTGCCCGGCGACTGCGCCCTGCTCGCCCGGTTCAACAAGGCGGAAACGCTCCTCGTGCTCACGCTCTGGCGTATCTACCACGACGCCCGCATGGAAAACGTCCTCACCAGTGTGGTCGTTACCGCCAATGCGATCTGGGAAAAGCTGCGCCTTTACTTCGAGCACATCACGCCCCCCGCCGAGGCCCAGCTGCGCGACATGCTCAGCAAGCTCCGTCACCGCCGCCTCGTCCGCATCCAATGGAACGAGGACCAGGCCCGCTTCGGCGATTCCGAAGTGGAAATCCTGCCCACGCTCGCCCGCGTCATCCCGTTCGAGAACGCCCAGGCCTGGCAACAACAAGCCGCCCTGTACCAACCGCCCGCCGGAGCCTCGCCCGCTTCGCCCGCTTCGCCCGAGCCAGCCGAGCCAGGCCGCACGGAGGAAGAACCATGAGCCAGCGCATCTCGCTCACCCGCATCATCGCGATTCACTGGTACGGCTTTCGCCAGATCTTCGATGTCGACGACAATGTCCTCATCTCCGGCGCGTTCGGCACCGGCAAGTCCGCCCTGCTCGACCTGATGCAGTACGTCCTGCTCGGCGGCGAACGACAGTTCAACCGCGCCGCGGCTGGCAACGCCCGCGGACGCGACATCGTCGGCTATTGCCTCGGCGACACCAATCAGACCCGCAACGGCCAGCGCCATTTCCTGCGGCACAGCGGCGTAACGCTCGTGGCCCTCGAGTTCACCCGCCCCAAGGAGAAGGGAAAGCCCGCGCGCCATGAGACCTGGGGCATCCGCCTGGAGTTCTCCAGCCCGGACGCCGCGCCGCGCCAGACCTACTTCTGCGTACCCGACCGCCTCGAATACGCCGCGCTCGCGCCCGACGGGAAAAACCTGCTGACCGACGACGCGTTCCGCACCTGGATCCGGCGCGAGTTCGGCAACGAATATCTCTTCGCCCGCCAGCGCGATTATCTCGAGGAAATGGCCGCGCCGCGCCACCTGAACTTCGATCCGGCCGCGTTCCAGCGCACGTTTCCGAAAGCCATCGCGTTTGAGCCCGAGGAGAACGTCGAGAAGTTCATCCGCGAGTTCGTGCTGGAGGAAAGCCCGCTGGATGTCCGAGACGTGAAGATCGCCCTGCGCGCTTACGAGGACACGCGCCAACGCCTCGAAAAGCAGGAGGACGAGGCGGCTTTTCTCCGTCGCATCGGCGAACAACACGCGCTCTACGAAACGTCCCGCCGCGAAGAAGCGGTGCTGAAACACACGCATCATGCGCTCAAGTTGCTGCAGGCAGACGAACGTCGCGGACGCCACGCCGCGGAGCTGAAACGTTTGACCGAGGCGCACGCTGAGGACTTGCAGCAGCTCACCCAGGCCACCACCGCCGAAGCCAGCGCCAAGACGATGCTCGATCAGGTGCGCTTCGAGGTCGGCAAGGATCCGGACGCTGTCAAAATTGCCGCGCTCGACAGCGAGCGGAACGAGCTGCAGACGAAAGTCGCCGGACTGCGTGACGCCCAAAAGTCCGCCCGCCAACAGCTGGACGATCGGCATTACCGCTGGACGCACTGGCTCAAGCACGGGGCCGCATTGCCGCTCGAAGGCCTGGCCGAATCGCTCACCGTCAACGATCGTTGGCTGGCCGATCTCCGCTCCGGCTCCGACCTCGAACGGTTTGCCGTCCTGCCCAAACTCGCCGTCCGCTTCAACGAGCTGTGGATGTCCGTGGATCAACGCCTGCACCCGCTCAGGCTGGATCTGCAGTCGTCCGAGAAACGCCTCCGCCAGCTGGCCGAGGATCAGGAGAACCTTTCCAAAGGCCAGGCGCCCGGCTCCTTCCCGCTGCTGGCCGCCGTCCGCCAAAAGCTCGGCGACCGCGTCGAGCAACTCGGACGATTAATCGAGGTAAAACCCGAAGCCGAACGCTGGTGGCCCGCACTGGAACTGTTCCTCGGACGTCACCGCTGGATCCTGGTTGTCAAAGACGTGACCGACTATCGCGAGGCGCTCGAGATCCTTCGCCAGACGCCGCCCGGTCGTGATGTGGAATCACTGCTGAACCCGGCCGAGGTCCGATTGCTGCGCGGCAAAACGCTCGAGAACTCGCTCTTCAGCAAGGTCGACGTGAAGCATCCCGTCGCCCGCGCCTACGTCGAAAACCTGCTGGGAGACGTGCTCTGTGTGGATTCAGCGGACGAACTCGAACGCTGCGACGCCCGTCAGGCCATCACGCCCGAAGGCATCTTCAAGCAGGCGCCGCTGCGTCGTCGCCTGAAACCCGCGGCCACGGTCGAGCTCACGCTCGGTCGCGAAGGCTTGGAACGCATGCGCACCGCCAAGCTCAAGGAGCAGAACGAAACCCGCGTCCTGCGCGACGCCCTCAAGCAGCGCCTCACCGACGTCCAAACCTGGCTCGACCAGGGTCGTCAGGGCGGCCTCGCCGAATCCGCCCTGCCCGATCGCGCCGGGGAATTGCCGCAGCTGCCGGAGTTGGAGGCCAAGCTTGGGCGTCTCCGCGAGACGATCGCGCTGCTGATGACGCCCGAACGCGAGGCGCGCCAAAAACGCCTCGCCGATCTCGAGCAGCAGCACCAGCAGGCTCTTCAACAGATCGCGGTGCTGGCCGATCGTCGGAAAAACTTCGAACTCACCGTGCGCCCGGAACGCGAAGCGCTCGAGCGCGCCGAGCAGGACGCCAAGACCGCGCGCTTCGAACTCGAAGCCAATCGCGTCGAGCTGAGCCGTCGTTTCAGCGGCATTCTCGAGGCCGAACTGGAGGCGGTGCGCGACCGGCTGCGCGCCGAGTTCTCCAAGTGGCAGGATTGTTTTGAAGCAGCCCAGGCCCGGGCGCGCGCGGCCGGCGAAACCGCCATCGAAGCCCGCGCCCGACGCAAAGCCGAGCGTGAACATCTCGCCCACGCGCGTGACGCCCAGGGCCACTTGACTCATCCCGAGTACCAGCACGAGTTCCCGGCCGACGAGGAAGGCAACGAACGCTGGGCCAGCCGGCTCCAAGTGCTGGAGCAAATTGAACTCGGCAAATCACGCCAGCTCGCCGCCGATTGCAAAACCGCCTGGGAACGGCGCCTGGAAGAAAGCGTCCTGAACGAGCTGAACCGTCGCCTCACCGAGGCGCAGAACACCATTCGCCTGCTCGATCGTTACCTGAGCCAGCCGGTCGGAAAGTTCCGGTATCGCATCAGCCAGCGAAAAGACACGGCGGGTTTTGGTGCCATGTGGCAACTGCTCGGATCCGGGCTCGAGATCACCGATCCCCTGCTCGGCGCCGAAGTCGAACGCGCCAAGCGCGAGTTGATGGAGGCCATCAACAGCACCGACAACAAGGACGCCCGCGCCCTCCGGTTGCTCGACTATCGCAACTACCATCACTACGACCTCGAAATGGTTCCGGCGGATCAGATCGATGCGCCGCCCATTTCGCTCGGACGCAGTGGACGCAACCTCTCCGGCGGCGAGAATCAAGCGCCCTTTTTCATCTCCATGCTGGCCGCGTTCCGGCGCGTTTACGACCGCGGCGACCGCAGCTCCACCCGCTCGCAACAACTCGGGTTGGTCGTGATGGACGAGGCCTTCTCCAAGCTCTCCGGCGACGGCATCGAAGACTGCCTGGCCCTGGCGCGCAGTTTCCAGCTGCAGCTCATCATGGCCTTCCCGCCCGAGCGCCTCGGCGTGATGGTACCCCACGCTCAAACTGTCGTGATGTGCCTGAAGGAATTGGAACGTGATCGCGACGGCTACGTGACCCGCATCGAGAACACCCCACTGCTGACCACCATGGCCGAAGCCATGCAGGCGCTGGCCTAGCGATTCGTCGACATTTTAATCCAAAATTGAGGCCGCCGACCCAACCTCGATCCGTGCCACCCGCCGTACAACCATTTTGCGCGTACGAGCCAAAAGGTTGTACGTCCCGCCCTTGGGGAATGGTCGCCTCCGTTCCGTATCCACAGCCCTTGCCAAGTTCTCCGCTCCAAAGCCCCCGTCCTTCGTTACAACCTTTCGGCGCGTACGGGCCAAAAGATTGTAACACGGGGCCCATCGCATGAATCCTGAACGCGTTCCATTTGCTCGAACGCTTTTCGCGCAATGGCAGCGCGCCCGCGGTGGTCCCGCCGATCCGTCGTCGCGTCCGTTTTCACGCCCGTTTTCACGTTCCTGGGAAGAGTTGCTCGATGACGCCGGCCTGACGTCTGCGACCGAGCGCAACGAAGCCGAAAGCGACGCGCGCGCGCTGGGGAACGAAGGCTGGGTCGAGCTGAAGTCCGTGCAATACCGGCCGCATCTGCTGGAACGAATCCTCATTCCGCTCGCAGCGGAGGAACGCTGGCGGAACGCCTTTGGCTTCGTGCCCCCGACGGACGAAGAGGCCCGGCAGATTCGCGAGTTTCCCTGGGAGACGCGCCTCGCCTTTCTGCACGACTCACGCCTCAACATTCCGTTCGCCGAATTGAAGCAACTGCACGACTTCTTGTCGGCCAACCCACGATCGGCCGGAAGCGACTCCATCCCGATCAAAGAGCGTTCGCTCACCATCTTTGGCGATGAAAAGCGGCTCGATGCGCTGGCCAGCTCGGCGCTGTTTCGAACCGACCGTCTGGATCTCGCGCGCGACTTGCGCTGCGCAATGGTCGGCGAACCGCTGGCCTGGAAACGTGGCCCCGCCGAAGCCGCGGCGCGACCTGTCATCGTGATCGAAAACGCCGGGACTTGGCATTCCTACTGTCGCTGGAACGCGGAGCGGAAGCTGTTCAGCGCGGTCGTCTACGGGTGCGGCAATCGTTTCGTGGACGGCGTGCGCTATCTCCCTGATCTGTTTTCTGAACTCGGCGGGCCGCGTCCCCTGCTCTACTTCGGCGACCTTGACCCGCAGGGACTGCTCATTCCCCAGGAGGCGTCCGGCCGGCTGAAGGCCCGGGGCGGACAGCACATCGCGCCCCACCTTTGGAGCTACCGGCAACTGCTCGAAGCGGGACGCTGCCGAGTTCAGCCCTGGGACGGCGACGCTCCCGCCCCCGCGGTTTGCGATTGGCTCGACGACTTGGCGGAACCCGTTCGCCAACTCTTCGCCAGGAAACAGCGTCTCGCTCAGGAGTTCGTCGGTTGGGAACTTCTGCACCAGGCACAGCTCTGAACGCAGGCGCAGGCTTCGTCAGCATCGCGATCTACTCGGATTGAACATCGCATTCCATCTCGCCATTTGCATGGCCTGCACGCATTCTTTTTCCATGTCAACGACCAGTAGCGTCCCCAAAAGGCGCCGCAGAACATGGCCTCGCCGCGGAAGGATCGCCGTAGCTGATTGAGGTCGTTATGCCCAAAAAACTCTCGCCTACAAAAGGCCCCGCCAAGCCCATGCGCCCCGCCACGGCAATATTGCTGGCGGACTTGCGTGGGCTCATTCTGGCGGCACGGGAGCAGGTGGCGAGGGCAGTGGATTCCGGGTTGGTTACGCTCTACTGGCATGTCGGGCGACGCATCCGCCAGGACATCCTGAGCGAGAAGCGGGCGAAATATGGGGCGAAGATTGTGTCCGCACTGGGGACACAATTGAGCCGGGAGTTTGGGCGCGGCTTCAACGCTCGGAATCTTTTCCGGATGGTGCGCTTCGCGGAGGTTTTTGCGGACGAACGGATTGTGTCCGCACTGCGGACACAATTAGGTTGGACCCATTTTCGGATGATCGTGCCGATGGAAGACGACCTCAAGCGCGACTTCTACGCGGAGATGTGCCGCATCGAAAAATGGAGCACTCGCACACTGGAGAAGAAGATCAACGGGATGCTTTACGAGCGAACGGCGTTGTCCAAAAAACCAGACAAGCTCATCCAGCAGGAATTGGCGGCGTTGCGCGAGGAGGACAAGCTCACGCCTGACCTCGTATTTCGTGACCCTTACGTCTTGGACTTTCTCCGGCTGAAGGACACTTGCGCGGAGAAGGATTTGGAGGCGGCCATCTTGCGCGAGATTGAGTCGTTCATCCTCGAACTCGGCGTCGGCTTTGCGTTTCTCGAACGGCAGAAGCGCATCCAAGTTGACAGCGAAGATCACTATCTTGACCTGCTGTTTTACCATCGCCACCTGCAACGGCTCGTGGCGATAGACTTGAAACTGCGCGAATTCAAGCCCGGAGACAAAGGTCAGATGGAACTCGATCTGCGCTGGCTTGATCGCCACGAGCGCAAGCCGGGTGAAGAAGCGCCCATTGGTCTAATTCTCTGCGCGGGCCAGCGGCGTGAGACGGTGGAGTTGCTCGACTTGGAGAAGTCCGGCATCCGCGTGTCGTCCTACTGGACGGACGTGCTGCCGAAGGAACAATTGCAAAAGAAGCTGCACGACGCGGTGCGTCTCGCGCGAGCACGGTTGGCGGAACGGACGGAGGCAAAACCATCGGCAAACGGGAAAAAGCTGCAGTGACAACTTCGAACCACCCCGTCTCCCGTCGCAGCTTCACGCCAGTCTCGCTACTGCTCTCTGCTTCGAGTGCGGAATTGCATCAGCTCGCCGACCTGCGCCTGACCTTTTGCCTCAAAGACCACAAATACCGACCGCCCGAGAACGGCGACGAATCGATTCAGCCGGCACTCTCGTGACGGTCGTCGCCGCCGGCGTTGAACTGTTATGAGCCAGCCCCGCGATTCTCTGGCCGGCACGTCGGCCACCCCGCGCCCCACCGACGGCCCTGCCGTCTACGTCTTCGGCTGGCCGTCGGACGTGGGCGGGGCCGACACCAAGCTGGCACATCTCATCCGCCTGCTGGGGCGGCATTGCCGGTTGACGCTGGTGCCGAACACCGCCGAGGAATTGAACGACCACCGATGGCGTTCCGCCTGCGAACAGTGGGGCGCGCGCTGTTGCCTGTTCGACCAGCTGGACCCACATCTGAACGGCACCGGACTTGCCCTGTGCAACGGCCGCTTCTTCCCTGATCGCATCGCCCATCGCGCCAAGGAGCGCGGCCTGCGCATCCTGTGGTCCGGCGAAATGATGTGGCCGCATCCCGGCGAACTCGACGCCATTCGCGAAGGCGTCATCGATCAGGTCCTCTACGTCTCGCCGCTGCAACAGATGGCGTTGCAAGCCAGGCACGCTGGCGTGCCGTGGGCCCTGACCGGAAACTATGTCAACCCGGACGAGTTCCCGTTTCGCCGCCCGGTTTCAGGGCCGTTCACCATCGGCCGACTCTCCCGGCCCGACCCGGACAAGTATCCGGAGGATTTCCCCGTCTTCTACGAAGCCCTCGGACTCGAACCCTGTCGCTATCGGGTCATGGCCTGGGACGAGGCGCTGGCCCGGAAGTATTGCTGGCACGCGTTCGGTCCCGAGTGGGAGCTCCTCGGTCCGGCGCAGGAATCAGCGCCGGAATTTCTGTCGACGCTCGATCTGCTGGTCTATCCGCTGGGCCATCGCGTGGTGGAATCGTGGGGACGCGCCGTGGTGGAAGCCATGCTGACCGGCTGCATCCCGCTGGTCCCGGCCGGACATCATCTGGAACATTTGTTCACCCATGGTGAAACTGGCTATGTTTGCCGGGATTTTCTGGAGTACCAGGCGCATGCGCGGTCGCTGCAGGAAAATCCGCGCCGGCGTCGGGAGATGGCACGCGCCGTCCGTGAACATGCGCTGACCGCCCACTGCTCGATGGAGGAACATCGCAAAATCTGGCTGGAGCTTTTCCGATGAGCGCTCGTCGAGGCTGGTGCTATTGGTCCGTCGCCGACGCCGCCGAGGTCCCGCGGATCGAGGCTGCCATCCGATCAGCGCGCGCGGCCGGGGTGCAGGAGCCCTTTCACGTCTGGTCGCCGGTCGCTCCAGCGGGCGCCATTCATCATCCTTGTCTCGAGCTGGAACGTTCCGGCGGAATCTACAAGCTCGTCTTCCTGCAACGAGCGGTCACCGAACTCGACTTCGACGCCTACGTGTGGCTCGACCCGGCCCACTGGTTCGTCCGGCCTCCGGGCGACGTCACTCGACTGCTCCGCGGCAGTCCTGTTCACGTGCCGTTGGAGGCCGCGCTGGAGCAGGGACCGCCGCGGGCGGCGACCGGCGGGATCCGCGAGGAGGAACTGGCGGATCGGATGCGGCTGCATGGAGTGCGCGCGAAGACAATCTTCGCGGCCTCCGGCGGATTCTTCGTCGTTCGTCGCCCGGCCGTGCAACGGGTCTACGAGCTGGCGCGGGAGTTTTGGAAAGTCTGCTTCGCAGAGGGCATCCGCCTGAGTTACGAGCCCACCCTCGCCTACGCCATGCAGATGCTGTGCGGCAATCCGTATGCGCATCAACTCGAGCATGACCTGGACGTGTGGCGAGGCGACTACGAGGGGCATTGGCGGGAACAGACACCGAACGGAAGTCCGTGGCCCGGCACCGACTGCCTCGGGCGCCAACGCAGCACGGCCAACCCGGCGCTGATCCAGCTTCAACCGCCAGGCTCCTGACGGTTAAGACCTCTGCGACCACGCATCCTTCCATTCGAACGCCCTTGGCCTCCGTTTAGCCCGGAATAAACGCGAAGACGCAAGGGCGCAAAGGCGCAAAGGCGGAGAAGCAAGATCGCTACTTCCTCCCCCAATTCGACCGGATTCATCTGGCCAATCCATCGTTTCCTCTCCGTGGTCTTCTTCGCGTCTTTGCGTCCTTGCGTCTTTGCGTTTTCTCCATCGATCACCCAACTACGAACGGGCCAGATTGAGTTCAGGGGCAGGGACGTAAACGCCGAATACAGCGAAGAAAATAGATGAGGCCGCACCGGCCACCTCGGTGCCAGTGGCTCCGCATGCCCCGGGAAGGCTCGCTTCAGCCAATACTACGGCTGATTTGCTGAGCTTGATGGACCCCTGCTTGACACGGCACAAAGCGGTTCCGGGCTTGCCAGCCGAGGCACCAAGCCAGCACAGTCACGCGCATGAAGGACGAGCAGAAGGGTGCTGACGAGGGCAAGCCCAGTCTCTTCCCGGAAACCCAGTGGACGGTGTTGTTGGAACCGATCCGGACGCAATCCCCGGACGCGCAAATGGCGTTGAACGGGCTGTGCGAGCGTTATCGCAAGCCACTGGTGACCCTCGCGACTTTCAAGCTCAAAAATCTCCAGGACGCGGAGGATGTGACCCACAGTTTTCTTCTCACGCTGCTGGAACGTCGGGACCTGGAACGGGTGGATCGCAACAAGGGCCGGTTCCGTGCGTTCCTCCGCGCCTGCCTGACCAACTACATCCACAACTGGCGCCGCAAGGATCGGCGCTCAACCGAGATTTGTCTCGACGACGCCCCCGAAGAGGTGCTGGCCGAGGACGAGGCCCTGACTCGTCACTACGATCTCGAATGGGCCTACGCCATTCTTGAGCACGCGTTGAAGCAGGAGAAAGCCCGCTACGAAGGCCTCGGCAAGCTCGACTGGTTCGAGAACTTTCGCAGCCTTCTGCCCGGCGCGACCCAGGCCACCAGTCAGACCGACGCTGCCAGCCGCCTCGGCTGGACGGTCAACCGCGTGCGCGTGGAGTATCACCGGTTCCGCGACCGGCTCGAGCAATCGATCCGGAAAGAGATCCGCCTGACCGTCAGCGATGACAAGGAATTCGAGGCGGAACTGATGTGCCTGAAGCGCTATCTGGGCGGCATTCTTTAGGCCCCATGCCTTTCGGATATTCGACATGAGCCTTGGCCCCATGAACTCTCCCGGGCTCGATCCGTCCGGCTTCGCCGGTTACACGGCGCTGGAGCGCATTGGTCACGGCGCGATGGGCAGCGTTTACCGGGCCTGGCACAAGGAGCACAGCCGTCAGGTGGCGCTGAAGATTCTCTCTACCGGCCCGGAAGCACCCGTCGCGCTTCGCGATCGTTTTCGCGAGGAGATCCGTGCCCTGGGTGCGTTGGACCACCCGAACATTGTTCCTCTGTTCGAAACCGGCGAGATCGACGGCACGCCCTACTACAGCATGAAGCTGGTGGATGGGCCGAGCCTGGCCAGCTTGTTGGCCGATCGAACCACGCCCGTGGCCGCAACGGAGGCCGCGCAATGGGTGCGCACGATCGCTCTCGCCGTTCACCACGCCCACGAACACGGGGTGCTCCATCGCGATCTCAAGCCCAGCAACATTCTGATGGAAAACAGTCGCGAGCCGCAGATCGTCGACTTCGGCGTCGCCAAACTGGAGTTCTCCAATCTCGACCTGACCCAAACCCTGAGCCTTGTCGGCACGGTCCCTTACATGTCGCCCGAGCAGGCCGCCGGCGACGCCAAAAAGGTCACGGTCGCCACCGACATCTGGAGCCTCGGCGTCATTCTGCACGAATTGCTCACGCTGCGCGTCCCGTTTCAGGGCGACAACCGCGAGGAAATTCTCCGCCGGATCCGGGAGGATGAGCCGCCAAATCTGCAGGCGTTGAACCGTCAGATCGATCGCGATCTCACGACGATCTGCCGGCGCTGCCTGGTCAAGGAGCCGCACGGGCGTTACGCGTCGGCCGAGGCCCTGGCGGAAGACCTCCGCCGCTGGCTCGAACACGAACCGATCCTCGCCCGCCATATCTCCGGCCCCGAACGCTTCGTCCATTGGTGCCGTCGCCGGCCCGCTCTTGCCGCCCTGGCCGGCGTCAGCGTCGTGGCCCTGATGCTGGGAGGTGCTTCCATCGCCAACTGGCGCGCCTCCCGGCGCATCGAAGCGCAAGGCCGTTTCTACCGGCACGTGCTCGACCTGAATCTCGCCAACAACAGTCTCGACGAGGGCAGCTTCTCCCGCGCGCACGCGTTTCTCGACGGCGACGGCTGGGGCTCCGGCCCCGACGATCGCAGCGAGATCGAATGGCAACTGCTGAAGGTCACCGCGGAGGATCAAGACCGACGCACGCTGCTCGCCACCAATGGTCCCGTGCTGGCCATCGCGGCCAACAACGCGGACCGTACCTTCGCCGTCGCCCTGCCGGGGCAGCTCCTGTTCTGGACCGAGGGTTCGTCCGCCCACACCACTTGGCCCGCCCCGTGGTTCCGAGCCGGCGAAGTCGCCCTTGCCCTCGACGAACCGAATCGTCGCATCATCGCCGCCAGCGCCCGCGCGATCACCGCATATTCGTGGACTTCAGGGCAGAGCGAACGTTGGGCCACCAACGGAGGCAACCGGCTGGCCTGGTCGCCGGAACGACAGCGGTTGGCCATCGGCCGGATGTCGGACAGCAACCTGGAGAAGGCCGGAACGCTCGTGATCATGGAGGGCTCTCCGTTGAAACCGATCGCCACGTTCCCCCAGATCGGAACCGCGGCGCTGCAGTGGACGCAGGACGGACAAGAGCTGCTCGTGGCGGCGCGCAACGGCGCGATCGCCGTGTGGAACGCCACCAACACGCACCTGCAAAATTGGTTCCAGTCCAAGGCCACCACGTTTCAAGCCGCGTTCTCACCCGATGGCTCCCGGGTCGCGCGAATCGAAGACGGCGGACGCCTCGTGCTCAGCGACATCGACGGAGGCGAGCGCGTGGAGGTGGCCGGACGAACGTTTCCGGAACACGCCACGCAGTTGATCTTTTTGACCGACGGCAAACGGCTGGTCGTCGGAGGCGGCGCGGATCAACGTCTGCATGTGTTCGAAGCCCGGACCGGCATCGAAGAGCTTGCGCTCCAAGGCCACCGCGGAAGCATTCTCGGCCTCGCGCCCTTGCCAGTGCCTAACCGCCTGCTCTCCACCTCCGCCGACGGTACCCTCCGCGAATGGGACGTCCCGCCCACCCGGCGAACCTCCCCCATCCGCCTTCCGCACAATGTCGCCAACCTCGAATTTCAAGCGCCGGTCTTTTCGCCCGATGGCCGCTATCTGGCCTATCTGCACCAAGGCTCGGTCAACCGGGCCGAATGCCGCGTCTGGTCGGTGCAATCGACGCAGATCATCGCCACGGTCCGCGGACGGCCCATCCGCTTTTCTCCCGACGGTTCAAACCTGCTGGCCTGGGACGCACGTCGACTGGGCGAATACCAACTGCCCCAGGGAACGTGGCGGGAAATCCCGCTGGCGCTCGCCTCACCCGAACGGCTGGAACCGCAAATGTCCCAGGACGGGCGCCGCCTGTTCCTGCTCGATCGCAACCGTCAGGTGTCCGCCCTCGAACGGCCGTCGACTGAATGGAAGCCCATCGGGCAATGCGCGCTCAAAGCCGGTTGGTTTCAGCCAACACCGGACGGCCGCGGAATCGTCGCGTTGGGCGAAATGAAAGCCGTCTACTGGGAGGTCGCCGCGAATCGAATCACCGTCCTCGCAGAAGGGAGCCAATACGATGCCGTCGGCATTTCTGGCGGCTCAGACCTCGCGGCAATCGGCGATTGGCACGGCAACATCCGGGTCTTCGCCCTGCCCAGCGGGCGACCGCTGGAGCACTACGTGGGCGACGCAGGTGGCATCACTGCGCTGGCGTTTGCGCGCCAGGGCCGGACGCTGCTCAGCGGATCCATGGACGGTTACGTCCGCTTCTTCAATCGCGAAGCCCAGCGCCAGTCGCTGTCCCTGCGTTTGGGTGGCGAGGTGGGCTGGCTGCGCTTCGCGCCCGAGGACGGCATGCTGCTGGCCGGCACCAGAAGCACGCCCGGACAAACCAACGGCACGTACTACCTCTGGCCCATCGGCGGACGCCGCTGACCCGGTCGTCGGCCCGTGAAAACCGCGCGGTGTTCGTTTGGAAAATTCGGCGTGCGACCGCCATTTACTGGCAGGGAAGGGAGGCAGGGATATCCGGGGACCTCACTGCCATGACTCCGTAAGCGCGCCACACCCAACGTTACCCGGCGCTTGGCAAGCGTCCGCTCCCTACCGCATGCGGATCACACGCGCAGCTTCCGAATCGAACCACGCCTCACCAGCGGAGGCTCGGAGCACACATGACACCTCGACGGAAGGCGTCTCCGCCCCGGCCGGCTCGCTTCCGGCACGGACTGCGAATTCCGTGCGCAGGATCATCCCGTCCACGTCGCCAAGCTCCCAATGCGTCGTGCCGATCCGGTCCCCGTCCACGGTCAAAGCCACGCCCTGATTGCGTCCCAACGGCAACGCTCGGAGGCCCCGCGTCCGGACTGGCACCTCCACCCGATAACGGCCGGGCTCCAATTGCAGTCGGGCCCGCCATGAGGCGGAGGTTCGCGGGCCAGCCGCAATGGACAATTGCTCGCGCCCCTCCCGAGTCACGCGTTGCAACCGTCCTCCGTCCGGCGGATCGACCGGACGCCAGAGTTGTCCCGGAATGAGCGCAACATCCTGGTTGAAGATCAGCGGGCTCATTACCGGCTCGGCCAGATGTCGGCTGACAGCATCGATCCGGCGCTGAATCCGTTCCGCCAAGTCCTCGCATTCCCGTCGCAACGAGCGCGCCTCGGCGCGGCTCAGCCCCGGCGCCAAAGCCTCGCCGTTCGCCACCACCCGTCGGGGCCAATCGACGCCCAGGAGATGATTGGTGAACAGGGTGCCGATGCGCATGGCCAAAGCGGCGCGCCCTGCTTCGGTGCCCTGGACGGCCTGCGCCACGCGGCCGGCAAACTGTGGACGCAACGGCACTTCGAGCCGCCCAAACAGTCGATCCAGACCGACGGGAACAAACTGAAACCGATGGCTCACAGGATCGTGGTAGAGCCGATAGTTGTTCCGCGCCAGCGCGTAGCCGTCACGATGCGCGAGCAGAATTTCCAGCGCCAGATAGTCGATGAACCGATCCCGATCCAGAACCTCGCCCAGACGTTCCCAACGGCGCGAAGGCACAGGTTCACGGGCCGCTTCGGCCAAAGTCGCGAGATCAGACCGATCCGATACCCCGCGCCCCGGATTCAATTTCATGGGCCCATCCACATCACAGCCCGGGCCCGGCTCGGGCTCGTAAAGATTCCCCACGCCGGGCGAAAAATGGCGGCCCAAAAAGTCATCGGTGATCCCCTCCTGAAGGACGTAGAGACCCAACCGTCGCCCGTTGAGAGTGACCACGGCATGAGCAACCCGGGGCGCGGGAATACCCGCCGCGCGGAAAATTTCCCCGGCCAGCCACTGATGCTGAAAGCTTGGATCTTCCACCGAGTTGTTCAGGTGCACCCGAGTCACGCCTAACCGACGCCGCCCCGGGTCACCCCGATCGAAGTCCACCGTCAAGGAAGGCTTGTCGTCCACCGACCGAAAGCTGCCCACGCGTCCCTTGATGCGCACCGACACATTGGTGACCGTCGATCCGCCGTCCGCCCACGACGCGGCCACACGGGTGCGCGGCTCCCCCCGCAACGAACTCATTTCGTGCGGGGCAATCTCGATCCGGACGAAACTCAGACGCGGCCAGCCGTCGCCCGCGGGCGCGGTCACGTCGGCATGGTCAGCCCCCACGGTCGCGCCGGCCAAGGCGAACAGACCTGCGGTCAGCCCCATCATTCGGGCGAACTGCGTGAGACGATTTGCGTTGTCCATGTCCATGTCGAACCCGGCCCCAAAGTAACCAAGACGACGACAATTACCAACCCTGCCCTGCTCCACGGATTCAAGGTTAAAACCGCGGGGGTCGCGGAAAGCCAGGCCCCCATCTTTTACCGAAAACGGCATCTTCCGACGGCTGGTAGGGATCGAACCGACGCGCACACCAAGGGCCAGGACTTGAGGTCCCGCCTTCATGGCCCCAAACCCAGGTAAAAGATGGCGGGTAAAGATGGACCCCGCCCTACTCGCGGCCAGCTTCTGGTCTATCCCGATTCGGCCCGGACGGAACGGCGATCATGATCAATGACAGCAACCTGCTTATGAGCTTGATGCACCCCTGGCGGAGAGCGCGGAGAGGGACCGGCGTCCGGTTGAGCCTGGCCCGGGGTCAGCATGATCGACCCATGGTAAACAACCCGTCAGCTGAAGTAGTTTTCAAATTCTCCGCGTTCCCCCCGAAATCCCATCGCCGTCACTTCCCCCCCTCAGCGAGCACGCATTCCTCCGTTCGAACGCCTTCGGCCGCCGTGCAGTCCGGAACGAACGCAAAGGCGCAAAGGCGCAAAGGCGGAGAGTTGAAATCGCTTCTCTCTTCGTTCCGCTGAATCGATCGGGTTCAGCCAGCCAATCCATCATTTTCGCTCCGTCGTCTTCTTCGCGTCTTTGCGTCTTTGCGTCTTTGCGTTTTCTCCCCGCATTCCTTGACCTGAAGTTTCAATGGCACCCGGCCCTGCCCTGCTCCACGGATAAGATGGTGAAACCGCGGAGAGCGCGGAGAGCGCGGAGAGGGACCGGCGTTCGCATGGATTAGGCTCCGGCGCGTGCCTGTAACGCCCGCATCCTGCGGGCCGGTGGCGACGCATCCTGCGTCGAGGCAGGGTTGGCGGTAGCGATTTCGTGACGGGCGGCAGGGATGCCACCAGAACCGGCACGCAGGATGCGTGCGTTACCACTAACCGCCCCTTCCAATCGCAATCGCAATCACAACCGGCGGCGGCTGCTGGATTGACTACCGCGTCTACGCACAACACGATGCGCGACCGGGTTCCGGCTATGCTGATTCCCATGACTCAACGGTTGAGATCAACTGCGCTGCGGCTGGCCATCGCTGCCCTCGTCACGACAGCGCCAGCAACGGCGACGGCTGAGCCCGGGCTGGCCGTCTCGTGGTCGGCGAGCGGAAGGACTCATCATTCCAGCCTGCCCGGCGTGGCTCTTTATGTCGCAGCGGGAGAAAGCCCCAGCCCGTTTCTCCCCCCTGGGCCGTTCACCGCGGTCTGGGAGGGAAGTGTCCAGGCCGAACTGCGGGGCAGCTTCGTCTTCCAAGCAGAACTCGCTGGCTGGTTTCGGCTGGAACTCAACGGCCGAACCGTTTTGGAAGCCAGTCGAACGAACGAACCGTCGCCGGTCAGCGCCCCCATCCAACTCAGCAAGGGATCGAACGCCTTCAAGGCCACGTTCCGCTCCGCGACCACCGGCGACTCATTCGTCCGCCTCGGCTGGACCGAGCAAGGCACGAACTTTAGCCCGATCCCTCCCAGCGTCCTCAATCACATCGTCTCGCCAGCTCAGATCGCCGATCGCCAACTCGCCCTCGGGCGCGAGCTTTTCCTCGAGCATCGCTGCCTGAATTGTCACGCGGAGACGCGCCCGTCTCAGAAGCCGAACCTGCCGGAACAATCGATGGACGCCCCCACGCTTGCGGGCATCGGCAGCCGCCGTCGCGCCAACTGGTTGACCCATTGGGTGCGCGATCCTCGCGCGATGCGTCCAACGGCGCGCATGCCGAAGCTTCGCGGAGCCGGCAGCGTCGACGACGCGGCTGCCGTTGGCGCTTACCTGAACTCCCTGACAACGCCCCCCGATGGCCTCCGGCCCGCTGTTCCCGTCGCCTATCAAACTCGACAGACCCCGGCGGGACGAACCGAGCCCCCGGCGAAGACGCTGGTTTCCTCGCGCTCACTTTACAACCGCTTGAACTGCGACGCCTGCCACCATCCTCCAAATGCGCCCGGCACCGATCCCGCCAAGCTCAGTCATCGGGATCTGGCCGAAAAATTTCCCCGGGGCCGACTGGCGGAATACCTGATGGCGCCGGAAGCGGGCTATGCGTGGACGCGCATGCCGAACTTTCATTTGTCCGTGGCTGAAGCGAAGGAGCTGGAAGAATTTCTTTTGCGCGGCGCGGCAGCGGCAGAGGACGCACCGAAGCCTGCGTCCGCGGCGTTGATCGAACGGGGGCGGCAGCGAGTGCAAAGCGTTGGCTGCTTGAACTGTCACAGCCACGATCTGCCAAACGACTTCAAGGCACCCAGTCTGGAGGCGACAGCGCTCTCCCAGGATCGCGCCGGCGGATGTCTTGGCTCGGCCCCGGCGGTGGACTTTGGATTCTCCGAGGAACAGCGGGCGGCGCTGCGTCGTTTTCTCCGCGAGGGGTTGGACTCGTTGCGACGCCATGTTCCCGCGGAGTTCGCCGAGCGCGAAACTCGGGCGCTCAATTGCAGTGCCTGTCACGGACGCCTCGAGTTGATCCCGCGAATGGAGATCCTCGGCGGAAAGTTACGGCCTGAATGGAGCCGGCGATACATGGCAGGAGAAATTCCGCACAAAATCCGGTTTGATCAACATCCCAATGGCGAGATCTGGGTCGAGGGCCGCATGCCAGCATTCAAAAGTCGTGCGGCGGACCTCGCGCGCGGCTTGGCCGCTCTCCACGGCTTTCCTCCCATCACCCCCGTCGAAGGCCCAGTTGACCCGGCGGCGGCAGAGTCCGGCCGGAAATTGGTTGGCAAGTCCGGCGGCTTTTCGTGCGTGGCCTGCCACGCGGTCGGGCCGAAGCCGGCCCTGGAAGTGTTCGAAAGCGAGGGCATCAACCTGGCTTGGTCGGCCGAGCGCCTGCAGCCGTCGTACTATCGCCGCTGGTTCCGCAACCCGCTGAGCGTTGAGCCCCAGACAAAGATGCCCGTGTATTTCGATGACACCGGCGCCAGCCCTCTCACCGACGTGCTCGAGGGCAACGGCGATGCCCAGATCAGTGCGGTCTGGCACTACCTGCGCCTGGCTGAAAAAATGCCAACAGCTGATTAGCCGAGGAACATTTCTGCATTGCGATTCTAGATTTCAGATTCCACAGACCGCACCCGGAGATTCCAAATTCCAAATTCCAAATTCCAAATTCCAAATTCCAAATTCCAAATTCTAAACTCCCCATGCCCCCTACCCTGCAACGCGCGGTGTTCTTGGATCGTGATGGCGTCATCAATCGCGCGTTGACGCGGGATGGCCGGCCGTATCCGCCGACGAGTCTGGCTGAGTTCGAGCTTCTGCCGGACGTGCCGGACGCGTGTCACCGGCTGAAGGCCGCCGGGTTTCTGCTCGTGGTTGCAACCAACCAGCCGGACGTCGGCCGTGGTACGCTCCGTCAGGAAGTGGTGGAGGAACTGCATGCCTACCTGTGTCGGCAGCTGCCGATTGATCGAGTGGAAGTTTCCTATGCGCCCGGCGGGAGCGGATCGCCGCCGGATGAGTTTCGGAAGCCACGTCCTGGAATGCTGCTACGGGCGGCGCGGGAACTGGGGATTGATCTGGCCGCGAGCTACATGGTCGGCGATCGCTGGCGCGACATCGACTGCGGGCACGCCGCCGGCTGCCGGACCATTCTCATCGACTACCAATACGCGGAAGAACTCCGGCAAGCGCCCGATCATCGCGTTAAGAACCTGGCCGAAGCCGCCGATTGGATCCTCGGCACTGGCAAACCCTGAGTTGATGCGGAAGCTCCGCCCGGCTAGTTTGCCTCCAACAAATGCAAAAAACGCTGCAGCAACTGAAGGTGAGGCTCTTCGCCGACGGCGCGGACAAGGACGGGATCCTCAAGCTCAACGCCAACCCGCTCATCCAGGGCATGACCACCAATCCCACCCTGATGCGCAAGGCGGGGGTCAAGGACTACGAAGCGTTCGCGCGCGACCTGCTGCAGACCGTCACGAGCAAGCCCATCTCGTTTGAGGTTTTCTCGGACGAACTGCCCGAGATGCGCCGCCAGGCCCTGAAGATCGCGGCGTGGGGTCGCAACGTTTACATCAAGATTCCCATCACCAACACTCGCGGTGAATCCACGCTGCCGGTCATTCGAGACCTCGCACGCGACGGCGCCCAGCTGAACATCACCGCCCTCCTGACCCTGGATCAGGTTCGCGGCGTCGCCGAAGCCCTCAACCCCGCGGTGCCGTCCGTCGTCTCGGTCTTCGCGGGACGCATCGCGGACACTGGCGTCAATCCCGAACCCCTGATGCGCGCCAGCCTGGCGTTGCTCGGCGGCCAGCCCAAGGCGGAGTTGCTCTGGGCCAGCGTGCGCGAAGTGCTCAATATTTTCCAAGCCGACGACTGCGGCTGTCAGATCGTCACCGTCCCGCACGACATCCTGAACAAGGCCCTGAAAATGGTCGGAACCGATCTCGGCGCGCTCTCGCTCGACACGGTCAAGATGTTCGCGGCAGACGCGCAAGCGGCTGGTTTCACGCTGTGAGGCTGGGAGGCCCGGGCACGATGAACCGAAAGGTAGGGCGCGCTCTCCGCAGCGCGCCGGTCACGCGGACAACGGTGCCATCAACCAAGCGGGTCCGAAGAGACATGGGCCACACCGCTTCGGCGGCGGGCGGCGGAGCGCCCGTCCTACCCGAAATGCCTGGCCCGTGGGCACGAGTGCGGAAGTCTTGAAAGCTCCCCCTGCACCTTCCCGGCCGGCAAGCCTGAAGCAGCCGCTTTCCATCGCCATTTTGGCAGGTGGCCGCAGCTCGCGCATGGGGCGCGACAAAGCCGGCGTCCAGCTGGGCTCACGTTCGTTGCTCGCCCATGTCCGCACGACGGCCCAAGCGCTGGGCCTGCCAATTCGGGTTATCCGCAAAGACATCATCCCGCCCTGCGGACCGCTCAGCGGCATTTACACCGCCCTGCAACCCAGCGACGCCGAAGCCGTGCTGTTTCTCGCCTGCGACATGCCGTTCGTCACCGAGGCAATTCTTCGCCGCATCCTTCGCCACTTTCGCGCGCGGGATCGGGCTTGCTTTGCCACCGTGAACGGCCGGGCCGGTTTTCCGTTCATCATCCGCTCTGACGCCGCTGAATTCATCGCTGCGGAAATCCAGGCCGGGCGTTGGTCCCTGCAACAACTCGTCGGGACCCTGCAGGCGCGGCCGGTCGCCATCGCCGCCCGGGACCACGCCACCCTCGACAATCTCAACACACGCGATGAACTGCTAGCAGCGCGGAAGCAACGTCGAGCCAAGCTCGCGTAGCTCCCGAGACCGGATTTGAAAACCGCCGATGAACGCAGGTGGACGCGGATATTTCGGGATTGATTGAGAGATTAGTCTGACGACCACCTATCGATGATGGTTCGAGTCATCACCATCAAGGATCGCCGGTCTTTCTCTGCGTTTATCAGCGTGAATCTGCGGTCACGGAATCTTACGCGGTTCAGAGCGCAGAACCCGCCCTTGTCACACCCCCCCTCCGCCGCTATGGTCCCCGGCATGATTGTCCGCGCCGTGACCATCGGAGTCCTCGCCAGCAGCCTTGGATCGGCCATGGCCGAAACCATCGTCCTGAAGGACAACGCCAGCCTGACGGGCAAGATCCTCGTCACCAAACGGGACACGGTCGTCGTGGATCTGGGATTCACCGTGCTCGCCGTTCCGCGCAGCGCGGTGGCCAGGGTGACCTCCGACGAGGCGCCCGCGCCCAGCACCAAGAGATCCGACAAGCCGGTCAAAGCCGATCGGCCTGAGCGCGAACCGGCCACGGCGACCACTCCGGCGGCGTCCGCCGGAACGCCGTCCGAACTGTTCCGGAGCGCCCGCACGCTTAGCCCCGAGCGGCCCGTTCGGGAATTGGTGAGTCAACTGGGAGAAGCCGTCGTTCAGGTGCGCACTCCCGGCGGGCTTGGCTCGGGATTTTTTCTCAACGAAGAAGGCTACCTGATCACCAACTTTCACGTGATCGAAGGCGAGACCCAGATCGGCATCGAGGTTTACCATCAGCGCAACGGGCAACTTGAGCGTCGGGTTTACAAGCAGGTGCGCATCGTCGCGATGAACAAGTTTCAGGACCTCACCTTGCTCAAGGTGGAGGACAAGGACGCGCCGAAGTTTGCCTTCGTGCCGCTGGGCGATTCCGATCAGCTGGCGGTCGGCGAGCGGGTGTTCGCGATTGGGAGTCCGCTCGGTCTTGAGCGCACGGTGACCGAGGGGATTGTCAGCACGAAGACGCGCCAGTTTCAGGGCGCGCTTTATCTCCAGACGACGGCCCAGATCAATCCCGGCAATAGCGGTGGCCCGTTGTTCAACCTGCGAGGCGAGGTCACCGGGGTGACGAACATGAAGATCTTCGGCGAAGGCATTGGCTTCGCCATTCCGGTGGAGAACGTTAAATATTTCCTCAAGCACCGGGACGCCTACGCCTACGACACCGACAATCCCAGCAATCCGTTCCGTTACCTGGAGCCTCCCAGCCGGCTTCAGCAGGCGGGCCTTGGCGCCGATACCAACGCCAAAGCGCCGGACGCTCGCTAATTCGGCCCCAAACCAGACGGTAACCATCACGCCCAGCTCATTCGCTTTGAAACTATGAAGATGCCCACCCTGCGCCGCCCATTGTCCGCCGCCCTCCTCCTCGCCCTGCTCGGACCGGTCGGCCTCGCCTTCGGCGCCCCTGTCCCGCCTCCCGAAAGACTGCTGCCAGCGGACACTCTGGGCCTGTTGACCGTGCCGGACTACGCCAGCAGCCGCGAAGTGCTGGCCAAATCGTCCGCCAGCCAGTTTTGGAGCGACCCGGCGATGAAAGCGTTTCGGGACAAGTTCATGGCCAAGTTCAACTCCGACCTTGTCGCGCCATTGGAGAAGGAATTCGGGCTGAAGTTTTCCGACTACTCCGGACTGGCCCAAGGCCAGGTCACCTTGGCGGTCAGCGCCAACGGCCCGAAGAAGGCGGACGAAGAATCGACCACCGGTTTTGTGCTGCTCGTCGACACCCGTGACCGCGCCGCCCAACTGCAAACGAACCTCACTGCTCTGCGCAAGAAGTGGATCGACAGCGGCAAGAAGACGCGGACGGATCGCATCCGCGACGTCGAGTTCACCACGTTGATCTTCAATTCCGACGAATTGACCAAGGTGCTCGACAAGGTATTCCCGAAGCCGGACGGCGCTCCCAGGAACGACGACGACAAGCCCTCCAAAGTCGAATGGATGCTCGGTCAGTCGGGATCCCTTTTGCTATTGGGCAATTCCCCCAAGGATTTGGAAAAGGTCCTGGTCAACCAATCGGGTGGCGGCGCCGGCGTGCTCGCCGATCAGTCCGCCTATGCCGGCAGCCACCAGGCCAACTTTCGCGACGCGAAGGCCTACGGCTGGGTCAACGTGAAGTCAATCCTTGAGCTCTTCACCAAGAACGCCGGCCAGGATCAAGGCGGAGCGCAGGGCTTCGGCATGTCCCCCGACAAGATCATCAGCGCGCTGGGCTTGAACGCCCTCAACGCCCTCGCCGTGCATTTCAAGGACACGCCCGAAGGCCCGCTGGTCGGCCTCAACATCGACGCGCCCGAGTCCAGCCGGCGCGGATTGGTCAAAATGCTCGCCTTCGAAACCAAGGACGCCTCGCCGCCGCCGTTCGTCCCCGCTGACACCGTCAAGTTCTCCCGCTTCCGCCTCGATCTGCCGAAGACCTGGGACATCCTCGAGAAAGCCCTGGGCGACGCGATTCCGCAATTCGCCGGCGTCGTCAAGATGGTGCTCGAAAACGCCGGCAAGGATCAGGACCCCAATTTTGATCTCCGCAAAAGTCTCATCCAAAATCTCGGCGATGACATCATCACGGTGGAAAAAGCCCCCCGCCGCCAAACGATCGACGATCTGAACGCCAACCCGTCGCTCACCCTGATCAGTTCCGCCCGCCCGGAACAGCTGGCCTCCTCGATTCGGGCGTTGACCGCGTTGATGCCCGCGCAGGCCAGCAAGTTCAAGGAGCGCGAGTTCCTCGGTCGCAAAGTTTACGCTCTCGGGCTTCCCGCGGGCATGTCCGCGGGCGGCGGCAAGCCCGTGGAACGTACTCTCCACTACTCCGCCAGCGGCGGCTACGTGGCGCTGACGACGGAGATTTCCCTGTTGGAAGAATATCTCCGGAGCAGCGATGGCGCCGGCAAGGCCCTGCGCGACACCCCCGGACTCGCCGACGCCGTCCAGAAGATCGGCGGCATGGGCACCGGGTTCTTCAGCTTCGAAAACCAGCGCGAAACCACCCGCGCACAATTCGAGACGTTGAAGAAGGAGTCCGGCACGCTCGCCAATCTCTTCACCTCGTCTCCGCTGGCCGGCCGATTCGGCATGGCCGGAAACACCGACAAGTTCAAGGACTGGGTCGACTTCTCGCTCCTGCCGCCCTTCGAACAAATCTCCAAATACTTTTATCAGGCCGTCACCACCGCGGCGGTCACTCCCCAAGGCTTCAGCATCAAAATGCTGACGGTCAATTCGCCGGACCTGAAGAAGTAAAACGCGCGCGCAAGGTTTGGCGCGGCGCCGTTATGCGCCGTTATGCGCCGTTATGCGCCGTTATGCGCCGTTACGCGCCGACGAAGCGATCGACACCACGACGTCGCCGCGCCCAAGGGTGGCCCCGCGAAGCGGCCTCGGGTGAGGGGGAACCTTCGTCGGTTCAGGCGAAGCCCCCTCCGGAGCGCGGGCCTGCGGCCCGCAGCGGGTGGAATCGGCGGCGTACGAACGAACCCTCAGGCGTCGTCTCCGGCTCGCGCCGCTGCGGGCTGAAAGCCCGCGGTCCGTCCGAGCAGTTAGCGGTTCATGTCTGGTGAGCAGGTCAAACAGGAACGGGCGGCTTCCCATGAACCTCCCCTCCGGAGCGCGGGCCTGCGGCCCGCAGCGGGTGGAATCGGCGGCGCACGAACGAACCTTCAGGCGTCGTCTCCGGCTCGCGGACGAACGCGAACCGCCGTCGCGATCCTCCCTCACCCCAACCCTCTCCCCAAGGAGAGGGGGAACTTCAGCGACCGCGCGGTGATGGGATCGGCCGTCGGCAACGTCGTGGCCTTTCGGGGGCCGGATCGACACGCAGGCGGGCGGCGCGGCGATCGAGCAATTTGTTAGTCGGTGCGGTCGACCGCGTAACCCTCTCCGCCGCCCTGCGGGGGAGAGGGCAGGTTCCGAACTCGCCCGCGCGAGGTCGGAACCGGGTGAGGTGGAGCAGTCCGCAGGTTCATGCCTGGTGAGCAGGTCTAAAGGAAACAGGTGGCTTCCCATGAACCGTTTCTCCGGAGGAGTCCTCGCCGTCCCGGCGGCGTATTGGGTCGGCTCAAGCGCCAACGGCACGTGATCTCTCAGCCCAGCCCAGCGGGCTGGGTTGGCGATCGAGCCATTCGATGGACTCGACCGCCACTCTACGGCGTCATCACGCGGTAGAACCGGTTCGTGCCTGCGACTGAATCGGAAACGGTCGCGGTCCAGTTGGTGGTCCGGGCAGGCAATGCCGCCAAGGTCGACCAACCGCCGGACGCCAAACCGTCTGCCACCTGCAGGTAATAAGCCCGACTGGCCACCGCTCCAAAGGTTAGCGTGCTCGGACCGGAACCCGTTGGTGCCTCGATCTTGAGATAACTGGCTGCGCTGGTCGGATCGGTGCCCGCAACCTGCTCCTGCCAGTTCAACATCCCGTCGCCGTCACTGTCCGCATCCCGGTTCGCGCCGGTCGGGCTGCCGAAATAGGTCTGCTCCCACGCATCGGCCAGGCCATCACCGTCCGTGTCAGCCAGCACCGTCACGGTGAACTGCGCGTTGATGCCCGGAGATCCCGACGCCGCATTGGTGATCACGACGCGACCCGAATAGTTGGTGGAAGACATCCCGGCCGGCAGCACGAACCCCGCAGCGGTGGAGTTTAGGGTGACAACGTTCACCGGTTCCGGAGCCGCGCTCTGCAAGGAAATCGGGGCCGAGCCGCGCCGCCATTCGTAGCGGAACGGCGGCGGATTGCCGGAGATTGCCACGCTCAAGGTCAGATTGCCCCCCGCCACCACCGTTTGACTCACCGGCACCTGCACGAACATCGGATTGAGCAGCACCGACAATCGAGCGGGAACACTCGGCAAAGCTCCGATCGCATCAGTGACCACAACATCGTAAAGGCCGTCCTGCGCCAGCGTGACGTTGGACACCGTCAAGGACGCCGCCGTGGCGCCCGGAATCGGCGCGCCGTTGAACCTCCACTGGTAGGTGATCGGCGAGAAACTGGAGGCAACCACATTGAAAGTCGCGCTGCGGTTGGTGGTGCTTCCGTAGTCCACCGTGTTCGTCGACCCCCGCAAGCTGACGCTTTGCGGCTGCTCCAGGATGGCGGCGCCATAGACCAGCCCGATGACGGCGCTGGTGCTGACGGCTGATCCCGCCGCGTTGGCCACCACGCACGAGTAGGCCCCATTCTGCTGCGGCTGGATATTGCTCAGCAGCAGCACCGAGTTCGTCGCTCCGGGGAGGATGGTTCCGTTTCGCCGCCATTGATAACGGAGCGGACCATCTCCGCCCGCGGTGACGCTCAAGCTCGCGCTGGAGAACGCCACGACGATCTGGCTCTGCGGCTGGCTCAAGATCACCGGCGCATTACCTGGCGGAACATTCGCACTCGCAGCGGTTGGCGCAGCCGCGACCCAGTTGGCGGGATCGTTTCCGTAAGCCGAAGCCACACGTCGCTGCAACGAAAGCCCAGTGCCATCCGCACCCGCCGGCCAGGGCAAGGCGTCCTCATAGCCGACTTTGTCGACCAGCACATACGGAACACCCGACGGCAACGGCGTCGTCGGCTTTTTCAATTCCACGTCATCGCCGTCATTGTTGAGCTTCCCGCTGTACGGCCCGAGGACCGCGACGGCAGCACCGACGGCAAAACGGGCGCGGAACGCAGCCAACCGGCTGGCCTCGGCGGGATCGAAATTCACCAACAACAACGACTCACCTGCGGCCAGCGAACGCCCGGGTGGAAACGCAAAATCCACCCCACCCGACACCCGCCAGGTATTGGTCGCAATCGTCGCATCGGCCAGGGCAACGCTCGCGCCCGAGATGTTCGTGAGCTCAACATACTCATCAAGCGAGTTGTCGCTGCCATCGGCGTTGTCGACCGGATGATACATAATCTCGCTGATCACCACCGGGCCAACGCGAGGACCGGCATTGGCGCCCCCAAGAGTCCGGGCGGACTGCGCCACATACTTTTCCTCGCCGGTGCTGATCACGTGGCGGCCAAACGTCACTCCGTCCTCGGCCGGCCCGAAGCTGAAGCCGTCGTAGTAGCCGGTCAGCCGACCGTTCGCATCCGCACCGAACAGCCAGACGGCATCGCCATCCGAGCTGAGCGCGAACCCGACCCCGCCGGGATTGAAGTCCGACTCCGTCAGGACCCGATATCCGCCTGGAGGAATGACGACGCCGTCGGGAATGCGAAATTTGCGCGGCGTCCGGAAGTCGTCGGTCAGATACCAACCCCCGATATTTGCCGGCAGGTCGAAATCGTTGAACAACTCAATGCTGTCCGCGGGCGGCGGCAGGTCAGAGCGGGACAGGACCTCGTTAATGCGAACGCGCGGATAAAGGGTCCAAAAACCGTCATCGGCGCCGGGCGTGCCGTCGGCCACTGGGCTGGGCCACCACGTGGCTGCGTCGCCCCAGTTCTCGGGCGGGGTGTTTTGGTTTTGATCGGGCACCACCAGCGAGAAACCGACGCCGTCCGTCGTTGGATACCAGGCATTGTTGTAGGTGAAATCGAGGATTTCCTCACCGCGAGCGTCGACGAGCTGAATTCGTTCACCGCCGTTGTCGAGGGAGCCCACATACTGGCCCGCGACGTTAGCCACCGTTCCGTAGCGGGCGGTAAACGCCGTGAGATTTCCCACCACCAAGACGCGCGCGCCTGGCGCCAGGCTGGTCACCGCACTGCCGGTGAAGTTGAACTCGATGCCGTTGACGAAGCGGACGCCGGCGAGGCTGATGGTCACATTGGTTGAAATGTTGCGCAGTTCGATGAACTCGAATTCCTCCGGGCCGTTGGTGTTGCCCGCCAAGGCAGCAGGTCGATACATGATCTCGGTCACACGCAGGAACTGCTGAGGGAGGCTGGGTGCGCCGGGGTAATCGAGGGTCTGACGGACATTGCCAAACGGATCGACGAGGCGGATAGCTTCGCCGCGCGCCGACAACTGACCCTGATAGTTGCCCTGAACAAAGAGGCCCAGGCCACCCCGCGGCCCGGTGGCCCGGGCGCGGAAGGCATTCACATCGGGTGAGACGTACATCACGTTGGTGCCACGAACGACCGTGCCGGCGGCGAACTTGTGTTGCACCGCGCCTTCCAGCCGCCAGTCCGAGATATCGACCGCGAACGGCAGGCTGTTGGTGATACAAATGTATTCCTCGGCCTGGTTGCCGGAGGCTGGGTTGTATTCGACGGCCCCGATGCTGACCGCGACGTTGATCGGCTGCGGTCCCGGGATCAGGCGGTTGGTGACAGCCTGAGCGGTATTGGTGACTGCATAGGTGATGAACAAATCCGTCCGCCGGGTGGGAAACCAGGCGCGCAACGCGCTGACCGCCGCGCCAATGCCCGGCAATGCGCTCGAAACCAGGGAGTATTTCTGATCGACGCGGCGCTCGAACCAGCCTTCCGACGGCGGCGTGCCGGGCGGCTGCAGATACTGATCCATCAAGGTGCGCAATCGCCGCAAATACATCTCGCGCGTCGGCGGATCGTTGAAGATGACCGTCCACATCACACTGTATTGATTTGCATTCTGCTTGGCGTGGAACTGATCCCCGAAGAACGGATGATGCAGGAACGTCCCGCCGTCGCCTTCGATCCCGTAGGTCCAGTCCTTGTCCCACGGCAGCATCGACCACTCCCGGTTCCCCCGGGTGTCACGATACATGTAAAAGTTTTTGCGCGCGTCGTCCGAATCCATGTTGATGGCCCGCACCGCCACAAAATTAATCAGGTTCGGCACATTGACGTTGTCGAAGAAGTGCGCGATGCGCTGGGTCTGGTTGGTCAGGAGCAGGCCGTTCACCAGGCCCTGGAGGTCGGAGTTGTCTTCGTTCCGCCGTGTGCGTTTCTGCACGCCATCGGTGGAATCGGAAAACACGGGATTCAGGTTCGAGCGTTGATCAAACTTGTAGAGCGCGCCCTCGGGATCGAGCCCGCGGGCCTGGAGGTATTCGTCGTCGGGTTGCTCCACGTAATTCGCCACCCGATCGGGCCCGCCGTTACGTCGCAACTGCATGGTGAAACAGTTGAGGGTCAGGCTTCCCGCGATGCCGAAGGTTTCGAACGCCAGCGGCGGACGAAGATAGGTGGTGTCGGAGCCGGTCCCGTTCAGGTTGACCTCCTCCACCCGCCCGACGACATCGTTCATCTTGATGTGTTCGCCCCGGTTGAAATCGAACTTCTGCCCCACCGTGGTGGCCGAGCCACGAGTCCGCACAAACACGTTGTCAAAAAATTCGCCGTTCAAAAACACCGAGGCCCGCGTGCCCGCCCGGGTCGTCGACGCCGCCACGTTCTCGGTGAACCATTCGTAAATCGGCAGCGCACTGACCACGGAAGGATCGGCGACCACGGTGCCAAGGTATTCGGCCGAACCCAGCGGATCTTCAAACAACGGCCAGCGCGATGTCCTCCCCGCCGCGTCCGAGGCGGCCACAAGGAAACGCACCATCTGACCCGGGGTCGAGGCTGACGCCGGAATCACTGCGCCGTAGACGCCATCACCCGCCAGGCCGTCGCCATGCAACCCGTCATCGAGCATCGGCAACGAGTTGGTCACTCCATACATCACGCGATAACGCAGGGTGATGGTGTTGATCGGCGCGAAGGACGGGGTGACCCGGGCGACCACCGTGATGTCGTCCGTGTCGCGCGGACGGACCGGCAGCGCGGGGGTGAAGCGAACGCCAGTGATGATCGGGCCGAGATCGGCGGTGCCCGTTCCGTTCAGATCACCGGGGGTGGGCACGCTGAAGTAGCGCGGCTCGGTTCCCAAATCGCCAAAGCTCGTCCCGACCAGCTCTGCCTGGAGCAGGAAGTCGGCGTTGGCCGCGCTGATGTTCAAGCCGTGAATGGCGAGCACATTGGCGCCCGTCCGCAGCGCGCTGCGGCCATCGTTCAAATCGAAGTCCTCAAAGTTTACGGCCGAACGATCGGAATGACGCGCCGTCGCGGCTGCGTTCCAGTCGTTGGTCTCGGCCGCGTTGACCGAAAGCACCTCCTGCCCGTTCAGGTAAGCGACGAAACCGTCGTCGTAGCGCAACCGCAGTTTCAAGCGGTCCACGGCGGACGCGTCGGCGAGGTTGAACGGAATGCGCAGGTAAGCGGAGCTATTGACCCCGTGCATGGCGCTACGCAAATCGAGGCCAAGGTACGGGGCGTAGGACGTTCCACCGCTGACGGACGATTGATACTGGGCGGAGATCTCGTCGACGCCGAGGGCCCGGTTGTAGATGGCGACCTCGTCGATGAGGCCGTTGAACAGGGCGCTCGGTGACGACGGCGTGCCGCCGTGGTTCGAGCCAATGAGCAGATCGTTGGCAATGCTCATCGAAGCGCCGTCGTTTCCACTGAGGATCACCGCGCCATTGAGATAGGCCGTGGTCAAGCCGCTGGCGTTGCGGGTCACGACGAGGAAATACCATTGATTGGCCGACACGCTGCCACCGGTGCCGATGAAGGCGTTGTGGTAGACGCTGATCGTATTGGCGCCGGACGAGGCGAGGTGAATGCCATAATCGTTGCCCGACGCCTTGTAGGTGAAAAGATCGCCGCGCGCCGTCGGATTGGCCGGGTTAAACCACATGGCGATGGAATAGGCGCCATTGCCAAAGTCGAACGCGGCATTGTCCGTCACTTGAATGCGACCCGACGTGCCGTTGAGCCGGGGGGCCACATTGCCGGCCTCAAAACCGCCCTGCGCCGGCGGACGCGGTCCCGGTTGGCCGAGGGTGGGATTGCCCGCGTAGGTGGCGCTCACCGCCGCACCAAGTGTGCCGGCGTTCGCCGCCGACGTTCCCGTTGTTTCCTCAAACCTCCACCAGGCAATCGGCGCCGCGGCGGCCACCGCCGTGGCGAACAGGTCCTCCGACGGTTCCACCACTCCGGTGTCGAAGCCGACCGCGCCCGCGCCGGCGGTCCAAGCGGAATCATCAAATTCCGGCAGCGTCCAGGTCGTGCCGAGTCCACCGTTGGACGGCACCAGCGCGCGGACCACTGCGCCGGTGGTCACCACGGTGAAGTTCGTGCTCAGAACGCCAAACCCGTAGGAAACATCCTGTACTTGCGGCCCAAAGGACGGCGCAAACTGGCTGGCGATCGTGGCGCCGTCGGCTTCAACCAAGGCCAGATATTCACCCGAGGCACTCAGCTTGAAGTTCGTGTGCAGCGGCGCGCCCGGCGTGCGGCGGTTCTTTTCGGAGGCGAACACCACGAGAAAACCGCCCGGCGGCAGATTGGTCGCCGGAAACTGCCACTTGGTCAGGCTGCCCGGACTGTCGGTCAGCGACCAGCGGAACAAATTAACGGTCGCACTGGAAACGTTGCTGAGTTCGATCCAGTCGGAGGCGTCCCCGTCTTCGTCGACCAAAGTGGTCGAGTTGGCCGCCATGAATTCAGTGATGACCACCGGCGAAGCGGCCCGAAGCCCGATCGGGAAGGCAAACGCAAGCACCGCAACGAGGGCGCGCCGTACAAACGGGAATGCAATGGGGGAGAATGATTTCATAACAACGTGGACCGTGATGATGGGCCCAGTTTGTCGCAGAACCCGGCGAGTCTGGCAATGCATTTGCACCAGCCCCTACCCCCAAAGACCAGGTGCTCAGTGCTCAGTGCTCAGTGCCCGTGCTCAGTGACGAATGACGAATGACGAATGACGAATGACGAATGACGAATGACGAATGACGAATGATGGGCGCACTGAGCACTGAGCACTGGGCACTGCCTTTACATACCCATGATCTGGTAGCCGCAATCAACGTAGAGGACCTGGCCGGTGATGGCCGCGGCGCCGTCGCTGGCGAGAAAAGCGCCGGTCGCACCGAGTTCATCGGGCACCACATTCCGCTTCAAGGGGGCGTGCGCCTCGTAGTGCTTCAGCATCTCGGTAAATCCGGAAATGCCGCGCGCCGCCAGGGTGTTCACCGGACCGGCGCTGATGCAGTTCACGCGAATCTTCTTCGGACCCAAATCATAGGCCAGATAGCGCGTGCTGGCTTCGAGCGAAGCCTTGGCCACGCCCATCACGTTGTAATGCGGCACGACTTTCTCGGCGCCGTAGTAGCTCATGGCCACAATGCTGCCGCCTTCGGTCATGAGCGGCGCCGCCGACCGCGCGAGGGCAACGAGCGAATAGGCGCTGATGTCATGAGCAACCCGGTAGGCTTCGCGGCTGGTGTTGACGAACTCGCCTTCCAGCGCGTCCTTCGGCGCAAAGGCAACGGAATGCAGCAACAAATGGAGTTTGCCGAACTTCTGTCCCACCTCGGCAAACACCCGGGCGATGTCTTCGTCCTTGGTCACGTCGCACGGCATGATCAACGTGTCGGCGCCAAAGGTGCCGGCGAGTTCCTCGACGTTTTCCTTCAGGCGCTCGCCCTGATAGGTGAAGGCCAGGCGGGCGCCCGCCTTGTGCCAGGCCTGGGCAATGGCCCAAGCGATCGAGCGTTTGTTGGCGACGCCAAAGACAATTCCGAGCTTTCCGGCAAGCGATGACATGGTTGCGTTCGAGTTGGTTTGTGTTGTTGCCAGCCACATCGACCCTCAATTCAGCCTGATTGGCCGGCGCCGCAACGAGTAGGGGAAAGCGCCCCACGTGGCAAGGCCAACATTTTGGCCAAAATTCAGGCTTGCCGACGGCCGCCGGAGTTTCACTATTCGCCCGTCCACCGTATTTCCTGAATTCAGGCCAATGGCATTGTGTGCCCGCATGGCCCGACCACACGATCGGCCGGACACCCTGGACTGCCATGAGCCGGAGCCAGCGTCAGAGAAGGAAGCCAACCGCGGCCGCTTCCAGAGCCGCAGCGCTACCCTTTTGGAAAAAGGTGCTGTTTGGCCTGGGCACTTGCGCGTTTCTGTTGGCTGCCACGGAAGGCCTGCTCGCCCTGGTGGGAGTCCGCGTCGCCAGCTACCAGCCGGATCCCTACGTCGGTTTCGCACGCAATGTCCCGCACTTCGTCCCCGATCCGACCGCGCCTGATTCGGGCGTGCTCGTCACCGCCGAGAACAAACGTCGCATCCTGAATCAACAACGTTTCAACGCCCGCAAACCGCCCAACACGTATCGGATCTTCTGCCTCGGCGGCTCGACCACCTACGGACATCCTTACACGGACTCAACGTCGTTCTGCGGCTGGCTCCGCGAGATGCTCCCCAAAGCGGATCCGTCGCGCTCGTGGGAACTCATCAACGCGGGCGGCATCAGCTACGCCAGCTACCGCGAAGCATTGCTGATGGAGGAACTGGTCCGGTATCAGCCCGACCTGTTCATCGTCTTGTCGGCCCACAACGAGTTCCTTGAACAACGGTCCTACGGCCAGATCATCGCCATGCCCGAGTCGCTCCGCGGACTCGGCGCGTTGCTCAGCCAAACGCGGCTTTACACGGCGATGAAGACCGGCCTGGATCGCGCTCGCCCGGGGCCTCCACCGGCAGCGGCATCCACCAACGCCACCCAACTCCCGGAGAACCCCGAAGCAATCCTCGATCGAACCGTCGGGCCGCAGTCGTATCATCGAGATGATATTCAACAGACCAAGATCATCGATCACTATCGGTTCAATCTCGCCCGCATGGTGACCATCGCCCGCAGCGCGGGCGCGAAGGTCATCTTCATCAACCCCGCTTCCAATCTGCGCGATTGCGCACCGTTTAAGAGCGAACACCGGACCGGACTCACTCCGGCTGAACTCGCCCGGTGGAATTCCCTGCGCCGGTCCGCCAGCCTGGCCCGTCAGGCCGGTCGACTCGACGAGGCGCTGCAGCAACTCGACGAGGCCATCACGCTCGATCCGCGCTTTGCGGAATCGCACTTTCAGCGCGGGCAGGTGCTGGCCGCGCTCAAACGTCCCGCCCCCGCCCTCGAAGCGTTCGAACGCGCCCGCGACGAGGATGTCTGCCCATTGCGCGCCCTCGGCCCGATGCTCGCCGCCACCGTGGAGGTCGCTCGGCAACAAGGCGCCCCGATCGTGGATTTCGTTCGCCTGATGAAGAGCCAGGCGGCGCAGGGCATCCCCGGTGAGGACTGGTTTCTCGACCACGTCCACCCCACCATCGAAGGGCATCGCCAGCTGGCCCTGGAGATTATGGGGGTCATGAGGAAGGAGAGCCTGCTGCGATTCGCCCCTTCCTGGACCGAGGCCGCGCAACGGGATGTGAAGAGAACGGTCGAAGCCCGCGTCACGGACCGCGAACAGGCGAACGCGCTGGTGACGCTGGCGAAGCTGCTGTTCTGGGCCGGGAAGAATGACGAAGGCTATCGCGCCGCCAACCGCGCCGAGGCGCTTGCGCCCAACGATCCGGTCATTCTCTTCGAAGTGGGCAAAGGGGCATCGCGCGCCGGGCGTTCGAGCGAAGCGATTCGCGCGTTGCGAAAAGCGGTCGAACTCAATCCTCGTTTTGTCGAAGCTCGATCCCTGCTCGGACTGCAATTGCTGGACGCAGGTCAAACCGCCGAGGCGATTGAGCACGGACGTGCCGCGGTTGAACTGCGACCGAACGATCCCCAGGCTCGGCTGAATCTTGGAGCCATGCTGGAACGCGCCGGTCAAATGACGGAAGCCGAAGCGGTCTACCGCCAGGTCATTCAGATCGCCCCAGGCTACGCCGAGGCTCACAACAATCTGGGCTGGCTGCAAAAGGAACGCGGTGCCAGCACGGAAGCTCTGGCCAGCTTCCGGGAAGCCGTCCAACTTCGGCCGGGCTCGACCATCCCCACCCTCGGCCTCGCCTGGATGCTGGCCACGCATCCCGACCCTGCCCAGCGCGATCCAGCCACCGCCATTCGCCTGTCCGAACAACTCGTGGCCCAGTCCGGCCACCAAAACTGGATGAGCCTCGACACGCTCGCCGTCGCCTACGCCGCCGCCGGTCGATTCCCCGACGCCACCCAGACCGCCACCCGCGCTCTCGAACAATTGCGGGCATCCCGCCGGCCTGAAGCCACCAATGTCGCCGCCCGGCTGGCGCTGTTCCAAAAGAACCAACCGTTCATCGAACCGGGCTCGCCCACTTCGCAGTCAGCTCGACGCTGAAGGCGCGCAACTCACGGTTCGGGACGGCGCCAGTAACACCCGCAACCGTGCGGGCCGGTCGCGAAGCATCTTGCGTCGCGGATCGCGGCCCAGTCGTGTTCGAAACAATGGCAGCAGGGATGCCGCCGAACCGGCACGCAGGATGCGTGCGCTGGAGTTTGGACATTTCTTACGGCAAGAGCAGACGGAGCGCGGACTTCCAAGTCCGCAGCGGGTGAAATCGACCGCCAGCGTTGGAACCTTCAACGCCAAGTCGCCCTCGCGAGCCGCTGCGGACTAAAAGTCCGCGCTCCGAAGGAAAAAACGTCCAAACTCCAGGGCACGCAGGATGCGCGCGCTACGGCTACGCCAGGAGCTTCTGCACCAC
Organism: Limisphaerales bacterium; assembly: GCA_044230345.1. Lineage (GTDB taxonomy): Bacteria > Verrucomicrobiota > Verrucomicrobiia > Limisphaerales > JADJPG01 > JBGARF01. The sequence goes on from JBGARF010000045.1 coordinate 36,312, forward strand.
GTCACCGGCGATGTCGGTCAGCCGGAAGTCGCGCCCTTGAAAGCGGAAGGTCAGCTTCTCGTGATTGATGCCGAAGCAGTGCAGGAGCGTGGCCTGAAAATCGTTCACCGTGACCGGGTCCACGACGGCGTTGTAGCCCAGTTCGTCGGTGGCACCCACGGTCACGCCGGGCTTGATGCCCCCGCCTGCCATCCAGATCGAGAACGCCTTCATGTGATGGTCGCGGCCATAATTGCCGTTGCCCATCTCGCCCTGATTCATCGGCGTGCGTCCAAACTCTCCGCCCCAAATCACCAGCGTGTCCTCCAACAAACCCCGCTGCTTGAGATCGCGAATCAGCGCCGCCGACGGCCGATCCACGGCCTGACAGGTCTTGGTGATTTCCGCCGGCAGATTGCCGTGATGATCCCAGCCCCGATGATAAACCTGCACGAACCGCACGCCTCGCTCGACCAATCGACGCGCGAGCAGACAGTTGTTCGCAAACGACGACTTGCCCGGCTCGGCCCCGTACATGCCGAGCATGTCCTTCGATTCCTGCTTCAGATCCATCAACTCAGGCACGCTGGTCTGCATTCGATACGCCATCTCATAGGCTTGAATCCGGCTGTTGATCTCCGGATCGCCCACGGCGTCGAGCTTCAGCTGGTTCATGTCCCGGACGCTGTCCAACAATCGTCTGCGCACTTTGTCGTCGATGCCCTTCGGATTCGAAACGAACAGGATCGGCTCGCCCTGCGACCGAAACTCGACGCCCTGATGATTGCTCGGCAGAAAACCGCTCCCCCAATATCGGGTCAGCAACGGCTGATCCTGCCCGTGACCGGAGGTCAGCACGACGAACGCCGGCAACTGATCGTTCTCACTGCCCAACCCATAGGAAAGCCACGAGCCAATCGAAGGGCGGCCGGCCTGCGTCGAGCCCGTCTGCATCATCGTGACGCCCGGATCATGGTTGATGGCCTCGGTATGCAACGAGCGCACGATGGCAATGTCGTCCGCGATCCCGGAAATGTGCGGCAACAACTCCGACAGCTCCGCCCCGGATTGTCCGTGTCGCGCGAACCGAAACTTTGTCCCCACACAATTCAGCTTCTGCCCCTGCAACTGCGCGATGCGCTGGCCCTTGGTGTAACTCTCCGGCATCCCCTTCCCGTTCAACTCGATCAACTTCGGCTTGTAATCGTAGAGATCGAGCTGTGACGGCGCGCCCGACTGAAACAGATAAATGACCCGCTTCGCCTTCGGCGCAAAGTGCAGCGCGTCGAGCACCCCGCCCGAGCCCGCCGTCGGCGTCAGAACGCGCCGGCCCGTCGGAGCCGCGTTCAGCAGGTTCGGGTTCAGCAACGAGGCCAGCGCCAGGGTGCCAAGCCCACGTGCGGACCGGCCGAAGAAGTGGCGACGGGTGAGAGCCTGGAGATGGGCGGCGTTGGGCATACCAGTAGAGATCAGTATTCAGTATTCAGTGGGTCAGTCATCGGCCGGCCGAACGGTCGTCGGAGGGGCTGGGTTCGGCTTTGAAGACGTTCCCTGAAGCTTCGGTGACAAAATAGGTGTCGGTCGCGTCGTGCAGTTCGGAGCTGGTCGAGGATTGAGTCACGCAGAACGATTCGTGTTTTTCGATCATTTCGCCGAGCATTCGCCCAACCTCCTGGGCCAGCAGGCCGAGGTCGCGGGCTTGATCGCGGGAGAGGTAACCGGCGTCGAGCGCCATGATCGTCCAATGCTGGCTTTCCTGCTGCTCGCCATCGGCGTCAGATAGTTTGCTGACGAAGTGCCGCGGATAACGACGTTTGGCCCATGCCTCCGCGATTTGGGCACCGACACTTCGAGCCGCCCGTCGCCATTGGTCAGTGAGGGAATACGCTTCCTCTCGCGGAAAATCTTTCGTCACTTCGAAAACTTCCCGCGCCAATGTTCGTGCCTTCTGATACACGAAGAGTTCCTTAAAACTCTTCGCGTACGGCAACGAAGCTGACTTCTTTTCTTCCATCTCTCTAATTAATCAAAAACAAACCCACCGACGAAACGCCACCCTCGCCGACGACTGATTACTGAATACTGATTACTGAATACTGATTACTGGCCTACTGAATACCGGCCCCACCGCCTACTCCCGGGTCACCGTCTCATCAAGGTTCAAAAGGACGTTGGCCACGGCGGTCCAGGCGACGAGATCGAGTTCGTTGTGTTTGCGGTCGTTCTTCACGTCACCGCTGGCCAGCAGCTCGACGGCGCCTTTCAAGTCTTTCTGATAAGCCGCCTGCATGTCGGCGTGCACTCCGCCCAGGATCTTGCGTTCACGCGGCGACGGCGGGCGGGCGAGCACGGTGCGGCAGGCGTATTGAATGCGTTGCTCGAGGGTGTCGCCGCCTTCGCGCAGGACGCGATCCGCAAGAACCCGCGCCGCCTCGACGAACCCTTTTTCGTTCAGGGTCACAAAGGCCTGCAAGGGCGTGCAGGTCACACTGCGTTGCTCGGTGCAGATGGCGCGATCAGGCGCATCGAAGGTCATCAGGGCCGGGTTCAGCACCGTCCGTTTCCAGAGCGTGTAGAGGCTGCGTCGGTAAAGGTCGACGCCCTTGCTTTCCTCGTATTTGTTGCCGCCGAACATTTTCTCCTCCCACAACCCCGGAGGCTGGTAGGGCTTCACACTGGGCCCGCCGGGGACCCGACTGCGATCGAGCAAGCCGGCGTAATCCAGTGCGCAGTCGCGAATGACCTCGGCCGGCAGGCGCAGGCGGGATGCCCGGGCCAGCAGACGGTTGTTCGGATCGCGCTCCAGGAGGGTTGGGTTCGTCTTGGACGACTGCCGATACGTGGCCGACATGACCATGCGTTTTTGGGTGGCCTTGATATTCCACCCGCCGTCGATGAACTCGCGCGCGAGCCAGTCGAGCAACTCAGGATGCGAGGGCGCCTCGCCCTGCGAGCCAAACTCGTTCCCCGTCTTCACCAACCCCTGTCCGAAATAGAGGGCCCAGTAGCGATTGACCGTAACCCGGCTGAACAACGGATGGCGCGGGTCCACGAGCCAGCGCGCCAGGGTCATGCGATTCGTCCGGTCCGATGCCGGCAGCGGAGGGAGAATGCGCGGCACACCCGCGGTCACCTTGTCGCCACGGTTCCGATAGTCGCCACGCACACGGATCTGCGTCGCACGCGGCTCGGCCATCTCTTCCATCACCCGGATGGTCGGGATGCGACCGTCGAGTTCCTTCGCGGATTTGCGGGTTTCCGCCAGCTTCGTGTTCAACTGCTTCAAGTCGGGCTGGAACGTGTCCCGGTAATACTCGGTTAACGCGGACTTCTGCGTCGGGTTAAGACGATCGCGCTGCAGGAACAATGTTGCCTGAACATTGGCCGGGAGAGCGGCGAATTCGTCGATCCCGGCACCGGCACCGGCGGAAAGACGGAACCGTCCGAGAGCCTGCCTCGGCGTGGCCGATTCGAACTTCAGCTTCACCTTCAGGCGGGTGCCTCCGGCAAACACGATCGGGTTCTTCGCCTGAAAGATCGCCTCCCGATCGCCGCGCCGGTTGTCATCCTGGCCGTCGACCGCCCACCCTGTTTCCTTCTTGTCGTCGATCGCCCGTCCGATATCGAAATCCTTCTGGCTGTAGTCCGCGAGGGCACGGCTAAATTCCACCGGGTAGCGGGTTACCGGCTGTTTCGGTCGGTCGAACAGAAACCCGTAAACCCCGCTGCCATGATGCACCTTGAGCAGCAACGTGTTTTCCCCAGTCTTCAGGAGGATGCGGGCTTCGTCCGGTGCAGCGGCGACGCGGCGGAAGATCTTTCCATTTTCGACCTTGGCTCCGTTCAACCAGAGCTGCATCCCACCGTCGCAGCCGAACGTCAGGTTCACGTAACGCGGGGTTTTGACGGTGATCTTCCGATGGTAATACGTCACCTGATTTTCGCCGGACAAGGTCTGGATTGTGCCGTCCTTCCAATCGGCCTTTTCCTTCCAGGCCGGCTTTTCGGCGTCGTGCATCCGGGCGGGCACAGTCTCGGTCTCTTTGATAAAAGCCTTCTCGAAGACTTCCTTCGGCGAGCCCGCCGTGAATGGGCCGACGGCGGACCAGGCGCCCCATTCGATCGTGCTGGCGGCAGGTTCCTTGGCCGCATCGGAGCTTTCGGCCTCCACCTCGAACCCGGTCAAAATAAAATTTCCATTGGTGCCGCGGCTGGCCCCCTTGCGCGGCAAACTTTCGTGGGTCAACGCCTCCAACCGCAGGGCGCGCAGTTCGGGCTGAGCCGATTCCAACGTGAGTTCGTAGACGTCCTCATCGGCGTTCGTTCCGCTGACGAGCACGGACTGATCGTCCAGGCTCTTGAGCGTCGCGCCGCCGCGGGCGGAAGCGGCCAGGGGCCGGAGCGTTTGCCAGCCGTCATGAATCTTCCGGCGCTGTTCTCCTTCCCAGGTGGCCTGCTTGCCGTCGAGCGCCTCGTCCTTTTTCTCGAGCCAGCCGCGACGGTCCTTCTCCAAGCGAGCGATTTCGTTGGTCAGCTTGGTTTGTTCCGCCGCCTGGTCCGCGGTGGGAACCTTGATGAATGGGGGAGCTGGATCGCTGTCGAGTCCGCGTTCCGGGATGCGATTGAAGAAGTCGTAGAACTGGTAGTATTCGCGCTGCGTGAACGGGTCGTATTTGTGATCGTGACATTCGGTGCAGGCCGTACTCGATCCCAGGTAAACCGTGCCGAACGTGTTCACCCGATCGGTCACGTATTTGTTCATGTACTCGTCCGGATCAGCACCGCCTTCGGTGCTGCTCATGCCATTCCGATTGAACGCGGTGGCGATCCGTTGGTCGATGGTCGGGTTGGGCAGGAGATCGCCCGCCAACTGTTCGATGGTGAATTGATCAAACGGTTTGTTGGCATTGAACGAGCGGATCACATAGTCGCGGTATTGCCACATCGAACGCGCGGTGTCGGCGTGGTAGCCGTCCGAATCCGCGTAGCGCGCCAGATCAAGCCATTGAATCGCCAGCTTCTCCCCGAACGACGGCGAGGCCAGGAGCCGATCCACCACCTTTTCGTAGGCGCCAGCGGATTTGTCGGCCAGGAAAGCATCCACCTCCGCCACGGTGGGCGGCAGGCCCGTCAGGTCCAAGGTCACGCGGCGAATGAGCGTGGCCTTGTCGGTTTCAGCGGACGGCTTCAGTCCTTCCTTCTCCAGCCGGGCGAGAATGAAGTGATCGATCTCATTGCGAGGCCAGCTGCGATTGCGAACTGCGGGGAGCGCGGGGCGTTCAGGGGGCACGTAAGCCCAATGGGGCTGAAACACGGCGCCCTGCGCGATCCAATCGCGCAACAAAGAAACCTGCTGAGCCGTCAGCCGTTTGCCCGTTTTTTGGGGCGGCATGCGATCGTCGTCGTTCTCAGTGGCGACAACCTTCAGCAAGTGACTCTTCGTAACATCGCCCGGGACGACGGCGCGCTCGCCGGAATCCAATTTCCGTGTGGCGTCGTCCGGCAGGTCGAGGCGCAGGCCGGCCTTGCGCTTGTTCTTGTCCGGCCCGTGGCAGGTGAAGCAGTTCTCGGCCAGGATGGGCCGGATATCGCGATTGAACTGAATCGGTGAACTCGCGGCAGCCGCGGAAGCGCGGGGCGCTCCGCCGGTGGTGAGCCCGAAAAGCGCCAGGGCGACCACGGCGGAAAAAGCCGCACTCACGGCGGATTGGCGTGCCGGAACGGCAGCGGCGTGAGAGTGGTTCATGCGATGTTGATGCCTGAGCCGACGGCATGCGACGAGCGCAAATTCAGAGGAACTGCCGGGGGTTCGGGTGGAGGGGGAGGTTACCCTCCCCCGCCCCCACAGACCCGTACGAGCAGGATTACCGCATACGGTTCCTACATGAACAGGTTTCGCTCGCGGTCATACGCTGAGACTTAACCTTTGGCGAAGTTGGCCGATGAGTGCTGGGTCCGGGCAGCACGCCCTGCCCCGGCAAACCATGAAGAGCTGCAGGCCAAAGAAATTTCGGTTGATGGGCAAGGTGCCTTCATGCAGCGTTTGCCCGGCTGCCGGAGGCCGTCGCCTCGCCGGGCCCGATCGCCAATTGAACTGATTACTGCCATGACAACAAACCTGCTGCTCCCGAGATTCCTCGTCCTTTATCTGATCGGGCTCGCCGCTGTGCTGGCGACCGGATGTCAAACGGCCGCGCCACCCGTTAACCTCCCAATTCTTACTGACTCGACCAAGGACGAAGCCATCGTCCTGCGCGAAGGCGACCTGATTCGCATCACCTTCCCCGGAACCAAGGACCTCGACGACACCCAGCAGATCCGGCGCGACGGCAAGCTGGCCTTGAAGCAAGGCGGCGAAATCGTCGCCGCGGGCAAAAATCTGGCCGACCTCGAGAAAGAGATTCTCAAGGTTTACAGCGACCAATTAGTGGTGAAGCAGGTTTCGGTGACGCTGGCCAATTCCGGCTACCCCATCGTCGTCATCGGCGCAGTTCTGCGGCCCGGCAAGCTTATGGCGGATCGTCCCCTGACGGTGTTCGAAGCGATTATGGAAGCGGGCGGCCCAGATTTTGCGAAAGCCAACCTGAAAGAGGTCCTGCTGTATCGCAAAGGGCCTGAAGGCTTGGCCACGTTCAAGTTCAACCTGAAGGCGGCCCTCGACGGTCACGGCGCGCCGGAGTCGTATGTCAAACCGTCGGATGTCATCTATGTGCGGGAGAAATTCTCGTGGTTCTGATCGTTACAGGTGAAGTGAAGTCAATCTGCCAGTAATTTATGAGCGAAATTCGTTTGGGAGTCATTGGTCTGGGTTATGTCGGACTGCCGTTGTGCCTGCAGTTCGCGCGTTCCGGAGTCAACGTCATCGGCTTCGACATCGATCAAGCCAAGGTCGAGGCCTGCAACGCGGGCCGGAGCTACATCCGTCACATCGACGGCGCCGCCATCCAACAGGAGCGCGCCGGCAACCGTTTCTCCGCCACCACGGATTTCGCCCGCATCAGCGACGTCAACGCCGTGCTGATCTGCGTGCCCACGCCGCTGAACAAGAACCGCGAGCCCGATATCTCGTACATCGTCGAGACCGGCAAAGCCATCGCGCCACACCTGAAGAAGGGCACCCTCGTGGTGCTCGAATCCACCACCTACCCCGGCACCACCGACGGCGAACTGTGCGAGGTGCTGGAAAAAGGTTCCGGGCTGAAGGCTGGGGTCGATTTCAACCTGGCGTTCTCACCCGAACGCGAGGATCCCGCGAACCCGAACAGCAAGGTCGCGCTCATCCCGAAGGTCGTCGGCGGCCTCACCCCGGCGTGTCTCGACAAGGCCACGGCGCTTTACAGCAAGGCGATCAAGACGGTCGTCCCCGTGTCTTCCTGCCGCGCGGCCGAGGCCACCAAGTTGCTCGAAAACATTTTCCGCGGCGTCAACATCGCGCTCGTGAACGAGCTCAAGGTCGTTTATTCGGCCATGGGCATCGACATCTGGGAAGTGGTCAATGCCGCGAAGACCAAGCCGTTCGGTTTCATGGCGTTTTATCCGGGGCCCGGCCTCGGCGGACATTGCATCCCGATCGATCCGTTTTACCTGACCTGGAAGGCGCGCGAGTTCGGCAAAGCCACCCGCTTCATCGAACTGGCCGGTGAAATCAACACCGCCATGCCCGAATACGTGGTCAATCGCGTGAGCGAAGCGCTCAACGACCAAAAGAAATCGGTCAACGGCAGCCGCGTCCTCATCGTTGGCCTCGCCTACAAACCGAACGTCGACGACGAACGGGAATCGCCCAGCTACACGCTGATGGAGCAGCTCAAAGCCCGCGGCGCGGAAGTCGCCTACTACGATCCTTACGTCCCCATCATCCGTCCCACCCGTGAGCACGCCCACTGGACCGGCACCAAGTCAGTGGAATGGAACCAGAAGACGATCGCTGGATTTGACGTCGCGCTGGTCGCCACGGCGCACGACAACGTGAACTACGCGGAACTCGGCGCCTGGTCGCATTGCATCGTGGACACCCGCAACGCCATGACCGCCGTGAAAGGCGCGAAGGCGCGGGTGTACAAGGCGTAGCGAGACGCGCCAACATTTGGAGTGCGGTGACCTGTCGACCTGTCACCGCTTTCGTCAGGCGACTTGTCGCCGTCGCCCGCCCAGAGGTGTGCTCTCTCATGAGAAGCAGCCCGTTCCTTTCGGACCTGCTCACGGGCCATGAACCTGCGACTGTCGGACGGACCGCGGGCTTTCAGCCCGCAGCGGAGCGGGCCGGAGACGATGCCCGAAGGTTCGTTCGTGCGTGGCCGATTCCACCCGCTGCGGGCCGCAGGCCCGCGCTCCGGAGGAGAGGTTCTTTGACCTGCTCACCAGACCTGAACCGGGCACGTCAGGTAGGGCGGGCGCTCCCCCGCCCGCCGGCGAACACGGGTTGAGAACTGTTCATGCGTTACTACTCGGACAAAGGAACAGTTGACCGCGCTCGCGGCGCGCTGCGGAGAGCACGCCCTACCTGACGTTCATGGGGAGCCGCGCATTCTCTTCGGACCTGCTCACGGGCCATGAACCTGCGACTGTCGGACGGACCGCGGGCTTTCAGCCCGCAGCGGCGCAGGCCGGAGACGATGCCCGAAGGTTCGTTCGTGCGCGGCCGATTCCACCCGCTGCGGGTCCCGCGCGGAGCGACAAGCGGCGCACTCCAATCCGGTCGGTGATTCGACGGAAGGCTAATACTTAATCCCGCAGCCGTAGGGCTTCGTCTTGGAGACTTTGACCGGCTGCCCTGCTTTCAACGCCGTGACCGCCTCGCGCACGTAGTTGCGCGCCTTGCGCGGATCGCCGTCGGTGGAAGCGGCGTCGTCGATCGCACCGGTGTAAGCCACGGTTCCCTTCGCATCCACCACCACCATGTGCGGCGTAACCTTCAAGCCATAGGCCTGACCAAGGGTGCCGCTACTGTCGTCGATCCACGCGGTGGCTTTCATTTTTTGCTTCGACCATTCCTTCTTCGCCGCCGCGGTATCGCGATAGCTCGGGCTCTTGGGATTGCTCGAATTGACCAGGAGCCAGACGACGCCGTCCTTGGTCATTTCCGACTGTAGTTCCTGCATCGCGCCCGTCGTGAAGTGATTCGCGCAAAAAGGGCAATCAAGGTTGTAGGCTTCCAGGACAACGATCTTGCCTTTGTAGTCTGAGAGTCGATGAGTCTTGCCGAGGATGTCTTTGGCGGTGAATTCCGGGGCCGGTTGGCCGACGGTAGCTTCGGCATAGACGAGCCCAACTCCCAAAAGGAGCGAGCCGAGGATGGTCAGGGGGCGTTTCATGATGGTTCGATGCTTTCGGGATTGTTGCTCTGCTTCCGCTGGTTGATCTATTGCTCGATCGTTCTACGAACATTGACCGCATTAAGTTCGGTTCGGTTTCAAACCGCGGCGGGCGACTGGCCCGCGCTTCGGCTTCGCGCTCGGCGCGCGAGGCGGAAACATTTAGTTCATCGCGCGGCTTTGTCCAGAGCCTCCATGACAATGGCCGGGGTCAGCAGTTCGGGCAGGATGAGCGGAGGCTGCGTGGCGTCCTTCGGATAAACGAGCACCAGCGGCACCGCGGCACGGCCGAACTTCTTCAGCTCTGCACCGATGGCTTCGTCTTCCGTGGTAAAATCACCCAGCAACGCCACGGCGTTGATCTCCTTCAATCGTTGGCGGACCGACTCAATTTCGATGCTGGTTTTTTTGTTGGCCTGGCAGGTGATGCACCAGTCCGCCGTAAAGTCTACGAACACAGGGCGCCCGGCCTTGCGCGCGTCGGCCACGGCTTGAACACTCCAGGGCTGCCAATCGATGCCGTCCGCGCCGTGTTTGAGGGAGCCGCGATTCACCGCCCGCGCCGTCCGCCAGTGCAACTGGCCTTCCAGGATGCCGCCAAATCCGAGCAACAAAAGCAGCACAGCTATGGCCGCAGCCAAACCTTTGCGCGAGCGACCGCGCTGAACGAACTGACCCCAGATCCAAGCCGCCGTCGCTACCAAGACAAGATACAAGCCCACCCAAAGAACCCCGTCGCTGCCGTAATGCGCATTCGTCAGCGTCAGCAGCCAGACGGCAGTCGCGAGCATCGGAAACCCCATGGCGTTTTTGAACCGTTCCATCCAGACGCCGGGCTTCGGCAGGAACCGCAGGAACTGCGGGAAGAAACTCAAGAGCACATAGGGAAAGGCCAACCCCATAGCGACCGCGGAGAACATCAGAATGATCAGATGCGGCGGCTGGGCGAAGGCAAATCCCAGCGCGATACCCAGAAATGGCGCCGAACACGGCGTCGCCAGAACGACGGCGAGAACGCCGTTGAAAAACGCGCCCGCGGCGCCTTCCTTGGACGCCAAATCGCCGGCTTTGCCCATCGCACCAGCCCCCAGTGTCACCTCAAAGACACTAAACAGATTGAGCGCTACCAACGTGACGAGTGTGGTGATGGCTACGACAAAGATCGGATTCTGAAACTGCATTCCCCAACTCGCCGATTTGCCGCCACTCTTCACGGCGATGACGAACCCCGCCAGCACAAGCAGGCTGGCCAGCACGCCGGCGCCGTAAATCAATCCGAGGCGACGGACTTCGCCCGGCGAGCCCTGGCTCTGATTGACGAAGCCGAGGATCTTCAACGCGATCACCGGCAGCACGCACGGCATCAGATTCAGGATCAGTCCTCCGACGAAGGCCAAGCCGAGGTTGAGCATGAGCAAGCCCGCACTGGCCGGAGCCGCCGCCGGAGCACTCGTTGACGGGGCTGACGCAACCGGGGCCGAAGCAGCCGCCACTCCCGCCGGCGCCGTTTCCGCCACAGCCATCGTCACCTCATAGGCGCCGGCGACTCCCTTCGCCGTCCCAGCCGAATGTTCAACCGCCAATCCCGCCAGCGACTTCGGCCATTCACTGCCGATCTTTTCAATCGTCGCCCGCACCCGTTGCCGGCCGTTTTCCGCCGGGACCACCTCGCTCACGGGCGCGACGGAAAATGTGTCGGCTTCAAATCCGAAAAACACTGGCGCGCTTCCGGGATTCTGCGCCGGCCAGTCGACGATCACCTTTCGTTTGTCTTCCGAGGCTGGACCGTCCCACCAGGCTCGGGCGAAATCGGCCGGCTGAATTTTCGGCAAGCGTCCGCGCGCCTGCTCCAGCGCGGCGGCGTCTTTTGAAACCTTGGCTTCCGCGCCGACGGTCAAATGCCCGGCGACGGATCCTCGACCGGGCACGCAAACCTTCTCACATTCCAGCCAGCGCAAATCAGCCGCGAGCTCGAGCGCACCTGACGCTGCCGTCGCCGCAATCGTCAGCGGAACCAACAGAATAGCGTCGTCATGATAGACAAACGTGGTGAGCCCGCCGGTCGAATACGTCTCCGGGACCGGCCAGAGCGGTTCACCAGCAGTGATGCCGTCAGGGAGTTTCCATGCGATCGTTGTGGCCGCGCCGGATTCGCCGGGATTGCGCCAGTAGGTATGCCAGCCCGGCTCCATCTTGAGATGCAGGCCTGCCCAGACCGTTTCGCCGGCCTTTGCCGTCTCGTGCGAAAGCAACAGGCGCACGCTGGTGTGCGGCGCGGCTGTCGTGTTGTGAGCTAGCCCAAGCAGGAGGCAGAGCAGGAAGAAAAGGGGAAGGTTCATGGGAAGTTGCAACCTGCAATGGAGCACGCGAATTGGGGCCATGAACCTGCGACTGCTCCACCTCATCCGTCCCGCCCGTTGGGCGGGACACCTTCTCCCCCGCAGGGCGGCGGAGAAGGCTCCTCCGGAGGGGAGGTTCATGGAGAGCCACCCGTTCTTTTTCGACCTGCTCACCAGACATGAACCGGTGGACTGCTCGGGCGAACCGCCCGCTGCAAGCTCAATGCGTTTCGGAAATTCCGCTGCGACCAATGGACGCTGTAAGCGCTTGCGATCCGCCCTCACCCCGTCCCTCTCCCCCGGGGAGAGGGAGGATCGATCGAGGCCGGTTCGTGCGAGCGAGCCACGTCTCGAGTCGACTGTTCGTCGAGTTTCGTCACGAACTCTCACGCGCTTGCAGAAGGGTATCGCCGCTGCCAACGGCCATGCGCGCCACCACGCGGCCGCTGAGGTTCCCCCTCTCCTCGGGGGAGAGGGTTGGGGTGAGGGCGAATCCAGAAACACTTCCCCGCTCTTGCTTGCTTCGGGAGGAGCAAGGTCAAGAACCGGGGAGAGGTTGATGGGAAGTTGCAACCTGCAATGCCACACTTGAGTTGGGGCCATGAACCCGCGACTGCTCCACCTCATCCGTCCCGCTTCGCGGGATTCCCTCTCCCTCCCGCGTTGCGGGACGGAGAGGGGCCGTGCGGGGGGCACGTTCATGGGAAGGCCGGATCTGGATCTACTGCTATCCATCGATGTAATCATCATTTGACCAAGCTCGAGGTTCGTCGCGGCGGGTCGCCTGTCCTTACAGAGCTTACAGAGTTTTGTCATCACGGTTTGGGCCGTCGCTTGAACAGGTCCTGCAGACCACCCAAGGGCGCATTCGTGTTTGTGTTCGCTCCGGATGAATTGGTATCGCCGGGCTTGCTGCCGGAGCCGGACAATAATCCGGCGGCGCCTTTCAGCAGGCCGCTGGTTCGTTCGTCGAGCCCGGGAATTTTGTCGACGTATTTGAGCAAGGCAGCGCCAGCGAGCGCCTGGAGATCAAGTTTGGGTTTGGGCTCGTTGGCCGTGCCCGCCACTGTCACGAACTGAGGCAAGGCGACGAGCGCCACGTTGGTCGGGGTTTCCTTGGGCGCGAGTTTGAGCCGCTCCGCAAGCGAACGTTCCAGCTGAAAGGCCATCGGCCAGTTGCCCAGGCGCGTGTCCTTCAGTTTGTCGCCGAGCGTGACTTCGCCATGAGTGGCGGCAGCGAACGCCGGACTGACCAAGGTCAATTGCGACAAGCCCACTTTGCCGGAGCCCAACGACGCCCCGAACCCAATCCAGTTGAGCGGCGAACTGAGCAAGCCGGGCGCATTCAAGCCCATGGCAATCGGGGTGAGGAACGACTTCAACCGCGGCCCGACGATTTGGATGTCGGCGTTGGTAAAGCTCAGGCTGAGATTGCCCAGGAGATTCTTCTTGAGGTTCGGCCCCGTCACGCCCGCACCGTCCACTTTGAGGTCAGCCCAGAGGTCACCTTTCGCCCGGCCCCGATAATCCGGGAGAAAGCTGTCGGCCAAGGGCGCGATGGGCAATCCCGCCGCGTTGCCCCGCACGGCGTAGCGCCAACCGGGCGTGCTCACGTCGAGATCAACATCCGCCGTGAAAGGCGCGCCGTTCATCGCGAGCGACAGCGGCCGGATCGTCACCCGGTTGCTTTCGACCTTGATCGTCGTCACCACCTGCGTGGCCTCCACTTCGCGCAACCAAAGGCGCCCGATCTTCCCCGCCAAAATGAATTGTTTGACGGGCAATTGCAGAGGCGCGGGTTCCACCGGCGCATTGGTGGACGCGGGTGCAGTGGCGCCGCCCTGCTCCACCGCGGGTTTGGATTGGTCGACCAAGTCGTAATACGGCGTGAGGTCCAGAGCGTCCGCGGACAACTTCAACTCGCCCTCGAGCGCGTTGGTCCGCGTCAGATCCACCCGGCCGGCAAGCTCCACGCGGTTGGATTTGGTTCGAACCGTCTCCGCCAGCAGCAACTCCAGCTTGCGCAGATCGATCACCTTGCCGTCGGTCGCCGACAGATCGTAGCCCGCGCCGACGGAGAACTGTTGAAGATCAAAACCCGACACCCGCCCGGTCAGATTCGTCGCGAGCAGTAGACCCGCCAGACTCTGACGACTTCCCTCCTGCTGGAGCCGCCCATTCAGCAGTCGAATCCGGCCGGCGGAGAGTTGCGCATTGGGTTGCGGCACGGCCTGCATTAAACGAGGCAGGTCGAGATCGGCGCCCACCTGCAGATCGGCGCTTTGCGGATCGGTAGCGACCAAGCCCGAAGCCGTCAGTGTGCCCGCTGGCTGTGCTTGGTGCGTCAGGGCCACTTCGGCGCGCTCCAGCTGAACGCGATTGAAATTCGTGACCTGGCCTCGGGCGGTCAGGTTCACTCCGAGTTGGGCCAGGCGATTCGAGCCCAACGTTGCACCAAAATCTCGCAGGGACGTCTGCCAGTCGAAGGCCATGGCGCGCCCGCCGTCGCGGGCGGCCAACTTTCCTTTCGCGCTCAAGATTCCCACCGGTTCCATCCCCGGCACGAACGCCTGCCAGTCGGCGAAGTTCAGGCTGTTTAACGCCAGGACCAAGGCGCCCTCCTTCTTCGTCAGATCGAACTGCCCGGTTACGATCATCTCGGCCAACAACCGCGCGCCGTTGAAGGCGCGCCAGGACAATTGCTTGAACTCCGTGGGAGTGACGTCGCAGTCGATGACCGACCGAAATCCGGCCAGTTGCGCAAAGGCACCCGTCGCCGTCCCGACCTCAGCTGTCATCCCGCCCTTGGCAAAAGCGAGTAACAGGTCAGGGGTCAGTCCTAAGTTAAGATCTAGTTTCAAGGTCGAGCCCACCGCACTGTTGGAGGCGGCAGTTCCCGAATACCATTTACTGGCCCCTTCAATGATGAGGTGTGCCGTTTGGCCGTTTTTAAAGTCGGTCAACGCGAAGTTGAACTGGTCGAGGTTCAGCCGGCGCTCCGAGCCGTCCTTCTGCTTCTGCACGACCTGAACCTGGCCGTTGTTCACGGCCACCTTGCCAATCGAAACCGCCGGCACCTGCTTCGATTCCGAGCCCACCGGAGGCTTCTTTTCCGCCGGACGTTGCGTCATCGCATCCAGATTGCTGGAACCATCCGGGTTCTGAACGACGGAGACTTTCGGGTTGACCAAGGAAACCTCGTCGATCTGGAGCGTGCCTCCCAAGATCGCTTTCAGACTGTAGCGAAGCCGCACCTCGTCCACCGTCACAGCGGGCTGATCTCCGGTGGTGCGCACGGTCAAGCCCTTCAAAGTGACGGCGGAAAATGGGCTGATGGAAGCGTCGCTCACCGCGACCGTGGCGTTCATGGCCTGCCCCACCTTGGGCAGGATGAAGCTTTTGAAAAACGCGCCGCTGGTCACCACGAGGTAAGCCGCCACCAGCAGGAGAATGGCGAAGGCCGCGAGCCAGCCGAGTCGACGGAGCCAGGAACCGCGTTTGGGAGTCACCGCACCAGAGTTTGTCATGATCGTGGGGCCAAGGTAGGCAAAAGCCGGTGGTTACGCCAGCGCCTCGATCAGGTGCCGCAATTCCTCATCCACCTGGGAAGGCTCGCGCAGTGTTTGCGCAATCTCCGCGCGCACGGCGTCACGAAACCGTTTGCGCAGGCGATGTATCACGACCTTGACCGCCCCCTCACTCATCCCCAACTGCCGCGCCGCGTCGGCTTGCGACATCGCCGGCGATTCTCCCACCAACCAGGCCTTGAGCATCTCGAATTGCCCGCCTTTGCCGCCGGCCACGAATTCCTGCTGCAACACCGCCAACGCCCGACCCATCACGGCCAGAGCCCATTCGCGATCAAACGCGCTCTCCGGCCCGGGCGCGGAAGGGTCGGCGACTTGCAACGGCTCCGGACCGCCCGCTTCACCCGTGGCATCCAAGGATTCCGCGATCACGCCGCCACCCCGCTTCAACCGCCGCTCGTGCTTGCGTTGATCGGCGAGGAAGTGTTTCAAGGCGCCGAGCAAATAGGATCGAAACCGTCCGCGCTCCGGGTCCGCCTCCCCCAACGCGCCCCGCGCCAGAATGCGCGCGAAGAAGTCCTGCGTCAGCTCGCGGGCGGCCTCTTCATCGCGACCTTCGCGACGCAGGAAGCGCAGCACCGGCTGGTAGTAGGCGTCACAGAGCTCGCTCAGCGCGGCGCGGGCCTCGGGCGTTTCGCCCCGGGCGCGAAGGACGAGTGTCCAGCGCGTCGGAGCGAACGGCGCGGAGCGGTTGGGTTCTGTTTCAGCATTCACGGACTGGTGCTGGTTTTTAGTTTCGCCCCGATGCCCACGCTCAAGTCGCCCACCCGGCCGATGGGAAATCGGAGCATCGGACGCTGCTCGCCGGCTGGAATCAAAAACGACTTCGCCACGAGCGCTTCGGCCACGGAGTCACGAAACGACTGCAACGTCGCCGTGTCGACGCCCGGCGGAACGAGCCATTGGATGCCGGTGTACCTGACCGGAGGCGACCCGGCCGGTGTCGCCTCCCAGCTGGTCTTCCGCGTCACCGCCTTGAAGCCATTGCCATCGACCCGAAACACCTCCTCGCAATCGCCGCGCACGTCGGAGATGTATCCCATCGCCAGCCAGGTCCGGCCGTCTTCCTGGCGCAGATCCACGGTGGTAAATGTGAACTGAATGCCGTTGGTCGTGTTCGTGCCCACGGGAGATTTGAGCCACTGCGACGCCAGCACTTCGCCCGGCTGCGCCCGGCGACCCGGCGTGGCCTTGGCCAGCTGCCGCAACACCGGCATCCAGTTGGTGGAACCAACATTGACCGAAGTGGATTCGGGCCCAATCCCCACGCTGCCGCGTGGGACGGAACGCACGCTGAGACTCAACTCCGCTTTCGGCACGATGCCGTTCGTTTCCGCTCCGGGATAGGCCTGCGTCAAAAATAGTCCGAAGCTGTCGCCGGCTTCCATCAGATGTAAATGGTTGGTCGGCACCATCGAGATCAGCTCGCCAAAGTCGGCGAACATTCCCATGGCTGCACCGCCGTCCTCGCTGATCAGACTGAACCGCCACCGCAGTCCGTTCGTGGACACCGCCGTCGGCTCCGGCGACAGCACGATCGAGCATCGGCCCCGCTCGTCGTCCGGCGCCACCGCATAGCCGGAGAAGAACGGCACGGGCACATAATCGTCGCCGTTCCGCCGCATCACCTCGAAGGTGACGACCTGCCCTTTCGCGAAGCGGAAATTGGCGCGAATCGGTGAGGGACCTTCCGTCGCAACCGCCGGCTCGAACCGAACGACGGGCTGCGGCGGCTGGAAGGCGACGTTCCGTCGCGCCGGGGTCGTGACCAAGACAACCCCCATGCCGATCAGCAATACAACAATGAACACCCACTTAAGCACGCCCCGCTCCCGAGTTGGCGCCGCCGCGCGCGGGCCAGCCCAGCGCGCGGTCGCGTGAATTACCCAGGAGCCGAAGGCAATCACCGCCGCCGGAAGCAGCAGCATGAGGATTCGTCCGACCCATTGCCAAGCCGACGGCGCCTCGCCGGCGCCGGAACTGTAGACCAGCAGCGAACTTCCCCCGATCGTGAGCGCGCCGAGCAACGTCAGGGGCCAGAACAAGGTGGCGAACATGGCCAGCGGCAGGCCGCGCACGCGCCCGCGACTTTCCCGAATCTCGTTCAGGCCCAGCCAGCCCAACAGGGTGCCGCCCAGACCGGGCAACGCCACGCTTCCCAACGCCATCCAAAGTTCCCCCGGACCAACGCCCCCGCGGCCCGTCAACAGCGCGACCACCATCGAAAACGGAACCGGCAGGCTCAATCCGACGCCCATCGCGCCGTAGATGGCCCAGTGGGAAAGCCCGCTCAGCCCCATCCGATCCAACCAACCCGAAGCAGGTCGCGGCGGCGGCTCCGAACTCGGCACGTCGGCCGGCAATCCCTCCACTTCCGTGCGCATCTCCCCGGCACTTTGAAACCGGCGTTCGCGATCCTTCTCCAAGGTGCGAAAGACGATGTCGTCCACCTTTGCGCCCACCGGCGTTTTGCTGGAGGGCGCAGCAAACCGGCCAATGGGCAGTTCACCGGTCAGCATCTCGTAAAACACGACGCCCAGCGAATAGATGTCAGCGCGATGATCAACCGTCGAAGGCTTCTCCAACTGCTCCGGCGCCATGTAATGCGGCGTGCCGAGAGCCGCGCCCGTGTTGGTCAGGGTGATGTTCGCGGGATCATCGCCCACGAGCTTCGCGATCCCGAAGTCGGCAATCTTCACCCGCCCTTTCGCATCGAGCAAAATATTCTCGGGCTTGATGTCGCGATGCAGAATCCCCTGCTCATGCGCATACTGTAGCGCCTCGCAAACCTTCGGGACGATGGACAGCGCTTCCGACGGCGAGAAACGTCCGGCGTGCATGGCCTGGCGCAGGTTCACGCCATCGACGTATTCCATCAGCAGATAATAAAATCCGCCAGTCTGGCCGAAGTCGAAGACGCCGACGATGTTGGGATGGCTCAGCTTCGCCAGGACGCGCCCCTCGCGATTGAACCGTTCCGCAAACTGCGCGTCCCGCGCGAGTTTGTCGGGAAGCAGCTTGAGCGCAACGAACCGATCGAGATGCGGCTGGCGCGCCTTGAAGACGAACCCCATGCCGCCGCGCCCGATCAATTCGAGGATTTGCAGCTGGGGAAAGGCGGTGCCGATTCGTTCGAGCGACGGGATTTCGCTCGTCGCCGTGGCCGGCACGCCCTGCTCGGTCGAGGCGGCGGCCGCGAGGAGAACGCACTTGGGACAAAGCCCTTGGGGAGCTTCAGCCGGGATTGGAATCCCACATTTCGGACAAACAGGCAGTTTGACGGTATTGCTCATAACACCGGCTTCCTGAGACGTGCGCGACCCGAGGTTACAAGGAACGTCACCCGGAGGCACGGGATATGATTTGAGACTTTGCCGGGAGCGCGGGCGCCTCGGTGTTATTGGTATAGCGCACGGCACGGCCGAAACGCGGGCTTCCAGCCCAACGCGTTTCGGTAAATCCGCTGCGACTGCTAACCGCGAGAAAGTGCTTGCGATCCGCCCTCACCCCGGCCCTCTCCCCCGGGGAGAGGGTGAACATCATCGCCCGCGTCGTGAACCGGACGGGCCGCAGCAACAGCCGGCACTTTCGGCGAGCAGGCATGCCTCCGGAACGAGAGCCAACACGCTTTGAGATCGAGACGGGCGCAAACTCAACGAACAGGCTGCGAGCGCTCCTCCCTCTCCTCGGGCTCCTCGGGGGAGAGGGTCTTCGCCAGGTAAAGCACATGGCGTCCGTCCCGCGAAACTCCATCAGTCATGCCTTGATCCCAACGCATCGACGGCCGCTTGCTGAAACCGTTGTCTCACCTCGCTGGCATCGCTGTTGGGGAAGTTGGAGCGCTGAACCATGAGGACATAGGCGACGCCTTTGACCGGGTCAATCCAAGCCTGCGTGCCCCACGCGCCGCCGTGTCCATAGCTGCCCGGGGACAACATCGCCGCCACGCCGTCATGGGGCGCGCGCAGCACGCAGGTGCCCAAGCCCCATCCGTAGTTGGTGCCGCGCCGGCCAAACGTCTCACTCTGGAAAAAGCCCGTGGGCAGATCGCCGGTCTGCGGTGCGGCGAGATACTGGAGGGCCGCGGAACTGAGGTAACGACGGCCGGAAAGCGTGCCACCGTTGAGCAGCATCTGACAGAAGCGCGCATAGTCCGGTGCGGTGGAATACAAACCGCCGTTGCCCTTGGGCGGCTTGTCGCGCGGGCCGAAGTCGTCGCGCGGTGGAACGACTTCGAGCACGCTGGTGTCCTTGTTCTTCGCATAGGCGGTCACCAGGCGCGCGCGCTGGCGGGCCGTCGGGTAAAACGTGGTACCCTTCATCCCCAGGGGCTTGAACAAGCGTTTTTCCAGAAAAGCATCGAAGGTCATGCCACTGACCACTTCCACGATCCGTCCGGCGGCGTTGATGCCGCTTTGGGTGTATTCCCAATGTGCACCCGGCTCGTACTTCATCGGCGCCGAGAGCCAGAGCGGAACCAGATCCGCCAGAGTCCGCGCCTGCTTCTCCGCGGGGCCCGACGCTTCACCGAGACCGGACGTGTGGTTCAAAAGCTGAGCGATGGTCAGGTTCGCCGGCTGGCCGGAGGGCGTTTTCAGACCGGCGAATCCGGGCAGGTATTTGGCGACCGGATCGGAGACGCGGAGCTTGCCGTCGTCCTGCAGCATGAGCACGGCGGTGGCGGTAACGGGCTTGGACATGGAGGCGATCCAAAACATGGTGTCGGAAGCCATGGGACGCTTCAAGGCGACGTCTGCCAGTCCGGTGCTCTCCAGATGAACAACCTTGTCCCGGGTCACAACCACGGTGACCGCGCCGGAGATTTCATTCTTTGCGATCATCTCCTGCATCGCGGCGCCGACGCCGGGCAAAACGGGTGCAGCGGCACGAAGCGGCAACGCGCCGGTCAGGGTGAGGCACAAGCTGAGCGAAAACATTATCGCGAATCGGTGGCAGTTCATAAAGTTGGCCAAAACGGCAGTCCCGCGGTCCGTCCAGACGGTTGCAGATTCATGGCTCCTGAGCAAACTGCGAACCGGAATCCACTTCACTCCCGATTGAAATAGATCTTCACATTTTTCGTCGCGCGCCCGGCAGCGATCACGTCCAGGCGTCCGTCACCGTCGACATCGGCCAGGCATAGATCCTCGCAGGCCATTTGATTGTCATCGATCATCGCCGAGGTCCACTTCGCGCCCGCGGCGTCCGGCGTAAAGAGTTTGATCCCGACACGCACGCCCGGCTTGCCCATCGCCCGCCAGCCCACCACAACTTGATCCCGGCCAATGCCCGCCAGATCCCCGCACGCAAGCGCATGCCCGTCGACCAGCGTCGAATCGAGAATCTGCCGCGTCCAGCGCCCGGCCTGCCCTTCCTTGGCCTCTCCCTTCGACGGTTCGTGATACACCACCAGATTGGTGCCGTGCATCGGCTCCACGGTGGCGAAGAACCGTCGCCCTCCGAGTTTACCGAGCCTCACCTCCCCCGCCCCGCCGCTCTCCGTCGTCGACAACTGGGTGAAATCAGCATGGTCCCCGTGCCGATCAAGCAGGAACACCCCTTCCATGCTCGCCACTAGCAGTTCTTCCTCCGGATCAGCATCCCACTGCACCGGATCGAAATTATGCGTCTTATGCAGGGCCGTCTCATAAGCAGTGGTCGTCCAAGACGCCGCCGGAGTGGTCGAGCGATGATAAGCAATGATTTTGACTCCCACACCTTCGCCCGTGGTCTTGTTCCCACGCCCGTGTAGCGGCACCATCATCAGGTCACGCCCGCCGGCGCCGTTCCGCGTCCACCGCATCCGATGCACGGTCGGCTCGTGCGGCAATACGGCCGTCGACCACGGACGGGTCCGGTCATCGGGCGCCTTCAGATGGAAAACAGCGCCGCTGTTCAGCGTGTCGCCCGGATTCCAGCCCGCCCCAACCGCGATTTCACAACGCCCGTCCCCGTCCACATCCTCGGCCGCAAGACACACGTGATCCAAACTGGTCACCCGCTCGGCAAGGATGTGCTTCTTCCACGACGGGTTTTCGTACCAGACATAAGAGTTTTTGTCGGCCACGAGAACATCGGGCTTTTTGTCGCCGTTGACGTCCGCCACCGCGACGCCGTAGCCAATCTCGATCCGGGCATCAATCTCAACGGGCCGAAACGACGGAGCGCCGGCCGCAGCGTACGCGGCCCCGACGACAACGATGAGGACGAAACCAGCACCGGGAAAAGCTTTCGAACATGTTGAGCTGCGCATAGGTGATTTAAGTTGAGTGCGTGAACAGAAGGTAGAAGTACTGCGCCCACGAAGAAACGCGAGCGCGAAGATGCGACACCCGCCTGCGCTGGTGTAATAGAATCCGGGTGAGACGCCGAGCGTGGCGAGCGATGGATGCAAAGCGAAAGCGGCGGTGCCCGCCGCACTCCACGACGCTCCGCGTGTCCGCGGGCGCCAGGCAGTCGCGCCAGCGTCGTGGAGTGCGGGGCGCAGCACCGCTTTGGATGGAGCACGCAAGCGCTGGCTCGGCGCTCAAAATTATTCCCGGCCCGGCCGGACCCGGTGCATAGCGTCCGCACACTTGCGGAACGTCTGCCCTGCCTTCACCCACTTTTGATCACACCCCGCCTGCGCATCACGGTTGCAACGGCAGCTTCGCGCCGATGCGGAAGAAGGCGGCCGGCGGGCCCGCTTCAATCGCTTGCACAGTGCTGGCTCCGGCCATGCCGGGCACGGTGCCGAGATGGACCCAGTTGGTGTCGTTGAGACTCGGCCTGGCGTCCAGGTCATAGACGCGCGTGGGATTGCTGGCCCATTCCAGTTCCACGGCGTTCACGCCCGTCAGCTTGCTGATGCGGGTGATGCGCAGGGCGTCGTTCGGATTGGATGGGTTAGTGCCCGCGATGCTCTCGTTCAGGTCGCTCGCGCCGTCGCCATCGAGATCGGTCGTGCTGGTCATCGTCTCGTAGTTGCCCGTGTAGATGATCTCGAACGGGTCGGAGATGCCGTCGCCATCGCGGTCAGGGATGGCCATGCGGTCGGTCTTCAAGCCGCTGAAGCCGAGGTTCACCCAGCCGCAGTTGGCGCTCCAAGCGTAGCCGGAGAATTCGCCGGTGACGAGGTTGACGCGGGGCCGGTGCTCGTTGGTCGGCGTGGCCGTCCACCAGCCGAAGTTGATCCAGCCCGTGTTCCCGCTCCAGGCGAGCCCGGCGAGATCGCCGTTGCCCTGGTGATTCACGCCGAAGTCGGTGCTGAAGGTGTTGTCATAGCGGACGCCGTTGGCCGGCATGCCGTTGCCGCAGTTGATCCAGCCGAGGTTCGGCGACCAGAGGAAGCCACTGCAAGTGTACTGGCCGAACTGGAAGCCGTCGGTGGCATTGGGCCGACCGGCGCGGAAATCAATCCAGCCGGTGTTCGCGCTCCAGGCGAGCTTGTTGGTGGCGTTGATCGTGGTTTGAGCGTGGGTATCGAACGTAGCCAGGGCGAGGCTGGCGATGACCCATGTGAGTTTTGTGTTCATACGCATAAGATTCGTCATGCTACATTCTGCCTTCTTCATTCCCCGTCACTGCATGTTGTATTTGGAGAAGATCATGTTCGTGCCGCCGGTGATATAGCAGCCGTTGGCCATGAGGGCCTGGATGGCGGTATTGCCGGCGCCATGAGCAGCAATGCAGCCGGTGGCGAGAGTCGCAGAGATTGCTCGCGACGAACCGCTGCCAACTTTCGCGATGCAATTGACAACATTGCCGGAATTGATGCCGCTCCCGACCGAGGTTTGAACTGAACAATTCGCCACCAATCCATTTTGGGCCGCGTTGCCCGAATAGATGCCCCAGCCAGGAAAAGCGACGGAGCTCTGTTCCACCACGCAATCAGTCACCCTGGCGCCAGTGATGCCCGCGCCCATCGTGTTGCGCACGGTGCAGCCGGAAACCGAGTGGGCGACAATGCCGCCCGGTAGGCTGGGCAAGCCGCCGCCGGAACCGGCCACCTCAACGGAGCAGTCGCGCACGCTGCAAAGGGCATCTCCGTTGCCCAATACGAAGGGAAGGTAGATGCCGAGATAAACGCGGTGACATTTGATATGTTCCACCGTGACCGTTGGAAGGCCCGTTGACGCATAAACCCCGACGATGCCGGTGGAATTTGTGCCGCCGCCGATGATGCTGCCGTTCCGCACCGTGACCTGCTGGCCGTTAATTCCGGCGACATTGACACCGGCGATGAGGCCGCTGTTTGCGAGGTTGGTCATGGTGATGGTGAATCCGTTGAGATCAATGGTGGCGTGGTGCGTACCGACATTGATGCCATGCACGTTGGCGGCGGTAACGGTGAGGTTGGTGGTGAGATAATAGCTGCCGGGCGCGGTGATGGTGATGTTGCCGGCGGCCCCCACGGTCACGCCCGGCTGTCCGGCCACGAGTGGGGTGCGCGCCTCGACCTGGTCGAGCGACTTCATCACCGGCACAGGCGCGCCGAAGGGCGGCGTGAGCGAGCCTTGTCCAAAGGCAGAATGGAGAATAAAGAAGGCAGAAACGAAAGCGGCGAGTTTGAGTTTGTTGTTCATGTTCGTCGTGAGTTTCGAGTTTGAATCGGTTGGTTGAAATCAGGGATGTTCAGTAGGAGAAGTTCGCCCACGGGTTGAGATTGGTGATGGTGCCGGAAGCGCTGATGATCGGGCCGACAATCTGGCTGCCGAGGATGCTGTAAGCCGTCGCGCCCCCGCCCGTGACCGAGTTGCGGATGATGATGTTGCCTTGGTAATTGACGGCAGTCGCAATCCCGGAACCCGCCACGCCACTGTAGGAGATATGGTTGTTCTCAATGCGGTTATTGTTGTCAGTGATTTTGATGGTCGTGAAGGTCACGCCATTGGTGGCGTTGTTGAACTGGAAGGTGTTGCCAATGACCTGGCAGCCGGATGTATCGATCAACACCCCGTCCCACCGGCTGTTCAGCACGCGACTGTCCAACAGATCGCTCCTGCGCAATTCGACGCCGCGGGTCCGGCTGCCATCCACGGTGCAATTCTGAATGCGCGAATTGTCGGCAAAGATGCCTGAATTGGCGGTGCCAAAAATGGAGCAGTCCGTGACTGTGGCCCCCTTGCAATCGATGCCGTAGCCAAACGAGTCCGAAATGTTCAAGTAATCCAGGACGATGTTCCGGGCGTTGGCGCCGATAACTCGGAGGCCCTCGATCCATCCCTTAATGGTGCCATTGCGGACGGTGACGTTGGTGAAACTGCCAGAGCCGACATACACACCGGCATAAACGACCGCCGGGCCGGTAATTGCGAAGCCATTCAAGTCCAGGGTCACATCGTTGGCGGCGATGGTGACGCCGGGAGCCGATCCGGTCCCGGTAAGGTTGGTGGTGAGATAATAGGATCCGGGCTGGTTGATCACGAACGACGCGGAGGAGATCGGCGTGCGCGGTTCAACTTGCGCGAGCGTCTTCATCACCGGCGCCGGCGCGCCAGCGGGCGGTGTCAGCGAGCCTTGGGCGAGAGCGGTCGAGAGTGGGAAATTGAGCGTTGAGAGAGCCAGCGCGAAGGCAACGAGTGTCAGATTTTTTTGCATAGAATGTTGGATCAAGTTGTTCGACATGCCCGTGGTCTTAGCACGGGCGAAGGAAAGTTCGATATGCCACCCTGGTCGTAGGCGTACGCCCAAGGTCGCATTGACGACCGTCGGTTCCCTCGGTGGCTCCGGGGAAGCACTGCGGCGTACCTTGGCTCTCGCAGATTCAGGGAATGCGCGGAAATCGAGTCTATCTGCGGGCTCCCTGAATCACCGCGAAATCGTGGTAGTGCTGCCTAACGCTGAGCTACGCGGCGCTCGATCGTCGGGTTAGGCCACCCGCATGTTCGAACAGCGCCGCGGCTCACTGACGCATCGCCCGGGTGAGGTCTTCTATCGACACGTCTCGAAGGTGCTGCGCGAAATACCACTCGTGGCCTTCGTTGTCCTTCGCGAGGTAGATGCGATCGCCGTACGGCGGCTCAACGATCTCGGCGCCGGCAGCAGCCCCATAGAAGAGGATGACTCTTTGACCCTCGAATAGTTGCAACTCGGCTGCCGCGTCATCCAAGGGCCAGCCGTCGTGACGCAGGCACCAACACCAACCAATCTGGTCGCGAGAATTGAAATCGGAGTAAATACGCGTCGGCACGTCGGTCATACGCACAAGGTCCAACGCGAAGGGTGAGCGACCGCCGCCGACAACAACGATTGGGCGGATAAGGGGTGTTCAAGTTGTCTGCACATGCTGGACGGATCAGCGTGGCGGCGGTTCGTCTCGACCCGCTGGTTGGGCCGTCGGATTGACGGAGCGCACACGGGTCGCCACTGCGTCGATAAAAGCGTCAAATGCAGTTGCGTCTTCCGGTGGACACCGAAGGGTAAAAGCCAGATCACCCACGTCCGAGTAGAATCTTGCGTATCGCCAACGACGAGCGGTGAAAATAGCAACAAACAGTCCCGTAAGACCGAAAGCGAACATGGTGCCAGGGAAAACCAAACCCACCTTGATCCCGTCGGAGAGCAAGTAAGCCGCAGCCATCCAAAAACCACCCAAACAAACGCAGATCCCAAAAGCGAACCATGGAAGGCGTGACCATCCACGGAGGGGAACAGGTACCACACAACAAAGAGGGAATGATCTAGCAGACTGAATACTCTCTGACAGCCGAAGCGCTGACCTCACTGTAATCCGGTCTTCGGCCAGGGTGTGAACTGTTAGACAGATCAACTTGTAGACTATTTAGATGCGACCCCATTGCCCCTCTGGAACGGTGTCCGGTCGATTTCAAAGGTAGGATTTTGTAGCCGCCAGCAACA
The DNA here is from genome assembly GCA_044230345.1 of Limisphaerales bacterium. Classification (GTDB taxonomy): domain Bacteria; phylum Verrucomicrobiota; class Verrucomicrobiia; order Limisphaerales; family JADJPG01; genus JBGARF01. The sequence continues at coordinate 62,370 of JBGARF010000045.1, forward strand.
GCTCGAGGGCGTGAGCCCAGCGCATTCGTGTTAAGATTCCATTGCGCAAAGCCCGAATAAACTGTGCGGTCAATTGAACTACCGCCGGCAAGAACTTATGGACGGCGGCCACTTTTCTTCCGGCCGCCGCCGCGCGAGATTTCCGCTCTTTGATTCGAACCTCTCGTTTTCGCTCCACCTTCTCCTCCCGGATCCCGTGGGTCCGATCCAACTGTCGACGCAGTAACACCATGAGATTGTGGCTCAAGGCCACCAGGTGCGTCCTCACATCCTGCGCCACTTCTCCGACCGCCCAACTTTTGGCCTCCTCCAATTTGTTTTTCGTGGTGTCGAAGACCTTCTCGATCCGCCACCGGGTCAGATAGAGGACGGCAATGAGGCCCGGCTCTATGTCCATCACGGAGGTCAGAAACTCATAGGTGGTTCCGGTCTCTGGATCCCGGTAACGGACCATTCGCATGGTGACCGCGCCGTCGAAGCCGACCAGCAGGTCTGCCTCCACCCCTTCATTGACAGCCTTCTTCTGATCCCAGCCATAACAGTTGAAGATGGTCGGCTTCATGTTGGCCTTGGTTCGGGTAATGAACCTGGCCCCGTCACTACGGAAGCACATGCGCGTCCAGAAGGCTTTGTCCACATAGGCGGGGTCCCCGACGAAGATTGGTTTGGGTTGGCCTTTGCGCCTGGGCCACTGCGAAAGCCAATGTTCAAGCCCCTTCCGAAACACCGGCATTTCGTGCCCATGGAGTCCGTCACCCTGGACGGCCCCGAAGTTCCAGAACAATCCGGTGTGCAGGCAGAGCACGTAAAGGTTGCTGGCCGAGACCTTTTCTCCTTTCGGATCGGAGGGCGAATGAACGGCATGCTCGATGTGGTGGCCGTCCACGGCGAAGACCTGCACCCCTCGTAGTTCGGGAAATCCGGAAAGCAAGTCCTCCAAGCCCTTGGAGGCACGGCGCACTAACTGCGCATTGAGTTGATCCAGCATGTTTCGGCGGCGGTCCGAATGCAGGCAGTCGAAAAAGGAAGAGCGGGCAAGGTCTTCTTGGTGAATCTCACGAGCATGCTGGATGAAGTCTCGACCGCTGCTGGACTGGCTCAAGACCCGACAAACGCCCAAGCGTAGAAAACGAAAATCATCAATCGGCCCATCCCGGTAAACACCGCGGACGTAGTTCTCGAGGATGTGTTCGCCGGGGCTAAGCAATTGATCCAGCAGGCGAGGGTTATCTGCGGGGTCAAGGTAGAGACTGCAAATGGAAGTCATCCGCCAAGTGTAACAAGTTCACGTGATAGACGAAGAATTGAGTCAGGAAAAGTGCGACACCCCGGCAGACTCGTTACGATGAGTGCTGACGCATTGGGGGGGCACATTGGGGTGATTTGGCTAAATGAGCGTCAAAGTGCCTGTCGCCGGATTTGGCGATCACTGGATGGGCTCCTGGAGGGTGGTCGGCCCGATATTTTCCCTCGATGCGGTTTGGAAAATTGGAAACTCAAACAATGTGTCGACACAAGGTAACCTCGTGGACTGACAATAGCGCAACCGTCGACACTCCCCTGATCTGACTCCCACTTTTCGCCCGGACACCGTTCTAAAGTTTCAATGGGGTCGCATCTAAATATGTGACACATATAGCTATGTAAACTGTTAGACAGATCAACTTGTAGACTATTTAGATGCGACCCCATTGCTCCCTACTGGTTGGCTGAAGAACGAATGGATTCGCCATGTTGGTTACTTCAACCCAAGTACCAAACGGGTAACTGAAGGGATCGTTCAAGTTTGCGTTTCTTTCCAGCGCGTACCCCCCGACAGGCCATGATAATTGAGGCACGCCAGCGGGAGATCGAGTCAGCTCCAACGACGGAATTCCCTGGACGGGCAAAGTCGTTCGCCGCGGATACTCGATCGCCAACTCCATCGCAAAACAAGCATTACTATCGATGGTCGAGACCGCAGCCGTGGTTACCGCGACCGCCAACCAATTCGTTCCGGCCATAAGATTGGCATTCAAAATGTTGAAATTTGTAATGCATTGAGGCGAGCCTGCATAAAACGCCTCTGTAAATGCAGTGACGCGGCCAGGTTGAGTGTTGATCCGGTATATCTCAACGCCGTTCAGGAAGACAACCGCTCCGTCACTGTACAACAGGCGCATTTGCAGGTTACCGCGCGGGCCATTTTCAGCAGGCCAATGAAACTTCGTCCGAAAGAGATAAGGCGAAACCTGGAATTTTAACTTCGCGTTTGGCTCGCCGCCGTCTGGCCCAACCCAACCAAAACAGGAATCAAAGCCGTCGGATGAAAGGTGAAAGACACCTACTCCGGTCTCCCATTGAGCCGACTCTACAAAATTGGTCCCCGCCCAGTTCTGGGCATAGACGCTGGTGTGAACCGCAGCGGAATCGTGATAGCGCCACTCAGTCGCGAGGCCAACAACAGGAGCCACCACCGGCCACGCCACAGGCACCCGGGTTCCCGGAGCAATCACATTTCCCCGCCGGTCCCGAACCCCATCTAGGACGACATAGTAATCGTCCAACGGGACCCACTCGTCGGACGGGGCCACCTCCAGCGCGAGCGTTCCAACGCTTCCCGTCCCCACTCTTCGCAACGGAACAGTCGCTCCGTTCGAGGTTCTAACCACACGAAAAGTCGGTTCGAGGGCACTACGGACCTCTTCGCTGAAAACCAGCCATATCAGGTCACCGCCAAACCGGAACCTTACGGAAGCCGAGAGCACCTTTGGCCCAATCAGATCTGGGAAAAACGATACCCGAGCGACCTCGCTGGTTACGCAGTTAAACAGATTGCTTGCCACCACCGAGTAATCTCCTCCTTGTGGCAAGCTGACAGAAATTGCGTATCTGGAAAGAGTCGCGCCCGGAATCGGATCGTTATTCCGTCGCCACTGGAAAGAAGCGCCACCGCCCGCCACGCCAACTGAGAGCTCAACCGCATCCCCGATTAAATTCGTCGATCCCTGCGGCTGCCGAATGATGGACAGTGGTCGGACAACATGGGCTACCAGACGAGCACCCCAGACAACGTCGCTGCTGTTGGTCGACCATTGGTGAACTTCCGCGCACAACAAATTCTCACCAGATCGCAATAGGCGAGGGTCGACGCTCAAAATGTCAAATTGACCCTCCACAGATACCGAAGAGGCAAGAGTCTTATAATACTGAGAGGATGGCATCCGGTGACGCCCAATCTCGCTACCGTTTAGGTAGATCACACAGCCATCGTCGACGAGGTTGGTTAAAAAGAGCTGAACTCCCGGATTCCCGACCAACTCGGCGGGCACGACGAAGCGAGTTCGGAAATAGTCAGTCACCCGCAACCCCACTGGTGGGAGTTCGGTCGACAAGGGCGCAGTATAGGGTGAGACCTCACCATATTGCAGCAATCCCGGCCCCTCCTGCCACGCCGAGTCTTCGTAGCTCATCCCCCGCCAAGCGGTCCCCAAATCAGAGCCCGAACTCTCATAACGCCAACTGTTGGTAAAAGAGACGAGATCGATAATGTCCTGTGAAGCCGCCGGCCAGGCCCCCATCAGCAACCATAAAACAACGTACGCGAGGCGTCTCAAATTGGCCGACCAGTCAGGTGCTGGGATTGTCCTTTGGTCACTCATTGTCAAATCCGATTTCCCTTGAAACCATGTGGTGATGCCCGAATGCCGGCCGGGAGTCAAGGCCCAGAGCCGATCGGTCAAGAATGACAATTGGCGCGTAACCGGGCGCACGCCCGTTCAGACCCATGGCTCGGTGGTCCCCACTTCGCTCAAGACATGATCCAGGCCGCCGCAAAACCTCATCGAACGGTTGCCGACGGCTTTTGCCTGGGCGGCATGATCGGGCGCATTCGAACGTCGATCGACCTGTCGTTGGCTCGCAACTTCCCCTGTCACATCCCCGATCACGGTCACTTTTTACGGGCCGGCCTCTCCTGGTTACGCAGAGGGGCGGTGCGGAGTGACGAAACCTCTTCCTTTCTCCCGCTACCCAAGCCTGCCTCGGAAACACAAGCGCCATAGGCTCAGCCGATCGCGGCGCCGCTCCGGGCTTGTTCAACCAAGGGTGCAATTGCTGGCTGCGCCCGCTTCGCGGGCTCCGCAGCATTACACCCTTTCTTGTTCAGCCTTCGTGGTGTCCGCATGTCAAAACCTCAGTCGATATGCTTCTCAAGGATCCGCTCCGCCAAGCACTGCCAAGATGTCTCCTCCTGGACGCTGTATGCAAATGGCGCCTGTGCTGTCGAGGGCATGTCGTCGATGATGATGTCCGGCTTAGAGGCGTAACCTTCGAACACGTCTGCCAAGCCATGGAGTGCGGCTACCTTGCGTGCGTAGTCGCCGCCAACGGACGACCAAAGAAATAAATGGCACCCGCTATCACGAAGCCGTAGCAAAGCGTCCCGTGCTCCATCGAAAAGGCGACCCTGTGCGTCAACCAGCGTCAGGTCGACATCGACGAACACGTTCGGATTCTTCATGGCACCTGAACTTTGGCTGAACGGAAAGCGCAGCCACGCCGGGCCAATCGTGTCCGAGTGCAATCCTGGCGATCAACCGGCGTTGGCTGGCGCGACTGGTTCAGCGGTCTTCTCATGGCGGTGTGGTCTGTGCGAAAAGAAAAATGCGAAACCGTTTAGCACGCAGGCGCCCGCTCCCAGATAACCCAGAAATGAAAGCGAACGAGCCGCTCCGATACCGCGAATACGTGCCTCGACGTCCAGTGGCTCTCCGTTCGTATAAGTCGGCTTGTCCACAAGCGCACGATTGTAGACCAACTCCCGATAGGTGCTGTATGCGTGAGTTCGGTTGGCTGCGAGGAGCATGGACGCGATGCAGACGAACGCCCCGGCCGCGAGGAAATTTAAGATAAGCATCGTCCAACGCATGACGTGTTGAGTTGAGCTGAACGAGCCGACTCACCGACCCGGCGCCGATGGCGCTCGCCCTGCAACAAGAGTGCTGCCGCCGGGTTCGGCGGAGTCGATTGGTTCGGCTTCTTAAAGCTCATGGCGTCCTGATGGTGGTATCTTCCACTTCCAAAAGAAATACATCACAAGTTCCTTCTGCGGTTTCAAGCCGCCTGTTCCGGCAAATGAACAGACCGGAGGAACACCAACCTTGTTGTACGAATAGATTCCTCCGCTGGGGCACCTCGGAACGTGATCTTCGAAGTGCCTCTGAAAATCCGAAGGATCGATGGGGTCGCCCTCCTTGAGGCCCTTGTCGTCGGCGTATGTGGCTTTCATAAGCTCGATCTGTTTCAGTACCCCGGCGCAAGAGATCAAAGACTGACCGATGTAACTCATGCCTGCAGGTGGCAATCGAAATATCACGGACACCACAATCCAAGCAGCGCATAACCCCAGAACGACGAGGATGAACATTCTCCGGGCTTTCATGCCGAACGATCCGACTCACCGACTCGGCGCCGATGATGCTCGACCTCCAACCAGAGCGCTCCCGCCGAGTTCGGTGGAGTCGGCTTGTTAGGCGGTGTGGTCATGTCTGTCTCTCCGAAAATCCAAATGCCCGGTTGCGTGGCATACGACGGCAATGATAGCGCCAAGGCAAATAAAAGCGAGCCGCATCCAGCCATCGGGCATACTACCTGGGCCAGTCTCGAACCAGACGAAACGGATGTAGTAAAACATGGCGCCCGCGACGAACAGGAAGACTGAGCCGAGAAGCCGAGAGCTGCGCAAGAAGCAGAAACTGGTGAGGAACACCCCGAGAAATCCGACCGCCGCGTGCATCAATCGCAGAGGCATACCCAGTAATAAAAGCGTCAAGGCCGCAACGGTTGACACGACAAACGCAACCCCTAAACCGAAAGGATATTGAAGGACCCTCCAAACTGGTGTGGCCGATGTATTCATAACGTGAACGCCGCCTAACGCAAAGCTGAGCGATGCCGACGCAGCGAAGCGGAGTCGGCATTCGTCTCCAGCGTCTTGATACTCATCAAAGCCCTTGATGGTGGAATCTGCATCCTGGGTCAAATTGGGCGGGGAGCGTTAGCGCGCTCCCCGCGGAACGAACAAACAATCAGGTGCCCTTGCGGGCACCCAACTGAACAAGCGCATGAAGTATTACACCTCCACCACTGAGTTCAACTGCGGAATCGACCTCCATGCCCGTCAGATGTACGTCTGCGTCATGGACCGTCAGGGCAAGAAACTGGTCCACACCAACATCAAAGACAACGATTGGGAGTTCTTCCTCAAGCGAGTTGAACCCTACAAGCACAGCCTGACCGTCTGCTGCGAATGCATGTTCGGCTGGTATTGGCTGGCCGACGCGTGCCAGGAGGCCGGGATCACCTTCGTCCTAGCCCACGCGCTCTATCTCAAGGCGATTCACGGCGGCAAGAACAAGAACGACCGCATCGATTCGGAGAAGATCGCCCACCTCCTGCGCTCCAACCTCATCCCGCCCGGGTACGTCTATCCGTCGAAGAAGCGGCCGATGCGCGCGCTGCTCCGTCAGCGCATCTGCTACGTCTGGCGGCGCACCGAACTGCTCAACCGAATTCAGTCTCACCAGCTGGCCCACAACCGCGCCCCCATCCGCTGCACCACCCGCTATAACCGCGAACCCTGGGAGGAGAAGCTCCTGGCCACCGAACCGGATCCCCTCCGTCAGTTGGCCCTCAAGACCGACCTGGCCATGGTCGGCCACTACGACGAACAGATTCGCGCCCTGGAAGCCAAGCTCGTCAGTCTGGCCAAGAAACACGCCGCGCGCGACTTCACCCTCCTGCTCTCCGTTCCAGGCATCGGTGAGAATCTCGGGCTGACCATCCTGCACGAGATCGGTGAAATTGATCGCTTCCCCACGGTCAAAGACTTCCTGTCCTACTGTCGCCTGGTCAAGGGGACCGTGGCCAGCGCGGGGAAGATCAAGGGCCTGCGCGGTGCCCGCCTGGGCAATCCATATCTGCGCTGGGCCTTCGGGGAAGCGGCGGTCATTGCCAAGCGCGATCACGCCATCATCGGTCCGCTCTCTCAGCGGCTGGAAGCCAAGATGGGCGGCAACAAGTTCAAGGCCAACACCGTGGTCGCGATCAAACTGGCTCGCGCCGTCTACTTCATGCTCAAGAACAAAACGGTCTTCGACGCGGACCGTTTAGTGGCGGCCTTGACCCACGACCACAAGGCCCAGAACGTCCAGAACAACTAACCCCAACGAACCCTTTGGCCCTGAGCACCGTCAACCCGCACGGCCTAACTGGAACCCGTCCAGAGGCGATGCCCCCATTAGCACCAGACCAAGCTCGTTGGCGCGCCGCAGCGCCCCCGGTCTGGGTTGGGCGCGCCGTCGATTCCGGCGTCTTGATTGGGAGCGGTGCTCAGCGGCCTTCTTTTTTCGGTCAGTCGTTTCCAGCGCTACCACGTTCGACCGCCGGGGGCGCGAGCCATGGGGCTCGCTGTCGCCCCCGGCTCGTTCTAACTCGCTCTCGAACGACCCCATACTTCGAAGTGTTTTTCGGTATCCGCCCCAGCGGCACGTCCACCAATAACTGGACCCCGGAACAGGGCAACCTGGATTCGGGGAGCCGACTTCTTTTTGAATGGATAGCCCCTGGGTTGACTGCTCAGAGTTTCTGGAGCGCGAGGACCGTTCGAGTCCCTCGCTGGAAGGCTGCGCTCGTCCCGTCTTGCGCGGGGCTGGCTCTGTCCCGATTGACTCCCAATAGGTGTTTAGCCGGATGCTTTTGGCCGCGCCTTCGGGCCTGTTCCAAACTCCGATGCTACCAAACACGAAATTAAGTCGGAACCGTCCTCTTCGATGCGTTCAGGCGTTTGCCTAACAAAACGCCGCTAGATTGATTTTTCCTATTGACCGTCCGGGCTTAATAGGTGTTGGGCTTCATCGTAGTAACCGGTAGATAAAGTCTTCGAGTCGCTCCATCACCAATAGGAAGTCGTGGAGAACACCTTTCGAGAACACATAGGCAACGAGAATCGCCATGCAGATCGACGCCCCCATCGTATCAGTCGAAAATCCGTCTACCCACACAGGTGCGAAGCATGCGAAGAACGCTGCCCCGGCAAAAACCCTTGCGCGGGATTGTCGTTTCATGGCAAGGCCCAACGTAAAGCGCAGCCATGCCGGGCCAAAGGCGTGCGAATGCAATCGTGACGGCCAACCGGCATTGGCTGGCGCGCCTGGTTCGGGGAGAAAAATCGCACGACCTCACCGGTCTGAGCGAGTCTCGACGACTCGGACGCAACACCGCTCTCGAAGCCCGATGAACGCTTGGCCGCGCTGCCGGATAACGCAAAGACGCCAAGGCGCAAGGACGCAAAGAACCGGCACGGATACCGGTGGCGCCGAACGCTGAGGCGCACTTTCCCCGAACGCTCCGGATCAGTGACCCCGCGCCAGTGATGCACGACTGCAAACCGCGACCCAATCGCGGGGTTCACTGCATCCGGCTGGTTGGGCAAAAATGAAATCATCGAACTCACTCGAGGTGCCGCAACCCGAGTTTTTCTCCTACGAAAACACGATTCAAAAATTCCTCATCTGAAGCGTCAAGTTCTCGCAAGCATGTCCAAACCTCTTCACCATCCGCGAGCTCTTCCTCCCAAATGCAAAACGCCACGAGGTGCTCAAGCATGCGTGGGGAAGTATCACTTTCGGAGTAACGCTTTGCCTCAGCACGTCCTTTCTCAAGCGCCTCTTCTGAACTGACCGCTCGAATGACTACTATCCGCTCCTCAAACAGCGGCGGTCTTTGTCCATCCGCCGATGCAGGCACCCTGAAGATGCTGCGAACTGAAAACCATTGTTGCTTCATATCCGCTACAGGGCCCAACGCGCCGGCTCAGGCACGCCGGGCCAATCGTGTTCGAATTTCAATCGAGACGCCCAACCGGCGTTGCCCGCAGCCGGCTGGATGGGCCATGAACGGCCCGCCGCCTCGGGGCGCGACGCGAGTGCCGCGATGTCACGGCAGGCTCCGGGATCTGCAATCAACCTCTTCATGTGCGAGTGCCGGCTCCGTCGCTCGACGGCGTGCCCCGGTCTGGCCCATCGATAGAACTGAGCGACAGCCGCCGGCGATGATGGCGAAGCGCACAAGGTGCATTCGAATTGCCACCCATCGTTGAGCGGAGAACCGGGGCGGCTGTTCGCTCGAGTGATTTTGTTGGGCTGTTCCTTCATCGGGGTGAGAGTTGAATGCCTTGTAGGTGCGTGCAATCCGGTAGCTCGAAACAAAACGTGACGCCTTCGTCGTCAACACTGAGTGTCGCACCGAAGCTATCCTGGCGTGGCTCAGCAACCCGGCCAATGGATTTAAGCCATGACTTCAGCGCCGAGTAAGCGTCAGGAGCGCGCTGCGCAATCTCAAACGGCCGCTCACCCCAAAGCTCGACTTCTGCTGCATCGTAAACCGCAACGAAGTCCAGGCGGTCGTCGGGAGTAAGTCCCAACGTAAGCGACGGATAAAATAGACTGGTCCTCTGTTCCGAGGCATGAACCTGTCTTTTTGTGGGCTCTCCAATGGCGACAACGCACTTGGAAGCACTATCGCCAAAGCGCACCGCATCAACACCGAGAGAGGGAAGTAGCTTCATTCCTTTGCCCAACGTCGCGGCTCACCGATGCCGCGCCAATCGCGTTCGATTTGAAACGATAGCGTAATCGCGGCATTCGGTGGAGTCGCTTTGTTCGGCATTTTCAGTCAGTTCCAGCCCAGCCGTAACCGGGAGAAAACACAATGGCATGGTCGCTGAACGGTGGCCAACGCCTCACACTTACGTGTCGATCTGGAGATTCGCCGTAACGATGGACAACAAGCCACTCCTGCAGTCCGGAATGAATCTCTGCCAATGAGATCATACCAGCGCCAAGGACGAGAAGTATCAGAGCGGCTTTTCGCCACGATAGGCCAAAAATACCGAGCGCCGCAATTGGCATGACACAGAGCAGTGCCACAAATGCATCCATCGCCAGGTCCTGCCAACCCAATCCAAAACTTTGTGTACGCCAATCGCCGACGCAGCATGCTCCCAAAGGAAGACTGCCGATGAGAATCGCAATCTGCTTCTTATCCAGCGGCGTTGTCATGTCCGCGGGTATCATGCCGAACGACCCCGCTCAGGCACGCCGGGGCAACGGCGTCCGAATCGAACCGAGAGCCTCAACCGGCGTTGCCCTGGAGCGGGCTTGTTATGCGAGCCGGCTTTCATGCCTAGTCTGAAATCGGATACCGGAATAGAGGAATGCAAACGTAAGCGAGACGAAAGCCAGAAAAAGGGTGACCGCTTTCAATGGTTCATCGAATGGAGCATGTCTAGAAAGGACAGAAACGGTCAGCACCACAATCGGCACCGCGGCCGCGACCAGCGCAATCAAGCCATAGCATGCTTTCATGACAAGGGTGGATGCCAAGCCAAGGGCGATCATCTCCATCGAAACAAAGAGGCATGTAACCCATGGGGTCGCCTCTAGTAAATCTTCCCAAAGAAAGCGAGACGCTACTTGAGGATGTTCTGGGCCGAGAGGAAAAATCATAAGCCAACCCAAGAAGAGGTAGCTGGCGCACGTCGCAACGAGCGCGACGACGGCAGCAACCGACAATCTTCGAATCAATTCAAAACGCCCACTTCGCATAACGATCAAGGTGAGCGACCGGAGCCGACGGCGATGCCGGGGCGCAAACGGCGTGCGCAAATTCCCGGCCCGCTCTGGACGGAGACGCCTGGCGACGGTTCGCCTCCTCCGACTTGTTGGCCTCGGCCCGGCCTACGATCCCCGAACTCGACGTGGAACTCACGCCTCCTCGCCGTGCCCGAGAAACTGTAAACGATGTCGTCATGTAAGAATGCTAGGCTCCACGACCGACTGAACGCCTCAACTGTCGCCGAAACGCACCTACCTGCAAGCCGGGAAAACAGCTATCTCCAGAGCGCAGTCGGGAACAGGCCAACGCAAAGGTCAGCGATCGGAGCCAGCCGCCGCTGAAGTTCGATTTGTCTCGGCGCGAACCGGCTGGCTCCGATTCGCTGCACCGTCTGGTTCGCTGTTCCCTCGATGCTTCACACTGGCCTCGACTAACTGCCAGACGCCATTCGCATCGGGGCCTCGACTTGCTCTGTCCCGGATAGTCATCCAAATTGGCTCAGTATGGCCCTCGTAGGCGGTATATGGCAATGTCGGGTCGGCTCCATGCTTCAAGAGCAACGCAACCGCTTCACGTTGGTCGCTCCAAGCGGCTGCCAGAAGAGGCCTCCATCCTCGTGCAGAACCATCATTCACATCCGCGCCACGCCGCATCAACTCTTCCATCAAGCGGCAGTCTCCATAGTAAGCTGCATTGGCCAGCACATCACTTCTCGCACTCGGCTCAGCCACTGGAACTCCGTGATCAAGAACGAGGCGGGCCGTTTGCATCTTGCCTTGCTCGGTTGCTGCCAGGAGATGCTTGAAGCTCGGGCGAGCGCCTCTCGCAACTAGAGTCTTCACCAACGTAAGATTTTCGGGATATGGGAAACTCGTGTCCTCGGATGGAACGTAGCGAGACTCGAATTGCACGTCGAGCGCCGCCTGCCAAAGGCCGGGCAGCTTTCGCTGCTCGATTCTTTGGGTGATGCCATTCCAGTCATGATGACCATCCAAAAGAACCCTTGCCCTATTGAGGTCGCCAGCCTGCAACGCATCAACGATGGACACATCGCATTGCATTCTCCACATATGAATCGCGCATAGTGTAGCGGCCACGACGGCCAGAACGAGACATGTGAACTTGGCAATACGCATCGGACCTTACAGCGAACGTCGCGGCTCACCGATCCCGCCCGCAGGGCGGGATTCGTGTGGAGCCGCCTTGTTCGGCCGCCTATAGATCTCTCTCAAACTCTGCATACAGTCTCCAAATCGCCACCCGAGCGGCGAGTGCGTCAAGGTCGCCCTCAATCTGGCTGAGATAGTTTTCAGCCGCGTAAACCTGCTGTCGCACCGCCTCAAGTTCTTGAACACGGGCACTCCAGTCGTAGTCTCGGACCCGTAGTAAAGCACATAGCAGCAGCACGCTCTCGGAAACATCCGAACGCTCAAGGGCGATGGGAACCAGCACGGTTGCGTCGCATCCCATGTCCAAAAATCGCCGCAGTTGCTCATCAGACCAGTCTCGAATCGGCCTCCGGCGGACCTCGTGCCGCTCACGGACTAGCTCCCTGGCCCCAGGCGGCGGCGGTCCCCAATCCACGCCCGATAACTCGGCCAGCGACTTAGAAATGTCCATACGCGTGAGCGGCCGAACGTGCGGATGAGCCGCCGGCCTACGAGATCCCGAATTCACGGGAACCGTACGCCGGACGGCTCGATCCGCTGGTTTGCCGGCGTCGGCGCCGCCATGGGCAAACCGTATTGGGACGATCCGCGACACGCGCCGAGGAA
>JBGARF010000012.1:0-298052 GCA_044230345.1 Limisphaerales bacterium
CGGCCAGGACGTTTACGACCGAGCTTGCATCGCGGATGTCGCCATCTCGCGACGTCGGTTATCACTACGCGGGGTTCAGTCAATTCCCGCGGCCAGACTTTCACTGGCTAGACTCACAGCATTATGGGCTGCGAGCGAAAAGGCACAAAATGCACAAAAACAATGCAGGCGCTCCAGAGGCCACCACGTTCCCCCTTCCAGCCATCTGCTTTTGTGCTTTTTGTGCCTCTTCGCGGCTATTCCGACTCGTCTGTGGTTCAACCTTGAGCTGGTCCAGGAAGAGCGTCCCAGATCCACGGATAAGACCGGTTTAAACCGCGGAGAGCGCGGAGAATGACCGGCGCTTCCGATCGCACCCGGACCGTGGAGCCTGGTTGACGGCACCGATCGACTCCCGTCATATATGCCTTTCGATTCTGTCGAAAGCTAATGCCGACCCTATTCCTCTCCTCTCGATACACGACGGAATCAAAGATCCTCCGAAGCGCTGCGCAGGCTTTGGGCTGGGAGACGTTCAGATGCGATGGCGATAGAATTCCGGCAGGATTTGCAGGCCAAAGGGCCCGGCAAGCCATCTATTGCACCGTGCCAAATGCATTCAACCTCGCGCGCCAGCTCCATTCCATTCTCCTGGGCTGTAGCAGCGAGTGGCTTCCCCAGCTGCCTGAAGACTGCCTGAAGCGCAAAGTTGAACTGCACGAGCTCAGAAACGCCATGAAGTTAGGTGGGCGACGTTTCATGAAACCCGCGCTCGGCAAGTCGTTCGACGCCGCGGTCAGGACCGGCAAAGAACTGGCGATGGAAGCCACGCATCTGCCGCCGGACTTTCTGGTGCATGCGTCTGAGGTGGTAGCATGGGAGGCTGAATACCGTTGCTTCGTCGCGAACAGACAAGTGCTGACCCTAAGTCCGTATCGGCGAGGAACGACGACGTTCTCAAGCTACGCAAACCCGCTGACGGGGCCCGTTTCAGAATCCGAGGCAGCAGCTGAGTTCGCGAACCTCGTGATAAACTCTGTTCCGTGCCCAGCCGCATTCGTCCTGGACGTTGGCATTATCCAAGGCAGAGGTTGGGCCGTGGTTGAATCCAACGAATGCTGGGGATCAGGAATATACGGCTGCGCGCCGTCAAGGGTCCTCGAGGTTTTGCTTACTGCAGTGGTGGACGTAGGAACCGGTCCTAAAAGAGAAAACGACTGGAACTACGCCGAGCACTACTTCCGAGCTTGTCCCCACATGAGAGATGGCAGGAAAGGGTAGGCGCCAGGCCCACCGCGCACTTCCGGACGACCCCGGTCGACGTGGGCCACCGAAAGTCCCTCCGGCCGGAGGCATCCCGTGGGCACAGCCGAATCGGTTCCAAACCTGACCGCGGTCAAACTCGCCCTCGACAAATCCGTTCACACTCGGCCTGCCGTCGAATGCTCGCCGGCCGATGTGAACACAAGCGCACGCAAAAGCTCCCTCTTGTTGGTCACGCTCGTGGCCGCCACCGGCGGCTTTTTGTTCGGCTATGACACGGCCGTCATCAACGGCGCCAATCAATATCTCAAGGCACACTTTGCGCTGACCCCAACGCAGGAAGGACTCGCCGGGGCCAGCGCGATTCTCGGCTGCATCCCGGGCGCCATGGTGGCTGGATTCCTCAGCGATCGATTCGGACGCCGGAAGGTACTTTTTCTCTGCGCCATCCTTTACGCGTTGTCCGGACTCCTCTCCGCCCTGCCCCGCACCTTTCCCGAGTTTCTCACCACGCGTGGGCTCAGCGGGCTCGGCATCGGCGCATCCTCCATGGTCTGCCCGGTCTACATCGCGGAGCTGGCCCCAGCTGATCGACGCGGACGTCTCGGCTCCCAGTTCCAACTCGGTATTGTCACCGGCATCTTCCTAACCTTGTTCATAAACGCCTGGATCCAGGGACGCGGCGATGACGCCTGGAACATCGCCCAGGGCTGGCGTTGGATGCTCGGCGCGGAAGTGGCACCCGCCCTGGTTCTCATCGGCCTGTTGTTCTTCGTGCCGGAAAGCCCTCGCTGGCTTTTGCAAGTCGGACGCGAACCGGAAGCCCGCGGCGTGCTCACGGACGTGCTGGGTCCCGAATCGGCCGCGCGGGAAATCGACTTGGTCCGCGCTGCGCCCCCACTCGAAGAGGGCGGATTGGCCGAGCTGTTGCAGCCGCGCTTTCGTCGTCCGCTGTTCATCGCGATCGCATTGATGGCGTTCTCGCAACTCTGCGGCATCAACGCGATCATGTATTACTCGACGAAGATCTTCACCACGGCCGGCGTTGGCGTCGAGGACGCCTTCATGTCGTCCGTCGTGGTCGGATTGGTCAATCTGGCCTTTACCGGGGTGGCGATTGCCTTCGTGGATCGCGCCGGACGCCGGGCGCTGCTGCTCATCGGGTTGACGGTTCAAGTCCTGGCCTTGGGCGCGGTGGGCGCGATGTTCAACGCCGGCAGCGGGGGCCAGCCGTTGCTTTGGGCCATCCTCGCCTTCATCGCTGCCTTCGCCATGGCGATGGGCCCAATCCCGTGGATTCTTTGCTCGGAGATCTTTCCCACCCAAGTCCGCGGACGCGCCATGTCCGTCGCCACGTTCACCATCTGGTCGGCGTGCTATCTCGTCGCGCAGACTTTTCCCATGCTGAACGACAACCCTGCCATCGGCCCCGCCCGGACGTTCTGGGTCTACGCCGGATTCAGCTTGGCCGCTATCTTCGTGGTCTTCGTCACCGTCCCCGAAACGAAGGGACGAGCCTTGGAGGAAATCGAACGCTGGTGGACTTCCGGATCGCAAAGGAGGGAGCCATGAGATCGCTCAGGTCACGCGCGAGCACCGCCCGTCGAATCGCCGCACCCGCCAAAGCCTGCCTAACCTGCGACATCGGCGGCACGCGGATCAAACTTGGCCTGGTGCGCGACGCGCGTTTGCTCGCACGGACGGAAATCCCGGCCGCAGCAGACCGCGGCCTGGCTTCGGCCCTGCCACGCATCGCCCGCGAGGCACGACGCTTGTGCCAACAGTCGAAGGTCCAACTCGGGGAACTGGCCGGTTTCGGACTCGCGTTTCCAGGTCTGGTTGATCCGCACACGGACCGCATTCTTTCCACCCCCGCCGGCAAATTCGATGACGCCAAAGAAATCGATATCGCGACCTGGGCGCAACGCGAACTCGGTCTGATCGCCCGCATCTGCAACGACGCGAATGCAGCCATGGCTGGTGAATGGCACTTCGGTGCCGCCCGCAGATTCGGCAGCGTGGTCATGATGACCCTGGGCACCGGCATTGGGACGTCGGCGATCATCGAGGGCGTCCCGCTGCGTGGAGCTCACGGGCAGGCGGGCTGTCTCGGAGGCCACTGGACCATCGACGTTGCGGGCCGGCGCTGTCCCTGCGGCAACATCGGTTGCGCGGAAACGGAAGCTTCAACGTGGGCGCTGCCCGCGCAGGCGCGGGCGCATCCGCTCTATCCTTCGAGCCGCCTCGCCTTCGAACGCACTCTCGACTTCGCCGCCGTCTTCCGCCACGCCGCCACCGGCGATCGCGTCGCCCAGGACCTGCGCCATCGCGCCCTGCACGTCTGGTCAGCCACGCTCGTGTCGTTGATTCACGCCTACGATCCGCAATGCGCGATCATTGGCGGAGGGATCATCCGGGCCGGCCCCGCCCTGCTCACCCAACTTCGCCGGCATGTCCGCCGACACGCCTGGACGCCATGGGGGCAGGTCAGCGTGCGAGCGGCCCAACTCGGCAACGACGCAGGCCTGCTCGGCATGAGCCAGCTCCTGGAGAGCTTTTGCGACACCCGAACTCAGGCCCGCGGCAAGAGCTCCCGTGGAGGCAAGTTCGCGGACCTTTCCTCATGACCCGTTCCAACTACGATCGTCACCCCATCATCGACGTCCCGAACAGTGCGGACGCTTGCGTCACAGGTTGGGACGGCATCGCCTCGCGCCTGTCCCAGGCAATCGCCCGACGGGCCGGACGCAGAACCGTCGTGGTGGTCGAATGTTATCCGGGCGTGGACGAGGCTGATCTCACCCGGGAACTAACGCGACGACTTCATCCCGCGCTGACGGTGCAATCCGCCGACGCGCTCCTGCCCCCGGAGCAGATCGACGCCTTGGTTGAACCCTACCTGGGCGGAAACGATCCGGTGTTCGGCCTGATGAACGATCTGGCGCTGCCCCAATTCTTCGATCGAACCCGGGTTGACGCGATGCGAGCGCTCGTCCTGAACGGCCCCGCAGGCCTGACCCTGATCGTCGGTTGCGGAGCGCGCCTCGTCGCTGACGGCGACGTCCTTGTCTACGCCGATTTGGCCCGGTGGGAAGCGCAGCTTCGGTTTCGTAGGGGCACCACCGCGAATCTCGGTGCTCGGAACGAATCCATCGCCGCGAGCCTGAAGTATAAGCGGGCGTTCTTCGTGGACTGGCGCGTAGCCGATCGGTGGAAACAACCGCTCATCACCTGCTGGGACTTTCTTTTGGACACCCATGATCCAAGGGTGCCGAAGCTGGCGACGGGCGAAGCGGTCCGGCGCGGGCTTGCGCATGCCACCACGCGTCCATTCCGGTTGGTGCCTCTTTTCGATCCGGCACCGTGGGGCGGGCAATGGATGAAGGATGTTTGCGATCTCGACCGAACGGTCCCGAACTACGGCTGGTGTTTCGACGGGGTGCCCGAAGAGAACAGCCTGCGCCTCCAACTCGGAGATCAATCCATCGAAATTCCAGCGCTCGATCTTGTGTTGGCGCATCCTCAAGCGCTTTTGGGAAAAGCCGTCTTCGACCGATTCGGCGCGGAATTTCCCATTCGGTTTGATCTGCTGGACACGATGGGCGGCGGCAACCTTTCCCTCCAAGTGCATCCGATGAAGGACTACATCCGGCGTCACTTCGGCATGGCCTCCACGCAGGACGAAAGCTACTACCTGCTCGAAGCAGGCCAGGACGCTTCTGTGTTTCTCGGGTTGCGCGACGACGTCAACCCTGAAGCCATGCTTCAGGATCTGGCCCGTGCTCAGCGCGAGAACGTCCCTTTCCCCGCCGAGCGCCACACCCATCGCCGACCTGCCCGAAAACACGATCACTTCCTGATTCCGGCCGGCACGGTTCATTGCAGCGGCGCCAATTCGATGGTGCTCGAAGTCAGTGCGACGCCCTACATTTTCACCTTCAAACTATGGGACTGGGGTCGACTGGGGCTCGACGGCCGTCCCCGTCCGATCCATCTCGAACACGGCGCAGCCAATATCCAATGGGACCGAACCGCGACGTGGGTCGAACGCAATCTCGTCAATCGGGTTGAGCTGCTCGGCTCAGGCGATGGCTGGCGCGAGGAACGGACCGGACTCCATCCACTGGAGTTCATCGAAACCCGTCGGCACTGGTTCACCAACTCCGTCCTCCACGACACCCGCGGCGGAGTTAACGTCTTGAACCTCGTTCAAGGCCGGGACGCCATGGTGGAAAGTCCGGATGACGCGTTCGCTCCGTTTCCCGTGCACTACGCCGAAACCTTCATCGTCCCCGCCATGGTTGGCCCCTACCGCATTCGCCCCGGAACGTCCGACGCTACAACCTCTGAGGCCGCCGAGCGGGCGACGATCAAGGCTTTTGTCCGCACCTGAACTCCGCGATGCCATGAAAACTGTTATGCCACCCAATCGCCGAACGCATCACATCCGCCAGCTCCACCCGGGCACGCCTATCCGATGGGCAGCTGCCCCACGGAAGAACAATACCTCGGAGCGCTGCGCCTCACGCCACAAGCTTGGCTTTCAAACCGCTGCGTTGGCCGTCGGGCTCTTTTGCTTTTCAGCGACCACGGCACCTGCGGCGTTCACGCCGTTGACCCCGCTTTCCGCCCCGCGCATCGTCGGCAGCGCACCGGCATACCCAGGCGGCAGCTACGATGCCAGCCAGCTGCTTGACGGAAAAATCTCGACCGAATACTCCTCCGACGGCCGGGGAACGGAGACGTTCGTCGAGTTTGAGTTTCCGGGCCCGGTGCGGATTGGCGCGTTTCGCCATGTCGATCGCAATGACCCGGCCACCATCGCCGGATCGCAGCTGACCTTCCTCGGCACTGCTGGCGGATCGCCCACGTCGGTGTCCGTCACGCACGTCAACCAGCGCGGCGGCGAAACGTTCTTGGTGTTACCCCAGCCCATCACGGCACGGCGAGTCCGGTGGCACGTGACCAAGCTGGGACAAGGCCACCGCACCGTGGGCGGCGCCGAACTGGCCTTCTACTCAGCGGGCCCACCCGAAACGGATCCGAGTCGGGACAACGTGGAGATCAAGACATCGCCCATTCTCGAAAAGCTCGACCCAGAAGCTCCCCCTGAACCGCCCTCCGCAGGAGCCCTCTCCGCCGCACTGCGGGGGAGAGGGTGGGACCGCGAAGCGGGACCGGGTGAGGTGGAGCAGTCCAAGGTTCGGAGCGCCAATTCGCGTGCGACGATACCGTCCGCAATCCCCCCTGAACCGCCCTCCGCAGGAGCCCTCTCCGCCGCCAGAGCTGTCCAGGAACTCCGGTTGACCGTGCATCATCCCTACGCTGAACCGGTCGACGCGATCCTGCGCCTGGCGGACACCGAGCCACGGGCAGTGCGCCTTGTGAGCGGACACCAGACGGTGGTGATGAAGCTGCCGGCGGTCACGACGGCGACCTCCGCACCGTTGACGCTGGAAGTGGCCGGGCGCCCCATCCTGAAAACAGACGTTCGTCGCGAGCCTGTGAAGCCGTTGACGGTCTACGTCCTGCCCCATTCCCACACCGACATCGGTTACACCGAGATCCAAACCGAGATCGAAGACAAGCAGGTCCGCAATTTGATCGATGGCATGGCCATCGCCCGTCGGACCGCCAGCTTTCCGCCTGGGGCCCGATTCGTGTGGAACGTCGAGGTGACGTGGGCTGCCGATCTCTATCTCCGGCGCTTGGATGCCACCCATCGCCGCGATCTTCTCGACGCCATCAAATCTGGCCAGGTGGCATTGAACGGCATGTATCTCAACGAGCTGACCGGACTCTGCCGACCAGAAGAACTGATCCGCCTTTTCCGCCACGCCACCCAACTTGGAACGACGACAGGTGTTCCCGTCGAGTCCGCCATGATTAGCGATGTGCCCGGCTACACTTGGGGCACCGTCAACGCCATGGCCCACGCCGGACTGAAGTACTTCAGCGTTGCCCCAAACTACTTCGACCGGATTGGCGACATCCTGGTCCAGTGGGAAAACAAGCCGTTCTACTGGATTGGCCCCGATGGCCGAAGCCAGGTGCTGGTTTGGATTCCGTTCTGGGGCTACGCGATGTCGCATCGTTACCACCAGATGTCCGCGCAGTTGGTCGAAGACTTCTGCGCGGGACTGGCCCAGCGCAACTATCCCTACGACATCGCGTATGTGCGCTGGAGCGGTCATGGCGACAACGCCGTGCCAGATCCCGCCATCTGCGAATTCGTTCGCGACTGGAACCGTACGCACCTTTCGCCCCAGTTCATCATCAGTTCCGCGACCGAGGCATTCCGCGCCTTCGAACAGAAGCACGGGGCGAGTCTCCCGCGCGTGTCCGGCGACTGGACGCCCTACTGGGAGGACGGCGCCGGCTCGTCCGCGCTGGAAACCGCACAGAACCGGGCCAGCTCGGATCGGGTCGCGCAGGCGGAAACCACCTGGGCCTTGTTGAACCCTCGCGCCTATCCGGCTGAAGCCTTCGAGGACGCCTGGCGCAATGTGCTGCTTTACTCCGAACACACCTGGGGCGCGTGGTGCAGCATCTCGGAACCGTTCCGACGCGACACCCGCGAGCAGTGGGCGATCAAACAGTCCTACGCCGTCGCCGCCGACCTGCAGTCACGCGAGCTGCTCAGCCGCGGGCTGGCCCAATCCACCGGTCCAATCCAACCTGAGGCGATCGACGTGTTCAACACCACCTCCTGGCCTCGTTCCGAACTCGTGACCGTCCCCAAGTTTCTTTCGGAAGGAAGAAACGTCGTGACGGATGACGAAGGCCGCAAGGTTCCATCTCAACGCCTGCGCGGCGGCGAACTGGTGTTGCTCGCGCACGAGCTTCCATCCATGGCCAGCCGCCGTTACACGCTCGAATCAGGGCCGCCCCACGTGGAAGGAAAGGTCACGGTCACCGGACACACGCTCGACAACGGCATCCTCCGGGCCCGCGTGGACGAAAAGACCGGCGGCATCGTCGAGCTGCGCCTTGCCGGTCTCGACGCCAATCTGGCCGATGCGACAGACGGTCAGGCGCTGAACGAATACCTCTATTTCAATGGCGACGATCCGTCGACCGCCCGTCGCAACGGCCCCGTCAAGATTCGCATCGGCGAAGCCGGCCCGCTCGTCGCCTCGCTCATCATCGATTCGCCCGCGCCGGGATGCCATCAGCTGAGCCGCGAACTCCGTCTGGTCGCCGGCAGCGACGCGTTGGAAATCATCAACACGCTCGACAAGGATCGCCTGATGGCCGTCAGCTACCACGCAAAAGAGGGCAAAGAGAGCCTGAATTTCGGCTTCCCGTTTGCGGTGCCGGACGGACAGATGCGGCTGGAAATTCCGTTCGGGGTCATCCGCCCCGACGTGGATCAAATCGCCAGTGCCTGCAAAAACTGGTTCACCGTCAATCGCTGGGCCGATGTATCGAACGATCGCTACGGCATCACCTGGATCACCCTTGACGCCCCGCTGGTGCAGGTCGGCGGCCTGACCGCCAACCTGATCAATTCTCAGTCCAACCCGGCGGTCTGGAGAAAGAAGGTCGGCTCTACCCAGAAGCTCTACTCTTGGGCGATGAACAACCACTGGGGCACCAACTATCGCGCCTATCAAGAAGGCCCTCATGTCTTCCGATTCATCCTTCGGCCCCACCGCGGCCACGATCCGGTGGCTGCGTCGCGCCTCGCCATCGCCGCCAGCCAGCCGCTGCTCCCCACCGGCGCCCGAGGCCCCAAGCCACCCCGTTCATCGCGCCTCTCGCTCACCTCACCCGAGGTGCTCGTCACCGGCTTCAAACCCAGCGATGATGGCCGGGCGCTGATCCTTCGTCTGTGGGGTGCGACCGGGAAGGAAACCAAAACCGATCTGACTTGGAGCATGCCCACGCCCGCCGCCCTGGCGATCAGCGATTCGAGCGAACAGCCGCGGCGAACGATGCCCGGCCCCATCACGGTGCCACCTTGGGGCGTCGTCACCGTTCGCGCCGAGCTGCCATAGCCCCGGGATCATTCGGGATTTGTTTCGCAGCTATCCACGAACTCCGCCGCGCATTGGAAGCTTTCTCGAGCTCTCAACTCGTGCCAACTGGGCCATAAACCGACGAAGATTTCCCCTCACCCGACCCCGCCTCGCGGGGCCACCCTCTTCCCCGAAGCCAGGGGCGAGGGATTCTGCGGAGGGCGGTTCATGGGAAGTTGCAACCTGCCATTCTGCACGCGAATTGGGGCCATGAACCCGCGACTGCTCCACCTCACCCGTTTCCGACCTCGCTCGGGCGAGGTCGGAACCTGCCCTCTCCCCCGCAGGGCGGCGGAGAGGGATTACGCGGTCGACCGGACCGACTAACCAGTTGCTCGATCTTCGCGCCGCCCGCCTGCGTGTCGATCCGGCCCTCGAAATGCCACGTCGTTGCCGACGGCCGATCCCATCACCACGCGGTCGCTGAAGTTCCCCCTCTCCTTGGAGAGCCTTGGAGAGGGGGAGGAACAATTGCAGCCCGCCTGATGGTCGACGCCAGCCTCATTCGTCGTCACCGAAGGATCTGAATCGGGGACTCCAGGCCGGCCCGTTGCAACCCGCGCCGAACCGTCCCGTCGCGGTGCATGGTTCGCCAAATCAAACCGTCCGTCAGATTCGCTGCCATCAAGGCGGTAATGCCAACGTCGATCCCAATGACGTCCGGGTTCACCCAAGCCGTGTGCGGGTTCCAGGCGTCGACGAACCCGTATCGTTTCCAGATGCGATCGCCGTACACCTCCCGCTGATGCCGCAAGGTTCGCAAACACGCCGCCGGCAGGAACGGCAATGATCCAGCCGCCGCACAGGGCACGATGGTTCCGTCCAACGGCCCGCTGTCTGGAGGGCCGCCCCAGCCTACGTAACCCGCGGCAGAATCACTCGAACTGACCCCCCAGAGATCCTCGGACCACTTTGGAAAACGCGCCCGATTCCGCAGGCTCCAACCGAGGTGCGCCCGAGTGGCGGCAGCCGAATTCTGAAACCAGTCCACGCCATTGTCATCTCGTCCCCGAAAGTCGAACCACGCCTGGGAAAACTGATGTGCAAACAGTGGCGCCGGCGTCCAGACGTATCGCTCGCCTTCGTACTCGCGCACCGGCCGGCTCCAGGCTCGCCAGCAATCCGCCGTCAATGGATGGGCCTCGGATCCCAATCCCACCAAGTAGATCAACATCAGCTCGCAGTAATGATCCCAGCGCGCCCGCAGGAAGCCGGATTCCGGTTTCCAGCCCATCGACAACGAGGATCGACCGTCAAGAAACCAAGGCCAATCCGCCCGCTCCACCAACGTGGTCGCCAATTGGTGAATCTCGGCATCCCCGGAAAAATGCGCCCGGGCGTGGAGAGCTCCACAAAAAAGAATCGCGGAATCGACGGACGAAAGCTCGCATTGCCAGATGCGTTCGCCGGAGCCCCAGTGAAAGAAGTGATAGAAGAAGCCGTGCTCGTGCGGCTGGCGCTCCACCAACCAGCGCAGCGTGCGCACGACCTGCGACCGGAGTTCCGACCGCGGCGCATGCCCGCGCGCATCGGCCAGACAGAGCGCCGACATCCCGAATCCAGTGGCCGCGATGCTCCCAATGGTGCGTTCGTCAGGTTCGCCATCGGCCCGCTTGCGATCCATGACCAACCCCGTCTTCGGGTGGGCCGCCTCGCGGAAGAACGTCGTCGCCGTTCGCTCCAACTCTTGCAACAGCCGTCGATCCGCCGCTGTTAGCCCGTCATCAGAGTCGTGTCGAGCTCGGCCCGGATTCCAGGTGCCACAGCCCGCCATGAGCGGAAGCGTCGCCGCTCCGCCGCTCAAGATCGCCCAGCGCCGCAACGCTTCCCGCCGGGTCAACCGCCTCACTGAATCCGAGTTCATCTTCAGCGTTCCTGGGTTTCGCGGAACGCGGCCAGATGCCCGGCCGTGCGAACGAACAGGGTGTCACCCAAAGGAACCGGGGTCGCCTGGGTGATTTCGCCGAGCTCATTCCGCGCGAGAACCTCCAACGCATCGCCCGCCTTCACCACCGTGATCACTCCCCGTTGCGAAGTGACATAGATTCGCCCGGCGGCGGCAACCAGGCTGGCATAGTAGGGACCGATCGGACCGAGCCGCTCTTCCTGATACCACGGCTTTCCACTCACCCCATCCAGACAGGTCAACATTCCACCGTCTTTCACCAGATAGAGTCGCCCCCGGTAGTAGACGGGGGATCCCACGTACGGCAGACCCTTCTTGAAACGCCAAAGCACGCCGGCGTCCGACACCCGCCCCCGTGCGTCGGGTTTCACGGCGAACGCCTGGTTCTCCACGCGCGCGAAAATGTCCGCCATCGATTCCCATTCGGCCCGTTCCACGAAGCCGTTGCGATTTCCGTCCAGATGCTTGTAGCGATCCTTGGCCGGACCCGGCGGCAGTTCTGCAAAGGTCAAACGCCCGTCCTTGTTCAGGTCCCGTTCCTCCAGCACGGCGTCAAATTTCGGCATCAGGATCTGACCCGGCCCATGATCGCCCCCGGTGGTCCAGCTCGCCGCGAAGAGAGTTCCGTCGCCAACCACCGGCGACGTGCACGTGATGCGAGCGAGGCCGTTGACCTGCCAGCGCTCGGTGCCGGTGGCCGGATCCAGGCCTTTCATCCAGATTGTTCCCGGCACGACCAGTTCGGTGGCGCCGTCGTGCTGCCAGACGATCGGAGTGCCAAAGCCGCGGCGCATCTCCGGCCGATTAACTCGCCACGCCACCTCCCCGGTTTGGCGATTGAGGGCGACCAGATGGGAGTCGCCGTCCTGATCGAGCAGTTGAATCACATTCGCTCCCGCCAGAATGGGCGATGAACTCGCGCCGTATTCCGTCTGGGTCAGCTTCATCGACCGGCGCCAAACCTCCTGCCCGTCGAGATCGTAGGCGATGACGCCGAAGGAACCGAAATGCACGTAGATGACTTTGCCGTCGGTCACCGGTGTGGCCGACGCCGGATTGCCCAGCGAAGGATGCACCTCCTCGACCTTTTCGGGCGCAACTTTGCGCCGCCACAATTCCCGGCCCGTGGCGCGATCATACGCCAGCGTCAAAAGCTGGCCTTCGACATAGCCGGTCAAAAAAATTCGCTGGTCCCAGATCACCGGCGACGAATTGCCGGAGGGAACGGCCACGCGCCAGGCGACGTTGGTCTCCGGGCCAAATCGAATCACCGGCCGGGCATCATCGGCGGCCACACCGAGCCCATCCGGTCCACGGAATTGCGGCCATTGGGCGGCCGAGGCGAAACTTGGCGACGCGAGAAAGACGACTGCGGCGCAGGCGACAAGTGAGAGGCGGTGGAAATTCACCGCGGCATCCAAGCAGGCCCGACCCGGTCGGGCAAGCCCGCGGCGGCTGTTCAGCTCTTCAGCCTTCTCCTATTCAATTCGCCCGCCTCCGACCAACGGCACGCTGCGTGCCCGTCGAACAAGCCTTGATCGAGATCAAGGCCCGACTCGTCCGAACGCACGAGAATGATTCGAAGCTGGCGCGCGCTCCGTGCGGACATCGGGAGTCGGCGCCGGCTCGACCGCCGCGCCATGTCTCAGCCGTTCTACAAAATCATCGCTTGCGAGATCGCCTTTCGCGAGATCTGCCACGTGGCGGCTCGCTCTCCAAGTCTCCTCGATTTGGAGTTTCTCACCCAGGGCCTGCACGATACGCCGTGCACCGGAGCCGCGGAGATCCAACGTCGCATCGACGCCGTCCCCGCGGGACGCTATGACGCCATCCTCCTCGGCTACGGATTGTGCGGCAATTTAATCAGAGGCTTGCACACGGCTCACACTCCTCTGGTTGTCCCACGCGCACACGACTGCATCACGTTCTTCCTGGGATCGAAGGAACGCTACCAGGAACGCAGCCAGGCGCGCGTTGGGACTTACTATTACACTTCAGGCTGGCTCGAATGCCTTCGTCGCCGGGGAGAGGTCGACGGGACTGCCGGCCGGGCCGGCACCGGTTTCCTTCCCACCCGCGCGGGCCTGATCGCGGATCGACCGGCCTTGCTGAAGGAATGGTCCGAACGCTTCGGCGACGACGAGGCTCGCTATCTCCTGGAGACCATGGACGACTGGACGCGTCACTACACCCACGGCGCACTCATCGACTTCGACTTCACCCAACCGCTCAACCTCGACTGCTCCGTAAAAGACATTTGCGCCACCCGCGGCTGGGAATTTGAAAGGGTCCCGGGCGATCTCAGCCTATTACAACGCTGGGTCGATGGCGACTGGCCCGAAAAGGATTTCCTCCTCGTGCGCCCGCAACAACAGATTGCTCCAGCCTACGACAATTCCGTCATTGCATCGCAGTCCATGCGCTAGACCGGTTGCTCATCGAAGGGCGGCAGCGATGCCGCCAGAACCACCAAGCAGGATGCGTGCGTTACCACTTCTGGCGAGTTTACGGGAAGCGCATGGACTCGGCAAAGATGTCGAGGAACCGGGCGTTTTCACTCAAGGCAACATGGCGGATACAGCGCCGCAACGCGCTGAAGTCGTCATCGGTTCCCGGGTCAAACAAGGCCAGTTTCGCGCCCAGCAACGCGGTGTTACCGGCAGGCACAACCCGATCCGGCGGCAGGTCAAGGAGCCCGATGCGGTGAGCGCTGGCGCGGTTGATGTAGTTACCGAACGCCCCGGCCAGATACACCCGCCCCAGATCTGACGGCACGGCTCCCCAAGGCTCCAACAACAGGCGCAACCCTGCCGCAATCGCGCCTTTGGCCAACTGCAATTCCCGAATATCGGCCTGGCTCAACGCCACTCCGGGAGCAAGCTCCCATCTTGTGCCGCTTCCACCCACACCTCCGTTTGCCGCCGTATATCGGCCGGTCGCATCAATGCGCCCCAAGGTCAGCCCGACGGCCACCGCATCCACCAATCCGCTCCCGCAAAGACCACGAGCCGGCCCATGACCCAAGACCCGGCAAACCGGCCCGCCGTCCACCGCTGAAACCCCTGCGATCGCGCCGCTCACCGCGCGCATGCCCTGGCTGATACGCGCACCTTCAAATGCCGGCCCGGCCGCCGTCGACGCACACAGCATCCGCCCGCGGTGCCCCACCACGATCTCGCCGTTGGTTCCCAAGTCGACCAGCGCGCTCAATTCATCCTTTTGGTGCAACCGCGTCGCCAGCACACCAGCCAGCAGATCGCTGCCCACAAAACTGCCGAGGCACGGCAGAAAACGAACCACCGGATCGCCCGGCAAAGTCCAGCCCACCTCCGACGCGGCACACCGCAAAAGCCCGGAATTTTCCGGCTCGAACGGGAACCGCGACAACGGCTCAACATCGAGATCGCCAAACAAGTGGTGCATCGCGGTGTTGCCCACCAGCACGATTTCCCGAAGCGGACGGGAACTGATTCCATCGCCAGCCGACATCGCCGACCACAGTTCATCGATCAACCGTCCCAGCTGATTTCGGATCATCCCCACCAACTCCTCGCGCCCGCCACCCAACGCAAACTCGATCCGGCTCATGATGTCCGCGCCACGACGAGCCTGGGCGTTGAGCGCCGTGCGAACCGCACAAACTTTTCCGCTTTGCAGGTCGAGCAACTGCGCCACCAACGTCGTCGTGCCGACGTCAATCGCCACGCCAAACCCGTCGCGGGGCACGAAGGCGAAGGTCGAATCGTCCGACAAAATCGTCGCCTCCCATTGCCCCAGCTCAATCGCGAGATCGCCCTCGGCTCGCGCCTGGCAGGCGAGTCGCCAGCCAGCGGCCAACTCCGCAGATGAAAGCCCCCGCTCATCCCCAGGCTTTACCGACAGAATCCCGTGCAGAACCTTAACGCGACACCCTTTGCAGCGGCCGTGCCCGCCGCAGGGAAACTCGACGCCCTGGGCAAAGAGCACCTCGGCCAGCGGCGTTCCCCGCTCCACGCTTAGCGTCCGACCCATCGGCTGGAGGTCGAGGCGTACCGTGTCGTTCATGAGGCAGGACAGGCTACGAGCGGGTTGGCTCGGGCATACTCAACGAAGGTCCGAAGATTAGCCGCCGACGTGTCCCGCGGCACCTCGCAGCCGGCACCCAGGATGAATCTCGCTCCCGCTGCCCTATGACACAACGAAAGTTCCCGCCACACATCCTCGGTCGTCCCGTTCCGGAGCACGGCCACGGGATTGAGATTGCCGAGCAAGACCTGATCCGGCCCCATCTTCAAACGCGCCTCCACCAGCGGTGAAAGCGAATCAAGATCGACCACCTCACAACCCAGGCGCCCCATGCCGGCCAGAGCAAATCTGGTGTTGCCGCAAATGTGCAGGCGCACCTTTCCGCCCAACGCATGCACGCCATCGACGAGCTTCTTCTCGTATGGCCAGACGAATTCGTCGTAGACACGCGGCCCGACCAATGACGCCGCGGCGTCGCCCAAGCCAATCAGGTCGGCGCCCGCCGCGATCTGCTCCTGCGCAAACCGGAGTTCCATCTCCACCACGAACTCGAACAGGTCCCGGACGAACCCGGGATCGTCGTAGAAATCCAACATCAGCGTGTTGAGTCCACGCAGGTCCGCCGCTTCGGCACACGGCCCCTCGATCCAGCCCTCGATCAACTTTTCACCCCGCAGCCGCTCCTTGAGGCGCGCGATGGCGCGAATCCCGTTGTGCATCCGGCCGCCACCCAGCGGATCCGGAATCGCCAACCGAGCGAGAGCCGTCTTGTCGGACAGCCGGGACTGCTCCTCGACCATCGCCGCCGGAGAGTTCTCCAGGTATTCCACGACCGCACCGCAGTCGGCCGCTTCCCGGGCCGGATCGGACATGGTGTTCACGTAGTCGAGCCCGAACTTTTCCGCCACGGCCAGCTGCCCCTCCACCAAAATCCGATAGTCGGTTTCGTACTCGTGATACCGCGCCCCAATCAAATCACAGGCGAACTGCATCGTGATCGGCATGACCGGCAGTCGATCCACCGGCTGACCGGCCAGGTGGGCAAGCACACGTTCGCGTGAGTTCATGCGGGATGGCGTCGCTCAGGCCAGCGCTCGCCGGAGCGCTTGGATAAATGCAGGGCTGGTGCCACAGCACCCACCGATGAAACTGGCGCCCGCCTGGCGCAGCGCCGGAACATAGCCGGCGAATTCCTCGGGCTTGACCCGATAGACCGCCCGGCCGTCAACCACCTCCGGCAATCCCGCGTTGGCCTTGATCCAGATCGGTCGATCCGTGCCCGCTCGCAGACGTCGACACAGGTCGACAAAACCCGCGATGCCCTGGCCACAGTTGGCACCGACGACATCCGCCCCCGCCGACGTCAACCCCGCTGCCGCTTGCTCTGGAGTCAGCCCCATCATCGTGCGATCCCGGTCCCGGCCCGAGTCGAAAACCATGGATGCCACGACCGGCAACCCGGTCGCCCGTGCAGCCGCGACCGCAATAACGGCCTCGTCAAGGTCCGCCATCGTCTCCACCACGATCGCGTCCGCCCCCGCCGCCGCCAGTGCCTGCGCCTGTTCGGCAAACACTGTCCGCAAGTCATCCGGAGTGACGTCCCCGGTCATAAGCATCCGGCCCGTGGGTCCCATGGAAGCGAAAATCCTGGCCCGCCCACCCGAAGCCCGTCGGGAAATCTCCACCCCGGCGCGATTGATCGCCTCGACCTGCGACGCCAATCCAACCTCTTCCAGGCGCACCCGGTTTGCGCCGAAAGTATTGGTCAGAATCAACTGACTGCCCGCCTCGACATAGGCCCGTCCCACCGCTTCCACCTCGGCCGGATGGGTCAAGTTCCAGGCATCAGGGAACTCTCCGATCGCCAGACCACGCACCTGCAATTGAGTGCCCCAAGCGCCGTCGGTCAGAACCGGCGCGCCGTTCAGGATTTCGGACAATCGGGCATGCACGGGAGAGGGAGATGATTGGGTTAAAACGTTTGCGCTCGCCCGTCAGAAGCTGAGTAGCAGCTGCCAGATGTAGGTATTGGCGAGGCCTTCGATGTCATTCCAAACTTTGCGAATCAAGTCCTGGTCGCCCGTGATTTCCGGCAGTTCGCGGGCCTTCTCGTCCCAGGAAAAGCAAATCCCAGGCGGAACTCGTGGCGCTGGATGTCCCGACAGCCCGGTCAGTCCCGGCCGGATCGCCGCGGCGTCGGGCGTATCACAGGGCGGGAGCGGCGTTGGCTCGCAAAACGTGCCCGCCGGATACCCGCCCAGCTCGTGCGTCACCTCGGTCAAGATCCGCAAATTCTCGATTTGGGTGTCGTCCTGCATGATCGCGCCCGCATCCATTACGTAGCCCCCATCGACGGCCACCTCCTGGATCACGCGGGCCACAAATGCCCGCACCTCGTCCGGGCGCCCAAAGCTCAACAACACATTCGGCACGCCGCCGCTCAAGGCAAACTTGTCGTGCAATCGTCGGTGCACCTCAAAGATGTCGTCCTGGTCACAGTGAAAAACGATGCTGCGATCGGGCAGCTCGCGAAAGGTATCAAAATGATGGCGCCACTTGCCCTCGGCGTAGAAGAGGGTTTGGTGGCCGTGTTTCCAGAACTCCTCGACGATGGGTTTGAGCGTGGACCAATAGTGCGAGTGAAACGTTTGCGGGCTCACAAACGGCACGCAGCCCCGGTGCATCCAGAATCCGATCGGCACCCGTCGCGATGGATCCGCCGTGGACAGTCCCACATGCGCCAGATGCGGCATCAGCGCCTCGCATGCCGCCCGGACCTTCTCCGGCTGAGTCGCCATGTCCATGGTGAGACCGATGTAGCCCCGAAGTTTGTCCGCCAGGATATCGAAGGGCGCCTTGAAGATTCCGGCGATGGCCGAGACTGTTCCCGCCTCGCGCCGCAACCGCTCGATCTGTGGACCGAACGCGTAGAAATACTGCAACATGGCCATGCCGCCTTTCACGAAGGACAGGTTGTTGCGGTAAGTGGCGGGCTCGCCCAGCCGGCTCACTTCGGTCGAGACCCGCGGGAGCCAGACATTGTAAAGGAAGCCCGTGGG
The DNA here is from genome assembly GCA_044230345.1 of Limisphaerales bacterium. Classification (GTDB taxonomy): domain Bacteria; phylum Verrucomicrobiota; class Verrucomicrobiia; order Limisphaerales; family JADJPG01; genus JBGARF01. The sequence continues at coordinate 18,234 of JBGARF010000012.1, forward strand.
ATCTGCGATGAGCGCGTCGTATTCGTCCGCGCGCATCCAGGCCTGGTCTTCGGGAGGCTCGATATAGTTGAAGCCGGTGGTGGCCGGAATGTGCACACCGGGAATGCCGTAGTAGCGAAGCCCAACGGCTTGGGCGAGGCCGGTCCACACGTAAACCATGTTGGGCACCACCGCATCCCACTGGAAGTCGCGGGCACACTTCACCGCGGCCTCGAACGCTCGATGATAGTCGTGAGCGACCTCCTGGCAGCTGTAACCGGCATACCGCGCCGTAAACTCTGCGACGAAGGGCCGCACGGGCACGCGATCCGGTTTCTCATTGCGCAGGGCCGTTACATAGCGGGCCAGGCGTTGCTGGTAAAGTTGCTCGTTGTCCATTGCGGCAGCCGATTGACGATTCAGGTTTCAGGTGACGTGGACCAAACCGTGGACCACGGCGATTCATAGCCGAACCCAACCGCGTTGGAATTGACGCCGGTCAACGCGGCGGACAACGAAGCCGTTAACGTGTCGACATCATCACCAACTTCCAACTATGTCGAAGTTCCAATCGCTGTTCGATGCCGTGGTCAAAGGCGACGCGCGGGCCGCGCGCAGCCTGACCGAGGAAGCCCTGGCCGCCGGCGTCGCGCCGCTCACTCTGGTCAATGAAGCCATGGCGCCGGCCATGGACGAGGTCGGTCGCCGGTTCGAATGCAGCGAGGCATTCGTTCCCGAGCTTCTGCTCTCCGCCCGCGCCATGAAATCGGCCCTTGAACTCATCCGCCCGCTCCTGATTCAGAGTGGGACCCAGCCCCTGGCCAAGGTGGTCGTGGGCACCGTGCGCGGGGATCTCCATGACATTGGCAAGAACCTGGTGGCTGCTCTGCTCGAAGGCGGCGGTTTTGAGGTGATTGACCTCGGAACCAATGTTTCTCCCGAAAAATTCGTCGAGACAGTCAAAACCCAGGGCGCCCAAGTCGTGGCGCTGTCTGCCCTCCTGACCACCACCATGCCCGGCATGCGCACGACCATCGACGCCTTCCGCGCGGCCGGGCTGCGCGACCAGGTGAAGATTCTTGTCGGCGGAGCCCCGGTTACGCAGAAATTCGCCGACGAAATCGGCGCCGATGGCTATGGCGAAAACGCCCCGGCCGCCGTGCATTTGGCCCGGCGCGCCCTCGCCGGGCGAGCCGCGACGGGGTGACGTCTTGATCGACTCCTTGTCCGCGGCTTCGACGAGCATTCATCCCGGCCGGTCGACCCTCTCGACCTTTTCCAGGACCCGACGCAGATGCGCGATTGAGCGTTGAGCCTGATCGACCGTGCCGCATTCGACCGACAACACGATATCGCGTGGCGCGCGCCGGCAAATCGCCACCACCGCTGCCCAGTCAATCACTCCGTCGCCACAGGCGCAGCCGACGGGCGTTCCGGTGACCTTCCCGCGTTCGGAACCCGACTGCTCCACCGAGATGTCCTTGGCATGAAGATGAACCAGGCGAGGCGAAACGCGCGTCAGCCAGTCCAAAGGATCGTGCCCGCAGAGGTAACTGTTCCCGGTGTCGAAGTTGATTCCGAGCAAGGGACTCGCGACGAGAGCGTGGATTCGATCGAGGCCATCCGGGTGTTTGCTGTATTGCTGATGAGGTTCAAGCCCGATCAAAATGCCCCGCGGTTCCGCCATCCGCACCGCTTCCATGAGGGTGTAACGCATGAGCACAAAATCCTCCGCCTCGGACGTCCAGGTCGGCTTCGGTCCTTCGTCCGTGTTGACTACCGGCGCGCCGCATTCGGCGGCAAAACGAATCGCCTGCTTGAGATACTCGACACTGATCTCCGGCTTCGCGAGCGGTGTATGCGCCGATAGGCCGGATAGTTTGACGCCGGCCTTTGCACACGCACGCCGAACCCGCCACGGATCGTCCAGCATCGAGACGCTGTGGAAATAGCCAGCCTCGCTCAACAGCTCGCGGCCCCAGTGCACCATCGGTTCCACGTGGGTGTAGCCCAACGCCGCCGCTTTCTCCACGCCCCATTCGAAGGTTTTGTCGTGATGACGAACAAACTCCAGGTTGATTCCAAAATGAATTGTTCCCATAAGTCACCTTTTCCTCCCCGGTCACCGTTCATGCTCCGAGCGTCCCAGTTCAACGACCCATTCCTGAAAGCGTTTCTCCAGTTCGGCCGGACGCAATTCCCGGTCGGTCGCCAGCAGGAAGTAGTCGAGTTGAAATCGATCTCCGGAACGGTATTCCAGCGGCGCCCGATCGAGCCCCTGAGTCACGGCGAGATACGTGAAGGGTTCGACCATCGAGAAAAAGGTGTTCGTGCCCGCCTGGCCGTTCGGACGTGCACCGAGCGTCACCTGCGCCGTTCCCGCTCCCGATGGCGCCGGCCCGGCCACCGCGGCCCACCGGGCTGGAACAACGTCGCGGCGCCCGGCGGTCGAGTAGGGTGCGCCTTCCGAATTGCGGTGGCGCGCCACTCGATCCCAAGCCGCCGGCAGCCTCAAGCCAAGTCCGTTGTAGTCCGTGCCAGCCAGCGTCACCCGATTGGTACCCGGGCCGACCACAAACTCCGCGTGCCATCCCAACCACACCTCGCCGCGGGCTTCGTCCACCAACAATGACAACGACCGTTGTTCGACCAACAGCGCCGCCCTTGCTGAGTCGGGCCGGGCCCGATCGTCCGGGCTCAACCAGTGAATCAACTCGGTGAACCTAGCCCACGGACGCCCACGCCCTTCCTGCCCGTTGTCGCGATTGAGCAAGGCGACGTGTCGCTGAACGCCAGGCCGGCTGTTCTCCTCCCAAAAATTGATCCCGTTGATCCGCACCCCATACATCAATCCGTGATGATGCAAATGATCGGGCGGCGCATCGCGCAGGACATTCTCACCGTGCAGGGTGGACCAGGCGCGAACGTACGGCTTGAACTGATTGCTCCCAAATGCATAGGTCAGGAGACACCGTTCCTTGAACCACCATTCCAACACGCCCTGGTTCGCGTCCACCCGGGTCGACAACGGCGGCGCATCTTTCTCTGCCGCGGCCGCGCCGAGGGCAACCAGCAACGCGCAAGTTCCCATGGCGAATCCCCGGCGAAACAAAACTGCGCCTCGTAGACCATTCACGGCAGGCAGCATGCGCCGGCCGGCGGAACCGTTCCTTGACCACCATCAATTGGGGCCGGACGCCGGATTTTCCGCGCTTACGGCGCCACCGGTCGCCCGGTGGCCGTTGCAATGGCGTTCACGAGCAGACGGCGAAAGGATGGCTCGGCGAAGTCATCCGGATGGCCCAGCGACGTATAGAACACGAGAGCGTTGTTCGGTCCGTACCGACGCGTCCAAGCCACGGGCTCCGGGGGCTTTCCCTCAATGCTCCCGATCATCAGCGGGCGCACATCGGGCTTAAGCGGGCTGACACGGTAGAGCGAACCGTGGCCCTTGAAGGTGGTGAAGTCGACGCCTCGCAGCAACGGGTCCGACTCACTGCCCGGCGCAGACTGCAGCGTCGTCGTTGGGCCGTGCCCGTGGTGTCCGTCGTAGTGACCGCCCAAGACTTCCGGATCAAACGTTGGCCATTGGTCGCCTTTTTTCGCCTCCTCGCTGCCGGGAGCAAACGCGTGACTCGCCGTCCGAATCCCGATGAGCGGACGTCCGGCCGCCAAGTGCGCCCGCACCGCATCCAACTGCTCCTTCGGCAACGCCCGTCGACGAACGCTGACCACCAACAGATCCGCGTCTTGCAGGGCATCAACCAGGCCAGGAAACCGATTTTTATCCGTCGAGTCCTGCTGGATGATGACGGGTTGAAACCCGCGCCATTCCAGCTCTGCCTTCGCCAACGCCGGCAGCGTTTCCCACGTGTGATATTCGTCTTCCCCGATGAGAAAAACCACCTTGGGGCGGCGTTCCTCGCTGAAGTGAAAAGCCGGGCGGCTGAGAAAATCCGTGCTGGCAATGGTCGGACACCAGTATTTCTCCACGTGCGCCACCATCAGCTCCGTACCGGTCCAATGCGGCACAAACGGGCGCCGGCGGGAGTTGTACATGGTGTCGGTCAGATCCCGCATCAGCAGCACATTCAGCCCCTGTGCCACCAACTGCCGGATGGAAAATGGCCGACCCAACACACACATGTTCAGATGCACGCCCATCACGATCACATTCTCGATGCCGCGTTCGCGCATTAAATTGTAGGCTTCCGCGCTGTCGGTAATCGCGTCGGCATCCGCGATCTCAATCGCCGGTATTTGCTGCTTCCAGGCGCCATAGTTTTTGCACTGAGGCGAATCATCGCAGCCACCGTCCGAATCGTCGATCGGCAGCGGTGCCTCCTTGGTTGGGTCGAGGTGACACCAGTTCTTCAACGGCACGCGCGGCTCGGCCTTTGGCGCCGCCTGGGCGCGCTTCCGCTGCGGCGTGTCCGCATAATGTTTCATCGTGTCGCTCGGGCAATGAATGATGAACACGCCCTTTTCACGGGCGACCTTGATGACCTCGTTCATGCGGGGAGCCATTTCACTGACCCGCCGCGTCGCGCCTTCGCACCAGTGGCGATCCCACATGTCACAGATCACAATGGCCGTCTTCTCCGCCGGGATCGTCACGGGCTTTTCCACCGTCGCCCAATCTCCGGCGCCCGGGCGACTTTCTGTCCGCGCTCGAGTTTGGAGCGAAAGGTCAGCCGCGGCGACGCAGACGAGTGCGGAGTTGACGAGCATGAAACCGAACACAAAAGCCCGGAGAGTGGAGGAGCGGTGCATGGCAGTGGGATTTGAGTTGATGGCGCGAGGCTACCGGCGGCTTGGAACCGCGGCAATGCTTTCAACAGTTCCTTTTCCGCGAGCCGCAGGGACGGAGGACGGAGAGCGCGGAGTATCAAACCACCTCGGCCCTCTCGAATCCTATTCCCATGAACCGCCCTTCGGGAGCGCAGGCCTGCGGCCCGCAGCGGCCGGAATCGGCCACGCACGAACGAACCCTCAGGCGTCATCTCCGGCTCGCGCCGCTGCGGGCTGAAAGCCCGCGGTCCGTCCGAGCGGTCCGCCCGGTTCATGGCCGGTGAGCAGGTCTGAAAAAGAACGGGCGGCTCTCCATGAACCTCCCCAAAATCTCCTTCGCCAACTTCGTCGGCGACCCAATTTATTCGAACCCGTCTGATTAAGTTCACAACGAAGTTTGCGACGAAGAATCCTCCCTACGAACCTCTCTCTCCGGAGGCGGTGAGGTGGAACCGTCACTGGTTCACGAGTGCGGAACTCGTGAAAGATTCCCATGAACCTCTCCCCCGGAGCGCGGGCCTGCGGCCCGCAGCGGGTGGAATCGGCCACGCACGAACGAACCCTCAAGCGTCATCTCCGGCTCGCGCCGCTGCGAACTGAAAGCCCGCGGTCCGTCCGAGCAGTCCGCCCGGTTCATGTCCGGTGAGCAGGTCTGAAAAGGAACAAGCAACTCTCCATCAACCTCCCCAAAATCTTCTTCGCAAACTTCGTCGGCGACCCAACTTATTCGAACCCGTCTGATTAAGTTCACAACGAAGTTTGCGACAGAGATTCCTCCCTACGAACCTCTCTCTCCGGAGGCCCCAAGGAGAGGGGGAACTGCAGCGACCGCGCGGTGATGGGATCGACCGTCGGCCATCAGCCGGTGGTTGAGGCGCGGAGCGAGGACACCACCGGAGACGCGTTACCACGTGTTAGGCGGCGGGAGGCGGAGCGCCCGCCCTACCCGAAGTGCCTGCTTCACGGCCTCAATTCGATTCCCGAGGAACCCACCGACACATGGACGACGAGTTCAACCTGCAGTTCCGGCGAGCGCCTCGAACCGGGCGAATTGCCGGGACCATTCCTCGCCGTTTTGCGGACGCACAGTGGTGGTGCTAACGCTGGAGCGAATCAAGGCACGACCGGCCGCCAACGAAGGCAGGTCGCCCATCGCGATCGCCTGGACGATGATGTTGCCGAGGGCGGTCGCCTCGGTGGGGCCCGCCTCGACCGGCACTTGCAGCGCGTCCGCCGCGAACTGATTCAACAACCCGTTGCGCGAGCCGCCGCCAACGATGTGCACGCGGGCGGTCTTCCGGCCGAGCAATTGGTCGACCTGTCCCAAGGTTCTCCGATACAGCAGGGCCAAGCTCTCCAACACGCACCGCACATATTCACCGGGCGTGCCCGGCACCGGCTGCCGGGTCTCCCGGCAGAAGCCGGCGATCGCAGAAGGCATGTCCTCGGGCGCCAGGAACCGGCGATCCATCGGGTTGATTAGCGATCGGAACGGCGCGGCCTCAGCCGCCAATTCGGTCAGGCCCGCGTAGTCATACTCTGTCCCCGATGCCTTCCAGCATCGTCGACATTCCTGCACCAGCCACATGCCGCTGATATTTTTCAGCAGGCGGATGGAGCCCCCATAGCCGACCTCGTTGGTAAAGTTCGCCTCACGGCTGGCGGCGGTGATGACGGGGCGCAACGTCTCCACGCCCATGAGGGACCACGTGCCCGAGCTGATGTAAGCCCACGGTGTTGCCTCCGCCGCTGGCACGCCCGCGACGGCCGCGCCGGTGTCGTGCGTGCATGAGGCCACCACCTCGATCGCATCAGGCAGTCCGGCCCCCCGCGCGACATTGGCCTTGAGCGGCCCGAGTCGCGTGCCCGAGGGCACGATCTTTGGAAACAACCTGGACGGCAGACCAGAAGCTTCGATGAGCCGCTGGGACCATTGCCGGCTGCGCGGATCGTAGAGCTGCGTCGTGCTCGCGTTGGATTCCTCGGCCACCCCAACGCCGCTCAGCCAATAGTTGAAGGCATCGCCGATCGTCAACAGCCGGGTCGCCCGCGCCAGCCGTTCAGGCGACTCTGCGCCCAACTGAAACAGCGTGTTTAACGGCATGAATTGAATGCCGGTTTCGCCAAAGATGGTTTCCCATTTCACCCTGGCTTGAATCGCCGCCACACCACGAGCCGTCCGGGCATCGCGATAATGGTACGTCGGTTGAATCGTCTCGCCCCGCTCGTCCAACAACACATAGTCGACGCCCCATGAATCCGTGCTGATGCTGGCGATGGGAATCTTGCGAGCCGCCGCCACCGCCAGCCCCCGTCGCAGCTCGGCCAGAAGGCTGGGGAGATCCCAGCGGAGCACCTCGCCGTCGCGAATCGGCGTGTTCGGAAAACGATGTAACTCCTCCAGGGTGATTCGATCGTGGGCCAGCGTGCCGAGCATCAACCGTCCGCTCTCGGCGCCCAGATCACAGGCCAGGTAATGTCGCGTCATGATTTCATGCTCAGGCTGCACGTGGACTTTTGTGGCGCGAGTGCACCTGCCGGCCGAGATGCTCGGGCGCGGCGACGCCCATTCGCCTTTCGGCGATGCCGCTGAAGTTCCCCCTCTCCTTGGGGAGAGGGTTGGGGTGAGGGGGAATCGCGATGCGCGGTCTCTTTCCCATGTCGCGGTGAACTGTTCGAAGCGAATGCCGAATTTCCGAAAGGCATCGAGGCTAGAGTTTCAGTTGTTTTTGTCGGTAAGCCTCGTCCGGACGACCGGCAATCCGATCCACCAATTGCGGGGTGAGAAAGTTCGGCCCGCCCATCGCCGCAGCGCCCATGAAGATCGCCGCCGCCTTGTCCGCCATCAGCGTGGCCGCCAGCACGGCCTGCGGGGTGGCGCCCAACGCAATGAGCCCGTGATTCTGGAGCAGGATCAGCCGCGGCACTTGCCCCTCGCGCTCAATGAAGGCCCGCGTCCGCTCGGCAATTTCCCGCGCCAGCGGCAGCCCTGGATCCGCGTAGGGAATAAACACGGACTGCGTCCCACAGCACACGACTTCGTCCGGAAACAGACGGCGCTCGGCGAAATCGCGAGCGCGCGGAGAACACAGCACCTGATTGACGGAGACCGGGTGGCAGTGGCCGACAAATTGCACGTCACGCAGCGTCAACAGCCACGCATGGAACAGGGACTCGATGCTCGGCTTTCGCCCGCGGCCATCCACCCGCGCATCCATGAGCGCCGCCACCATGTCCTCGTCGCTTAACTGCCGCCGATCCAGCAACGCCAGCATCCGGGCTGAGTCACAGATGGTCACCTCCTCCGACGACAAGCTGCCCAGATGCGAACCGCTCGCCTTCACCGCAAACTGGTCGGAGCCAAGCTTCACCGAAGTGTTCCCCTCGCCCAGGATGGCCAGGCGCCGATCCTCACGTCCCAATTCATGCGACAGCTGTAGCAGCGCTTCGATCTTGTCGTTCATCTACGTCGGGATTGAACCCGGAAACCCTCCCGCCGCCAAGCAAAGACCTAAAACGTCGGGCCCAGCTGCCAGGGGGCAAACTCCTCATCGCCCAAGCCAGCCAATTCGCTCTTGGTACGCTCGCCGCCGGCCACGGCAATGATCCGTTCAAATATCCGGCGCCCCACCTGTTCGACGGTTTCCGTGCCGTCGAGGATGGTGCCGGCATTGAGGTCCATGTCGTCCTCCATGCGCTGAAACAGCAGCGTGTTGGTGGCGATCTTGAGACACGGCGCCGGCTTGCAGCCGTAGACACTCCCGCGCCCGGTGGTGAACACCCCGACGTTGCAGCCGCCCGCGACGAGGCCCGTCATGCTGACCGGGTCATAGCCCGGTGTGTCCATGAAACAAAAGCCCGGGCCAAGGATCGGTTCAGCATACTCGTAGACTGCCGCCAACGGTGACTGACCGCCCTTCGCCACCGCGCCGAGACTTTTCTCGATGATATTGGTCAACCCGCCCTCCTTGTTTCCGTGCGACGGGTTGTTGTCGATGGACGCGTGATGTTGCCGGGCGTGGTTTTCCCACCAACGGATCAGCGACACCAACTTTTCGCCCACCTCCCGCGTGACCGCCCGTCGCGTGAGCAAGTGTTCCGCGCCGTAGATCTCGGGCGTCTCGGCCAGGACACTGGTTCCGCCGTGACGGACCAACTCATCGGAGGCCAGCCCCAGGGCCGGATTGGCGGTGATCCCACTGTTGCCGTCCGAGCCGCCGCAATTCTCCGCGAGGATCAGTTTGCTGATCGGCTGTGGCGTCCTCCGCGATTCGTTGGCCATCGCGAGCAATCGCCGCACTGCCTCGACGCCAGCGTCCACCGTCTTCCGAACGCCCCCGGCCGCCTGGATGTTGAGAAAGGCTGGCGCCTGCTCGCCGGGCTGCAGATCGTCGAGCCGGTGGGCCTGACGAATCGCCTCGATCTGGTTCACCTCGCAGCCGAGCCCTATCATCACATAGCCCGAGATGTTCGGATGCCGGGCCATACCGGCCAGCACCCGCTGGAGCACCCGCTGCGGTTCGCCGGGATCCATGGCGCAGCCGCCTTTGTGCGTAAAGGCAATCACTCCATCAACGTTCGGGAAACCGCGTTGAAACTCGGCGGTCCGAAACCGGTCTCGCACATAGTGCGAGACGCTCGCGGAACAGTTCACCGAGGAAATCACGGCGACGTAATTCCGGGTTCCCGCGCGGCCGCCAGGCCGGGCGTATCCCGCAAACGTCCGCCGCTCCGCCGGAGTCGCCGGCGCCACCGGCCGGGCATCGACGCAAAAGGCGTAGTCGCGCCCGAAATCGCGCAGCGCAAGGTTGTGGGTGTGGACGTGATCTCCAGGTTGAATCGGGCCTTGGGCGAACCCGATCACCTGACCGTATTTCCGGACAGGTTCCGCATCAGCCATCGACCGCAGGGCAATCTTGTGTCCCGCGGGGATCGTTTGGGCCAAGCGCAAGGCCACCGGACCACCGACCAGTTCGTCGCCTGCTTTGAGCGTTCGTTTAAGGACGGCGACATCGTCCGTCGGACTCAGGCGGATGGCACAATCGTCAAAGGGTCGTGACGGCATGCCGGGAGTAGAGCGGAAACTGGCGGTGGATTCAAAGGTTCAAAAGCCCCTGGAGGAAGGCACGCGATGAGGCACGCCGTTTCCGCGCCGCTGTTTTACTGATCAACCGAAGCCGCTCGTTCCTTTTTGCCCTGGTCACGAGAGATGAACCAGCGACGGCTCGGGCGGGCCGCGGGCTTTCAGTCCGCAGCGGCCCGTGCCGTAGACGATGCCCGAGGTTTCGTTCGTGCGCCGCCGATTCCACCCGCTGCGGGCCAGAGGCCCGCGCTCCGGGGGGAGGTTCATGGGAAGTTGCCCGTTCGTTCTCGACCTGCTCACCGCAGATGAACCTGCGGACTGCTCGGGCGGACCGCGGGCTTTCAGTCCGCAGCGGCCCGTGCCGGAGACGATGCCCGAGGGTTCGTTCGTGCGCCGCCGATTCCACCCGCTGCGGGCCAGAGGCCCGCGCTCCGGGGGGGGAGGTTCATGGGAAGCGCTCGTAACCGCGGCATTGCTGCGCTCGAGGACGGGCGCGCTCCGGAGGAGCCACGTCCGGCGCGAAAAAGAGACGGGAAAAATCGAAACACCAACCGCTAGCGCAACTGGACCTCGCAAGGATCCGTAAACGCCTCGCCGAATGGATTGAGAATCTGCAGGACGTAATTCCCTTGGTTGGCCGCTTGAAAGTTGGGGAAGGTCAGCACGGCATTCGTCGCGCTCACAATCGGCACGAACGTTGAGCTCACATCGATGAAATACCATTGATACGTCAGCGGGCGCGAACCCACGACCGTGGCGGACAAAACCAAGGTTCGGCCGGCGACCACGTTCGTCGTCGCCGGCGGCCCCACCTGAACCAAGCCGATTGAATCCGTCACCGAGACCGTGGCCACGCGACTGGTCACACTGCCGAACGTATTGGCCGCGATGGCCTGATAGGTGCCGGTATTGCTGGACTGAATGCTTGCGAAGGGGATGGTCGCTGCCGTCGCCCCGGCCAGAGGCTCGCCGTTGAAAAGCCACGTATACGTTCCGTTGCCAGAGGTCGGGAACGACAGCGTGAACGATTCGCCCGAATACCCGGTAAAATCAGAGGGCTGCCCCAGGATCGCGGGCTCGGAGTTGACGGTGAGCGTCGCGGTCCGGCTGGTCGCCGTGCCTCCCTTGTTGCTGACGACCACGTAGTAGCCGCCGGCATTGGTGCGTTGCACCTGCGTGAGGGTGAGGATGGTGTTGGTGGCGCCAGCGATCGGAATGGCGGGCGCCTGGTACCATTGGTAATCGAAAGGAGCTGTTCCCGCGACCACCACGAGGAACACGGCGTCACGACCGAGATCCACCACGTTGTCCACGGGCTGGGTATTGATGACCGGTGGATCGACGAAATCCGCGCCCACTTCCACCGCGCCGATATCCCCGGCTTCACCAGCCGGCCGACTGCCGCCGCGCTGGTCCGTCGCCACCGGCGGATTGGTTGAGCCAGCATCGATCGCCGCGCTGAACTCGAGGGGCACCATGGTCAAAGTCGGTCCTTCATTGTCTTCAAGCAGGCCCAGCTCCGCCGGGATGTTGGCGCGGCTGGTACTGCGCTTGGAAAACTTCATCGAGCCATCCGAAACGAGGTTATACCCAGCGTCCTTGATCCCACCATACGCGTTCGAACGATTGTCCGTGACCGTGTTACGGACGGTGTTGGTGCTGGCGGTGGTGACGGTGCCCGCGACCAGGTTCGTGCCAACGATGTCGTTGGTTTCGCAGGTCAGCGTATCCCGAATGGTTGAGCTGTCCTCGATGCGTTTGGTGATCACGCGACGACAGATCGCGAGGTCGGCGTTGGTGCCACCGATGACATTGAAAGTGATGTTGCTGGTGAGCGTAATGACCAGATTGGTGGAAAACAGATTAGAGCTGGCCGGATTGTCGAGGATGGTGTGACCGAGGAAAAACTTGCCCTTGGCACTGCTGACATTCGCGCCGCGGGTGGAGCCGCGATTGCCGTTGCGTCCGGAAAACGCGCCACTGCCCGCCGCCCCGTTCGTTCCAGGGCGGGCGATGCCGCCTGAAATCGTGCAATTGGTCATGAACGTGTTGCCGGCATTGTAATAACTGCCACCCCAGGCACTGCCCCCGTTGCCCCCGTTGCCGCCCTTGATCGCGGCGTTGTCGCCATCGCCACCATTCCCCGCCTGAATCTCATTGTCGGAGAACGTGGAGTTAACCACCAAGGCGCTGCCGTAGTTGCAAACGCCACCGCCGAAAGCCCCCGGCCCATCCGGACCCGCTTTGCCTGAATTCTTGCTCGAACCACCGTCCGAACTGTCGCCGCTCAGAACCGTGTTCAACGAAAACGTGCAACCCAGGATGACCACCTGAGTCTTGTTGGTCGAGAAGACAGCCCCGCCTGCCGCCAAACCACCCTTGCCGCCCCGGCCATCGACGCCGGGATAAACCGCGTCGCCCTTCGTCCCTCCGTCGCCCGCGTCTCCACCCTGCACGGTGTTGCTGTCAAAGCCACAACGGTAAAGCTCCAACCGCCCGGCATTGTAGATGGCCCCTCCCAGCGCAGCGCCGCCGGAACCACCATCGCCACCGTCACCACCGCGCAACTCCCCGTCGTGCGCATTTCCGCCCGACCCGCCGTCTCCGCCGACCACTTGATTGTCGTCAAACCCGCACTCCGTTGCCGTAAAGCGTCCCAGGTTGAAGATGGCCCCGCCCGCAATGCGACGACCGCTCACGCCGTTCCGCCCGTCGCCCCCGTCCACGCCGCCGTTCGAACTGTCACTCCCATCCGCTCCGGAGACGCCGGTGGCCCGGTTATCGGTCACGCGACAGGATCGCAGGACAACGGTGCCCCGGTTAAAGATCGCACCGCCACCGTGTGTATTGTCGCGACCTCCGGCGAGGTCGACGTTGATCAAGGTCAGGTTCCCGTTGGTGGCCACCTCGAAGATGCGCGTCTCTTCGTCCGGACTGAGCGTGATGTTCTGGCCGGTGCCATCGATGACCACGGTGTTCGTGATCAGAATGGCCGCGCTCAGCTTGAAGGTGGTGATGCCTGAGCAGCCGAACGTCACCGTGCCGCCGGCGGCAATGGCCTCCAACAGCTCATCCTCGCTGCCGCAATCGGCCACCTGGGCGGCAGGAAGGCGCAGGCCGGACAAGGCGATCAGCAAAATGGCCATGGCCATCCTGTAACCCCACCGGCTGGTCAACGGCCGAGGGGCTCGGTCGGGAGGGGCAAACGTGCGGGCGGTGGTTCCAGTATTCACGGGTGGCAACGGCAGGAATTATAGCCTCGAAACGTTACGGCTGCTTCCGCTTTCTGGACATATTTTTCTCCATCCGGCGGTTCGTGTCCTCGAGCAATTTGCGCTCGGATTCATTGAAGTCGTATTCCGCCTCCTTCGTGCCCGGCATGCGGGTGCGTTCCTCGGACAGGTAGGTCGCGGCCGCTTCCGGTGTCGGCAGCACGGTCGGACGAATCATCACCATCAGCTCGCGGCGGGCATCGGATTCGCTCGAGCTGCGAAACAAATTCCCGAGCAGCGGGATGTCCTTCAAGATGGGCACGCCGCCGTGGGACTTGTTCTTTTCCGTCGAGATGAAGCCACCCAGCATCACCGTCTCGCCATCATGCACAGCCACCTTGGCATTGGCTTCCTTCTGACTGGTAATCGGCACCTTGCCGACGTTTTCAATGCTGACGTCGCCATCGTAGCTTTCCACCTTCTGCCGGATGTCCATCACCACCAACCCGTCGGCATTGACCAGGGGCAGGACGGAGAGGGTCACACCGATTTGAAGCTGTTGGATCGACGAGTAACCGCCGCCAAACGCGCCGCCGCCATAGCTGGAGGTGGGATAGGGACGGGATTGACCGACGAACAAGTTCGCTTCCACAGCGTGGGAGGTTTGAATGCGCGGCCGCTGAAGAATCTTGCCCCGGCCGTCGCCGGCGACGGCCGTGACGGCGGCATCGAGGTCAAAAATTCTGGCGGCGTAGGTGAAGCCGTCGCTGATCGAGTTGGACCCGAACCCGGCGACATTGAGCAGGGGCATGCCGGTCGGCTTGAGCGCACCGATGCCGCTGAACCAATTGGCCACATTGGCCGGTTCCTTTTGCAGGTAGCTGAACCCGTAGCTCATGTTGTTGTTGAGGTTCACCTCGAGGACCACGGCTTCGATCAACACCTGCGGCAGCACCACGTCCACCTGGGAGATGATGTTGGAAATGGTGATGAGGTCGGACTTGCTGGCGAAGATCAGCAACGCGTTGATCCGGGCGTCGGCGATGATCTTGGTCTGCCCAAGCACAAAGATGTCGTCACTGCTTCCACCGGAGCCGGCGCGATTGACAATGTTTTGCAGGCGCTGCTGGAACGACGAGCGATTGCCGCCCGCGGCATTCTGCAGACCGGCCTGTTGTTGCCCAAAGCCGCCCTGGTTGGGGTTGTAGCCGGGTTGGCCCGGAAGCCCGCCCGTATTGCGATTGCCAAAGCCGGAGCCGCCGCCACTGCTCAAACCTGTCCGCGACGGCTGGCCGCCGACGGTGGTCGCGCTGCCGCCCGACGTGAGGCTGCTCAGCACCTGGACGATGTCTTCCGCCAACGCGTACTTAATCGGGATAACCACAGACTCAAACTCCTGCTTCGGCACGACGTCGATCTTGTCGATAATTTCGGCCATGCGTTTCACGTTTTCCGCGTAGTCGCGCAGGACGAGCATGCTCGTGCTCGGAATGGTCAGGATGCTGTTCGGGGCCTTGGCAAACGGTTGCAGGACCGGAACCAGATCGTTCGGTTGGGCATTCTTCAGCTGCACCATGTGGGTGACAAACACGCCCGCTTCGGGCAGATCAGCCACGGCATTGGTATAGAAACGGGCACCCACCGTCGGGCTTTCCGCCGCCGGCACCGCCTTCACAAACTTTTCACCCTGCGGAATCATCGAGATCTGATTCATCGCCAGAATACTGTTCAGGGCGTTCACGGTCTCGCTCCGGGTCAACGCAGTCTGCGTCTTGAGGGTAATCTTGGTCGCCGGAAGACTGTTCGGGCGGAGCACGGTGAGCTGGGTCAGTTCCTGATAGATTTCGAGCACCTGGGAGATGTCGGTCTCCTGAAACTTGATCATGCCGACCGGAATGATTTCGTTCGGGTCAGGCTGAACAAAGGGAGCTGCCGGGGCTCCGCCGGCCGCGCCCGCCGCACCCGCCGCACCTGCCGTGCCTGCCGTGGACGGCGCGACCTGCCCTGGGCCCGGCGGAACACCGGGTCGGGGCGGGTTCGCCCCAGGCGTGACCGGAGTGGCGGTGGTGTTCGCGGTGGGGTTCGTATTGGCACTGCCACTGAACGACGGCGGCGCCGGAAAGGCGGGAAAGGTTCGCGGGACGCGATTCGTGGGCAAGGTGGTTCCGCCCGTGCCCGGACCGACAGTCACGGTGCCCGGCATGCCCGGGGTCAGCGTCGTGTTGGTGCGCGGCTGCGCTGCGCCGGCGGTGACAGTGGTGGGAGCACCCGACGTCGCGGCCGGGACGGGGGCGGCATTCAAAGGGCGAGGCAGCGCACGGCTTGGCGGGACCGGCGAGGCGGCGTTTGTCGGGTCAGCTGCGTTCAGCGCGGTCGCCGCGCCGGTCAGCGCCACCAGCGCCGCAAGGTTAAGAATTCGTTTCACGATGCTTCCTTTTGGTTCAAATCATTGGGGGCCTGGCGTCGCGGCTCGGGCCGTCGGCTGAGCCGGGGCCGTTTTGGCCCGGACAGAAATCTGATGTTCACCCACGGGCACAAACTCGACGCCTTGCAGCGCCGCCAGCGTGTCGAGGGCATAAAGCGCTTCGGGGCCCGTCAGGGCGGTTTGAGATCGCACGGAAATCTCCACCGCCGGCCGCTCCACGCCGCTCGTCTCGCCGGCCGGGACTACCTTCCGCCCGCACAGTTCGGCATAAACCTCCAACACCGCCTGGAGCTGGGCGTTCCGAAACGCCAGCATTCCCGGGGGCAATGTGCCCTTGGAGATCGCGGCAAAGACCGGCCTCAAACCGGGCTGGCCCATGGATGGAATCGCCGCCTTGGAGTTCAACGGGACGACCACCGCGAACCTCTCTCCTTCGAGCACCACACGCACCCCGCGCAGGCGCAGGGCCGTTTCAAGCATCCACATCGCTTCCGGGCGCGTCATGGCGGTCTGGCTCATTACTGTGATTCGAGCATACAGCCCGGGCGCGGACAGCACGGTGCGCCCCGACAACTCCTGATAAATCTCCAGCACCTGAGCGGGGTGGGTTTCCGCAAACTTGATCATTCCCGGCGGCAACACTTCCGCTCCAGCTGGCTCGTCTCCGGCCACCGGCGGCGGCAGCGCATTCACGCGCTCCATTCCGCCGCTGGTCAGGACGACGAACTTGTCGGCCAACGGCACCGCCAACCAGTTGAACCGGTTGAACGCGCCCTCCAACGCCTTGATCGCTTCGGTCTCTGAAATGACGCCGTCGCTCTGCAAATCAATCCGGGCCGACGGCCCGTCGTCGCGCAACACCGTGCGCCCGCACAAACGCTGATAAACTTCCAACACTTGAAACAAATCCGCCCCGGCCAGGTTCAACGTGCGCGGGATCAACGAAGATGTCGGCTGGGCGCGATCGAGGGCAACGATCGTCGGAGCCGCGCCGGCCAGCTTGACGCTGATCGTCCCCTGGCGATCGTCGATCGACACCACTTCAACGCCTTCGACCCGTTCACCAACGGCCAGCACCGGCTTGATCGGGGATTTCCCCGGGGCCGGCTGAATTTCCACCAGCGCACTGCGCAACGGACCAAGGCTGACCACACCTGTCAGGCGAACCACCGGCTGCGCCGTCGTGAGCCCACAGGAAAGGATCAAGAACAGCACCCAAGCCGCCACGTTGGAGCGGAACACTTTCCCAGGCCCGTCCTCACCCCAGCCCTCTCCCCCGGGGAGAGGGGGAACCTCAGCGGCGACAAAGCGGGGCGAACGAGCGCGAGCAGCATCGGCGCGTTTCGGCAGGTCAAAGATGGAATGCAAGATTGCCACGCGACAGTTCCTACTTCACGGGCTTGGGCAAGGATCGTCCCGGCGCGTTGGTGCCACCTCCGAGCGCGGCGGGCAGACGGGATTCGGGCTTGACGGCGTCCGGTTTGGCCGCGGCAGCCGCCGCAGGTTTGGCGGTGGGCGGCGTGGTCGTCGGTGGCGGCGCAGGCACGGCCGTTGCCGGTTTCGCCGACGGAGCCGGCACCAGCGCCTTCGGTGGCGGCTTGCGCTGAAAGCTCTTCACCAGCGTGAGATTGCCCATCAACCGCGTCTGCGTCTGCGGATCCGGCCCAATGTCCATGCTCTTTGCGCGGACGAGCAGCTCCTTGTCGGCGAGGCGGACGAGAAAATCGATCAGCTCCTTTTCGCCGGTGTTGATGGAGACACTGACGCTGGCTTCGTCGAAGAACGAGTTCGTCTTGACCGTGGTGGAGGCGCGGTTGACGGGGGTGATGTTGCCGTAGCCGAGCCCGGTCAGGTTGGCCTGATTGATGACATCCTGTTGGAGGCGAAGCGCGGCTTCCTCGCTGGCCACCTGGCTGCCCTGTTGCTGGAGCGCCTTGAGCTTCGTTTCGTATTCCTTCTGACGACTGATCTCCGCGTTGAACTTGTCGCGTTGTTTGCCAGCGTCATCCAACTTCTGCTCGTAAATGCCCCAGTTGCCGAACATCGGGAAGATGACCCACCAGTTGATGACCACGAACACGACGATGCCAACGATCACGACGAGACGTCGTTCCTGGGGGCTGAGGCCGAGTTTATCGAAGTAGCTCGCGCTCATTGGGCCTCCCCCCGTTTGAGATCGCAGGCGAAACTCCAGTTCAAGGTTTGTCCGCCCGGCGCGGGCGGCATGGACGGGGCGTTCACCCGGCCGAACAACGGCTGATCGCGCATCGTGACCTTGAGCATTTTTTCATTCAGCTCCAAAACCTTGGTTCGATCATCGAGCGTGGCCGTGCCGGAATAAGTCACCTTTCGTCCCTGATCGAACCGCATGGATCGGAGCGTCAGCTCTGGCGGGAGATGATCTGCGATCGCCTTGTAGCACTCGAGCGCCGCGTATTGCAGGTCGAGCGTGTCCTGCATGACCGTCAATTGTTCCTTCAACCGGATGGTATTGGTGTAAGCGACGCCCAATTGAAGCACCTCGGTCTGGAGGCTGTTGTAGCGAAACTCGGCGACTTTCGCGATGCCGATGTAGACCAGGACGCAGAGCAGATAAAGCGCGACCACCGCGCCCAATGCGCGCATCCAGAGCCGGTCAACGAAGCGCTGCTTGTAGCGGGCCTCGAATTCCGGGGGCAACAGATTGGTGGTCTTGCCGTTCGTGGCCACCCGACGGGCGGTCACCTGCGCGAGCGCCTCCGGGGGCACCGGCGCCACCGTCTCAGCGTGCTGCTCGGGCGCAAACAACGGGAGCCATTCCCGGGCGGTGGCGTCGTCGGCCACGAGTTTGAACTTGGGCTCAGACGTCATCCAGCCCTCGGTCTCGCCGGCCCAGATGGTTTGGGACAACTGCTCTTGAAACGCGGCGGCGCGAGCCTCGCCGGCCGGCAGGTGCAGCACGCTCACATACTGCAACACGCCGCCATACCACCAGCAAAGCAGGCAGGCATTGGCGTTGGCCCCCACGACGGGCAGAACCCAGACGCCGTCCGCATCAACCTTCAGGCCTAACAACTGGTCGAGAAGCGGCAGCTCGAGCCGGTCGGGCAGATACCCCTGCCCTTCAATCTGGCCCAGGAACTCCTCCACCTGCGGCCGGTTGACCATGATGACAATCACCGTCTGCAACTCGCCGGTGGCGTGGGGCAGCAACTCCTGGCCGATAACGTTCTGCCGAAACATCGGCACGACCTCATAGCTCCAGACGATCTGGGCCACCGGCAGCGGGGAGATCTTTTCCAGCTGCAGATCGACCATCGAGCGGGTCTCGGCGGCATCGGCCTTGGGAAGCTGCAGGACCCTGAGGAAAACCTTCTCTGCAGGGACCCAGGCGATGTTCAGCCGCGGCTGGAAGAGGGTCTGCCAGTCCTTGGCCACGAGCTTCTCCGTCAGCGCCTCGCCGGGAAGCTTCTTTTCCGACTTCAGCAAATTGAGTTTGCCACCGCCGAACTGCCACAGCTCCCGGGCTTGCGCCCCGGACTTCAAAACATTGCAGGAATGCCAGCGTGCCATCGTGGGCGAGTTTAAGGTTTGTCAGCCACCAGGCTGAGATGTTCTTCGGTCTGCGTCACGCGCATCACTTCCTCAACGGTGGTGCGTCCGGCCTTGATCTTGACCCAGCCATCGTTGCGCAGCGTGCGCATGCCGCCTTCAATCGCCTTCTGCGCCAGCGTGCTGGCCGGCGCCCGATTCATGATCAAAGGCCGCAGAGACTCGGTCACGACCAGCAATTCGTAAATTCCCTGCCGGCCCTGATACCCCAGGCCGCGGCAGGTTTCACAACCCGCGCCTTGATAGAATTTCGTGGTGGGAATGTCCTGCTCGGGGAACCCGATCTTCCGCAGGAATTCCAGATCGAATTTGCGCTCCGCCTTGCACGACGAGCAGATGTTGCGGACGAGGCGCTGGGCCAGCACGGCTTCAACCGAAGACGCCACCAGGAAGGGCTCGATGCCCATGTCGATCAAACGGGTGAACGCGCTGGGCGCGTCATTGGTGTGCAGGGTCGAGAAAACCAAATGTCCCGTCAGCGAGGCGCGGATGGCAATTTCCGCCGTCTCGCGATCGCGAATTTCACCGACCATCACCACGTTCGGGTCCTGGCGCAGGATATGGCGCAGGCCGACGGCAAAGGTCAGGCCAATGTCCGAACGCACGGCAATCTGGTTGATGCCCTTGAGCTCGTATTCGACCGGCTCCTCAATCGTGATGATGCGTTTCGTGACCGAGTTGATCGTGCTGAGGAAGGCGTAGAGGGAGGTCGACTTGCCGGCACCCGTGGGTCCCGTCACGAGCATGATCCCGTGCGGCTTCACCACGATGTCCCGGATCGCGTTTTCCTCCTTCGGATCAAACCCGAGCTTGTCGAGCGTCAGGAAAATCTTCCCGCGGGTGAGCAGGCGCAGGGAGACGCTTTCGCCGTAGACGGTGGGCACCGTCGACACGCGAATGTCGATTTCCTCGCCCTTGATGCGGACATTGATGCGGCCGTCCTGCGGCAGGCGTTTCTCGGAGATGTTCATCCCCGACATGACTTTGATGCGCGAGATGATGGCCGCCTGGTAACGCTTCAACTGCGGCGGCATCTCCATCTGATGCAGGATGCCGTCGATGCGGTTGCGGATCCGGAGTTCGTCCTCGGCGGGCTCGAAGTGAATGTCGGTGGCGCGCGATTTGTAGGCTTCCCAGATGATCTGGTTGACGAACTTGATGACCGACGCCTCCTGGTCGCCCTCGGTGATTTCCTTGTCTTCGGCGACGAGCAAGTCGAGCGGCTCATCTTCCTTGGCGAGTTCGTCGAGGGTTTCGGCGCCGACGCCGTAATATTTCTTCAGGGCCTTGTCGATTTCGCCCTTGGGCGCGAGCGCGAACTGGACGGGCAGCTTGGCGTCGAACTGGACGGCGCTGAGCAGTCCGGTGTCGAACGGGTTGCAGACGACAACCTGGAGCGTGCCATTCTGGAAGTCGATCGGCACCGCGTAGTATTGGAACGCGACCTTGGTGGAAATCTTGTTGCGGGCTTCGGTCGGGACCGTGGCCTTCTTGAGGTCGACGAACGGCCACTTCAGCACGCCGGCCAATTGCTGGAGAAAGACCTCTTCGGACACGCCGGCCTCCCGGGCGACGAACTCAATGAGGGTGTCCGCCGACCCCTCGGCCGTGGCCAGGCGCCAACGCTTTTGCCAGTCTTCGACTTGTTGAGGCGAAGACTTGGCCGCTTCGGCAAAGACCTTTTTTAATGAAACGTACGCCATTTGCGTTGTCGCTTAACTCGTTGCGTAACTTGAACGCTGGAAGCTAGGAAAAGTTCCGAAGGGGGTCAAAGTAAATACAGAGGGCGCCGCCGGCGGCGGCCGGCCATAGCCAACGACCCGAACCCCGACGACCCGAACCCCGCGTTCCGAAAAAGAGGGCAACAACACTCACGGAAGTCGGCCGCTTTCGCCAACCACTTGAGCCGGAATAGTCATCCGACCTCATCCGGCACGAATGAAATCCCGAATGACGGTCAACTCTTCCTCGCCCGCAATCGTGTGTCCCTTGGCAAACTCCTGCCAGCGGATGTTCAGCCCGGCCGCAGTCAACACCTTGACCTGCTCCCGGACCTTGCCGCAGGGAATCATCGGGTCCTGCGTCCCGTGGGTGAACAGCATCCGCTGGGACTGAGCAACCGGGGAAAGCTCCTTCACCAGACGCTCGGGTTGATGAACATAGCCGCTGATCCCGATCATCCCGGCCAGACGCTCCGGCCACCGAAAACCAACATCCATCGTCATCAGGCAGCCTTGGGAGAATCCAAAGAGGGTCGTTCGATCCGAAGGGAACCCCTGTTTCCGGGTTTGTTCCAGCAGCGCGAACAGCAGGCGCCGGCTGCGCTCCACCCCGGCGGCTTCGTTCCCGGTAAAGTCATACCACGAATACCCGCCGTAATAGCTGTCCGGCGCGTTGACGAGGAGGTAGTTCAGCCCCGGCATCTGCAGCGCTTCCGGCAGCCAATGAAATCCCGCCGAGCTGTCACCCAGCCCGTGCAACACCACCAGCAAGGCCTTCGACCCCGCCTCTTCACTGGCAAAGAATTCCGTGTTCAACATAGCTTCCTCACCGCGTCGTCGTCCGCAACCGAAACGCCAGGTAGGCGCTCAGCACCTCGTGCCAGGGCTGCGCCGTGTTCACCAGGGTGTAGTGGCAATTGTTCCGCTCACAGCCGTCGCGCATGCGCCGCAGAAACGCCTCCACTTCCCGCAAATAGCTTTTCCGAATCTCCGCCGGACGGGCCTGCAGCTTCGGAATATTCTCCAACCCCTCGAACTCCACCTGCCCCGTGAACGGAAATTCCAGCTCCCAGGGATCCATCAGGTGAAACACCACCACCTCGTTCCCGCCGAAACGCAGGTGCTGAATTCCTTCAAGAATCTTCGCCTCGTCGTCAAAGAAATCGCTGATCAGGATGACGATGCCCTTGCGCCGGATCTGCCGGGCCATCTCGTGCAACACCGTCGCGATGCTCGTCTGTTCCCGGGGCTCAAACGCCGCGAGCCTCGCCATCAGGTTGTGGATGGTCCCCAGATTGTCCGAGCGCGGCGCATAGTCCCGAACCGCCGTGTCAAACAGCCCCAACGCCGTCGCGTCCCGCTGATGTAAAATCAAATAGGCCAGGCACGCCGCGATGACCTTCCCATACTGAAACTTGGTCAGCGCACCCGAGCCGTAGCGCATCGACTCGCTGCCATCGAGGAGGAGGTTGGCGACGTAATTCGTCTCCTGCTCGTACTGCTTGATGTAATACCGATCCGTTCGCCCGAGCACCTTCCAGTCGAGATGCCGCACGTCGTCGCCCTGGGTGTACTCGCGATGCTGGGCGAATTCGATCGCGAACCCCCGATAGGGCGACCGATGTTCGCCCGCCATGTAGCCCTCCACGATGAACCGCGCATTCAGCCCCAACGATTCCGCGCGCGAAATCGCCACGGGGTCGAGCAAGGGCGTGGGTGATGGCGTGGACATGGCAATTGCTAAGAATCAGGAATAGGGGACAAAGGACGAATGACGAATGACAAAAGGACCAAAGTCCGAGCGTTCCCTATCGACAATTGGGCCCGCCCGCAGACAACAACCTTGCTAAATCGCATCCAATCCCCGTCCCCGCAATTCGTCATTCGTCATTCGTCATTCGTCATTCGTCATTCGTCATTCGTCATTCGTCATTCGTCATTCGTCATTCGTCATTCGTCATTCGTCATTCGTCATTCGTCATTTCAACGGTTCATCCTTCGGCACAGTCTCCAGGATGCGCCGGGTGATGTCGTCCGGCGTCACGCCTTCGCTTTGGGCGGCGAAGTTGGGCATCAAGCGATGACGAAAGATCGGCAGGGCCACGGCCATGACGTCGTCGCAGCTGACGTAGTACTGGCCATTCAACATGGCGTGCGCCTTGGCGGCCATGATGAGGTTCAGGCCGGCGCGCGGGCCGGCGCCCCAGGTCAGCCATTTGCGACAGAAATCCAGCGCTTCATCCGTTTTGGGACGCGTCACGCGCACGAGCTTCTCGGCGTAGCGATAGACATGCTCCGCGACCGGCATGCGGCGGACCACCTGTTGCAGATTGAGAATATCCTGCTCGCTCAGCACCGGCCCCGGCTTTTCGCCCGCCACTCCGGTCGCCATCTTCATGATCTGCAATTCCTCGTCGGCCGTCGGGTAGTCGACCTGGATCATGAACATGAACCGATCGAGCTGGGCCTCGGGCAGCGCATAAGTGCCCTCCTGCTCAATCGGATTTTGGGTGGCCAGAACAAAGAAGGGATCGGGGAGCTTGTAGTCGGCGCCGCCCGCCGTCACCTTGCGCTCCTGCATCGCCTCGAGCATCGCCGCCTGGGTTTTGGGCGGCGTCCGGTTGATTTCGTCCGCCAGGATCATGTTGGCGAAGATCGGCCCTTTCAGAAAACGAAACTCCCGCGCCCCCGTGGCCGGGTCCTGGAAGATCACCTCAGTGCCCGTGATGTCGCTGGGCATGAGGTCGGGCGTGAATTGGATGCGTTTGAAGGAAAGGTGCAGCGTCTGGGACAGCGTCGAGACCAGCAACGTCTTGGCCAGGCCGGGCACCCCGACGAGCAGCGCGTGGCTGCGAGTGAGAATGGCGATGAGCACCTCTTCCACGACGTCGTTCTGACCCACGATGACCTTGGAGAGCTCGGCCTTGATCCGGGCGCAGGAGGCCTTGAGGTTTTCGACCGCCTGAAGATCAGCGTCCGTGGACGCGGCGGGAGTTTGCGGAGCAGCGGCGCGGTTCGTCATCGCACAAATCTTTTGGTGTCTTGTCGTTGCAAGGCGTTAAACGCCGGGCATTGGAACCGAGATCGCCCACCAAGGCGACAGAAAACTGCAACGGCGAGCTTGGCGCAGGGTTGCGCCAGACCCTGCACCGGCCCGAGAACGCCCCGCCTCGCCTCGCCGTCACCCGCGAGTGAGCTTTCGTCGGGCGGCGGCCAGCTCCTTCAATCGCGCCGGCGAAACCTCCGGCGGACGCAGCCGCAATTTCCGGATCGACCGATTGATCACTTCGGAGACCAGGGCGCGCGCAATCCACTTGTGGTCCGCCGGGATGACGTGCCAGGGAGCCCACTTGGTGCTCGTCACCGTCAGGGTTTCCTCGAAGGCCCGCATATAGTCCTTCCAAAACTCGCGTTCGACCAGGTCCGCCGCGCTGAACTTCCAGTATTTCCCGGGCTTGGTTAGGCGCTCCAGAAAACGCTTCTTCTGTTCCTTCTTCGAAACATTCAGAAAGAACTTCAGAATGAGCGTCCCGTTGCGGGTGAGGTGCCGTTCGAAGGCATTGATGTCCTGGTAGCGCTCCGCCCAGAACCCTCGACCACGCGGTCCCGGAGGGAGTTTCTGGCGCGCAAGGATCTCCGGATGCACCCGCACGACAAGGGTCTCCTCGTAATAGCTCCGGTTGAAGATGCCGATTCGCCCGCGCTCCGGCAGGCACCGGGAGTAACGCCAGAGGAAGTTGTGATCCAGCTCCTCATCCGACGGCCGCTTGAAGCTGAAGACCTGACAGCCCTGGGGGTTGAGCCCGGACATGACGTGCTTGATCATGCCGTCCTTGCCCGCCGCGTCCATCGCCTGAAAAACGATGAGCACGGAATAAACATCGTTGGCGTAAAGAAGCTCCTGAGCCGCGCTCAGCTTGGCCAGATTCCTTCGCACCTCCGCCTGAGCCCGACCTGTCAGCTCATCGCCCTCCAGCTTCCTCAATTCCCGATGGTCGCTCCAGTCGGTGTCATGACGGCGAAGACGAAGCCGCGAGCCGGGCTCAACCCGGAGACGTTTGAGAAGCTTGCTGAATTTCATCGCAGCGCAATTGAAATGAACGGCACGGACGGAGCGTGGGCTGTTCGGCGCCGATTGACACGCGAAAACCGCGCCGCCGTAAGAACGCTCAAACCAGGGACCAGTGAAACAGCCCGAAAGGATCGACGAAAATCACGAACGCGAACAGCAGCCGCAAGACCGCATCTACCCCCAACGCAGACCACAATCTCCGCTTCGCGCGTTTGACTCAACGGATCCACTCTGGCTAACCTGCGCTCCATGATGGACACCGTTGCAAGCAGGCTGCCCGGCCCCGGCCGGTCGAGCTCGCCGGCTGGGGTTGGACCCGCCCCGATCGGACTCAGGTCATCTCCGCGCGCCAAGGCTGCACACGTTCGCTGAGCCAGCGTTGTCCACGCGAAGGTCCATTGAACACTTCCACTGAACCCGACTCGCGCTCCTTGCGCCTGGCTTGGCCGGATCTCGCAGGATTCCTCGCATGTGTCGTTGCCGGCCTGGCCGTGCTGTGGTGGATCGCCCGGGAGCCGGCCGGTCGTGACGGCGGGCACGACGAGGTTCACCCACCCAACGCGCGGTTCTCCGACGTCACCACGACTTCCGGCGTCCGCTTCGTGCACGACACCGGAGCTGACGGCGAAAAACTGCTGCCGGAAACCATGGGTGGCGGCGTGGCTTTCTTCGACTATGACAACGACGGAGCGCCGGACCTCTTGTTCATCAACTCGGGGCCCGGGCCGTGGCAGCGAGCCGGTGCGACCAACCGGTCAGCGGCCGGACCGGCAGCCGGACCGACCCTGGCCTTGTATCGCAACGACGGCACCGGACATTTTCGGGAAGCCACCGTTGGCAGCGGCCTCGAGCACGCGCACTTTTACGGCATGGGCACCGCGTGCGCCGATTTCGACAACGACGGTTGGATCGATGTGTTTGTCACCGGAGTTGGGGATCAGCGCCTTTTCAAAAACCTGGGCGGCGGGCGGTTCATCGATCTGACCCAGGCGGCGGGGCTGGTGGCGGGCACAAATCGTTGGAGCACGAGTGCCGCCTGGCTGGACTACGACAACGACGGGCGCCTGGACCTGTTCGTGGGGCGCTATGTGGAATGGAGTCCCGCACGCGATCGGCGCGAGAATTTCACCTACGACGGACGAAGCCGGGCCTATGGGCCGCCGCGGCTTTTCACCGGCGCGTTCCCGGCCCTGTATCACAACGAAGGGGGCGGAAGGTTTCGCGATGTCTCGCGGGAGGCCGGCATTCTGGTGACCAACACGGCGGGAGAACCCTTGGCCAAAACCCTCGGAGTGGCACCGGTGGATCTCGATGCCGACGGCTGGATCGACATCATCCTGGCGAACGACACCGTGCAGAATCTGGTCTTTCGCAACGAACACAACGGCACCTTTCGGGAAATCGGAGCGCGGAGCGGCATCGCCTTCGATTCGTATGGCGCGGCGCGTGGCGCCATGGGCATTGATACGGCGCGGTTTGGCGGGGACGAAGCCCTGGCCATTGCGATTGGGAATTTCGCCAATGAGATGAACAGCCTTTACGTGACGCAGAACGACCCGTTGCATTTTGCCGACGAGGCGATCCGCGCCGGGCTCGGGCCGGCCAGCCAGGACCTGCTGAAATTCGGCTTGTTCTTTTTCGACTACGACCTCGACGGCCGCCTGGATGTGCTCACGGCGAACGGGCATCTCGATCCGGACATTGAACGTTTTGCGCCGCGGCAACGGTATCGTCAGCCGGCCCAGCTTTTTTGGAATCATCGTGGCGGTGCCGGTGGGCAATTCGTGGCGGTGACATCCGCGCAGGCGGGTGAGGACCTTTTCCGACCGCTCGCCGGGCGCGGATCGGCTCACGCGGATTGGGATGGCGACGGCGATCTGGACGTTGTGCTGACCCAGGTAGGCGGGCCGCCGCGGTTGTTGCGCAACGATCAAAATCTCGGGCATGCCTGGACCCGCATTCGCCTGCGGGGCCGCAGTGCCAACCGCGATGGCATTGGATCGTGGGTTCACGTCCGGGCCGGCGGCCAGACCCTCTCCCGGCAGGTGATGCCGACGAAAGGTTACCTCTCACAAAGCGAACTGACCCTGACCTTCGGCCTCGGGCACGCCCAGGGAATTGATGAGGCCGAGGTGGTGTGGCCGGGCGGGCGCCGGCAGCGGGTCACCGGCTTGCGTCTGTCCGGATTGAACGTGATCGAACAGGAGCCTTAGGGCGGAAAACACCGTTGTGATCCGGGCCGAACATGGTACCTTGGCCCCGAACTTGACCATGTTACACGACGTGAAAAAGCTGTTTTCCATCACCCTGTTGTTCTCGCTTCTGTCCACCGTGCTGCCCGAGGCCCAGGCTCAATCCAACACCTTGGTGCGTTTCCGAATCAGCTACGGAAACAATGTGCTCGGCAACATTGATGTGGAGTTGTTCGATCACGACAAACCCGTCACCGTGTCCAACTTTCTCGCCTACGTCGACAGCGGGCGTTACAAGCGAACCTTCCTGCACCGGCTCGAGCCGGGCTTTGTCGTCCAAGGCGGCTTGTGGAACATCGTCAACCCCTATTCCGCCGCACTGTTTCAGATCATGAACCAAATGCGGACCGACCCGCCGATCGTCAACGAGTTCGGCGTGGGCACTGTCCGCTCGAACCTTTTCGGAACGCTGGCGATGGCCAAAATCGATGGCAACCCCAACTCCGCAACCTCCTCCTGGTTTTTCAATCTCGGCGACAACTCGACCAACCTGAATGTGGCCAACGGTGGCTTCACCGTCTTCGGGCGGGTCGCCTCCCTCCCCGGGACAAATCTGCTGCAGAAGTTCAACACCCTCTCGGCCACACGCGGAATCATGAACATGGCCGATCTCAATTACTTCCTCGGCTGCGGCACCTGGTCGTATGTGTTCGACGGAACCAACTACCTGCAGTCGGAGGCCACCGACACTCTGCCGGTGTCGTTTCTGGGCAGCTTTTGCGTGCGCTACAGCGACCTGCTGATGGTCGACATTTTTCGGCTCACCAACGCGCCGGCCGACACCACACCGCCCACCCTGGCTTTGACCCAGCCCGCGCCAAACTCCACCGTCGATGCCGCGGATATCACCGTGTCCGGCACCGCCAAGGACAACGGCGTCGTCCAGTCCATCGACGTCATCCTGAACCACGAACGCCTGACGGTGGTCCCGGGCGGCGCCAGCTGGACCGCAACCCTGACGAATGTTTCCGCCGGAACGAACACTTTGACCGTGGTGGCCATCGATTCGCAGGGCAACCAATCGAAGCCGATTTTCCGGAACTTTTTCCGACGGGTGCAACGGACACTGACTCGTGAGGTCACGGGCCAAGGCACCGTCACCGGACCGACCAACGGGCAAACCCTGGACCTCCAACGCTTCTACGCGTTCACCGCCAAGGCGGCGCCTGGCTATGTCTTTGATCGTTGGTCCGGCGGATTTGGCTTCGCGGCCGGCGGGTCGCGAACGCCGTTTGATCCCAACCTGCTTTGTTACTTTTATACCGAAGGCGAGATGCTGGTCCGGGCGCAGTTCATTCCGAATCCGTTCATCCCGACGAAGGGCACGTATAACGGTCTTTTCTACGAGGCGGGCGCCGCCAGCAACGATCTGTCGGGTTACTTCACGATGGCCCTGACCGATCTGGGCGGTTACAGCGGCAAGGTGACGGTGGAAGGAAAGACCCTGCCGTTCAACGGAAAGTTCAGCAACGAAGGCCGGAGCACCGTGAACATCGTCCGCAATGGCACCAACAATCTGTCCCTGAGCCTCGCGCTGGATTTGACCAATGGCACCGCCCAAGTGACGGGCATCGTGGCGCTGGCTTCAACCGTCGGTCGAACGGCGTCCCTGGTCGGAGACCGCGCGGCCTACAACCTCAAGGCGAATCCTGCGCCGAGAATCGGCCAGTATACGATGGTTCTGCCGGGCGCGGCGAACAATGGTTCCGCCCCGCACGGCCACGGCTACGCCACCGTCAAGATTGACGGCAACGGTGGGGTCACCGTGGCGGGTGCCCTCGCCGACGGAAGCAAATTCACCCAGAAGACAACGCTTTCAAAGAATGATGTCTGGCCGCTTTTCGGTTCGCCGTATGCCGGCAAGGGACTGATTTTGGGCTGGCTGGATTGCGTCACCAACAACCCGACCACCGCTCTGTTGGGTGACTACATCTGGCGCAAGCTTCCCGGCAAGGGAACGTATTATACCAACGGATTCGTGCACTCAGCTGCGGTCCTCGGCTCGTTGTTTGTCAAACCCGCCTCGCCCACCACCCGCGTGGTCAATCTTCCGTCCGGCACCGTCTCATTCACGGGCGGCAATCTGGTGTCGGATTTTTCGAACCAGGTGACCATCGCTCCCAACAGCGCGGTGACGTCCACCAACGCGAACAAACTGACCCTCACGCTGAACAAATCGACCGGCCTGATGACGGGAACCGTGGTTCAGCCGAGCGGCGGGACTCCACTGAAATACAGCGGCGTCGTGCTCCAGGACCAATCGATCGGCGGCTACGGATTTTTCCTCGGCACGAGCCAAAGCGGTCGCGTCGTATTGGCGGCGCCGTAGACTCCTTTTCAGAAACAGCTTCCCATGAATCGACAAGGTAGGGCGCGCTCTCCGCAGCGCGCCGGCAATGCGGACAGCTTCACCGTGGGCTAAACGAGTCTGCGAAAACATTTGGCGAAACCGTTTCGGCGGCGGGCGGCGGAGCGCCTGCCATACCCGAAGTGCCTAGTTCATGTCCCGTGAGCAGGTCAAAACAGAACGGGTGGCTTCCCAAGAACTACGGAACGGCGACGGGTTAATCCCGGCCGCACAAACGCTTGAGTTGTAGCTCAACCCGGGCAGAATCGCCGCGTGTTTTTGCCGTATCGACGCTATTCTCTCGTCCTGCTGGCCTTGGTCCTGGCGGGATGCGCCAGCTCCAATGCAACCAAGCGCGCCCGTCTGTTAACGCCGGTGGCCTTGCCGCACCCGAGTGTCATTGCCTCCGAGCCCGTGCGAATTCCGGCCCACCCGGCGCCCGGCCCAGTCCCAAATCTTCCAGAGCGAACGCCCGCACCGCAGGTCTCGTTGCCCGATCCCGCCGCCGCGGCTCCGTCGCCAACCATCACCGCTCCCACGAACACGCTGCCCGCGACCGCTGGCACCGCCGGCACGACTTCCCCCACCAACGCTTCGGCGCCTCCACTTCTTTCCGGGCAGCCCTGGCCCACGTCCTGGTCGAATGTCTGGGTCCCGCTTGAGACTTGGACCCGACAGAACGGGCTCGGCAATCCGACGCAGATTTCTTCGGGCTCCAACGTGCTTTTCGCCGTGGGAACGCCCAGCGGTATGATTCGCCTGAAACCCGGAAGTCAGGTCGCGAATTTGCTCGGCCACGACTGCCTGATTGCCTTTCCTCCGCGTCTTGTGAGCGGGATGCCTTATGTGCACTCCCTCGACCTGCAGAAAACGCTGCAACCCCTGCTGACCGGCACGCTCGAATTGCCGCCCAAAAACCGGGTCATCGTGCTCGATCCCGGCCACGGCGGTCGCGACAGCGGAACCAGGAACGTCTTCGGCCCGGATCATGAAAAGGTCTACACGCTCGACTGGGCGCGCCGACTCGAAAACATCCTCACGGCCGGCGGTTGGACGGTCATCCTGACGCGCACCAATGACTCGGAGATCACGCTGGCGGATCGGGTGGCCATCGCGGAAAAGGCTCACGCTGACGTATTCCTCAGCCTGCATTTCAACGCGGGCGACCGGCACCACGAGATGAACGGGCTCGAAACGTACTGCCTCACTCCGGTAGGTCTCCCGTCCAACCTCCGGCGCGATTTCGACGACAATCCCCGCGAGGTCCACCCGAACAATGCCCATGACCAGTCCAATTTTCTGCTCGCCAGCCGCCTGCACCGCGGCCTGCTCAAGGTGACTGGAGCAACCGACCGCGGCGTGCGCCGGGCTCGTTTCATGACCGTCTTGCGCGGGCAAAACCGCCCCGCCGTCCTCATCGAAGGCGGATATCTCTCCAATCCTTCCGAATCTCGTCGCATCGCCACACCGTCCTATCGACAACTCCTGGCTGAGGCCGTCGCCCAAGCCCTGAACGGCACCCCGCCGCTCACCGCTCCCGCCGCTTCTGCCGCCGCCTCCGCTTCGACCCATTCGGCCACCACCTCGGCCTCGGTGTCTTCCGGATCAACGGCCACCAGTGCCGCCGCCAACCCGTGAGGCATTTGCCCTCCATGGCCACTGCGTCGCGGAGCCACCGCCCACCGCTCAACTAAACGAGGCTCATGGCCGCGGATTGCATCGTGACCGGAGGCGCCGGATTCATCGGCTCCCACCTGGTCGAGCGACTCCTTCAAGACGGCCACCGCGTCACGGTGGTCGATGACCTCTCCACGGGGAGCTGGGACAATCTGGCCGCCGTGCGGAACGATCCGAGACTCGCTGTTCACCAAAGCACGGTCTCGCAGTGGCCGCATCTCGAGCGATGCGTCGCCAGCGCGGGCGCCATCTTTCACCTCGCCGCCAGCGTCGGCGTGGACCTCGTGCTGCAGCAAACGTCTCGGGCCATCGAGAACAATCACCAGGCCACCGCCGCCATCCTCGCCGCTGCCAGCAACCACCGGGTGCCAGTCCTCCTGGCCTCGTCGTCGGAGGTGTACGGGCGCAGCCCGCGCGAAATTCTCTCTGAGGATGACGAACTCGTGCTGGGACCGCCCACCGTCGGTCGATGGAGCTATGCCTGTTCAAAGTTGATGGGTGAATACCTCGCGCTCGCTCTCGCCCGAGAGCGTCGCCTGCCGGTCACCATTGCCCGCATCTTCAATACCGTTGGTCCGCGCCAAACGGGCCGCCATGGGATGGTGCTCCCGCGGTTCATCGCAGCAGCCCAAGCCGGGCGGCCCGTCGCTGTGCATGGCGACGGCCGCCAGTCGCGTTGCTTCTGTGCGGTCGAAGACACGGTCGAAGCGCTCGTGCGGCTACGCGCTTCGTCGGCGGCACGCGGCCAGGTGGTCAACGTGGGCAACGACGAACCGATCGAGATCCTTGAACTTGCACGATTGGTTCGTGCGCGCTGCCGTCCAGCGATGGTGCCCGGCACCGATTCTCCGCCCATCGAATTCATTCCGTACGAACAGGCCTATCGGAGCGGCACCGGTTTCGAAGAACTCCCCAGACGCCGTCCGAATCTGGCGCGGCTCTTGCAGTTCACCGGATTTAAACCCGTCCGGCGCCTGCCGGAAATTATCGATGGGATCGCGGCTGGCCGCGGAATGAACCTGGCCCGGCCCGGTCCATAGCTGTTGCTTTGCTGACTCGGCCACTCACGCCCGCCGGGACGTCCGACCAAGACATCCTGCGGGCTGGGTGAGACCGGTTGAGATGAACGCCATTCTCATATCCTTGGGCACGGACGGAGACATCTTTCCCTACGTCCGTCTCGGCGCAACCCTGCGCGCGCGTGGACATGACGTCACGTTCCTCGCGAGTGCCCAGCACGCTGCGCTGGCTGAGGCCAACGGGTTTGCCTTCCGAGCCTTGGTTTCGGAGGAGGAAGATCGAGAGCTCTTTGGCCATCCCGACTTCTGGCATCCGCTCAAGACCGCCCGGCTGACAGCTCGCTGGGGAGCGCGATTCCTTCGCCGCCACTACGAACTGCTGGCCAGCCAGGTGAAGCCCAACTCGGTTCTGGTCGCCAATCCCGGCGTGTTGCCGGCGCTCTTTGTGCACGAAAAACTGAGGGTGCCACTGGCCAGCATCATTCTCCAACCCTGGGTCGTGCCCAGCGCAATCGCCCCGCCCGTCATGCCGTATCTCGGTTTTCTCCAGAGGGCTCCACCGCCCGTGTGGCAGGTTCTCTGGCGTGGACTGGATCTGGTCGTGGATGGACTCATGGGTCGGGACTGCAACGCCCTGCGCGCTTCGCTGGGACTACCGCCCCTGCACCGCATCTTCCGCAACTGGCTTTCAAAGCAACTCGTGATTGGCATGTTCCCGGATTGGTACGGGCCGCCCCAGCCCGACTGGCCGCCCGCCTTGCGCCTAACCGGCTTTCCCATGGCTGACCGCGCGCCGGGCGAAACGCTGCCGGTTGAAGTCGCCCGCTTCTGCGAAGCCGGATCGGCGCCCATCGTCTTCACCTTTGGCACCGGCATGGCGCAGCCCGCCCGACATTTTCAGGCGGCGCTCGCCGCCTGCCGCCAGCTTGGCGCACGCGGCCTGTTTCTCACCCGTTTTAACGATCAACTTCCCGCGGTGCTCCCATCCTCCATTCTCGCCTGGAACTACGTCCCTTTTCGAACGCTGTTCCCCCGGTGCGCCGCGGTGGTCCACCATGGAGGCATTGGCACCACCGCTCAGGCCATGGCCGCCGGCGTGCCGCAGCTGATTCAGCCGATCTGCTTTGATCAGGCCGACAATGGATCCCGGGTCATGCGCCTCGGCGTGGGCCATTGCCTGCGCGCACGCCACGCCAGCGGGAAACAGCTGGCCAACGCCCTGCGCGATCTCATGACCGACCAGCGACGCGCAACCTGCCGCGAGGTGATGTCCCGCTTCGCCACCGCCAACCCCAACGCCCTGGGGCCCGCCGCAGAACTGATCGAATCGCTGATTGCCGAAGTCCAGCCCCGGTGCTAGTCGAGAGCCCATGAATTCCAACGCGCAGCCGTCGGCCCACGGTTCGTCGTCCCGACGCACCTTTTTGGCCGATGCCGGGGCCGGTTTGGGAGCAATGCTGCTGGCGGGTCATTTTCCAGGCACTGCCGCCGAAGCCGCCGAATTGGCGGCCGCGCGCCCAACCCCGGCCGTGGCCTCGGGCTCGGATCTCGGCTCGCTCTACCCCTTCATCAAAAGCCAGGCCATTCAGGGCGAGTTCCCGCTGTCGTTTCTCCAGCCGCGCTTTCGATCCTGGCGTCGCTGGAAAAAGACAGCCCGAGGCAAACTGCTCGATCTCCTGCACTACGCGCCCCTTCCCTGCGCGCCGGCCGCGGAAATCGTCGCGCGCGTGGACTGCGGCGATTACCTGCGGGAGACCGTCCACTTCAACACCACCGCTGACCTTCGGGTGCCCGCCTTCGTGCTGGTGCCCAAGCACGGACGAAAACCCGCTCCCGCCATTGTTGCGTTGCATGATCACGGAGGATTCTACCTGTGGGGTCGGGAAAAAATCGTGGAGACACCCGACGAACATCCGGTCCTGACGGAGTTCAAGCGCCAATACTACGGCGGACGCAATATCGCCACCGACCTCGTGCGTCAGGGTTACATCGTGGTGGTGATCGACATGTTTTATTGGGGCGATCGCCGGATGCTGCTCGACGACGATCCGCCCGACTGGCGGGAGCGCTCGCGCACCCTGGCGCGCGAGCGCATCCAAGCCTTCAATGCGCGCGCCGGACAAAACGAACAACTGGTCGGCCGATCGATTTACGCCGCGGGATTCACCTGGCCGGGCGTGATGTTTTGGGACGACGTGCGAACCGTGGACTACCTCGTGTCCCGACCCGACGTTGATCCGCGGCGCATCGGCTGCGTTGGCTTGTCGGTGGGCGGGCTGCGCTCGTGTCATCTGGCGGCGCTCGACGACCGCATCCGGGCTGCGGTGATCGTGGGTTGGATGGCCTCATTTCCGGCGCAACTGCGTAAACACGTCCGCAACACCATCGGGCACACGAAGCTCGTGCCTGGACTCTACCAGCATCTCGACTACCCGGACGTCGCCTCCCTGGCCGTGCCCACGCCGCTCCTCGTCATCAACGGTTCAAAAGACGGGCTGTTCGACCTCGACGGCGTCAAAGCCAGTTTCAAGAAACTGCGCGACTGCTACGCGAAAGCGGGCGTCGCCGAGAGGTGCCAGACGCAGCTCTACGACACCCCGCACGAGTTCAATCTTGAGATGCAAAACGCCGCGTGGGACTGGCTGCGGCGCTGGGTTTGACCGGCACCGACGAATCCCTTACTGCGCCTTCTCCGTCACCCATTCGAACTTCAGCTTGACCTCGTCACCGGTCTTGATCAGGCCGAGGCCGATGTCCGGGGCGGGCGGCTTGACGCCGTAGTCCGTCATCTTGAGCGAGGTCGCACCCAAAATCTTAATCTTGTCGCCAGCCTTCGAAATGGTCACCGGCATGTTGTTGGTCTGGGTTACGCCGGAAATCGTCAGGGTCCCTTTCGCTTCGTAATCGACACCGCCCGCGGCATTCGGGCCCTTGGGCACCAGTTCGAGCACGCGATATTTGATCATCTTGTGTTCCACGGCCTTCATGTGCTCCTGCATGATGGCGTCCATCTTGCGGCCACCGCTCGACTTCAACGTCCGCACAGGAATGTTCACGTCGACCTTCGGGCTGACCTTTCCCTTGGCCGCATCGGGGAACCCGGC
Organism: Limisphaerales bacterium; assembly: GCA_044230345.1. Lineage (GTDB taxonomy): Bacteria > Verrucomicrobiota > Verrucomicrobiia > Limisphaerales > JADJPG01 > JBGARF01. The sequence continues at coordinate 53,507 of JBGARF010000012.1, forward strand.
GTCGGCTTCGATCGATCCGCCGATCACGCCGGACTCCGCATGCCAATCGTGAATGGTCGACGTCCCGTCCATGCGCATCTTGCATTCGTTTGGAACGCTGGTGTAGCGCACGTCGGCGGCGCCGGCCGGAACCACGGTCGCCAGTGCAAACACGCCCAGAGTCAATCCCGCCAAATGATTCAGATTCATTTTCATAAAGTCAGATGATTCAAATCGCTTCCACCAGCCGCACGCAACCCGGCTGCTGGCCGCATTTTTCGCTTTTCTTGGCCATCGCCTTTCCCGAATCGGGTCAGTCAAAAGGCTCGGCCCCGTCTTGGACGCATGGCCGCCTGTTCCATTCAGGTCAGGTGACCTCCGCCAAGTTCAGGAAAGTTGGAACCAGTCCTTTTGGAACTCGATCCTGCGCCCGGTCGCCATGGCTTCCGCCGCCTTGACCGCGATGACCGTGGCTTCCAAGCCCTCCGACCAACCGGCGTAGGGCTGAAGTTTGATGGTGGTCAGGTGTTTGGCGATGGCCTTCTTGTCTTCGGTCTGGAAGTTCTCTTTGAAGTCGTCCACCGCGCCACTGACATCCGTCACGTTGGCCATGAACGCAGCGAGCGCATGATACAGCGGCGTCTTGGCCGCCGCCTCCGCCAAGGCTCCAGCGTCCTTCTTGACGCTCTTGGTGGCATCGGCCACGAGCGTGATGCCGGTCTCTTTGTAGAAGACTTCCTTGCGGGCGTAGACTTCCCAGCCCAACAACGGCGAGTCCACTTCCTTGAACAACCAGGCGCTTCCGCCCCGGGTCATGACCGCGGCGTCCGTCCCGTAAATAATGTCATACTCGCTGTCGAAAGAATTCGCGATGGTGCAGTCGTAGATCCCCTGCACCCCTTCGCCATACTCCAAAACCACCTGCGCCGTGTCGGCGACGTCGCGGCCGTCTTTCCAATGAATCAGGCCGCCGAAGCCCGTGACCGACCTGGGCAATTCCTTCAAATACCAGTTCATCACGTCGATCTGGTGCATGCCGATCTCACCGATCAACCCGAGCGACGTTTCTTTGGATAGCCGCCAGTTGATGGCTTTTTCACGCTCGGCATTGGGCGAAGTTTGGCGCCAGCTCTGTTTCTTGTGCCACTGAGCGCGGGCCATGACGAATTTCCCGAGGGCGCCCGACCGCACGAATTTAAGGAGGAAATTTCGCTGTGGCTCCGAGCGGTTCTGCAATCCCACTTGGAACACCTGACCAACGGCCGCCTTCGCCGCCTTCGCGATGGCCTTCGAGTCCTCGATCGACATCGCCATCGGCGCCTCACAATAGACATGCTTGCCCGCCTGCAGCGCGGCAATCGCCAGGTCCTTGTGCTGATGGGACGGCGTGGCGATGATGACCGCCTTGATTTCCTTGTCGGCCAGAATCGTCTGATAGTCCTCGCTCCCCGTCGCTCCCGGAGCATTGCTCAACGCGCGGCGCAGCATGGCCGGATAGGAGTCGCACAAGGCGGCAACTTGCGCCTCGGGAACACGCTGGAGCGTGGTCATGACCTCGCGCCCCCACGGGCCCAGCCCAATGATGGCAGTCTTCACCTTGGCGCCGTCGGACTTCCGAGCCTCCGCCGGAGCCGGATCCGCAGCCTCCAAACGCTGGGCGCCCATCGCGGCCATCAGCGCCGCCATCGAGCCACCCCGGAGAAAATCGCGCCGTGAAAAATCGGCGGCCACTGTCTGGTTTGAATTCATACTGGGCCAAAGTGTTGCCCATTGCCCCCGAAGATTGCCATAGTTTTTTGTCGTGAAGAATGTGAATACTGAACCCGCGCCGATCCGCCCGCCGCGCCGCCCCTGCCTCCAACTTTGGCTCCGGGCTGCTTGGCTGCCCTGCTTCGCCTTCGTCACCGCCGCCCAATCGTTCTCCCCCCAACGCGCATCTCCGCTGAAGCCCTTCGCCTCCGCCCAATCCATGGCCTACCTGACCATCTCCAATTGGCAAGCGTTCAAAGCCCAACCTGGGCCCACGCCAGCCCAAACGATCTACACCTCGCCGGTGCTGACCACGCCCATCGCCTGGACCGAAGTCATTCCCTCATGGAACATCCGATCCACCAACCGCCATCTTGCCGGCTATCAATTTGAGCTTCGCCCGGCGTATCCCGAACGCACTTCGCCGTTTTTTCATCTGGGCTTCTGGTCCGCCCACCCCGACGAACGTCGCCCCCGCCACAGCATCAACGGCCAGAGCAACGAAATCGGCACGGTCCAGACCGACACGCTGGTGGTGAAAACGCCATGCCGCCAGATTCAGATCCGCATCACGGTCACCGCCGACCACCAGGAGACCAACCCGCCACCCGTCGATTTCCTCGGGCTCGATCTGTTCGACAACCAACAGCCCGGAAGTCTGGCCGCGGAGCCCGTGTCCCGGCACGACTTCGTTCTCCCAGTCCCGGAACGCTCGCAGCTGTCCCATCCCGGCGGCCGGGATTGGTGCAGCCCCACATCCGTCTCAATGCTCCTCGCGTACTGGGCCGGCGTGCTGAAAAGGCCCGAACTCGACCGGACGATCGAAGAGGTCGCCGCCGGTGTTCACGATCCCGCCTGGCCCGGCACCGGTAACTGGGCCTTCAACGCTGCGTTCGCCGGGCAATTCCCCGGCCTCCGGGCGCAGGCGACCCGCCTTCGCAATACCGCCGAACTCGAACGCTGGCTGCAGGCCGGTGTTCCCCTCGCGGTCTCCGTCTCTTTCGATCTCCTCAACGGCAAACCCCGGGACGAAGGCACCGGACATCTCATTGTCTGTGCCGGAACCACCGCCACCGGCGATTTCGTCATCAACGATCCATTTGCGAATCTGGCCAAAGGCGAGCCGGTCCGCCGCACCATTTCCCGCCAGACGCTAGCCAGCGCCTGGCGACGATCCAACGGCGTGGTCTACCTGATCCATCCGGAAAGCTGGACGGTGCCGCCGTCGGGGCGACCGGCGAAGTAAGCCGTTCCCGGCCCCCCTGATCCGCGGATAAGAGAAGCCAAACCGCAGAGAACGCGAAGAACGCAGAGAGAATCGGGCTCTACGTCAAGGTTGGAGTGAGCGGATTTGAGACGGCTACAGTTTCGCAATCTTCTCCAACAACCCGGTCGTGGACTTCCCCGGCACGCCGGCGAGCACGACCACTTTTCCGCCGAGACTCTCCACCAGACGCCGTTCGTCCTGATTGATCGTGTCGATCGTGTAGTCGCCACCCTTGACGTAAATATCCGGTTGAACCGTTTCGAGAAACCGCAACGCCGTCCGGTCGGGAAAAATGAAAACCCCGTCCACCGCCGCCAGCGCCGCGAGCACAAACGCGCGGTCCTCCTCCGAGTTCACCGGTCGCTGCGGACCTTTCAACTCCCGCACGCTGGCGTCGGCATTCACTCCCACCAGCAAGGCATCGCCCTCATTTCGGGCGGCCTCGAGATAAGTCACGTGCCCGCGGTGCAACAAATCGAAACAGCCGTTGGTCACCGCCAACCGTCGTCCGGCAGCCCGAAGCTTCTGCCGCCAGACCGTCAACTGAGCTCCAGTCAGGATTTTTTCCTGCAGGTTTTGCATGCGCGATGATGCCCCGTCCAGCCAACTGGCCGCAACCGCATTCGCCCCTCGCCAATCTCCGCAAAAAAATTTCTGACCACAGATTCACGCCCATGAACTCAGACAAAGACAGAGCCATCGTCGATCCGGATCACCGTTAGCATCATCTACGGCCGCGGCTTCCCATCGGAATGCAGCCGCTGCCCGATCCACGGATAAAAGAAGCCTAACGCAGGCCAACGCAGAGAACGCAAAGATCGCAGAGCGAAACGGGCCCTACGTCGAGGTTGGCGTGAGCGGGGATCATAGACGGAATGTATCGAACGATTTTTTAGCACGGCAACTCTCAAATCTCTGCGTTCTTTGCGTTCTCTGCGGTTAACTCAGATTAGCGCTCGTCGTTACGCGTGGTTTTGGGCCGCTGGGCCGCTGCCCTGCCCTTGCCAATCGCCATCCCGGCGCGTAGCCTCGCCACCCATGGAACTGCGCCCCGAGTTCAGCCTCGGTTCCGGCCTCGAGTTCGACCAGGATCTGACGATGGCCATCGAGTGACTAGAACGCAGCTCATATATAGGATCTGCCAATGCCGGCGCGCCTTGGTTCCGGCGCTGGCGCGGATCGTCCGCTGCCTGAGCCTGCTCCTCATAATTTCCGATTTTCAACGCCTCAATGCCGCTCCACGCGAGACCAATTATCTCGCCGAAGCATGGTCGACCGCCGAAGGGCTCCCGCACAATTCACTGCGCTGGCTGGCCCAGACGCCCGACGGTTTTCTGTGGGCCGGCACCGGCCAGGGACTCGCCCGTTTCGACGGCACCCGATTCAGGGTGTTTGATTCAGGCAACTCGCCGGCCATCGACGATCCGCATATTCGCTCGCTCCGTGTCGATCCGCACGGTGCCCTGTGGGTTTTAAGCGAGAATGGCACCGTCGCCCGGCGCGAGCACGGCCGGTTTGTGCGGTTGCCGCCCGCGATGAACATCCCGGCAACGGGTGTGCACGGCCTATACGGCGACGGAACAAATCTGTTTGTGGTCAGCGATCCGCAGGGGTGGGTTTACCGCCTGCAAAACCGGCGGCTGGTCGAATGGCTTGATACGCGCAGCGCAGCGCCCGCTGCCGAGCCGTTTATCGGCATCAATGTGGACTACGAAGGCACGGTTTGGGTTCGATATGGCCACAGCCTCAGCTGGTGGGACGGGCAACGCTGGCAACGGGTGGCAGGCCGAAATCCGGGTGAGGAATTTCGGGCGCTCAAGACTGGCCCGAGCCGCGCTGGAGGCATGTGGATCTCCAGTCGCGACGGGCTTCGTCGTTTGCACCGGGGCGTCTGGGACGATCGATTCCTCGCCTATGAAAACCCCGCCCGCTCGGTCCAAGCGGTCTTTGAGGATCGCACCGGCTCGGTCTGGGTGACGCACGCCAGCGGACCACTGCTGCGTTTCAGCCCGGAAGGTCGCTTGACGCAATGGAGCCGGCGCGGGAGTCAGGCCGATGAGGCCGTCAAACATCTATTCGAAGACTCCAGTGGCAACCTCTGGCTGGCCACGGACAACGGCTTGGTTCGGCTGCAGCCGAGGAGCCACGGCCCCACCGAACCTCCAGGCATTGTGCTGGAGGAAGTCCAAGCGGACGGGCAGGCATTCCCTCAGCAAGAGGCCGGCGACGAGTTGGCGTTGACCCTGCCGCCGGACACCCGCGCGCTGGAGTTTCGCTTCGCTGGTGTCACGCTTGATTCCACCAACCGACTCCAGTTTCGACACAGGCTCGACGGCGTGGATTCAGCCTGGATCATTGGCGCACACCCGGTGGCCCTGTACTCAAACGTGCCTCCCGGCCGTTACTATTTTCGCGTCTCAGCGGCCCGCGAGGGGGAAGCCTGGAATGGTCGCGAAGCCACCGCGACCCTCACCATCACGCCGCACCTCTGGCAAACGTGGTGGTTTCGAACCGGTGGCCTAGCCTTGGTCGCCGGCGCCGTCTTCTTCACTTTCCACCGCCGCGAACGCCTCCGCCAGAAAGCCCAAGCCGAGCATGATCAGTTTTGCCGCCGGCTGATCGAATCGCAGGAGGCTGAACGCCAGCGCATCGCCCGCGAGTTGCACGACAGTCTCGGCCAGAACCTCCTCCTCATCAAAAACCGCGCCGTCATGGGCCTCAAGGACAACTCCAGCCCGGAGCGAATGCGCGAGCAGCTGCGTGAAATCTCCGAGGCCAGCGCCGGCTCGGTGGAGGAAATCCGCGCCATCGCCCGCGCCTTGCGTCCCTACCAGCTCGATCGTCTCGGCCTGACCAAGACCCTCGAAGATGCCGCCGCCACCGTGACCAACACCGGCGGCCTCCAGATCGTCACGGAAGTCGATTCCGTCGACGGACTGTTCACCCCGGACGCCGAGATCGCCGTCTACCGCATCGTGCAGGAAGGGCTCAACAACATCATCAAACATGCCCAAGCCAGATCCGCGCAGCTCGTTGTGCGACGCCACCGGGAGTCGGTGCAGATTGACCTGACCGACGACGGGCGCGGCATCGACCCGGACCAAAAGGATGGCTTCGGCCTGACCAATCTTCGGGAACGCGTCCGTCTTCTCGGAGGCAACCTCATGGTCCAGGCCGCCCCCGGCCCGGGCACACGTCTGCTCGCCACCATTCCGTTGTCGCCACCTGCGAATCGGACAGGCACTCTTCCTTCATGACCGGCCCCGTAAAAATCCTGATCGCCGACGATCATCCGATCTTCCGTCGCGGGCTCCGCGACGTGGTCAGGGAGGACGCATCGGTGCAGCTCGTCGGCGAAGCCGGTGACGGCGCCGAGGCCCTGCGCCTGATCGAGGAACTCAAACCTCAAGTGGCGGTTTTGGATCACGACATGCCGAAACTGAACGGGCTGCAGGTCGCCCTCGCCGTCCGGCAGCGGCAGCTGCCCTCGGCGTTGGTGATGCTGACGATGTTCAAGGAGGAGCGCCTCTTCAATGAGGCGATGGACGCAGATTTCCTCGGCTATGTGCTGAAGGAGAACGCCGCCAGCGACCTGATCGAATGCCTTCACGCCACTGCGGCCGGCCGCGCTTTCATCAGCCCGGTGCTGTCACCTTACCTGCTCCAGCGCAGCACCCGGGCACGAACGCTCCAAGCCGAAAAGCCCGGACTCGAAAGGCTAACCCCGGCCGAGCGTCGCATCCTCAAGCTGATCGCGGCTGACTTCACCAGCAAAGAAATTGCCGACCAACTCGGGGTCAGCTTCCACACGGTGGAGAATCACCGCTCGAATATCAGCGCCAAGCTTGAGCTCCGGGGCAGCCACAGCCTGCTCAAGTTCGCCTTTGAGAATAAATCCAGCCTCTAGGGGGTTCCCCCCATGCCCCTCCAGGAGAAGGCCTTCATTCACACTTCGGTAAGGGTTCTGTCAGAGTTGCCGGAATCAGAAGTGTTGTCGGAGCTCGCGCTGACGCGCTGACGCGCAGGCGTGGACCGCGGTGACAAACCCCACCCGGGACAAGCAGCAAGGCCACCGTCGATTCCCAGCCGCTCAGCTCCGTCGCCAACAGAAACGAAACTATGAGCCGACTCGACCTCATCCGCGGGATCCGATTGTCCGTTGCCAGCATGTCTCTCCTGCTTGCGGCGTTTTTTGCCGCCGGCACGGCGACCGTCCAGGCCGCCAACCGTACTTGGGACGGAGGCGATCCCGATTTCTCGCCCCTGTGGAGTTCCCGGACGAACTGGAACGGCAACACGAACATTGCCGCGGGCGATGCGCTGTTCTTTCCCGGAACCGCCGTGCTCAAGACAATGCAAAACGATTTGAGCATCTCGAATTTTGCCAAGCTGACCTTCAACGACGACGCCTACATACTGAATGGCAACTCGCTGCGCCTAACGAATGGCATCACCGCGAATTATGCCCCCACCGGGCCCACCCGCATCAACGTCGGTGTCACCCTGGGCGACGACGCCGCCTTCGAGGCCGACGACGCTTCCGCCACCCTCGAACTCAACGGTCCGGTCAACCTGCTGGGCTTCGTCCTGACCAACCAGGGCGCCGGGACCATCACCTGGCTCGCGCCCTTTCGCAGCACCGTGGACGGCATCGTCCGCAAGCGCGGGCTGGGCGAAACTGTCGTGCGGAGCACCAACGCCAACTTCCTCGGCACGGTGGAAGTTACCGGCGGCGACTTTACCGTCCATGGCCGAATGACCGCCGGCGCCATTGCGGTGAACGTTGGCGGCACCCTCGGCGGGACCGGCCTCGTCCACGCCGTGACCGTCAACAGCCGCGGCACCCTGGCGCCCGGCGGCGCGGCTCGCGGCATTCTCACCGTCACGAACAACCTGACCCTGCTCCGCGGCTCCACGTTCGACGCAGCTATTCTCGGCAACACCACGGGGTTGTTCGATCAAGTGAACGTCCTCGGCACGGTCAATCTCACCAACGCCGTCCTCAATCTCTCGGTAAACTTCGCCCCCGCCAGCCCCGTGGCGGTGACGATCATCAACAACGACGGCGCCGACCCGATCGCGGGCACGTTCTCGGGCGCGCCGGAAGGAGCGGTGGTCTTCGTCAACGATTTCGTCCGTGCGACGATCAGCTACACCGGCGGCACGGGGAACGACGTGACCATCACGATTTCACCGGTGCAAACGTTGACTTGGACCGGCAGTGCCAATGGCCTCTGGAGTATCGACGCCAATTGGGTGGGCGGCGCCGCGCCGCAAGCGGGCGATTCCCTGATCTTTCCAGTGGTGTCCGTGCGGAAGACGGCCACAAATGATTTCCCCGGAGACACGCTGTTTGGACAAATTCGCCTGGAGACCAACTACGTTCTGCTGGGGGCGCGGGCGGCGTTGCGCAAAGGCCTGCTGTCGTCGCACGCCGGAACCGCGCCGACGGTGCTCATGCCACTCCTGCTGGCCAATCATCAGACGTTTACCAGCCAGTTTCAGGACATCACCTTCGGCGGCAACGTGGAGCTGGGCGGGTTCAATCTGAACCTGGTCAGCGGCGCGAGCGCGGTGGACATCGTGATGGGTGCGTCCATCACCGGCGCCGGCGCGCTCACGGTCGACGGCCCTGGGCAAGTGTCCCTCGATCGGTCCAACAGTTTTACAGGCGTCCTGGACGCGCGGGGCAAAGTGATCGTGCGACATCCGGATGCGCTCGGCACATCGGCACAGGCAACGCTGGTGTCGTCCAACAGCGAGTTGCTCCTCAGCGCGAGCCTGACGGACAACTCCAATTTTGAGGAGCCCCTCAACCTCGCTGGAACTCTGAGCGGCGGAGCATCGGGATTGATTTGGAGCGGCAACGTGACGTTTGAATCGCCGCAGGCCAGGGTGTTCATCAACGCGAACGAATCGGTGTCGTTTACGGGCGCAACCCTCGGCGCCGACGGTTTCGTCAAGGATGGTCCGGGCTTGTTGCAACTGGCCGCGATTCAGGCTGGGCACACGGGCGCGACGATCGTGAAAGCGGGCACGTTGCAGGTCGACACGCAACTGACCAACAGCACGCTCATCGTTTCGAACGGCGCCACCGTCACCGGCCGCGGGCGGATTAAGAATCACACTTTTCTCGCCGGCTCCGTGCTCCGGCCCGGTGACGAGAATCCGGCCGGCTCCGACGTCATGACCATGGAAGCGCCCTGGAATCTGCGCAGCAACTCGGTTCTCCGCGTTCGCCTCAACAGTCCCACCGATTTCGATTCGGTGCAGTTCCTCGGGGCGCTGAATCTCGGCGCGGGGATCGTCCAGCTTGAACCCAGCCTGGGCTACAACGCCGCCGTCGGCGATTCCTTTGCCATCGTCACCCGGGATAATTTCGGGCCCACCTTTGGCTTCTTTGCGGGCTGGCCGGAAGGATCGGTCCATTTGATCGACGGCCAGTTGCTGCGCATCACTTATACGAACAACAGCATCATCGAGCCAAAGTCGGTGGTGTTGACCCGCGTGCCGACGCCCCAAACCTGGACGGGACTCGGTGCGAACAACCTTTGGAGCACGCCGCAGAATTGGGCGGGCAACGTGGTTCCGACCGCGAACGATATTCTGATCTTCCCCCCCGCGGCCGAACGGCGAACCAATGTCAACGACCTCGCCCTCGGCACGGCATTTACGTCATTAAGTGTGACCGGGCGCTACAATTTAAGCGGCGCACGGATCGGCTTGCGGGCGGGGCTGAACTGGGCGGCCCAGGGCGATGACCGGCTGAACCTGCCCCTGCGCCTTCTGGCTCCGCAGACGTTCACATTTATTCCACCGACGCCGGCCCCTTTATTCCGCGCACTCCTGGCCGGAGAGATCGATTTGAACGGTCATGAACTGATGGTCGACACCCGAGGGTTTGCTGATTTTGCACGGATGTCCGGGACCATCTCCGGAGCCGGCGGGATCCGAAAGGTGGGCGCCGCCAGCCTGGGCGTTTTCGGCACCAACACTTATTCTGGCCTGACCATCGCGGAAGAAGGCGAGATCTTTTTCCACACCGACTCCCCGGCAGTGGCCGGTGCGGCGGGCACGGTGGTTTCCAACCTCGCGACTCTGTCGTGGAGCAGTCCCAATCCGGTGATCGAGCCGATCACCCTGTCGGACGGCGGCGGACTCATCTTTGTCGACCAAACCGTCATGGCCGCCCCGGTGACCAATCTCGGCAGTGGCTTCATCAATTTGAAGAGCCGGGCGGATGCCACCCTGCAACAGCCGTTGTTCGGCAGCGGCGGCGTCACGATTGATGCGGACTTTTTCATCGGACAGACCCTCCGGTTGAACCTTCCGGCCCACAATCCGTTCAACGGCGCGATCGTGGCCGCCGGGGTTGAGCTCCAGGTGAACGGTTCGCTTTCAAACGCCTCCGTGAGGCTTCGCAGCAAAGTGATCGGAACCGACACCTTGCCCGCGGTGCTCACCGGAACCGGTTACGTCCGCACGCTGACGGTGGGCACCAACTGCATCTTCAGCCCGGCCGGCACAAACGGCGGCGATGGCACCACCGCGACGTTCAGCTTGGAATCGCTGCTGATGCAGGCCGGCTCGACCTATCGGGTCGATCTCAACGGCACCAACGTTGCGAACTACGATCGTATCGCGGTCCACGGAGGCGTGAATGTCGGCAATGGCGTGGCGAATCTCGACGTCCGACTCGGCTTTGATCCGCCCCAAGGAGCGCGGTTCGTGATCCTCGAGAACGATGGAATTGATCAAACCTTGGGCACGTTTGCCGGCAAGCCGAACGGCGCGATTTTCTCCGTTGGAGGTGTCCGGATGCAAATCTCCTACACGGTCGACGGCCTCAATGAGATCGCGCTCACCGTGCTGGGCCCGGAGGAATTGACCTGGACCGGCACGGGCGGCAACGGACTCTGGAGCACGCCCGGCAACTGGGCTCCAGCTCGTGCTCCACAAGACGGGGATCGCCTTGTCATCCCTCGGACGCCCTTCCCTCGGAGCACCAACAACCTCGCGGATCTCGAACTTGATTCGCTTCGCTTTACTGGCACCGGGACCGGCAACGCCTTTTTTTACCACATGGCTGGCAATCGCCTGACGCTCGATCATGGCATGCTGGTGGGGCCCTCGGCCTTCGTCGACGCGCTGCTCCCGATCACCTTTCGCAACCCTCAATCGATCGAAATCCTGGGATCGCTCACCGCTCTGTCGCTGACGTTGAATGCCGACGTCACGGTGACCGGCACCAATCAATTGGTGAGTCTCGGTCTCGACGGATCGGGTCGCATGGTGGTCGAAGTCCCCAACACCACGACCCTCGGGACCAACAGCAATCTAGGCGGATTGATCCTGAACAACACCCTGGCGGGATACTTCGCCTGGCAAACCAACGGCGCGGGCGTCTTCGTCACCAACAGTGAATTCCGCTTTCGCGAAGGCCAGTGCACGAGCCTGGCGATGCACAACAGCCGGTTGCTGATGGAGCCTTCCCTGGTCGAGCCGCGTCGAGTCACGGAAGATTTGACCTTTTCCGGCACCAGCAAAATCGAGTTTCGCTACTCGATCGTGGCGCAGGAGCCGATGGAAGTTGGTGGCGAGGTGACGCTCGGCCAGACGGAGTTGTCGCTGGGCAACACCCTCTTCGCCGTCAACTCGCCGCTCGTGCTCATCCGGAAGCTCAGCCCCGGACCCGTATCGGGCACCTTCAAGAACCTGCCGGAAGGCGGCCTCGTCACCAACGTATTCGGCGCGGTCTATCGGGTCAGTTACACCGGAGGCGATGGCAACGATGTAACCGCGACTGCGGTGGGCCCGTCCACCGGCAACACCCGCGTGTGGCGCGGATTGGGCGCAACGGGAAACTGGGATGACCCGGCGAACTGGGTGGGCAATCAACCGCCGGTCGCGGGCGACTCTGTCGAGTTTCCGGATGCGCCGCGCTTCGCCAACACGAACAATCTGGTCGGGCTCGACGTCTCCCTCGGCACTTCCATCCATAGACTGCGTTTTACCAGCCCCACGCCGTTGCATCGGGTGCTGGCTCCATCGCCCACCAACAGCACCGCCGTCCGGCTAAGCGGCGGACTTGAATTCCATGAAACGGGCACGCTGGATGTGCCCGGCTTCCCCTTGGCCACGGCGTCGCAAACGTTCGATGTGGGTCCCGGAGGAAAGGTGACCATGGCCGCCCTGAACGGATATCCTGGCGCGGTGGTGACCAAGACCGGGCCCGGCGAGCTCGAGCTATCCAGCCCGGTCCACTACGTTTCGCAAGTTGCGCTTCGACACGTGGACGGCACCCTCCGAGTTTCCGGCACAAGCTTCGAAATTGAGCAGATCGGCGGCCTGCTGGAACTGCAGATCTCTGCAGAGGAGGTTTTCCTCTACGGCGGAACCCTCCAGTCCGCGGCGCCGGACGGCTTCGGCCGGACCGGACTGCGCCGAATCGACGCCAGCCAGGCCACCAACGCCGTGGTGATTCTGCCCGGCCGCGAACGTTTCGTCGGCGAACTGCGAGCGGTCAGCGGCGTGACGCTCAATTCCAACGTCACCTTGAGGATGGACATCGCCAGCCCCATCAACTTCCCCGGACTGTCCGGCGGCACCAACGATCTCATCAGCCTCCTCAACACAAACGTCGGAGCAACCAACGACTTCGTCATCTCCGGCGCGCGCCTGGAGTTAGAAGCTCTGCCCGGTTACCAACCCAGCCCGCTCGATCCAGTCATCCTCACGCTGAGCGCCCACGCCCGCACCAACATTGGTGCCTTCGCCGGACTGCCCCACCTCAGTCTGCTGACGAATGACCTCGGCGTCTTCCGCATTTTCTATCGCGACTACACGCTGCCCCCGCCCTTCAACGCGTTCGACAACTCCCTCCACCACGACGCCATCGTCCTGCAACGTTTGATCGCTCCACCCCAGATGCTCGGGATCAGCGGAGCCAATGGGCCTCTAAAAACCGTCAACGGACTGGGCACTCGCGGCGCCACCTACGTGGTCGAGGCCAGCGAGGATCTGGTCACCTGGACCGCCGTCAGCGCCGAGACCGCCAGCGCGGTCAATGGCCGATTCATCTTCACCGATCCGGCCGGCCTTCCGCACCGCTTCTACCGCGCGCGGCTGCCGTAATACTCATAATGCTTCGAAGCGCTCAGCCATTCCCGCTCCACGGACTTATCAGAGAACACCTCCGGACATGAACCCGCTCAAATCCATCCTCGTCCTGCTCGCCGGCCTCGTGCTTGCCGCGGTTGAAACCATGGCCGCCACCAAGACCTGGAACGGCTCGACCGCCGGTTCATGGCAGATCGCCTCGAACTGGATTCCCGCCGGCGTGCCGGCCAATGGTGATGCGCTTGTCTTTCCAGCGGCGGCGACGAAAGTCCTAACGACGAACGCTCCGGGTGGACCGACAAATTTCACGTCGATCCTGATCCAGGGTGCCGGCTACGAATTGCGCGGGCCCTCGATGATGGTCACCAACGGAGTGACCAACGCCAGCCCGTTCAACAGTGCCAGCACTGTCCTCGCCCCCCTGAGACCAGGGCTAAGTTCGACCTGGACGGTCAACGCACGCACCACGCTCACACTCGAAAGCAACATCGCCTTCAGCGCGCTCAATCTGACGCTCGACGTCAACGGCACGCTCCGCGCCAACGGGAACTTCTCCGGCGGCGCCAACGCCAATCTCGTCAAGCTCGGCAATGGCCGGCTCGACGTGAACGGCGGGAACAATATTCTCAATCAAGTCCGCGTGGGCGACGGTACCCTGTCCGTGGACGGCGTGCTCACGGCCAATGTGCTGACCGTTTCAAATGGCGCCGTGCTCGCCGGCTCGGGCACGGTCCCCGCCTTTACAAATGCCGGCATCGTGCGGATAGGGACGGACTTCGGCACTGTTCCCGGCCAACTCTCCGTCACCGCGCCCGGCACCGCCGCCTTCCTCCCGGGCAGCTTGCTGCAAATCCAGGTGCAGTCCCCGACGCCAGGCCTCGGGCATGATCAGCTGCGCGTGGCCAATCCGCCGAACCTCACCCATGGCACCCTGACCGTGCTGCGCGACGCGGCCTTCCCGTTGTCGCTGGGACAGAAGTTCGTCATCATCACCAACACCGGCGCGGCGGCGTTCACGACCACCTTCACCAATCTGCCGTCCGGCGCATTCATCACCAACACCGTGTCCCCGCAGACGGTTTTCCAAATCTCCTACGCCGGCGGCAATGGCAACGACGTGGAGCTGACGGTCGTCGCCATCGCGGCCGCGCCCACCGGCATCGCCCGCGTGTGGGACGGCGAAGCGCAGCCGAACCTGAATTGGACCAACCCGGTAAACTGGGCCGCCAATACGCTGCCGTTGCCGGGCGATGATCTGGTGTTTCCGGCGTCGGTCATCGCCGCACGGCGGGCCATGGGCAATGCCTTCACCAATGGCGCCACGTTCAATCGACTCACCTTCGGATCGACCAACGCGAGTTCGTGGAGTTTGACCGGAGGCGCGCTGAAGCTGCTCGGCGGCATCGTCGCCACGAACGGATCGGCGACGGCGCCCAACACTACCATCAGCGCTGCCATGGAATTAGGCGCGCCTCAGACCTTCGCCGCCACCAACCTGAATCTGACCGTGTTCGGAGTCCTTGTGCTCGGCGGCCACTCCCTGAGCCTCGCGCCCGGGCTGGACACGAGCATCAACCTGCGTGGTTCCAACTCCGGTCCCGGCAACATCGTCATGAACGGCAATGGCAATTTGAATCTGGGCGAACGCACGAGCGACGCAGCGCCTGTGACCATCAACAGCGGCACGACGACGGTCTTTGGAGAATACGCCGGAGCCGCCCATTGGACCCTGAACGGCGGGCGTCTCCAGCTGCAACGGTCCAAGGTTCCGACCATCCAGGTGAACGGCGGCGTGCTCGCCCCGGACGTCCCCTCCAGTGCGGATCACGTTAATCTGGTAGGCGGGGACTTGTCGCTGGCCGGCGCAACGTTGGAAGTTCAGCTCCTGACCGCAACGGATAAATTTGGCAGCCCGCTGCCCCACCTCGCGGTCACCGGCAATTTGACCTTGAACAATGCCTCGCTGGCGGTCATTGCAACCGACATCTCACAATTGGGCTCGACGCATATTCTCATCAGCAATCTCGGCCCCAACGCCGTCACGGGCGCCTTCGTCGGCAAGCCCGAGGGCGCCACGTTTGCCACCACCAACGCCGATGGATTCGTGTTTTTCCACCGCATCAGCTACGTCGGAGGCGATGGCAACGACGTGACGCTCACGGGGCTGGCGCCGGTGCCTTCGGGGCACACACGCATCTGGAACGGAGGCGACAGCGATGCGTTGTGGACCCTCCCCGGCAATTGGGAAGTGGGCCTTCGACCGGCGAATGCCGACGCGGTGCGTTTCCCCGTCAACGCCGCGCGCAGAACCAACGCCAACAATCTTCCCGTGATCCTCGACACCATTACCTGGGACGGGAGCAACTACATGCACGAGGGATTGACGGTTTTGTCCGGCGGCGCTCGCGCCGGCCACGTGGCGGGCACGAATGAAATCACCGGCTCGGTCCAGGTCATCGGCGCGCAGACATGGGCGGTGTCCAACGCTGCGGCCACGCTGCGCCTTGGTCGGGGCGACAGGGGCATCGAGTCGTTCGCGCCCGCGGGCGGACTCGGCACCTCCGGCAGTCTGCACGGCACCGGGTCCATTCTGAAAACGGGCGCTGGGGTGCTGGAATTGCAACAGACTCGCGTCTTCCTCTCCGGAGGCCTGACCGTGAGGGAAGGCACGCTCCGTCTGCGCGATGTGAAACTGACGTCGCTGGGAGTTGGAACCAATGTCGGTCTGCGACTGCAACAAGGGCGCATGGATCTCGCCGAGGTCGACGCGCCGTTCGTGGACGCCATCGCCGGCGAGATGATCGTGCGGCTCGTTCGCGAGGACGGCACGCCGGCGCTACAGGGAGTGAACGCCAACGCCATCTCGCTCGCACCCGGTGTCGTGCTCACCGTGGTCGGCACCAACAACGTGGAAGTCGCCGCGCTGGTTAGCCTCGGGGAACCCGCCTTCCAGATTGATGGCGCGCAATTGAATGCGGTGCTGCCGCCCGGCCTTGCAACCGGAACGCGGATCCATATCGCGGCGTACCCGAACGGCGCCTTGATCGGAAAATTTGCCGGCCTGCCCGAAGCCGGCGTGACGAACTTCAATGGGAACAGCGTCCAGGTTCGCTACGCCGAAGACCTTCAGCCCGGAAGTGACGTTCGCTCCATCACGCTCACCGTGCTGCCCGGTCCGCCGCCAAACTTCACCGCGTTCGTGCGCGTCAACGCAACCACCTTGATCTTGAATGGCCATGCCTCGCCCGGTGCAAACGTAACGCTCGAGGGAACTCAAAACTTCGCGGATTGGACGCCGCTCGGCGCCGTAGTGGCCGGCGTGGACGACTTCGGCTTCGTCGTGAATCCAACGACGCTTCCCTTCCGTTTCTTCCGGCTCCGCACCCCATGAGCCCAATCGATTTGCGAATCGCGATTTGGCGCACCAAGTAGCTACCCCATGAACCGAACGATGGACATGCAGGATCGCGACGCGGGGAATCGGCAACCCGTTAGCCGGACCGTCCCGCGCGTGACCCCTCTCCGCCGCCCTGCGGGGGAGAGGGCAGGTTCCGAACTCGCCCGCGCGAGGTCGGAACCGGGTGAGGTGGAGCAGTGCGCAGGTTCATCGCCCGTGAGCACCTCCGAAACGAACGGGCCGCTCTTCATTTTCGATTTCAGATTTCCGATTTGCGATTTGGCGGACCACGGAACTCTGCCATCTCCGACCTAACCCAATTTTGAACCGCCGCATCAGAATGAAATCACTCCGCCAGCCTCATCCGCCCCGCCGCGAAACCGCCCTCTTTCGGTCCGCGGGCAAGAACCTATTCGGCCTGAAGCCGGCCGCTCTCGCCTTCGCTGTCCTCGCGCTGGCCGCCCTAAACTCCGCGGCGGCCACGCGCTTCTGGGACGGCGGCGGCACGACGGACTTCTGGGACACCGCCGCCAACTGGTCAAACAACGTGGCCCCTGTGAATGGCGACGCCCTCATCTTCCCGACGAACGCCGCCCGTCTCATCAACACCAATCGCGCCGCGGCCAACCTGACCAATGTCGACTTCATCCGGTTCACTGGGCTTGGCTACAACGTCTTCAGTGTCTCCTCGCTCAATCTGACCAACGGCATCACCAACGCCGCCCCGGTCGGCGGTTCCAACACGCTGAGCGCCGCCCTGCAGTTGCGCCGCAACCAAGCCTGGGCCATCGGCGGACGCACCGCCCTGACGATCTCCAGCAATGTGATCTGCTCCGGACTGTTCGTCACGAATGACGTCGCCGGCACGTTGATCTATCGCGGCAACTTGACCGGCACCGGAGCCACTGAAGTAAACAAGACCGGCTCCGGCCGAATGATCCTGGATGGCCCAACCAATGCCATTTCGACCGTGCGGGTGCTGGACGGCACACTGGAGGTCGACGGCATGCTGACCGCCTCGACGTTCTCCATTTCGAACAGCGCCGCGCTCAGCGGCTCGGGCACCACCACCGCGTTCACCTGTGCCGGCGATTTCCAACCTGGCGGCAACGCGGACTCCGCCATTTTCACGATGACCGGCGCCGGCACGGCGGTCTTTCAATCCGACGCCCGCTTCTTTGTGAACCTCGACGGCCTGGAACCGGGTTCGGGCCACGATCAATTCAAAACGCCCTCTCCGCCCAACCTGTCCGGGGCGCAACTCGTCATCCTGCGCAGCGCCTTCACCTACGGTCTCGGCCAGAAGTTCATCATCATCACCAACACCGGCGCCGCCGCGCAGACGACCGCGTTTACCAACCTTCCGCAAAACGCGCGCATCACCAATAACAGCGTCGTGTTCCAAATCTCGTACACCGCAGGCAGCGGCAACGACGTGCAACTGGAGGTGGTGGACGCGCCGCTGGTTCTCACCGGAGTCACTCGGACATGGGACGGCGGCGGCCACAACGGCTTGTTCAACAACCCGGCAAATTGGGACGGAGACACGCTGCCCCAGGATGGCGATTCCATCCTGTTTCCTACGGGGCTGCAGACCGGCGACACTGTCGCCACAAACAATTTAGGCATCCGTTTCGATCAACTCGTTTGCGCTTCCCCCGGCATGTCCCTGCGCGGTCAACCCTTGATTCTCGCCGGCGGCATCATCGCCACCCAGGCCACCGGCGCGCTTGTGTTGAATTCCGGGGTCTCGTTTCTCAACGGCGGTTCGATCCAACACGGGGCAGGCAATGTCATCCTCCTCAGCTCGGTCACCAACGGCGGGGCCGATCTCACCATTACCGGCGGCTCCGGCAGGGTTCGATTCGACGGCGTCGTCAGCGGAGGCGGCGGACTCGTCGTCAGCAATGTCGGCGGCATCGATCTCAACAACGGGAATCTCTACCAGGGATTCACCCGCCTGCTGCAGGGACCCGTAACGATCGCCGCCCCGGGTTCGCTCGGAGCATCGACCAACGGCACCTTCGTCGCCGAGGGCACGAGTCTCACCGTGACCTCCACTCGCTTGTTTGAAAATCTCATCAACCTGACCGGGAGCATGACATTCACCACACCGATCACCAGCAATGTGCTGAGCGCGATCGAGTTTGAGGGAAGCAACACGGTGCTACGGGTAGGCCCCACCGCGATCGCGGAGTTCTTCGGGCCATGGTCGGGCCATGGCACTCCGCAGTTCGAGGTGGGCGAATTTGTCCTCAACAATGCCCACGCCGTGGCCGGTGGAATCAAGGTGGCCAACCGCGGCCGTCTGCGGATCAACGGCACAGGCAGCAGCGACATTATCCTCGGATTTTTCGACGGCACTCTGGGCGGTACCGGATCGGTGGGACGAGTGTCGGCCATTCCAACCGGGACCGGCCGGATCGAGCCGGGCATGGGGGTCGGGATCTTGACCACCAGCAATCTGGTGCTCAACGGCAAGATCACCAATGTCTTTGAGTTGAACGGCACCGTTCCCGGCAGCAGCCACGACCAACTGCGGGTTGGTGGCACGATCAATCTCGCCGGCTCCCGGCTGAGCCTCTCGCTCGGCTACACTCCGGCCGTGGGCGACGCCTTTACGATTATCGACAACGATGGCTCCGACGCGATCTCCGGCACCTTCGCTGGCCTCGCCGAAGGCGCCTTCCTCTCGGTGGGGACGAGCGTTCTGCGCTTGAGTTACGTCGGCGGCACCGGCAACGACGTCGTGCTGACGGCGATCGATCTTCCCATCGCTCCCACCGGTGTGGCTCGGGCTTGGGATGGCGATGGCGGGATCGGCAATCGCAACATGAATTCGGCCGTCAATTGGAGCGGCAACGTGCTCCCGAACCGCGGCGATGATCTTGTTTTCCCTTCGTCCGTGGCTCCAGGAATTCGCTTATTGCAGAACAACATTCCGGCGACAAACGCCGTTTACAACCGGATCTGGTTCGGCGGCGAAGGTCCCACGTGGAATCTGGTCGGTGGGACCCTGAAAATCCTGGCCGGAGTTGTGGCCACCAATCCGCCATTGACCTTCGGCAACGCAAGCCTGGGCAACAATCTCGTCGAACTCATCGGCGCGCAGACTTGGAGCACGACCAACGTGAACCTGGCCATCAACTCGCCGGTCGCCCTCAACCAACACACGCTGACCTTGGTGAATGAGGCTTCGGAGATTTTTGTCCAGAACCGGCTGACCGGCCCCGGCGAGCTGATCGTGCTCGGCGATGTTTCGTTCTTCAATGAGGTCGGAGGCGACAACGTCGCCGTCTCGATTCAGCGCGGACGGGTCTTCGTCGGTTTCGGCGCGCAGACTGGCCCCGCGTGGCAATTGTCGGGCGGTTCGTTGCAACTCGGCATTGCTCAACTCCCCGGCCTGCAGGTTACCGGCGGGACGCTCGATCTTTCCGTTCGATCGCGCGCCACCATCGACGGAAACCTCGCGCTGGCCTCCGCCGCTACGGTCGTCGCCCAATTTGATTCACCCACCAATGTCTTACTCACGGTCTCAGGCGGCGTCGACCTGGCCAACGCGCGACTCGCCGTGAACACCGCCGATCTGGCCCTCCTCGATGCGCCGTTGATGCTCCTGGAGAAGACGAGCGCCGGCCCGGTCACCGGCACGTTCGCAGGCCTCCCCGAAGGCACGCGGTTCACGGGCACAAATGAAAGCACCGGCCTGACGACGGTCTATCGCATCAGCTACACCAGCGGCGACGGCAATGACGTCACACTCACGCCCCTTCGTCCTTCGATTGCGAATCGGCAACAAACCTGGACCGGCGCCGGCCCGAACGCGTTCTGGTCCACTTCCGCGAACTGGAGCGGCGACAACCGGCCGCCCGCCAACGGCGAAACCGCCGTGTTCCCTCTGAACGCCGCCCGCCGAACGAACACGAACGATCAACCCGGTTTGATCCTGGATGCCATCGTCTGGGACGGCAGCAACTACGTCAGCACCGGAACCTTCTCGCTGCTGTCGGGCCTGCGCCATCAAGCCGTCTCCGGCACCAACCGCCTCAGCCCGACGTTGCTCCTGACCTACGGCGCGCAAACCTGGACGGTCGCGAACACCAACGCCACGCTCAGCGTCTCCCAGGGCGACGACGACGACTCCGGATTCGTCGACGGTCTCGGCCCGGTAACCAAATCGGGACCGGGCACACTCGAGCTCTCGAACCTCGATTTCAAGGTCACCGGTGGCCTGCTCATCGACGGCGGCACCACCCGCCTTCATCGGGTGAATTTCGTCAATGAAGTCCCGCTCGCACTGGCGCGGGGAACAGTCGAAGCCCTCGATGTCAGCATCACTTCCGCCACCGTGACCAACGGTGAGCTGGCGATTCGCTACGAGCCGGTCCCGGGGGAAGGCTTCTTGCGGGGCGGGCTCCAGGCTTCGGACACGGTCACGTTTACTGCCAACACCACGCTCACGGTGCACTCGACCAATGACGCTTTCGCTGCGGTGTATGCTTCCGTGCTCAACCTCGGGAATGCGCGCCTCCGGGTGACGTTTCCACCTTCTCTCCCCACCAACGAGATCATCCGCGTCGCCAGGTATTCGCCTGGCTCGCTGACTGGCACCTTCGCCAACCTGCCCAACGGCGCGACCACGAACTACGGCGGGCGCACCTGGCAGATCGCCTACGACCGGGAATTGCCCTTCGAAGGCTCGGGAACCTTGTTCATCACGCTCTCCCCGCCCGTCCTGCAACCCCGCCTCTCAAGCATCGAACGGCAGGCCAATGGGGATATTGTCCTGCGCGGCACCGCGGCGCCGGGCGCCGTCGTCACGATCGAAGCGTCCAAGCTACTGGATTCATTCGTCGACATCGGATCGACCGTCGCTGACGCCACCGGACTGTTTACGCTGGTTGATCCCGCCCCGGCATTTGCCACAAGGTTTTACCGGGCAATC
The DNA here is from genome assembly GCA_044230345.1 of Limisphaerales bacterium. Lineage (GTDB taxonomy): Bacteria > Verrucomicrobiota > Verrucomicrobiia > Limisphaerales > JADJPG01 > JBGARF01. The sequence goes on from JBGARF010000012.1 coordinate 74,963, forward strand.
GTGTCGTCGCCTTAAGCGACGAACAACGAAGGCCTTCGCAAGAAGATCAAGCGAACGGCTGCTGACCAACTGAATCGTTCCGGCTTAGGCGGAACGGAGGCACTGCCGGACCCAGTCGGTTCGAACGGCAGCAAGCACCGACCGGCCGCGCGCATCCTTCAGCTTCAGGCTGACTCCGTGCGCCAGGAACTCCCGAAGAATCTCGCGCTGGGCAGACCGTGATTCGTCCGACCCGGATCCGCCCCACCCGGTGTCTTGCACGGCCAGGTGAAACGCGGTGGAGCCAGGCAGATTGCGGATTTGCGGATCAGCACCATTCTCCAACAAATACCGCACGGCGGCGGCACAACGCGTGCGCACCGCCCGGTGGAGCGCCGTGGCTCCGTTCCGGTCTTGAGCATGGAGGTCCGCCCCATTTTCGATTAGCAAACGCAACATCGCGACCTGCCGTGCCGGCTCCCACGCCGGACTCTCTGATGAACCGTCGGCGGCGTAGTGCAACGGCCGGCTCCGCCGCCGATTCCCGGCGCGGTTGACTTCCGCGGCTGCGGCCAACAACAGCGTGGCAATTTCGACCCGATAACCGGCAGCCGCAACGTGCAGCGCCGTATCGCCCGCGTAGATCCAATGAACAATCCCGGCCTCGTAGCGATCGGCTTTCACGACGGCGACCATCGCCAGCCCCGGATCTCGCCGCAGCAGCCGTTCAACTTCCGCGAGATCGTCGGCCAGGGTCGCCTGGACAAGAGCATCAACGCGGCGACCAACGTCCCGATCGTCGCTCACACGTCCTCACTTCAGCAATCCAGCCAGAATCGCTCCCGCCTCCTGCCGGGGTGAAAGCGCTTTGCGCAGCTCGTCCTGCGCTTTCTCCAGCTCCGCTTCCTTGGCCTTGCGAGCCTCGCGCAGCTTGGCGACCTTGGCCTTGATTTCGTCGGCGGACGCTTTGTCGTCGACCGCTTTCTGCAGATCCGTCACCTCGGGGCTGGACTGGCCGCCACCACGATTGCGATTTCCGCCGCCGCCACCCTGATTGTTGCCGCCGGCGCCGTCTCCGCCGCCGCCGCCTCCGCCCCCTGGGCGCCCGCCCCGTCCGCCGAAGCCCATGCCGCCAAAGCCGAGTCCCAGGCGCGCGTCACGCTGCGCGTCCATGACCTTGCTCACCAGCGGCTCGAGCTTCTTCCAATCGTCATCGCTCTTCACCTCGATGCGTTCGCGATACCGTTCCAACTGGCGTTCACGAAACTGCGCTGGATCAAAATTTCCCTGGGCCGAAGCCGTGTGCGTGAAGAAACAAACCATGGCTGCGACCGCAGCCAGGGCAAGGCGATGATGGGTTTTGGTTTTCATGAGGTGTCTCGGATTCACTAGTGATGACATCATGGGCAAACTGGGGTTACGGCGCAGTTGTGAAACAAAGAGCGCGGAAACGCCAGCGTTAGTTTCAAAGACCGACCGCACCGGGTGCATCTTGAAGTTATTGGATCGGAGCGCTGGCCTATGGCCCGCAGCGGGGGGAATCGGCCTTGCGCGATCGAACCTTCGAGCGTCGTCGCCGGCCCAAGCCGCTGCCGGCTGAAAGCCCGCGGTCCGGCCAAGTATGAACTCTTACCAACAACTTCAAGATGCACCGCAGCGCACCTACCGTCCTGCGGTCCCCGCACCGGCTTCCGCCCGCGGCAACACATAGCAGGCCGCTTCCTGCGCATTGCGAATGTAAAGGCGATCGCCAACGACCACCGGGTGATTCCAAGTTTTGCCTTCGATCGCCTGAAATGACGCCAGTTCCGCGTGCTCAGCTGGACTCGCCGGCAGCAGGTAAACCCGACCCGACTCAGCCAAGACCAAGAGCAGGCCCGATTCCTCGAGCAACAGCACCTGGCCTTTCCCGTAGCGGCCACCCTTCCATTTCCGGTCACCGGTTTTGAGGTCCAAACAAGTGAGGAATCCTGCGTCGAGTGCGTAAAGATATCCCCGATGGCTCACCAGATCGGTAAAGTCCGGCTTCAGCACGCGCGACGTCCACCGTTCCTGCGCCGCAAACTGGCCGTTGGTCTTCGTCACGTCGATGACTCGCGTGCCCGTGGACATGCTGGTCGGCAGCACGACGGTGTCTTCCCCGATGACATTCGGCTGCAACGCCCGGTAACTCGAAAACTTCCACTCGTAGTTCAGCCGGAGACGTCCGGTCGCGGGTTCAAGGCAGACGAGCCCGTCATTCGACAGCATCAGCACCAGCTCTTCGCCCAGGATTCGACTGAGCTGCGGCGAGCTGTAGGAATCAATCCCCGTCGCCGCCGACCAGCGCAGGACACCGGTCGCCACATCAAACGCCAGCAAACCCTTGTCACCGGGGCCACCGGCATAAACCAGCACCAGAGCGCCCGCAACGATCGGCGAGGCCGAAAAACCCCACATGGGAGTCTCTCGTCCCGCCACTTTCCGCAGATCCTGTTTCCACCGCACTTCACCCGTGGCCGGATTCAGGCAAAGGAAGATCCCCGTGGCGCCATTCACGAACAATCCGTCCTTGGACAGGGCCGGAGTGGCGCGCGGGCCCGGACCGCCCAAGGGATCGTCGAAGCGCGCCTCCGCCTGTTGCTTCCAAACTTCCCGCCCCGTGCTCCCTTCCAGGCAGACCACGGTCTCCATGGGCCCACGTTGCTCCTGAGTGAAGAGAAAATTCCCCGCCGCCACGAAGGACGACCAAGCCGGCCCAACCGGGACTCGCCAGAGCTGCCGCGGAGGTTGGCTGGTCCAATTCGTGGCGATTTGCGGACCGTGCGCATGAGCCGCCCGATCCGCACCTCGGAAGCCAGGCCACTCGGGCTGGGCGAACCCAGCGACACCCGACGGGTGCTCAGGCCGCTCCGTTTTGGCGGGCGTCTCCGCTTTTCGGGCGAGCATGGTCTCCTCGGCGGAACGCGACCAGCGCCACCGAGTATCCAACCAATATTCGCCAGTGGCTCCTTCGTTCCGCAGCAGCAGCGAGAAGGCGAAAGCCGCCGTGCCCAGAAGCAACGACACGCCCGTTCGAACCAGCGGACGCCGTCGCGACAGCATCACGGCACCCAGTGCGAAGGCCGCCATCCCCATCGGGAACGTGATCTGCATGGTGCCTGGCCCGCGCATGCTCGGGTCCGAGAGCGCCATGACCACAAGCAACGCCGCGATCAAAGCAAGAAATCCCCACAGACGCTCCTTCCCAGTCGCCCGACTCGCCGTAAGCCAGCCGATCAAAAGCAGGGCGGCGCACGCCAACGGCCCAATCAAGCCGACGAGCCAATAGCTCGACATCCCTCCCTCCAGCCAGCCCGGCACAATTCGCGCGAGCACGCCGATCAGCACCAGAAGCACCGCGGGCCACACCCGCAGCGGTCGCAAGTTTCGAGCAGCCTCGCGGGTCTCCCTCGGGTCATGACTCGGCACCGGGCTCGCAGATGATTCTTTCATGCGCGGCGAGAGCTTGAACCAGGACCCCCCAAGCCGGCAACACTGCCTTCTCCATTTTCGATTTCAGATTTCCGATATTCCCGATTTGCGATTCGACGGGCCCAGCGGCTATTCCATGAACCGAACGATCTCCTCAGCGCGCGACGGAGCCATGCCCGAAACCAGAACTCTCTTGATGCCCTCGCGTCGCGCCCTCTATTCTCACCCGAACAAACACCTAGGTAAGCCATGAAATTGTTGGCGCTACTTCTTTTGCTGCTGGTCACAGAGGCAATCCCCGCCGCGGAATCCCGCGCCGTTGACACCAACGATGTGCGGGTGTGGCTGACCAATTCGTTCCGACCATGGCTCACGCGCTCCTACCCGGAGATCACCTCGAAGGTTTACCCGGACTGGTTGCATGATCATCCCCCCGGCCTGCTGCCCGCGCCTTTCACCAACTGGCTGGACCGGACCTTCCCTGACCTCGAAACCGAGACCTATCCCACCTGGATGAAGAACGTGTCGAGCGAAGGCCTGGGCACCAACATTCCCGCCTGGTGGAGCAGCGTGCAAAAGGGAAAATTCTCGGTCTCGCCCGCGCCGCAACCCGTCCCGTCACTGATCCGCGGGCCCTACCTGCAAATGGCCACCACGAACAGCGTGGTCGTGCGCTGGCGCACCGATCTGCCCGCCGGCAACACGGTTTCCTATGGCACCACGCTTTCCCGGCTCAGTCGCAGCGCCCGCGCGAATGGCACGTTTACCGAACATGCGGTCCAGGTCACCAACCTCGCCCCGGCCACAAAATACTTCTACGCGCTCGGCGCAACCGACACGCCGCTGCTCGTCCGGTGGACCAACCAGATCGCCTACATCACCAGCACCAACTCCAAGCTCTACGTCAACAAACCCGGCACCCGCGAGCAGGTGGCGGTGGGCAACAAGGACACGTTCGTCTTCCAGGCAGTGAAGAAAAAACTAACGGTCAGCGACCTCGACAAAACCTTCACCGTCAACACCACCAACACCGTCCTCGTCGTCAACACGCCCAACAACGCCGTCCTCGTCAGCATCACAAACCAACAACTCGTCGTCACCACGTCGAACCAGATCCGGTGGCTCGACGGCGGTCCGCCCATCAAGGCGACGCGTAACGCCGGGCGAAATTTCTACGTTGGCACCACCAACCTCATCCGCACCGGCGGCGATTCGAATACGTTCTTTGTCACGCACCCTCCCATCGGCACACGCCCGCCCGTGCGGGTCTGGGTGCTCGGCGATCCAGGCACGCGCAAAAAGGCCGAGCGCGACGTGCGGGACGCCTATTACCGCTGGAGCGGGGATCGGCCCACGGACCTCTGGCTCATCCTCGGCGACATCGCCTACACCGCCGGGCGGGACGCCGAGTATCAAGGAGCCGTCTTCCAGGTTTATGACCAGATGCTGCGCAAATCCGTCCTCTGGCCGGCCCTCGGAAACCACGACGCCGGCAGCGCCAATTCGCCGATCGAACACGGCATTTACTACGACATCTTCACCATGCCCGCCCAAGCCCAGGCCGGCGGCGTCATGTCGGGCACCGAAGCTTACTACTCGTTCGATTACGCGAACGTCCACTTCGTCTGCATCGATTCGAGCGACAGCAGCTGGACCAAGGACGGCCTCATGCTGCAATGGCTCCAGCGCGACCTGGAGACGAACCGTCAGGACTGGCTCGTCGCGTATTGCCATCATCCGCCGTACACCAAGGGCAGCCATGATTCCGACAACGACCGCGACAGCGACGCCCGGATGCGCATGATGCGCGAGCGTGTCCTGCCCATTCTGGAAAACTACGGCCTCGATCTGATGCTGACTGGACACAGCCATTCCTATGAGCGCTCGTATCTGACCGACGGGTTCTACGGCGTCTCGCGCACCCTGAACAAAAAGACTCATTTCAAGAGCATGAACGACGGGCGCAAGGATGGCACCGGCATCTATGTGAAGCCCACGCGTGGCCCGGCGCCGCACGAAGGAGCGATCTACGTCGTGGCCGGTTCTTCCGGCCAAATCAGCGGCGGCGACCTGGATCATCCTGTCAATTTCATTTCCACCAACGTCCTCGGCTCACTCGTGCTCGATTTCCACGGACACCGCCTCGACGCCACCTTCATCGATGACCAGGCGGTGGTGCGCGACAACTTCACCATCGTCAAGGGCGCCGAGACCTCGAGCGGACCCTGAGCTACGGGCATCCGAATCCACGCCAGCGCTGGGCTCGCCCGCGATCATTTTTGCGCGCACGATTTGAGTTGCAAGATTCGCAATCGGCGAACGAATGCAGGGACTGGAACCATGGATGCAGCGTGATGAATGAAACAGACACTGATTCGTTACCGACCCAGCGGACCCTGCTGAATCGGCTGCGCAACCTCGACGACAACGAGAGCTGGCGGCGATTTTTCGATTTGTATTGGCGTTTGCTCTACAATTTCGCCCGGAAATCCGGCCTGGACGACACGGCTGCGCAGGAAGTCGTGCAGGACACGGTGGTCTCGATGGCCCGGAAGATGCCCGAGTTTCAGTATGACCCGGCGCGCGGCACCTTTCGCCAATGGCTCATGCGCATCACACGACGCAGGGTGGTGGACCATTTGCGCCGTCGCTATCGACAGCCCCTCACCTCCGACCTCGCCCCGGAGGCGCTGGAGGAATTTGATGAGCACGTCGAATCGGTGACCGACGGCGGGGAATCGTTCGAGGCCCGCTGGAATGAGGAATGGGAAAAGGCCACGTTCGACGCGGCGCTGGACTTGGTCCGCGCCACCACAAACCCGCGTCATTTCCAAATCTTCGATTACTGCGTGCTCAAACAGTGGCCGGCCGCCAAGGTGGCCACCTTGCTCGGCATGAATGCCCCACAGGTATATTTGGCCAAACACCGCGTCGCGCAGGCTATGAAGAGAGCCGTCCGCCAAATCGATCGGGAACGATCCCAGGGGCTGCTGTAAAGCTCGCAAAAGAGTTTCGCCCGCGGCCCTGTTTGTGCGCGCTCGATTCCAACCGCTGCGGAACTGCCGACGGCCGATCTCCTTGGGGAGAGGGTTGGAGTGAGGGAGGATCACGACGGTGGCTCGCGTTCGTCCGTTGCTGCGACCTATTCGAGGTTCATGGGAAGCCGCCCGTTCCTTTTTGACGTGCTCACCAGACATGAACCGGACACGTCAGGTAGGGCGGGCGCTCCGCCGCCCGCCGGCAAACACGTCTTGCGAACTGCTTACGCGGTCGTGCTCGGAGAACGGTGAAGTTGACCGCAACGGCGGCGCGCTGCGGAGAGCGCGCCCTACCGTGTCGGTTCACGGGAGGCTTTCACGAGTTCCGAACTCTTGCCAACTGGTGGCAAGGGTTCCGCCTCGTGAGCCTGCTCGTCGATCCTACCGTTCATGGGAGGCGCTTTATGACGGCACTACTAAACGCGGAATCCACGAACAAGAGCTAGTTGGACTGTGTCCCCCGTGGTATTCTTCGCCGAGTTTGCACAGGCGATGAACTCCGAAGCTCTCTATGGCCGGATCGAGCAGGTGCTGGGCCTCACCCCATTGAGGACCGGCGCCACCCCTGCCCTGCCTTCGGTCATCGCCCATCATCAAATCATTGCCCGGATCGGGGAGGGCAGCTACGGCGAGGTCTGGCTGGCCCGGAGCGTCACGGGAGCGGTCCGCGCGATCAAGATCGTCTTCCGATCCCGGTTTGACAGCGACCGACCCTACGACCGGGAGTTCAACGGCATCGTGCGCTTCGAGCCCATCTCCCGTTCGCATCCGGGGGTTGTCCACGTCCTCCACGTCGGCCGCGATGACGCCGCTGGCTGCTTCTTCTATGTGATGGAGCTGGCGGATGAGGCGAATCCACCTGGCCCGAATGGCGCGACACCTGAAGCGTCCGCGACGGATGGTGACACGGCACGAACCCCAACCCCATCGACCGAGCCGAGATCGGGACGGGAGAGCTACACTCCGCGCACGCTGGCGTCGGTGCTCAAGGCCAAAACGCGTTTGCCCGTGATGGAAACCGTCGCCCTCGGGGTGCAACTGGCGGGGGCCGTCGGACATTTGCATCGCCACGGCTTGGTTCATCGCGACATCAAACCTTCGAACGTCATCTTCGTGGAAGGTCAGCCGAAGCTGGCGGACATCGGCCTGGTCACGGGGATTCACGAGGATCAATCGTTTGTCGGGACCGATGGCTACATTCCGCCCGAAGGCCCCGGCAGCGCGCAGGCGGACCTTTACGCCTTGGGCCGGCTGCTTTACGAGTCCGCCACCGGCCTGCGGCGTTCGGAATTTCCGGTGCTGCCGGCGGATCTGGATCGGTGGCCCACGGACGAACGGGAGCAGCTGATCGAATTGAGCGAGGTCTTGGCCCGGGCCTGCGCGCCCGAGATTCAGGCCCGGCACGCCAACGCCGCGGAGCTGGCGGGCGATCTCAATCTGATCCTGGCTGGTCGATCGGTGCGCAAGGCGTACCGAACCGAACGCCGGTTGCGCCACGCCCGCTGGCTTTCCGTCGCCGCCCTCGTCGTCGTGCTGGCCGCGTCAGTGTCGAATTGGTTCCAGCGCCGGCAGCGGGAGATCTCGGAGGCCCACGCGAGTCGCGAATCCGCCTTGCGCGTCGAAAGCCAGAAAGCCCAGGCCCGGGCCGAAGTCGCCGAGCGCGAGGCGCGCCAATCGCTCTTCCACGCCCTGTCCGAACAAGCCCGCGCCACCGTGCTCACCGCCGAGATGGGCCATCGAGTCCGCGCCCTCGAAGCGATCCGCCAGGCCGTGGTGATCTCCAACTCGGCCAGCTTGCGCGGCATTGCGCTGACCGCGTTCGGGCTTCCGGACCTCGCGTTCGAACGTCCGCTGCCCATTGCCTCCGACCAATCCGCGGTCCGTTGCGATCCGACGTTTCAACGCCTGGCGCTGGGCCGAGGCCAGGGTCCGATCGAAATTCGATCCGTGGCCGATCGCACCCTGCTCGCCACGCTCCCCGCGAGCACGAACCGGCCGGCCACCAGCGTCCAATGGAGCGCGGACGGCCAGTTCTGCACCGTGAACCGCGACTGCGATTCGGCCGGCCGGGCCAAGGATGTGGAGGTTTGGCACGTCGCGGCCGTGCGTCGCGTGCTGGTCTTGCCCGAGGTGCCTTGGGGCGCCGCCGCCTTGCACCCGACCCAGCCGACGATCGTCGCCGCCCGTTCATCCCAAGGCGCCGCGGTCTGGAACCTCGAAACCGGCCAGGAATTGCGCCGTTACGAATTCGCCGGCCAACCGGTGGTATTGAGCCTTGCACCCGACGGGAGACGTCTGGCCACGGCGCAACCCCAGCCCGGCGGCTACCTGATCGCCGTCCGTTCGGCCGACCACGACAGCGTGCTCGCCCAGCATCTCTTCACCAACCGGATCACCGCGCTGGCGTGGCATCCGCAAGGACGCTGGCTGGCCGTGCCGGACCACGGAGGGGCCGTCCACCTGATGAACCCCGCAAGCGGAGAGGTGATCCTCCTTGGCCACCACAAAGCCAACGCCGTGACGGCAGAGTTCACTCCCGACGGACGCTACCTCTTCACCGGCGGCTGGGATCGCCAGCTCAATTGTTGGGACACCAAATCCTTCCGACGCGCATTCCTCGTCAACGTCGACAGCTATCACTGCCAGTTCCGCGCGGACGGACGGCAATGCGCGGTGTTGCGCTGGCCGGATACCGAGTTGAACCTTTACCGCTTCGATCAGCCCACGCTGCACCGCGAGCTTGAAGGCGATCTTGGCGGCTACCGCAATTACGCGGCCTTCTCGCCCGACGCCCGCTGGCTGGCCGCGTCCGGCGCCGGCCAGCAGACCTTCGTCTGGGATTTGTTGCATCGCGGCGCCACCGGCGCACGGTTCAAGTGCCCGGCCGAAACGCGCCTCACGTTCGCCACCAGCAACGAACTGTACGCCGGAATCAGCTCGCGGTGGCGTCTCTCGCCCGGGAGCAACACGCCCACCCTTGAGCGCCTCGAGCTGCCAGCCGCAAGCAGCCCGTTCTCCCTGAGCATCCTTTCGAATTCCATCGTGCTCACTGGCGGCAAAGGCACGACAATCCTAAACCCAGCCCAACCCGTCTCCCTTGACCATTCCAACGTCTGGCGCAACACCGCCAGCGGCTGGAACGGCGTCTCGCCCGACGGCCGCTGGATGGGACTCAATCGCCCTTACCAATCGCTGCTCTACATCCATCAACTGCCTGGCTTCGAGCTCATCACCACCCTGACCAACCGGACCCGAATCAGCGAATTCGCGTTCTCCCCGCGTGGCGACGAAGTCGCCGTCGCCTCCCGGGCCGGAGTCGAATTCTGGAGCACGCAAAACTGGCGGCCCACCCGCTTTTTCCCCGGACCGCGCGGGATCGTCTTCTCGCCCGATGCCAAAACACTTTGGCTTTCCAATCGTTCGACCGGGACGGCCGGACTTCACGACGCCCAAACCGGCGAACTTCTCCTCCCGTTGCCACCCAATTCCCTGCCGCTGGCCCTGAGCGCCGACGGACGACAACTCGCCGTCAGCGTTGACGCCCGCCGCATGCAAATCTGGGATCTCCACGAAGTGAGCCTCCGCCTCGAAGAACTCGGTCTCGGCTGGACCAAGCCCTAACCGTTGTCACACCGTCGCCCCGCTCCACCTCCTAAACGCTCCTCGCATCCCGCTCCAGGACTGGCCGCCATAGGAAGCCTGGCCGGCGCTCTGAAAAATTCATGGTCGGCTTGCAAGATCCCGGTTCGGCCGGCGAATGCAGCCCATGGATGATCCCGGCGGCCGGTAGCCGCCCCTGTCCAACAACTCAACTCAACTTTGTGATTCCCGGACCTACAGGTCGCGGGCGCGCGGTTCATGCAAGTGCCATGGGCCGAGCGACCCGCTCGATGAGCCGCATGGCTACTCACCCTGAACCTGGCTTGGCGCTTTCGTCTTCTCGGCCCCCTCGGGATGGTCGGAATCACCAGCGGCCAAGCATCAGCCGGACAGATAGCCGCAATTCCGATGCGAACTGCTCCCTCCCCACTCGAGCAAACGCCGTGAACCGAACCGTGTGATGATAACTTCGGCTCGATCCCGGCGCTGCCTGCGCTGGATTACCCTCGCCCTCCTGCTTTGGGGAACGAGCCGGTGGTTCGAGTCCCCGGCCTCGGCGATCGGCCGGCGCTGGACCGGTACTGCCAGCAATTTCCTCTGGAGCGTGGCCAACAACTGGGACCCTCCCGGCCCGCCTCAAGACGGCGATGCCCTGGCTTTGGGGGGGCTCTCGACAAACGATTTGCCGGGCCTTCGCCCGCGTTCCCTCACCGCAGGAATCGGGTTCACGACCCTCCATGGCCGCGGCTTGACCCTTCTCAACTCTGGCATCGTGGTTGCGCAAGATGGCCACTTGACGATCCACTGCGACATCACGTTGGGCGCGGATCAGGAGTTCCGACTGGCCACCGCATCGTCCGCTGACCTGAAGTTGACCGGCGGCCTGCATTTGAACGGCTTCGATCTAACCTTGAATTTGTATTCGCGCTTCGGCGCCTTGGCTCTTTCCAACGTCATCGATGGCATCGGCAACATTCGGGTCCGTGGCGATTTTTTGCATGAGTTTTCCCGCGTGGAACTCGGCGCCCCCGGATTGTTCAACGCGTTCGACGGAACCGTGACGATCGACTCGGGCCTCTTGAACCTACGCGGCAGCGAACCGCTCGGCACCGGAGGTCTCGTGCTCAACGGCGGCCGCGCCGCGATCGTCGATGGAACCAGCGCCCGCCCCCTGATCTATGGCCAAGACTTTGATATGATCGCGATGGGCGACTGCCATTGGCGCGGCCCCATCCACCTGAACGACACCGCCCTCGGGGCCAATTCCCATCCGTTCTCGTACTTCTCCAGCAGCAACCGATTGATTGTCTCGGGCCCCCTCATCGGCCCGACCAACGCCTCGCTCACATTCTTCGGAGCTGAAGTCGAGCTCGCTGGGTCGGCGCCCGACCAATTTGCCGGTGAATTGTTCGGATCCTGCGACCGGTTGCTCTTGCACAAGTCAGGCGGCGCCCGCCTCGGCGCCCGGAGCCTTTCGATCGGTGGCCAGTGCGAAGTTCGTTGGCTCGCGTCCAACCAGCTGGCAGGAGGCGCGGTCTCGATGTTTGGCGGGCAGAGCTTCGTGAATCTCAACGGTTTCTCCGACAGCATTGGCGCGCTCACAACCATCGCCGGATCCATCCAAACCGGCGCGGGCGAATTGACGCTGCTTGGTCCTGTCACCCACCTGGGCGACCCGTTCGGCGCCGAGCGCCTGTTCTTCGAAGGGCACCTCCGTCTCCCCTCGGGATTCCGCACGTTCGAGGTGCAGGAATCGCGCTCGCGACTCAATGAGGTCGTCATCGCTGCGCAGATCCACGGCCCGGGTAGCTTGGTGAAAAGCGGTGACGGAACGCTCTGGCTGACCGGCAACAACGACTATGCCGGCTTGACCCTGATCAATGAAGGCATGCTCGCTATCGCGGCCAACAACGCGCTTGGTTCCGCCAGCTCGGGCACCCTGGTGCAAGACGGCGCCACCCTTTCCCTCCGCGCGTTCGGCGGCACGCTCGCCGAGCCGATCTCGCTCCGCGGCGCGGGGCTCGGCGGCACCAACGGAGCGCTCCAGCTCGAAGGCACCCTGTCCGTCACCCTGCGCAATCCAACCCCGTCCATTTTTCCCTGCCTCGATCTCATCACCAACGGCACCGTCCGCATCGAAGCCGGCGCGAGCCTCACCGCCGACGGTTTCATCAGCGGCTTCGGCCCGTTGACCAAGACCGGGCCCGGCCGTCTGGTCCTGGCCAACGCCAACGCCAATACTTACGTCGGCGATACGATCATCTCCGAAGGATTGTTGGAGCTGCGCAAGCCCAATGCGCTCGCCGTTCCCGGAAACCTGATCCTCGGCCCCGCGCCTGCGGGCCGCACCGCCGTGGCGCGCCTGCTCCAGTTCGGCGGCATCCGGCCGAGCGCCCTCGTCACAGCCAATGCCGGCGCCCTGTTCGATCTGAACGGCACGAATCAAACGCTGGCCGGGCTGAACCTCAGCGACGGCGGAAGCGTGGACACGGGCATCGGCAAACTGGTCTTCACCGCAGGCGCCAGGGTCCGTGCGGGCTCCCAAGCCCAGGCCACGCCCGGCTTCAACCCCGGATGCTCGATCCGCGGCCAGATCGAGCTGCCCCCCAACGTCTCCGTTACCTTCGAAGTCGCCGCCTTCGCTTCCAACGTTGCTCCCGCCAGCCCGGATCTCGACGTGCCCGCCGCCATCACGTTCAACGGCCGCGAGGACTCGCGCCTCGGACGGGCAGGCCTCAGCAAAACCGGGCCGGGCCGCATGCGCGTCAGCGGCACGAACCCCTACTTTGGCAGCACCACGATTGGGGAGGGCACGCTGGAGATCGCCGGAACGCAGCTGAACAGCCCGGTGCAAATCGCCGCCGGCGCCCGTCTGCAAGGCAACGGTGTACTGGGTCGCGTGCTCCCCGCCGCGGGCAGCACCCTCGGGCCCGGCCCCAACGCAGGCGTCGGCCTTCTCACCTGCAGCAACTTCAACAGCGCCGGCAGCGGCGGCACCCTGCAGCTCGACTGCAAAGGGTTGACTCGGGAGACCGGCTACGACCGGCTCGACGTGCGCGGAACGGTTCGACTGACCGGGATCACGTTGCAGGCGAAGCTGGATTTCCTGCCGCTGCTCGGCGATCAGCTCACCGTCCTCGTCAATGACGGCACCGACCCGATCGTCGACACGTTCCTAGGCCTGCCACAAGGCGCCCGCTTCCACCTCGGCGGACACCTGTTCACGATCAGTTACACGGGCGGAACCGGGAATGACGTGGTCCTGACTCACGTCACCACGCCCCCGCGCCCGACGCTTACGATCCAGCCGCTGCCGCCAGGTTCGGTCCAGATCTTCTGGCCCACGAACGCCGTCGGCTACCGTCTCCAGAGCAATACCAATCTCGCCGGACCCAACTGGGACTTCGTCCCCACCGTCCCCATCGTGGTCGGTTCGAACCTGAGGATCACCAGCCCGGCCACGAACGACCAACAGTTCTATCGCCTCTTCGCACCATGACCTTCCTCTTAGCGCCACCGTCTCGCCCAAAATCGACCGCCGCCCGCCGCGAGCGAATTTCTGTAATCCGCGTCCGCCTTTGGAGGAGATAAGGGTATGCGCAATCCATTTCTCCTCCGCCAGGCCGGCCGGGCCGCCACCCCCAGCCACTCCTGGCCACGGTCTCTCTGGCTGTTCCTCGCCCTTTGCCTGCTGCCCGCCGCCGCGCTGGCGGTGGAACGCCACTGGACCGGCAGCGCCAGCGGCTTTTGGAGCGATCCCCGCAACTGGGACCCCGCCGGGCCGCCGCAAGACGGCGACCGCCTGGTGTTCGACCAGAACGCCAACACCACGATGGTGAACGACGTGGTCGGCCTGTCGGTGACCGCCTTGGATTTCAGCCTCCGCGACTATCGGTTAAGCGGCAACGCCATCACCCTGTCCAGTTCCACGCGCGCGTTGTTGGACATCCATTGCATGGACGAGATGCTGATCAACTGCCCGCTTATTCTGCGGGGCGAGGTGAGGATTGACGCGGGCTGCCTGCCCGATCGAATGCGGCTGTTTATGTTTGGCACCATTACCTTGGACAACGCGGAGGTGGACCTGGACTTGTTCCTCACCGATGCCTACCTGAGGGACGTCATTTCCGGCACGGGCAACATTCACGCCTTCATCCGAAACAGCACCCTGGATTTCAACGGGACGAACGGCAACACGTTCCGCGGTCGTCTCGATTTGGTGGGCGACGTGAGCTCCGTGGTGACGTTCGAGCGATCGGCCGGTGTGGTGGTCAACGACGCGCTGTCCATCGGCGGCGGGTTCTTTGACGAACCCCTCACCGTCCGGCTGTTTCAACCGAACCAGATCGGCGACAACGCGGCGGTGGCCATCACGACCGGCGCCAAACTGTTGTTACTGGATCGCGACGAAACGATTGGCAGCTTGGCCTTGACCAACGCACACCCTGATTTAAGCGCGACCAGCACGGGAGCAACCCTCGACATGGGGTCCGCCACGCTGACGTTGAACGGCGGGATCACCACCTGGAGCCAGAACGGTGCTCCTCCTCCGCTCATCCAAGGGCGGCTGGCACTGCCGGCCGGCAATCACGCCTTCGACATCGCCGGCTCCACGTTCGTCGGGCTCGATCTGCAGGCTGAAATCACCGGCGCGGGCGGGTTCACGAAATCCGGCAACGCGGCGCTGCTGCTGCAACGCACCAACACGTTCTCCGGTCCGGTCGTGGTCAACGCCGGCGTGGTCGAGGCACGCACCAGCCGGGCGTTTGGGGCCGGCACCAGCGGAGTGCAACTCAATGGCGGCAGCGTGAACCTTCGCAACGTCGCCATCACCACCGAGCCACTCACCGTCACCGGCTCTGGCTCGTCGTTGTTGGCGTTCGGCACCTGCACCTGGGCCGGCTCGATCACGCTCAACCGGCAGCTGACCGTTCTCGGCGACGACCTTTACCTCCCCGGGGTCATTGTCGGGACGGGCGATTTGGTGTTGTTAGGCACGGCCATTGAACTGAGTGGTTCCTTCCCCAACACATTCACTGGCGCCACCCATGCGAATTGTGACCTGCTCACGCTCAACAAAGCTCCGACCGGAACGGCCTTCGCCTTTAGCGGGCCGCTGCTGATTGGTCAGGACAGCTTTGTTCCCAAGCAAGTCCGTTGGCTCAATGACTTCCAAATCAACCGCTCTACCACCCCGGTCACGCTCGGTCCACAAGCCCTCATGAATCTCGGCGGTCATAGCGACACGATCGGCTCGCTGACGTTCCGGGGCGGCACGGTGCAAAACGCCGGCGCTGCCACGCTCAGTCTTTTTCAAAGCGTCACCGCGAACGTTTCGACGGCCACCGCCAGCATCAGCGGCGGGCGGCTGGCGCTCGCGTCCGGGCAACGGGGCTTTCACGTAGACGACGGAGCGTCGGGTCCCGATTTGGCGGTCACAGCGACCATCGTGGATTTGGGCGGCATCACGAAGACGGGTCCCGGCACCTTGCTCTTGAACGCGCCCAACAACTTCAGCGGCCCCGTCGCCATCAATGCGGGTGTGGTCCACATTCAAAACAACACGTCGCTCGGCACCATCGGCGCAGGCACGACGGTGGCCGACGGCGGGACGCTCCAAATTGAGTTTGTCGGCGCGCTAGCCGAGCCGTTGAACATTCGGGGTGAGGGACACGGCGGCACGCTGGGCGCGCTCAATCTTATGGCCGCGACGGGCGTCGGCGCGGATGTGGTTCTGGCCGGACCTTCAACGGTGCGGGTGGACAATCAATTCGGAATTCTCTCGGGCGTCATCAGCGGCACCGGACCATTCACCAAAGTCGGCGCAGGCTCGCTGCAATTCGGCGGCGGCTCCGGTCTGCCCAACACCTACAGCGGCGAGACGTTCGTCGAAGCGGGAGTGCTGGTCCCATCCAAAGGAACGGGCGTCACGACAGTTCCGGGGCATCTCACCATCGGCGGTGGTGGTGGCATCCTCGGCACTTCGGCCACCGTGCGGCATTTCGCCGGCAACACCATCGCCGGCAGTGTGACTGTGAATGGTGGCGGGCTCTGGGATCTCAACGGCTTTAATGAAAGTTTCGATCCGGGCGCGCTGGGCGGCCGACCGCCGCTCACGCTCAATGGCGGCGGCGATGTGCAGACCGGCTCGGGTGCGGTCATTCTGCCAACTGGCGGAGACGTGGTCGTCAATCCCGGGAACGGATTCGGCTTCGCGGCGGCCATTTCCGGCAACCTCGCGCTTGATGCCGGCCCGCATCGCTTCGTGATCGGCAGCGGCCCCAGCATCATCGGTCTCGATTTTCCGGAGCTCGAGGTGTCCGCCGCCATCCGCCAGACCTCGACCGCGGCGGATCTCGTGAAGGAAGGTCCCGGCGAGATGCGCTTAAGCGGGTCGAACAGCTTCGCCGGTCAGGTCACAGTGAACGCAGGGTTGCTCACGGCCTCGCACTCCACCGCGCTCGGCACTGTCGCCGCGGGAACCTTCGTCCGCAGCAACGCTTCGTTTGCGCTCAGCGGCGGCATTACAGTGACAGATGAAACTCTCACGCTCGACTCGACCAGCCCCGCCGCGCTTCTTTCGCTGGGCCCGGTCACGAATGTCTGGAGCGGCAACATCCTGCTGCAACGCACGGCAGGCGTGCGCGTGCCAGACGTGCGCGGCGGGTTGACGCACTCCGGCCTCCCCGGCTTTGGGACGCCCGCGCCGAGTATCAGCGGGCCGGGCGGCCTCAATAAATCTGGTTCCGGCACGCTCTTCATTGGCGTTGGCGCTGGGAACTCCTACCTGGGTCTGACCACGATCAATGAAGGAACCGTGGAGGCTCTCCGCGGTCGAAGTTTGTCCAGTAACATCGTCGTCACCGGCGCGAATGCCGCGCTGCGCACCGGTCTCACTGGCCTTCCCATCTTCGCGGCAAGAACGGTTTTGCCCACGGGCGCTGACGTGACGGTGCAGGATGGGGCGCTGTGGGCGATGAACGGGACGAATTTTGAAACCATCAGCCAACTGGTGGGCGACGGTCGAGTCATCGTCAGCACGGCCGGGGCGCTCACCATCAGCAACAGCGTCTCCTGCACTTTCTCCGGTCCGATCAGCGGCTTAGGCGCGTTGAACAAATATGGGCTCGCAACCTTTCGTGTGACCGGCAACTGCCCAGACTACACCGGAACGGCAACGGTTTTCGACGGCACGTACAAGGTCGATGGCAATTTCCCCAGCGGCCCGGTCACGGTGAAGAACGGCGGTGAACTGCGCGGCACGGGAGTGTTGGGCGATGTCACGGTCGAAACCGGCGGCGTGGTGCGGGTCGATCCGGATGGCCCAGGACAATCCGGCGGCGAGCTGGTCATGAATTCCGCCAACTTCCAGACGAGCGGTATTCTGGGGCTCGCTTTCTTCGGCCCTCATCCAACCGGCGGCAACGATCACTTGTTCATCAATGACACGGCGACTTTGACCAATCTGCGCCTGAGTTCCGGTTTCAATTATCCGCCACACGAGGGCGATGTGATCACGCTGGTACGCGTGAACTCGGCGGTTCCCGTCAGCGGCGGCATCACCGGTTTCCCTGAAGGCGCGGCCCGATTCATTGGCGGAATCCCCGTCGTGGCGAGTTACGTCGGCGGCGATGGCAATGACGTCACCCTGACCGTGACGAATCTCCCGTTGCAGAGCGGCGGCATGTCGCTCGTCTCTGGTCTCGGCGGGAGCACGCTCGGACCGGACGATTGCAGCCAGCTGCAACTGGCGGTGACCAATCGCGGCGCCGTTACCCTCGCCGGTGTGCGCGGCCAACTGCGCAGCCTGTCACCCGGCGTGCTCGTGACGAAGGCGGAGTCGCCGTATGGCGACCTCGCCCCGAACGCGCGCGGCATAAACCTCGAACCGTTTCAAATCCGGACGGAGCCGACGTTCCCGTGTGGCAGCAGCGCGCAGTTCGAGTTGGTCCTCACTGCTGCGAACTTCCCGTCCACCGCAATCATTTACACGATAGCTGGCGCGTCGGGTTTCGGTCTGGAGTTCGATGGCCGGAACGATCGCGTGCAATTGCCGCTCAATGCCTTTCCCGTCGTGTCGAACAACTTCACGATCGAGCTGTGGGCCAACCCCGCGGCGAACCGATCGGAAACAGCGGAAACCAACAGCGGCGTCTCCGGATTCAGCATCGCTCCGCGCCAATTGCAGCGCTTCGCCGTGTTCCCGGACCGGGGCGATCTCGCCTATGGCCCCACCCACGCCAGCGCCGGTATCTCGATTGGCCGGAACGGCGTAAGCGCCTACGAGCACAGCACCAACGCATCGCAAGCGTCCCTTCACCTGCCGTCGCGGTTGGTTTACTCCAACGCGCTCTCCGGCTGGACGCACGTCGCGCTGGTTTACTCAAACCGTCGGCCACGCCTCTACATCAACGGCGTCCTCGAACGTTCCTCCAGCGTGCAGAGCTTGTTTCCGTTCGTTCACGCCAGCGGCAGCCTCGGTGGCTCCAGCCAGGGTGACTTCGGGCACTTCGACGGACAGATCGACGAAGTCCGCATCTGGAACGCCGCGCTGACCGCGGATCAAATCCAGACCAATATGTTCCGCAGCCTCGCGGGCACCGAGCCGAATCTGGTGACCTACTTTCGCTGTGATGCCGGCGGGGGCGGTGTGCTGGCGGACAACGCGCCCGCCAGCCCGAATCCCAGCGGAACGTTGGCCAACGGCGCTACATTTGGGATGCCCGGCGTGGTGCCATTCGGGCCGCCTTGTCGCACAGGTGGCGCTTGCGAAAGCTGCTTCGTCGTCCGCGGACGATTTGGACCCGGCGCGCTGGAAAGTGTCCGACGCCTCCGAGCAACGGGTTTGCCGTCGGTCTGCGCTCCGTCCAAGCCGTGTCCCGACTTCGACGAATTTCCCGACGATCCTGTGCGGCACGTCGTGCATTCCTTCACGAACAACACGACGACGGAACAATGCGTGACGGTGCAACTGCGCCCGGGTTGCCCGATCGGCGTGGGTGAAATCAGCGCGGCGGCGTATCTGGGCGACTTCCTCGTCAATCAGCCCTGCTCGTTCTTTCTGGGCGACGACGGTGCCGGGGCTGCGACCCCGCCGCCGTTTTCCTTCCTCGTGCCGCCGCGCACGAACTTTGTCGTCGTCGTCACCGCTCGCACGACGAACTTGCTCTGTGACACCTACGAATTGGAACTCTTCGGGTTGCCTTGCCCGCCGCCGGCACTCTCGATCACAAAGGATACGTCACCGGATCGAGTGCGCTTGCTCTGGAGCAGCGCCTATCCGGAGTTCCGGCTCCAGTCGGCGAACGCGTTAGTCAGTCCCGGTCCTGCCGCTTTCAGCAATGTTCCCGCCGTGCCCGCGCTTGACGCGGGTCGGTTCGTCGTGACCAATACCACCGCCTCGCCCTTCCAATACTACCGTCTGCGCCGTCCGTAAAACCGAAGGCCAACACCATGAACCCAAACGAAGTCTTGCTGAATGCAGGTTCGAGCTCGCGTGCGTCCCGGCTCGTGAAAACGCGGTGCGTTTTCGTTCTGCTGTTTTCTGCGGCGGTGGCCATCCGGGCGCAGGAGAATCGATGGTCCAATAGCCGTGGAGGAGGCAAGTGGGAGAACGGCGCCAATTGGTCGCTGGCAACTCCGCCCAACATCAATCATCAGGTGGTCATCGCTTCCGCCGTGTCCACGACCGTGACCATTGATGCCAGCTCGGCTGCGCTCGCGAATAACATGGTCGTCTCCAGCCTTAGAGTGGGTAGGGGCGATCCTTCCCGGTTGGAAACCGACACGTTGAGCCTGGCCAATGCCGGTTCTTTGCGGCCGCTGACTGTCCTCGGCTCGGCTGTCGTTTCGAATCGCGGCAACATCACCATTAGCGGGTCAGTGCTGGACGTGGGCAGGGATTTTACGCTGAGCGGCCGTGTCCAACTGAACGGTGGGGCGACACTGAACGTCAAGGACGGCCTGATCCTGGCTGGTGGCACCTGCAGTGTAACGCCCAATTCGGTGCTCAACGTCAAGGGTAACAATTACCCCGCCTATGATTTTGGAGTGGACGGCAGGATAACCTTGAATGGCGGCTTGGTAACGTTTTCGAACTTTTTCGCTTCGGGCATGGCGATCGGTCACTTGGGAATCGGCGGCCTGGAGGTCTTCGGTGGCGAGCTTCAGGTCGCGGGTTCGGCCTTTCTCCATGTGGGCGGCCGGGCCGGTTCAACGGGCAGCCTCACGATCGCTGGCGGAAGGGCACGAGCGGAGGGACAAAGCCTCACGATCGGGGGTGATGCCGGCGCGACCGGTTTGGTTTTTGTGGCCAGCGGAGAATTGATTACCAAAGACACGTTCATCGGCGGCAGCTTGGGCCGAGGCGGTCTCGGACAGTTAATCGTTTCGAACGGCGTTTGGCGCGGGATTCCAGACAACAGCGTTCGGATTACACCGCTGGGTATCGTGACGCTGGCGGGGGGAACCAGCTCGGTCGCCCGAAGTCTGTTTGTGGATCACGGCACGAATGGCCCTGGTCGCCTCCACCTGGCGGGCGGCACGTTCCTCACGACCAACACCCAGGTCGGGGTCGCAGGGTTTCTGGGCGTTTCAAACGGAGTCTGGCGCGCCCAGGAGGTCAGCGTTGGGAACGGGCTTCAACAGTTGTTTGGGGTGGGCCGTATGGTGGTCGCTGGCGGGACGACGACGATCGCGTCCAGCCTCGTTCTCGGCACTTGCATTGGCTTCGCGGGTACGGGTTTGGTCACGGTCGCGGGCGGCTCGTTGTTGGTGACGAACGCCGCCACGAACGCCACGCTGCGCATTGAAAACGGTGTCTTCCGAATCGAAGGCGGCACCGTCGTCGTGGACACCATTGACCTAACCAGGCCGTGCGGTCGCTTGGAGTGGATCGGCGGGGTGCTGGCCTACCGGACCGCGTTGCTCGATCCTGCGCGCGACGACGATGGCGATGGCGCTTCGAATGGCCTCGAACTGAGCCATGGTTCTGATCCACTGGATCCAGCCGACGGTCGTCGGGATAGCGATGGCGACGGAGCGGTCGATGCGGTTGAGTTGCTGGCCGGCACGGATCGGTTCGATCGCGAGTCGGTGGTCAGAATCATCTCGATTCTCCCCCAGGGCCCGGACCTTCGCTTGCGTTGGAAAACGGTCGGCGGGAAGACCAACATCATTCAAGCGGCGGCGAACCTCGATGGGGTCGATAGTTTCGAAGACCTCGCGACGGTGGTCATACCGGGAACAGGCAACCGGACCAATACCTTTATCGAACCGGACGGGGCCAATAACGGGGCGTCGCGGCTCTATCGGGTGAAGGTAATTCCATGATCTGCCCTCGAAAGCACCAGTGATCGTTCAAATTCTCCACGCGAACCGCTTCCAATGAATTCCTTGCTTCCAACAACGATCCGTTGGCTCTCGAGCCTCGCCTGCATTATTGCCTCGTCAATTTCCGTCCACGCCGCCGTTACGAACGTGGCTTGGTACCGGCTCGGCGATAACGATCCGGGCGCGACGTCAGGTCAAGTCGCCAACACCACAACGATTGACCTCGTTGGCTCAAATCAACTCCGGCGGTTTGGTCCCGCGCGGTACACGAACGACGTGGCGCGGGACGCGGATCAGATCGGCAGCGCCCTCGCGGTTTCCTTCAGCGGAACGGCGCTTTTTAGCAATTCGGTGGTGGCGACGACCGCGCGGAACAATTTTGGCATTGAGGCGTGGGTCAGGACGCTGAGCGAGACCGCCGGAACGTATGTCATCGCGCACAACGGCAATCCCGGAGCCAACGGTTGGGGACTTCAGGCTGTGGTCTCGATCAGCCCATTGGGTGATCCGCTGGTGGCCTACACCGGCCGCTTCGGAGGCGGCGCTGCCGTCGGCGGTGGAACATCTCGTCGGGCCGGCGCCTGGACCCACCTGGCGCTCGTCCGCGACAACGGTACAAACCGGTTTTATCTGAACGGCGCTGCGGCGGGCAGCGCCAGTACGACGACCCCCGCGACCCCGGCGGGCGCGTTCAGCATTGGTGGACTGCCCGCGTTGGTCGGTGCGATCGACGAAGTTCGGGTCTTCACGTTCGCGCCCGGCCAGTTCAAAGCCGACGATCTCCTGGTCAATCAGAACCGCGTCGTCACGCAGCCGGCGGGCGACGTCACCACCAACCGCGCCACGCTTCGAGGCAGTGCCAGTGCGTTCGCTTTGCCCACGACGGCGTGGTTCGAGTGGGGCGCGACGCCCGACCTGGGCGGGGTTACCTCGCCCGTCTCGTTCGGCAATGATTTTGCCACCACAAATTTTAGCGCCAGCATCGCTGGATTGCGGGGCGGCGACACGTTCTTCTACCGGGCGGCGGCGTCGAATGCGCTCGGCGTTGCGTTTGGGGCAACGTTAAGCTTCTCGACCCTGATGGCCCCAGGCCAGGGCGGTTTTGCCGTGGGCTTTGACGGCACCGACGATTTTGTGGAGGTGTCGAATGACGATCGATTCAACGCATTCCCGCTCATCGCCACGGCGTGGGTTAAGACCACGCAAGGGAGCGGGGAGGCCGGCCTGATCAACAAGTACGTCGCCGGCTCTTCCAATGGCTGGAATGTCGGTCTGGTCGATGGCGTGGTGCGTGCCTGGTACAGCCGCAACGTGACCAACTTCGTCTGGGATGGTGGATTGGGATTAAACGGCGGCGCCATTAACGACGGCCAATGGCATCACGTTGCCTTCAACGTGGACGAGGGTGGGGGCTTTCTTTACGTCGACGGCGCGCTGCGCGACGCCCGGGGATGGACAGGACCGTCTGGACGGTGCTCGACGAGTGAGGGATTGAAGTTTGGGCGGTATCCGGGCGGAGCGGGAGAATATTTCGCGGGCGCCCTGGACGAAGTGGCGGTCTGGCAATTCACGTCGCACGACCCCGGCACCCTTCAAACCAACATGAATCGCGGGCTGCTCGGATCAGAAATCGGCTTGGCGGCTTATCATCGATTTGCGGAAGGGACGGGCATCCTCGCGCGGAACGCGGCACGGGCGACGGCGGATTTTGGCAATGGCATCTTGCGGAACGGGGCTCAATGGGTTCCAGGCATCGTGCTTCGACCGGCCATCGTGACACGCGCGCCGACGTCGGTTCGTCCTGAGTCCGCCGTGCTCAACGGCGTGGCCAATCCGGAACTTTCGAATACGAGGGCCTGGTTCGAATTTGGGCCCACGATTGCCTATGGCAACGCCACTTCGCCGCAGGCGCTGGGTGCGAGCGCGACCAACTTCGTGTTTCGACAGGCGATTACCGGCCTGACCGAAAACGCGACTTACCATTTCCGAGCCGTGGCTTCAAACGCGCTGGGCTCGTCTTATGGCATCGACCAGAGTTTCGCGGCGACCGGTACAAATATGATTGCGCCGCGGGAGCATCATACCGCCACGTTGCTGCCGAACGGCCTGGTGCTCGTCACCGGCGGAAGGGATTTGGACAATCAGGCTTTGGCCAGCACGGAATTGTTCGACCCGGCCACCGGGAAATGGTCGCCCGCCGCGCCGATGATTGCAGCCCGCTACAATCATTCTGCGACCGTGCTGCCAAACGGACGGGTGCTGGTCGTCGGTGGCCAGGGCCTGGGATTCGCGGTGACGCTCACCAGCGCGGAGCTTTACGATCCTGCCACCGGGACTTGGAGTCCAACCGGGCCGCTTAAAACGAACCGCGTTCAACACACGGCGACGTTGCTAAAAAACGGAATGGTCCTGGTCGCGGGCGGCTCCGGAAATGCAGGCCTCGCCGGCACGGCCGAACTTTATGACGTTGCCACCGGCACGTGGTCGGAGACCGGCGTTATGTCCCGGGCCCGCTACTCTCATACGGCGACGTTGCTGCAGAACGGTTCGGTGTTGGTGGCCGGCGGCCTGACGACAAACCAGGCAACCTCCGCCAGCGCCGAAGTCTACAATCCCGCCTCAGGCTCGTGGACCGATACCGGTTCAATGACCACAAACCGGTACGCGCACACGGCGACAATGCTGCGTGACGGGCGCGTGCTGGTGGTCGGCGGGGCAAGACTGAGTCCGGCGGCGTTTCATCGCAGCGCGGAGTTGTATAGTCCGGGCACCGGAACGTGGACCAACACCGGCGCGATGCTGAATTATCGGTATTTTCACACAGCAACCTTGTTGCTCGATGGACGCGTTTTGGCCAGCGGTCAAGGGATTGGGATCCCATCGGCCTACGATCCCGCGACCGGGACCTGGGCCGATGTTCCGGGCCCCGACCCCAGCGGTGGAGCGACGGCGACCTTGCTGCCAAATGGAAATGTTTTGGTTGCGGGCGGCACATTCATCGGCAACCCGGTGGCCGACGCCGGAATGTTCATGGTCACCAACGGCGGTTCTTGGCTTCCCAGTTCGCCGCTGATCCCCGGCCGCTTCAATCATACGGCGTCAATGTTGCCCGACGGCAGGGTATTGATCGTTGGCTTCGGCCCGTCGGCGATTTTCGATTCCGCCGGCAACGCATGGAGCACTGGATCAACCCCACACACGCCGCGGGACGGTCATCGGGCCACATTGTTAGGCGACGGCCAAGTGCTGGTGTCGGGGGGCTATTCCAATTCATTCGATGCCGTGCGAGGCGCGGAGCTGTTCAACCCCATGGGCGACACTTGGAGCAGCGCCGGTGAGTTGCAGACACCTCGAGGCTCCCATACTGCGACGCTGCTGGCCGATGGCAGCGTCTTGATCGCGGGCGGTGTCAGCAACAGCCTTTCGGCGCCCGCTGCTTTGATGAGCGCAGAGCGGTTCGACCCGGCGACGCGAACCTGGGTGAGTACCGGGTCCATGTTTTCGAATCGCGTTGGGCACACCGCAACACTGCTGCCAAATGGCAAGGTGCTCGTGGCCGGCGGACTCAACAGCGCGGCTTTCGGTGTTCCGACGGCCAGCGCCGAACTGTACGACCCGGCTACCGGCGCCTGGAGTCTGCGCGCCGCAATGAAACATGCCCGCGCCCACCACACGGCAACGCTGCTGCCCAATGGCCTCCTGCTGGTCGCGGGCGGCGGCAGCGGCTTTCTCTCTGCCGCGATTGCCGAGGCTGAACTCTACGATCCCGCGACGGATCGGTGGACGGCGGCGGGCACGATGATTGAAGCGCGCTTACAGCATACCGCCACGCTCTTGCCCAACGGCCAGGTGCTCGTCGCCCGCGGCTACAACCTTGGCTACTTGTCCAGCGCCGAAGTGTTTGACCCTGTCATCAAGGCGTGGTCGCCCATGCCTGCCGGCAGTGTCGCGGCCTTGGCGTCCACGGCCACGTTGCTCAGCAACGGGCGCGTGTTGTTCGTAGGCGGATGGATGGGTAACGACGCTGCGACCGCGGTCGAATCGTTCGATCTCCGGCAGGCCTTTCTGCCGCTTTTCCGCTCGCGCATTGTCCAAGCCTCCTCGCCGCTGACTTTGGGCAGCAGTCTTTTTCTCGGCGGAATACAGTTCCGCGCCTTCTCCGAAGGAACCGGTGGCAGTGCCACGCAGTCCTCTCCGACCGATCATCCACTGGTGCAGCTCCGCCGCCTGGACAACGAACAGATCCGCTTTGTCGCAGCGGCCGAGTGGTCGCCGACCAACTTCACTTCCGCGCCGCTGCTCGATTTTCCGCCGGGGCACGTGATGGTGACCGTATTCGCCAGCGCGATCCCGGGGATCGGCGCCGTGGTCAACGTCACGGCCTCGCCTCCGCTGCGCATCGAGCCAGTCAGTGTCACGGCGGATGGCGGAATTTTTCAGTTTGGATTTCTCGCTGCACCGAACTCCTCGTTCACCGTCTTGGGCTCGCCGAGTATCGCCGCGCCCAACGCGGACTGGGCTCTGCTCGGACCCGCGGTTGAAATTGCCCCCGGCCACTATGGCTTCAGCGACCCGCAGCCACCCAATCAGCCCCGGCGATTCTATCGGATTCAAAAGGCCGAGTGATCCCGCGTGCGGCCGCTTGAAGCTCAACGGAGCCGGGCAAGCGACGGTTGGCAGATGCCAAAAGGCGCCTGTTGCATTGGCCGAATTGGGCGCAGGTTAACCGTGAGAGCGCCGGCGAATCCGGCCGGCTTGGGAAACCGCGAAACGAAAGGTGACCTATGAAAGTGAAACCTTCCAACCGAACGGGGCGGGCGGGCGGAGTCGTGGTGGAATTGGGCGCACGCGAACGGGAACTGCCCGGAAGCGGCCCGCGAGCTGCCGTTGCCGCGCTGCCCGTCTTCAAGCTGAAACGGATTCTGGTGCCGGTGGATTTCTCCGACTGCTCGCGCAAGGCCATGCAGTATGCGATGCCCTTCGCGCGGCAGTTTGGCGCCACGATCTCCCTGCTGTTCGTGATCCAGCCTTACATGCCGATTTCCGACATGGTCCCGCTGGACGTCGAGGAGATCGAAAGCCGCATGCGCGAAACGGGCGAAAAAGAACTCGCTGCCCTCAAGGCATCGCTTGACCCGGACGTGAAAGCCGAAACCTCCGTCCGCTTGGGCAATCCTCACCTGGAGATTGTTCGGGCGGCGCAGGAGTTGCCGGCGGACCTGATCATCCTGTCCACCCACGGCCGCACGGGTTTTTCCCATGTCTTGATGGGCAGCACGACGGAGCGCGTGGTGCGACACGCCAAGTGTCCGGTGCTGGTCCTGCGCGAACAGGAGCATGAATTCGTGGAAACCTGAATCGGGCCTGCCTGAGGTCGCCAGCGTTCTGTCCGACGCGCGGCCGCCGGTGGGCGTCACCCCGAGCCACCTCCAACCGCTGGAGCCAGTCATGAATGCCGTTGAAATCGATCCGTGCAGCTTCCCGTTCCTGAAATCCCTGCCGCCTGGGGTTCAGGCCATCCTCCTGGAAAACGCCACCACCGTGTCCTACGCCGCCCATGACGTGATCTTTCGCGAAGGCGAGCCAGCCAACCGATTCTTCCTGATCGAGGAAGGCCACGTGGTGGTGGAGGCTTGCAGCCCACGACACCCTGATGTGCGGGTGCAGACCCTGGGCCCGGGTGACGCCCTAGGTTGGTCGTGGCTGTTCGAGCCGTTCACGTGGGCTTTCCAGGCCCGCGCCATCGAACCGGTCAAACTCCTGGTCATCGACGCAGCTCATCTCCTGCGCCTGAGCAACGAAAACCACGAGTTTGGCTACGAACTGATGAAACGCCTCACCCGAGTCGTGGTTTGCAATCTGCAGGCCACCCGCCGACGCCTGATCGAACTCGCCGTCGACGACAAACACCCGCACGCCGCATGAACACCGTTGTCGCCAGCCCCGCTTCGCCCCCCGCAGCGCCGCCCTCCGCCCGGATCCGGCGGATCCTGGTCCCCACGGATTTCTCCGATGCCTCACGACAGGCGGTTCCGTCCGCGGTGGCCTTGGCCCGTCAATTCGACGCCGCACTGACGCTGCTCTACGTCGTCCCCACGACGCTACCTGCCGAGTTCAGCCATTTGGGTCTGACCCTGGAGGCGCACCGTTTAACCTCGGAGGCAGAGCGACTCCTGGCGGAGTTTCGCGCGCGGGAATTGCCTCGGGAGCTCAAGGTGCAAACGCTGGTGAAGGACGGCGGGGCGGCCTTCCAAATCAACGAGGCCGCGCAATCGATCGAAGCGGATCTCATCGTCTTGTCGACGCACGGCTACACCGGGCTCCGCCATGCCTGGCTCGGCAGCACGGCCGAGCGCGTGATCCGACATGCCCCCTGCCCCGTCCTCGTCATCCGTGCCAATCCGCTCCCGCTGCGGTTTCCCCAGGACGACGACACGCTGGCTCATTTCAAGCACATCCTCGTCCCCACGGACTTTTCGCCCGCCAGCGACAAGGCGATGATTTACGCCGCAGCTCTGGGCACACGGGACGATGCATCCTATCGGATGTTGCACGTCATCGAGCCGCCGCCGTATCCGGAGTTCGGCTATGCCCACGTGCCCGCGCGCGAGGCAGAGCTGCGCACCGAAGCACTGGACCGTCTCGAAGTCGAAGGCCAGCGCATGCTTGGCGGGACGCTGCTGAGGCGCACCGAGAAGCGTGTCCGCGCCGGGCGGGCCTCGTTCGAAATCGCCGCGGAGGCACGCGATGCCGGCTGCGACCTGATTGTGGCCGGAACCCACGGGCGTTCCGCGCTGAAGACGCTCTTTCTCGGCAGCACCGCGGAGGAAATAATCCGGCACGCCAGCATCCCCGTGCTCATCGTGCGCGAACGCGAACACGACTTCGTCCAGGGCCGTCAACTTTAACCAATAACTTCGAGCGAAAAGGCCCCCGATGCGGGCTGCCCGTGATTTGATCTGGTGAAAACTCCGGCGATTCGGAACATTCCCGACCACGTCACTTGGTGGCGGGCTCCATTTCATCGCATCCATGCCAGCGCATCGTCTCTCTTTTATCCCGGGTTTTTGCCTTCTGCTCATCGCCGCTGGCTGCGGGTCGTTGCATCCTCGTTCACCGCTGCCGGCGGAGCAGTCGGGCATGGCGAATCCTCCCGGCTACTCGAACATTCGTGACTGGGGCGATCACTACAGCCCCGTGCTGCAGCGCAGCGTGGAGACGGCGTTGCAGGCCGAAGCCGCGCCGGGCAATCCGCTCGGTCAAACGCCGATCCAGTATCTTTCGTTGTCCGGCGGTGGGATGAATGGCGCGTTCGGAGCCGGATTCCTGTGCGGTTGGACCGCGCAGGGCACACGTCCCACGTTTGATTTCGTCACGGGCATCAGCGCCGGAGCCCTGCTCGCGCCCTTCGCCTACCTGGGGTCGGGCTACGATGCCACGCTCCGCGAGATTTATGCCGCGCTGAAACCGAGCGACCTCTTTCAGCGCAAGGGCCTGCTGCGAATTCTGCGCGACGATTCCATTTTCGACACGGCACCGCTCCGGCGGATTCTGGAACAGCGAATCACCACCAACTTTCTGGCCGCGGTCGCGCGCGAACACGCGTTGGGACGCCGCCTTTGGATTGGGACAGCGAATCTCGACGCGCAGCGCCCGGTGATTTGGGACATGGGCGCCATCGCCGCCAGCGGGCGGCCTGACGCCCCCGACCTTTTCCGCCAGGTAATGATGGCTTCGGCGGCGGTGCCCGGGGCCTTCCCACCGGTTTATTTCAAAGTTGAAGCCGACGGAAAGACCTACGATGAACTGCATGTCGACGGGGGCGTCAGCCGCCAGGCGTTCGCTTACGGCCCGGTCTTGCATCTCGACGAGATCCGTCGACGACTGGACGAGCAGCATCGGAAACGTCCGGCCGAGCTTTACATCATACGCAACGGTGATCTCGGAACCCACTATGCCGCGGTCAAACCAAAGGCGCTGCCCATCCTGCTGAATTCCCTCGCTGCGCTCACGCATCACCAGGCGGAAGGAGACTTTTATCGGATGTTTGTTTACGCCGGACGCGACCGCTGCGACTACAACCTGACCGGCATTCCGGCCAGTTATCAGCGCCAGTCGACGAGGGAATTCGACAGCGACGAAATGCAACGGCTCTTTGTGCTGGGTGAACGCATGGGCCGCGCAGGCCATTGCTGGATTCACTCTCCTTGGGAAGACCTCACGCTGCCCCCCGGCCCGTGACCAAGGCTGGACGTCCGCCTACTTGCGCGGCGACCCCGCCGCGGGAAGCTCCTGTGACTTTTTCAAGTCGAGCAACGGCTGTTGGCCGGCTTGGATCAGCCCTTTCCGCGGGTGATCCATGTCGACGATGGCCCAGAGAACACCGGCGATGAGAAAGGTCAACGCCGTGGTCAAGACCAGGTTGCGTTTGCCCGCCACCCCACAGCCGTAACCCACCGCGCTCACCGCCACCACCGAGCTGGTGAACAGCAGCACTAGTATCATCGGGGGCAGATGGCGGCGTGCCGCAGCCACCCGCACTCCTTCCGCATCGATCATTTCGTTGACCGACGACAGGAGCACCGTGGCCAACGCCGGCGTTGCCTTTGCGCCGTCCACGACGACGGTCCAGATCTGCTTTTGCAGGGCCTGGCCCTCCGCGATCGCCACCTCCCATTCGGTAGCGTTCTTCGCTTCGTAGGAGGCGATGCGCTTGTCCGTGTAGGCTCGCATTAAGTCACGTAACTCCCGGCGCGCCGCGTCCGGCAACAGGTCGCACCTCAGCCAGGCTGTGCCGATGGCGTTCGCTTCCGCCGAGATGAACTGCACCCGGTCGGAAAATCGGGATGCCGCCTGGGCAAAACTAAAGCCAAGCAGCAACGCCAACATTCCCAGCATGGCACCCTGGACGGTCCCCACTTGATCCGGGGTCTCCGATTTCTTCCGAAACGATCGGTGCCCAAACAGGTAGCCAAGCTCGAGGCAGGCCACCAGCCCGGCAAAGATTACGGCGGCGGAGAGAACATCGATCATGGCGGAGGTTGGAAACATGTGCATTCAGGATTTGGCAACGGTCCACGGCCCGAACGATCCTGAAATCAGGGCGGATAATCCATCACGAATTGGCCGTCCTGAAAACCCGCTTGATTTGCCCCGGGTCGGCCTTAACGTGGCCCCTCGATTTTTCAAAATATTGGCCTGTTGAACAACCTGAACCTGACCGCGCCCTGAACCGTGAACACCTCGTCTTCCGCTGCTCCCACCTCCACTGTCGTCCCGACCATTCCGTGGACGGATCGTTTCGTTTCCCGTCACATCGGGCCCGGCGCCGGCGAGACGGCGGAGATGCTGAAGGTCTGCGGCTATTCGTCCGTTGAAGCCTTGATCGAAGACGCCGTCCCGGCGCGGATTCGCGCGCCGCGGGCGCTGAACCTCCCGCCCGCTCGCAGCGAATTTGAAGCCCTGACCGAACTCCGCGCGTTGGCGGGCCAGAACAAAATTTATCGCAGCTTCATCGGCCTGGGTTATCACGACTGCATCACCCCCGGCGTCATCCAGCGGAACATCCTCGAGAACCCAGGCTGGTACACCCAGTACACCCCATACCAAGCGGAGATTTCCCAGGGCCGGCTCGAGGCACTGTTAAACTTTCAAACGCTGATCACGGACCTGACGGGGCTCGAGATTGCCAACGCCTCGTTGCTGGACGAAGGCACAGCCGCCGCCGAGGCCGTCGCGATGGGCCACGGCCTGAAAGGCAGCGAAACCCGCAACACGCTCTTCATCTCGGAAACGTGTCATCCCCAGACCATCGAGGTGGTCCGGACCCGCGCCGCAGCGGTTGGGATCCAGGTCACGGTCGGCAACCATCACACGCTGAATTTCTCGGCCCAACCCGGGCTCTTCGCCATCATCCTGCAGTATCCCGCGACCGACGGCACCATCCACGACTATCGTCCCTGTGTGGAACAGGCCCGGGCGGCCAACGTGTTTGTGATCGTCGCTGCGGATTTGCTTTCGTTGACGCTGTTGACTCCGCCGGGTGAATGGGGCGCCGATGTGGTGGTGGGCAACTCCCAGCGCTTCGGGGTTCCGCTCGGGTACGGCGGACCGCATGCCGCCTTTTTCGCCACCCGCGATGCCTACAAGCGCTCCATGCCTGGACGTCTGGTGGGCGTGTCCAAGGATTCCGCGGGACGCCCCGGCCTGCGACTCACGCTGCAAACCCGCGAGCAACACATCCGTCGCGAGAAGGCGACGTCGAACATCTGCACCGCTCAAGTTCTGCTCGCCGTCATCGCCAGCATGTACGCGGTTTATCACGGGCCGGACGGACTTCAACAGATCGCCCGACGGATCCATCGGCTCACGGCCATGGCCGCGGCGGCGCTGAACCGGCTGGGGATCGAAGTGGTGACCGAATCGTACTTCGACACGCTGCGAGTCAACCTGGGGCCTGGGCACGCCCGGGACATTGTTCGTCTGGCGGAGGAACAGCAGATCAATCTGCGCGTTTACGACGCCCAAAGCGTGGGGTTTGCCTTGGACGAAACCGCCGGGGTGGCCGACGTCGAGGCGCTGCTGCGGATTTTCAATGGCGGCAAGGCGCTGCCGTTTGCGCTGGCCGATTTTGATCCGGGGGTGAACGCGGCGCCGGGGGGGCGCGCGCTCACCCGCACGAGCGCGTTCCTGACCCACCCGACCTTTCAACGGCACCGCAGCGAGACCGACATGCTGCGCTACATTCGGCGGCTGGAGTCGCGGGATCTTTCGCTGACGGCGAGCATGATTCCGCTGGGATCGTGCACGATGAAACTCAACGCCACGTCGGAGATGTTGCCGGTCACGTGGCCTGAGATGGGCCGGCTGCATCCGTTCGCTCCGAGTTGGCAGGCGGAAGGCTACAAGCAGCTGTTCAAACAACTCGAGGCCTGGCTCTCGGAGATCACCGGCTTCGCCGCCACCTCACTGCAGCCGAATGCCGGCAGCGCGGGCGAATACGCCGGCCTGCTCGTCATCCGCGCCTGGCACGAGTCGCGCCAGCAGGGACATCGCAACATCTGCCTCATCCCGACCAGCGCGCATGGAACCAATCCCGCCAGCGCTGTCATGGCCGGAATGAAAGTCGTGGCCGTGGCGTGCGACAACCGGGGCAACATCGACGTGGCAGACTTGAAGGCGAAGGCGGCAGCGCATCAGGCCGAACTTTCCTGCCTGATGATCACCTATCCGAGCACGCACGGGGTGTTCGAGGAAACCATCCGGGAGATTTGCCAGGCCATTCATGAGCACGGCGGGCAGGTTTACATGGACGGTGCCAACATGAACGCGCAGGTGGGTTTGACCAGTCCCGGCGCCATCGGCGCGGATGTGTGTCACCTCAACCTGCACAAGACATTTTGCATTCCGCATGGCGGCGGCGGCCCCGGGGTGGGCCCCATCTGCGTGGCGAAACATCTCGCTCCGTTTCTCCCGCGCCATCCGCTCGTGACGACCGGCGGCGAACAAGGCGTGGGGCCGATCAGCGCCGCGCCTTGGGGCAGCGCCAGTATTCTGGTCATCGCCTGGATGTATATCCGGATGATGGGCCCCGACGGGCTGACCGACGCGACCAAGTTTGCCATCCTGAATGCGAACTACATTGCCCATCGGCTGGAATCTTTCTTCCCGACGCTCTATCGGGGCCAGCGGGGCCTGGTCGCGCACGAATGCATTCTGGATCTGCGCGCCTTTCACGGGACCACCGCTGAGGATGTTGCGAAACGGTTGATGGACTATTCGTTTCACGCGCCCACGTTGAGTTGGCCGGTCGCCGGGACCTTGATGGTGGAACCGACCGAAAGTGAATCGAAGGCGGAACTGGATCGGTTCTGTGAGGCGATGATCGCGATCCACGGTGAGATGACCGCGGTGGAATCAGGGAAGGCGGATCGAGCGGACAACGTTCTGAAGAACGCGCCCCATACCGCCGTCGCGGTGACGGGCGATCGTTGGGAGCACGCGTATTCGCGCGAACAGGCTGCCTATCCGGTCAAGAGCCTGCGCGAATGGAAGTTTTGGCCACCGGTCGGACGCATCGACAACGTCCACGGCGACCGCAATCCCATCTGCTCTTGCGCGGGGATGGACGCCTACAAGAGCTGACGCTAAAACCGCCGCAAAGCGGCGGCCGGGTGTCTTCGACTTGAATGAGGGCGGGCGGACGCGAGTAATCAGCGTGCCGCCCGCCAGCCGTAGAGAGGTATCGATGGGTCCGAAGCGGGCTCAGCGGACCGGCGGGGTGTACTTGGCGCCCGTGGTAAAGACCCCGGTGTAAACGCGCGGCGAACCGCCGCTTTCCGGACGGTAACGCAGGGTGAACTTGCCAATCATCTTAAACTTGGTGATCTCGTTCTCGAGACCTCGGGTAATCTGAACCGTACCCGCCGCAGTGCCCTCATACCCGGTATCCGCCGGGCAAGAAATCGTCCAATACACTTCCGATTTGGTTCCATCCAAGGTCCCAATCGCCGTATCCGGGGTAAACACATACCAGGCGCCCAGATCTTCTCCCGTGGACTTCTGGATGACGCGCACCTCGCCGGATTCCACGTCGAAGACCAGGGTGTGCCCGCGGGCGACCGTGGGATCGAGGAAAATGTCCGTCAACAGGCTCGAAGCCGAGACCTTGGTCGTCAACAGCGCACCCGCGGTGTTGGTCGACTTGTAGGAAGCCGTCAGGGTCATGTAATACTGTTCGGCGCGGACGGTCGTGACGGCCAACACAAGGAGCGAGGCCAGGAGGGCGAGGGAGGGTAGTTTCTTACGCATACGTTTCAACACGTGTTTCATCTCTACGGACTTGGTTTAGCCCGAACAACGTCCGACCGGCCCAATTTGCCGGCCAAAACCCGGGCATCCCGTGTTAAGCAGGCCGGATGCCGAACTGCCCACAGCGCTGAACACCTTCTCCCCAGTCCCCAGTCCTCAGTCTCCAGTCCTCAGTCCCTGGTCCCAGGCCCGGCGAGGCTGCGTGATCTCCGGATCCATCCAGATTGCCCACTTGCCCACCGAAATCACCGCAATCCGGCTTGCCTCGCATCGAACGACCAGCCCAAGCTGCGGCCATTGTGGCTGAAGCACTGAACATCGTTTTCATGGGAACGGCCCCCTTGGCCGCCGCCAGCTTGCGGGCGCTGGCGGTCGCACCGGGAAATTTCGTCCGGGCCGTGGTCACTCAACCGGACAAGCCCAGTGGGCGAGACCTCAAAATTCAGTTTTCAGCGGTCAAAGAGGCAGCGCTGGAGCTGGGGCTTCCCGTGCTCCAACCGACCCGGGCCCGCGAGGAGTCGTTCATTCAACAACTCCGGGCCCTGGCACCTGACCTGATCGTCGTCGCCGCCTACGGCCAAATCCTGCCCCAACCGCTGCTGGATATCCCCCGTCACGGCTGTCTCAACGTCCATGCTTCGCTGCTCCCGAAATACCGCGGAGCCGGTCCGATTCAGTGGGCCATCCTCGATGGAGAAGCCGAAACGGGAGTGACCATCATGAAAATGGATGCCGGATTGGACACGGGGCCCATGGTGGCCAAGAAGGTCGTCCCCATCCGCGGGAACGTCACCGCGGGCATGCTGCACGACCAACTGGCCGTGGTGGGCGCGCGACTGCTGGTCGAGACCATACCGGGCTACGTTCGCGGCGAGATTGTGCCGGAGCCCCAGCCGGCGGAAGGCGCGACCTACGCGCGCAAGATTGCCAAGGAGGACGGGTTGATCGATTGGAACGCCACGGCGCGCC
This sequence comes from Limisphaerales bacterium, assembly GCA_044230345.1. GTDB lineage: Bacteria > Verrucomicrobiota > Verrucomicrobiia > Limisphaerales > JADJPG01 > JBGARF01. Next base: position 110,143 of record JBGARF010000012.1, read on the forward strand.
AGATCAAAAATCAGGTGCGCGGCTTGGATCCGTGGCCAAGCGCCTACACTCATCTTGAGTCCGGAGGCCAGTCGGCGTTGATCAAGATCTGGAAGGCGGAAGTGGCCGAGGTCTCCGGCGAACCCGGGACGGTGCTGGAATCAACATCGGAGAATCTGATCGTGGCGTGCGGCACACAGGCCCTCCGCATCCTCGAACTGCAGCGCGAAGGGCGGCGGCGCCTTTCCGCCAGCGATTTTATCGCCGGGTGCCCGCTCCCGCCCGGAACCCGCTTTAGCCGTTCTTCCCGCAGCAGTTCTTGAACTTCTTGCCGCTGTTGCAGGGGCAAGGATCGTTTCGACCGACCTTCGGCCCGGTTCGGACCGGTTTGGCCTTGGCCAGCGCTTCGTTGGCCTCACTAACCATGTCGCTTCCGCTTCCCTCCGGAGCGGCCGCAGCGCCGCCACCACCCGGGCCGCCCGAGCTCGACGTGCTGGTCGTCCCGAACGCGGGTGGCGGAACATTGTGCTCGGCTCGCTGCGGCAGCTTGCGCAGGAATTGCTCGAAGGCCATGAGGCTCGAGGCGCTGCGGAAGATGTTGTGGCAGATCTCGGTCTTGATGTTGACCATCAATTCGCCGAACAACTTGAACGCCTCGCCCTTGTACTCCAGGAGCGGATCCCGCTGGCCGTACGCCCGCAGCCCGATGCTGCTCCGCAACCCGTCCATCGCATACAGATGCTCCTGCCAAAGCTTGTCGATCGCGCTCAGAATGGTGTAGCGCTCGACCGATCGCAACGCATCCTCCTTCTCAAAGCTGACCTTCAGCTCGTAGGCATCGCGAATCGACTTCGAGACATGATTGCAAACGGCAAACTGGGCGGCGGTCAGGCCATCGAACAAGGATCCCGGCACCGGCTGTTCCGTGGCCTGGCCGGCGACCTTCAGCAATTCCTCCTCCGACACACCGAGCGGGAACGTAAGATTGACCCAGTCCGACAGTCCGCGGACATTCCAGTTGGACGGATCCTCGGCCGTGGTGAACTCCTGCGTCTTCTGCAGGATCACTTCCTCCATCACATCCATCAAGCGATCGCGCACGTCCTCGCCGTGAATGATTTCGTTGCGGAAGCCATAGATGACTTCGCGCTGCTTGTTCATCACGTCGTCGTACTCGAGCGTGCGTTTGCGGATCTGGAAGTTGTGTTGTTCAACCCGCTTTTGCGCCTGCTCGATGGAACGATTCAGCAGCGGATGCTCCAGCTCCTGGCCTTCCTCGAGGCCCATCTTCTCCATGTACTTGACGATCTTGTCCGAACCGAACAGCCGCATCAGATCGTCTTCCAACGAGATGAAAAAGTGGGATGACCCGGGGTCGCCCTGACGCGCGCAACGACCGCGCAACTGGCGGTCGATGCGGCGCGATTCGTGCCGTTCCGTGCCGATGACATGCAAGCCACCAACCTCAGGCACTCCGGCCCCGAGTTTAATGTCGGTGCCGCGACCAGCCATGTTGGTGGCGATCGTCACGGCGCCTTTTTGTCCCGCGCGAGCAACGATTTCCGCCTCCTGCTGGTGATATTTGGCATTCAACACCGAGTGAATGATGCCGACCTTTTTGAGCAGCCTCGACAGCAGTTCGCTCGACTCGACGGAAACTGTGCCCAGCAGAATGGGGCGCCCTCCGGCATGAATGGTCTGCACCTCGCGCACCACGGCATCGAATTTCTCGCGCTTGGTCTTGTAGACCGTGTCGTGGGCATCCTTGCGCGCCACCGCGCGATTGGTCGGTACGACCATGACGCCCAGCTTGTAGATGTCGAAGAACTCGTTCGCCTCGGTCTCGGCCGTGCCGGTCATGCCGGCCAGCTTGGCGTAGAGCCGGAAATAATTCTGAATCGTGATCGTGGCGTAGGTCTGCGTCTCCCGCTCCACCTCGACGCCTTCTTTCGCCTCAACCGCCTGATGCAATCCATCGCTCCAGCGGCGGCCCGACATCTTGCGGCCGGTGTTCTCGTCGACGATAACGACCTTGCCGTCTTCGATGATGTACTGAACATCGCGCAGGTAGAGGCAGTAAGCCTTGAGCAACTGGGCGATGGCGTGAATCTGTTGCGCCTTGCCTTCCATCTGCTGCTGGAGCTTGGTCTTCATCTCCAGCCGTTTGTGCGCGTCCTTCTCCGGGCCCACGTCGATCTCGTGGAACGCCGCGGCCAGATCCGGCAACACGAACGCATCCGGATCCTTCGGGCTCAGGAACTGCCGGCCTTTCTCCGTCAAATCCGCGTCGTGACTCTTCTCCTCGATGGCAAAGAACAGCTCTTCCTTTTGCGCGTAAAGATCCCGTTTCGACTGATCGGCGTGCAAGGTCAGCTCGGCCTTGTTCATCAGCCGCATGTTTTCCGGATCCTCCAGCACCTGCATCAACGCCTCGGAACGCGGAGTTCCCAATTTGACCCGGTAGAGCAAGAGACCGATTTCGCGCTCCAATTCCTCCGGACTTGCCGGATTCGAGCCGTCCTCGGGGCGAAGCTTCTTGAGCAGGTCCTTGGCCTCATTGAGATAACGGGTGCACAGGCGTTCCTGCGCGTGAAAGAGACTTTCGACCTGGGGCTTGTAGCGATCGTAGATCCCGTGGTCACTCTGCATCACCGACGGGCCGCTGATGATAAGCGGCGTGCGGGCCTCATCGATCAGGATCGAGTCGACCTCGTCCACGATCGCGAAGTAATGCCCGCGCTGCACCTGTTCCTCGGCGCGGGAGGCCATGCCGTTGTCGCGCAGGTAATCAAAACCAAACTCCGCGTTGGTCCCGTAGGTGATGTCACAGCCATACTGCTCACGCCGCTCGGACGGCGATTGGTCGTGGAGAATGCAGCCCACGGTCAAACCCAGGAACTTGTACACCGCCCCCATCCACTCCCCGTCACGCGCCGCCAGATAATCGTTGACCGTGACCACATGAACTCCGCGACCGGAGAGGGCGTTGAGATAAACCGGCAGCGTGGCCACCAGTGTCTTGCCTTCGCCGGTGGCCATTTCCGCGATGCGCCCCGTGTGCAGGCCGTAACCGCCAATCAATTGCACGTCGAACGGAACCATCTCCCAGCGCAACGGATAACCGCGAACCACGACATCCGTCTTGCGCTCGGTCAGCCGGCGGCAGGTGTTCTTCACCACCGCAAAAGCTTCCGGAAGGATCTCCATCAACGCGGCCTGCAGCTCATCGTTGTCTTGAATCGCAGAACAACGAGCCTTCCACTCGGCGGTCTTTTCCCGCAGATACTCGTCCGGCTTCGACTGCAGGGAAGCCTCGATCTCGTTAATCTTCGCGATCACGGGACGAAGACGTTTTACTTCGCGATCGTTCTTCGACCCAATGATCTTCTTGATGATGAATCCAATCATGCTGACCTTTTCAAAAAAGCGTGCCGGGAACGCTACGGGATGCGGATGGGTGCGTCAAAAGCTTTCGCGGACTCCATCCGGTCGAAGGACTTGTGAATATTACGGACAACAGCGGCACTCCGCCGCGCGAACCGACCTCGCGTCGAACTCGCACGGGAAACGGAGCCGCTCCTCGCCGGCCCGCCGCCATCGGTCGACTTCTCATCGCGGTGCGATTGCTCGGCCGGTGTCGAAGGATTTGGGTCAACGATCCCAATGGAAACGAACGCTTGGGCACCGGCCCCAAACGTCTCTGGGAACTGCGTGTCGGCGCGAGGGTAACTTCGGTTGAATCGCCCGGAAATTCAGGGCATTCGCGCCCATCGCTCCCGCGCGGAAGATTGGCACGAGGTTGGCAAAGCAAGTGGTTGCATCCGCCGCGACGAGCGGGGCTTTGCGGTGCGCCAAATCGGCCGTCGCAGGAGGGTGAATTTTGCCCAGATCTGCGATTGCCAGCCGCGGTGTTGGACGTTTGAATTCACTACAGACCAGCTCACTTTGAATCGATTTATGAAATCCCTCCTCCGATTCGCCACGCCTGGGCCTCGCCAGCTCGCCTTCCTGCTGATGTCGGGATCCATGCTGACGGTTCCCGCACTGCGGGCCCAGGTTCCTCCCATCTCCAACTCCGTGGTGAGCCTCGAGGTGATCGATCGCTCAGCCATGGAAACCCATCCGTTCCAAAACCTGATCGACTGGGGTGAATTCAGGATCGCTCGGACCGGGGATACCAATCGGGCCTTGTCGGTCTATCTTCGAATCGCAGGGGGCACCGCTCGCCACGGAATTGACTATCAACTGATCGGGCAATACGTGGACGAACCGAAAGTGGGGCCCGACTCGCCCGTGGTCATTCCGCGGGGCCTGTCGTCCGTCCGGGTGCGTTTGTATCCGATCGACGATGAAGTCTACGAAGGCACCGAAACCGCCACCGTCGCGTTGAGTCCCGCTCCGACCGGCACGCCACTGCCCTATTCGATCGATCCCTCGCACGTCGCCGGCACAGTTGCCATCGCCGACAATGAGCGGGCGCCCTCCGGCATTCAAATCACTCGTCCCGAGCCGGGCGCCCGGTTTTCGGCGGGCACGCCGATCCATATCGAAGCGGTCGCCACGGATCCAGCCGGGCATGTCAGCGTGGTCGACTTCCTGGCCAACGGCCAAGTCATCGGCCAATCGCGCCTTCTCTTCATTCGTGAACCCGACCCAGGCACGCCAATCCAGCATCAGTTCTTATGGCTCGATGCGCCCAGAGGTTCCCAGACCTTGACCGCGCAAGGACGCAGTTCGTCAGGTGCTTCATTTGTGTCAGAGCCCGTGACGATCACGATCGAATCTGATCCGCCAAAACCCATCGTCAGCCTCGGAACCCTGCATTCGCCCGAGAAAACTTCCGAGCCGTGCCCGGTCTGTCGAATCGTGCCCGGCGTTTTCACCCTCACCCGCACCGGGCCCACCAACGAGCCCTTGGTGGTGTATCTCGAGGCCGACGGCACCGCCACCCCCGGACCTGCCGATGCGACCCTCGCGCTCATCCCGGACTACGAGGCCTTGCCGCGCAGAATAACGATCCCAGCTGGGACGAACACGGCCTATGTCTCGGTATTTCCCTTTGACGATCAACTTGTGGAAGGCCCCGAGATCGTCCGGGCCCGCATCGATCTTCCGCCCGACGTCGCCTCCTTGGGCTACGTCGTGGATGCCAACGCCAGCCAGGCGATGGTCGTAATCGGCGACGACGAACCGGACGCGCCGGAAGCACGACTGGACTTGATCGAACCTCGCGCTGGCGCCCAATTCCCGCAGTTCGCAACCGTGGTGCTGTCGGCCCTGGGCGTGTTCACTCAGGGTGAGATTGACCAAGGCGTTGAATTCTTCGCGGACGGCGCCTTGATTGGGAGGACACCACCTCTAAACGTGGACCGCAGGCCGATCCCCTGCCTGCCCAGCGTTCATACCGTAATCTGGACCAATCCCCCGCCCGGACGGCACACCCTGACGGCCCGAAGCGAAATAGGATCAAATCAGTTTGTCCAGACGCCGCCGGTTCATGTGCAGGTGGGCGACCCGCCGCCGGTGACCGTGGTTTCGATCGAAGCGACACGGATGATTGCCGAAGAAACCTCTTTTCCCTTCCGGCGCCTGGCATTCCGCGGCGAGTTTACGATCTCGCGCTCTGGACCAACCGATGCGGGCATCACCTGTTTTGTCCTGTTTGACGGCACCGCCAAACCGGACTTGGACTATCCCGCGCAACCCTTCGTCGTCACCATCCCGGCAGGCGCGTTGAGCACCACGATCGAGATCGTTCCCAACGTTGACAACCAGAGCGAGGGCGTCGAGACCGTCATTGCCCGCCTTTCCCACTGTCCGCCCGTCACCGTGCCGCCGATCGGCATGCCGTGCTTCGGTTTCGAGATCGATCCTCGCCACCCCAGCGCGGTTGTCTACATTCGCGACGACGGGCTCACTCGCACGAGCGTTCAGCTCATCCGCCCCGACTCCGGCACCTCGTTCGCTCCAGGCGATCCCATTGCCATCGACGCCGAGGCATTCGACCTCGAGGGCTCCGTCAATCGAGTTGAATTTCTGGCCAATGGAAAACTCATCGGTGAAAGCATTCTGGAGTTTATCCGGCCACCTGCACCCGGCGAAGTGCACACGTACTCCTTGGTCTGGCGGGACGCTGATCCAGGCGAATACCTCCTAACCGCGATCGCCCACAACGACGGCGCCACGTCCGTCACTTCGGCACCCGTGCGTATCCGCGTCGGATCGGGCAGCGACCTGCCCGTCATCACGATCGCCGCGGCCGACGCTTTTGCCGTTGAACCGCGCACAGCTGGTGAAGTGAACACGGCTTCGTTCCGCATCGCGAGAACCGGCCCGACGAACGACGCTCTCACCGTCAATTATTCCCTTCACGGCACCGCCACGCACGGCGTTGACTATGAGAATCTGCCGGGAAGCGTAGTCATCCCTCGCGGCCGCCGCTTTGTCCTGATCACCGCGACTCCGGTCGCGGATGACGTGCGCGAGCCGCTGGAAACGGTGGTGATGAGGATTGACCCCCGCCCTGCGGGCGACGGGTCCGCCAACTCGTATCAGATTGGGACTCGGGCGCGAGCGACAGCGCTGATCGCCGACGAGCCGTGGGTGCATTTGCCGAACGGTGCGCTTTGCGAACGTCTCCCGGGCGGCTTCATGCACCTCTGCTTCGCCGCCGACGGCTCTGCCGCGCTGGCCATTGAAGGCAGTCCAGACCTGCGCCAATGGCAGACGCTGGGCGAAGTATTTCCCATCGACGGCGCGCTCCACTACATCGACGAGGACGCTGCGTCCCTGCCCCAACGCTTCTATCGTCTCAGACCGTTACCCTCGGCGGCAGCGGTGGCGGATTAGAATCCGGCGCTGCACGAGCATAGATAGATTACGACTCGGAGAGGCGGGAGAGGCAGGTTCGACGAGAGCCCCGTCCTTATCTGCGTTCATCTCAGTCAATCTGCGGTTTTCCAAACTTGCGCGGGGATCGAGGAAACACAGGAAACACATTGCCCCTATACAGTCCTGAACGCGTTTGCTACGGTCGCCGCACTTATGGCACTCGACGATATTCTGCTGGAAGCAGAGGAAAAAATGGAAAAGACCGAACAGGTTGTGGTGAATGAATTCTCCACGATCCGGACCGGCAAAGCCTCGCCAGCGCTGGTTGAAAACATTCTGGTCGAGGTTTACGGATCGCACATGCGCATTCGGGAACTGGCGGGCATCACCACGCCCGAGTCGCGCATGATTCTGATCCAGCCTTGGGACGCCACCTCCATCAGTCCGATCGAGAAAGCGATTCAGAAAGCCAACCTCGGTCTTAACCCGTCAACCCAAGGCAAAGGCATCCGCATCATCCTTCCCGATCTCAGCGAAGAACGACGCCACGAACTGGTCAAAGCCGTCAAGAAACTGGCCGAAGACGGCCGGGTGGCAGTCCGGCACGTTCGCCGTGACGCGATGGAAGCCCTCAAAAAGGAGAAAAAAGCAGGCGACATCGCCGAGGACGAGGAAAAGCACGCCGAGACCGAAGTTCAGAAGATGACGGACAAATTTATCAAGAAGATCGAGGAGCACTTGGCCCACAAGGAAAAGGAAATCATGACGGTGTGAGTTCTCAACCTTGAGGTCTTTAAGTGTGATGCGGACCGCTCGTTCGCCCGCACACACTCACCGGCCCGCAGCCATGCGCAGCCATCCCGCCTCCGGGCGTTGCCTCGTTCCGCGAGGCAATCCCCTCGACAATCTCTCGATTCTTAAGGCGTGAAATTACTAAAATCTCCGACCGGCCGCGTAAACGTCAGGCGTCCCGGGCCGGTGACGAGCGTGCGGGCTGTCTTCTTCACCGTGCCGCTGATGGCGGCAAACGGCAACGCCAGCACAAAGAAGCCCGAGCCCACGACCGTGGCCGCAAAACAGGCGGGGCGAGCGACCAAAACATCCGCCGCAATCGCTTCCGGGCTGCCGTCATCAAACGCCTTCGCCCCCGGCGCACTGCTGAGCAGCAAGCCGATCACGCATCCCATCGTCACGAGCTTTGTCTTCATGCCTCCAATGTATCGGTAGAATCCCTCGCCCTGTCGATCAAAATTCCAGTTCACCATCCGCCAATTCACCCCTCCCAACCCCGTTCTCGCCCGCCGTCATCCATGGCTCCCAGCACAATCATCCGCGACCTCTGCCTGCAATGCGGCCTTTGCTGCAATGGCGTGATTTTCCGCGATGTCGAACTGCAGGCCAGCGATGACCCACAACGGCTCGAAGCGGCCGGACTGACGGTTAACCCCCGCCGGCATGCGGCCACCATTCCCCAGCCTTGCTCTGCGCTCGGCCCCGACCTCCGTTGCAAGGTCTACGCCGACCGCCCCAAGCGCTGCCGAGAGTTCGAGTGTGACCTGTTCAAGGCCGTCGCCCGGGGCGAACTGGATATCCCCGCGGCGATAAAGGTTGTCCGGAGCACCCGCCAGCGGGCGGTCAAGGTGCAGAAGCTTCTCAGTCGCACGGGTGACGAGGACGAGACCAGCCCCCTCGCCCGCCGATTCCAGCGGGTTCAACGCCGATGCGAGGCGGGTGGCCTGACCGACGATGCCATCGACGCGTTCGGCGAGCTAAGCCTGGCAGTGCACGCTTTGAATGTCGTCCTGAGCACCCGCTTCTACCCCGGCTGAAGACGCCGCCCCGAGACTGCGGCTCCCGCCATCGCAGGATCCGCAGCCTGCGCTCCAAACGGGAGTTCGCGCCCGTATCCATCGCCCGCCGGTCCGCGCTCCGGTCCCGCGCTCCGCTTGCGCCACAGACCAAGTTCCTTTAGCTTCCGGCGTGTCACCGAGTCGTACCATGACGCTTTTCCGGACGTATTTTGCCTTTGCCGCCGCCCTCCTTGGATTCTTCCTGTCGCCAGCAACCCATGCCCAGTCCTTCAGCTCCGCCGTGAATTTCGGTCTCGTCGAAGCGTTTGAAATTAACGAGGCCTCCGGCTTGATTGCCAGCCGTCAAAATCCGGGGGTTCTTTGGACGCACAACGATTCCGCGCCCAATCTCTACGCCATCTCCACCAACGGCTCCCTGCTCGGCACTTACAGCATCTCGTCGGTGTTTTCGGGTGACTTTGAAGACATCGCCATTGGGCCCGGACCGTTGCCGGAGTATCAATATCTCTATCTCGGGGACATCGGTGACAACGACCTCGTGCGCGATTATGTGCGGGTGATCCGGCTGCCCGAACCGGCGGTGGCAACCAACTCGGCCGCCGCCCCCTGGCTGCGCACGGCGGTGGGCTCGCAGGAGATCCTGCTGCGTTATCCAGATGGCCCGTTCAACGCGGAGGCCCTGATGATTGATCCGCTCACCGGCGATCTGTTCATCGCCACCAAACTGACCAACAGTTGCCGGGTCTACCGTGCCAGCCGGGCGTTGCTCGACGCCGGGGGCGACATCACGTTGTCCTTCGTCCGGGAGATCAGCTTTTTCAAGGTGTCGGGTGGTGACATCTCGCCCGATGGCCGGCTCATCGCTCTCCGTCGCGGCGGGACCGCCTGGCTCTGGACCCGGAGCCTGACGCAAACCGTCGGCGACGCCCTCGCTGCAAGCGGCAAAAGTATTCCCGTCGCGAACGAGCCCAACGGTGAGGCCATCACCTTTCACCACACCGGGCTTGGATATTTCACGTTGAGCGAGGGATTCAGCCAGACCAACTATTTTTATCGCCGGACGGATACAGCCAACCTTCCCCGTCAGCCCGTGGTCATGATTCCCCCGGGCTCAGCGTGGCGGTATCAAGACGCGGGAGTTGACCTGGGGACCGCCTGGCGCGCACGCGACTACCTTGACGGGGCCTGGCCGGAAGGCAAAGCCCAGCTGGGCTACGGACAAGGCGACGAACTAACGACGGTGTCTTATGGGATCGACGACTTTGACAAAAATCCCACCACTTACTTTCGTCGCGCCTTTGTTTTAACCTCCACCGCGTTCACCAATCTCGCGCTCCGGGTCTGTTTCAACGACGGCATCGCCGTCTACCTGAACGGAACCGAGGTTTGGCGGCGCGGCTTGTCACCCAACTCGCCCTATGCGGAATTCGCCGCGGCCAGCACCAGCGAAGCGCAAAACATCTGGCACTCCGTCGCCGTGGCCCCGTCGCTTTTGCGAGTCGGCACCAATGTGATCGCAGCTGAAGTCCACCGATTTCTGAATTGGGAGCCTGACCTCAGCTTCGACCTGCAATTGACGGAGGGCGTCGTGGAGGCCCCCGTCCGGTTCTCGGCGCCACCGACACGGGTCAACAGCCAATGGCAGCTCCGCCTGTCCGGTCCAACTGGTGCCCTTGGCCGGGTGGAAGCATCACCTGATTTGTCGGATTGGAATTCAATCGGCCAGGCCGTCCTAACCAACGGCCAGGCGACCATCCTCGACCCAACTTCGTCGGCCGGATCCGGATACCGGTTTTATCGCATCCGACGCTAAACGTCGTGCCCTCAGGGCTGCCCCAGCGGCTCGCGCACCGTTAGAAGCCCGCTGTCCGGCAATCCATCACGAACGGACTGAACTTGACCGGATGGCCAGGTCACCTCGACTCGTTCCACCTTGGCCGAGCCCAAGCCGAAGTAGAGCGGTAGTACGCTTTGCGCCAGATAACCGGATTTGCCATCCACCAAGCGGCATTGCAACTGACCGCCCGCCATGACTTTGACCATTGCGCCCAGACCGTCCCGATTGGATCGCGTGCCCACCAGTCGCACTTTCAGGCATCGAACCGCCTGGCGCTGGGCCAGATCGCTGATGAACACTTGCGGCTGGTCATTCTGCTCGTTGGTGACCACGTCCAGATCGCCGTCGTCGTCCAGGTCCACCACCACCGAAGACCGACTGCTCAACGCGCCGTGAACCACCACCGGCGTCGATTGCCCGCCGCACAGCTGATGGCTGCGATCGGCTCCAGCGCAGTCGAGCGTGAACATCTCACGGTCAATCGCGCCGCCTGTGCGCGGTTCAATGCCCACGAGAAACTCCACGTCGTAGAAACGGCGACCGCGATCGTTTAAGAGCACTGAGTTGATCGCGTAACGAAACGGAAAGCCCATCCCCGCCGTCACAAACGCATCCTCCCAGCCGTCGGCATTCAGGTCGCCCACGCTCACACCCCAGGGCCAGTAAGTCTCCATGCCGGCCGCCTGGGAGATCTCCTCGAAGGGCGTCGCGCCCGGGTTTCGGTAAAATGCATTGCCGAAAATATTGTTGGAGGCGCCCTGCAAAAAGGCATCGGTCCAAAACACCGTGCACCACGCATCACTTTTGGATTTCTCGAACTCGCTGCCCAAAACCGTCCGCCCGGCGCGCGTCTGCGTCTCGGTCATGTCCGAGTGCATGTCCGTCACGTACAAGTCCAGTCGCCCATCGCGATCGTAGTCGAAGAACTTGACGCCCATGCTGCCCCATGGTGTCCGCGGAAAATAGGCCTCCGTCCGGTCCACCAGACGACGTCCGCGGTCGTTCTCATAGTAATGATCGTCCCCCTGCATATTCGGCAGGTAAAGATCAGGAAAGCCGTCGCCATTCAAATCGGTGATTGTCACGTCCCCCGCCCAGCTCTCGTCCTTCCAGCCAATCTCGTCGGTGATGTCACGGAATCGTCGCTCACCGAGATTTCGGTAGAGGCGTTTGCGCTCGAATCTTTCCGGGAATAGATGCCCGTGGAACGCGTTGGTCATTGCCCGATGGAACCCGCCCGGCCCGAGGGTTTCCTGCGTGAACGCGCCGAGGTTGCACACCACGACATCCAGCCGACCGTCCCGATCGAAATCGAGAAACGCCGCGCCCGCGGAATGTCCACGTCCGTCGATCCCGGACGACTTCGAGATGTCTTGAAAACGACCCCCGCCAACGTTTTCGAACAGAGCAGTGCCACCCCGCACGGTGGTGACAAGGAGATCCGGATCACCATCGTTGTCGATGTCGGCGAAGGCTGCCCCCACATGGATCAATCCCGCCAGCCCCGTTCCCGACCGTGCAGTGATGTCCTCAAAGCGGCCGCCGCCCAGATTCCGCCAAAGCTGGTTCGGGCCGAGCTGATTGACGAAGTAAAGATCGACGCGCCCGTCGCCATCCACATCGGCTGCCGCCAGCCCGGAGCCGTGATCGTAATGAGCCGGTTTCCACCACTTCAAAGCGTCCTCCACGCTGTGCTGGTGGAAGGTGATGCCGCTGGCCGCGAGCTGATTGGTAAATCGAAAACTGAACGGAGCGCTTAGCGCCGATGCCGCGGCGCGTTGCTGTCGTTCACGTTGGACGAGCAGGGCGGGCACACCGCCATTGGCCGGAGGATAGTGCATCGTTCGCGACTCTGCCGCCGGGGAGGAAGCGGCCACCGCCCAGAGCAAACCGAAGAGCAGGCCGCCCCTGGATCCGGCTGGGACGCGCCAGCGATTTGTGGAAATGGCAGGGTGCCAGTCCTGGCCTGGGGCTCGACCGAATCGCGTTCCGGCGGTGTGCATTTTCATCATGATTGAGGGATGTTCCGACCCTGCCGGAGACTGCTGACGCGAGCTTGGTCCGCGCGAACGCGTCCAACGCGGGCCAGCGGCGTTTTATCCCGGCGCAACGAAAATTTCCGTGCCATCGAGTTGTTCGACGATCATTTCCACCGTGCGCTCCATGGCACCCAGGTTTTCGCGAACCACCGCCGACGCCGTCCGTCCGATCCGATCGGCCTTGGCCGGGTCGGACAGGACCGATTCCAATGCCGTGCTGAGTTCGTCCACGTTCCGCACCTGAATGGCGCCGCCCTGCGCCAGAAATTGCGCAGCGATCGCGGAGAAGTTCTGCATGTTCGGCCCGAACACGATTGGCTTGCCCAGAGCCGCCGGCTCGATGGGGTTCTGGCCACCTTCCGCAGTTAGGCTCTTGCCCACAAAGATGACATGAGCCTGCTCGTAGAAATATTTCAATTCGCCCGTCGTATTGACGAGGAGACAATCCACTTCGCCCGGACCAACGCACGTGTTCGGAGTGACATCCTTGCGATAGATGAAGCTCACGCCCTTTTCAGAAATTTCGCGGCCCGCCTCCCGGCCCCGTTCAAAGTGGCGGGGAACGACCACCAGAAAAGCGTCGGGAATTTTCGCCCGCACGCGCAGGAACGCCTCGGCCAAAGCGCCCTCCTCGCCGGCATGAGTCGAGCCTCCCACAATAATCCGGGCATTCGCTGGCACGCCCAACTGGTCAAAGAGACGCCGAACATCGAGGACGCGCCGTTCCGGAATGGTTGCCGCGTCGAACTTCAGGCTCCCCACCACTCGGATCGCATCGGGGCGGCAGCCCAATTCGCGCAGACGCGCCGCATCGGCTTCGTTCTGGCATCCGACCCCCGCAAATTCAGCGAACAAAGGTCGAAAGAGAAATCCCCAGCGCTTATAGCCACGATACGAGCGGTCCGACAACCGGGCGTTGACCAAAAAGGTCGGAATTCCCATGCGCTTGGCTCCCCAGAGAAAGTTCGGCCAGACTTCCGCTTCCACCAGGACAATGGCGTCCGGGTGAATCGAGAGCAGAGCGCTTTTGACATAACGCGCTCGATCAATCGGGTAATAGATCTTGTGGATGTGGGACGGCAAATGTTTGTTCAGCTCGCCCATGCCCGTCGACGTGGTGGTGGACACCACTATCTTCATGTTCGGAAGTCTCCGTTCGATCGCGAGAATCATCTGGGTCGCGATGTTGACCTCGCCCACGCTCACCGCGTGAATCCAGAGAACGTGCCGATTGGTCATCGCCTGCTTGACCTTGGCGTCGAACCGGCCGAATCGCTGGGCAAATCCTTCGCGCCAATTTCCGCGGCGGCGCATCTTGAGAAAGTAAAACGGAGCGCTCAAACAGAACGCCAACGTAAACAGGATGTTGTAGAGAAACCGCATGGACCAGCTACGACGGGAAGTTATGTGACACGGATTGAAGGGAACTGGCAAAGCTATTCTACCCCCGAAAGAACATCCACCAAACGACCGCCAGCATCGGGGTCATCACGGGAAGCGTGAACTTGAAAATGTAGCCGAGAAAGGAGGGGGTGTTGACCTTGGCGTGGTCCGCGATGGCTTTGACCATGAAATTAGGCCCGTTCCCAATGTAAGTATTGGCACCGAAGAAAACGGCCCCGACGCTGATTGCCACGAGGTAACGGCTCAATCCTGGATTGCCCACCAGAAACGCCACCTCCATCTGGTCCACCACCAGCGATCGATCCGTCAGTCCGCCCGGGTGATATCGCTGCAATGCACCGAACGCGTTTTGCACCAGCTCCCCGGTGCCGGCGGCGCCAGCCCCCCCGGCCTCCACCAACTGCCGAATCTGCTCGACCGCCTCCGGCCGGACAAACGCACCCAAGGCCGCCTCCAGGAAACTGAGATAGGTCGGCGCGTTGTCGAGGACACTCGAGAGCGCTCCACTCCCCCAATAGTAGAATCCCGCGCTCGGCGCGCCCATCTGGCCGGCATTGGCCTGAAGCCAGTCAAGCGCCGGCATCATCGTCGCAAAAATTCCGGCAAACAATATCGCCACCTCCTGAATGGGATGAAAATTAAAGTGATTGGCCGCATGCACCGGCTTCGGCGTGGTGAGATACGAACCCAGAGCCGCCGCAATCATCAACGCCTCGCGCAAGAACCGAGGTTTCTCCACAAAAACGCTGCCCAGAATGACCGCGAGAAAAATCAGGTTGCCCAAGCCCTCGAAGCGCCATCGCTCATCGGCCGTCTGCAGATCCCGCACGGCCCGCGGCGCCCGACGAAAGTTGATGGAATCCACCACATAGAACATGGCCAACAACAGCGCGAGCCCAGTGACCCACATTGGCCAGCAATGCTCCGCCACCCACCAAAAGGGCACGCCTTTCAAATAACCAAGAAAGAGCGGAGGATCGCCGATCGGCGTAAGCCCCCCACCCACGTTCGAGACGATGAAAATGAAAAAGACAACGTGGTGCGCGGTCACCCGATACTTGTTCATCCGCAGCCAGGGACGAATCAACAGCATCGACGCACCTGTCGTGCCCAGCACGTTGGCCACCACCGCGCCAAGCACCAGGAACAACACATTCACCGCAGGCGTGGCCTCGCCTTTGACCGTGATATGAATTCCTCCCGAAACCACGAACAACGCCCCAATCAACGCGATGAAGCTAAAATATTCCTGGCCGGTATGCAGGGCCGTCACGCGCGCGCCCGCGGGCAGAAAAAACAGATAGTAGCCCATCGTCACGGCGCCGAGCCCAAGCGCCACGATCGGATAGCGTCGCCCCCACCAGTCCGCGAAGAACAAAGGAGCCAATGCAATCAACGCCAGCAATGCCCCAAAGGGCAGCATCATCCACGGGCTGGGTACGTATCCGGATTCCATCAGGCGCGGAGGCTAAGGGCCGCCCGTTTGGAGCGTCAAAGAAAAAGGCGACCCGGCCGGGTCGCCTGATTGAATTCGTTACGGGAGCTCGGTCGGAGCAAGCGTGCGCCCCGGCTTACGCCTTGGCCAGGCTCGCCGCGGGCTTGCTCTTCAGCGCCTTCTTCGCCGTCTCCACGATGGAGGCGAACGCCTGCGCATCCTGAGCCGCGATGTCAGCGAGGACCTTGCGGTCGATCGACACCTTGGCAGCCTTGAGGCCTTCCATAAAACGGCTGTAGGTCAATCCGGCCTGACGCACCGCCGCGTTGATTCGAATCTGCCAAAGCGCCCGGAAATTGCGCTTCTTGGTCTTGCGGTCCCGGTAGGCATACTGGCGGCCGTGATCAACGGCGTCCGAGGCGTAACGGTACAGCTTGGAACGTTTGAGACGAAAGCCTTTGGCGGCTTGTAGCATTCTCCCGCGACGTTTGCGGGAAGCGGCGGCGTTGGTTACTCGCATGGCTGGAAATTAGTTTGGGTTGTTCGATTCGCTCAGTTCAGCATGACACGCGGCGCCGTTCAGTGACTGAACGGCAGATTCTGCGTGATGCGATATAGGTCGGTCGTATCCACGGTCGCGGACCGCCCCAACGCACGGCGGCGCTTGCGGCTCTTGGTCTGGTTCAGGTGGCGACGGCCGGCGCGATGCCGCAGTGCCTTGCCGCGCGCGGTGATCTTGAATCGTTTGGCCACCGCTTTTCTCGTTTTAATGCCTTTGGGGCGACGCATATTCGTAAGTCTTTCTCTAAAAAGAGCGCGCACTATATGGACCACCCACCCACGTAGCAAGAGGTTTTTTGCAACCAATGACGCGTCAACGGGTTTGATACCCTCCCCTCCCCCTCCCGCACGTCATGGACGCACATGCTGCAAAAACCAGTCGTAGAGCTTCTCGTTCGCGTAGGTCCGGGTCCACGAGTCGTGATCCGCATCCGGATAGACCGTTAATTCCACCTCTTTCACCCCAGCCTTCTTCAACGCACTCACCATCCGCTCGGACTCAGCCAAATTCACCACACTGTCTTTGGCCCCATGAAACGCCCATACGCCGAGCGATTTCAGCGCCGACGCTTTCGCGTTCGCCGCCAACAGCACATTGATCGTCTCGCCCCCACCACAAACCGGCGCAATGGCCGCGAATCGCTCAGGATATTTGACACCAAGGCTCCACGTCCCATACCCACCCATGCTCAGGCCGGTCAGATACACTCTCCGGGCGTCAACCTTGTGCTCGGCCACGACGCTGTCGAGCAAGCCCAGTAACGTTTCATCCGACCAAACCTGCTCCGCCGGGCACTGCGGAGACACGAGGATAAAAGGAAAATCCGCCCGCTTCTTCACCAACTTCGGAGGGCCGTGCACCGCGACCTTGGCGAGGTCGCTCCCGCGTTCTCCAGCCCCATGCAGGAACAGAATCAGCGGCCACTCCTTTTTGCCCGCGGCGTCGTAGCCCTTCGGCAGGAACAGCAGGTATTCACATTGAAGGGTCCGCGCAATCTGCCGGGAGAACGTTTTTCGAG
Organism: Limisphaerales bacterium; assembly: GCA_044230345.1. GTDB lineage: Bacteria > Verrucomicrobiota > Verrucomicrobiia > Limisphaerales > JADJPG01 > JBGARF01. The sequence goes on from JBGARF010000012.1 coordinate 127,059, forward strand.
TCTGCATGAGATTGAGATCAGCCACGGGCTCTTGCGCCAGCAGGAATCCGGACGTGGCCAACAGCAGCGCGCCGGCCCCGACGAGGTGGAGTTTCATGCCCGTTGTTTATCCAGCTTTGGCCGGAGATGGCAAGCCCACCATGTCAGCAGCCGCTCGCCGCGTCCGCCGACACTTACAAATCTGTAACGCGCCCTACCGGTTCGGCACTTGAGCTTTTAGTCCCTCTCCGGCAACACTCTCCGCCCATGAATACTGGTATCAGCGCCATCAACGAAGAGGTCCAGAAGGCCAGCGCCTTCATTCGTCCGCTCTTTACCGAGATCGGCAAGGTCGTCATCGGCCAGAACTATCTGGTCGAACGACTCGTCATCGGCCTCCTCGCCAACGGCCACGTCCTGCTCGAAGGCGTCCCCGGCCTCGCCAAGACGCTCTCCGTGAAGTCCCTCGCCTCCTGTTTGCACGTCAAGTTCTCCCGCCTCCAGTTCACCCCCGACATGCTGCCCGCCGACGTCGTGGGCACTCAGATCTACAATCCGCAGTCCGGCGGGTTCACCACCCGCAAAGGTCCCATCTTTGCCAATCTGGTTCTCGCGGACGAAATCAACCGTGCGCCCGCCAAGGTGCAGAGCGCACTGCTGGAATCGATGCAGGAAAAGCAGGTCACGATCGGCGATCAAACGTTCAAGCTGGAGGAACCCTTCCTCGTCCTGGCGACGCAGAATCCCATCGAACAGGAAGGCACTTACCCGCTCCCCGAAGCGCAGGTCGATCGCTTCATGCTCAAACTCAAGATCGGCTATCCCACCCGCGAGGAAGAACGACAAATCCTGGACCTGATGGCCCGGACAGCCAACCTGCCCGAAGCCAAGCCCGTGGTGGATCCGAAGGACATCCTCTCTGCCCGCAAGGTCATCAACGAGATCTACGTCGACGACAAGGTGAAGGATTACATCGTCGACCTGGTCTGCGCCACGCGCGATCCCGGCCATTACAAGATCCAGCTCCAGGGCCTCATCCAACTCGGCGCCTCGCCCCGCGCCACCATCGCCCTGGCGCTCGCCGCCAAGGCCTACGCCTTCCTCAAAGGCCGCGGCTACGTCACACCCCAGGATGTCAAAAGCATCGGGATGGACGTCCTTCGCCACCGCGTCGCCATCACTTACGAAGCCGAGGCCGAGGAGAAGACGACGGAAACCATCGTCCAGAAAATCTTCGACGAACTGCCCGTGCCCTGATGATTCCAGAGTTTAAATCCGCGATTTGCGATTTGAGTTCCGCGCCACGTTCAAGCCGCTGCGTGCGCCCCGCACGAGGTGCAAGCGTCAAGGCACCTCGTTCGCTTCAATCCCAGTCCCAATCCCAGTCCCAATCCCAGTCCCAATCCCAGTCCCAATCCCAATTCGAAAATCGCCAATCGCCAATCGAATGATTCCCCGGGAGATTCTCAAAAAGATCCGGCAAATCGAGCTGCGGACGAACCGGCTCGTGACGGAAACGCTGGGCGGACAGTATCACAGCGTTTTCAAAGGTCAGGGGATGAACTTCGAAGAGGTGCGCGAGTATCAACCTGGAGACGAAGTGCGCGCGATCGATTGGAACGTCACGGCCCGAATGAACCATCCTTTCGTAAAGAAGTTCGTCGAGGAACGTGAGCTGACGCTGATGTTGGTGGTGGATGTCAGCGCCTCCGGGCTGTTTGGTTCTGGCGAGCAATCGAAGCGGGAACTGGCCGCGGAGATTGGTTCGGTGCTGGCCTTCTCCGCCATCCGCAACAACGACAAGGTCGGCCTGATACTTTTCACCGACGAGGTGGAGAAATACATGCCCCCGCGCAAGGGCCGCCGGCACGTATTGCGGGTCATCCGGGAAATTCTCTTCTTCGAGCCCAAGCGGCGCGGAACCAACCTGACCCGCGCGCTGGAGTTCATGAATCGTGTCACCGACCACCGGTCGATTGTCGTGGCCATTTCGGATTTTCTCGACGACACCCCGCCCGCGCGGCCGCTCAAGATCCCTGCCCTGCCGGGCTCAGGCGGGCGACCATCGACCGATTCGATCATGGCACAAGGCTGTTACCCGGCGCTTCGTCAGGCCCATCGCCGGCACGACGTCGTGGCCGTGCAAATCGTGGATCCTCACGAGATGGAACTGCCGGATCTAGGTCGTTTAATCCTTGAGGACGCCGAAACGGGCCGGGTGGTGGAGGTAAAAACGAATCCCCGCGCCCGGGCCGCCTTCAAGGAACGGCGGCTGCAAGCCAATGCGGATCTCGGACGGCTCTTTCGATCGGCCGGGATCGATTCAATCCAGCTTCTCACAGGACAGCCGTACGGAGCCGCGCTGGGGCGCTTCTTCGAAAATCGGGAACGGCGGAGGGCACGCGGATGACGAACCAATCCGGCGCGACGGCAACGACCTCAACGGTGAACGATCTGCGACCGATCGAACCGCCGCTCCGGATGCCGGGCGAATTGAACTGGGTTTGGTGGACGATTGCCGCCGTCGCCCTGGCCGCGGTATTGGCCTTCTGGTGGTTCCGGCGGAAACGAACGACGGTGGCGGCTGCGCCGCCACCGGTCGTGCCTCCACACATTCGAGCGCGGCAAAAGCTGGCGGAAGCCCTGCAGTATATTTCGGATCCGGACCGGTTCTGCACGGTGGTTTCCAGCACGCTTCGAGTCTATCTGGAGGAACGCTTCCAACTTCACGCCCCTGAACGCACCACGGAAGAGTTCCTCGTGGAACTGCAAGGCAGCCCGGCCCTGAATGCCGAGCAGAAGAAAAGCCTGCAAAACTTTTTGCAGAGCTGCGACCTGGTGAAATTCGCCCGCTTCGAACCGACCGAATCGACCCTGCGCGACCTCCACGAAGCCGCCCTCCGCCTGGTGGACGAGACCCAGTTCGTTGAGCCGGTTGCGCCGACGGCTCCGATCGATCACTCCGATCCGACCGATCGGTCTCCCAAAAAATGAGCTTTAGCTTCGCTCAACCATGGTTTCTGCTCCTGCTCGCGGCCTTGCCGCTGGCGGCGTGGTTGCTCGGTCGCCAAGGCCGTCCGGCGGCATTTCTGTATTCCTCGGCTGACCTCGTCCGCAATGTCTCAAGCGCCAGCCGCTCGCGGGCCGGACAGGCGCTTCTCGCTCTGCGCTGGCTGGCGCTCGCCATCCTGATTTTCGCCCTGGCCCGACCGCAACTCAGCCAGAGCGAAACCAGCGTCAAGGCCAGCGGCATCGACATCGCCCTCGCCATCGATCTGTCCGGCAGCATGGAGTCGGAGGATTTCGAACTCAACCGCGAACGCGTCAACCGGCTCCAGATCGCCAAAGACGTGCTGAAGAAATTCATCGACCGACGCCCGGGCGATCGGATGGGCCTGATCGCCTTTGCCGGCAAGGCTTACATCGCCGCTCCGTTGACGCTCGATCACTCGTTCCTGCAGCAGAACGTCGAGCGCCTGGAATTGCACACGATCGAAGACGGCACCGCCATCGGCTCCGGACTGTCTGCAGCCGTCAATCGCCTGCGCGAACTCAAGTCCAAGAGCAAGATCGTCATCCTGATGACGGACGGTCAGAACAACGCCGGCAAGATTCCGCCGCTGACCGCCGCCGAAGCAGCGCAAGCGTTGCAGATCAAGGTCTACACCATTGGCGTCGGCACCCGCGGCACCGCACCTTTTCCGCGGGGCTACGACCTCTTCGGGCGCAAGGTCTACGCCCAGGTGCCGGTGGACATCGACGAGAAAACCCTGGAGGAGATCGCCAAGAAAACCGGCGGCAAGTACTATCGAGCCGACAGCACCGAGACGCTCCGGCGGATCTACGACGACATCGACAAGCTCGAGAAGACCGAGGTCGAGGTGAAACGCTACGTTCAAATCAGGGAACTTTTCCACTGGGCCGTGATCCCCGGCCTCTTGCTCCTGCTGCTCGAGGTTGTCCTCGGGCAAACCGTATGGAGGCGGCTGCCATGAACGATTTCCGGTTCGAGCATCCCTTGATCCTTTACCTGCTGCCGGTATTCATCCCGGCCCTCGTCCTGTTCCTCTGGTTGACCTGGCGGACGCGTCAACGGCTCCTGGCCCGGTTCGTCGCCGCCCGACTCCTGACCTCGCTCACCGGGGGAGTTTCGCCTCAGCGCAAAAAGATGAAGCTCGCCCTGCTCGGCGCCGCGCTGGTGCTCCTCTGGATTGTGCTCGCTCGCCCGCAGCTCGGTTTTACCTGGGAGGAAGCGCGCTCCAAGGGCCTCGATGTCATTGTCGCCATCGACACGTCGAGAAGCATGCTGGCGGGGGACCTCGCCCCCAACCGGCTCAAGCGCGCACAACTCGCCGCGCTCGACCTGCGCAAGTCCGCCGCGGCCGATCGCCTGGGATTGGTCGCGTTCGCCGGCAGTTCGTTCCTCCAATGCCCGCTGTCCCTCGATGACGAAGCCTTCCGCCAAAGCGTGGAGATCCTCGACACCGACATCATTCCTCAGGGCGGCACTGCGTTGTCTGAAGCCATATTGTCCGCCCAGGCTGCGTTCAAGGACAAGGGCGACAACCACAAGGTGCTCGTCATTTTCACCGACGGCGAGGATCACGACGGCAGCGCGGTCGATACAGCGAAGGCGGCCGCCAAGGAGGGACTCCGCATCTTCACCATCGGAGTAGGCACGCCCAATGGCGAACTCATTCGACTGACGGACTCGCAGGGCCGCGTTGAGTTCCTCAAGGACGAGGATGGCAATGCGGTAAAGTCGCGCCTGAACGAGGATGTGCTGCGCCAGATCGCCGAGGCCACCGGCGGATTCTACATGCGCCTCTCCGGGGCCAACACGATCCAACAGCTTTACGCGAACGGCCTGTCCCGCCTGCCCAAAAGCGATCTCGCCTCCCAACGTGTGCGCCGCTACCACGAGCGCTACCAGTGGTTGCTCGGCGCGGCCCTGCTGCTACTGTTGGCCGAAATGTTCGTGCCCGAGCGCAAACCCACCCGGACTCAAGCGGGTCCGACCCGCGACGGTCCCACCACCGCCGTGACGCCGGCGGTGTCCGCCGCCGCCCGCGCCGTGATCGGGCTCGGGCTCGGGCTTGTGACGTTGTTCGCTTCGGCGTCACCGGCTGGAGCATCCTCGGCCGAGGGCTATCGCTATTATAACAAGGGCCGCTACATGGATGCCCTGGTCGAATATGAGGCTGCCCTCAAGGAGAAGGAGGATCCACGCCTCCACTTCAACCTCGCGGCGGCCGCCTATCAATCCGGGCAATACGATCGGGCGCACAGCCATCTGCTCGCCGCCGTCACCGCGCCGGACGTCGCGCTCCAGCAGAAGGCTTACTACAACCTCGGCAATACGCAGTTTCGGATGGGCGAAGCGATGACGGAATTCGCCAGCCGCCAGACCCAGTGGGAAGAGGCCGCCAAGAGCTTCCGCAATGCGCTGACGCTGCAAACCAATGACGCCAACGCGGTCTACAACCTGCGGTTCGTCGAAGGCAAACTGGCCGAATTGCGCGAGTGGGCCCGTCGGCGCGACCAGGCCAGGCGCGACGCCGAAGCCGCCCAACGCCGTCACGATTACGGACGCGCCCTCCAGATCATGGAGGGTGAGAAGGCCCGCAATCCCGCGGCGAAGACCAAGGAAGTCGATGGCTATATCGAACGTTTGAAACAAATCCATGAAATCGCTCCGAAATAGCCGGGCTCTCAATCGCACTCCGATGGGCTGCCGGGATGCCCGACGACGCGGAGGCAACCTCGGCGCTTTCCTCGGGCTCTCAATTTTCGGTCTGCTTGGCTTGGCGTCGCCCTGCGGGGCGCAACAATTGCCCACGCAAGACGTCTACTTTCACCGGGGTGCCCAGCATTTCCTGGCCGGCTCAAACCAGCTTGCCAAGGCTGAGGTCGAACGAGGGCTGCAATTGCACCCCGACGATCCGCATTTGAAAAAATTCTGGGAACTGCTCAATCAACAGCAGCAGGATCAGCAAAACTCCGACGACCAAAAGAACGAGGACAAGAAGGACCAGAACGATCAGTCGAAGCAGGACCAGAAGGATCAGCAGAAGAAGGACGATAAAGATTCATCGAAACAGGATCAGCAAAAGCAGGAACCGCAGAAACAAGATCAACAGAAGGGCCAGAAGCCCGACGACAAGGACCAGCAGCAACAGCAATCGCAGGCCGGTAAGAAGGATCAGGAAAAAAAGGAAGGCGAGGAGGCCAAGGCCGGGCAGGCCAAGCCGGAAGAAGGGCACGAAGGCGATCCGGACGGACAGGCGCAACCGGCGAAAATGATCCGGATGACTCCTCAACAAGCCATCCAGCTCATGGAAACGCTCAAGGGCGACGAAAAGACCTTCCAGTTCAAGCCCATCCTGCGGACAAACCGCACGGAACAGCTCAGGAAAAACTGGTAGCCTTCAAACGGTTCCCCACCCAGAGGGCGTTCGCGGCGAACTCCTACGCCTGAGCCGGTGGCGGTGGAGGTTCCGCGCCGGGCGCTTCCTCCGCCGGGGCTTCATCACCCTCGCCAACAACCCGCGCGATGGCCTGCAGGTGATCGTTGTCCTCAAGGTTGATCAATTTCACGCCCTGGGTGTTTCGGCCAGCTTCACGAATGTCGGCGACTCGCGTTCGCACCATGATGCCGTTGGTCGTAATCAACATCATCTCGTCGGCATTTCCCACCGTCAACGCCCCCACCACGTGACCGGTTTTTTCCGTCAGCTTCATCGTGATGATGCCCTTGCCACCACGGCTCTGGAGACGGTATTCGTCGAACGGCGTGCGCTTCCCAATGCCATTGCTGCCGGCCACCAGCAACTGCGCATTCGGATCGACAATCGCCAACGCCACCACCGCGTCATCGGCGTCGAGTTCGATCCCCTTCACCCCAGTCGCCGGTCGACCCATGGGACGCGCCTGCTCCTCATTGAACCGGATGCTCATGCCCCCCTTGGTGATGAGCACCACCTCGTTCTGGCCGGTGGTCAGCTTGGCTCCGATCACGCCGTCGCCGGGATCCACGCCAATCGCGATGATGCCACCCTGGCGAACGTTCGCGAAATCGGACAAGGCCGTCTTTTTGACCGTGCCTTGCTGGGTGGCAAAAAAGACGAACCCGGGCTGTTCCCAAGTCAGATCCTGGCGCTCAGGACCGGTCTTTGACTCCACCCGGATGAGCGCGGCCACTTTTTCGTCGGCCCGTAGTTCGAGCAGGTTCGCGATGCTCCGCCCCTTGGACGTCCGCCCCATATCGGGAATCTCGTGCACGCGCTCCGTGTAGACCCGCCCCGTGTTCGTGAAGAACATCAGGTAATCATGCGTGCTGGCCGTGAACAGATGCTCGATAAAGTCGCTGTCCTCGGGCGAATCTCCTTCGCGGGTCGCCATGCCAATGACCCCGCGCCCGCCACGGCGCTGGCTGCGGTAGGAGCTGACATTCGTGCGCTTGATCAGGCCGGCGTGGGTCAGCGTGATGATGACACCCTCATTCGCGATGAGATCTTCGATCGCGATCTCGCCCTCATCGGGCACAATTTCCGACTTCCGCGGCGTGGCATGCTTGTCTTTGATCTCCTTGAGTTCGGCCTTGATGATAGCCATCACCCGGCTTTCCTTGGCCAGAATGTCGAGCAGGTCCTTGATCTTCTCGATGAGCTCGCCGTATTCGGCCCGGACTTTGTCGATTTCCAGGCCGGTCAGTCGATACAGCTGGAGCTCAAGGATGGCGTCCACCTGCCGTTCGGTCAGGGAATAAAAACCATTGTTCAGACGGGCCTCGGAGCGAATGAGAATGCCCCAGGCCTCGACCTGCGGACGGGTCCATTCAAAGGCCAGGAGTTTGACCTTGGCCTCTTCGCGATTGCGGGAGCTGCGGATGATCCGGATGAACTCATCCAGGTTGCGCAGGGCGCAAAGGTAGCCTTCCAACAGTTCCGCCCGCTCTTCGGCCTTCCGCAGCTCGAAGCGCGTTCGGCGCAGGACCACCTCGCGACGGTGATCGATGTAGGCAGCGATGAGCTCCTTTAGATTCAGCGTCTTCGGGCGGCCATGATCGATGGCCAGCGCGTTCACGCTGAAGCTGATCTCCATCTGCGTGTGCTGATAAATGTTGTTCACCACCACCTTCGCGATGGCGTCGCGCTTCAATTCGATGACGATCCGGCAGTTCTCATCCGACTCGTTCCGCATGGCGGAGATGTCGGTGATGACCTTCTCGTTGACCAGCGACGCGATCTGTTCCTCCAGTGCGGCGCGGTTGACGTTGAACGGAATCTCGGTGATGACGAGCTGCTCCCGCCCGCCTTTCATCTCCTCAATGCCGATCCGGCCGCGCTGCTTCACGCTGCCACGACCGGTGTGAAAGTAGTTCTTGATCCCTTCAATGCCGCAGATCATGCCGCCCGTCGGAAAATCCGGCCCCTTCACGAACTTCATCAGCTCCGGGATCGTGATGGTCGGGTTGTCGATCTGGGCACAGATGCCGTCGATGACCTCGCCGAGGTTATGCGGCGCCATGTTGGTAGCCATGCCGACGGCGATACCCGTGCCGCCGTTGACCAGCAGGTTGGGGAAAGCCGACGGAAAAACCGTGGGCTCGGTCAGGCGCTCGTCGTAGTTCGGGACAAAGTCGACGGTGTCCTTGTCCATGTCCGTCATCAGGGCGGCACCCAGATGGGTCAGGCGCGCCTCGGTATAACGCATGGCCGCCGGCGGGTCGTTCTCGACCGATCCAAAGTTACCTTTACCGTCGACCAGCTTCTCGCGCATCGCCCAAGGCTGGGCCATGTGGACCAGCGTGGGGTAAATCACGGCCTCACCGTGCGGATGGTAGTTACCGCTGGTATCGCCGCAAATCTTCGCGCACTTGTAATGCTTGCGTCCCGGGAAGAGCGACAGCTCGTGCATCGCATAGAGAATGCGCCGCTGAGAAGGCTTCAAACCGTCGCGCACGTCGGGCAACGCACGGGAGATGATGACCGACATGGAGTAGTCGAGAAACGAGTTCTTGATCTCGTCCGCGACATTGACCTTGGTGATCTTTTCGTTGGCGGCGTAAAGCGGCGTGCTGGCCGGCAGCTGGGCTGGCCCGTCGTTGTTGGCGGGCGGCTCGGGGGGAAGGGTCTCGTCAGGCATGGGAGTTAGACATCCAAATTCCGCACGTTAAGCGCATTGTCTTCGATGAACTGCCGGCGGGGCTCAACTTCGTCACCCATCAACCGGGTGAACATCGCCTCAGCCTCGATCGCATCCGTCAAATCGATCCGCAGCAGCTTGCGTTTGACCGGGTTCATCGTGGTCTCAAACAGCTCTTTTGCGTCCATTTCGCCCAACCCCTTGAACCGGTAAATCTGAATTCCCTTTTTCCCGACCGCCTTCACGGAGCTGAGGATCTCCGGAATGCTGAACAGAGGCAATACCTGCGCCCGCTCACCTTCTCCTTCGATCAGTTCGAAGAGCGGTTTGTCCTGGGCCGCGTAGTGCTCCACGCTCAGCCCCTTGCGCGAAAGGCGCGCCAACAATTCGGCCACCGCCTTGCTCTCGTGATGCAGGTCGGAATACTTGGCGCGTCGGGTCGGGCCATCGCGCCGCCGATCAATCACCTCCGTGTCGCCGCTGAACAAATCGGCGTGCTGAGCCTTGAAGGCATCCAGTTCGTCGTTGGTCAGGAAATAGTGAACCGTCTCGTTGTTCCCCTCGCGAACCTTGATCATGTGCTGGGGAAAGTCTCCCCCCGAGGAGCGTCTCTCCACATAGTCCGTGAAATCGCCGCCCTGCCGCCGGATGTAGGTCGCGTGTTTGTCCAGCGATTCAAGCAGTTCCAACACCTCCTCCAGCTGCTTCTGGGTGAACTCTTTGCCGTCGGCGATGTTCTTGAGTTTTACTTCCTCGGTCGCGCTCTGAATCAGGATCTTGTTCAGCTGCGCGTCGTCATCGACATAATCTGTCCGCTTCTTGCGCGTGACGCTGTAGAGCGGCGGCTGCGCGATGTAAACAAACCCTTGCTTCACCAGCTGAGGCATCTGCCGGTAGAAAAAGGTCAGCAGCAGGGTGCGGATGTGCGAGCCATCGACATCGGCGTCGGTCATGATGATGATCTTGTGGTAGCGCAGCTTGTTCAAATCGAACGCGCCCTCCCCTTCGCCATCACCAATGCCGGTCCCGATCGCCGTGATCATCGTCCGGATTTCATTGTTTTGCAGAACCTTGTCGAGCCGGGCTTTTTCGACGTTGATGAGCTTGCCGCGCAACGGAAGGATTGCCTGGAACTTCCGATCGCGCCCCTGCTTGGCCGAGCCACCGGCCGAGTCACCCTCGACGATGTACAACTCGGTGTTGGCCGGGTCCCGATCCGAACAGTCTGCCAGCTTCCCCGGCAATCCTCCGCCGGTGAGCGCGGACTTGCGCACCGCCTCGCGCGCCTTGCGGGCCGCCTCGCGCGCCCGCGCTGCATTCAGGCCCTTGTCGATGACTTTTTTCGCCACCGACGGATTGGCGTCGAAGTAACTCATCAACCCCTCATACGCCACCGATCCGACAATTCCGTCCACTTCCGGAGAAATCAGCTTCACCTTGGTCTGTGACTCGAACTTGGGATCGCTGTGTTTGACCGAGATCACCGCCGTCAAACCTTCGCGGACATCGTCACCGGTGATCTGCGGATCCTTTTCCTTCAGCAAATTGTTGGACTTGGCGTATTGGTTGATCGCCCGCGTCAGCGCGCTCCGGAAACCGGAGAGATGCGTGCCCCCATCCGGGTTGTGAATGGTGTTCGTGTAGCACAACACCTGATCGTTGTAGCTGTCGTTGTATTGCAGCACTACCTCGACGTGAATCTCCACCGCCTTGTCGGCCGTCGGCACCTGCGATTCCTTTCTGAACGCGATCGGCTTGGGATGCAGTGGCTCCTTGTTCTTGTTCAGCTGCTTGACGAATTCCTCCACTCCATCCTTGTAATAATACGTCTCCTGCTTCGCACCCTCGGTGGTCGCCCGCTCGTCCGTGAAGGTAATCTCCAGGCCCGAATTCAGGAACGCCAGCTCGCGCAAGCGCTGGGTGATGCGATCCGACTTGAACTCGGTTGTCTCTCGGAAGATCTCCGAATCTGGCTTGAACGTAATCAACGTGCCGGTGCCTTTGGCTTTGCCAATGACTTCCAGCTTCTTGACCGTCTTCCCACGCTCGAACTCCATGTGGTGCACCTGACCGCCGCGGGAGACCTCCACCTCAAACCACTCGGACACCGCGTTCACGCATTTGGCGCCGACACCATGGGTGCCACCCGAAAACTTATAGCCGCCCTGCCCGTATTTGCCTCCCGAGTGGAGGGTTGTCAGCACCATTTCCACGCCAGGAATTTTATACTGCGGATGAACATCCACGGGAATGCCGCGGCCGTTGTCGCGGATCGAGATCGAGCCATCAACATGAATCGACACGTCAATTCGATTGCAGTGACCCGCCAGATGTTCGTCGACGGAATTATCCATCACCTCCGAAACGCAGTGATGCAGCGCGCGCTCGTCAGTGCCGCCAATGTACATGCCGGGCTTCTTCCGCACGGCCTCCAATCCTTCCAATTTTCCCAGCTTGGAAGAGTCGTAGGTTTCCACCGGCACGGGCCCCGGCTGGCCGGAATCTTGATCCATCACTTCAGGTGTTTTCGACATACAGATCGGGTGCCGCCGACACGTTTAACGCGGCGGGAAGACACCTCGGGAATAGTATCTTTTTCACCCCTGCTGGCACAACGATTATTTCGGCCCAAAACTTCTCCGAAGCACAAGGGATTGTGCGACTTACCCCCGCCAGGCCGCATATCTAGTGGTCAAACGCGCGTTGGCTCTCCCCCCGCCGGGCCGCCAGCGGGCGGAGATTTCGCAACTTACTTGGCCCGAAAGAACCGCATTGTCGCGTCGCCCATGGACACGTCAAATGTCACCCCACCGCTTTCACTGTTGACCAATCGCACCTGCTCCCACCGCACCAGGTCAGCCGACGCCTCAATCGCATACGCTCTGTTCGGCGCGCCCCACAGCCGGATCGCCAAACGACCCGGGACCGGCAGGTTGGCGGCAAGGTCCAAGGACGGCCCGGCGGATACCGCAATGGCCACGTCCTGGCTCGCGCTGGTCGCCATCGCCACCACGGTCGAAAGGTCCGCCGGCGGGATCACCGGCGCACCCAGGTAAAACTGTCCCCACGCCGCCAATGTTCCATCCCCCTTCAAGGCCAGCGTGTGATATTCGCCGGCCGAAATGGCGACAACATTGGAAAGGCCAGCCGGCACGTTGGTCTGGCCAAAATAGTTCTCACCCCAAGCCACCACAGTGCCGTCGGATTTCAGCGCCACACTATGCTCTCCTCCCGCCGCTACAGCCACGACATTGCTTAATCCGGCAACCATTCTCGGAGGAGTATTCACGTCCCACTCCACCACTGTCCCGTCCCCTTTCAAGGCCACAATGTGAACCCAACCTCCGGCAGCCGACACCACTCCGGGAATCTCGGCGGACGGCGGACCCCAACCATAAATCCCCCACACCACCACGCGCCCGTCGCCGGTCACCGCCAGCATGTAGTCCAAGTCGTCGTCGTTGGCTTGGCCACAGACGTCGAGGGCGATCGCGTTGGTGACCACCGGCGTGTGCTCGTTGCCGCCACCCAGCACAATCACCCGCCCGTCCGCGGTCAGCACTGCACCGCTCGTGTAGTTCAAGCCCACGGCGACCACATTGGTGAGCGCGTTAGTCCCGTCATTCCGCAGCCAATGCGATGGCAGGTCGGAGGTCAGCAGTTGCCCATCGTGGGTAACCGCCAAGATCCGTTCACCCTCGACCGCGACGGCCTTCACATTGCTCGCCCACGGAATCGGGATCGCTTGGTCGTCGCGGAAACGGTAGGCTTGGTTCGGATAGGAGACCGCCGGCGGTCCGGGCAGACCGCAAATGACCGCGTTGCGGTTTCCGCTGGCCGCAATGACCACGCCGTTCGAAAGCAGCCGCGGCGGGACGATATCGCCTCCAAAATAAAAACGTCCCCAGGCGACCAAGGTGCCATCTCTCTTCAACGCCAAGGAGTGATCCTCGGCGGCCGAAATGGCCACCACGTTGGAAAGGCCGGCCGGCACCTCCGTTTGGCCACGGAAGTTCTCTCCCCACGCCACCACTGTCCCGTCGGCCTTCAGCGCCAGACTATGTTCGCCGCCGGCAGCCACCGCGACAACGTTACTCAAGCCCGCAACCATCGCCGGTGGTTCATCCTTGTTCCATGCGACGACGGTTCCGTCCCCCTTCAATGCCACGATGTGGCTCCAGCCTCCGGCCGCGCTCACAACCCCGGGAACCACCGCCGAGGGCGGGTGCCAACCCTCAGAGCGCCCCCGAACCACCACCTGTCCGTCGCGAGTCACCGCCAGGAAATAATCAAGATCATCGTCGCCATACTGTCCGGAGACATCCAGAGCAATGGCGTTGGTGAAAAGAACGTTTCTCTCCCCGCTGCTGCCATACTCGACCACCCGGCCATCGGCCGTCAAAACCGCGGCGCTGGTGTAGTTCAGCCCCACGGACACGGCATTGGTCGGTTGATCGAGCACGCCATTCGTCAGCCAATAGTCAGGAAAACCCCACGCCATGACCCGCCCGTCCCGCCTGACCGCCAACCCTCTCTCTCCTTCCAGCGCCACGGCTTTGACATTGAACGCGCCGGGGATGGGCGCCGCGATGCCATCCGCGTAGGTGTAAGCTTGGTTCGGATACATGACGGGAGCCGATCGCGCGGCAGTGACGACGACGCCAAAAAGAACGGGAAGCATCCGGCGGAAATAATCGGGGAAGTTCACAACGCACATTGGTCCTACGTTGGCTCGCACGCAATCCAGATTATGCTGCCTCGATTCGCGGCTGGAATTCCCCCGATTCAGAAAGGGGGGGCGGGATTGATCCGTCCCGCTTGAGGAACCTTGGTCGCCGTTGACCGATGGAATCTACGGGTGCTACGGTGCCCGGCATGCAAACCTCACGGACCCGCGCACCGCTGTGGACCCTCGTCATCCTGGCGTTGCTCCCCGCCCCATTCTCGACTTCGGGAGCCCCATCCGCGTCTTCCGTTCCGTCGGTTCGCCTGGTCAAGGTCCTGCCGCTCTACGTCGACAAACAGAATCGAATCGCCCTCAGCCCGAGCCTCTACGAACGCGATGCGTACCAGGCTCACCTGCGGAAGAATCCCTCGGAACAAGGAGGCATGCGATTTGACGTGCAGTGGAAATCGGGAATCACCAACCGCTTTTTACTCCGCCTGGAACTGCGCGGCAACAAAGGCAACATCGGCACGTCGGCCACGCTCGAGCAGCCGGTCAAATACACCGGCTTCATCAACACCTGGTCCAAGCTGGCCCTCTCCCCCGAAGCCCACGCCCGCCTCGGCGAACTCAGCGCCTGGCGGGCAACCATGTGGGACGGCACAAAGCTCGTCGCGGAACAAAAGTCGTTTCTCTGGTGAACGAACTCGGGCCCGGCTCACGAAGGCGGCAGGTCTGCCGGGCTGAAGCTCACGCCCTGTCCCTTGATGAGACGCGCTCGGCTTGACCTCGAGTCAGCCAGCTCAAACGCCAGCGCCGATTACTTCTCAGGCGCCGCCGGCAGCGGTTTGGGCCTGGGGCGACTGACGCCACGCAGGCGTTCCCGGAGCATGTCGGCGCGCAGAAGGTCGCGCTCTTCAGCGGTCAGCTTGTCGGAATAGCGCTTCTGAAGATGATTCGGCTGGGTGACCACGAACAACTCATCCACCAAGGCTCGCTCCAAATCGGGGAACAAGGCCAAATCCACACCCAGGCGCATCAGCGACAGCAGGTTCATCGTTTCCTTGGACGAGATGCTGTGGGCATTGGCCAGGATGCCGTAGGCACGGCCGATGTGGTTGTAAACCGTCTTGGGCTTCTTCTCGAGCAGCGAGCCGCGGGCGTTTTCCTCGTGCTCCATGATCTGAAGCACGACTTTGTTCAGGCGCTCAACGATGTCCTGTTCAGCTTCGCCGAGGGTCATCTGATTGGAAACCTGGAACACGTTGCCGAGCGCCTCCGTGCCCTCGCCGTAGAGACCGCGCACCGCCAGGCCCAGCTTGTTCACGGCCTGAATAATCTGGTTGATCTGCTCGGCCAGGACGAGGCCGGGCAAATGCAACATCGCGCTGACGCGAATGCCGGTGCCGAGATTCGTCGGGCAAGCGGTGAGATAGCCAAGCTCCGGCGAAAAGGCGTAGTCCAACCGCTTTTCGAGGCGTGAGTCCGCCGTGTCGATGGCCTGCCAGGCCTGCTTGAGTTGGAGGCCGGGACGGAGCGCCTGCATGCGCAGGTGATCCTCCTCGTTGATCATCACGCAAAGCGTTTCGTCGCGGTTCACCACCAAACCGCTTCCGGCGTTTTTGGCCGCGTGCTCGCGGCTGATCAGGTGTCGTTCGACCAGAATGTTTTTGTCGAGCAACGTCAGGTTGTCCATCTTCTCGGAAAAACAATCCGCCATCTGTGGCAACGATTCGATGGCGGGTCGGACGATTTCCAGGGTCTTGACCCGCTCCGCCTTTTTCGCCCAGCCGGGAAACGCCGCGCCCTTGATGTTTCGGGCCAGCCGGATGCGGCTGGACATGACGATCTTGGTGTTCGGCCCTTCGCGCCGGGCGGCATCAGCGGGCGCCGCCAGGAATTCGTGGATGGTGATGGAATCCTTCATGTGGGGCTGAGTTCGGAAAGCTTTTCCCGGGTGGTCTTGATCTCGTCCCGCATCAAGGCGGCTTGCTCGAAATTCTCGTCCGCCACGGCCTTGTCCAACTTCTTCTGCAGGGCCTTCAAGCGATCGGCAAGTTCCCGCGCCTGCTGCTGCGTCTGGGGAACCTTCCCAATGTGACGCGTGCCCTTGTGCATGGTCTTCAGCAATCCCTCCAGCCCTTCGCTGAAGGTCTGGTAACACTCGGAGCAGCCGAGCCGCCCGGCCTTTTTGAAATCAGCCTGAGTAAATCCGCAGTTCGGGCATTTCACCTCGCCCCCGGACGCCGCCTCCATTTCCTGCGAGGCCCCCAACCCTAACAGCAAATCCGCGAGTGAGAAACCCGCCGGGTCATTCACGCCCTTCTGCGCAGCGCAACCTTCACACAGGTCCACCTTTTGCATTTTCTCCCCGACGATTTGCGTCAGGTGAACCTTTGCTTCTTTTTCCTTACAGATGCAGCACATCATACCTTCAAACCTTTATCGGCCCGGCGGCCGTTCGGTAAACATATAAATTCCCGGCTTTCCCGCCGCAAGCCCACGGATATCCGGGATCGCCCCACCGCCGGCAATATCTGCCGAGTCCATAGCCGAGGCATTAACTCCTGCTCATCTGCTGTTTCGACGGCGCAAGATCCGAGCTCCACGACAGCTTCACCGCAGACGCCTCATGGAGCCAGCTCGCGAATCCGGATGTTCCGAAACCAGCATTCATCCTGGTGATCGGTCAGCAGGATGTGACCCTTCAGTTTCGACCCGAATCCTTTCACCGTCTTGAATTTGCTCTGCTGTACCGCCGCCAACACGCTCGGGCTGCCTGGCTCATAACTAAGCACCTTCTCGCCATTCAGCCAGTGCTCAACCTGTTGCCCGCTCACCAGCACCCGAGAATGATTCCATTCCCCGGGCTTCTTCAGCGGCTTGGTTGCACTCGGCGGCAGCACATCGTAGAACGACGCCGTCGTTCGCTTCGCTCCCATCCGGCCATCCGGATGCCCGTCGTCATCGATCATTTGATACTCATGGCCGATGGCCGCATTGCGCTCCTCAGTGATGAAATACTTAATTCCGTTGTTGCCCCCCGCCTCAATCCGCCAGTCCCACTCCAAGTCGAAGTCGCCAAAAGTTTGAGTCGTGACGATGTCGCCGCCCCGCACGCCCTTTTTCTTCTTCAGGATGCCGTCCTCGACCGCCCATCCCTGGCGCGGCGCCTCCGCCTGCTTGAACCCGCGCCAACCTGCGAGACTACGGCCGTCGAACAGCAACTTCCAACCCGCGGCCCGTTGCGCCTCCGTCAACGCAGCGCCGGACGCCTCGGCGCCTCGCGCTAAAAAACTCGAACTCGGGCCCACCGACCAGCCGATGAAAACCGTCACTAGCGCCGTCGAAAACTTCACGACGGAGTTCCAACCGTTCATTGGCCGTTGGCAATCGAGCTTTTTCATAGGTGGTGCGTTGAAAGCAGCGGCACTCTGCCGGGGGCAACCCGGGCTGGCAACCGGAGATTGCGCCCTTTCCAAACCGCGGGTGCAGCTAAAAGCGGGTGATGGATCAAGGCGTTGACCGACACTTGCCTACGCTTGAATCCCGACGAACTATTACTCTTCGAACGGGAGGCCGATACAGTCCTGAGCACGAGCGAAAGGTCCAAAAGGTTAGAGATCACCACCAGTTGGGAGGAAAAAGGCCGCCTAGAAGGTCGCCAGCAGGGCAAGCAGGAAGGACTCGAAGAAGGACGGCGAGACGAGTGTCGTCAATTGGTCCGCCGGCTCATGCAGCGCCGACTTGGACCCATCGACACCGGGCTGCAAACCGAACTCGACGCCCTCTCCACCGAGCAGTGGGAAGCACTTGCTGAAGCTCTCCTGGATCTGACCTCCGTGGCCGACCTTCGGACGTGGCTGGCTGGAGTGCGGAACGCTCTCTGACACAAACAACGCTGCGTATCCGCCGATCGCCGACCAAGACGGCTCCCCATTCAAATCCCGCCGTCGTTGGGCTGACGCACCGGACGTTTCGATGTTCCCTCACTCCCGGAAGGGGCTCTCGACGATGCACCAGGCGCTGGTCGCTTCGTAATAGCGCGGTCTCCACCATGTCACTTTCAATGCGGCGGGCTCAGCGCATGAAGAGGCGCAATTCCCTTGCCGGATGGAAGAATCATGAGGCCATTGGTTTCCACAATGACAGGAAGGGTAAGGCGCTTGAATCCCTTGATCGTATCCGCTGGGAAAGCAGATACATCAATGACCCCGTACTGATTTCTAACCGCGCAGGTCGCCGAGAACGGGGACGCTCTGAAAACTCCTTCCGTCCGCGGGATCCATGCCCTGTGTTGATCAATCTCACCCCAGCCAAACTCAAACTCGACCGAAGGCCCATACAGCTCCGCGCTCTCCTCGCTCCCCGCGGTTTTACCGGTCTTATCCGTGGAACCAGAGTCAGCGGTTACCTTCCCGTCGACCTCATTCCCCGGAAACGCCGTTTCCTGCGCCGGACCGCACGATCCGCCATGCAACGAAATCGTCCGTAACCTGCACCCGGGGTTTTCTTAATTGTCTCATTGACCGGCCTGTCGCGTCCGCCCGAACGGCGGCGTCACCGTCCTGTCGCGCGGATCATTTCACCATTTTAAGATATGAAACGATGGATCACCTCCGCCCTCTCCGCTCTGATATTACTGTTGCTTTCAACGGCCATCCCGGCACCGGCCCAAGGCACCAACCCGCTCCGCATCAATTGCCCGCCAAATCTCACCAACTGGGTGTGCAGCCCGGCGAGTTTCGACCGAGTCAATTACCCGACCCCCACCACTACCGACAACTGCACAGGAACACCGACCGTCGTCTGCACCCCGCCCACCGGGTCGACCTTCATCCTCGGCTCCACCGTGGTCACCTGCCGCGCCACCAATTCCTGCCGGGAAACCGCCACCTGCACCTTCACCGTGACCGTGGCGCACGACACCGTCCCCCCCGTTTTACAATGCCCCACAAACCGCACGGTTGTCCTGTGCGGCACCGCGTCCACCATTCCCGTAACCTTCCCCCTGCCCTCCGCGACGGATAACGCCGATACGAACGTCAGCGTCACCTGCTCGCCTCCGTCGGGCAGTTTGTTTCCCATCGGGACCACGCCCGTGGTCTGCACAGCAGCCGACAATTGCACCAACCGAACCACGTGCACGTTCACCGTCACGGTCGTGCGGGACACCATCCCCCCCACGATTCGGTGTCCCGCAAATACCAATCTCGTGGTTTGTTCCTTGGCCGGTGGCGTGGTGAATTTTCCGGCCCCCGCGGTTTCCGACAATCTCGACCCGGCCCCGACCGTCACCTGCGTCCCCGCGTCAGGCAGCGTGTTTCCGCCCGGCACGAATACCGTGACCTGCACCGCGCTGGACGACTGCAACAACCGCAGCACGTGTTCGTTCCGCGTCACCGTCGTGGCGGACACGACCCCACCCGTGATCCAGTGTCCATCCAACATCGTGCTCTGGACCTGCAGCACCAACGCGGTCACTCACTACGGCGTCACGGCGACCGACAATCTCGATTTGGACGTCAAGGTCGACTGCTCGCCACCGCCGGGAACCGCCTTGCCCGTCGGCATCACCACGGTGAATTGCACCGCGACCGATGACTGCGGCAATCGCAGCACCTGCTCCTTCACGGTTCGCGTCATCCGCGACACCACGCCGCCAGCGATTCAGTGTCCGTCCAACCTGGTCTTCAACTGCCTGTGCCCGGGGCAGGTGTTCAACCTCGACTTCTTTCAGGCCACCGCCACGGACGATCACGATCCCAGTCCGATCATCGTTTGCAATCCGCCATCGCTCGTGTCGTCCCCGGGCGTGCACTTGATCACCTGCACCGCGACGGACAACTGCGGCAACAGCAACCGGTGCCAATTCACCGTGACGTTTAACTATGACACCACGCCGCCAGCAATCACTTGTCCAACGAACATGATTGTCTGGAGCTGCAGCAACTCTGCCCGGGTAAATTTTTCAGTAAACGCCACCGACGCCTGTGATCCCGCGGTCACCGTGATTTGCGCGCCGCCGTCCGGCAGCCTGTTCGCCCTGGGAACCACCAGCGTCACCTGCACGGCCGTGGACCGGTGCACGAACCGCAGCACGTGCACTTTTACAGTCACGGTGAATCGCGACACCGCGCCACCGGTGTTGGTTTGTCCGACCAACATTGTCACCTCGATTTGCAGCACGTGCGCGGTGGCACAATGCGTGGCCAATCCACCGACACCGATTCGACCAGCCAGCGTAGGGAACGGGCTATTCTACAGCTCGGCGGCTTCGCCCGACCTCACCTTCAACGGCTATTCGGAAACGATGTTCCAGCGGGCGGAAGCCGGCTATCACCCGATCCACGTCAATGCCTATCAACCCGTCGGCGAGGCCGGCACCGCCCAGGTTCGCTTTGGAGCGGCTTGGGTGCGGGACGATGACAGCGCTTTTCCATACGGCTACGGAGCGGTGACAACCGTGGGCCAATTGCACGCGGAGGAACTGGCGCAGGCGTCGTCAAGGCCGATCAGCCTCAGCGGATACCAGATCGGCCCCGGACAAACCCGATTTGCCGCCGCTTACCTTCAGGACGATGGCGGGTATCCATGGCGACTGATCCTCGACCGGGACTTTGATCAGTATCAGGCGGAGATTGTGGCGCTGGCCGCCCAGGGATTCCGGCCGATCTCGGTCAGCGGCTATTCCTTCCACGGTGAAGCCCCGCGCTACAGCGGGATCTTCGTGCAGGACGGCCTGACCGGCAACGACTGGATCACGGCACATCGAATTGCCGAGGGGGATTATCAAACCTGGCTGGATGGCTGGTGGAACCAAGGATTCCGCCCAATCAGCGTTTCGGGTTACACCATCGGCAACGAGACCTACTTCACCGCGGTGCTCGTTCGTCTGCCGGGCAGCGGCGAGTACGTCGCCCGTCACGGCCTCACCGAGGCGGAGTTTGAGGCGGAAGACGCGAACTGGCGGGATCCAGCGAGCAACAATTATCACACGACTTTTCGTCCGGTGGTGGTCTCGGCCTACCGCTCGCACGCCCAAGGCGGCGGCAAACGGTTCGCCGCCGTCTGGCGCAGCAGCTCGCCCCGGGTGTTCTCGATCACCGGCACCGCGCCGTCGGCTCTCGCCGCTTTCGACAACGCCATGCGCAATCACCTGCAGGCCCGAGACGCCAACGCCGCCACACTCTGCATCTCCAAAAACGGCGGCATCGTGCTGCATCGCGGCTATACGTGGGCACCGCTTGAGTTCAAGCAGACCCAGCCCTGCACTCGCTTCCGCATCGCAAGCGCGTCCAAGGCACTCACCGCCATCGCCATCATGAAACTGCTCGAAGGCAACACGCTCGTCGGCATGAAGGGCGGCGGCCTGCAGGCGTTGACGCTCGACACGCCGGTCTTTCAGATGAACGGCATGCCCGACTTGCCGGCCGCCTACGGCCCCACCGCGCGCGGCATCACCATCCGCCAACTGCTGCAGCACCGCGCCGGCTGGGGCAACGGATACGAACCGCTCTACGCCGACCGCAGCGTCGCCGCCGCGCTCAACGAAAGCGTGCCGCTCTCGCGCCAGGATCGGATCGATTTCATGATGACGCCCGATCGCTGGCCCACTCCAGGCGACCCGTCCAGCGTCGGCTACTCTGATCTCATTCCCGCGTCGCGTTACTCGAACTTCGGATTCTCGTTGCTCGCTCAACTCATCGAGGTCGTCTCCAACCAATCCTACGAAACGTATGTGCGGAACCAGGTGCTGCTGCCAGTGGGGGCGACGCACACGCGCCTCGGACGCACGGCCCGCCTCGCGGCGTGGACCAGTCCCGATGAAGTCACCTACACGTCAGGCGTCGGCACGGACCCGCGCTATTACGTTTCGGACGCCGCCTACAATCCGCTGAGCATCCTCAACCCCACCGGGCCATCCGTCGTGGCTGGCGGCGAACCGGGCCCCGGCTTCCCCCCCAGCGCTTACGGCCGTTTCAACGTGAATACCATCGACGCAGCCGGCGGCTGGGTGGCCACCAGCGACGACCTCGTCCGTGTCCTCCGGTCGTTTGATGCCTACGACCCGGCGACGCCGGGACCCGCGACGCCGCTGCTCGAATGGCGATCCATCTGGGAAATGTGGAGCAACCCGGCCAACCTTTACGCCATCCACATTGGCGACAAATACACGCTGGGCTGGCAGCAGACCACCCTTCCAACCCCGGCGGGCAATGTGATTGAACACTCCCACGGCGGCGACATCGACGGTGCCCATTCGTCCATCGTCCGGCGCGCCGACGGACTCTGCTTCGCCGCCATGGTCAGCAAGGACGTGGCCGGCACCTACACTGCCATCAGCAACGCGCTGCGAACCATTACCAACTGGCCCGTCTGCGCCGATGGCGCCGTGGTCCATTACCCAACCCCACAGGTCACGGACAACGTCGATGCCAACGCAACCGTCGTTTGCACCCCACCTTCGGGCAGCTTTTTTCCGTTGGGTTCAAGTGTCGTCACCTGCACGGCCACTGACCGCTGTGGCAATCAACGGACCTGCACCTTCCGCGTCACCGTGCAAGCGGACAGCCAACCGCCCGCCCTCCAGTGCCCCACCAATCGCGTGGTTTGGACCTGCTCGTCCAACGGCGCCATCGTGAATTTCCCCAGCCCCGTGGCCAGCGACGATCGCGATCCCAATCCGACCGTGGTCTGCGTGCCCGCCTCAGGCAGCCAGCTTCCCGTCGGGCGAACGGTCGTCACCTGCACCGCCACCGACGACTGCACGAACCGCACGACCTGCACATTCACGGTCACGGTGAACCGCGATACCACGCCACCCCGCCTGGAATGCCCGACCAACCGGGTGGTCTGGACCTGCGCGCCCGGCGGAGTCGCCGTCAACTTCTCCGCGCCAGAAGTCTTCGACAACCATGATCCCAATCCATCGGTCGTCTGCGTCCCCGCCTCCGGCGCCGTGTTTCCACCCGGCAACACGACGGTCGACTGCACCGCCACGGATAATTGCGGAAACCGCGCCACCTGCACGTTCCAGGTCACCGTGCGCCGCGACACCAACGCGCCGACGCTCACTTGTCCGGACGATCGCATTGTGTGGAGCTGCAACCCGAACGGTGTGGCGGTCAATTTCGCCACGCCGGCCGCCGTCGACGATTGGGACGCTTCCCCCACCGTCAACTGCGTGCCGTCTTCCGGCAGCGTGTTTCCGCAAGGAGCAACCGTGGTCACGTGCACCGCGACGGACGATTGCGGCAATCGCCGAACCTGCACGTTTACGGTGCGGGTGGCGCCTGACACCGTTCCACCCACCATTGAGTGTCCACCCGATCGCGCGATCCTCGCCTGTTCGCCCACCGGCCGCGTTGTGAACTTTCCAACGCCCGGCTCCGACGACAACGGCGACGCCAGTCCAACGGTCACCTGCGTGCCACCGTCCGGCAGCGTCTTCCCGTTAGGCACGACGACCGTGACGTGCACCGCGATTGACGCCTGCGGCAATCGGACCCAGTGCACGTTCCGCATTGCTCTCAGCCTCGACTCACAACCGCCCACCATCACTTGCCCGAGCAACATCGTGGTGCAGACCTGCGATTCACAAGGTGCCAGCGTGGACTGGCCGACCGTGCAGGCAAGCGACAACGCCGGCACCGGCCTCCAGGTATCCTGTACGCCGGGCTACGGGATGTTCCCCATCGGCAAGACAACCGTGACATGCCAGGCCACCGATCCGTGTGGCAATCGTTCGACATGCTCGTTCACGGTCACGGTGATCGCCAGCGTTGAAGTGCCGGGCACGGACGCCAACGGCGACGGTTTGAGCGACATCTGGCAGGCGCACTACAATGCTTATGGTCTGCCCCCAGGCGAGGATACGGATGGCGACGGAATGACCAATGCCGACGAAAAAGTCGCCGGAACCAATCCGCGCCAAGCCGACGATCTCGGCGAGTTCGAGATACAACTCTTGATGAGCTCCGGCGTCAGCCAATCCTCCACCGGGGCGATTCGGTGGATGGCGGCACCGGGCAAACTTTACCAACCCCAGTTCACAGCCCAACTCGGTGAGCCGTGGAGTAACGTGGGTCGGCCTCAACGACCGGCCGGCGGTTGGTTCGAAGTCCGCTTCAGCCGCAACGACACCAATCTCCCGGCAGGCGCCTCGGCTCAAGGCTTCTTCCGCTTGTCCGTTTCGGATGTGGACGAAGACGGGGACGGTATCACCGCCTGGGAGGAGTCCATCATCGGCACATCTGACCTCACGCCAAACACCCACGGGAATCCCGGCGGCGATCATCAAGCCGCGCTCGACTGGATCGCCGGGCACCCCGCCCCGGCCCGGCTCCGTGAGGTTGCGATGACCCACGTTGGCGGCAGCCCCGAGGGCCCAACGCAGACGAAGCTCGTGACCGCAACCGGCACCGGCGGCTGGCTGAAGCTCTCAAGCTGGACCCTGAATCCCGGCACGCTCGACCCGGTTCACCTCCAGGATACCCAACCCATCCCAGGCTGGAACGCTAAGCTCCACACACTCGAGCCTCCGCTCTCACCGACGCTGACCTTGAATCCGTTCGTCAGCGGACGACTGCGCGAAGACGGGAACCTGTGGCTGACCACGCGGCGCGTCGATGCAGCCGGGGCCCATGCCGAGCTCGAGACAATCGGCTATGGGGCCAATGTCAGCCTGCAGGTCTACGACTACGCCATCGCTCACCGCGCCATTACCGCCGGCATCGGCGACATCGTGCAACAGTTCATCCTGGTCACACCCATCATGGCCCGGGGCACCAACGGCCAGAAACAACTGCGCCTCGTGACCTGGTCCATCCACCCGCTTACCGGAGACATCAATGGCATTTTCGACTCCGGCAACCTCGGTCACGCACACTTGCCTGACGACGGCGGGCGCCTGCAGATCGTCCCCGAAGCCGGCGCCCGCTTCGTCGTCAGCTATATCAACAGCAAGTCCGAATTGTCCTCGTGGTTCTTCGACGTCGAGAACAACGGCATCGTCACTCCGCGCAGCGGCGGCACGTCGGGATTCGACATCCGCGGCAATGAAATGTCGCCGATCGCGGCCGGGGACTTCTCGCTCGGCGCCCTGAACGCTTCCGGCTTCGTCACCCTGCTGGCCGGAACAAATTGCGCCGCGAAGCTCGCCGTGTGGGAAGATCGCGTGCGGGTTGCCGGCGACACCAGCGCCACCGGCGAGCCGTATTACGTCACAGACAACACGCTTGATCTAAACCCCAACGGCTTCGGGGTCGCCGTCGTGCCGCCCAATCTCCCGGATTCCTGGGATGACACCGTCTCAGCCCACGACGAGTTCGGACGCGCGCTGGCAGTCGGGGACTTCAACGGCGATGGCCGGGCCGATGTGGCCATTGGCGCACCCGGTCAGAACGTGGGCAAGGACGGCGCGCCGACCGCCAATTCCGCGGGCACGGTGAACATCATGTATGGCAGTTCCGCCGGGCTGACCGCCACCCATCCCGACGCGATGTGGTCTCAGGACTCCGACGGCGTGCTGGGCGTGGCTGACACCGGAGACGCATTCGGACACGCGCTCGCCGTCGGCGATTTCAATGGCGACGGTTTCGCCGACCTCGCCATCGGCGCACCCTTCGAAGACGTGGACGGCGTGGCGAACGCCGGAGCGGTGAACGTGCTCTACGGTTCCGCGTCCGGGCTGCGCGCGAACGGCAACCAGGTTTGGTTCCAAGGCGCGAATGGCCTGGCCGGCGCACCCGGCGCCGATGAATGGTTTGGCTACGCGCTCGCCACGGGCGACTTCAACGGCGACGGCCGGGTTGATCTGGCGATCGGCGTACCAAAGGAGACGGTGAACGGATTGGCGGAAGCCGGCGCGGTGCAGATCCTCTACGGCTCGGCCGCCGGACTCAGCGCCGCCGCCGGGCCCGGCACGCAACTCCTGCACCAAGGGAGCCCCGCGATGCTCGGCGCCCTGGAGGCCGGTGACCACTTCGGCGTCAGCCTCGCCGCAGGCGACATCAACCACGACGGGCGCGACGATCTGGTGGTCGGCATTCCGAACGAAGGGGACAACGGCGCGGTCAACGCCGGCGCCGTGCAGATCATCTATGGCTCGGCGGGGGGATTAGGCGCCCAGAACCAGCTCATCACTCAAGGCCAGATCGCGCCGGCACTCGAGGCTTTTCCCGCGGCCGCCGAAGCCGGCGACTCGTTTGGTTCGTCGCTGGCCGTGGCGGACTTCAATGGCGACGGCTTCGCCGACGTGGCCATCGGCGCGCCCTACGAAAACATTGAAAACGGCAATCTCGACGACGCGGGCGTGGTGCACGTGTTGAGAGGGAGCGCCGGAGGCGTGACCGCGGGCGGCCACCAACTGTTGTCGCAGGTCATTGCGGAGGTCGGCGACAACTTCGGCTTCTCTCTGGCCGCTGGTGATTTCAATGGCGACGGCCGGGCCGACCTGGCGGTGGGCATCCTGAACGAGAATGTGATCAACAACAGTGTGACCGACGCCGGAGCCGTGGACGTGTATCACGGCGCCGGTCCGGGGCTGAACTACGCCACGACCATCTACCAGGGTGCCCTCGGCAACACTCCCTACGAGGAAACGGCCGAAGCCTTCGATCGCTTCTCGTTCGCACTTGCGGCCGGCGATCTCAACGGCGACGGCCGCGACGATCTCGTGATCGGCGTGCCGGACGAAGACCTCGTCCGGGACGACGACAACCTCGTGGACGCCGGCGTGATCCACGCCGTCTATGGGGGAGCGGCAGGATTGAGCGGCGATGGCGATCAAGTCTGGGCTCAGGGCGTCCCGCGACGCGTGCGGGTCCTGCTCACCGACGCGGACCGCGAGGCGGCGCTCGGCATCGGCGGCGGCAAAGTGTTCGAGAAAATGCCGGCGGGCGAACGCACCAACGTCCACGTCGCCAGCGTGACCAAGACGATGACCCTGCTCCTCGCCGTCGAGCTGCTGAACACGCCGGCAGCCAATGTCCATCTTGACGACCCGGTGCCCGTCAGCGAGCTGGCCGCAGGCACAGGGGGCAGTCATGTGGACCTCCCGTATGGAGAGCCGCTCTTGGAAGGCGACGAGATGCCGCTCGAACTGCTGCTCTACGGCATGATGTTGCGCTCGTGCAACAAGTCCTCCGTGGCCATCGCCGAACACCTCGCGCGCAAGCAATACCAGATGCTGCATGGCTCCATTCCGAACAACTTTGATGCCTGCGGCTACTTTGTCACCGACATGATGCAGCCCAAGGCCACCGCCCTGCAGATGGTCAACACCATCTTCGGTCACCCTGCCGGCGGCACGATTACGCCGCCGCAGGACTTGATCAATCTCTGGCGATACGCCTGGCAGTTCAGCCAATTCCGACGATTCTCGACTGACGCCGAGTGGATCGACGCCGGCGAGGATGCCTTGCACCAGCCAAAGATCTGGTCTCTGACGAAACTCTCGGACGAGGGCGGCTATCCCGGGTTGCAGGGATGGAAGGGCGGCAACGGTGGTCTCTGGAAAGGAACGTTTCCCTTCGGCGTTCCGTTCTGCACTTCGAGCGTCCTTGGGCAAGCCACCCGCCTCGAACACACGCTCATCTTTGCGCTCGAACAAACCGGCAATCGCTGGGGCAGTGTGCGGCAACTTCTGGATCACGGCTTCCGCCTGCTCTTTACCCCAGATCACCGCGGCGCCGGTGGCATCAACACCCCGTCCATCACGGACTTCGCCCTGCGCAAAATCCACGACTCCCTGACGGTCAGCGCGGTGATCTACGGAGCCGATCAACTGCGCCTCGACGCCTGGCAAACGGTGGCCGGCCTCGGCCAAGCCACTTCGCTCAACGCTTCCAGCGTCGCGGTCAACAATCTCCCGGCCGGGTCTCATCTGGTCAGAACAAAAATCCTGGATGTCGCCAAGCTGCCAACCGTGGGCGCAGCCGAAGCCGACTACGTCACCGGCCGTCTCGAGGGCGGCGACCTGCACCTCGACGTCTGGCGGGTCGCCGAGGAGCCGTAAACCGAAGGCGCATTTCAACCGGCTGAATTCGGCCCAGCGTTTCATTCCGAAAACGGATTCCTGTCGCGCACAAGACAAAAATCCGTCCGCACGTGTGACGAATGACGGGTGATTCAACGAACCGCCTCACCCCTCATCCCGCCTGCGCGGCCGAAGCCGCTCCCGCGCAGCGAAGGCCCGGCCTTCTCCGGCCGACCTTGTGGGTGTAATTAGATCCGGGTGAGGCCCCGAGCGTGGTGGGCGATGGATGCAAAGCGAAAGCGGCGGTGCCCGCCGCACTCCATGACGCTCCGCATGTCGGCGGGCGCCAGGCTGTCGCGCCAGCGTCGTGGAGTGCGGGGCGCAGCACCGCTTTGGATGCAGCGCGCAAGAGCTGGCGCGGCGCTCAAGATTAAGCCCGGCCCGGCCAGACCCGGTGCATAGCGTCCGCACTCTTGCGGAACGTCAGCCCTGCCTTCACCCACTTTTACTCGCACCCCGACCTTGCAAACGCCCGATTTGCGCGTTGCCAAATGGGGCTCATGAGTGTTGTGCTTCCCGCACCAACATCAATCCGGAGAAATCCCATGTTTAAAATTAAGGGCGGCGACGGCAAGGAATACGGTCCGGTCAGCGACGAAGTGCTTCGACAGTGGATCGCGGAACGTCGGGCCAATGCCCAGACGCAGGTGCAGACGGACGGGGCCGTTGACTTCGTCGCGCTCGGTCAACTGCCGGAGTTTCAAACCGCGCTCGCCCAGGCGGCGTCCGCGACGCCGCCGGCGCCCGCCCCACCCCGCCCCGCGATGCCGGCTGTGCCCGGGCCGATCGCCGGCTCAGGACCCCGATCGAGCGGCATGGCTCTGGCCAGTTTGATTTTCGGTATCGTCGCGTTCATTCTACTCCCGTTCATCGCCGCTATTCCCGCGATCATTTTCGGGCACATCGCCCTGACCCGCATCCGGCGGGACCCGCTCGGCTTCGGGGGACGCGGCCAGGCCGTCGCCGGATTGGTGCTCGGATACGTCAATCTCGCGCTCATCCCATTCATCGCGTTTGTAGCGGGGCTCACCCTACCCGCGCTGGCCAAGGCCAAGGGCAAAGCGCAACGCATCAGCTGCGTGAACAACCTGAAGCAGGTGGCCCTCGCCGCCCGCATCTACTCCAACGATCATCAGGAAACCTTCCCGCCCAGCTTTGTCGCCATGTCCAACGAACTGGTCACGCCCAAGATTCTCATCTGCCCGGGCGATCCCAGCCATCAACCCGCGTTCGACTGGAGCAACTTCTCGGAGACGGAAAACGTTTCTTACGAGTATCTCAGCCCGGGAGCCAAAGAAGGCGCCGGCCTCGCCCACCAGACGGTCTTCCGTTGCCCGATCCACAACAACGTCGCACTCGGCGACGGCAGCGTGTCGCAACTCCCCCAACGTGGAGGCCGGTGACCCGGAGAAAAGGTCGCCCGCCCAGTCCCGGCCGAGCATCGCGCTCCAACCCATCCGCCAGCACTTCCACCGATCGATCGCTCGCCTGAACCGCACGCCTGCCTGCCCGTGAAACATCCCGACTCATCCACCCGCTTCGGCCACCTCGCCATGCTGGCGGCCGTCACCATTGGCATTCTGGCGTTCGTTCCCTTCGCCCACGCTGGCAGCACGCCGGCAGAACCGAGGCTGCCCAACGTTGTCCTGATCTTCTGCGACGACCTCGGCTATGCGGACGTTGGGTGTTACGGCGCGCGCGGCTATCAGACGCCGAGCATCGATCGGCTGGCGCGGCAGGGCACGCGCTTTACGGATTTCTACGTGGCGCAGGCCGTGTGTTCCGCCTCGCGCGCCGCCTTGCTCACCGGATGTTATCCCGGCCGCATTGGCATCCAGGGCGCGCTGGGACCGAACTCCAAAACCGGATTGCATTCGAATGAAGTCACCCTGGCTGAAGTGCTCAAATCGCGCGGATACGCCACGGCCATCTACGGCAAATGGCACCTGGGCGACTCGCCGGAATTTCTTCCCACGCGCCACGGCTTCGACGACTACTTCGGGCTCCCCTACTCCAACGACATGTGGCCGCACCATCCAACCAGCGGAACCAACTACCCGCCCCTGCCCCTCATCTCCGGCGAAAAAGTGGTGCAGCTGATGCCGGACCAATCCCAGCTCACCCGATGGTATACAGAGCACGCGGTGAATTTCATCGCAGCGCAGCGCGAACGGCCCTTCTTCCTCTATGTGCCGCACAACATGCCGCACGTTCCGTTGTTCGTTTCGGACCGATTCAGAGGGCGAACTCCCCGCGGCCTCTTCGGCGATGTCCTCGCCGAGATCGACTGGTCTGTCGGCCAAATCCTCGATGCATTAAAAAAGCATCAGCTCGAAGAAAACACCCTGGTCATCTTCACCTCCGACAACGGCCCGTGGCTGTTGTATGGCGATCATTCAGGGTCTGCACGCCCGTTGCGCGAAGGAAAGGCCACTTCTTTCGATGGCGGTGTTCGTGTGCCGTTCATCGCACGGTGGCCCGGACGGATCCCCCGCGGCAGGATTTGCCACGAACCCGTCATGACGATCGACGTCCTGCCAACCGTCGCCCAGATCGCCGGCGCCGCTCTGCCATCGCCTCGCATCGACGGGCGGAGTTTCTGGCCATTGCTGGCCGGCGAACCCGGAGCGAAATCACCCCAGGAGGCTTACTTCATCTACTGGGGCGCCGAACTGCAGGCCGTACGCAGCGGTCGCTGGAAGCTGCACTTTGCCCACGACTACCTGAAGCCCAGCCCGCCAGGACGCGCCGCTCGCCCCGGCAAATATGAGACGCTGAAGATCGCGCCGACGCTCTTTGACCTCGGGCGCGACCCACGGGAACTCATCAATGTCGCCGCAAAGCACCCGGAAGTAGTCACCCACCTGAGCGCTCTGGCCGATCAGGCCCGCCGTGATCTGGGCGATTCCGCCACCAAACAGAAGGGCTCCGGCCTGCGCGAACCTGGTCGTCGCTGACGCCGCCGCCCGCCCGCCTCACGCCCTGTCGTCACTCCGCCCCGGCGGCCACGAGCTCGGTCAATCGACTGGGGCACAGCACGGTCAAGGTCCGGCCCTGCGAACACACCAGACGCTGCTGATTCATCCGGGCGAGGGCCCGGGAGAAGGTTTCGCTGCGAATCCCGAGTTCAGCGGCCACCGAGCGCTTTGTTTCCGGCAACCGAATGGTATGCGGACGTCCACTGTGGCTGTCCGGACAGTGGTCCAGCAGCCAATTCACCATCCGGGTTTGCACATCGTTGGAGGTCAGATCGCGAATGCGATCGACCAACATCCGCGATTGACGCCCCAGCGCGGCGAGCAGGCTCAGTGACAGCTCGGGATCATCCTTCATGACGTCGAGCAATCCCTCCCGCTGCACAGCGAGGATTTGTGATTCCTCCGCCGCCACCGCGGTGCCCCAGCAGCGACGCCCGGCCACCAAGGTGTCTTCCGCCATCGATTCATGAGGCCGAAAGACGTGCACCACCTGCTCCGTCCCGACAATCGTCTGATGGGTCAGGCGGACGGCACCGCGTTGCACGACGAATACTGCTGGCGCAGAAGCGTTCTCCCGGAACAGAGGTTTCCCGCGCGACAGGGTAAGCACCTCGGTGTGCAAGGCCACCCGGCGAATGGTTTCAGAAGAACAGGGCGCAAAGATTTCAGCCCGGCGCAGTTCACTGGCCAAAACGGTTTGGCGCATGGCACTGAGAAACGCGTTCATTGACGGATGTTGACGGGCAGGCCTGGCTCCGGCCGGCGCCAATTTTGCCGGAGACTACGCGTTTCTTGGCGGTGACGATCCACCTCCCGCCGCGGTTGGGATCCGTCACGCTTCAGGCCGCTTCTCGTTTCTCCACCGGGACCAGTTCCCCGGTTTCCAACGAGTAAAGCGTGGCGATATCCGCCAGGCGTTGTTGGGCCAGTGCCTTTCGCGCACCCCAGATCAATCCGGCCACGGCCAGGCCGAACAAAACGGGCAGGATCCAGGTCAACATCCCGACCTCGCGACGCAAGACTGCCCGGTTCGGGGCCGCCGGGTTCACGTAGCACAACGCCGGCCGACCCGGTCGATACTCGTCAATCAACCTCGCGCCGGTCGAGGCGCCCACGATGCCCCCGCTGAAAGCATGATGCATCTCTCCGCCGAACACATACTCGTATTGCACCGTCATTCGCATCCAGCCCAGAAACGGTCCTTCCTGCTCACACCCCACCACCCTGGCCGGCACTTCCGGCCACGCCTGCACACGCAGCCGTTGCGTCAAAAGAGTGAGGCTGGCCACCGTCGCCAGGGCGCAGAGCCCGGCCGCCAGCAGCCACCAGCCATACTTGAACACGGGTGGACTGAAAGATCTCATCACCGAACCGGGCGACTTCCGCACCCGCCTTCGTCACCAAAATCATCGGCGAACAAGTCGCCCACCTTTACCCGCTGGCCAGCCTCCCCTTCATTTCAGGCCGCACACCACTCGGTCGATGTGACATCGGTATGCTGACTCGACTGAAACGCTACCTGGCGACGGCGATTCTTCTCGGGATGGGTGGCTGGACCACCATCGATGGCTGGAAGGAAATCCGGACCGGTCAGCGCCTCGCGCGCGAAGGCGTGTTCACCGACGGCAAAGTGCTTCAGCATTTCACCACCTACCGTTCCAAAGACGGCCACAAATATCGTCTGACCGTCGAGTTCACCCCCACCAATCACCTCGCCATCGTTCACACGTTTGAAGTTCCGGCTGACGTCTATCATTCGGCAGCAACCAGCCGGGGCGTGAAGGTTCGTTACCTCCCGGCGAGTCCGACGATCTGCACCGCCGGCGAGAAGGTCGATATCACCTATCAATGGCTGTTCTGGGGTTTGTTCGAGTTGCTCGGAGGGCTCTATTTGCTCTGGTTCTATCGCGACGCCCGCCGGCAGCTGGCCAATCTCTGCGTCGAAGAGCATCAGTTTGCAACGGTCAACGCCATGGACTATCGCCACTTGGAATTCGCCTTCTATGAGGAAGGCCGGCGCGTTCTGGAAACGTACGGCTATCAGTTCCTCGCCGATCGCGAAGACCTGACCGTCCGCCGCGATCAAGGCCTGCGCATCGCCATTCGCTGTCTCGTCAGCCGCGACGCCACCACCGTGGCCGGCCTCTATCACCTGCGCCAAAACTGGTTCTACCGTTTGCTCGGGGCGAGGGACTCGCGGATCATCGATCTGGAAACCCGTTTCGCCAACGGTGACTGGCTCATCACCAGCAATGCGCAAGCTGCCGGCGCGCTCGAACAACCGCCCGGGATCGACGCCCTCTTTCTGCCGGTCACCACGAGCCTGAAAACAGTCATCGAGGCTCACACCAGTCGCCGTGCGCTCTATCAGGACGCCCACCCGAACATCGCGCCCTGTCGCGTCGCCACCCTCGACGACGTCAACCGCCTTCAAGCCGATCTGCAACTTCGCAAAGCGCAACACCGTCGCGCCACTGGCCTGACCCAGGCCGAACTGCAACGCATGGCCGGCGTTCCCGCCTCCCCCGAACTGGCCATCGTCCACGATGGCATCGTGGCCGGATTTAAACCGGACCAAAAGAAGGCGGTTTAAACCGCCTATCGTCCGTCTCGCAGAAGGCGCAACTGCTTCAAGTTCGGGTCCGACCTCGACCGGGAACAGAACTTTCACTTCGCCCACTGCTGGCGCAGGACCTTGGGGGTGCGGTTAAAAGCGGGTGATGGTTCAATGCGTCAGGCTCGCGCCCCACGCGCGCCCGCTGGCCCACGAACGCCCGCCGCGCCTCCTTCTCCCCTGAACGGGGAGAAGGCCGGGATGAGGGGTGAGACGGTTCGTTGGATCACCCGTCTTTAATCCCACCCGGATCTTGGCTGCGTAAAAAATCCGACTGGACAACGCGGTTGAGAGAGAGAATGTTCGCGGCATCCCTGAACAAGGTGGTGGCATCGGAGAAGGACCATTGCTTCACTTTGATTCTGATCAATTACGTTAAAAAAATCCAAGAAAAGGCAGGACATGTTCCCTTCCATCGTTCCTTCCCTGATGATGTCAGGCGCACGGGTGACGGGCCAACATTTGCGCCGAGCCCTCGGGCTTATCTTCGTCGCGGCCAGTCTCCTGACGGCTCAACAAATCTCCGCTCAATCCGCCGGGCCAGACGCCCTGCACCCCGTACTGGACAGAGCTGTGAATTGCTTTGCCATCCAACCCGACGGCCGAATCCTGCTGGGCGGAATCTTCAATTTCATCGACCAGAAACCCTCCAAACGCCTCGGGCGCCTCCTTCCGGATGGATCGGTCGATTCCTCGTTCAGTTCTGGGTTGCCCGCGGACTTGGGCGGAAACGTGGAATCGTTGACCCTCTTGCCGGATGGGAAGTTTCTCGTCACGGGCTCGTTTTTCTCGCAAGCAGCCCCCCTGCAAACCAGCCTGTATCGGTCGTTGCTTCGCTTCGATGCGGACGGCCGGCTCGACACGAATTTCGCCCCTAACATCCATCATTTCCCCGGTGTCCCCGTCGCCGCCCTCCAGCCGGACGGCAAAATTCTCGTGTCAACGGAGCCGGACGGGTTGCTTCGTCTGAAGGCCGACGGGAGTTCTGACGAAACCTTTCATCCTGGGGTCAAGGCTACTCTGATTACCGTCCAATCCGACGGTCGAATCCTCTTTGTCACTCCGCCAGACCCCACCGGCCAGCCGCTGCCCATCGTGTCCCGGCTGCAACCAAATGGAAGCGACGATCCGAGTTTTCACCCCGAGTCAGCACTCATCGACGTGCAGTGTCTGGCTCTGCAACCCGACGGAAAGATTATTTTGGGCGGTTCGTTTGATCTAGCCGGGCCGCCGCATCGCGCAGGCTTGGCACGCCTGAATTCCGACGGGAACATTGATCCCTCATTTAATCCTGGCGTAAATCGCAAGGTCGAGGTGATTGCCGCCCAGGCGGACGGCAAGCTCCTGATCCTGGGCGGACTCTTGTTGCCTAACGGACAGATTCAACGACGAATCGAACGGCTCAACCCGGACGGCAGCGTCGATCCAACCTTCACCCCCGCCTTAGAAGACGTGGCCGTGATCGCCATGGCCCCGCAAGCCGATGGAAAACTGTTGGTGGGTGGATTCTTCGATCAAGTGGCGGGACAAACCCGGCACTACGTGGCCCGACTGAACAGCACGACCCCGGCCGCTCAGAGCCTGAATCTCAGTCCGACCGGCGTGTCTTGGCTGCGGGAAGGGACCAGCCCGGAGGTCGGTTTCACTCAGTTTGAGCGCTCTGCCGATGGCGGACAGTGGGTGGACACCCGCGCCGGTGTTCAATCGGGCAACACGTGGCGACCAGATGACTTCTCCGTGAGCCCGTCCGATAGCGTGCGCGCACGCGGTTTCGCGGCGTGGGGAAAATCCAGCGGCCTTTTCCAGGCCCACGCCGGTGGAGTCACAATCGTTTCCCAACCAGCTGACCGCACCAACGCGGCCGCCACGACAGCGAGTTTCTCAGTTCACGCCGAAGGCTCCAGCCCGCTCACCTATCAATGGCTCAAGGGTAACGACCCGTTGACCAACGGAGCCAAGATCTCCGGCAGCACCGGACCGACACTAACCATCACGCAGGTCCTCGGGATCGACGCGGGTGACTACCACGCGGTGGTTCGCAACGGAATTCGTGACGTCACCAGTGCGAGCGCACGACTCACCGTGCTTGACCCTTACATCAGCCAGTCGCCTCTGCCCGTCATCCGCAATGTCGGCGAGAGCGGGACGCTGAGCGTGGTAGCCGCCGGCACGCCACCACTGGAGTATCAATGGTTCAGGGACGGAACCGAGATCCCGGGCGCCACCAGCTCAACCCTGACCATCAACCCCGTGACCGTCGCCAACTCCGGCTCCTACCACGTTCGCGTCGCCAACCTCCAGGGCGCCACCAACAGCGCGACAGCCCGGGTAGCAGCCTTGGTGCTCGACGGTCAATACGCTCCCGAAGCGAACGGCGCAGTCACCGCCCTGGCGATTCAGCCCGGCGGGAAAATGGTGGTCGGTGGGGAATTTTCGGCCATGGGCCCCACATCCGCCTTCAGACTAACCCGACTCACCACGGGCGGCTTGGTCGATCCGTCATTCGTCGCGCCCGCCAACGGCAGCGTCTACTCCCTGGTCCAGCATCCAGATGGCGGGCTGCTGGTCGGTGGCAGCTTCACCACCATCGGGAGCCAAAACCGAAACCAAATCGCCCGCATCGGGCCAAACGATATTGTCGATCCTGCCTTCAATCCCGGAGCCAACGGCCTGGTTCACACCCTCGCTGTGCAAAGCGACGACAAAATACTGGTCGGCGGAACATTTACCGTTTTGGGCGGACTAGCCCGAAACCGCCTCGGGCGACTGAACTCCGACGGCACAATCGACCCGAACTTCAACCCCGGAGCCGACGGCGCCATCCGCGTCTGCGCCGTCCAAGCTGACGGAAAAATCCTCGTCGGTGGAACCTTTTCCCAACTGGGCGGGCAGGCCCGATCTTACCTCGGACGTCTTCATCCCGACGGCACCGTGGATCTTTCGTTTGATGCGCAGGCAGGCTCATGGGGAGGGTTCTACGCCCTCGCCGTGCAAGCGGACGGAAAAATCCTGGTCGCAGGCAACTTCACGACCATGGGCGGCCAACCCCGCGCTCGAATCGGACGGCTGAACCCGGATGGAACTTTGGATCCTTCGTTCAACCCGGGCGCGAACAGCTGGATCAGCAGCCTCGCCATTCAAACGGACGGCAAAATCATTGTCGCCGGCGATTTCACGAACCTTGGCGGAATATCGCGTGAGCGCATCGGCCGCCTGAATCCCGACGGATCGGTCGATCTCAACTTTAACCCCGGCGCCAACGGCTGGGTCTTTGCGCTGGCGCTCCAAAATGATGGCAACCTCATCGTCGGCGGGAGCTTCACCGTCTTGAACGGCACCGGCCGAAATCGAATTGGCCGCCTGTTCAACTCCGAGCCCGCGGTCGACGCCCTTTTCTACGAGCAAAACACTCTGCGCTGGCTGCGAAGCGGGTCGGGGCCAGAGACGCTCCGCGCCAATTTCGACTACGCCGTCAACGGGGTGCACTGGGTGTCGGCCGGCGCCGCTGCACGCATCGCCGGCGGATGGGAACTGTCAGGCATCGCCGTCCCACCGGGCACCACCTTTCGCGCTCGCGGCTCCTCAACCTGCGGCCAAGCCAACGCTTCAGCGGGAGTCATTGAGCAGTACGCGGGGCCTCCGTTTGTCGAAGTTCCCCTCAGCCCGACCAATCCCGCCGGAACGTCCATCACGCTAAAGGCCGTCGTCTACGGATTACCCTCTCTCGTTTACCAATGGTTGAAAGACGGAATGCCTCTCACCAACAACACCCAAATTAGCGGCGTCACCAATGCCACTCTGACGCTTACGAACATCTTCAAACCGAACGAAGGCGCCTATCAGGTCGTGGTCCGCAACCCTTACGGGACCACCACCAGCCTGGTCTCGAGGCTCACCATCCAGGATCCCGCCATCCTCGCCCCGCCGCGCAGCATCAATCGACGCCTGGGGGAAGGCGTCGCCTTTACTACTTCCGCCGCCGGCACCCCACCGCTTTCTTATCAGTGGTTTTACAACGACCAGCCCGTGCCCCAGGCCACCAACTCCGGGCTGTTTATTGTCAACTTGTCCGCCACGGACGCCGGGCGATACACGGTTCGCGTGTCCAACGCCTACGGCACTTCCCTGAGCGCCCCCGCTTTCTTGACGGTCAATGGGATCGAGCCAGACCGCGGATTCCGTCCGCCGATCACCGTGTCGAACCCGCCCTATCCCGTCGAATACTGTCTAGCGCTTCTGCCCGATGGGAAAGCCCTCCTCGGAGGCGACTTTTCCTTCATGGTTAACAACGAGCAACGCATCGGTTTGGGCCGATTCAATCCGGATGGAACTCCCGATCCGACTTTCCGATCAGCGCTCAATCAAAGGGTGGTTCATCTGGCGATCGAACCCGATGGAAAGCTCCTCGCGGTCGGCAATTTTGAACCCTCCGGTCTAGACCGAATCGCCCGGCTCGACCCCGCTGGCAACCGGGAACCAACCTTCAAGCCGTCCGTCAATTTTGAGATCTACGCCATTCGTCGTCAGTTCGACGGAAAAATTCTCCTGGGCGGCCGCTTCTCCAGTCTCAATGGCGAGCCGCGCCGGTTCTTCGCACGCCTCAACGCCGACGGCTCACTGGATCCAACCTTCCAGGTCGACGCCGACAATTTTGTCCATGCGCTGGCGATTCGACCTGACGGCACAATTCTCGTCGGCGGCGCCTTCGCGAACATCGGTGGCAAGGCCCGACGCAATCTGGCTCTGGTGCATCCGGACGGAACCGTGGATGACACGTTCAACCCGTCAGCGAACGATGTGGTCATGGCCCTGGCCCTGCAGGGCGACGGACAGATTTTGGTCGGTGGCTCTTTCACGATGCTCGGTGGCGAGCCTCGCCAAAAACTCGGCCGACTCAGCCCGACTGGCGCAGTTGATCCGTCTTTTCGCCCGACGGCAGATTCTATCGTCCTCTCCCTCCTCGTTCAGACCGACGGTTGCATTCTGCTCACCGGCTACTTCGATCTCGTGAACGGCCAAGCGCGTTCCGGGATTGCCCGCATCAATCATGAAGGAACCCTCGATCTGGGCTTCAACCCGCCCATCGGCAATCCGGACGCAGTCGCCATCGACCCGCAAGGCCGCCTTCTCGTCGCCGGCGCCTCCACGACCTTTCAACGATTCAATAATGGAGAGCCCGCCACCCACACCCTCACCGTTGAAAACGGAACGGTCACCTGGCTGCGCGGTGGGCCCGGCCCGGAAGTCGTCAGCGCCACATTTGAATCCTCCACGAACGGTTCCCACTGGTCGCTACTCGGTCCGGGTACTCGCATCCCCGGTGGCTGGCGTTTCTCCGGCCTCGTACCGACGAACACCTTGATTCGCGCCAGCGCCCTGGCAAACGGCACCCCCGGCAGCCAAACCTGGTGCATGGATGTCGTCGGAACGCTCCCCATGTTCCGCATCACGTTCACTCAAGACGACTCCAACCTTTTCCTGCGGTGGGACGACGTCGGGGGACCGTATCAAGTGCAGGCCACCACCGATCCGGGACAACCCGCCTCCTGGCAGGCTCTCGGCGACTGGTTGCAAACCAATGCTGCGGTCCTACCCATCGACTCACCGCAACGATTCCTGCGCATCCGCCGCTGAGCGCCGGTCCGTGCGGAACGATTCAAATCGCCGGCGACCGGTTGCTTGATCGTCTGGCGCTCGCCGTCGCCCGGCAGCTCAACGCCAGGGCGCACCCGAGGTAGACCAGATCGTTAGGCGTGCGGTAGGTCCATTCATTCCACGGGGCCGGGAAGTGAAAGAACGCGTGGTTTAACCCGTAGTAAACCCACGCGTTGACGGCCAGCACAATTCCCACGGCCCACCCAGCCGGCACCCCGCGTTGCCTGGCCCGCCCCAGCCACCCGGCCAGCACCGCGCAGGACAGGAGCGGAAGCGCCACATACACGAGCCAAGCCCAACCCGGATCGATGACGTGCTCCTTGCCAGCGAGTTGACGGAGGGTCTTGCCGGCAATCGGGATCAAGGTCAATGGCAGCGCCACCCAGTAAGGCCACCAACGCGTCGAGACGAGCGCCACAATTGGAATCAATCCCATCGGAAGGCCCGGCTCGCTGATCGCGTTCAACCATTCGATTTCCCCAAACTCCCAGCAGACCAGGAGCGACGCATAGACCAGAACACTTCCGATCTCCCAAGAAACGGCAAACGCACCGCCTGAAAGCTCCGGTTCCCGCAGCCGATTCCGGTTCAGCCAGACGCCCAGTCCCAACACCGCACCAAATACCGCCCCAAAGGTGGTCTCCATGAAGTTCCACCAATTGATGATGGGATCGATCGACCCAAGAAACCCCGTCTGAAAAAAGCCACGATGCCACGCATGAAAAGCCTGCACGGCCTGGCCACACGGAAAGCCAATGGCGCCCGCCAGGAATCCCCATCCAGCCAAAGTTCGCGCGAGCGAGTCGCGTCGCGCCCAACCCACGTAGGCCGTCGCACCGACGAGCGCCAGCAACAAACCACCCCAACGCTCGCGACGCGGCTTCAACATCGCGCCCGGCTCCCACCGCCAATCATCAGAGAAATAGATCCGCGGCAGAATCTTCCGGGCCGGATCATACGGCTCGTTGAACAACCAAATACCAACCCACATCAGCCCCAGCATCCCTACGAAAAAACCCGCCATCTCCAGCGGCCGATAGCGAATCCCTCCCAGTCCGAGGCCAAGGAACAGCCCGCCAAACCCGACCCAAATCCCGCCCTTCACGGCGAGGCCCAACATCCCCCACGCCAGCGCCGCCCGTTCACCCACCAACGCCGGATCGTGGGTCAATCCCACGGTCTGCGCATAAGTCTCCGATCCTCCAAAGCCAATCCCAACGGTCATGAACGCCGCCGCTCGAATCGCCATCTCCGCCCGCCAACGCCCACACCAAAGCAGCGCCACCGTCAAGCCCACCAGCAATCCGGCAACCATCGCGCCCGTCTCGTGACCATACTGCCCCCGTATGCCCCACCCCATGCCCCCCGCCAGCGCCGGCCAGATCATTGCCTCCCACCAGCGCACCCGCGACGACATCGTCGAATCCGGTTCGAGCCGGGCTTGCTGCGGAGACACAGGCACTGGGTTCATCGCGCGCCGAGACTCCAACTCCCGGCTCGTCCGAGTCAAGGACGAGGCCTGGCACTCTGGGGTCACCGGTACATCTTGAAGTTGTTGGATCGGAGCGCGGGCCTATGGCCCGCAGCGGGTGGAATCGGCCTTGCGCGCTCGAACCTTCGGGCGTCGTCGCCCGCCCAAGCCGCTGCGGGTTGAAAGCCCGCGGTCCGGCCAAGTATGAACTCTTACCAACAACTTCGAGATGCACGGTGGGGTCACGCCCGCATCCTGCGGGCCGGTTCGGGCATGCCTGCCGCCCTTCACGAAACCACATGCACCCACACCGCCGCGACGCAGGATGCGTCGCCTCCGGCCCGCAAGCTTTGGGCGATACGTTTTGACCACCGCTTCCAATCGCACGCAACAAGGACGGCAAAATCCGCCCGGCAATTGGCTGCTTTGACGTCGAACCCAGGTGTCGAGCCCGCTATCGTAATCACGTGAAGTGGATCCGGGAATCAACCACGCCGGCCTGTCTCTCGGCCCTCCTGACCTTTTCAATGGTGACCCACCTCGCGGCCGGATTGCAGGCAGAGCCGGCGTCACCTGATCTCACGAAGCCGCGCACTTACCTGGGTTTGCGGGGCGCCGACAGCAATCCCGTCACCGACATCCACGATGCCTGGGGCGTTTCCTTTGGCCAGGACCTCAGCCCTCACCTCAGCCTCGAGTTGGCCGGAGATTGCTACGAGAAATCGTTCCAGCCATCCGGCCATCCCGTGCTCGGCGAATACGCCATTTGGGCCTTCGTTCCTCAGATGCGCCTGCGCTACCCGCTGCTGCACGGCCGGCTCATTCCCTATGTGCTGGGCGGGGTCGGCGGCGCGTTCACTGAATTTAACGACCGTAAACCGCACGGCTTCGGTCATGAAATTCGCACCGACTCCAGCGCGGCCATCGGCTCGATCGGCGCGGGCCTTGACTACTTCGTCTCTCGAAACATCACCCTCGGCTTCGAGTTCAAATATCTCGCCAGCACCCGTCAGCACGCGTCGGTGGATGGCCAATCCTCCGCCCTGTTCGCCAGCGCCCCACTGCTCATGGTCAGCATTCGCGTGCACTCGCCCGAGCTGGACTCGGCGCCGTTGCTGAACGACGACGGCGCTCCGTCCACTCGCTGGTATTTCGGCCCCCGCATCGGCGGCGCCCGTCTCGTTCGCGACTCCATCTTTCCCCACGTCCAGGCCAAGCCCGAACCGTCCGCCTTCAGCGGCGGATTCAATCAGCTGTTCGGATTTGTCGCCGGCCTGAACGCCGGTCGCCATTGGAGCGGCGAGATTTCCTTCGAAGGATTCGAAACGGTTCTGGACGTTGAAGGTCTGGGGCCCGTTGGGGAATACGCCGTCTTCGCGGTGCTGCCTCAGGTTCGGCTCCGGCTTCCCCAATTAAACGGCCGCCTCGTCCCTTATGGCCTCGCTGGCGTCGGGCTCGGCTACAGCGAGTTCAACGATCGCAAACCGCGCGGAGCAAATCTGAAGATCGAAGGTGAATCCTTCGGCGTGAGCGCATCCTTGGGCGCCGGGCTGGAATATTTTTTGACCAGCAATCTCTCCGTCCACCTGGAATCGCGCTATCTCTTCTCCCGTGGCCAGTCCTTGCGCATCGATCACGGCCCCGAACGCGCCGGACAACTGGACGCCCTCCTCATCTCGCTGGGACTTCGGGTGCACTTCGGCGGCACGCCGCTCACGCCGGCCAAGCGGGATTAGGCCCACACCAGCAAACGTTACTCCGGCACTGCATCCCCGCGCCGCACGCGTTCGCCCTCCCACTCTACGGTGTCGGTGGCGGGATCGTAGGTAAGCACGCGTTGAGCGCTCCCGGGCGCGGGCGGCTCGTCCCGCCGCGGCAACCAGCGCCGATGTTCCGCCATCAGCCGTTGCAAATCCGCCGCCGACCCAGCGCCCGAGCCCGAACCATCGATCGCCCTGGTCACCAGATTGGTCCACTCATGCGGGTCATGCTGATGATCGTAAAACTCCTCGCTGCCGTCAGCATACCGGATGTACCGCCAGCGTTCGCTCCGCACGGCGTGGTTTCCCTGGTTGTGCGTGGTGATCGCGGGACGCACTTGCGCGGCCGTAGCCTCCTGCAGTTGGGGGCGTAGGCTGGCGCCCTCCAGATCCGTTCGGGCCGGAAGTCCGCACAGGTCAATCAGGGTGGGATAAACATCGAGCAATTCAGCCGGACGCCCGCAACGCTGCCCCGGCTTCACGCCAGGCCCGGCGAAGATCAGCGGCACGCGAGTGCTGCGCTCCCACAACGTATTCTTGCCCGAGATCCCCTTCTCTCCCAGGTGCCAGCCGTGATCGCCCCAGACGACGACCACGGTATTGTCCGCCAACCCGGACTCCGCCAAAGCGGCCACGACCCGGCCCACCTGCGCGTCCACGAAGCTGACGCACGCCAGATAGCTCCGCACGAGATTGCGCCACTGACCTTGCTCCCGCAGCCAGCGCAGGCGCGGCTCCGGCAGTCTCCAATGCAAATCCCAGGCAAACGCCGGCACATCATGGCGGTCATCATCGCGAACCACCGGCAAAATCCGATCGTCGTCAGGATACAATTCAAACCACGCAGGCGTCGCATAGCACGGCACGTGCGGGAGAAAAAATCCTGCCGCCAGAAAGAAGGGCTGATCGCGGGACGCTCCTCGAATCTGTTCCACGGCCCAACTCGCCACTTTAAAGTCGCCCTTGTCCTCGTCTCGATGCGGAAAGGTTCCCCAGTCCATGAGCGGATTGTCACCCATCGGCGTCGGCCCCACGAGCTTCTGCGCCGGCCGTGCGCCCACGCCGCCCGCGGGTCCCCAAACGTCGAACTCCACCGTTCGCTTCGAGGGCCCGCCGGGATCGCCATGAAAAATCTTTCCCGCCGTGAGGGTGCGATAGCCGGCGGCTCTGAAGTGTTGCGGCAGGGTAACGCGATTGGACCAGGCGGGCACGTTGCGAAACCACGGAGCAAGCCCGTAGATTCCCGTCGTGCTCGGGCGCAAGCCCAGCAGCAAACTGGTGCGCGAAGGATTGCACAAGGGCGCCTGGCAGTGCGCATTGAGAAACGTGGTGCCACGCGCCGCCAGACGATCGAGCTGCGGCGTCTTCACTAGAGGATGCCCGCCCATGTGCCCGATCCAATCGTTCTGATCGTCAATGGCGATGAACACCACGTTGGGCTGCCGGCGCTCGGCGCCCTTTCCCTCAAGCGCAGCCGCACCTGTCGACGCAACCGTCGCGCATGCCACCGCCAGGAGCAGCATCGAACGAAACGTTTGGTTCGGAGTCATGGAATTCGTGCCCAAAATTAGCGACCGCCGCCCGCCTCGCGAGACAAATTCCGTCGTCTCCCGCGCGCGTGCCTCTAAATGCGGACGCGGGTTCAAGGCGTTGAGTTCGCGCCCCACGCGCGCCCACTGGTCCACGAACGCCCGACGCGACTCCTTCTCCCCTCAACGGGGAGAAAGCCGGGCCTTCGCCGCGCCGAAGCGGCTTCGGCCGCGCAGGCGGGATGAGGGGTGAGACGGTTCGTTGCATCAGCCGGTTTTTTAAATCACACCCGTCCCGCACCCTGCGCCCCCCTTTCCCGCCTTTCCAAACGGGAGCCAGCCCGTTATTGGTCACCCATGCAGCTGCGCCAGCAACATGCGGCCAATCGACGGGCGTGGGACGAACGCGTCCGGCGACAGGCGGCGCACACTTCGCCCGTGACCCGGGCCGAGCTCGAAAACCCGTATGCTCTGATCGACGATCTCGGCTGGCTCGGCGGCAATGTGCGGGGCCGGCGGGTGCTTTGCCTCGCCGCAGGTGGCGGCCGGCACAGCGTCCTCTTCGCCGCGGCAGGTGCAGACGTCACGGTGGTCGACCTCAGCCCCGCCATGCTCGAGATCGACCGTGAACGAGCCGCGGCATTCGGCCTCAAACTAAAGACCGTTGAGACTTCCATGGACGATCTCGCGGAACTGGGCGACTCCGCCTTCGACGTGGTGATTCAGCCCGTCAGCACGTGTTACGTCCCTGACCTCCGGCCGGTCTA
The DNA here is from genome assembly GCA_044230345.1 of Limisphaerales bacterium. Classification (GTDB taxonomy): domain Bacteria; phylum Verrucomicrobiota; class Verrucomicrobiia; order Limisphaerales; family JADJPG01; genus JBGARF01. The sequence goes on from JBGARF010000012.1 coordinate 171,666, forward strand.
TGGCGAAGTCGCCCGCGTCACCGCCGCTCACGGACTCTACATCAGCCAGCACAAGCAACCCGGCACGCTGCAGGCCAGCCTTCAGCCAGTGGCCGGCGGAGCCGGTTATGTCGTGTCGGAACGTTACGACCGCACAGGTCCCCTGCCTGAAGTCCTGAGCGAATGCCAGCACCGCGAGGCAGGCACGGTGGAATACCTGCATCGCTGGGAGGATTTGCTGGGGGAACTTTGCCGCGCAGGATTTGTCATCGAGGATCTCGTCGAACCCGTTCACGCCAACCCTGCGGCTGCTCCTGGCAGTTTTGGTCATCGCGCCCTGTATCTGGCTCCGTTTGTCACCGTGAAAGCGCGCCGCACCGCTTCCGCCGCCGGGGCGACGCCGCGCTTGTGGATTCCCTGACATGGCCTTCCTGATCAACGAACAATTCACGCCGCCCGGAGACGATTCGGACTCCGAGCTCATCCGCCTGGGGGCCCTCTTGCGCGAGGGCAATTCCTCGCAAAAACAGGCGGCCGCCCAGCGCTTGTCCGAGTTGCAGGCCGAGGAAGTGCTCACCCAATGCCTGTCGGCTCCGGATGAAACGTGCGTGCAGCTCGCGACCGCCGCGCTGTGGGAATGCTGGCTGAATGAGGCCGGTCCGGACGGGCGCCGCGAGATGGATCGCGCCGCGGATCTGATGAACGCGGGACGGCTCGAAGCCGCGCTGGAGATCTTCCACCAGCTGGCCGACGCGCATCCCGCCTGGGCCGAGCCATTGAACAAACAGGCGACGGTGCTCTATCTGCTCGGCAACTCGCTCGCCAGCCTGCGCCTCTGCCGCAAGGTGATTGAGCTCAAGCCTAACCATTTCGGCGCCTGGAACGGCCGCGCCCTGTGCGCCGCCCAGCTCGAAAAGTGGCGCGAGGTTTTGAAGGCAGCCCGCGAGGTCCATCGCCTCCTGCCCACCACGCCCGGCTGCCTCGAGCTCATTTCGCTCGCCCGCGAAAAGCTGCGCGAGGAATCGTAGCGCGCGCCACCGAAGGAAGAACGCTTCGTTGCCGCCCGGCAGCATGCCGCCGTTACGAGCCGCCTGCAAAATGGAGTTACGCCCACTCGTCCCGACCAACCTTCCGCCGCAGGCTTGCACCCCGCGCCCCGGCCGGCCAAGGTCGCGGCCATGTCGGATGCCCCTGAATCTTTCGACCTCGTCGTCATCGGCGGCGGGCCCGCCGGCACCAGCGGCGCCAGCGCGGCCGGGTTGCTCGGCAAAAAAGTCGCCCTGATCGAACAGGCCGCCCAGGTGGGCGGTGCCGGGATCAACACCGGCACCATCCCCAGCAAGACACTCCGCGAAACCTCGCTCATGCTCTCCGGCTGGCGCTCCCGTCGCCTGTTTGGCGTCGACCTCTCGCTCCGCCGCGAAGCCACCGTCACCGAGTTCATGCACCACGAGGAACGGGTCACCGCGGCCGAACGTCGACGCGTCGAGATCACGCTCGGCCGCCTCGGCGTCACCCGCATCCACGGACGCGCCAGCTTCGTCGACGCCCACACCATCCGCGCGACCAACCCAGACGGCTCCGCCGAAGTCTGCGTCCGAGCCGATCGGATTCTCATCGCCACCGGCTCCTCGCCCGTCCGGCCGCCCGGGTTTCCGTTCGAGGACGATCGCGTGCACGACTCCAACGAGATCCTCAATTTGAAGTTCCTGCCCAAACGGCTCGCCGTGGTCGGAGCCGGTGTCATCGGCGCTGAATACGCCGGGACCTTCGCCGCCCTCGGCGCGGAGGTCCATCTCATCGACGGACGCGACACTCTCCTGCCGTTCCTCGACACCGATGTCTCGCGCGCCCTGGAAGCGGCGATGAAATCCAACGGGATCCGGTTTCACTGGGGCGAGAAGGTTACCAGCTGCGACGCCTCCGCCCCGACGGATGTCGTGCTCTCCCTCGCCTCAGGACACACCTTCGCCTGCGACGGCGTCCTGGTCTGTGCGGGCCGCAGCAGCAACACGGACGGCCTCAACCTCGCCGCCGCCGGCCTGACCCCAGGCCCGCGCGGCCTTATCCGGGTTGGCCCCTGCTATCAAACGGTCGACGCGCCGCACATCTATGCGGCTGGCGATGTCATCGGCGCGCCCGCTCTCGCGGCAACGGGAATCGAGCAGGCACGGGTCGCCATCGGGCACGCCTTCGGGGAGACGCTGAAATGCGATCTCACACCGCTGCTGCCGACCGGCATCTATACGATTCCGGAAGCCAGCATGGTCGGCGACACCGAAGCGGCCCTGAAGGAAAAGGGCATTCCCTACCTCGTCGGCCGCGCCCGTTATCGCGACATCCCCCGCGGCGACATCATCGGAGACAAAACCGGGTTCTTGAAACTGCTTTTCCACCGGGATGATCTCCGCCTCTTGGGTGTGCATATCATGGGCGAACACGCCACCGAAGTGGTCCACATCGGCATGGTGGCGATGCTTGCGAATGCCACCGCCGAAATCTTCAATCGGGCTTGTTTCAATTATCCAACGCTGGGCGACCTCTACAAGTACGCGGCCTACGACGCCCTCTGGCAGCGCCGCCAACTTGGACCCGTCCGGACTTGAACGGGAGGTAACGCAAAACGCAAAGGCGCAAAGAATTTCAGGGCCTGCACGCATTAACGACCCGGGCGCTACCGCCGATTGAAATTCGACCGCCGTTCACTCCATAAAACGCCACGCCCCATCCTCCTGCCCTCCCCGCTGACCCCAAATCTGTCGGGATTTCCACTTGGCAATCGCCCGTCCTTCCCTAGACTCGCCCCGCTTGTGACTGTCCGGGTCACGCCGATGTCCTTCGACTTCGGAAAACCGGTCCAACTGAAAACCAACACCCGGAGATCAGGAACTCAGGAATTGACGCATTTATGGACGTGAGATTACCGAAACTCGGCGAAAACGCCGAGGGCGGCGCAGTGGTAAGCATTCTGGTCAAAGAAGGCGACACCGTCACGCAAGGCCAGACCATCCTCGAACTCGAAAACGAGAAGGCTGTGGCGCCCATTCCGTCCACCGCCTCGGGCGTGGTCTCAAAACTCCGGGTCAAGGAAGGCGACCGCCTGACGGTCGGCCAGGTCATCCTCACCGTGGAGGTGGCCGGCGGATCTGCCGCCGCCCAACCCGCGCCCAAAGCTGCACCGGCGGCACCCGCCAAAGCCGCCCGTCCCGCTCCGCCCGCGGCCGCCCAGATCGAACCCGAACCGGCACCCGAAGCCGAGACGGAAAGCCCGGTCGCCCAAGCCGACGGTCCCGTTCCTCCCGCTTCCCCCGAGATCCGGCGCATCGCCCGCGAACTCGGCCTGGATCTCCGCCTGGTCCGCGCCTCCGGCCTTGGCGGACGCGTCGAATGGTCAGACCTCAAGGCCTACATCCAGCGCCTGCAACGCCTGGCCAGCCAGCCACGCCCTACCGCGGCACCATCGTCGAGCCCCGCAGCCACCGCCCCCGCCCCGGTCGACTTCGCCAAATGGGGCCCCATCAGCCGCCAACCTCTCTCCGTCCTGCGCAAGGCCATCAGCCGGCGCATGACCGAAAGCTGGCACGCCGTCCCGCGCGTCACGCAATTCGACGAGGCCGACATCACCGACTTGATGGCTCTGCGCAAACGGTTCGCCGCTGACTACGAAAAGAAAGGCGCACGCCTGACCCTGACGTCTTTCGCGCTGCGCGCGGCCGCCGTCGCCCTTCGCAAGCATCCCGCCCTCAACAGCAGCCTCGATCTGGAACGCGACGAACTGGTGCTAAAAGACTACGTGCACATCGGTCTGGCCGTTGACACGGAACAAGGTTTGTTGGTCCCGGTCGTTCGCCAGGCCGATCGCAAGTCGTTGTTCGAGCTGTCCCAGGACGTGCAGGTGCTGGCCGAAAAGGCCCGCGATCGCAAGCTCTCGCTCGACGACATGAAAGGCGGCACGTTCACCATCTCCAACCAGGGCGGCATCGGCGGCGGACATTTCACGCCAATCATCAACACGCCCGAGGTCGCCATTCTCGGCCTCGGCAAAGGCACGCTCAAGCCCGTCGTCCGCGATGGCAAAATCGAACCCCGCCTCATGCTGCCGATCACCGTGGCCTACGACCACCGCGTCATCGACGGCGGATCCGCCGCGCGTTTCACGGTCGATTTGTTGGCGGCTTTCCAAAGCTTCAGCGAAGCGGACCTAAAACTTTAACCTCCCAATCCAGTTCCACCGCTCCACCTGTAGCAACCGGCTCTTGACCTGATTTCATGGACCCCATCAAAACTGACATTGTTGTCGTCGGCGGCGGCCCCGGCGGATACGCCGCCGCCTTTTACGCCGCGGACCGCGGCCGAAAAGTCATCCTCGTTGAACGCGAAAACCGCCTTGGCGGCGTCTGCCTCAACCGCGGCTGCATCCCATCCAAGGCTCTCCTCCACGCCACGGAACTGATCGCCGGAGCGAAGGAGTCGTCCGTCCACGGCGTCACGTTCGCCCCGCCCCAGATCGATCTCGCCAAGCTCCGCTCCTGGAAGGATTCGATCATCACCAAGATGTCCCAGGGCATCGCCGGCCTCGCCCAAAAACGCGGCGTCCAAGTGGTGACCGGCCGCGGCTACTTCGAAGACTCCCAGACGCTCCGCGTCGAGACCAGCGACGGCCAGAGCTTCATCCAATTCGACAAGGCCATCGTCGCCGTCGGCTCCAAGCCCGCCCTGCCCAAGGCCTTTGACCTCGGCAACCCGCGCATCATGACCTCAACCGAGGCGCTCGAACTCGAGGATATCCCCGCCGAACTGCTCGTCATCGGTGGCGGCTACATCGGCATGGAACTCGGCACGGTCTACGCACGCCTCGGCAGCAAAGTCACCGTCATCGAAGCCCTCGACGCCATCCTGAACGGCGCCGACCCGGACCTAGCCCGCCCCGTGGCAAAACTGGCGGAGAAAAACTTCAAACAGATTCGCGTCAAAACCAAGGTCGCGAAGATGTCCACCGCCGGGAAACAGATCAAAGTCACGGTCGACGACGGCTCCGGCCAGACCAAGGACGAACTCTATGACCGGGTCCTGGTCTCGGTCGGCCGCGTGCCCAACAGCGCGGATCTCGGCCTCGAACACACCAAGGTCGAACGCGACGAAAAAGGGTTCATCAAGGTCAACGGCCGCCTCGAGACGGCCGACCCCCACATTCACGCGATCGGCGACATCGCCGGCGGCGTGATGCTCGCCCACAAGGCCGCCAAGGAAGCCCGCATCTGCGTGGAAGCCATCTGCGGCGACGCCAGCGAATGGGATCAGGTCATCGTGCCCGCCGTGGTCTTCACCGATCCCGAAGTGGCGTGGTGCGGCCTGACCGAAGCCGAAGCCGCCGCCCGCGGCCAGAAGGTCGAAGTCGCCCGCTTCCCCTGGGGCGCCTCCGGTCGCGCGCAAACGTTCGATCGCCCGGACGGCCTGACGAAACTCATCATCGATCCCGAAACCGAGCGCGTCCTTGGCGTCGGCATCGTCGGCCACGGCGCCGGCGAACTGATCGCGGAAGGCGCGCTCGCCCTCGAAATGGGCGCCACCGTGCGGGACCTCGCCGAGACGGTGCATCCGCACCCCACGCTCTCGGAAACCATCATGGAAGCCGCCGAAGTGTTCTTCGGCCATTCCAGCCACACATTCGTGCGCAAACGGTAAGCGACGCCAGGCCCAGCCCAGTTCGTCCTCCGTCCTGTGTCCGCTGAGATCTCGATCATCGTCCCGGTTTACAACGAGGCGGACAACATCGCGCCCATGGTCCGCGAGGTCACCGCTGCCTTCGCCCCAACGGGTCGAACCTGGGAACTGGTCTTCGTCGACGACGCCAGCACGGACGACACTCCGCAGCGCATCGCCGACGCGGCCAGGAACGAACCACGCGTGCGCGGCCTGCGCCATCGACGCAACGCCGGCCAGAGCGCCGCGGTTTGGACCGGAATCCAGGGCACGCAAAGCTCGATCCTCTGCACGCTCGACGGCGATCTGCAGAACGATCCGGCGGATCTCCCCGCCATGATCGCGGAACTGGCCCGGGTCGATTTCGTCAGCGGCCGACGCGTCCAACGGCAGGACAGCTGGCTGCGCAAGATTTCCTCCCGCATCGCCCGGGGCGCACGGCGCCGCGCCCTCGGAGTCGACTTCCAGGACACCGGCTGCGCCATCCGCGCGTTCAAGCGCACGGCGCTCGCGGGCATTTTCCCTTTCAACGGCCTGCATCGGTTTCTGCCCATCCTCGTTCACGGCGGCGGCGCCCGCACCCTGGAAACTCCCGTTCGCCATCGCCCCCGCGTCGCCGGGGTGTCGAAATACGGCGTTTGGAACCGGCTCGGCCGCGGCATCTACGACCTCATCGGCCTCGGCTGGTACCAAAAGCGACGCCTCCGCCCCGTCGATACCGACGCAATCCATCGCTGAAGAGGAATCGCAAGCGCCGAGGCGAGCCTTTGCACCGAGGTGGCCCGAGGTGGCCCGGATGGAGGTTCCGCCCTGCTATGGGCTCAATCGGCGGGCTCGATAGAAACGGCTGGAGGCCGAGGCTGCCGTCGGATCGACCACCCGAACGCTGCCGCCCGAATAGTCGATCTCGGCCACCGACGCCCAATCCACGAGGTTCACGGAGGATTCGACTCGATACCGACCGGGCTGGCTTGAGGAAACTCCCAAAGCAAAGCCCGCTTCGAGCTCCTGGCGATTCAGCGTCAAGGACTGCACGGAGATTTGCGGCGTCGGGATCGTATAAACCCGGACAGAAAAATCATCTCCGGATCCGGCCTCGTAGCCGGCTTCCCAAATATTGAACCGCACTTCCACCGCGCGCGCTCCGGACGGGATTGGACTGCCGCGAAGGCCATACTGCCCCCAACTCGGCACATTCTGGCTCCCAGTATCGAATCGAGCCCCGACCAATTCCGCACCCTGCTGATTGTAAAACCGAACCTGAAAGTTGAACTGGTCGTAGGGCGGATTGGATCGATAGTCGTCGGAGACCAGCCAGCCCGTCGCGTCAATCCAGGCCGAATTGGAGTCGATGGCTGGACCGTACGGACTGAGATCCACCCGCTGGCTTGAAGCGTTCGAAGTACTGGAGGCCACCCAGTAGGCGTGATAGGCGCCCGACCGCGGAGCATTGCGTCCGAACGGCGTCGCTGGCCCGACCAGCATGCTGCCAGGCGACGCTTCCGACCACCCCCGGGCATCGCCCGCCTCAAAACCCGGATTGAGCAACAGCTCGGCCGACAGATTCGCCATCGTCAGCCAGGCCGTCGCCGTCGACCGGGCACCCAGCCCCGATTGATCCCAAACGGTAACCCGCCATTGGTAGCTGGCCCCAGGGGTCAACGCCGGGCCCGTATAGTCAACGGCCGAACGAATCGTGTTCACCCGTCCGGAATCCCAGACCAAATTTCCGTTAATCCCGAATACTTCAACCCGCAGGCCCCCTTGATAATCGCCCGGGTCCGGGTCGGAGAACGCCCATGAAAACCGCGGCGTGAAGTTGCGCAGCGCGAGAGGATTGGACTGTCCGTCCACCTGCAGCGAACTCGGCGTCTGCGGCGCGCCATCGGACTCGGTCACGATCACCACCGGATCCGAATTCGTGACCGTCCCCTCCCAGGCCGTCAGCAGCAGCTCATACCTTCCCACGGAAGGCAACGTGATCGTTGGGGACAAAACCGTCGCAGAAGGACTGAACGTCACCGGGCCGGGACCCGCAGCCGTCCAGCGCACGGAGACACTGCCCGTGCTCGCCAATTGCCCATTCCGATAAACCTTGCCATCCAGCTGGACTGGCGAGCTCAACGGCCAGCTGATTCGCTGATCGAGCCCCGCATCGACCGAAATGCTGGGCGTCGTCGTCTGGGTTTCGCCCGGCGGGCCGTAGCCCCGCGCGGAGTCGTCAATGACCAAGACCCAGTCCTCCCCGGTCGGGGCCGAGAAATTGACCAACCCCGTCGTCGGATAGGAACCGATCGGGGTGGCGTTGCCATCCCGCGGGTTGTACCACCATGCCTTGACCAGGGTGCCGCTCATCTGCCGAAGATCGACCGGTTTCGTTCCGCCTTCGGGAATATAGATAATCGCCGTGGACCCGTCTGCGGCCCGCGCCGCCGCGACATAATAAAACTCCGCGCCAAAGCTCGAGGGCACCAACTGATGCGCGTCGTCCGGCACCAGCGTCGTCCAGGGACGGGATTGAAACAATTTGGGCACGTAACCCATCGCCGCTGCGCCCGGGCTCGACAGGGCCGCCTGCCATCCGCGGTCGAACCGCCAGACCGGATTGTTGCCGTAGGTATGCCCAGCGGCACCGCAGAGCAGCGCCGTATACGCCTGTCGACGCAATCCGGCAGTCGAGATGCCATGCTCATTTTCATACCATGCTTCGAGCACAAACACCGGCATGGCGGGCGTCCGGCGGTACTCCCGCAAACACATCGTTTGCACTATGTCGATGGGATAGGCCGCGTTCAGCGTGAGCCAAGGCGCCGTGACCGGATTGTCGCGGGAAGAGATCGTCCGCTGAAAATGGGCGGTCATGAGATGGTTGGTATCCGTCTCCCGCAGTCCCGCCACAATCGCTTCCACCATCGGAGTCGAGTCATCCGCGTTCCGGTCGCCCCACATGATCCAGGCCAGGTTCGGAAAGTCCCGGTAGCGCCGTCCCACAAACCGGCCGTACTCCCGGCACTTGTCCACGCCGTTCGCCCTCGCCTCCGAATACCAGCCGGAACCATTGCCCGGATAGCCCATGTAACAGGGCGTGACCAGGGTGAACATCCCCTTGCTGGCTGCCTGTCGCAGCACCCAGTCGGCATGAGCAAAATAGGCCTCGTTCGTCGTCGCGAAATCGCCCGGCACCAGGAATGGCCCTTGGCCGGCGCGGTTGTAGGGCGGGCCCGCGAGGTTGTCGATCCCCACGTAGGCATGCTCAAGCAGGTTCACAATGATCGAGTTGAAGCCCTGAGCCCGCCGGGTCTCGAGATAGACTTCGACCTCGTTCGTCGTCAGCGCGACGATCATGGACCAGGCGGAGTCGGCTTGCATCAGGAACGGCGCGCCCGCCTGGTCCACCAGATGATGCTGGTTCGGACTCGCCCGCAGGGGAAAGACCGCCGCCTCCGCCCGAACGACCAGCATCGCGATCAACCCAACCAGAGTTGCGATGAAAAACGGGAGACGTCGGGGGCGAATCCCATTCCATCGTGGGAGCAGCGTTAATATTGAATTCGCCCGGATCCTCCGGCGCGAGTTAGCCGCTGATTCGAAGTACAAGCTCATACATCACCAAGGTAGACCGAGGACACCACGCCTCTGTCCATGAGGCGCCTCGTCCCCCTTTGCGGCGGGGCTCCCCGGAAAGCCCTCAGTGGCTAAACTCGGAAAAGCCCTGCGGGGGCTCGGTCGTGGCTGAAATCTGGCAAAGCCTGCACCGGCGTCAAGCGCGCAGCCCAAATTCAATTTGCGAAGGTTCCGGTGCTTCCTCGGGCGCCTTGCGTCCCCTCACCCAGCTTGACGGGAACGGTTCGAGGATCTGGTCGCGGGGCGCTGCATCGGACATCCGGCTCATCCGCCGACGACAAAGTTTGCAAAAGAGTTTCTGCCGTCGCGAACGGCATCGATCGGCAACTCGCCCGGCACGACGCTCCTTTTCTCCGCCTTAAACAGGACTGTTGGAGCGTGTCGAATCGACGGGAAGACTCTGAATCGACTCGGCGAATAAAACCCCGCCAAAAACAAGAAGCCTTTTCCATCCAAGTCGATGAAGACGTCGGTCGGTTTGATTTCGGATGCCTCGACATCAACGAGGATGTCACCCGTGCTCGCATCGATCTGAATCGCAATCTTAGGCTGATCGTCGCTCTCCCCGCCACCGCTCGGCACCCCTTGGCGAAACACTGGTGAGGGGCCAAGGTTCGCAATGATCCCCTCGTTCTTCAGTCCTGCGGCCGTCGCTGGCAGGAGCGTCAATCCGAGGTTGATCCAGATGAGAGGTGCCAGGCGCCAAAGGGTTCGATTTCGCATTTTCTCCTCTCTCAATTAAGCGGGTGAACCGGGCCACACTCGGTGTCCCACCTGGCCCAGCGGTGATTTCGAATGGTGGGTTGGCCGGGACTCGAACCCGGGACCAACGGCTTAAAAGGCCGCTGCTCTACCGACTGAGCTACCAACCCATCCCTCCGAAAGGACGCGAACGCTAATCAACAGGGATGGACCAAGCAAGCGGATTTTCCGTCTTTGCGCCGCGGCGACCCGCAGTGACAGCGGCGCCTCCCTAGGATTTCTTTGTTGTGAAATCAGCGCCCCTGACTACCATCGCTCCCAGATTCCGGGTCTACCTTGTGCCTCAATCGCCATGGCCACGTCGCAGCCTCTGGGCGGCGACGGTGCGATTGATGATGACCAAACTCGCCTTCAAGCGGGTTTTCGAGGCAGAGCCCGGCCGGAACAAAGACAACGACAGGACGTCTGTAGCCACGAACCGATGGATCGGCCGTCGGCCCGGAGGCTTAGGACATCGACTTTGATCGGTTGCACAACCTGGACTTACGCCAGTGCCCCATGGCTCACGTCGATCAGGAACTAATGTCCGTGACTCGGACCGTCAGGGATGACGGCAGCCGCGGTCTGCTCGGCGGGCTTTTGACCAAGGCCGTTCTTTTCACTGGCGGCAAAGGAAGAATTGTCGCCGCCCACTGCGAGATCGAACGTCTCCAGCCCTGGGTGTCTGGCATGCTCCATCAGCCCCTGAGGAAACAGACGCCGGCTGTGCGCGACCTGATCCAGCGGGCTCTTCTTGACCCGGATCTCGCCGCGGCGGGAGACGTCATCCTCACCACCCGCACCGGCCGTGCGGAGAACTTTCACGTGACAGCCACGGCCAGCCGGAATGATCGCGGCAAACTTTCAGGCGTGATCGTGGCCGTCTATGACCTGACCTCCGTCCAGGAAGTGAGCTCGAATCTGACTCAGCTCGTCGGCCTGGCGAGCATCGGGACCAATGCCGCGGAGCTGGCCCACGAGATCAAGAATGCGATGGTCGCCATCAACACCTTCGTGGATCTCCTCGTCAGCAAACACCAGAACGACGAACTCGCCCCGATTGTGTCCCGCGAGATCCATCGGATCGATCACATCGTGGCCCAGATGCTGCGGGTTTCGAAACCCATGCCGGCGGAGCTTCGTCCGGTTCGGATTCACGATTTGCTGGACCACGCGCTCACCATGGCGCAGCACCGGCTTTCCGCCGCCGGAATTGAGCTGGTCCGTCGATTTGATGCGGATCCCGACGCCATCCGGGGTGAGGCGGGCCAGCTTGAGCAGGCGTTTCTCAACCTGATTTACAACGCAGTCGATGCCATGGGCCGCCACGGCACGCTGACGGTTTCGACTCAGCTCATCTCCGCCTTGGAACGGGCCCCGATCGTTCGCCTGTCCTTTGGCGACACCGGAGTGGGGATCGGCCCGGAGGAAATGGAGCAATTGTTTGTTCCTTTTCGCACGACCAAGCCAAACGGGAACGGCCTGGGACTGGTGGTCACGCAACGCATCGTGGTCAATCACGGCGGCACGATTCAGGTCACCAGCCGCCCCGGCGGCGGCACCACGTTCACGCTCGAGCTCCCTTCCGCCGCCCGCCAGCCTTAGCCAACGATTCAGTTGGGCGGCGGACATTGAGTCGGTCTGGGGACCGCAGATGCACCCGGATGGACGCAGATGAAGACAGGGGAGAACAGCCGCCAGTCCTCCGTGGCATCGGGGCACTGGCGATGAGATAGCCCTGCTTATCGGCGAAAATCAGTGAGCATCTGCGGTTATGAACTCCATTCCGGCCGGCGATTGATGGTCACTGAAGACTGAAGACGACTCTCTCGGCAGCCTATCGTTCCCGGATTCGCAGATTGCGAAACCGCACTTCGAGCGACTTTTCATTCCGCCCGACGGAGTGCACTTGCAGGCCGATGAAACCCGCTGCCACCCGGCTGTCGTGAAAATCCGCGGCCGGAACGTCATTGATCCACGTTTTGATCGAGTCCCCCGCACATTCGATATGCAGTCGGTTCCATTCGTCCTTTCGAAACGCGGCCCGGGCGACGTCGTTGGTTTTCAAGTCATTGATCCAACCGCGTGCGCCCTCCTCGTGAACCCCCGCCGACCAGGCGCGCGCGGACGGATCGATTTCAACCTGAAGCCCGTGCACCCGCCCGGCGCCGACTTTGTAGTCGCGTCCCTTCCAGTTAAAGCTGGTCGGCTGTTCGAAGCACTGGCTGCGAATCTGCACACCTGAATTCAGGCCCGCGTCCACCTGGAACTCCAGTTCGAGCACAAAGTTGGTGTAGTCACGTTTGGTGCACAGAAAGGAATTGGGCGTGTTGGGAACGGAACGCCCGATGATCATGCCGCCTTCGACCCGGTATTCCGCCTTGCCCCCGCGCTGGACCCACCCTTCCAACGATCGTCCGTCAAAAAGCGGTGTCCAAGGGCCGTCCACGACCGGCGCCGCTGTCACAAGAGCACCCGCAGCGAAGGCGTGCAGCAACGATACGAGGGATACGAAATGCTTCATCGCGGGATACAATGCAATTGCAGCGCCTAGCGGCAATCCAAATGTGACGGAGCGCGGACTTCCAAGTCGGCAGCGGCCTGTGCCAGTAACGACGGTGCATCTTGAAGTCGTTGGATCGGAGCGCGGGCCGATGGCCCGCAGCGGGTGGAATCGGCCTTGCGCGCTCGAACCGTCGGGCGTCGTCGCCGGCCCAAGCCGCTGCGGGCTGAAAGCCGGCTGAAAGCGCTGAAAGCCCGCGGTCCGGCCGAGTATGAACTCTTACCAACAACTTTGAGCTGCACGGCAGTAACGAGGAACGAGGGTTCGGACGCGCGTGGCCAAGTTCCGAGACTGCAGGCTGACTCCGCAACATGAGTCCGAACCTTCGAGCGACGTCGCCAGTTCAAGCCGCTGCGGGCTTGGAAGCCCGCGGCCCAGCCGGCCTGCCTGACGCCTAACGCGACTCGACCCGGTAGAACCGAGCTGGTGCGCCGCCGCTGGGCGCATCGTGGGTAACGCTGATCACCGATCCGTCTCCGACGACATTGGTGATCCCCTGCCACAGATTTCCATCGAGGACGCCGGCCGATTGCACCCGGTAGGATCGCCCGACCTCGGTACCAAAAGAAAACACGAAGCGCCCATCGACCCAGCGTGGATCCAGGAGTCGCACGGGATTTGGCGGTGAGCTTCCGACGGGCAAGGCCCAGAACTCCCAGTCCGATGTACCGTTTCCGGCCGCTCGAAAACAGAGCTCGTGATTGAAAACGGTCAGCCCCTGCGGATAGCTGTTGCCCGGGCCCGGATTGAGGTCGGTCACGGCGTTCGCTTCAGCCCCATCGAATTTCCAAACTTCGTAGCCAGTCTCGGGTGTCGTCGCCACGAAATACAACGCCCCGCCCGCCACCGTGAGTTGCTCCGGAAAGGAATCACCCGCCGGATTCAAATCGGCCACTGGCGTGGCTGTCGCGCCGTCGTAGCTCCAAAGCTCCCACCCATGCACCCCGTCATTGGCCGAGAAATAGAGGCGATTTTGAAACACGGTGAAGTTCTTCGCGAATGAGTCGCCCGCCGGGTTGATGTCGGCCGCCAGCGAGGCGCTGATTCCATCATATTTCCAGAGCTCAAATCCCCTGACGCCATCGGTCGCACGAAAATACAGGGCGCCGTTGAAGACGGTCATTCCTTCCGGGAACGAACCGGCCGTGCCCGGAGCAAGATTGGTGACCAACGACGCCGTGGTGCCGTCCGTTTTCCACAACTCGAATCCGGAGGCGGAGTGATACGCCTGGAAATACAGCGCATCAGCAAATGGCGTGAAGTATTTGGGGAAGGAGCCGCTGTTGGCGTCGCCCGGATTGATATTGATCGTCCTGGCGCCGGTGCCCGGGAGGAATCGAACGAGTTCGTAGCCGTTCACCGCGTCGTCGGCCTGGCAATAAACGGAGCCATTCCACGCGACCAATCCCTGTGGATAAGAGCTGTGGTCCAAGCCCAAATCCGGGTGCACGTTCGCGGCCTGCGCCGCACTGGCGCCATCGTAACCCCACAACTCGTAGTTGAGCAGCGTCGTGCCGTTATTGGCGGCGAAATAAAGTTTCGTGCCCAGCGGCGTCAGTTCCTTCGGCCAGGAATTGGCAGGACTGACCTTAACCGTGTTGTTTGCATCCGGATTGATGTCCGCCGCGCGCACGGTGTTGGTCCCGTCCGTCCGCCACAACTCGCCGCCGCGCCGCGCATCGTAGGCGGAGAAATACAGGGCGCTCCGATACAAGGTCATGCCAACGGGCGCCGAGTCATTCCCGACCAACACGCCAAACCCGATGTCACGCACGGTGTCGTTGATGTTCGAAACCAACGTGACACCCGTGCCGTCGTAGCGCCAAAGTTCGCGGCCCACCGTGTCGTTGTAGGCGCTGAAGTAAAGCCCGCCGCCGAAGGCCACAAAATTCGAGGGGTAGGATCCATCGGGCCCCGGATTGAGATCCGCCACCCGCCGGGCCGCGGAATGGATCGGCAAGGACGTGGCCAGCAAGGCGCCAAAAAGGTAAAGAGCCCGCCGGACGGTGGTGAGGATTGAACGAGGTTGGGCGGAGGTGGAATTACTTTTCATGGCTGAAACGAGTGGTTGGAACCGCCTCTTCCATGAGATCCGGCCCGCCAGCATCACCCCATTGGGCCTGGTACATGCGGGCATACTGCGCATCCTGGCGCATTAAATCTTCGTGCCGTCCCTGCTCGACGATGCGCCCTTGATCAAGCACCACAATGGCGTCCGCCTGGCGCACGGTCGAAAGACGGTGAGCGATGATGAACGTGGTCCGCCCCTGCATCAGTTCGCGCATGCAGGTCAGGAGCGCCCGCTCAGTCTGCGTGTCGAGCGCAGACGTGGGCTCGTCGAGGATCAGGATCGGCGCGTTCTTGAGAAAGGCCCGGGCGATGGACAACCGTTGCCGCTGGCCGCCGGACAGGTTCACACCGCGTTCGCCCAGCATCGTGTCGTAGCCTTGCGGCAACGCCCGGATGAACTCGTCCGCCTGCGCCCGGCGCGCCGCTTCTTCAATCTCCGTTCGCGAGGCGCCCCGACGCCCGAATCCGATGTTTTCCCCGATGGTCGCGGAGAACAGGATTGGATCCTGCAAAACCACACTGACCTGGCTGCGCAACGACTGCAGGCGCAGCTCCCGAAGATCGTTTCCATCCAGCGCAATCGAACCGCCCGTCGGATCGTAAAACCGAAGCAGCAGGCTGGCGATGGTCGTCTTCCCGGCGCCGGTGCGCCCGACAATGGCAATCACCTGACCAGGTTCAACCTTGAGATTCACCCCGCGTAACACCGGCTGGTCCGGCTGGTATTGAAACGAGACGTTCCGAAACTCGACCGCCCCGCGGACGCTCGTCAGGGCACGCGCCTCCGGGCGATCGGCCACCTCCGGCGCCGCGTCGATGATCTCAAACACCCGCCGCAACTGCGCGCTGGCGGATTGAATCACGTTTGCGCTGTGGCTGAACGTGTTCATGGGCTGATACAACATGCCAAGATACGCCAGGAACACGAGAATATCGCCGATCGACAGCCGGCCCTGACTGACCTGATGTCCCGCCACCCAAACCACCGCGGCCGTCCCGACCGCCACGATCAGCCCGGCACACGCGGAGAAGATCAGCTGGGCGCGGGTCATCCGCTCGTTGGCGCGCAGGCTCTGCTCGGAATCCCTCTGAAACCGTCGATGCACTTCCGGCTCCAGGGTAAAGGCCTGAATGGCTCGAATGGACGACAAGGATTCCTGCACCACCGACACCAGGCCGCTCTCCTTCTCGTGATAAACCCGCGAACGTTCATCCATGCGCCTTCCGAACCCTCGGATAATCGCGTAAAAGAGCGGCGTCACCGCCATCGTCACCAGGGTCAACACGACATTGATCTGCAGCATCACGATCACCACCCCCACCAAAACCAACGCACTCGTCGCAATGGGCACCAGCGCGCCGTTGAGCAACGTCTGCGCCGCATGTGCGTCGTAAGCCACCCGGTAAAGCGAGTCGCCCACTTTGGTGCGGTCGTGATACGACAGCGACAGGCGATGCAAATGATCCGACGCATGACAGCGCAGTTCCTGCACCACCCGGGCCCCGGCGCGAATCAGAAAGAAATGTCCGATGGTCAGGTTGAGTCGATGCAGGAGGGCGAGTCCGAGAATTGAAACGCAAACGGCCGTGATGCCGCGCGCCGTGTCGTGGTCACGGAACGCCGGCCAGAGCGAACTCAGCCAAGCCGGGGCCGCGTGCTGCCCAAAGACATAATCCACAAGCCACTTCACCGGCCACGGCTGAAGCAGATCGACGGCCGCCGCCAGCACCAACAGGATCGCGCCCGCCACGATCTCCTTCCGCGCGGCCGGCCAGTACGGGTAGAGGCGGCGCAGCATGTTCAGTAATAGACCTTCGCCTTGGGCATGCCGACCGGCCAACCGCATTCCATGGCCATCTGCGACACCGCCTGGGTCATGGTATCCCTCGCCCGCACGTACCGGTTCAAAATAACGATGATCGGCAGCGCCAGCGGCGCGAGATAAAGCGCCTGGGTGATTCCAATGAGGAGCAGCATCAATCCGCCGACGACCAATGGCGCCTGAAGCTTCATCTTTGCCGTCACCCGATAGCGAACCTGATGCAGCGCACGCTGCAGGTCCTCCTCGTAAACCGACCCAAGCTTGAGCGTATAGGGCCCCGGGCCGAGGACCTCAATGTCCGCGTCATCCCATTCGCTGCACGGTCGCGCGACCCACCCGCACGACTTCATATGCACGAGCACGTTTCGCAGCCAAATTTCGCGCTTGGCCAGATCGCCCTCCAGCAAGTCGCTGTCCGGGAATTTCATGGTGCTCTTCCGCAAGGCCCAGCGTCCCTGGATCCGCCCCCAGGTTCGCGCCAGCGGCTGCAACAAGTGAAGTGCGCTCACCAGCGCAAGCCCCCGCCACCGCTCCATCCCCTGCCAGCGTTTCATTTTCACCCCGCGCCACCCGGCCAACAACGACGCGCCAATCGACAAGGCAGTCATCGCGCCGGTCATGGTCACCAAGCCCACCCCCAGCCACGCCGGACCCGCCAGCCACGAGAGCACTCCCGACAGGAAACAGCACGCCGTCAATACCACCCATTCCGCCGTGGAAAAGATCTGGAACCACCAGGTCAAGAACGGCTGATACAACGACTGAAACTGCGCCGCGCAGAACTGGCCCCGATAGATCCGTGGCCGAAACACCACCGGCAAGCCCTGCTGACGCAGATGCGAATGCACGCTGTCATACACCCCCCCTTCCCAGACCGGGTAGCCAAAAAAATTGAACCGCCCCGGATAGCGCCGCTGCAAATGGGCTTCAGCAAAACCGTAGCCTTTCTGCTGCCGCAAATAACCGCGCACCGTGGGACGCCGGTGATGCCACACCACCGCGCTCGGGTGATAAACAATCTTTCGCTCGGCGACGAGCAACCGCCAGCAAAGGTCCACATCGTCGCCCGCCGCCCGATGCTGCGCATCGAACCGCCCAACGGCATCAAACGCTTCCCTCCGAAACGCCATGTTGCAGCCGGGAATGTGTTCGGCCCGTTCATTGTCGACCAGCACGCACGTGGGGTTCCCCGGCGCCTGATCCACGCATTGCGCGGTGAAGCCGTCGCCCGGCGGTGAAAGGTTCGGCCCGCCCACGGCCGCCGCGCCGTTCTCGTCCAGCGCGCTCACCATGTAATACAACCAGTCCGGGTCCGCATAGGCATCGCTATCGATGAAGGCCACAATCTCACCGCGCGCCTCCTCGATGCCCAGATTTCGGGCGCGGCTCAGCCCTCCGTTGGGCACGCGAATCAATCGGAACGGATGACGAGCCGCAATCTCCGCCGTGGCATCCTTGGAGCCGTCGTCGATGACGATGACCTCGTAGTTGGGATAGCCCAACCGTCCGAGGGATTGCAGGCACTCTTCCAGCGTCGCCTCCGCGTTGTAGCAGCAGACGACCACGGACACCATCGGCCATGCCTTGGCGCGAAACTGATACAGGCTGCCAGAATAGATCTGTTGCATCGCCGCCAGCGCCTGCTTCGGCCTGCGGTCCGCGTCGGTCACTCCAAATGACCATCCTTCGATATCCGAATTGAAGATGCTCCATTCGTCGGTCCAACCGTAAACGGTGACGCCACACAGTCCCTTTTCAAACGCCGCGCGGATCTGCCAATCAAGAAACTTGGCCTGGGCGGCCTCGCCGTGCTGACGTGAGTCGAGCCCAATCTCCGCCAGCAGGACGGGCTTTTCGTGGGCCAGCGACTGGAGTCTCGCCAGGTACGCGCGCATCTCCGGTTCGCGCTCCAGGTAGACATTGTGCGAATCAACATCCAGAAACGGCAGGGTTAGAAACTCCGTGGGCGGATGATTGACGTAGGTGGTCAACGCGTAGGGCGCTTCCTCCTTCACGATGTCGTTCAGGCGTCGCAGGAATTCCTCGATGCGCCGCTGACCATACCACCTAACGATCAGCGGCGGGATCTCGTTGCCAATGGAAAACAGGAGCATCGCCGGATGATCGGCCAAGCGTCGGCTATGATCGCGGGTCCAATCATACAACTGCTTCAGACGCTCCGGACGATCGAAGTCGCAGCGACGCGGTCCCCAGCAAATATCCGCAATCAGATGCAATCCCGCCTCCTGCGCCGCGTCCGCCAGCCAGTCGGGCGGCGGCGTGTAAAGGCGCACTGTGTTAATCCCAGCCGCCCGCATCTGGGCGAAGTCAGCCCGTACCTTTTCCCGGGCCGGATAGGGCTCACCATCCGCGTTCGGCCGAAAGGTTCCGTAGGTCACGCCCTTCACCCAAAAGTGGCGGCCTTTCACGTTGAGGAATCGCCCGTTGACCTCCGGACGCGATCGCACCGGAAGCCCCGCTGCATCCAGGAGCGGGTTGATTCCGTCCGGTCTCAGCGTTGGAACGGACGAACGTCCGCCGAGCAGGGAAAAGTTCTTAATCATGGGGAATTGCGCATGCTGAATTTCTGGCTGCACCGCGGGCTCCGGCGCCAGGCTCCCCCAAATCGCCCGGCCCCGAAGGATCACCATTCGACCTCATCGCCAGCCCACGCGTGGAAAGGATCATCGTCGGCATCGGTTTAGTAAGCGGTGTAAACGTTGCGATCGACGACACGTCCCTTCGCGATCGATTCCACGTGCCCGTCCGCCATCAACGCGTTGATGCGTCCAGAGTGCCGGTATCGAAAGCCGGAGCCCAGAGGCGATCCCGGGTCAACGATGCCATCCATGTCCATCCCGACCGCAATGGGATTCCCGGCGTTGGCCGGCGAACCGTCGTTCCAATAAATCCAAGCTCCACTGCTTCCTTTCACTCCCCAGAGAATCGCGTGCGAACTCCCGTCCGGCGCGTACTGAATGGCATCGCCCAAAACGAGGGTATCGGACGGCCTCCGGATGCTGTCTGGCCGAACCGGGCCCACCGTGCCCGCGACCTCTTTGCACACGTTGGGATTGGCGGAGTAATTGAGCACGAATCCGTCGCCGAACACCCGGGCGGTTGGGCACATGGAAAGCTCGGTGCGCGCCCCCGGTGTCGTTGGGTTGATATTGCCGCCCAGATAGGCCCCGGCACACAAATCCCACTGGGTGACCCCCGCCTCGCGTCCCGGCGGATAATACTCGAAATCGTCAATGTAATAGGCGATCCCCAAGCTCAGCTGGCGCTCGTTGTTGACGCACTTGACCGAGCGCCCGCGTTCCTTCGCCTTGCTCAATGCGGGCAGCAGCAACCCCGCGAGCACACCAATGATCCCGACCACGACCAGCAATTCGATCAAGGTAAAGGCGCTCTGGGTGCCATTTTTCATTCTGACGATGTCGGACCAGCTTCGGCCTGGAGAAACGTCAGTCCCAGCCGAGTGTGAATGCGAAGAGCTCACAGGAATACGAGCGTTTAGTGTATGCACCGTGCCAGAACCGCGCGAGTGAAAATTCGTCCTTGTTCGCCGGCCCGCGCCGGCGCGCCGGCCAGAGGATGCCTGGGACACAGCCCCGGCTCAAAATTTCCAAGCCTCCCAAGGGCCAATCACCTCGCGTAACGCGGTGGCTCATGATTTTTAACCGCGGAGGACGCGGAGGATTAGGGAACCCGTTCCGCCGACCGGTTCTAAGCCGGCTGACGAGCATTCTCAAGGGAGCACACTCGACTGCTGACCAACCCCGCTCCGCTTCCCCGCGTCCTCCGGGTATTCCGCGGTTTTTTCTGGCTCATCCGGAACGATTCCGCTGGCCAGCAACCGTTTACTCGTTCTTTTAGCGAAGGCCGTCGTCAGAAGCTGCGGCGCAACCGTCGGCCACCGACTTGACCGCACGGCTACCGTGGCGCCCCGTTGGCTGCAGGCAATCCCGGCACGGCAATTGTCAATTGGGGTGTGGTGAAAATGGTCGGGCGGGACTGATGTTGGATTGTCCCGAAAGGACAACGACGACTATGAAAACGATCTCCAAAAGAAAAACCAAAACCATCGAACTGGTGCCGTCGCTGATCGGAATCAAGTCCATCGTCGTGCCCGTGGACTTTTCCGCCACCTCGCGACGTGGCATGGCCTACGCCGTGCGCCTCGCGGAGCAGTTCGGGGGAAAGATCACGTTCATCCACGTGATCGAACCCATCGCGGCGCCCGAGTTCGCAGCAGTGGCCCTGCTGATCGAAAATGACGCCGCTCGCAAAGCCGCCAAGGCCAAGCTGGAGGAATTGCTGCGCGAGATGAAGGTGGCCAAGCGGCTGATCGAAAAAACGGTGGTCCGATTCGGCACGCCTTTTGCCGAAATCACGGCCGCGGCCCGAACGCTCAAAGCCGACCTCATCGTGCTCACGACCCACGGATATACGGGCCTGAAGCACGTGCTCATGGGCAGCACCGCGGAACGCGTGGTTCGTCACGCGCCCTGCCCCGTCCTGACGGTCCGGGAAAAGGCCCGATCGTAGCGCCCGCATCCTGCAGGCCGGTGCCGACGCATCCTGCGTCGAGGCCGCGTTGACGTGTTGGCGAAAGCGGTTTCGTGGATGGCGGCAGGGACGCCGGCAGAAACGGCACGCAGGACGGGCGCGTGACCAGCGACCGTCGCTTCCAACCGAAACCGCACCGCCAGGCACCTACGCTTCCTTCACCTTGATGCGACGGCCCTTGATGGTGGCGCGATTCAGCTTGGCGATGATGCCAAACGCGTGCTCGGCCGCGACGTCGACAAACACGTGGCGCTCGCGCACGTCGACCGTTCCCACCGTTTTTCCCGGCAATCCGGTTTCACCCAAGATCGCCCCGACGATGTCTCCGGGCGCGACCCCCATCTCGGAACCCACGTTGATGTAGAGGCGCGTTTGATCGCCGGGTGTCCGCCGGCTTGCCTTCGGCGGCTTGCCCGAGGCCGCATCGCGCCCGGGGCGCCGGTCGCGGTCGCGCGCAGGCTCACGCTCAGCTCGCGCGAAAGGTTTCCGCGTCGGCTCCGCCGCGACGGGCCGCTTTTCGGCCGGCTGCGAAGTGGTCGCCGGCAATTCCGCGCCACTCGATTCAGCACTGGGCTTCGCCGACGCGTCCATCGCGGCAGCCGATTTTTCGGACGACTTCTCGGTCGGGGCAGCTTTGGGCGGCGCTGAGCTTGCGGGTGATTTCGGCCGAACCGGCCGTTCCTTCCAATCCTGGCTCCGCGGCGCCGGCGGCCGACGATCAGCATACGAAGCAGATTTGCCGGGGCCGTCCGCCCGGAAGTTCCCGCGCCCTTCACGACTGTCGCGACTGCCGTAGCGCTCGCGGCTGTCACGACTCTCACGCGTCTCGCGGCCGTCGGGACGCTCGAACCGGTCCGGCCGGTCGCGCCCCGCGCGGAAGACGCGGCGGTCGTCGAAGCGCTCTTCGCGGCCCTGCCGATACGATGGCCGTTCGTAGGCTGACTCCTCACGCGTCGGCGCGCTGGCACCCGGCGTCGGCGCCGCGTCATTGCGGAGATGATGAATCAGCGCCGAGCAAATGTCGGTTGAGCTAAAACCCTCTTCCAACAGGCGCGCCACCAGTTCGTCCTGCTTTTCGAAGTCTCCCCCCTGAAGGGTGGCTCGGAGTTTGCCGAGGAACACATTGGTGCGGGCCTCCTGCACCTCGTCGAGACTCGGAATCTTCGATCGCTGAATGCGCGTGCGCGTGAAGCGTTCGATCTGCTGGATCTGAAACAGTTCGCGCCCCGAGGCGAACGAGATGGCCCGTCCGCTGCGGCCGGCGCGGCCGGTCCGGCCGATGCGGTGCAGGTAATCCTCCGCGTCATACGGCAGATCGTAGTTCACGACCACCTGGACGTCATCGACATCGATCCCGCGCGCGGCCACGTCCGTAGCGACGAGAAATTCCAAGCCAGATTTGCGGAAGCGGTTCATCACGCGATCGCGCATGTTCTGGCTCATGTCGCCGTGCAGCCGGTCGGCTGAGTAGCCCTGGGCGTTCAGGTGATCAACGAGATCGTCCACCATCCGCTTGGTATTGCAGAAGATGATCCCCAGCTTGTAGTCGTGAATGTCGATCAGGCGCGTCAACAGCTCGATCTTGAACCGGCGATCCACCTCGTAATACACCTGCTCCACCGTCGGAACGGTCATCACCTTTTGCTCGATCCGAATCTGCTTCGGCTCCCGGGCGTACTTCTGGATCAGCTCCTGAATCGGGCGCGGGATGGTGGCGGAAAAGAACACCGTTTGGCGCGTGGCCGGCGTCGCCTGCAAGATGAACTCGATGTCCTCGCGGAAACCCATGTTCAGCATCACGTCGACTTCGTCGAGGATGGCCATCTTGAGGGAATCGAAGCGGATGGTGCCGCGGCGCATGTGGTCCATCACGCGGCCGGGCGTGCCAATGAGAATCTGGGCGCCTTCGCGCAGGCCATAGAACTGCCGTTCGTAGGACTGGCCGCCGTAGATCGGCAGGGCTCGAATGCCGCGCTTGAACAGCGCCAGTTTGTGCACTTCCTCCGACACCTGCACGGCGAGCTCGCGCGTCGGGCACAGCATGAGGACCTGAATGACGCGTTCGTCCGGGTTGGTCTTCTCGATGGCCGGAATGGAAAAGGCGGCGGTCTTGCCGGAGCCGGTCTGGCTTTGGCCCACGACATCGGCCCCCGACATCAAGGCGGGGATGGCTTCGGCTTGGATGGGCGAGGCTTGTTCAAAGCCGAGTTTATCGATGGCCTTCAGCACCTCCGCCGAAAGGCCCAGTTCCGTGAATAGTTTTTGGTTCATGAGCACCGGGCGCAGCCCGGCGAAAGAGCCAGCATACCGGAAGCCGGACCTGCGCGAAGCTAATTCTGCGCAAGCCTCACGAAACAATGCCGTGAATCACCTCGCTGCCGGGCTTGGTGACGTTGCTCAGCCGCTGGTTCACCCCCGAAACCGGGTAGGTGAACTTCAGATGATCGAAGCCGAGCAAATGCAGGAGGGTGGCATGGAAATCGTGCACGGACACCTTGTCGATCACCGCCTGGTAGCCAAACTCGTCGGTCTCGCCGTAGCTCAGGCCGCCCTTCACTCCGCCGCCCGCCATCCACAGCGTGAAGGCGCCTGGGTTATGGTCGCGCCCGACCAGTTTCATCTCCACGCCGTTCCGGTTCTCGCGCATCGAGGTTCGCCCGAATTCGCCGCTCCACACCACGAGGGTGTCCTCCAGCAAACCGCGTTGCTTGAGATCCTGGATCAAGGCCGTCACCGGCCGATCCAGCGACCGGCATTTGTCCTTGAAGCCGGCATTCAACGCCTCGTTTTCGCCGGCGCCGTGACTGTCCCAGCCCCAGTCGAAAAGCTGGATGTACCGCACGCCACGCTCCGCCAGACGTCGCGCGAGCAGGCAGTTGTTGGCGAACGATTCCCGCCCCGGCTGCGTTCCATACATCGCATGAATCCCGGCCGGTTCCTGGCTCAGATCGAAGGCCTCCGCCGCATCGACCTGCATGCGGAAGGCGAGCTCGTACTGCGCTATGCGGGTCAGCGTTTCCGGATCGCCCACTTCCTGGGCCGCTCGACGGTTGATCTCGCCAATCGCATCAAGGGAACGGCGGCGGAGCCCGCGCGTGATCCCCGGCGGGTTCGACAGATACAGAACCGGATCGCCCTGGGATCGACATTGCACCCCCTGGAACACCGAAGGCAGAAAGCCGGATCCCCAAACCGACTTGCCGGCATCCGGATTTTTTCCACCGCTGGTCAGGGCGATGAAGCCCGGGAGGTTTTGATTTTCGGAGCCGAGCCCGTAAGTGGCCCACGCCCCGGCGCTGGCCGAGCCCGGGTTTTGGCTGCCGGTATGCATGAGCAACTGCGCAGGGCCATGGTTGAACTGATCCGTGTACATCGACTTGATGAAGCAGATGTCGTCGGCCACGGCGCCGAACATCGGCAGCCGATCGGAGATCCACTGGCCGCTGCGTCCGTGTTGTTTGAACGGGAACTGGGGTCCCAACATTTTCGGCACGCCCTGAATGAAGGCGAACTGCTTCCCGGCCAGAAACGACGCCGGGCAATCCTTCCCATCCTGTCTGGCCAGCTCCGGTTTGTAGTCGAAGAGCTCCAGCTGGCTGGGCGAACCGGCCATGTGCAGGTAGATCACCCGCTTCGCCCGCGCCCGTCCCGGCGCCGCAGCCGGTGCCAGCGGGCGCGCGGGATTCCTCGCCCGCACGCCTTCCGCGCCCCAGGCACGGCCGGTCATGGACGCCAGCCACAACGCGCCCAGGCCCGTCGTGCAATCCCGTAAAAAATGGCGCCGCGTCTGTTGCAACAACTGTTCGTGCGCCAGGTGATCGTGAAGGTTCATGGGTTCAACGAGTGAGAAATGGATCCAGGTTCAGAAGCGTGTTCGCCACCAACACCAACGCCGCCCGTTCCGCCGTCGGCCCCAGGTGACCGGCGCTCGCCGGGTCGTTCTGGTAGTCCGCCCGCGCGCCCTCATACAATTTCACCAGCGGGCGCACCAGCTCCGCGCGCGGCGCTTCCAGGGTCAGCCGGCGGCAGCCCGCTTCAATGCGCTCCCGCGGCGTCTGGCCCGCCGCTTCCATTCGCCCGGCCAACGCCTGGGCCATTTCGAGAAACGCCGGATCGTTCAACGTGTTCAGCGCCTGCAACGGGGTATTGCTCGCAACCCGCCGCGCCGTGCACGCATCCCGCGTGGGCGCATCGAAGGTGAGAAACAACGGATAACCACTCGTGCGCCGGCAATAGGTATACACGCCGCGTCGATACCGATCCTCCCCCTTCGACGTGTTCCAGCTGTCACCACTGTAAACCGTGCTCCACACGCCATCCGGCTGCGGTGGATAAACCGGCGGTCCAAATTGCTTCACCGAAAGCAGACCCGACACCGCCAAGGCCTGATCCCGAACCATCTCGGCCGTCAACCGCGCCCGCGGCCCCCGCGCATAAAGCCGGTTGCCCGGATCTTTCTCCAGCCGCCCGCCCGTGACCCGCGCGCTTTGGCCGTACGTGGACGACAGCGCCAGCTCACGGAGGAATCCCTTGACCGACCAGCGCAACTCTCCCCGCAACCGGAGCGCAAGATGATCGAGCAGCTCAGGATGCGTCGGCTTCTGCCCGGATGTGCCAAAATCTTCCAGCGTCTCGACAATGCCATGACCAAACAACTCGGCCCATAGACGATTCGCCAGCACCCTTGCCGTGGACGGATTCGCCTCGCTGACCAGCCAGCGCGCCATGTCCAGGCGATTGAGACGGCCTTCCTTCTTCGGCGGTTGCACCACGGCCGGAATGCCGGGCTCGACCGCCTCATCCCGGGTCATTCGATTGCCCCGAACGAAGACGCGCGTTTCACGCGCCGCCGCGGACGTCCTTTCCACCATCACCGGCACGCTCGGTCCGGAAAATTCCTTCAGCCGATCCCGCTGCGCCCGCCAGGACTTCCACGCCTCCGCCCGCTCCGCCGAACGGGCAAACTCGGTCAGACGCGGGTCTCGCACATACGACAAGGCAAAGCGTCGCAACGCGCAGCCCTGCACGCCGCTGTTGGAGGCGATGCCGTGTTCGAACACCAACTCCAACGTCCCTCCCGCGACCTCCGGCAGCGGTTCCTCCAACACAATCACACCCCAGCGTGGCCCGGTCATGACCGGATAGCTCCCCAAACCTCCGTCGCCATCCAACACCTTCCGCGGATCACGCGGACCCGCCAGGTAGTCCACCACCACGTCCTTGAGTTTCACCAACCGGTTCGTGATCCCGGGCGACGCCAATGAAGCCGTCAGTTTCGAAAAGATTTGCCCTCGTTCCGGCGCGCGCTTGGGATCGTTGGACTCAGGGAAAATGTCGACCCGCAGCGCCGTCAGCCCGGCGACCGCCGGCACGCTGACTGTGTATTTCACCGACAACGGCAACGTCCCGCTGGCCTCCACCCGGCCGTCCGGCTGAACGCTCAATGTTCCACCCGTGGTTTTCGCTCCGGTCGGCACCAGGGTTTTCCACTCGCCCGCCGCCTTCACCATCGCAAGCCCGGCGTCGTTCAGCCTCTCCCGCTGGCGCCGAGCCTCCAGTTGCAAACGCACGCCTTCGTCGCGCCGCGCCGAATCGCCCGGCAAGGTCAATCGCGGATAATCATCGTTCTGATCGCAGTCCTCGCTGTTGTCAAAAAACGCCGCGAACCGGTAGTAGTCGCGCTGCGGGAACGGGTCGTACGGATGCGAGTGACACTGCACGCAGCCAAAGGTCGTCGCCTGCCAGACAGTCCAGGTGGTGTTCACCCGATCGACCACGGCCACGGTCCGATACTCCTCGTCGTCAGTTCCGCCTTCGGTGTTGTTCTGGGTGTTCCGATGAAACGCCGTGGCCAGCACGTCATCGGCACCGGGGTTCTCCAAAAGATCTCCGGCGAGCTGGCGCACGGTGAATTGATCGAAGGGCAAGTCGGCATTGAAGGCGCGAATGACCCAATCCCGCCACGGCCAGATGTCCCGATGCGGATCCTTCTCGAAGCCGTAGGTGTCCGAGTAACGCGAAAGGTCGAGCCACATGGATGCCCAACGCTCACCAAACTGCGGCGACGCCAGCAAGCGATCCACCACCTTTTCCTTGGCCCGCCCCGCGTCGCTGCGCCGATCGGCCAGATAGGAGGTGTATTCTTCCGGCGACGGCGGCAGCCCGATCAAATCGAGCGTCACCCGCCGCAGCCACTCCGCGGGCGTGGCTTCGGCCGACGGCTTCAACCCCTCGGCCTCAAGCCGGGCCAGGATCAACTCGTCAGCCTTCGACTTCGGCCAACTGCGATTCGACAGTTTTGGCCGCGGCGGCTCGACGGGGGCGACGAAGGACCAATGTTCGCTCCAAGTCGCTCCTTCCTGAATCCAGCGGCGCAGGGTTTGCACCTCGGATTCGCTCAAGCGCGGCCCGTGATCCGGACGCGGCATCACGTCGTCCGGATCCTTCGACGTCACCCGCCGGATGACTTCCGAGGCGTCGGGATTCCCCGGCACGATCGCGCGCTCGCCGGATTTGCCGGCGGCAAGCGCCTGCTCGCGGTAAAGAAACGAAAGTTTCCCCGCCGCCTTGACGCCCCCGTGACACGCCGTG
This sequence comes from Limisphaerales bacterium, assembly GCA_044230345.1. Lineage (GTDB taxonomy): Bacteria > Verrucomicrobiota > Verrucomicrobiia > Limisphaerales > JADJPG01 > JBGARF01. The sequence goes on from JBGARF010000012.1 coordinate 199,332, forward strand.
CAATGGCGCGCGAACAAGGGTCGAATGTCACGGTTGAATTCAGTGGTCCCGACGGGCGCCGTCTCTGCGGCAATAGGAATACCTAACCAACCCACGGCGACGGCCACGACCAGCTTTAAAATCGTTCGGTGCATGCGCATGGTCTTTGAGTTCCACGAATAGTGACTGCCCTCGCTTCGACACAATTCAGGCACAGACAAACTTTTCCTGTCACAACCACATTCGTTGGCCGTCACGGCACAAGAAAGAGTGCGTCAGTGCTCAGTGCTCAGTGCCAAGTGCCAAGTGCCAAGTGCCGAGTGCCAAGTGCCGAGTGCCATGTGCCGAGTGCCGAGTGCCGAGTGCCGAGTGCCAAGTGGCAAGTGATCGGGACCAGGTGATAATGGGAAGCCGACCGTTCTTTTCAGACCTGCTCACGCGACATGAACCGCTGACTGCTCGGACGGACCGCGGGCTTCCAACCCGCAGCGGCGCGAGCCGGAGACGACGCCTGAGGGTTCGTTCGTGCGCCGCCGATTCCACCCGCTGCGGGTCCCGCGTCGGCGGGATCCGCGCTCCGCGGAGGGGAGGTTTATGGGAATCGGCCCGTTCAATTTGACCTGCTCACAGGACATGAACCTGTCCTCTCCCCCTTGCTCTTAATCCTGCTCTTGCTCTTGCTCTCTTCAGGAGGAGCAAGAGCACGATTAAGAGCAAGAGCAAGAACCGGGAGGTTCATGGGAAGCGCATGGCGGACGGAGCGATCCTACTCGCGCGCAGTCGTTGCGGCGGCCAGGCGCTGGCCCAATTGAATCGCGTCGGCGCCGGGCGCCTGACCGCTGGCGCGCCGCGCCTTGGCTCCAAGGTGCGATACGACGCGCATGCTCAGCTCAGTGCTCGCGTCGACGGCTGGCCCGGTCGCCAGGGTGGCGTAGGCTCCCACCGCGAGATGACATCCGCCGCCCAACGCGGAAAGGAAGCTGCGCTCCGCGGTGACGCAAACCATGGTGGGCGCGTGGTTCAACCCGGCGCACAGCTTGTCCACGCGCTCGTCCTGCGCACGCGTTTCAATCCCAATCGCTGCCTGGCCAACGCAGGGCAGCATCTCTCCAGTGGAAATCCGGCTGTACGCGAGGCCCGCGGGGACTTCCGCGCCGGAAAGCGAACCGTTGGCGCCCGCGAAGCCCAGGCGCTCAAGTCCCGCCGACGCGAGCACGATGGCGTCGAGTTCCGATTGTTCGAAGAGCTTGCGCAGGCGCGTGCCCACGTTGCCGCGCAAGGGCACGATCTGCAGGTCCGGCCGCGCCTCCTTCAACTGCGCCGCGCGACGCGTGCTGCTCGTGCCGATCACCGCCCGATACGGAAGCGCCGCCACCGACAGCTCCGGCTTGAAGCCGCGGCGATTCGCCTGAACCGGCGCGCCATCGGACGGCGCCTGGGCCAGGTGTTCAATGTGCCGGAAGACGAGGACATCGCGCACATCAGCCCGCTCCGTCACCGCCCCGAGCTTGAGTCCCGCCGGCAGGTCCGTGGGCAAATCCTTCAAGCTGTGCACGGCGAGATCGGCGTGGCGCTCCAGCAACGCCACTTCGAGTTCCTTCGTGAAGAGACCCTTGGGCAGGTCGCCGGCGGAAAGGGACGCCGATTGCATTTTGTCGCCGGTGGTCTTGAGCACCAGCAGTTCGAAGCGTTGTTCCGGAAAGGCGGCCCGGCAGCGGGCCAGAATTCCATTGGCCTGGGCTAGCGCCAAGGCGCTGCCCCGCGTGGCGATACGGATGGGATCACTCATGAAAAATTATTCGTGACCAAAGGCCGGACGCCCGTCCGGGACGGGCGCGATGGCTGGCCGCGGCACCAGGAGAGCGCGGGCTTTCTCCCGGATGATGGCTTCGCACCGGGCGATTTCATCGCGGCGCTGCTTGAGCGTGTCGTTGGCGATGGCCTGCAAGTCATCCACGTTATAGAGGTAGACGTTGTCGAGCAGGTTGACCTCGGGATCGATGTCGCGCGGCACGGCGAGATCGATCAGCAGCAGGGGCTCGTTCTGCCGCCTGGCCATGAGCGGCTCAAGTTTGACGCGATCGAGGACGTAGTTAGGCGCCGACGTGCTGCTGACCACGACATCGATGTTCCGGAACTCGCTTCCCCATTGGTCCCACGGGATGGCGCGTCCGCCCAATTCCGCGGCCAGCGCCACGGCGCGTTCGTGCGATCGGTTGGTGACGAGGATGCTCTGTGCGCCCCGGGAGAGCAGCGCGCGCGCGGCCTTTTCGCTGGTGTCGCCAGCGCCAATGACCAGGACGCGGCGATCGTTCAGCGAGGTGAAGATTTTCTCCGCCAGCTCGACTCCGGCCGCCGCGACTGACGTGGCGCCGCGCTGGATGTTGGTCTCGGTCCGGACCTGTTTGGCCACATTGAACGCCCGCTGAAACGCCTTGTTCAGCCGGGGACCCGTGTGCTGGTGTTGCAGCGCCAGATCGTAGGCCTTCTTGAGTTGCCCCAGCACTTCGGTCTCGCCGAGCACCATCGAGTCGAGTCCACAGGCGACCTTGAACAAATGCTCAACACTGTGTGGCTCCGCCAGCCGATACAACTCGTCCGCCAACGGTTCGCGATGCTGGTGGGTTTCCTGCAGAAAGCCGATCAGCTCGCCAAAGACTTGGCCGGGCTCGCCGCGGGTCGCGATATAAACCTCCACCCGGTTGCAGGTGGAAAGAATCACGCCCTCCTCCGCCCACCCCGCCTGCTTCATCCGCGCCAGCGCATCCGGGATCCGGGTTTCGGCAAAGGCGAAGCGTTCCCGCAAATCCACGGGCGCGGTGCGATGACTCAGGCCTAAAACAAGGATGGACATGGTCTAGCGTCGTTCCTCGATTCGATGGCCGGCCGTGACTTCCGCCTGGTGCAGGCCGGAGAGCAGATACACACCCCAAAACGTCAACAGCACAAACACAAAACTGCCAATCGCACCCATCGCAAAACGACGGCCCCGCTGCGCATACCCCCAGCGCGCCACCAGCAGCACCAGGTAGATGACCCACACCATCAGCGAATAGATCAGCAGCGGATCCGCGCTGACATACACATCGCGCGCCTGCTTCAAATACACCGAGCTCACAATCAACCCACCAGTCAACAGGATTAACCCCGCCAACAAGAGTCGGCCCACCGCCAACTCCAGCCGCTGGATCGGCGGCAGCAACGACAACGCCGCCCGCAGTTTGTTGAACTTCAGATTTCGATCCTGCATCACGTACATCAGCCCAGCCACCGACCCCAGGCCAAAGGCCCCGTAGGCGAGCAAGATGAGCGCCTTGTGCAAACTCGACCAGCCACCCGTAAACGTCGGGCCCGGCCCGTGCACATCCAAGGCAGGCATCAAGGCAAAAACCCCCAATCCCAGCAGCAATGGCGAGATGAACGCCCCCAAAAATCGCAGCCGCGACCAAAGCCCAATGACCAAATAGAAAGCAACGATCGTCCACTCCACGAACAACGTCGCCTCATACAGGTTGTTCATCGGACATCGATTCAGCGAGTAACCCCGCTTGAGCATCGCCGCCGTATGCAGGATCGCCCCGCCCGCCAGCAGGATGTAATTGATCCGGTTGTCCTCCCGAAAGCCCTTCCGCAGCAAAAACACCGCGTAAAGCGTGCTCAATCCGTAAAGGATTACGGCCAGCAAAAAATAGTTTCGATCGGTCAACACAGGGATCTAGGGTAGTGGCGTCACCCCCGCCTGCAAGCGCCAATTCCAACAGCAACCCTTCCGTCGGTGCATCTTGAAGTTGTTGGATCGGAGCGCGGGCCTATGGCCCGCAGCGGGTGGAATCGGCCTTGCGCGCTCGAACCTTCGAGCGTCGTCGTCGGCCCAAGCCGCTGCGGGCTGAAAGCCCGCGGTCCGGCCAAGTATGAACTCTTACCAACAACCTCGAGATGCACGGCCCGTCCGTCGGGCATCGCGAAGTTGTTCGCAAAACTCTCGGAGCGGTCGGACTGCGGGCTTCCAGCCCAATGCCTTCCTGCTCGCCGAAGCGTGTCGCCGTTGCCAACGCCCGACCGCCCTACAGCGACAGCGTGGCGGCTGAGGTTCCCCCTCTCCCCGGGAGACCCTGGGGAGAGGGTTGGGGTGAGGGCGAATCCAGAAACACTTTCAACCTTCGATGGCCTCGTCGGCATGTCTCCGGGCCATCCGCATTTTTCGCGCTTGGTCTCGGGTCCCATCACCCGGTATCTATCGTGCATGCACCCAGTTCATCGCATCGCCGCTGGCCCGGTCTTCGCTTTTCTTGCTCTGTTCATGTCAAATACTGGTCTCACCGCCGCCGATCTCGCCCCCGCACCGGTGATCCTTCACCTGCGTTCGCCGTCCAGCATCGCCCCCGCCTCCACGGGCGAAAAACTGGTCACGTGGGATCCCCGCCGCACCGCGCTGATCCTTTGCGACATGTGGGACGATCATTGGTGCAAGTCCGCCGCCCGCCGTGTCGGCGAACTCGCCGGCCCCCTGAACGAAGTCGTCCGCACCGCGCGCCAACGCGGCGTCTTCATCATCCACGCCCCCAGCAGCGTCACGGCTTACTATCGCGACACACCCCAGCGCCAGCGCGCGCTCCGGGCACCCTTCGCGCCCACCCCCATCCCCATCTCCACCTCCCCTCGCTGGGGCACGGCCTGGTGCTGGCCCGATCATCCCCGCGAACCCGCCATGCCCATCGACGATTCCGACATGGGCTGCGATTGCCCCGTCAAATGCGTGATCCGCGAAGCCTGGAAACGACAGATCGACACGATCGAGATCGGACCCGACGACGCCATCACCGACCACGGACAGGAGACCTGGAACCTCCTAGCCGAACGCGGCATTGAAAATGTCATCCTCGCCGGCGTTCACCTGAACATGTGCGTGCTCGGACGACCGTTCGCCATCCGACAGATGGTCAAGCTCGGTAAGAACGTGGCGCTGATGCGCGACATGACGGACACGATGTATGATCCGAGCCGGGCACCTCAGGTCTCTCACTTCGCGGGCACCGACCTGGTGATTGCCCACGTCGAGAAATATTGGTGCCCCACGTTCACCAGCACCGATCTCACCGGCCGGCCCGCCTTTCGCTTCAAAAACGATACGCGATCATCCGCCAGCACGACGACGACCGGACGCTAGAATCCTCGACCGGTGAAAATTATTGCTAATAAGTCAAGTTGGTAAAGGTTCACGCACAGCACGGCCGGACCGCGGGCTTTTAGCCGGCTTTTAGCCCGCAGCGGCTTGGACCGGGGACGGCGCTCGAAGGTTCGGACGCGGGTAGCCAGGCCCATCCGCTGCGGATCCCCCACGGCGTGCGCGGCGGGATCCGCGCTCCGATCCACCACTTCGAGCTGCACCAACCGCGTTGCAAGCAAGACTGCGTCAAGCCAGCGGGGAAACTCTGGCTGGGCTTGGGCAAAAGCCATGATTTCGGGCTCTCGATTTGGCGCAAAAATCGATGGCCTTGCCGCCGTGACGTCTGCCCCTCGGTGACGGGGCTTTCTTGCTTTCCAACGCTGTCGGCTATCGTTGAGCTCGGAATCAACGCAAGGGCGCAAAGACGCAAGGGCGCAAAGAATTTCAAGGCTTGCACGCGTTGACCACCCCAGCGCTTAGGCCGATCGAAGGCCGAACATCGTGCACTGGATATAACGCCATGGAACCCTCCAGCACCTCTCTTTCTTTGCGCCTTGGCGCCTTTGCGCCTTGGCGTTTGATCCGGACCACTCGAAAGCCACAGGCGCTCGAATCGGAGATAACGCAAAGACGCAAAGGCGCAGCCACCTCGGTGCCAGTGGCGCCGCCTGCCTCCCAAACGCTCGCCTCCGCCAATACCACGGCTGTTGTGCTGAGCTTGACGCACCCCTGGGCGCGCTCGCCGACAGCCTTTTGAAGCTTGCCCGTCGGGCCTTGTCCGCTAGTCTCCCGTCCATCTCGACGACGCCACTGACGGTCTGCCGGTTTGCCCGCAGTTGGTTCAAACGGATTACGACATGAAGCCGCCTTCTTTCCACTCCCACGATCGGCCCGGGCTCGTGCCACGGCTTATCTCCGCGCTGCTGATCCCGGTGCACCTCGCCAGTGTGATGCCGGTGACGCACGTCATGGCAGCCGACGCCCCGCCCACGCGGCCGTCCACGTCCACCGGTGCAAGCCCGGCCACCTCACTGCCGGAGCCGGTGCGCACGCCCGCGACCGTCGCCGTCAGTCGAACCCTTCCGCCGCACGCCCCGCTCACGCGAACGTCGCCGCCCATCAGCGCCAACCCGAACGACACCGAAGTCGCCAGCCTGCGAATCTTCCCCCATCGCCTTGTCCCGGTCACCAACGCGCCTTCCGGATCCCTGCTGAAGAGCGTGAGTCGCCTGTTTGGTGGAGCCTCCGCGCCGACGTCGGCGCCGCCGGATGAGAACCGCGCTCTCGCAACTCAACTCACCCTGCTCCAGAACTCCACGAACCCGCACGAGACCGCCCCGCTGCAATCGTTCGTGCAATCGCACCCGACCTCGCGATGGACGCCTTCCCTTCGCCACGAACTGGCCCGACGCCTCTTTCAACAGGGCTACTTCACCCGGGCCATCACCGAATGGGAGAACACCTGGAGCCAGGTCAAGGATGGCCGCGACCCGGGCTCGCTGGCGGTCGGAGATGAAGTCCTGTCGTCATTGCTCGAAGCCTGTCTGGGCTTGAGCGACGTCCGCCGGCTGACAGCTCTCATCGGCGACGCGGAAGGTCGTCCCATGGGCAACCTCACGGAAGCCAAGCTCGGCCGGGCCAAACAATCAGTGTGGCTCCTGCAACACAAGGGTGGTCAGAACATTCAGTGCGGCCCGATCGCGCTCTACGGAATTCTGCAGCACGAAGGGCGCCCGTTCGAACCCATCCGGCTCGACACGGCGACCGACGATTACATCGCCACCGGGCTTCCGTTGAGCGAACTGCGAGCCTACGGCGATCGATACCAACTGGGTCTCGCCATGGCCCGACGTCCAGCCGGTGCCACGATCCCCGTGCCGAGCGTGATGCATTCCGCGAGCGGCCATTACTCAACCTTGGTCGAACGGGACGGCGATAATTATTTCCTCGTCGATCGCGCGATGCAGTTCCAAGGCTGGGTTTCGCGAGGCGCAATCGACGAACAAGCCAGCGGTTATTTTCTCGTGGCCAGCAATGCGCTGCCGTCCGCCTGGACCCTGGTCACCGAGGCGGAAGGCCGGAACATCTTCGGCCGGGACGGTCTGCATGGACAGGAACCCAACGGGCCGAACTCGCCGGACTGCAATCCCGGAGCCGGCGGCAGCAGCGGCGGCGGCTGCGGGATGCCCCGCTATTCGTTCAACGCTAAGCTGGCGGCGGTGCGCATCGAAGACACGCCGCTGGGATACACTCCGCCCGTCGGCCCGCCGATCTTCTTCCGCGTGGCCTACAAGGATCTCGACGACTCCAAGCCGGCCACGACGCCCAACTTTTCCAACGTGGGCCGGGTCTGGGCCGTGGACTGGATCACCTGGATCGACCATGTGCCAGGCAACCTGACGGCGTCATCGCGCGTCACGGTCCACGTGGCTGGCGGCGGCACCGAGATCTCAACTTACAAGACGGCCACCGGAAAGTTCGGGCCCAACGACCGGACCTTCACCACGGTCACCCGCACCGGGACTTCAACGTACACGCGTGAGTTCCCGGATGGAGCGAAGGAGGTCTACGACGCACCAGACAATCCCACGACACCCAATCGCGTGTTTCTCACCCGACGCGTCGACCCGGCCGGCAACGCGGTGACCTTCACCTACGACGCCAGCCTGCGGCTGATCGCCGTCACCGACGCCATCGGGCAGGTGACGACGCTGACCCACGCCCATGCCACCGACCCGATGAAAATCACGAAAGTGACGGACCCGTTCGGACGCACGGCCGTGCTCGCCTACAATGCGGCTGGCGAACTTGAGCGGTTGACCGACATGATCGGGCTCACGTCCACGTTCACCTACGACGCCGCGGAGTTCATCACCGCCATGGTCACCCCCTACGGCACGAACACCTTCACCAAGGTGCAAGGCACGCCCATCTATAACCGGACAGTGACGGCGACCGATCCGCTGGGACAACAGGAACGCATTCAATTCATCGAGCCCATCGACCTTCCGACCACGGCACCGTCCGTGCCCGCCGCGGTCACCGTCGGCGGCGTGAGCGTGCCGTTCCGCGCGGAGACCGCCCGGCTCGGATTTCGCAATTCGTTCTTCTGGTCGAAGCAGGCGATGCAGCAGGCGCCGGGTGACGTGCGAGTGGCCCGCAATTATCGCTGGTACACGGACATCAGCTACCTCGTCACCGGGGTGCTGGAATCGGTCAAGGAACCGTTGGAAGATCCGGTCTGGTTCAACTACCCGAACCAGGCCTCCGGCACGCTTCCCTACTACGCCGGCCAGGGCGCCCTGCCCGCCAAAACGCTACGCATGCTTCCGGACGGCACGCCGCAACTGACGCAGACCTACTACAACGCGCTCGGGCTCATCACCAATTCCATCGATCCCGCCGGCCGCAGCACGGTCGTCGTCTACGCGCCCAACCAGCTCGACGCGCTCGAGGTTCGCCAGGGCACCGGCACCAACTCGTTTGATCGCATCGCCCAATACACCTACAACGCCGCGCACCAGCCGCTGACCGCCACCGATGCCTCCGGGCAAACCACGCGCTTCACCTACAACGCCCGCGGCCAGCTCGAGACCATCACCAACGTCCGCAACGAAACCACCACCCTTCAATATGACGGGGCGGGTTATCTCGTAGGCGTCGACGGCCCCCTCGCCGGCGTCACCGACGCCACGCGAATGACCTACGACGCCTTCGGCCGCCTGCGGACGGTGACGGATCCGGACGGTTACAGCGTGACGATGGACTACGACGCGTTGGATCGGCCCACGCTGGTGCGCTATCCAGACGGCACGTTCGAACAGATGACCTACGACCGTCTGGATCGGGTCGCCGAACGGGATCGGAACGGGCAGGTCAGCCGCTATACCTACGACGCCCTCCAGCGTTTGGTCGAGGCGCGCGATGCGCTGAACCGCGTGGTGCGCTACGACTGGTGCCGGTGCGGCGATCTCAACTCGATCATCGATCCGCTCAACCGCATCACCACCTGGCGCCACGACGTGCAGGGCCGCAAGATTGCCAAGGAATACGCCGATGGCTCGCGGGTTCAGCACATTTACGAGAACGGCACCAGCCGCCTGCGCCGGACGATCGACGAGAAAGGACAGTTCACGGACTACGAATACAACGTCGACGACACGCTCCGCCAAGTCAGCTATCCGAACGCGGCCGTGGCCACCCCGACGGTCCGCTTCACCTACGACCCCTACCATCCGCGGCTCACGTCGATGGCGGACGGCGTCGGGCTCACGCAATACTCCTACCACCCGGTGGCAGGCGGTTTGGGTGCCGGGCGTTTGGCCGCGGTTGACGGCCCGTTGGCCAACGACACCGTGTCGCTCGACTACGACAACCTCGGACGCGTCATCCGCCGCACGATTGCCGGTTTGGCCGCCACCGCCGATTTCGATCAACTGGGCCGCCTGACCTCGGTTTCGAACGTCCTCGGCCAATTCACTCACACGTATCAGGGAGCCACGCCGCGTCCGGCCACCACGCAGGCTCCGAACGGATTGGTGACCAGCTATCGTTTTCTGGGCACGCAGGGCGATCAAGAGCTGGAGGAACTGGCCTACACACGGGCGGGAGCGAACGTGTCCCGGTTCAACTACACCTACAACGCCGTGCAAAACCTCGCGACCTGGACGCGCCAGCTCGGCACTGCGCCCGCCACCGTCTACTCGTTTGACTACGATGCGGAGAATCAGCTGACCAGCGCGGTGCTGCGGCAGGGTGGAACAACGACACGCGATTACGGCTACGGCTACGACGCCGCCGCAAATCGCGTGCGCGAACGCATTGGCACCGCCACGCGCACCTTCGCCTACAACGCGCTGAACGAGCTCTCCTCCAGCAGCCCCGGCCCGGCCGTCAACACCACCTACGAATGGGACGGCGCCCATCGCCTCGCCGCGGTCAACCGCGGCACGCACCGGACCGAGTTCGGCTACGACGGCATGGGCCGCCGCGTGCGCACGATCGAAAAGGAGAACGGCGTGGTGACCAGCGATCAGCGACAGGTCTGGCTCGGACTGGAGCTCGCCGAAGATCGGGACACCGCCACCGGCCAAACCATGAAACGGTTCTTCCCGCAGGGCGAACAGATCGCCAGCGGCCCGGCCAGCGGCGCGTATTACTACACGCGGGATCACCTCGGCTCGATTCGCGAACTCACCGACGCCACCGGCACCGTGCGCGCCCGCTATGACTACGACCCTTGGGGACGCCGCACCAAAATCGAGGGTGACGTCGACGCGAGCTTCGGCTTCACGGGACATTATCATCATCAGGCCAGCGGCCTCGCCCTCGCCGCGTTTCGGGCCTACGACGCCGACCTCGGCCGCTGGCTCAGCCGCGATCCGCTGGAGGAAGCGGATGGCATCAATCTCTTTGCCTATGTCGGCAATTCCGTCACGCGCATCATCGATCCGCTGGGCCTGTTCGGCCTGCGCGACGTGCTGGGATTCGTCCCGGTCGTCGGCTCGGCTCTCGATGCCTACGATGCTTTCAAGTGCGGCAACATCGGCATGGGCCTGCTCAATCTCGGGCTCGCCGCTCTCGATCTCACCGGCGCCGGCGCGCTGGCCAAGGGCCTGACGGTGGGCGCCTTCAAATTCGGCTCCCGCGCCCTGCTCAACCAGGTCTACCGCAGCGGACGCAGCATGGCCTGGGAAAATGTGCGCCGCCGCATGCTCTCCCGCGGACTCGTCACGCGCGGACGCGCCACGCACCACTGGCTCATCCACCAGAACGAGGGCCTCGGCCGGTTCATCACCTCCGATCGCATCATCAATCATCCGTTCAATCTCATGCCGGACATCTCCGATGCCGCCCACAACCTGGCGCATCACGGCAATTTCCTGCAGCAGGCCATCTACGGCACACCAGGCTGGGCCAAGCTCTTCGGACTCGGCGTCGCCAGCTACGGCACCGGTCTCGGCGTCGGCTCGGGTTGCCGCTGATGTCCATGGTCACCTCATCGTCCATGCCGCCGCCAACGCCGCCAACGCCGCCAATGCCATCAAAGCCCTCGTCGCTGTCGTCCGCGCCGGTGTTGTTCCCGTGCCTGCTCTGCGCGGGCGACGTCCTCCTGCAAACGTCACGCGACGAGTTCCGCCAGTTTCATTGCACGGGACAAGCCGGCGAAAGCACGTTGATCATGAAGTTCGTTCCGGGACCTCACGGGCCCCAGGCGCCAGCGTGGCTGCTGGATCGGACCGGAGCGCTGCGCGAGCTGCGGCTCATCAAAACCCGCCAGTCCTGGGCCACCGGCCTCCGCTGGCTCTGGGATTTCACCCGCGCGACCTGCGAAGTCGGTCCGCCTCAATCGCTGACCGCCGCCGGCTGGCTGGAAAAGCTCGCCGACGTCAAAGGTCGCCCCTCGTTTCCAGTGGCCGGCCACTTGCGGGGATTTCTCAAGAAATTGCCGTCCGACGAAACGTTTGGGGAAAAACAGTTCACCGAGTTTTGGCGCCAGTCCTGTTACCCGCTCAAGCCCGAGCAATGGCGCGAGCAATATCCATAGGCGTTCACCATGAAGAGATCAGACCACTCGGCCGCTGAAGTTCCCCCTCTCCCCGGGGGAGGGTATGTGCTTAGCGCCCGGAGCGCGGGCTTCCAAGCCCGCAGCAGCCGAAATCGACGAGGCACGCAGGAACCTTCGAGCCGCGACTCCGGCTCAAGCCGCTGCGGGCTGCAAGCCCGCGCTCCGCTAAACACCAACGCAGGAGAAGGCCGGGGTGAGGGCGGGTCGCAACGGCGTTTCGACTCCCGGATGATCCGCGACATTCGCAACCTCTTGTTCTTCGCCCTCCCTCTCCTGATCCTCGCGTTGGCCCCCGCCCGCCTGCGCGCCGCCGAAGGCGTGTTCGCCTCGGACGCGTCCGGCAATCTCATCGCCGCGCTCTCCACCAACGCGGTCGCGCCCGTGATTCTCGCCCCGCCCGTCAGCCAGGTGGTCGCCCCCGGCGGCAACGCCGGCTTTAGTGTCATCGCCAGCGGCACCACGCCGCTCACGTATCAATGGCGGTTCAACGACGTGAACATTCCCGGTGCCACCGGCGACAGCCTTTTCCTCAGCAACGTCACCACGAATCAGGAAGGCGCCTATCGTGTGCTGGTGGCCAACGCGGGTGGCAACGTCCTGAGCGCACCAGCCCTCCTGCAAATTGACGCCGACGGCGATGGCCTGCCGGATTCCTGGGAGCTGACGTTCTTCGGCAGCCTGACCAACCAGAACGGCGCCGCCGACCGCGATCTCGACGGCGTCTCGAATCTGGACGAATACCGCGAAGGCACCAACCCCACCAACGCCGCGTCGCTGTTCCCGCGACTGAACCTTGTCGTCGTCGGGCCCGGCCGTGTCGCGGTCTCGCCTCTCGCCACCAAATATTCTCCCGGCCAGATCGTCGCCCTCACCGCCGTGCCTGGGGCCGGCGCGAGTTTTCTGGGCTGGAGCGGCGACGTGACGAACTCGACGAATCCGCTCTCGCTCACGATGGACACCACCAAGGACATCACCGCGTTGTTCGGCCTGCCGCTCGAAGTGGCCCTCGACAGCACCGGTTTGGTTTGGATCAGCGGCGGCGCTGCAGGCTGGCTTGGCCAGACGAACACAACCCACGATCTGATCGACGCCGCGCAGAGCGGCCCGATCGCCCAGGGCCAACAGTCCTGGCTGCAAACCACGGTGATCAATCCCCTGCCCGTCGCCGTGGATTTCTGGTGGCGCCTCGACGGCACTGCCAGCCCGCTCGGCAGCGATTCACTCGCGGTGTTGCTCAACGGGACAACCCAAACCGGCACGCTGATCAATGACGTCGCCTGGCAGCAGAAGAACATCATCGTGCCCCCCGGCACCAACGTCGTCCGCTGGCTTTACACGAAGCTCAGCACCACGCCCCGTTACCTCGACATCCACAACGGCGGCTTCGTCGATCAAGTCACGGTCCGGCCCATCGCTGCCATCTCCGTCGCCGACGTCAACGTGGTTGAAGGCCACGCCGGCACCAATCTCGCCACGTTCACGCTCACGCTGAAGGAGCCCGTCGCCATCGCCGCCTCGGTCCGCTATTTCACCACCAATGGCTCCGCCCTCGCCGGCAGCGACTATCTCGCCGCCGCCGGCACGGTCAATTTTGCCGCCGGTGGGACCAGCCAGACGGTGGTCGTTCCCATCCTCGGCGACTTGAATCTCGAAGGCGACGAATCGTTCCGCCTCGTGCTCCACACTCCGGTCGCCGGTTATCTCATCGACAACGAAGCGGTCGGCACGATTCGCGACGACGAAATCGCGCCCGCCGGAGCCACGTTGCTGAGCGAAAGTTGTGTCTCGCCCAACGGCCAGATTGACCCCGGCGAAACGGTCACCGTCCGGCTCCAACTGCGCAACCCGGGCCCGTTCCCCACGGCGAATCTCACCGCGACGCTCGTCCCCGCCAACGGCGTCCTCCCGCCCGGCACGACGCTCGACTACGGCGTGCTGCCGCCCGACAACTCGCCCGTGGCACGCACGTTCACCTTCACCGCCAACGGCCCGTGCGGCAGCAATCTCATCGCGTCGCTCTCCCTCCAGGACGGGTCGACCAACCGCGGCTCCGCATCCTTCACGTTTCCGCTCGGCGTGGTCACCACCACCACCAATCGCTTCGTCGGCCCGCCCCTCAACGTCCCGCTCGTCGGTCCCGCCACGAACTACCCTTCGCCCATCGCGGTCAGCGGCATCGCCGGCACGGTCAGCCGGGTCGCGGTCACGCTCGATGGCCTGCAACACTTGAATCCCGATGACCTGGACGTCCTGCTCGTCGGGCCAGCCGGTCAAACGGTGCTCCTCCTTTCCGACGCCGGCGGAACGACCGACGCCACAGGAGTGGCGATGACGTTCGAAGACCGCGCACCCGCCTTCGTCGCCGATGCCACCGCACTGATCTCCGGGGCATATAAGCCGTCCAATTACGACACGAACACCGATGCCCTGCCCGCCCCCGCTCCGGCCGGACCTTACGGCGCGAATCTCGCCGGGTTCAACGGCGTGAATCCAAACGGCACTTGGCAGTTGTTCGTCAATGACGACGCTGCCGGCAACGGCGGCACGCTCTCCAACGGATGGACGCTCACGATCGAAACGTTCGACGCCTCCTGCTGCACCAGCCCAAATCAGCCGGACCTCGCCGTGTCGGTCACTCCTCCCGCCCCGGTTGTCGTCGGGCACGACGCGGTCATCGGACTCACCATCCAAAACCGAAGCGCCTTCACCGCGAACAACGTGATCCTGACCAACCTCGTGCCGGATGGACTGCAGCTGATCGCCGCCAGCGCCTCGCAGGGAACCGTGACCACGTCGAGCACCCAGGCCACGGGTAACCTGGGCGCCATCGCCGCCGGCGCCTCCGCCACGGTCTCGATCACCGTTCGCCCGACCCGGTCCGGCTCATTCACGAATGTCGTTAGCACCCTGGGCGGCGAATCCGACCCGAACTACGCGAACAACACCGGCCTCGCCATCGTGACCGCGGTCGGGCCCACCATCGCCATCAATGATCTGACCGTGCCCGACTTCACGACGAACGCCGTGTTCGCCGTCACGCTCTCCACCTTCAGCAGCCAGGAAATCTCGGTGCGCTACCACACCACCAACGGCACCGCCACCGCCGGCGCTGACTTCGTCGCCACCAACGGACTCCTGACCTTCAACCCCGGCACCACCACTCAGTTCGTCACCGTCCGCATTCTCGGCGACGTCCTCAGCGAGGCGAATGAAACGTTCAGCGTCGTCCTCACGCTCGTCACCAACGCCACGCTCCTCGACGGAACCGGCGTCGGCACGATCACGGACGACGATCAAGTGCCCGGGATCTCCATCGACGATCTCAGTCTGGTCGAAGGCAACGGCGGCACACGCAGCGCCGTGTTCACGGTTCGCCTGTCCGCCCCCAGCGGGCAGAGCGCCACGGTCGCCTACGCCACCGCCAACGGCACGGCCATCGCCCCGGCCGACTACACCGCCCGCTCCGGCACGCTCACCTTCGCCGTCGGCGTCACCACCCAAACGGTCGCCATCGTGGTCAATGGCGACGTCGCCCTCGAACCGGACGAAACGTTCTTCCTCCGCTTGTCCAACCCCGTCCGCGCCACGCTCACCGAAACCCAGGCCGTCGCAACCATTCTCAACGACGAACTCGTCAGTAACGGCTCCATCCTCGAGACCGAAGGCTGCGATCCCGCCAACGGCGTGATCGATCCCGGCGAAACGGTTGCTGTCACGTTCGCCTTCAGCAACCCGGGCCCGCTCGACACCACCAACCTCACCGCCACGCTTCTCGCCAACGATCAACTGCTGAATCCCAGCGGATCCGTGCTGCTGGGGAATGTGCCCGGCGACGGCTCGCTCGTCGGCGCCACATTCACGTTCGCAGCCAACGGATTCTGTGGCAGCAATCTCACCGCCACGGTCGTCCTTCGCGAGGGCACCAACAGCCGCGGCTCGCTCACTTACACGTTCCCGATGGGCGTGATCACAGAAACGACCAACACGTTCACCGCTCCCGACCTCATCCAGATCCCGCTGCTCGGATCCGCCACGAATTATCCCTCCAGCAATCTGGTCAGCGGCGTCGTCGGCACGGTCAGCCGCGTCATGGTCACGCTGAACGGCCTCAGCCATCTGAATCCCGACGATCTCGACGTCCTCCTCGTCGCACCCGGCGGACAATCCTCCATTCTGCTGTCCGATGCCGGCGGCACGGTCGACGCCACCAATCTCACGGTCACCTTCGACCCATCCGCCGCCACCGCCATCAGCGACGCAGGGCCGCTGGTGTCCGGAACGTATCGTCCGGCCGACTATCAGGTCGCCGATCCTTTCCCCGCTCCGGCTCCCGCCGGGCCCTACCCGGCCAACCTTGCGGTGTTCAACGGCGTCGATCCCAACGGCTGGTGGCGCCTTTTCGTCGTCGATGACGCCACGGGCAGCACCGGGGAAATCGCCGGCGGCTGGACGCTCACCATTCAGACGTTCGACGCCGACTGCTGCACCGATTCCGGCGCGGCCGAGATCGCTTCCGCCGGCCTGACCACCGAGACCAACACGGTCGTGGTCGGCCACGACCTCGCCTTCACGTTTACGGTCACCAACCGCAGCGCCGTCACCGCCACCGGCGTGATGGTCACCAACTGGCTCCCCGGCAATGCCACGTTCGTCTCGGCCCGAGGATCCCAAGGCGATTGCACGCTGGCCGACGGGACCGTGACCTGTTTCCTCGGCGATGTGGCCGGTTTCAGCAGCGTTACGACCACGGTCATCGTCGCCCCCAACCGCCCCGGCGGCTATACCAACGCCGCCGCCGTGATCGCCAATCAACTGGACCCCAACACGCTTAATAACGCCGCCACCGCCACCGCGTCGGCGGTCATCCCGTCGTTCGTGGTGACTGACGCGAGCGTGAACGAAGGCGACAGCCCCCTCGACCGCGCCACGTATCTCGTGCGCCTCAGCGCCTTCAGCAGCCAGCCCATCTGGCTGCGCTACACCAGCGTCAATGGCACCGCCCTCAGCAACGTGGATTACCTCGCCGTCTCCGGCCTGCTCTTCATCCCGCCTGGCGCCACCAGCGGCGCCGTCACGGTCTCCATCCCCGGCGACCTGCTGAACGAAGCCAACAAAACGTTCAGCCTCAACTTCAGCAGCGCCACCAACGCCACGCTCACCGACGCCTCCGCCATCATCACGATTGTCGACAACGATCCCCTGCCCGTGCTCTCCATCGACAATCTCGAAGTGCCCGAAGGCGACGCCGGCACGAACTTCGCCACGCTCACCGCCCTCTTGTCCGCCCCCAGCGGCCGCGCCGTCACGGTGGTCATCTCCACCGCCAACGGCACCGCCCTGTCCACCACGGACTACATCGCCCGCGGCGCCACCACGCTCACGTTCCCCGCCGGCACCACCAGCCAGCCCATCACCGTCGGCATCCGCGGCGACACGCTGTTCGAAAGCAACGAGACGTTCTTCGTCAACCTCTCGTCCCCGGTCAACCTCGTGCTCGCCACCAACCGCGCAATCGTCACCATCCGCGACGACGATTTCCGACTCACCTCGATCGAGATTCTCCGGCCCGATGTCCGGCTGCGTTTCAACTCCGCCACCGGCCAGTCCAATCGGGTTGAATGGGCCGCCACGCTGGCGCCAGGCGCGATCTGGTCGCCCGTCCCGGGCGCCACCAATCTCCCCGGCACCGGCACCGCCATCCAGGTCATCGACCCGAACGGCGCCACCCAGCAACAGCGCTTCTACCGCATCCGCCGACTGCCGTAGGCAGGTACGCTTGGAACGGGCGCTCTCCTGTTCCGGACGGCGGGCTTCCAGCCTAATGCCTTTCGGATACTCCGATGCGATAGGAGCAGGCGAAAAGGCGCTTGCGATTCGCCCTCACCCCGACCCTCTCCCCCGGGGAGAGGGAGGAACGTTCGAGGCCTGCCTGACGGTCGACACCCGTCTTGAACTGGAGACACGCGGAGATTTGTCGCCCGTGCATACCTGCCCACCGAAGCGCAACAACGCTGCGGACGATCGCACCTCCACTGCGCCGCCGCTGAAGTTCCCCCTCTCCTTGGGGAGAGGGTTGGGGTGAGGGAGAGTCGCGCCGGCGGTCCGCGTTCGACGGTTGCGGCGAAGGGTCGAAGCTCATGGTGAATATCCGAAAGGCATTAGGCTGAAAGCCCGCAGCCTGCAGCGGGCACGCGACATCGCGCGTCCGAACCTTCAAGCAGCGTCGCCGACTCGAGCCGCTGCGGGCTTGGAAGCCCGCGGTCCGCCCGAGCCGCTCTTCTTAACCACGACTCCGAGACCTCATCGCGATCGCGCATCGCAAGAAAGTGCGTGACGCCATTCGCGCAGGTTGGTCCAAGGAAGTTGCCGCCGGACAGTCCGGCGAAACCAGAGAAAACAGAAAGAGCCAGCCATGATCAAAGAATTGATGCAACGCAGCGTGGTCTCCGACCAGTCCGTGGCGACGTTTTGCAGCACCGCCTGCTACCTCGCCGCCGCGGCCATTCTCCTCCTGGGCTTCAACCGGTTTGAGCACTTTGACTTTACCGTGGCCCAGCTTTACCTCGCCACGATTGGAACGCTCATGCTCGCCGCCGCCTTCGTGGGCCTGGCCCTGCTTATACGCCGACGCCCGAGCGTTTCGGCCAACTAGATCGGACCTCGCCACGAAAATCCACGCCTGACCAGATCGAGACGTGCGTCGAGAGTAAGGCCGCCAGCGATCGTTCCTCCCTCTCCCCGGGGGAGAGGGTCGGGGTGAGGGCGGATCGCAAACGAATTGTCGCACACCGCGTTCGCCGCGAATTTCCGAAAGGCACTACTCCAAGTCCGTTGCACTGCGCCGCAGCGCAATCAGCTCTGCCCGATCGCCGCGAAGCCAGTCAGCCACATCCGGGGTTCGCCCGCCGCACGAGATGCGTCCAGGTCCACCTGGAACTCGGCCATCCAATCGTTGTGCGCGTCGGGATCCACCAACACCTGCTGCACCCGCCAGGAGCGTTTGTCCTCCGCGGGCTTCACGTAGGTGTGCCGCAAATTGCGTGCTTCCGGGTCGAGACAAATCCGGCGATGCCCGCCAAAATAGCCGTCGAGCGCCAACTGCAAACGCTGGACGGTCCACGCCGGATGGGCCGCGTCGTCGGCCACGGCCCCGCTGACGCTGCCCTGCTCCGAACCTTCAACCGCAGCCGCAACCGCCGGAACCGCCAGCCCCGCGGGCGGCGCGACCAGCGCAAGTGCTGCCTCCAGATCTCCCACCACCACCTGGCGCAAAAAGCCAAAGATTCGCGTGCGCAAGGCGGACGTGAACGCTTTGACATCGCGAGTCACGTCGCGCGCCGCTTCTTCCGCGCCGGGCGGACGAACCTCCTTCGCTTCGGCGCGTTGATAGTTCGGATCACGCATCTTCTCCCACTCATCAAGCAGGCTGGAGTCGACCTGACGAATCATCGCCGACAGGTAAACCTCCATCTCGCGCACCTCATCGGTCTTGGCTGCATCCGGCACGGTCTGGCCCAGCACCTTGTAAACACCGTTCAAGTGCCGCAGCAGCACGCCCTCGGCCCGCTGCAATTCGTAGTCCTTGATGTAGTCGGCAAACGACCGGAATTGCTCGAACATCTCGCGCGCGATCGATTTGGGCCGGATGTTCTCCTGACCCACCCACGGATGTTTGTCGGCAAACGCATTGAACGTGTCGTAGACAAATTCCCGGCGCGGCTTCGGATATTCGAGCTTCTCGAGCTCCTCCATCCGCTCGTCGTACTCGATGCCGGCCATTTTCATCTCGGCCATCTTGGCGGACTTCACCTTGTCGAGCTGCTTGCGCAGGATGATGTCCGGATCCTCGAGGATCGACTCGACCAGCGTCAGCAAATCGAGCGGATAATCCGGCGCCGCGGAATCGAGCAGCGGCAGGGTCTCAATGAGGTATAGCGACAGGGTTTGATCCATCGAGAAATCGTCCTGCAACTCGACATTGACCCGCAGCTTGCGCGCGTCGGAGCGGCTGGCCGGATCGAGAATCTCAATGATGCCCCGCTCAACGAGGGAACGGAAAAGTTGCCAGCCCCGCTTGACGTGACCCTTCTTGGCGTTCGGAGATTCGTGGCACCGGGCGATCACCTGCTGCATGGCGTGACAGCCGTCTCCGTCGCGGCTCAGCACGTTGAGCAACATGCCGTGCGTCACCTGAAATCGCGAAACCAACCGTTCCGGCGACGCCCCGATCAGGCGGTGAAACGTGTTCTTGTCCCAGTTGACGAAGTTCTTTTCGGGCGGCCGGCGTTTGACCACCTTCTTGCCGTCGCGCGACGCCTTCTCCTCCAGCTTCAGGTTCTCGATCACGTGCTCCGGCGCCTGGGCCACCACCCAGCCCACGTTGTCGAAACCCTTGCGGCCGGCGCGGCCGGAGATCTGATGAAAATCGCGCGCGCTGAGCACGCCGGTTTTCTGGCCGTCAAACTTGCAGAGGCGGGTGAAGAGCACGGTGCGAATCGGAACATTGATGCCCACGCCAAGGGTGTCGGTGCCGCAGATCACCTTGAGCAATCCCTTTTGGGCGAGTTGTTCGACCAGCACGCGATACTTGGGCAACAGCCCGGCGTGATGCAGCCCGATGCCATGCCGGAGCCATTTTTTGATCTCGGGCCCGTACGGGCTGGTGAACTTGAAACCCTCGAGCGCCGACGCGATGGCGGCCTTTTCCTCACGGGTGCACACGTTGATGCTGGTGAAATCCTGCGCGCTTTGGGCCGCCTCAAGCTGTGTGAAATGCACCACGTAAACCGGCGCTTTGCCTTCCGACACCATCCGTTCGAGAGTCGAGGCCAGCGTGATTTCCGAATACGCGAACTCGAGCGGCACCGGCCGATGCACCGATTGCACGGAAGCCGTCGGCCGCCCGTTCAACCGCGTGAGTTCCTCTTCGAAGAAGGCCGTGTCACCCAGGGTGGCGGACATCAGCAGGAACCGCGTCTTCGCCATGGTCAGCAACGGCACTTGCCAAGCCACGCCTCGTTCGCGGTCCGCATAATAATGAAACTCGTCCATGACCACGTCTTCCACCGACGAGCCGGCGCCTTCCCGCAACGCGATGTTGGCAAGAATCTCGGCGGTGCAACAAAGGATCGGGGCATCGCGGTTGACGGAGGCATCGCCAGTGCTCAGGCCCACATTGTCCGGGCCGAACTCCCGGCACAGCGCCAGCCACTTCTCATTGACCAATGCCTTGATGGGACAGGTGTAAACCGACCGACGCCCTTGCACGAGCGCCTTGAAATGAAGGGCCGCCGCGACCAGCGATTTGCCGGAGCCCGTGGGCGTGTTAAGCACGACGTTTTTCTCCTCGAACAATTCGAGAATCGCCTGCTCCTGCGCCGGGTAGAGCTGGAGCTGCCGGCTTTGGACATAGTCGAGAAACGCCTCGAGCAACCGGTCGTTGGTGGGCCGGTCATCGCGCGGAATGAAATCGTACAGGGTCTTGGACAAGCGCGGGGACTCTAGGAAGGAGCGCAGGGAAAGAGAAGAGCCAAGTCGGGCGATCGCCGACCGCGCAGGAGTGCGTCAAGCTCAGCACAACCGCCGTGGTCTTTGCGGAGGCGAGCGTTCGGGAGGCATGTGGAGCCCCCGGCACCGAGGTGGCGGGTGCGGCGTCACATGGGTCTCTGGAGGAAACGCAAAGGCGCAAAGGCGCAAAGACGCAAAGAAAGAAAAGGCTGGAGGGTTCAATGGCGTTATACCCAGCGAACGCTGTTCGGCTTTCGATTGGCCGAAGCGCCCAGGTGGTCAACGCGTGCAAGCTCTGAAACTCTTTGCGTCTTTGCGCCCTTGCGTCATTGCGTTGATTCCCGGCCCAACGGGGAGAGGGTGGACATCATCGCCCGCGTCGTGAACCGGATGGGCGTCAACAGCAGCGGTCACATCGGGCAAGAAGGTGTGCCTCCAGAACGAGAGTCGACGCGTTTTCAGATCGAGACGGGCGGATCCCGCAACGGTGGTGGAAACCAAAAGTGGCCCTCTGTTCCCTCCGTTTCCTCCTGTTCTCCCACCATCGCCAGCCACCTGTCGTCGGGTTTTAACAGGAGCCAACGGAGAGAACAGAGATCGATTCCTACAGCTCCAAGTGCTGCGCCAACGTTCACCGCACCGCCGGACCGCGGGCTTCCAGCCCGCAGCGGCTTGGGCCAACGACGAAGCCCGAAGGTTCGGACGCGCGTGGTCGACTCCACTCGCCGCGGATCCCGCAACGGTGGTGGAAACCAAAAGTGGCCCTCTGTTCCCTCCGTTTCCTCCTGTTCTCCCGTCTGACTCGCTCGCCAGTAACAAGACCATCGTTCTAAGCATCAAATCCGCTAAATCCGCTGTCCACTGCCAGCGTTCCCTGCTTTTGCACGACAAAACGTCGCCACAACCACCAAATCATGACTCCCGCGCATCGAAAACGCCTTTTGCGCATCAAATTTCGTCGCAAAAGGCGTTTCCCACGACTTGTACGCGATGCGCATCGACTTTTTTGCCAAAAAAGCGCGATTTTAGACGAGATGATCGTCCGCTTTTAACTTCCGAGCGACAAAACCGCTCCAATTTCAGCCGCTTCAGAGTTTTTCGGCGCTTTTCTGCAGTTTCGAGCGACGACACCAATCTTTTTCAGCCCGATCTTAATTTTTTTCGTGCGATCGAAGCTCTTGTCGACGTTTTCCAAATCTTTTGGCAACTGTTCTGGCTCGCCGCATTGCTCTTCTGATTCTTTTTGGCACTTTTGAAATCTTTTGGCAGCAGTTCTGACTCGCTTGGTCGCCGCTCGGGCTTTTTTCGGTGCGTTTGAAAGTTTTCCGGTCAGCAATGACCTCGTCGGGGGCAGATCTTGGCCATTTTCACAGACTACACCCGAAGCCGGAACGATTAACCTCCTAACCCGTCCGCCACCGACGCTGCTGAAGTGCCCCCTGCCCCCCACTTCTCTTCTCTTCCAACGGTGACATTACACCCACGCCCGGCTTCGACATCACGTGCGTGTAAATCTGCGTGGTCGCCACGTTCTCGTGCGCAAGCAGTTCCCCCGGTCCGGTCCAATTCTCGGGTCACGACACCGATTTCCGGTGTGCCCAGACGGTCCCAAGCCCGTCCTGAACAGCCGCCATTACTAGGACAAATAAGGCCATTACTAGGCCAAAGTAGAAGCTTGCCAACCTGATCGATCGCCTTATTCTACGGGCAGATCTACAAATGAGGTCACCAAGTAATAGTTTGCTAGGACAAATAAGGAATCCCTCCTATTTGGCTCAATACTACTGTTTGCCGTCGCCGGGGTACGCCATTCAGATGGCGGCGACGGCAAACGTGCGGATGAGCCTCACGCTCGCCGCACGTGGGCGATGTTCCGTCGCCCTACCCGCCCGGGACGCCGGGCACCGATCCGCTTCCTCGGCGCGTGTCGCGGATCGTCCCAATACGGTTTGCCCATGGCGGCGCCGACGCCGGCAAACCAGCGGATCGAGCCGTCCGGCGTACGGTTCCCGTGAATTCGGGATCTCGTAGGCCGGCGGCTCATCCGCACGTTAGCTGGGAGGACATCGCTATGAGTTGGAGAACCGGTAGCAAGCTATTCGCCGAGATGTGGCCTTTGATTCAAAGCCACGTTCATGACCGGGACCACCGAATTGAGTTCACTGGCCGACTCCTTGAGATCTTTGTCCACGACGATATGGATCCCCACGATATCGAGGACATGCACCCTGAGGTTCGCGCAGCCATGAGGGCTGTGGGCATGGACCTTTGTGAGCCCGAGCGATATAGGAATGACCCACCCAGCTAACCAGGCAGCGTCAGGCAACGGCGCGGGTGCGTCTCGTTTTCACTTCGCAGTCCACAGGCGCGCCGTGCCTGCGCTGCGACGTTCGGCGGTACTCAGCCACTCATGAGATCGTCGCTCGAAAAATTGCAGATTGTCATTCTCGTTGGCAGTCTCCCGTTGGGCGCATGCAGTGTTGCCTATTGGCGTACACAGAGTTTTGGCTTCAGTGGCCGGGAGTTGCTTATGGGCGTGTTCGTGGTGCTGTTCACCGTTTTGCCGATCGCCGTGCTCGGCATTCTTGGCCTGCCGTGGCGGAAAGCTGGACTGATACTTCTTATCCTTGGCATTGGTATGATCGCATTGGCAGAGATTCATTCCGGACTACAGGAGTGGTTGGTAGTGCATCGCTACGGCGCACAACCGGATCGGCAGGTGTACGTGAGTCGATGGCCGCCGTTCACCGACCATCATATTGTATTCTCACCCGGCCATGGCTGGGCTGGAGGAGATTGACCATGCCGAACAAGCGCGCTTCAGGGCAACGCCGGTCGAGCCTCTTGGTTCGATTCGAGCACCGTTGGCCCGGCGTGCCTGAGCGCGGACGTTCGGGGAAAGCGCGCCTCAGTCTTCACCGGCACCGGTATTCGTGCCGCTGCTTTGCGTCCTTGCGCCTTGGCGTCTTTGCGTTTTCCCGTAGTGCGGCCAAGCGTTCATCGGGCTTCGAGGGCGGTGTTGCGTCCGAGTCGTCGAGACTCGCTCAGACCGGTGAGGTCGTGCGATTTCTCTCCCCGAACCAGGCGCGCCAGCCAATGCCGGTTGGCCGTCACGATTGCATTCGCACGCCCTCGGCCCGGCATAGCTGCGCTTTACGTTCGGCCAAGTAGTATGAGCTCGCCGACTCGGATAGCTGCGGTTTCGGGAATTGCTGTAGCTCTGGTGCTGGTTTTTGGTTATGTCATCGTTGTTGCGCTGCGGGGACACGGGACTCACCTGGGCGACGATACGATTGGAATCGTATTTGCGACGGTGATCGGACTGGCTGCAGCCAGCGTCGCCTTGTACACCTGGGATCGGCCGTATCGAGTCGTTCATGGGGTTGCGCTATCCTTCTCGGTCGTAATTCTTGGGATGTGGAGTTACATGCGATTTTCTGGCAGGATCATCACATACGAAGAAATGATCGCCATCTACAAAGGAGGGCCGAACAAGGCTACTCCAGTGAACACGCCGGTTGCGCCATGATCCTGTTCGATTACCCTCGGCGGCGTGTCACTGAGCAGCAGCGTTGGACATGACCTACTTCATTACGGTTTGGGTCATCGGGTGGCTCGTGGTATCGCTGAGTTGGTTTCGTTTGTCGTTGCGAGGGTATCGGCGAAACTACCGCTCGCACCAATTGCGACCAGAACATAGAGTTTTGTTCTTCCGTGACTACTGCCTCGCGGTGCTCGTCTTGACAGTTTGGTGGCCTGGTCCCATAGCCTGGCTGACGTGGTGTCGAGGTTCAGATTGGTGGAGACGACGACATGAGAGAGTTTGATAATTCCGGGTCCAACAAAGCAGCGTCAGGCAACGGCGCGGGAGCGTCTTGGTTTCATGCTGTGACCCGCAGGCGCGCCGTGCCTGCGCTGCGACGTTGGCCGTAACTGCAACCATGGGATACGACGTCCACATTACGCGAAAGCCGGAGTGGTCGGACGACGACGGTCCGCGCATTACCGAGAGCGAGTGGCAGGCTTACGTCGCGTCAGATCCAGACATGGTTATCACCGGTGTGACAGAGATCACCAATCCAGAGGGCGAGACCATTCGCCTCACCCAGCCATTGCTGACGGAGTGGCGCGGGAACTCGGGCCGGTCGCCGGTTTGGATTTCTTATTTCGAGGGCAGTTTGGTCATCAAAAACCCTGACGATGAGTGCCTCGCGAAGATGCGGCAGATTGCCAGCAAGCTTCAGGCGAGAGTTCAGGGCGACGAAGGCGAGTTCTATGATGAGCCGCCTCGAAAGCAGTCATTTCTTAGGAGATTGTTTGGATGATTTTTTCGGCCAACAAGGCGCTGGAGACGAATGCCGCCTTCGCTTCGCTGCGTCGGCATCGCTCAGCTTTCCGTTCGGCGTGAAATTGCTTCCGATCATTTTGATCTGGATCCTGTGTGGTGCTTGCAGGTCCTCTCAGTCGCAAGTCGATCCACTGAATCTGGGCAAGCTGTACATCAATGGAAAGGCTTCCGACGTGTGCAGCTTGGGGCTCTCAACTTTCGAGCAGAAGCACTATTATTTTGAAGTAACTGATTCCGACCTCAATAACGCGCCTAGATGGATGAAGAGTGCGGCCTATCCACCGGTTTCACCGCGCGATGCCGAAGCCGCGGCACGTACGGAGGCGCGTCGTCTGCGGCCGGATGTGACATCTTGGCATTTGGATGGAATTGAGTTACGGCCAGTCGTTGAGGACTGCTGGTGCTACCACGTTGCTTTTTCCCGTGGCGACGTCTTCGTGGGCTTACGAGAGCTCCTTCGCATACCAGTCCTTATGAATGGATACGCGGTCCATGGTGCCACAACATCACAATTAGAAAAATGAAGGGCTCGCCGAACCAGTCGCTGGAGACGAATGCCGACTCAGCTTTGCGTTCGGCGGCAATTCGAAAGGTGTCCATGCCACTTTCGTTTCTAATACCTTTATCATTGCTGTTAGCTTACGGCGTGCTCGCAGCACAGCCGGCTGAAGAAGTTGAAAGCGGTGGCAGCCTGTCTCCTTTCTTGAAAAGCAGGTTTAATTTTGCCCGGTCATTGGATCAGGTGACATTTCTCGAATGTCACACCACAAACCAAACCTTGTTATTGGCGATTGGAGTTACGAGGTCTGAGCGTCAGGAAGAAATGCTATCCGCTGTCAAAGAGTGGCGAATTGCGAATCCAAACATGATACGGGTGGGCGTGAGATTCTATCGCCATGGCGGACAAAGCGAACGGTGTCCGGTCGATTTCAAAGGTAGGATTTTGTAGCCGCCAGCAACAGCTCGAGGGCGTGAGCCCAGCGCATTCGTGTTAAGATTCCATTGCGCAAAGCCCGAATAAACTGTGCGGTCAATTGAACTACCGCCGGCAAGAACTTATGGACGGCGGCCACTTTTCTTCCGGCCGGCGCCGCGCGAGATTTCCGCTCTTTGATTCGAACCTCTCGTTTTCGCTCCACCTTCTCCTCCCGGATCCCGTGGGTCCGATCCAACTGTCGACGCAGTAACACCATGAGATTGTGGCTCAAGGCCACCAGGTGCGTCCTCACATCCTGCGCCACTTCTCCGACCGCCCAACTTTGGCCTCCTCCAATTTGTTTTTCGTGGTGTCGAAGACCTTCTCGATCCGCCACCGGGTCAGATAGAGGACGGCAATGAGGCCCGGCTCTATGTCCATCACGGAGGTCAGAAACTCATAGGTGGTTCCGGTCTCTGGATCCCGGTAACGGACCATTCGCATGGTGACCGCGCCGTCGAAGCCGACCAGCAGGTCTGCCTCCACCCCTTCATTGACAGCCTTCTTCTCATCCCAGCCATAACAGTTGAAGATGGTCGGCTTCATGTTGGCCTTGGTTCGGGTAATGAACCTGGCCCCGTCACTACGGAAGCACATGCGCGTCCAGAAGGCTTTGTCCACATAGGCGGGGTCCCCGACGAAGATTGGTTTGGGTTGGCCTTTGCGCCTGGGCCACTGCGAAAGCCAATGTTCAAGCCCCTTCCGAAACACCGGCATTTTCGTGCCCATGGAGTCCGTCACCCTCGACGGCCCCGAAGTTCCAGAACAATCCGGTGTGCAGGCAGAGCACGTAAAGGTTGCTGGCCGAGACCTTTTCTCCTTTCGGATCGGAGGGCGAATGAACGGCATGCTCGATGTGGTGGCCGTCCACGGCGAAGACCTGC
The DNA here is from genome assembly GCA_044230345.1 of Limisphaerales bacterium. Taxonomy (GTDB): domain Bacteria; phylum Verrucomicrobiota; class Verrucomicrobiia; order Limisphaerales; family JADJPG01; genus JBGARF01. The sequence goes on from JBGARF010000012.1 coordinate 226,761, forward strand.
ACCCCTCGTAGTTCGGGAAATCCGGAAAGCAAGTCCTCCAAGCCCTTGAGGCACGGCGCACTAACTGCGCATTGAGTTGATCCAGCATGTTTCGGCGGCGGTCCGAATGCAGGCAGTCGAAAAAGGAAGAGCGGGCAAGGTCTTCTCTGGTGAATCTCACGAGCATGCTGGATGAAGTCTCGACCGCTGCTGGACTGGCTCAAGACCCGACAAACGCCCAAGCGTAGAAAACGAAAATCATCAATCGGCCCATCCCGGTAAACACCGCGGACGTAGTTCTCGAGGATGTGTTCGCCGGGGCTAAGCAATTGATCCAGCAGGCGAGGGTTATCTGCGGGGTCGAGGTAGAGACTGCAAATGGAAGTCATCCGCCAAGTGTAACAAGTTCACGTGATAGACGAAGAATTGAGTCAGGAAAAGTGCGATACCCCGACAGACTCGTTACGATGAGTGCTGACGCATTGGGGGGCACATTGGGGTGATTTGGCTAAATGCGCGTCAAAGTGCCTGTCGCCGGATTTGGCGATCACTGGAAGGGCTCCTGGAGGGTGGTCGGTCCGATATTTTCCCTCGATGCGGTTTCGAAAATTGGAAACTCAAACAATGTGTCGACACAAGGTAACCTCGTGGACTGACAATAGCGCAATCGTCGACACTTCCCTGATCTAACTCCCACATTTCGCCCGGACACCGTTCGACAAAGCCAATGGGGTCAGATCTGTATTATTGACATAACTGGGTTCGATTGGGGAACGTTGCGGGCATGGCACGACCGTTGAAAATCTGGATGGTGCTTCCATGAAACCCGCTGCTACCCGCGTCTCGTTGTTGTTCTCACTTGTTTCTACCCTGGGCGTCGCGGGTGCGCTCCCTTCCGGCCCCGGACTCGCCGCGAAGTATCCGGGAGACTCCGGCATTGAATCGGACTCGAGCGTCGTGCAGGTGGAAAAGTTTGAGCAGCCGGACATTTCGACCCTGACCAAGCAGTGGGAAAGCGTGAAGGCCAAGGGCGAGATGAGCTTTTCCTCCGACATCCCCGCCGGCAGTGCTGGCCGACAATCGCTACTCATGGACCGACAGAGCGGGCCTGGCGGATCGTTGTATCGGCGGCTGAAAAACGCCAAGGGCGGTTTCGGCTATGATCGGATCTTCGCGAGATACTACGTGAAGTTCGCGGAAGACTCGGGTGAACTGCATCACTTCGGGCCGTGCCTCGGCGGAAACCTGCCCGCGACGCCGTGGCCCAGCGTGAAGGCAGGCTTTCGCACCGAAGGAGGAGAATCATTCTGGTCCGGCATCGAGCCGTTCGGCAAGGCGTGGACCTGGGATTTCTACACCTACTGGTGCGAAATGCGTGGCAGTCCGCCGCGCGGCCAGACCTGGGGCAACAGCTTCATCCGCGACCCGAAGCTCAAGGTTGAGAAGGGTCGATGGATCTGCGTCGAGCAGATGATTGCAATGAACGACGTCGGCGACTCGAACGGCGAGCAAGCGCTTTGGTTGGACGGCAAACTCGTCGCGCATCTCGGCAAGGGCTTTCCCAAAGGCCGCTGGACGTTCGACAAATTCGAGGCGGGCAAAAGCGGCCGCGGCGTCCGGTGGAACTACGCCAAGGGCGAACGGGAGGATCTGGCGACAGCGGAAGGCGGCTCGCCGTTTGAGGGATTCCGTTGGCGAACGGTGCCGGAGCTCAATGTGAACTACGTCTGGCTCTACCTTTACACTGAGAAACCGGCCGGACACCGCATTCGGGTCTGGTTCGACGATGTGGTCGTCGCGACCGAATACGTCGGACCAATCGTGGCCAAAAAATAGGAACTCGGGGTCGGACCACGAGAAAGCCCGGAGCGCGAATGGCTTGTCGAGTTTTGTCGTGGGATTGGGGGCCTTACAGCTCCGATTCCCGCCGTTATCCTGCGTTTAAGCCAAAACGGCAATCCGGCCGCGTGGAGCAGGCTGACGTGGATGACCCTGATTCCGAGGTTGGCATCTCCCGCAGAACCCAAGATCCACCGGCTTCCTGATGCCAGTCCAAGGTTCGACGGTATCGAATGTGACCCGCGATTTCCCTGACGAACTCCTCGCGTCCCACGGCGATGCTCTCGGTCCAGCGCGGTTGGCGTTGCAGCTCGTTCTTCGCAATGGCCTCCTCGACGCGGCGTCGGTAGTGGGCTTGAACCTCTGAGAGCGGATGTTGTCCGAAGAACTCAATTCCCTTTCGCAGGTCGACCAACAGACGGCGACGGCGCTGGCCCATCCACTCCTGATAGCTACACCAAGGCCACTGCTCAGGATGGCAAACAGCACCCGCCCGCACCATGTTGAGCTCAATATAGGTCATGCACCGCTGCAAATGTTCGTCACAGTCGATCAGCGTGCTGTGGTAACGACCTTCCCAAAAAGCGCCGCTTCGTTCCTTGCGACGATTGTAAAACTGCGCCATCCGGCCCTGTACGCCTTGCAACCAACAGGCAATTCCGTCGGAACTCTCAGCGCGCGCCAGCAAGTGCACGTGATTGCTCGTGATGCAATACGACAGTAACCACACATTGGCATCCTGCAGGGATTCCCAAAGCATCAGCCGGTATCGGTCGCGATCGCGTGCGAAACGAAACAGCCACTGCCGGTCATGGCAACGATGGGTAAGATGGTACGTGTGACCCGGAACGTGATAGCGATTGCCCCTTGGCATGCCCGATTACGTAATCGAGCAGCCCTTATTTTAAAACTAAAAAATCGCGCCAAAAACTGTCCCTAAGGCCAAATTCAGCCGCGACCTTTTACCTTCACTCTTCGTCCACAATGCTTTGCGGTGGTCCGACCCCGGGCAAAGAGCGAAAGGTCCGAGGTCCGTCTCAGGCCGGTTGCAAATTGCACCGATGGCGGTGGCTCGCCAGGGCGATTTGCATTCCAACTGCACGAAGGCTTCAACTCCAGCTCGGAGAAGATCGACCCATTCTCTTAATCAATACCTCCTTTGAAGATTCCTCCCAACGCCCGCGGCTTAAGCTCACTAACTGTTTTGCCTGATCAGGCCGTGGGAAGTGCCTACTTCCGCTTCGGCAGAGAAATCTGATTCCGGGCCGAGACTAGCTAGCAGAAGGCACAATATGAAAATCAACGAAGCATCCGGATTAGTCCTCGCGGTGGTCCTGCTGGTAATAACCGGGGCCTGTTCGTCCACACCAAAACCGCGGCTTTCCCGCGAGGAAATCAAGCACATCGATTGGAGCCAGCGGGTCGGAACCTATACGTGGTCGGACGCAATTACCGACCTGGGCCCACCCGACGTAACGGGTGACGGGAGCGACGGCAAACTCGGGGAATGGATCGTAAGCCGCAGGGGAAGATTGGGGATTGGTTTTGGGGTGGGTGGAGGGTCAATCGGAGGGAACTCCGGAGTTGGAGTGGGCGTAGGATCGGGGATTTCGACCCCGGCTCGCGGCGACTTCCTTCGGTTGAAATTTGATCGAGAGGGCAAACTGTTCGAGTGGAGCCGCGTTCACTACTGAGCCCACTGGCCATGAGCAACTTCGGAAGAGGAGAAACAAGGCGGTTGAGATCCTCCCGGACGATCGAATTGCCCTCTTCCCCTACCCTCGGACGATCGTTCCCTGCCCAGCTCGTTCCATCTGGCAGGCTTTAGGCTGAGCGAAGTAAAGGTGCAGGCCGTCTATGGCTTCGCCTCAGTCGACGGATCAACAGATCAACCGCAAACCGCTACACGCAATATGAAACGAAACTACGGCCACACGGGAACAATGGATCTCAAAAACCAAGGGCGGCAGACGCCTTTCTCAGGAGACGAAGAGGAAATGATGGAAAAGGCAAAAGCCGCGGCAACGCCGGGACCAGCCCATGAAGCCCTCGGAAATCTCGTGGGAAATTGGCAGGCGGAAGTGCGCTGCTGGGGCGGGCCTGGTGGAGAAGCTCAGATGAGCACGGCGACGGCCAAAGGGACTTGGATCATGAACGGCCTTTTCCTGCAGGAGGATTTCAGCGGAGAAATGATGGGAAGGCCGTTTAACGGGCGAACCATTCTGGGGTATGACAATGTCCTGGAAACCTTCAAAATGGTTTGGCTGTCCGATAATCAGACTTCGCTCTTCGTAGCGGATGGCGATGGCGAGCACGACTACCGGTTAATCACCTTCGAGGGCATCGGCACGTGCCCGATCAAAGGCGAGGTCCGCACCCGGGTCGTGCTACGCATCTACAATCCAGATCGGCATGAGTTGGAAATGTTCGATCTGACAGACGGCGGTTCCACCAAGACAATGGAGATCAACTACCGCCGCTCTTAGCCGCAGAGCTTCATCCAAATCGCAAAATGAATGTCCTGAAAGCACTGGCTTGTTCGTTGCATCATTGAACGACACAACAATGACCAACGCACTTACGACTGGCATGACTATGAAAAGTTCGATTCGCACCTGCCTCTGGTTCCGCGATGGGCGAGGCCGTGAAGCCGCAGAATTCTACTGCTCCCTGATTCCAGGAAGCCGGATTGAGAAAACTTTTTCTGGCGACGCCGGACACGGTGCCTTCTCGGTGATAGACTTTTCGCTGGGAGGAGTGCCCTATCAAATACTCGACGCAGGACCGATGTTTACGCTGACTGAGGCCGTGTCGATTTCGGTTGCGACGGACGATCAGGCCGAGACTGATCGGCTTTCGGCGGCGCTGACGGCGAATGGCGGCGAGCAAAGTCACTGCGGATGGCTCAAGGACCGCTACGGGGTGTCGTGGCAGGTTTACCCAAAGCGGCTGACAGAGCTGACGACGAGCGCCGACAAGAGTGTTTCGGCCAAAGCGATGGCAGCCATGATGAAGCAGATGAAAATTGACATCGCCGAAATCGAAGCAGCGGTTCGTGGCTGAATGATTTGTGGGGCGCATACTTTAGCAGGAGGCTGTTTGACGGCTGGCGCAACGCACGGGAGCCAGCCATACCGCATTCCCAGGCGCAACGCCACGTGCGCGTCGAACCGCTTGCTGCGCCGTTGTCGCAATCCTCTGTCAGGGACTTTCGGGGTGATCGGCGAACTCCAAGAAAGTTGTGCGACGAAGTTTGCGAGGAAGATGAACGACGGACTTTCGCTACGACCGCACCAGCATTTCCTCGAGCTCGGCTGGAGACAGCGGGACGGGATTGCCTTTCATGCTGCTGGCCTGAGCCGCCTTGGCGCAGACGGCGGACGCATGTTCCGGCTGGAGACCATAAGTCGCCAACGGTCGAATGCCGAGTTCGTCGCATCGCTGCCGCAGCCAATCCACCGCATCATCCGCGGTGGCGTCGGCACGTCCGGTCAGCATCCGTCCGATCTCATCGAAGCGCGCGAGCGCCTCGCCCGCGGGCAGGCGCTCGCGACAGGCCCGCAGGTTCACCGCCATGACCTGTGGCAGCAAGGCGGCACAGATCGCGCCATGGGGGGCTGGAAACATGCCACCGATCGCGGCCGCGAATCCATGAACGGCACCAAGCCCGGCGTTCGCCAAGGCCAGGCCGCTCAACAAACTCGCCAGCGCCATGTCTTCCCGCGCCCTGACGTCATTGGGGAAAGCACAGACCCGCGACAACGAGCGGGCCACGCGAACGATGCCTTCGCGGCAAAAGCCGTCGGTGACCGGATTGGCGCGAACGGAAACCAACGGCTCGATCAATTGAGTTAAAGCGTCCAGCCCGGTGCAGGCGCTGATCGCCGGCGGGAGGCCCAGCGTGAGTTCCGGATCGACCACCGCCAGGCGCGGCAACATCAGCGGGCTGCGCAGACTGACCTTCACCTGATGCTCCGGCGAGCTGAGCACGGCGTTACGGGTTACTTCGGCCCCGGTTCCAGCCGTCGTGGGAATGGCAACGAACGGGAGCGGAGTGCGTGAAAGAGGCTGCGCGCGGCCGATGACTTCCAGATAGTCGAGGAGTGCGCCATCGTTGGCGGCGAGCGCTGCAATGGCTTTGCCGGCGTCGATCGCGGAGCCACCGCCCATTCCCACCACCGCATCAATGCGCTCGGCCCGGGCCAGTCGGGATGCTTCCTCGATCTGAGCCAGGGTCGGCTCTCCGGTCACGCATTGGACTCGCGCGTCAGCGTGCCCCTTTAACCGGTCGAGCAACGGACGTGCGCGTTCGGCATTTCGGCCAGTAATCACGAGCAGGCGCCGGCCCAGTCCAACGATGGCAGGAATGGATTCTTGAAGAACCCCTTGTCCGAACAGAATGCGGGTGGCCGTGGCAAACTCGAAGCGCATCGCCCGATCCGGCTTCACCACCCGGCGTCCTCGGGAAAGAGGTTGTTGAACTTAACGCTGCGCCGCGGCTCGGCCATCATCTCCGCCACAGCATCGCGCCAGCGGGCATAGTGCGGGGTTTCCTTGTGTCGGGCGGGCGCGTCGGCATCCCGATAAACTTCAACCAGAACAAAGCGGGCGGGATCATCCTGCTGCTGGACGACGTCGAAGCGGGCGATGCCAGGTTCCTGGACGCTGGCGCGCGCGTTTTCAATCGTCGCCGTTCGGAATGCATGGACGCACTCCGGTTTGACGCGCACATGGACATGAACGACGAGCATGGCTAGACCCTTTGCCACTGCGGTTTATTGGCGTAGACCCACCGATAATAATCGGCGCGCCGGAGCTCTTTCGCCGCTGCCTCGTCGATGATCAGCTTGCAGACCGGATGCATCTGGAGCGCCGATGCCGGCAGGTCGGCGGTGATGGGCCCCTCGGCCATACCGGCCACCGCTTCCGCCTTGCCCTCGCCGAACGCGAGCAACAGGCAGGACCGGGCGTCCATGATGGTGCCGACGCCCATCGTGATCACGTGACGAGGAACGAGGTCGACGCTGCCGAAAAATCGCGCGTTATCCTGAACTGTCTGGGCGGTCAGCGTCTTGATGCGAGTGCGGGACGCCAGCGAACTGCTGGGCTCGTTGAAGCCGATGTGGCCATCGGATCCGATTCCGAGCAGCTGCAGATCGATCCCGCCCGCCGCGCGAATCGCCGCCTCGTAGGCGTCACAATGGGCAGGGATGTCCGAGGCGCGTCCGTCTGGAAAGTGAATATTCGCCTCCGGAACGTTGATCTTAGAAAAGAGATTCTGCCGCATGAACTCGCGGTAGGAGTGCGGATGTCCCGCCGCCAGGCCCACGTATTCGTCCAGGTTGAAGGTGCGGATCTTCGAGAAGTCGAGGCCGCTCTCGCGATGCAGCGCAGCCAGCGTGGCGTAGACGCCGATCGGGGTCGAGCCGGTGGCCAACCCGAGCACGGACGTCGGCTTGGTCCAGACCTGCCGCGCCATAATCCGCGCGGCCTCTTGCTGAGCTTCCGCCGCCGTGGGCTTGATGATGATTTCCATCGGAAAGCCCAACTCTAAAAGAGCCGGGTTCCGGAAGGGAACAAATTTTTCGCCAGCCAGCTCGGGCGGACCGCGGGCTTTCGGCCCGCAGCGGCGCGAGCCGGAGACGACGCCTGATGGTTCGTTCGTGCGCCGCCGATTCCACCCGCTGCGGACCCCGCAGTGCGGGGTCCGCGCTCCGGAGGGCAGGTTCATGGGAAGCCACCCGTTCCTTTTTGACCTGCTCAGGAGACATGGACCAGTGGACTGCTCCACCTCACCCGGTTCCGATCTCGCTCGGGCGAGTTCGGAACCTGCCCTCTCCCCCGCAGGGCGGCGGAGAGGGTGGACGCGCCGGGCTGTTCGATTGATAGGTGGCCGGGTCTCAGCGCCGCGAGCCTCGTTGTCGATCGTCCGATCCAAAGCGGGAGCCAAATCGAAAATGGCAGCCCTGCCCTGCCCTGCCCCTGTCCTCAACCCGGAAACAAAAGCTCCCCCGCAGCCGCTTGTGCGGCTACGGAGGAGGAATTCTTGACGCTCCGAGTTCCTTTGCGCTGAGACGTCAGGGCACCGAAGCGGACTTATTCGGCTTTCTTCTTGCGAGGGCCGAGTCCGGCCTTGCTCAGCTTTTCCTTGTCTTCGGCGCTCATCGCCTTGCGTTCGGCGCCGTCCAGCTTGCCGTCCTTGTTCGTATCGTATTTGTCGCGCAATTCCTTCATCAGGGTGCGCTGTTCTTCCGTCAACTGGCCCTTGGCCCGACGGGCGGGCTTATCCTGCGGCTTCTCGTCCTCCGCCTTAATCGGCAGGGTGAAGGAAGCACAAACCAACGTGGTCACCAGCAATGTCTTCAACATAGTTTTGTCTTTCTGCGATCGTTTCGATCTATTTCTCTGACGTTCCCGGCATCGATCTGGTTCGGATCTTTTGCCGTAGCCAACGGGGATCAGGACGCACGGCCTGACGGGAAGGTTACACGTCGGAGTCTTCGTTGCTCCAGTCCTCGCCAGGAAACTTCAGTTCTTGCTGTCGCTCTTGCTCACGTCCGGACTTCCGAACTCGCGCCGACGGGCCCGTGAATCGCGGACTGCTCCACCGCACCTGGTTCCGATCCCGCAATGCGCGCTTTGCGGGATCGAAACCTTCCCTCTCCCCCGCAGGGCGGCGCAGGGCGGCGGAGAGGGTTTACGCTGTGATCGGTCACGATCGCCGCTTGCCGCCGCGACGACCTTTTCCGTAGGACACTGAGCTGGACGCTCCGGCCGCGGGAGCTTCTCCTGCGGTCGCCCCGCCTGTGGCTCGCTTCAGCTCCCGGACTTGATCGCGAAGGAGCGCCGCCTTTTCAAACTCGAGATTGTTGGCCGCCGTCAACATGTCGGCTTCCAGTTCCTGGATCGTCGCGGCCACGTCGAAGTCACCTGCCGTCTCGTTGAGCACCGCCGCCGCCCGATTGGACATCTCGTCGCGCGTCGCGAGGCTTTCCTCGACCGCCCGGGTGACGCTCCGGGGCGTGATCCCGTGCTCCCGGTTGTAGGCGAGCTGTTTCTCCCGGCGATACTGCGAGATGGCCAGAAACCGCTGGATGCTCTGGGTCTTGACGTCGGCGTAGAGAATGACTTCGCCGTGCAGATGCCGGGCGGCGCGACCGGCGGTCTGGATGAGGCTCGTGGTCGAGCGCAGGTAGCCTTCCTTGTCGGCATCGAGAATGGCCACGAGCGACACCTCCGGCAGGTCGAGCCCCTCGCGCAGCAGGTTGATTCCGACCAGCACATCGAACTCGCCCTTGCGCAGGCTGCGCAAAATCTCCACCCGTTCGATGGCGTCGATCTCGCTGTGCAGATAGCGGACGTTGATCCCGATGTCGCGCAGATAATCCGTGAGTTCCTCCGCCGTGCGCTTGGTCAGCGTGGTGACCAGCACGCGCTCCTTCTTCTCCACGCGCTGCCGGGCTTCATTGATCAAATCGTCAATCTGGCCCTTCAGCGGCTTGAGCGTAATGACTGGGTCAATCAGGCCGGTGGGGCGGACGACGAGTTCCGCCACGGCGCCTTCGGACAACTGGAGCTCGGTGGCGGCCGGCGTGGCGCTCACATAGATCGTCTGGCCGTGCATCGTGCGAAACTCGTCGGCATTGAGCGGACGGTTGTCGAGCGCGCTCGGCAAACGAAAGCCGTGCTCCACCAGCACCGTCTTGCGCGAGCGATCGCCGGCGTACATGCCGCCAATCTGCGGCAGCGTCGCGTGCGATTCGTCGATGATCAGCAGGTAGTCCTTGGGAAAAAAGTCGAGCAACACGTAGGGGCGCGAACCCGGCGGCCGGCCGGAAATGTGGCGGGAATAATTCTCGATCCCCGAGCAGAAGCCGATTTCCTCCATCATCTCGAGGTCGTATTCCGTACGCATCTTCAGCCGTTGCGCCTCCAGCAGCTTGCCGGCCTTCTCGAACTCCGCGATGCGATTCCCCAGCTCCTCGCGGATGGACAGGATGGCCCGCTTCATCTTGTCCTGCGGCGTGACAAACTGTTTGCCGGGAAAAATCGTGACGCCCGGCAGCTCCTCGAGCTTGTTCCCGGTGAGCGGTTCGAACCGCGTGATCCGATCCACCACATCGCCAAAGAACTCGATGCGGAGGGCGTCCTCCCGATAGGCCGGGCACAACTCGACCGTGTCGCCGCGCACGCGGAAATTGCCGCGCGTGAACTCGATGTCGTTCCGGTTGTATTGGAGATCGATCAGGCGACAGAGGAGTTGTTCACGCGTCAGCTCCGTGCCCGCTTCGATCTGGACGGTCATCTCCTTGTAGTCGTCGGTGCTGACGATGCCGTAGATGCAGGAGACGCTGGCGACCACAATCACATCGCGCCGGGTGAACAGGGCGTTCATGGTCGAAAGCCGCATTCGTTCGATCGCCTCGTTCACGCTGGAATCCTTCTCGATGAAGGTATCCGTGCGGGGGATGTAGGCCTCGGGCTGGTAGTAGTCGAAATAGCTGACGAAATACTCGACGGCATTTTCCGGGAAGAACGCTTTGAACTCCGCGTAGAGCTGGGCGGCGAGCGTTTTGTTGTGGGAGATGACGAGGGCGGGCCGGTTGGCGCGCGCGATGACATTGGCCACGGTGAAGGTTTTGCCTGAACCCGTGACGCCCAAAAGCGTCTGGTGAGCGCGCCCCGACAGAACGCCGGCGGACAACCGGTCGATCGCGGCCGGCTGGTCACCGGCGGGGCCAAAAGGCGACACAAGCTTGAACATGCGCGGGCAAGCTAGGGAGCGGGTGGAGACGTGTCAACCTAGGCCCAGCACTCGCCAAGATCCGCGTCGCGCCGCAGCGGCAACAGGCGTCGATTATGACTGTCGGACACGGCTGTGGAGCGACGGGTCGGAACCCGAAGCGGCCCGGCCGGAGACGACCGGCCGACAGCGGCGGGCGCCAGTCGTCTCGGGTGATGCGAATCACCGCCGCGGGGAAAGGTATCGTTATGAACCTGACGAGGTGGAGTCCGTTCACCAAGTGGGATCCCTTCAAGGAAATGGAGGAAATGACCAATCGTCTGGCGCCCTGGCTGGCCACCGAACGGCGGCCGGGAGAACCCCAGAACGAAACGATGACCGTCACCCAATGGGTGCCCCTGGTGGACATTACCGAGGATGAGAAGGAGTATCTCATCAAGACGGAGCTTCCCGAGGTCAAGAAGGAGGAGGTGAAAGTCACCGTGGAAAACGGCCGGCTTTCGATCTCTGGCGAACGCAAGTTCGAGAAGGAGGAAAAGGACAAGAAGTATCATCGCATCGAACGCTCTTATGGAAGTTTCCTCCGCAGCTTCACGCTGCCCGACACGGCGAAAGCCGATCAGGTGGTGGCGGAGTTCAAGGACGGTGTGCTGTTGGTTCACGTGCCGAAGGCGGCGAAGCCGGCAGCCAAGAGCGTCGAAGTGAAAGTCCAGTGAACGGACCTCGGATGGACGGGCGCCGACGGGAAGGCCACCCGGGTCTTCCCGCCGGCATCGGGATCGAATCCGTAAGCGAGCGTCGGTCAAACCAGATTAGCGATGGAGATGGAGAATTTATGATTCCGAAATACACGGTGGAGTACTCGATCCAGTTCAGAAACCATGCGCCGGTCCAGCATCACTCGACCGACGACCCGGTGGCGTGCGAGCAATTCGTGGAGGAGTTGCTTGAGCGACAATTTCGGATCGTCGCCATCAAGCATGAAGGTGTGGCGCTGGAGCGGGCTGACTTCGATCGAATGATCAGAAACGCGGCTTCGATGCTCGCGTCGCGACATATCTGCGCGTCGTTGCACATCAAGCCGGAGGAGGAGCGATTCCGTTTCGGATTCGCGGCCTAATCGATCGGACGGGCGGGCGGCGGTCCCGCCTCCCATGGCGTAACGCCGCGCCGCCGCCGTACCGTCCCCGATTGAATGGAGGGACGGACGGCAGGGAGTAGACCAAACGCCGGTCATCGGACCGGCCCAGATGGAAAAGAGAACATGAAAACCATCGCGACAGCCGTGCTGGCCGTGGCCATCCTTTTGGGAGTGACCGTGACCTTGACGATCGGGCAGAGCCCGAATCGAAAATCGCGGGCCACCAAGGAGTTCATGCGCGACAAGCTGGAACTGGCCCAAAAGATACTCGAGGGACTGGCCAATGAGGACTACGACCTCATGGTGGCCAAGGCGACGCGGCTGAGCGCGATGAGTCAGGAGGCCGGGTGGCAGGTGTTCGAGAATCCCGACTACGCCGATCATAGCGCCACGTTCCGCAAGAACGTCGACGCCTTGATTCGGTCGGCCCGGAACAAAAATCTCGACGGCGCCACCCTGGCCTACGTTCGCATCACCATGAACTGCGTGGACTGCCACAAATTCGTCCGCGGAAAACTCGTGGCGAGCGCGCGCTAGACAGGCAGGCGCGAAACGGGCAAGTGCCGGAAAGTTTCACCATGACGATGACCGCCCAAAACCTGGAAGCAACCATCGCCAGCCATCCGTTGACCCGCGGGATGACCGAGCGCCATCGCCGCATACTTTCCGAGAGCGCGATGGAGGTGGAATTTGTGCCCGGCGAACAGGTGTTTCGCATGGGTGACGACGCCAACCGTTTCTACCTGATTCTCGACGGGGCGGTGCAAATCAAGTCGCGCGATCAACACGGCCAACCGGTCGTCATCCAGGAGGTGCATGGCGGAGAAGTCTTGGGATGGTCGTGGCTGTTCCCTCCGTTCACCTGGAATTTCGACGCGCAGGCGACGGCCCCGACCCGGGCCATTTTCTTCTACGGCACCCGCCTTCGCGCCCAATGCGACGAGGATCACGATTTCGGTTACGAGATGCTGAAGCGCATGTCGCAGATCCTGCTTGAACGCCTGCAGTCCACCCGGCGACAACTCCAGGCCAACGTCCGCGAACGAGCCCTCACCTAATCCAATCAATCCAGCGAACTAGCGAAAGCGCAGCGAATACAGGTCCGCGTCGCGCATCGTGAACAGCAGTCGCACCGGTCGACCGGCCAACGCGCCAAGGTCACTCCCACCTTTCCACCTCACCACCCGCGCAATTTCGTCGCCGATCTGTTCCACCGCATTGGCCAGCACGAAACCAGGGAGGGCTTTGCCGTCTGCATCCTGAATCTCGACTCGCAGCGAGCCCGCCGCGCCGGTGCTGAAGTTGAGCACCAGTTCGCGCCCGGTGAAGGTGAGCGGTTTGGTCACGAAAGTCCCGCCCGCAAACGGCGCGTGGACCGAAATAAAGCCGTCGGTGCGCAGAACGTAACGGACGAGGTGGCCGCTGGGTTGGGCATAGTGCGCCTGTTTGTAGAGGGACATCTCGGCCGGGCCGGTGGGAACGATGCCGAGCGCGGACAGGCCCGCGCGCGACGCCCAGTTGCCGAGGTCCGGTCCGGGGCGAATGAAGCCATCCAGGAAAGTGCGGTCGTAGCGTTGGCCGCCTCGCGTGGACATGAAGACCGTCTCCGCCGTGTCACTCGCATACCCAGGGTCCACCCCCAGCGCGCGAGCCTGCTCGGGGGTGAGCACCTTGCGGCCGGGCATGAACCGCATCGGAGTGGCGACGTAAAGGTGGGGTGCACGGAAGTAGGGATGAGTCTGGCTGGTGTAGAGATGTTCTCGTGGCGCATCGCCGAAGCTCATCTCCACCGGCGCGGACCAGTCGAGAAAGTTCGTCGACGTCGCGCGGCTGATCGTGCGGTAGCCAGCAAACGCGCCGGCCGTCCACGTCCGAAGATAGAGGGCATAGCACTGTTCGCTGTCCGACCAGAACGCGACGTTCTGGGAATCGAATGCGCCTTTCGTGATCAACGCGCTCTCGCGGACCCTGCGCCAGCGAAGCCCGTCGGCGGAGACAAAGCCGAACAATCCCCGCTCAGAAGTACCAGCCAGCGCCTTAAAACGCTCCGAGGCGGGCACTCCGGGACGCGAGTCGAGGAACGGCGCGAAGTTGTGCGAAAACGGCGCTTGCCCGGCAAGCACCACGTTATTGCTGCGAGTGCCGTGAACTTCGAAAAGGCCGAGAGCGGGCTTTTGGAATTGGATGCCGTCCCGGCTTTCCGCGTAGCAAGTCACCTCGGTGTCTGAACCGTCGCGACCCGCGACGGGGTTGCCCCGATAGTAGCAGCGGAAACGGTCGCCATCGTGCAACACCGTCAGGTAGCCGCTGAACGCCCCTTCCCACGGGGCATCGAAGCGCAAAGCGACATTGGCCGGATGCGGCTCCTGCAGCTTGAGCGAACAGCCGCGTAGCTCGCCCACCAACAGATCGTCCGTGAACAACTCCAGTCGGGAACCGAGGTGCGCGACGTTCTCCGCATTTTTCGTCGCCGTCGGGGCAGCGTGCAGGCTCAGACAGATGAAGCCGAGCCAACACCGAAACCCGAACAGGAGAACAATCCCCTGCCAGGAGCGCCGCGCGGTTAGGGTTGGTGTCGGTGTCATGGGGCCGAAGTCTACGGATCACCGTGGCCGGACTCACGCCACAATTTCAGTCTTCGCACAGTGCCAGCAACGCCGGCATCCGTGCCGGCCGGTGACGAAGCATCCTTGCTTCGTCGTTGGAGTCTCGACGTTTTTCGTCCGGAGCGCGGACTTTTAGTCCGCAGCGGCTCGCGAGGGCAACGCGGCTCGACGGTTCCAACGCGGGCGGCCGATTCCACCTGCTGCGGACTTGGAAGTCCGCGCTCCAGCCGCACCCCGATCCCCGCGTAAGATTGGAAAACCCCAGATGGACTCAGGTGAACGCGGATGAGGACGGGGCTTTCGTCGAACCTGCGTTTCCAAGTCGTTATCCATAGGTAGTCGCAGATCCCAGTCCTCGATCGATGTTCTGAAATCTGCGTCCATTGGCGTGAATCCGCGGTTAAATCGTTTTTTCAGGAACGTTACGTGTGGTTTTGGACCGCAGCAGTCCGCTGGACGCATGCATCAAGCTGGGTTATAAAAGCGACCATGTCGTCCCGAGTTATCATCCTGGCCGTGCTGGGCGCCGCCCACCTCACCGCTTCGGCCGGCGGCGTCTATTGGTCGGACCGCGGCGCCAGCCAGCTGAAGCGGATGAACTTCGACGGGTCGAACCTGCAGGTCGTGCCACTGACGGGAGCGGTGACAACTCCGGGCACGAACATTCGCGGCATCGCCTTTGACAACGTCAACCGTCGAATCTTTTGGGCCGACAACGGCGCCGATCGCCTGTTCCGAGCCAACATCGACGGCTCGAGCAGCACGATTCTTTACACCATTCCCGGCGGCAACTCGTTCCCGGCCGATGTGCGACTGGATCTTGCGGGCAGCCTCTTCTATTGGTGCGACCAAACCCGCAATCGCATCCAACGCTCGAATCTGGACGGCGCCTCGGTGATCGATGTCATCACCAACGCCGCCCCCGCTGGAGGCGGTCCCTACTTCATGGATCTGGATGTGCCTGCGGGGAAGATTTACTGGGGGGATTTCAGCGGGGGTTCGATCTTTCGCGCCGACCTGGACGGCTCCCTGCGCGAGACCTTGTTGACGGGCAACAACAATACCCGGGGCGTGCGCCTCGATCCGCGTGAACGAATGCTTTACTGGATCAATCGCGACGACAAAAAAGTCCATCGATGCCCGCTGTCCGCCTTCACCAACGGCACCATTCCCCTCGCCCACCCGGCGGTGCAAACGTTGTATACCAACCTCGACACTCCGCACGGACTGGCGATCGACATTCCGGCCCGCAAGATCTACTGGGCGGATACCGGGACGAATCCCGGGAACGGAACCGGCGGCCAGGCGGTTTGTCGGGGGGACTTCGACGGCAGCACCCCGCTGGAGATTTTGGCCAGCGGCAGCGAACCCTGGGACGTCGATCTGGATCTCCGCTGTGCCAACTACACGGAATGGCTGCAACGATGCTTTCGCCGGGATGCCCCCGTCAGCCAGACGGCGCCCGCCGCCGATCCCGATGCCGACGGAATCCCCAATGCCGTGGAATACGCGCTGGACCTGACGCCAATGTCTCCGGACCGTGTCCAAGTTAAAACCCGGCTGGTGACCGGTGGGCCCGGCAATCAAAGTGAGTTTCCAGCCTTGGAATACCTCCGGCGCGGCAGCGCGGCAGATCTGCGCTACGACGTTCAAGTGTCGAACAACCTCGTCGGATGGACCGACGGCGCAACGGTCACAGCAACGATTGAGACGCTAGGGGATGGTCTCGAATCGGTGGTGACCCGTTCGACCAACGCCCTGGGCAGTGTCTCGAATCACTTCATGCGAGTCCGGGTCACGATTGACCGGCCGTAGTCCTGGTCCGGGCGGGGGCAATCGCGCAGGTGGCGACGGTCGGGGACCTTCGTCTCTTGCTTTCGCCCTTAATCCTGCCTTGGCACTTTTGGTGAAGAGCAAGAGCAAGAGCAAGAGCAAGAGCAAGAGCAAGAGCAAGAGCAAGAGCAAGAGCAAGAGTGGGAGTAGCTTAATGAACCGGAAGGTAGGGCGCGCACTCCGCCGCGCGCCGGCCATGCGGACAACTTCATCATCAGCCGAACGGATCGGAGGGAGCATTGGCCCAGCATTTGGCCAGACCGCTTTGGCGGCGGGCGGCGGAGCGCCCGCCCTACCTGTTCGCTCGACGTCACCTCCCTCTCCTGCTATCCATCCGCGTGTCCCAACGACGCGATCAATCGTGAAACGAAACCCCACAGTCACAGTGCACTGGCCGCAAAAGCTGGCCGCTCTTGTGAAACTGGGTTGCGGCTTGGTCGCTATCGCTGCAGCCGTCTCCGCCGAAGCCTCCCCGCCGGCCGATTACTTGCGCGACGTTAAACCGCTCTTGCGCGAGCGCTGCTACGCGTGTCATGGCGCGCTCAAACAAAAGGGGCAGCTACGCCTCGACACGGTCGCCAGCATGCTCCGTGGCGGTGAGAACGGGCCCGTCGTCGAACCGCCACACCCGGAAAAGAGCATCCTGATCCAGCGCACGACGACGACGAACCTCGACGAACGCATGCCGCCGCTGCACGAAGGTGAGCCATTCAAGCCGGAGCAAATCGCGCTACTGCGCGCCTGGATCACCTCAGGCGCCCCCGCCCCGACGGACGACCCTCCGGAAAAGGACCCCCGGGATCACTGGGCCTTCCGCCCGATCCAACGCCCCTCGATTCCGGCCACACCCGGAGACAAGAAGGACTCGGAGAATCTGTCCCGGTGGGCCCGAAATCCCATCGACGACTTTATCGCCCAGCAACAAGCCCTCCACCAACTCACTCCTTTGCCCCCGGCGTCCCGGGAGATCCGCTTGCGGCGGCTCTCGTTCGATCTGCTCGGCTTGCCGCCGTCCGAGCAGGACATCGAGACGGCGCTCGGTGATCCCACGGAGAGTTGGTATGAAGCCGCGGTGGATCGCATGCTGGCGGATCCGCGTCACGGCGAGCGTTGGGCGCGTCACTGGATGGACATCTGGCGTTACAGCGACTGGTGGGGATTGGGCGACCAGCTGCGCAACAGCCAGAAGCACATCTGGCACTGGCGCGATTGGCTGGTGGAATCCGTCAACGCGGACCTGCCCTATGACGAGATGATTCGGCTGATGCTGGCCGCCGACGAGTTGCACCCGAATGATCTGGGCAAACTGCGAGCGACCGGATTCCTGGCCCGCAACTGGTTTCTCTTCAATCGCAACCAGTGGCTGGAGGAAACCGTGGAGCACGTGAGCAAGGGCTTGCTCGGGCTCACGCTCAACTGCGCCAAATGCCACGATCACAAATATGATCCATTGCCGCAGGCCGATTTCTACCGAATGCGCGCCTTCTTCGAACCGTATCATGTGCGCCTCGATGTCCTGCCCGAGGAGCCCGACCTGGAGAAGGATGGGTTGCCCCGCGTTTACGACGGTCCGGCGGATGTTCCCACCTATCGCTTTGTCCGCGGGCAGGAGAGCCAGCCGGACAAATCCGTAGTTCTCGCGCCGGCGGTGCCCGCGCTACTGAACTTTGCCGCCTTGGATTTGAATCCGGTTTCGTTGCCTCTGGAAGCGTGGCAACCCGAACGCCGGCCGTGGGTCATCGACCGTCCGATCGAGCTCCGTCGGGCCGCCCTGCCCGCGGAAGAATCGCGCGTGCGCGAACGCACCAGCGCTCTGGGATCGGCCTTGCGTGCCGAAGCGGATCTCCTGACGACTGCCGCAACCAACACCAGCAGCAACCCCGTTCAACGGCAGCAAGCCCGGGAGAAAGTGGATCGCTCGCGGCAAGAGCTGGCGGTGGCGGAGGCGTCGCTGGCTCTGGCCCGGGCGGAATTGCGGGCGCTTGAGCATCGGGCCGACGCCACCCGCGCTTCGTGGAAGGCCGACGCCGCCTCGGGCCACGATCCCGTTCTGGAAGCGGCGGAAGTGAGAGCCAATCGCGCTGCGGTCGCGGCGGTTCGCGACGCCGACGTGGCCCGCGCCGCGCGCGACTTGGCCGAGCTTGAACTCCGCCGGGCCCAGACGGCCCAGGCGAATAACCCGCGGAACCACGCGCCCGCAAGCCACGGGCTGGAGGCCGAGCTCAAAACCGCGCGGGAGACACTGGAGAAAGCGCGCCAGACTGCGGCGGCCCCGGTGCAACCGGAAGACAGCTATCCCCCATTTGCAGGTGCGCGCTGGACGGCCACCCGGTTCCTGAATTCCACCAAGGACGATCCCGCCGTCCCATTCAGACCACAGAGCAGCGGCCGTCGCAAGGCGCTCGCCGCCTGGCTGACCGATCGTCGGAACCCATTGCCTGCGCGCGTCGCGGTCAATCACGTCTGGATGCGTCATTTCGGAACCGCGCTGGTGGCGACCCCGTTTGACTTCGGCCGCAAGGGCACGCCGCCGACGCATCCTGAACTCCTGGACTGGCTGGCCGCGGAATTGATCGACAGCGGCTGGAGCCTCAAGCATCTCCATCGGCTGATCGTGACCTCGGCCGCCTATCAACTCTCGTCGTCCCAAGCGGGCGACCTCGCACGTGCCAATGCCGCACGAGACCCGGACAACGTCCGCCTCTGGCGCCGCACGCCGCTGCGCCTCGAGGCGGAAGCCGTGCGCGACGCGCTTCTCACCCACGCGGGGACGCTCGACCTGCGCCGGGGCGGGCCGCCGGTGCCGGCGCCGCAGCAAGCCGACTCGAAACGGCGCAGCCTTTACTTCTTCCATTCAAACAACGATCGGAACTCGTTTCTGACCACGTTCGACGGCGCCGCGGTCAAGGAATGCTATCGCCGAGACCAAAGCATCGTTCCGCAACAGGCGCTCGCCCTAACCAACAGCCGGCTCGTGCAGGACGCCGCCATAGCCATCGCCAGCCGCTGGTCAGAAGCCGAGCCGGGAGACGCGGGCGCGCCCGACGATGACGTCTTTGTCCGGCGAGCCTTTCAGCGGCTGCTGGGGTTCCGCGCGAGCGACGCCGAACTTGCGGCCAGCCGGCATGCGCTGGCCAGTTGGCGCCGGCAGAATCCGGCGGCAAAACCGGCCGAAGTCCGCGCGGAACTTGTGCACACGTTGATCAACCACAACGATTTTGTGACGCTGCGATGACGCATCCCCCGAAGGCAAATCCCGGACGTCCCCTGCCCCGCCGGCAGTTTCTCGCCGACGTCGGTCTTGGGTTCACCGGGCTGGCTTTGGGGGCGATGATCGCTCGGGACAGTCGCACGACCGCGACCGCTGGCGCTGGAGCCGCCGCGGGTCAGGCCTGGGCGCCGCCGTCGGGACAGCCCCATTTCGCACCCAAGGCGCGCTCGGTCATCTGGCTGTTCATGAACGGAGGCGTCAGCCATCTGGAGAGCTTCGATCCGAAGCCGATGGTGACGAAGTATGCGGGCAAGACCATCGCGGAGACGCCATTCGCGAGCGTGCAGGATCCGAAGAAACTGGCGATCGAACGCTTGGTCGTGCCGGACGCCAACGGCAACCAGCGCAACACACTTTACCCGCTTCAAGTCGGCTTTCGTCAGCACGGCCGGAGCGGAATTGCCATCAGCGATTGGTTCCCGCACATCGCGCGTTCGGCCGATCGATTGGCGGTGATCCGATCGATGTGGACCACCGACAGCAACCATGGCGCGCAGACCCAGTTTCATTCCGGGCGCAACATGCTCGACGGCGAATTTCCCACCCTGGGCGCTTGGGTTCACTACGGGCTGGGCTCGCTGAACGACAATCTGCCGCAGTTCATCTCGATGGGCACCCGGGAGTACTGGAACAAAAAGGACGGGTTTTACCTGGGGCCGGCGCACGATGCGGTGCCGCTGCGGGTCGATGCGGATCAACCGCTCGACTTCGGCCGTCCGGAACGTCCCGGGTCAGCAGACGCGCGGGCCGTCGGGCGGCAACTGCTGGGCGAACTCAACCAACTCCGCGGCCTGGAGTATCCGGACGACCCGGCCTTCGCGGCGCGCATCGCCTCGTATGAACTGGCCTTTCGCATGCAGATGTCCGTGCCGGACGTGATGAGCTTTGCTGGCGAATCGGAGATCACCCGCGCGCAATACGGCCTGGACCGGCCGGACTGCAAGGAGTTCGGCGCGCAACTGCTGGCCGCCCGGAGGATGGTGGAGCGCGGGGTTCGATTCATCCAGATCCAGCACGGTGGCGGTGGCGCCGGCGCCTGGGATGCCCACAGCGGCTTGAAAGCCAACCACGAGAAACTCGCGCGCGCCGTTGATCAGCCCATTGGCGCCTTGCTCGAGGATCTTGACCAGCGCGGACTGCTCGACGAGACACTGGTCGTCTTCGCGACGGAGTTCGGGCGAACGCCGGGCTCGCAGGGTTCTGACGGCCGCGACCATCACATCTTTGGTTTTTCAGTGTGGCTGGCTGGCGGCGGCCTCCGGCGCGGCGTGGTGCACGGAGCCACCGACGAAATTGGCTTCCACGCGGTGGAGGATCGTCATTATGTGACTGACGTCCACGCGACGATTCTGCGCCAACTGGGACTCGATTCCCGCGAGCTTGAGGTTCCCGGGCGGAAACGGCTCGAGCTCGATCACGGGCGCATCATCGAGGCGATCATTTAGCCTCGCTTCTTCTCCTTCAACGCCGCCGCTTCAGGCTTGGCGCCATAGTATTTGTCGAGGGGATAGCAGCCGCTGATCAGGCCGTTGCGCGGCGCAGTCGTGCAATCGCTGAACGTCCGGCAGATTAACTTGGTGGCCAGCGCTCCGCGCGTGGTGGCGTCCGCGAACACCTCGGGATAGCTCAAGACCATGCGGCCGAGCCCGACGAGATCCGTCCAGCCTTCCCGGACGACGAATTGCGCCACATGCGGCAGGTATTCCTGAAGATAACTGTAGGCGGTACCGACGACCGCCAGGCTCGCGGGAGCGATCGCTTTTAATTGTCGGACCACGTCGATCTGCCGGGCCACATCGATCAACGGATCGTGCGCCGGCTGATATCCGTCGGATGGTGGATAGGCCGCCGGCCGCTGCAGGTGCGGATTGTAGTAAGGCGAACCCGCGCTGAGATTGAGCAGCTTGATCCCCAGGCGTCCACAAAGCCGGACGAACTCCATCGGCTCCGTCAGATCATACTCGATCGGTCGGGCTGGATTGACTCCGAAGCCATAGCGATAAGGGAGACAGGCCGCGTAGTCTTCAGGGATGCCTGGCCCAAGACGACCCGGCTCCGCCCCGGACGCATCCGGTTTGAAGGGGACAAAGTCAAATGCGCTGAGGCGGACGCCGATCTCGATCGGATTTCCGCTGGCGCGAATTCCTGCCACGATCTCCCGCAACATTCGCGTCCGATTCTCGAAGCTCCCGCCGAACCGGCCCGGCCGCGTGTGCGCCCCGAGCAACTCGTGCAGCAGGTAGCCGTGGCAATGCTTGATATCCACGAAGTCGGCGCCAGCCTCACGCGCGATCCCCGCCGCCCGCACATAACAGCTGATCAACTCCTCCAGTTCGTCATCAGTGAACACCTGCCCGTCGCTGGTCACGCCGAACTTCGGGTCCAGAATGGGATGTCGAAATGCCACCCGGGGCTCCAGGCGCTTCGGATCGGTGGGTTTGCAGAAACGCCCGGAATGCGTGAGTTGAAATCCGATGACCAAATCCTCGGCAGTACCGAATCGTTCACGATGCGCTGCGACCAGCGTCTCCCGCAACCCGGCGAGATCGCGCAGGTTTTCCTCCACAATCACCAATTGCCGGGGATTGGCCCGGCCGTCCGGTCGCACGGCCATCGCTTCGCCGCCAAAGATGAGTTTGGCGCCGCTCTCGCCGAACCTTCGCCACCGACGCCGCACCTCCTCGGTCGCGCCCCCACTCGTGGTGCCATCCCAGCCTTCCATCGGGTGAATCGCCCAGCGATTGCCGATGCGCTTGCCGTTTACCGTAACGCCCGGCACGGGTTGAGTCAGCGGCGACGACGCTCCCATCAGGATCGAGTCGTCACACGGGAGAGTCAGGCCCAGCGTCGCGAGATGGCGACGGAAGTCCTCCACCGTTTTGAGCGAGGCAATGCGGATCAACTTGAAGGGGGCCGGCATAAATATGACGCGATGTCACCATCCCCGGTGAGACTTGGTCAAGCCATGCATCTGGGCACCGGTGCGAACATAGCGCCCGCATCCTGCGGGCCGGTGGCGACGCATCTTGCGTCGAGGCTGGGTGGGCGAAAGCGGTTGCGTGGCGGGCGGCAGGGATGCCGCCGCCCGAACCGGAACGCCGGAGGCGAGTGTTGCCGGGCGCTGGACGGAGCCGGATTCTGCTTGGCCCGACTGCCCGCACCCGCAAGGATGCCGGGAAAATCAACGCACTAGATATGCACGCGCGCGCCTTGTTCCAACGTATCCGCCAGTCGCTGACCTTTGGCGTCATGTACACCGCATTCACTCTTACGGTGGCAGCCGCCCCGCGCAGTCAGGAACCGCTCTATCCGCAGTTTCGGTTCAGCTTTGCGCTGATCGGAGACACGCCGTACGACGATGCGCAGGAGACCAATTATTTTCCAAACTTGATCACGGAACTGAACGCCGCCTCCCTGGCGTTCGTGGTGCATGATGGCGACATCAAAGCTGGCTCCGGCCCGTGCTCGAGCGAGTTGTTTGAACGCCGCTATCAGCAGTTTCAAACCATCCGGCATCCGCTGGTCTACCTTCCTGGCGACAACGAGTGGAGCGACTGTCCGAAGCCGAAGATTGCGGGCGGTCCCGATACTCAGGAAGCGTGGCTTGACCTCCTGCGAGCCCGTTTTTGTGCCGGCGATCGTTCACTCGGCCAGAGCACCATGCTCCTCACCCGCCAGAGTCGGAATCCGGAATTCGCCGCGTTTCGGGAGAATGTCCGTTGGATTCACGGCGGAGTGATTTTCGCGGGGTTGAACGTCCCGGGGGACGCCAACAACTTCGGCCAGACGGAATTCACCAATCGCAACCGGGCCAACCTGGCGTGGATCAATGAGACGTTCACCCTGGCCGAGAACCACCAACTGCACGCGGTGATGTTAATCATGCAAGCCAACCCGCACTTTGAGTTGGGCGCCACCAACAAGCTCCGCCGCGGTTTCAACGAGATGCTGTCCCTGCTCGAGGAACGCACGGTGCGCTACCGACGGCCGGTGGTGTTGGTGCACGGCGACAGCCATTATTTCCGCATCGACCAGCCGCTGATCGGGCGCCAGAGCAACCGGCGTCTCGAGAACTTCACGCGGGTGGAGACCTATGGAAATCCGGACGTCCACTGGCTCAAGGCCACCGTCGACTGGCGGAACCCGAACGTGTTCGTTTTCGAGCGGCAACTGGTCCGAGCCAACTTCATCGAACACCGGCCGGGGAGGGCGCAGAAGCGTTAAAGCAGGCGTCCCTGGCCCGGGGTGCGATTAGAACGGGTGTTCCAACGTACCGTCTCACCCCTTCTCCCCGTTTTGGGTAGAAGGAGGCGCGTCGGGCGTTCGTGGGCCAGCGGGCGCGCATGGGGTGCGAGGTAAGCGCCTTGAACCATCAAGCGCTTTTAACCGCCCCCGCGCCCTGGCCGTGCAGTCCCACGGGGAGCGCCGGCGCGGGCTTCCGAGGTGCGATCCGAGCGTTTCGCGAACTTTCACCGACAACTTCGAAATGCCCCGCGCGCAGGGCAGCATCGAGCCCGCTCGGAAACACAAGCCTATCTTTTACCTCCCATCTTTGACCAAAAAAGCGGCATCTTCCGACGGTTGGCAGGGATCAAACCGGCGCGCACACGAAGGACCAGAACTTGGGATTCCGGCGTCCGTGGCCCAAGGCTTGGGTAAAAGATGGGTGGTAAAAGATAGTCATCACGATTCGGCTCGGACGGAACAGCGATCATGATCAATGCCAGCACCTTGTTTGCGACTTTGATGCACCCCTCGCGCGCGTGGGGCTCGCTCACTTGTCGCTGGCCATCGGGGCCGGGCCTGACTACGGTTCAGCCCGTGAGCGTTCCCGATGAAGCGCGCTTGTTGAGCCGGTGCTTGCAAGGCGACGAGGATGCCTGGGATGAGCTGTTCGAACGGCATTACGTCCCGGCAACGCGCTTCATTTTCCAGCTCGGCCACGACTTCACGGCGGAGGACGTGGAAGAGATTTGCCAGGAAGTTTTCGTCACCGTGGTGAGAAGCCTGCACACCTTCCAGGGGCAATCGCAATTTCAGACCTGGCTGTTTCGCATCGCCGCAAATCGGGCGCGGGACTATCGCCAACGCCTGCACGCCGCCAAGCGCGGCGGCGGGATCAAACCATTGTCGTTGCACGCCGAGAACGACGACGATTTGCCCATCGACCCGGCCAGCCCGCTGCCCTCACCCGATCAGGTTTTGCACAACTCCGAGCAGGCGGCGTTGATTGGTGACGCCCTGGAACGGCTGGGTGGGCCCTGTCAGGAGATCATTGAACTGCGTTACTTCGCCGACCTGGCTTACGACGAGATTTCGGCCGCGCTCCAGTTGAATCCGAAGACCGTCAGTTCGCGCCTGAGCAAATGCCTCGACAAGCTGGAGAACCTGACCCGGATACTATTCGCCCGGGCCGAGAGACCCATCCCGCAACTTCACCGGGAGAAGAATAGCCCCACTTCCGTCTAACCCGTATGCCGTTCGAGCCGGAAAAGAAGATCGAGCCTCTCCTGGGGGCCTACGCCGCCCGCCGGCGCGACGCCGCTGGGGCGGGCGGGCCCGTGCCGCCGGCGGTCCGACAGGCTTGGCGGGCGGAAGTCCGTCGGCGTCGGTCCGAGGGCGCTTCGGCGTCCAAACCCGGTCTGGACTCACGCCCGTGGACTCAAGTCCTGGCGTCCCTGTGGCCGCGGTTGGCGATGGCGGGTGGCCTCGCATTTGTCCTGGCCGCCACCGTGTGGGCGCTGGTGCCGAGGAGCCAAATGGCGTTCCGAGTCGCCAGCGCCCCGCCGGCATCAGCCAAACCCGCCGCCCCCGGTCCAGGCCTGACGCTTGCTGATTCAGTTCAGCCTTCGTCCGAAGCAGCGCGGCCCGGTAGTCCCACAGCGCGGCCCGGTAGTCCCACGAGCGCGGCGGCGCCGACAGCCGTCGCCAAAGCATTGCCGCCAGCTCCGGCGACTGCGAACGGCGGTGGGAACCGCAACCAGCCGAGTCGCGAAGAAAGGCCAGTAGAGCTCGGCTTGACCCGCTATTCGGCGGCCGCGGCTCCGCCGGCCAGCGTTTTGCCGGAACCACCCTCTCCGCAGGCCACTCCAATCGCGACACCCGCGCCCATGACGACGGCCCCTCTACGTTCGGCCGCACGCCGCCCGGAGGCAAAAACCGATACTGCCGTGCGCCCGTCACCCGTCAGTCGAGCGGCCGAGCTTGCCGCCGCGGACACGAAGTTGACGATGGCCATGGATGCAGTGAGGCCTCCCGCCACGCCCCCGAGCCGTCCATCTCTGGCCGCGCCCCCGTCACAACCGACGCCGGCTCCGGCCAGTCGCGGCGGGATGGAGGCCAACCCCGGGGCGGTGCAGTTCTTCCGCAATGTTCCGTCCGCCAGGTTTGCCGTCGCGGGTGGAATCGCCGGCGCCGCCGAGTCCGAGGCGGAGTCCGACACGCGGCAGCGACGTGGATTCTTGACCAAGGCGGCGCCGCCCTCAGGCGGGCAGGTCCTGGCCAACTTTACGGTCGAACAATCCGGGTCCTCAGTCCGACTGATCGATGCCGACGGATCCATCTACGAGGGTCGAATCGTGGCGTCCCCCGCCACGCAAAGCCAACCGACCGCGCAGACCCGGCAGCGGCGCAACGTCGAAACAGGGCCACGGCAAAGGCAGGCTCAGGATCAAATGACGGATCGCGGGGGAGGCGCCATGGCGTCGGCGATTTCCACCAACACGATCCCCGGCACCGTCGCCTTCGAAGCCATCGGGACGAACAGCACCCTGCGGCAATCCGTCCGACTCACGGGCGAATTTCACTTGGAATCGGGCGCATTCAACCACGAAGCGTCCGTGATTCCTACTGGCGCAGGAGCGCCCGGGATGAACCAACTTAAGATTTCCAGACCGACTTCGCCCGAGCAAAGTGCTCGCCCGGGGCAGGCGCCCCAAACCCTCGGCGGCCGGGCCCAGGCGCTGTCCGAACCCACATCGCAATTCAACGGTGGCCCCAGCCAGATCCGACGCATCACCGGGCAAGCGCGTTTTGGACGGACCAACGCCATTGCCATCGATGCAGTTCCGGATCCGCGTTGAAGTGGAAGTCGCATGGCGCGCGTTGACCGATTTCAATATGAGCAAGCCCTTTGGGCTTCCGGGCTTCAAAGGGTGGCCGGGGTGGACGAGGTGGGCCGTGGCCCCTTGGCCGGGCCCGTCGTGGCTGCGGCGGTAATTCTGCCGTCGACGTGGAGAAGCCAGCGTCTGCCGGGAGGTTTGGAGGGCTTGAACGATTCGAAGCAACTGACCGAAACGCAGCGGGAACACTTTTACGAGGTGCTCGTGGCCCACCCGGAGGTGATTTATCACCACGCGCAGCTGGAAGCGCCTGACATCGATCGGCTCAACATCCTCCAGGCCACTCATGTGGCGATGAACACCGCCTTGGCGGGGTTGAAACTCAAGCCGGACCATGTCCTGGTGGACGGCCTGAAGGTCAAGAGCATGACCTTGCCGCAAACCCCGCTCGTGAAGGGCGACAGCCGCAGCTACTCAATCGCCGCAGCAAGCATCATCGCCAAGGTCACACGGGATCGGCTAATGAAGGCCTACGATCGCGTCTGGCCTCAGTTTGGTTTTGCCGCGCACAAGGGCTATCCGACCGAGGCGCACCTGCAAGCGCTGGCCGTCCATGGACCATGCCCGATCCACCGTCGGAGCTTTGGGCCGCTGAAGCCGAAACAAGGCGAACTCTTTTAACCTCCCAGGCGCGCCGTGCTTCAGTTCCTGCAGGCTTGGTGGCGACGACGACGTGGGCGGCTCGCGCCGGGCCCAGCAGCGCCGGAACACCTGCGGCGAGGGCAGCTGGGGGAAGACGCTGCGCGCGCGCATCTCCAGAGCGTCGGGCTCAAGTTTCTGACGGCCAATTTTCAAGGGCGACGCGGGGAGATTGACCTGATATTCCGGGACCACGACTGCCTGGTTTTCGTGGAGGTAAAGACCCGATCCAGCGAGGAATGGGGTCGGCCATCGGCGGCGGTCGACCAGGATAAACGGCGTCGCCTGACCAAGACGGCGCTCGACTATCTTCGCCGCCTGCGCCATCCACAATTGAAGCTAAGATTCGATGTGGTGGAGGTGTTACTGCGGGCGGGCGAAGTGCATGAAGTCCGGCATTTGCCGAATGCCTTTCCCATGTCCGCTCCACATCGCTACGGGTGATCCCAAGCGGAGGAGTTGCCCTCGCCAGCATCGGACCAAGGCCCGAGCAGGAAGCCGCTTTGCCCTCCTCGACATATCACCTAACCAGACACACCTCGTCCGGTTTTCAGCCTGGCCATTGGGTGTCTCGGAATGGGACGTCCGAATGCCCAATCCTGGGCCTAAACATTTCCTGCTGTCTTTCAACCGCCATCGGGCCACGCAAGTCGTTGGCACAACTCACCCCACGCTCCCCCCGCCATGGCAGGCCGGATGCTCAATCCGCGTGACGAGTGGAACGAAGACCATGAAAACGAACCAATCGAGTTTGCAACCGAAGAACAACCAGTCCGGATTCTCGCTCATCGAAGTCACCATGGCCATGGGGGTGATTGGGACGGCCTCAATGGCTTTGTTCACCGGCTTTACCGGCGGGTTCCAGACGATGGAAATGGCTCGCGAAAACCTGCGGGCCACGCAGGTCCTGCTGGAGAAGACCGAGACCCTCCGCCTCTACAGCTGGGATCAGATCAACACCGCCGGATTTATCCCCCGGAATTTCTCCGCATTCTACGATCCGAACGATACGAACAGTTCCAGCAGCATCGTTTACAGCGGAACGATGATCATTACCAACTGCCCGATCTCCACCAGCTACAGCAACGATATGAAGATGGCGGTGATTACGATCAACTGGCAGACCGGCGGGATTCAGCGGACCCGAACGTTTTCCACCTTCATTGCGCGAAATGGACTGCAAAGCTACATCTACTAAACTTGGGCGCGGTCGTCAGCGCGAGACCGGTGCGCTCCTCGTCGAGAACACGATGGCCATGGGCATCGCCGGGCTCATCACCCTGGCCCTGGTTTCCATGTGGGTCCTGAGCGGCCGAAGCGTGGTCGCCTTCGCCAACTACGTTGATCTGGATTCGGCGAACCGAATCGCAATGGACACGCTGACCCGCGACGTCCGCGAATGCAACCGGGTCACGGCCTTCACCACCAACGCTCTGACCATTCAGGACTCCACCGGAGTGAACATCGCGTATACCTTCAGCCCAAGCCAACAGCGCCTGACCCGAACCAGGAATGGCGTCAGCAAGGTGCTGTTGACCGGCTGCGAGTCTCTCCAGTTCACCATCGCCCAGCGCAATCCCCTGAACGGCAGCTACGACGTTTATCCGACCGCCACGGCCAGCGACGCCAAGGTCGTCAACGTCAAATGGAACTGTGCGCGAAAAATTCTCGGCAACAAAGCTAACACTGAAAACGTTCAAACCGCGCGGATCGTCATCCGTCGCCAAGGCTGATGAAAACTCCCATCCTCCGTCGGGCCGGCAACCACGGCAGCACGCTGCTCCTCACCGTCATCATCACGGGCCTGATCGGGCTCGTGCTGGTGGCCTATATGAGCCTGCTGCAAAGCCAGAACACGGCAAACACACGGTCACAATACTGGAACTCGACCATGCCGGTCGTCGAGGCTGGCATTGAAGAGGCCCTGGCCCACCTGAATCGGCACGGCCTAACCAATCTGAACACCGACGGCTGGACCCAATCCGGCGGGGAATACCGCATGACCCGCGCCATTGGCAACGCGCAGTATCTGGTCAAGATCCGCAATGCGAGCGGCACCAACACCGCACCCATCATTGAAAGCTACGGTTACGTGCAGGCGCCCCTGGTCTTGTCGTCCAGCGGCAGCCCCTACCTCGTCGGCGCGGCGGGCACCGGCGGAACTCCCGACAGCGGCGGAGTCACCTACATCGCGCGCGGAGTCCAGGTGAATACCAAGCAGGATTTCATCTTCGCCAAAGGCATGGTGGCCAAGGACAGCATCGATCTGAACGGAAACAATATCCGCACCGACAGCTTCAACTCCCTCGACCCGAACTACAGCACGAACGGTTTTTACAGCGCATCCCGCTTCCGGGACAACGGCGATATCGCCGTTAATTCGTCCCTGACCAATTCTCTCGACATTGGCAACGCCGACATCTACGGCCATGTCTCCACCGGTCCCGGCGGCACCATCGCCATCGGGCCCAACGGCGCGGTGGGCAGTACCAACTGGCACAATTCCGGCGCGAATGGCGTCCAAAGCGGCTGGAGCGCGGACGACATGAACGTCAGTTTCCCTGACGTGCAGGTCCCCTGGACCGGTGGATACTTCACCCCCAGCGGCGGTTGGGTGACGAACTACACCGTCACTTACTCCACCAACTCCTCCGTCCAAACCTCGCTCACGTATCCAGCCGTCTCCGGCGTGACGATCACGACCAGTTCTCAAACATCGTCGACGTATCCGACCGGATCGCCGGGTCCGGTGACGACCAACTATGCGCGAAACGGGAGAGTCTCCGGATATACCTACCCCGAATACAGCTACACCTTGACGACCACCACCTCGAACACCACGGCGACCGCAACCTACTACGATGTGCTGATCACCTCGCCCGGCAACTATCAGCTCCCGAATCTGTCTGGCTCCGTCTATGTTTCCGCCGATGCCGCGCTTTACGTTACGACCACGTTGAGCATCTCGAGCATGGTGATCACTTCGGGCGGACGCCTGGCCCTCTACTCGAGCGCACCCTCCGTGGCTCTGGCCGGGAATAGCGGAGCGAACAGCGCGGGTACCGCGTATTCATTCTCGTTCTGGGGCCTGCCGTCCGTGACGGAGATCAGCTTTAGCGGCAACGCCAGTTTCACCGGCACCATCTACGCTCCCAACGCGAACTTCCGGCTCAACGGCGGAGGCAACAACACCATCGACTTCATCGGCGCGAGCGTGACCAAGACGGCCACCATGAACGGCCACTTCAACTTCCACTACGACGAAGCCCTCAGGATCATCGGTCCGGCCCGCGGGTTCGTCGTCACCGCGTGGTCCGAGATCTCGCCCAGTTCGATCCCGTCCTTCACCAGCCTGCAGTAATTTGCGATTTGCGGTTTGCGATGGCGCTTCGCTAGTCTGAGCGGGTGTCCAATGGCCTGACTGAAAACCGCGCGGAGATGGAACTGTTCCCGGGCCTCCCGGCCCGATCCAGCGTGAAGCGCTCCCTGGCTGCCCGCCGTGATGCGACCGTGCGTCATCTTTAATCCGGCGGCGCGCGGCGAGAAGGCCCGGCACTTCCGCGAGCAACTTGCCGGCCTGGCTGGCCGGGCCGAATTCCGCCCCACCCGTGCGGCCGGCGACGGACGCACGCTCGCCGCGGAAGCGGTTCGTGAAGGATTCTCAACCATCGTGGCCGCAGGAGGCGATGGCACCCTTAACGAAGTCCTCAACGGAATCCACGACGCCGACGGGCTGGCCAGGGTACGTCTGGGCGTGCTGCCCCTGGGTACCATCAACGTTTTTGCGCGTGAATTTCGCGTCCCCTCCAACTTCAAGGCCGCCTGGCAGGTCATCGAAACCGGGCATGAGCGGGTGATCGACCTGCCCATGGCCACGTTTGCCCACGCGGACTCCGCGCCACAGGCCCGGGTTTTCGGACAACTCGCGGGAGCGGGTCTCGACTCGCGCGCGATCGAGCTGGTGAATTGGGAACACAAAAAGCGGTTCGGACCGCTCGCCTATGTTCTAGCTGGCTGCAAAGCCCTGGCCGAACCCAAAGCCAGGATCCGCGTCGTCGCCGGGACCCAACGCGCCGAAGGAGAACTGATCCTCATCGGCAATGGACGTTACTACGGAGGGAGCCTCGAACTATTTCCCGAAGCCGACCCCGCCGATGGACTGCTGGACGTCACCGTGTTTCCGAAGGCGAACTGGCGAACCTTGATCGGAGCGGGCTGGGGTTGGCTGACCAGTGAGATTCACGTCGGAGCGCGCTGCGTGACCCTGCGGGCAAATCAAGTTGAACTCTCCAGCGATTCGCCGATCCCGGTTGAACTCGACGGCGACAACGTCGGCCTGCTTCCCGCAACGTTCACGGTGCGTCGACAGGTGCTGCGGATTCTTGTGCCCGGCACGACGTAGAAGGTGAATGTAGGATGTAGGAGTAAATCAGGGAGCATCAGGCCGCCGGACGTGTCCTTGGGTGGAAAAAGAAAAGGCGCCGGCTATCGCCGGCGCCTGGCGTAAAAGTTTAGTTCCTGCAGGCGTTACTTGTTCTCTTCTTTCTTTTCCTTCTTTTCGCCCTGCTGAGCTTTGCGTTTGGCCAAGGCGGCTTCGCGTTCCTTCTGGCGCTCTTCGTTCATCGCCTTGGTTTCGTCCGGATCCAGCTTGCCGTCGCCATTCTTGTCGTACTTCTTCAGCATCTCCTCGCGGCGCGATTTCATCGCGGCTTCGCGTTCCGCCGGATCCAGCTTGCCGTCGCCGTTCTTGTCGAATTGCTTGGCCCATTCCGGAATCGGGGGAGCCTGCCGGGGTTTAACGTCTCCTTCGGCCGCGCCCGCGACCAAGGAACCAAGGCCCAATGCGATGACAACCAATGCAATGCTCTTCATAAAACCGTCTATCGTTCGATTCACTTCCGGCCTGCCGGGCGCCCAGACAGCGCATCACAAGATGCCCGCTGGTGACCGCCCGAGTGTGATACTTGGCACGTCGGACTGTGAAAGCGTGGGGACACTACGCGGATTCCGGTCCTTCGTCAAAGCCGCAGACACGAACATTCCAATACATTGGTAATCAACACGTTTTTACACCATCGCAACGCGTCCCCGGACGCCAACGGGCAGCAGGCACGGTCATTACCGTTCCCACCCCGCCCGCGAACCCAACGCCTGGCTGCATCCCCACCCCACGATGCGCGTGTCGTAATCCCCGGCTGGGTGAGGTGTGGACGACGCCGCGGGCGATCGGGTCCGAGCATTGCTCCGCGTTTGACACGAAAGCCAGACGCTGGCGATCGTCGGCCATGCCCAGCCCGTCGCCCACCTCCGTGCTCCCATGCGATAAGCAATGTCGGGTGCAGTTCCTCTG
Source organism: Limisphaerales bacterium (assembly GCA_044230345.1). Classification (GTDB taxonomy): domain Bacteria; phylum Verrucomicrobiota; class Verrucomicrobiia; order Limisphaerales; family JADJPG01; genus JBGARF01. Next base: position 259,283 of record JBGARF010000012.1, read on the forward strand.
CTCTCGTCCACTCCTCATCCTTTCCGTGCTGGGCCTGGTGTGCGGGGCGGCCGGTCTTGGCCCCGGGATAACCCAAGCCGCCACGCCTGACGGAAGCCGGGCCGACACCGATACTTGGGCGCACACTTGGGCGGACACTTGGATTGCCACGGATGGGTTGGGGCGCACCCTGCCCACCTCCGCCGAGGTGGGACCACCCCGAGCCGATCGCACCGTGGGAATTTTTTATTTCCTTTGGCATGGGGCGCACGCGCAAGGGGGGCCCTACGACATTTCGCGCATTCTGGCCCGCGACCCGGCGGCCATGACCAAACCCGATAGCCCGCTCTGGGGACCCTTGCATGTTCCGCATCATTGGGGCGAATCGATCTTCGGACACTACCGCCTTCAGGACGATGGGCTATTGCGCAAGCACGCTCAAATGCTGGCCGATGCCGGTGTCGATACTGTGATCTTCGATGTTTCCAATCAGGTCACTTACCGGGACGACTATCTTGCCTTGATGCGGGTGTGGCAGGCGGCGCGTGCGTCCGGAAACCGCACACCGCAAGTCGCCTTTCTCGTGCCGTTTTGGGATCCATCGAAGGTGGTGCACGAGCTCTGGCGCGACCTGTATTCAAAAGGGCTGCACCGAGATCTCTGGTTCGCGTGGGAAGGTCGTCCCCTCATTCTGGCCGACCCGGAACTTCTCGATCGACGTCGAGACCGGGCGGCGCAGGACACGGCGGTGGAACTGCGGGCGGGGGAGACGCTCGGGCAACAATTCCACGCGGATGAACCCTTCCGAGGGGTCGGCGGACGTTTTCCGACTTGGCGCACGACGAACGCGGCCGTGACGCTAGCTTTGTTTCGGGACGGCCCCGGAGGCGCGCTTTTGGCCACCAAGACGTTCAACCGCGTTGTGGACAACAGCTGGTTGCAGCTCCCGCTGTCCAACAACTTCCCGGCCGGGGGTTACTACCTCGAAGCATCGAAGCCATCCGGAAAGATTGGCTGGTGGAGCACGCGCGAAGATCAGCAACCTCACGGCCACGCCACGTCGAATGGCGTGCCCGTCGCCGGCGACCGCACCCTCCGCCTCATATTGAGCGACAGCGAGACCGACGCGATCCGGGGATTCTTCACGTTCCGCAAGCCGCAACCCGACTATTTCCAAGGCCCGACCCGGCCGGACATGTGGAGCTGGCTGGAGGTATATCCGCAACACGTCTTCCGCAACGCACGCGGCGAGAAGGAACAGATGTCGGTCGGAGTCGCTCAGAATGCCGTGGGTGGCCGGCTGGGTTCGATGAGCGAGGCCGGGGCCTTCGGCCGGAGTCGCCACCACGGCTCAAACGATCTTCGCGCGGACGCCGTCCATCATGGATTCAATTTCGCCGAGCAAGCCGGAAGAGCGTTGCGCGAGGATCCGCGCTTCGTGTTCATCACGGGCTGGAATGAGTGGATCGCCGGACGATTTCGGGAGTTTAACGGCGTGCGGGAACCGGTGATGTTCGTCGATCAGTTTGATCAGGAACACAGCCGGGACATTGAGCCCATGCGTGGCGGGCACGATGACCACTACTTCTACCAAATGGCCGCTTTCATTCGGCGCTATAAGGGGGCGCGGTCGGTCCCGTTCATCCGCCCCGGACCAGTCCGGATCGACGGCCGGTTTGGCGACTGGGCTCCGATTGCGCCTGAGTATCAGGACACCGTCGACGACCCGGTGCACCGCCATGCGCCCGCATGGGATTCCCGCGTCGTCTATCGAGATGACACCGGCCGCAACGATCTCGTGGCGGCCAAGGTGAGTTTCGATCGAGATCGGGCCTTCTTCTACATCCGGGCCCGCAGCACGCTCAGCCCGGCGACGGATTCAAACTGGATGGTGCTGTTTCTTGAGGTCGATGCCAATTCCACCAACGGGTGGTTAGGCTACGATTTCGTCGTCAACCGCACGAAGCCCGGCTCGTTGGAGAAGGCTGCCGGCGCGGGCTTCCGGTGGACCCCGGCCGGAACCGGGGCGATCGAATGGGCGGCCGCCGGCAGCGAACTCGAACTCGCCATTGCCTGGTCGGCGTTGGGATTTCCAGGCCCTCCGGCCCAGCTGGACTTCAAATGGGGCGACGGCCTGAAACTGGACGGGACCTGGTCGGATTTCACCCTGCACGGGGACGCGGCCCCGAATGATCGATTCCGGTATCGGGCCGTGCTGAAGCGATAGCGCGTTCCGCCCAAGAGATTGGTTGCCTAAGAGGCACGAACCTCGCTAAATGCACGGGAAATCGATGTCCGCCCGAAAACGAAATCAACCCCGGCCCTCCCCCGCTCCGACGGAAACCGGTGGTGGAGCCATGCCTTCTGGCCGCCGGATCGTGCTGCAACTTCTCCTGCTGGTGGCGTTAGCTTGCTCAGCCTACCTGGCCTTCCTCTCCCTTACCGGTGGCCAAGCCGTGGGTTGCGGCCCCGATTCGGACTGTGACCGTGTCCTGGCCAGTCGTTGGTCACGGTGGATCGGCATTCCAGTCAGCCTTTTGGCCTTGGTCACGGACGGCATCTTCCTTGTCGCCTCGTTCCGCCTCCGGCCGGAGATCCCGGCACCGATCCAACGGCGCGCGTGGGCAGTGGTGTTTCCCTCCGCCCTGCTGGTGGCCGGCGCCGCCGTTTGGTTCAGCATTTTGCAGATCTCGGTGCTTCATTCCATTTGCCCTTACTGCATGACCGCTCACGCGTGCGGCCTGATCGCCTCGCTGATCGCGATCTTCTCCGCCCCCATGCGCGCAACAAGTGTCAAGCCATGGGAACTGGACAGCATTGTCTTTATGGCGCCGGCCACGGTCCGCAAATGTTTTCTGGGCGCCACCCTCGGCTTGGTCGGGCTGATCTCGGGGCAGGTCCTGCATCAGCCGCAGTCTTTCGTTGTCCAGAAGATGCCGGAACCGCTCGGGTCGACCAACCGGCCCACCGACCGCCCGGGCGGAGTGGCTGCAGCGTCGGCTTCGACCAATCCGCCGGCCACGAATTCGCCCGGCGCCTCTTCGCCACGCGAGGCCAGCCCAGTCCTTCCGGCCGCCGCGCAACGTTTGTTTCCGGTTTATCAAGGCCGCTTCCAACTGGACCTGCAGGACCTCCCGACCCTGGGTTCTCCCACGAACGCTCAAGTCATGGTCGCGTTGCACGACTTTACCTGCCACCACTGCCGCGTCATGCATCCCGTGCTGCTGGAAGCGCAGCACACCTTTAGCAATCAGCTCGTCATCGTGACCCTGCCGATGCCGTTCGACCCGACTTGCAATCCGCTCATGCAACGGCCAAATCCAAAGCACACCAACGCGTGTGCCTACGCACAGCTGAGCCTTGCCGTTTGGCGCGCTGATCGAAGCAAGCACCATGCGTACGACGATTTTCTATTTGCTGGGGAACAACCGCCGCCCGTGCCGGAGGCGCGTCAGGCCGCCATCCAACTCGTCGGCGTGGAAGCGCTCGACAAGGCCTTGAACGATCCATGGGTTGATCAGCACGTCCGCCTGGGAATAAGCCTGTATGAAGTCGCCTACCGCGCGGGCCAGGGATCCATGCCCCAGTTTATCGTCGGCCAAAGCGTTGCGGTCGGGACGTTGCCGCAAGCCAATTTCATGCAGCTGCTGGCTCAAAATCTGGGCCTCTCGATCCAGCCCCCCGCCCCCCTCCTGCCCACGCCACCCACCCAATAACCGCGTTCGTTGCGCCATGAACATGGATTCTGTTTTGCGGTCCGCTTTCACCCAGGTCCCAGCCCGCCCGTCACGCATGACCGGCGCCATCGCCCTGGTCGCTGCCCTGCCCCTGTTAGGCACTCCCCCCCTTGCCGTCGCGGCGGAACGCCCAGGTCTCGCCGCACCCGTGCGGGCCGACTACGCCCATCTGGAGGCGCTGTATCATCATCTGCACCAACATCCGGAACTTTCCTTTCGCGAAGCACAAACGGCGGCCCGCATCGCCGAGGAACTGCGCGTCGCCGGCGCCGAGGTTTCCAGCGGGATCGGCGGTCATGGGGTGGTCGGCGTGCTGCGCAACGGGCCTGGTTCCACCGTTCTCGTGCGCACAGATCTGGACGCGCTGCCGGTCGCGGAACAAACCGGTGTCCCCTACGCCAGCCGGGCGCGCATGACCAACGACGCCGGGGTCGAGGTCAGCGTCATGCACGCTTGCGGGCACGATGTGCACATGACCTCGCTGATCGGCTCCGCCCGTCTTTTGGCCAAGCTGAAGGATCGATGGAAAGGCACGGTCGTTTTCATTGCCCAGCCGGCCGAGGAACGCGGCGCCGGCGCCCGCGCGATGCTCAAGGACGGGCTTTTCACCCGCTTCCCGCGCCCGGACTATTGCCTTGCCCTGCACGTCAATGCCGAGATGCCCGCCGGGTCGGTGACGGCGGTCGAGGGCTATGCGCTGGCCAATGTGGATTCGGTGGACATCACGATCCGGGGTTCCGGCGGACATGGCGCGTGGCCGCACAAGACGCGCGATCCCATCGTCCTGGCGGCCCAGACGATTGTGGCGTTGCAGACGATTGTGAGCCGCGAGACCGACCCGATTGATTCGGCGGTGGTCACCGTGGGCTCGATCCACGGCGGGACGAAGCACAATATCATTCCGGACGAGGTCAAACTGCAGGTCACGGTGCGATCGTTCGCCGATGCCACGCGGCAACGCACGCTTGAGTCCATCCGGCGCATCGTCCGCGGCCAGGCCATTTCGGCCGGAATTCCGGAAGACCGACTGCCCATCGTTCGGGTGGACGAAGCGGAGTTCACACCGGCGACCTACAATCACCCGGACCTGGCGAAACGGCTCAACGGGGTATTCCGCGGATTGTTTGGCGCCGAGCAGGTGCCGGTGCGTCCGGCGGGGATGGGTGGCGAGGATTTCAGCGAGTTTGGCCGGACGCCCGAAAAGGTCCCGATTTGTCTGTTCTGGCTGGGTGCGGTGGCTCCGGAAAGGGTCAAGGCGAGCGCCGTTAGCGGACGTCCCCTGCCGTCGCTTCACTCCAGCCTGTTTGCGCCCGTGCCTGAGCCCACCATCCAAACCGGGGTCATCGCCACGTCGGCAGCGGTGCTGGATCTGCTGGCGCGCTAACGGTGCCGGGTTTGGGCCCCGCCCAATTCAAACGCCGCCAACGCTGGAGTTCGCATGCTGATTTCCACCCGCGCACAGTCCCGCCTTGCCTTTCTGGCGTTGCTGGGCGGGGCCACGGGAATTGGCTTTGCTCCCATTTTGGTTCGCCTCACGGATACCGGTCCGAGCGCGACCGCTTTTCACCGGGTGCTGATGGCGCTGCCGCTGCTGTGGCTGTGGGCGACGATCGATCGCCGGCGAAATCCACAAGCCCGGCGACCCGCGACTGGCCGGGACTACGCAGGCCTCGCCGCGAGCGGATTGCTCTTCGCGGGCGACCTTTCGATTTGGCATTGGTCCTTGCGCTTCACGACCGTCGCCAACTCAACGCTGCTCGCCAATCTCGCGCCTCTCTTCGTCACCTTTGGCGGCTGGCTGATTTTTCGGGAGAGCGTGACGCGACCATTTCTTATTGGGATGGCGCTCGCCATCACGGGCGGAGCCCTGCTGGCCGGCAGCAGCGCGCAGCTGACAAGCGGGCATCTGTGGGGCGATTTTCTGGCGCTGCTGGCCGCGGTATTTTACGGCGGATATTTACTCACCGTGAAACACCTTCGCACCAGGTTCACGACACCAACCATCATGGCTTGGTCCGGCTTGGTCTCCGGCCCGGCATTTGGTTTGATCGGGTGGGCCTCGGGCGACGCGTTCTGGCCGAGCCAGACGCAGGGTTGGATCGCCCTGATATCCCTGGCGCTGGTTTGCCACGTGGCCGGACAAACGCTGATTGCTTATGGCTTTGGCCATCTGCCCGCGGGCTTCTCCTCCGTCAGCCTGCTGTGGCAACCGGTCGTCGCCGCGGGTATGGCGTGGATTCTTTTGCACGAACCGTTGACCTGGAAGCAGGGCTTGGGCGGAGTCATCGTGCTGGCTGGGATCGCCTTGGCCGGAGGATGGCGGCCGCGCCGGATGTAGCCTCTTGCAATTCGCATGTAACCTCCCGGCGGCACGCCGAGTCTGATCTGGCGTCCCGCCGTCATCCATTTGCGGCCCGACGGATCGGTTCAACGCACAACATTAACCAACAAACAGTCTATGCAACGCACCCCAACCTTCGCCCGCCTGTTCGCTCAAATTGCCGTCAGCGCCCTGCTGCTCGCCGGCACCAGCGCTTTGCGCGCGGCTGACGCCACCGGCACCTGGACTTGGAGCATGCCCGGTCGGGACGGCGGCGAAGCCCGCAAGAGCACCCTGAAGCTGAAGGCCGACGGAGAAAAGTTGACCGGAACCGTCTCCAGCCCGGGCCGCCAGGGCGGACAGGCTCGCGAAACCGAAATCTCTGACGGCAAGGTCAAGGGGGACGAGATTTCCTTCTCGGTGGTGCGCGAGTTCAACGGCAACAAAATGACGGTAAAATACTCCGGCAAAGTGTCCGCCGACACCATCAAGGGCAAGATCGAGACTGAGCGCGACGGCAACACCCGCAGTCGCGACTGGGAAGCCAAGCGCGAAGGCAAGTAAAACCCAGCCGAACGGCTCTTTTCACCGCGGCGCGACGTCCGTGAATCACGGGCATCGCGCCGTTTTCTTTTGCCGATTTTGGGCCGTTTGGTTCTGGGCAATTAAACCAGCTCTCCCCCGACCGCAGCACGCACCCGTTCCAAGACGACGTCGGCCAGACTCGGCTCGGTCCCAACGGCGGCCGAATACCACACGCGGCGCCCTGACTTTTCCGTCGGGTTGCGCCAGGTCGGCAGACCGGCACGAAGCCTCTCCCGCACCTGCCATTGGGACTCGCCGAGCAGCACCGGAATGTCCTCCTGGGAATGCAAGCCGTCACTGATGAAGAATGGCACCACCACCACATTCCGCGTGGCGGCCAGCGTGTAGCAGTGCTCAATCCGGGGCTCCTCCTCCATGAAAACCCCATGCACCTCCGCATACACATGACGGGCCCGAACCAATTCAACCTGTTGTTCGATGGCACGGCGGGAATTCTCGTTCTGGCTGGTGCCATGACCGGCAATAAACAGGGTGATGTCCTGCGTCGGCGGCGCGAGTGGGAAGGGATGTTTTGCCACCACCCCGCGGGCTCGCGCCAACAACACGTCCGTCATGGCCGCATGGGTCCCGACCGGCTCGGTATAGAACACGGCCAACTCGCCCACATTTTGATGCCGCCAACCCGCCGGCTCAGACTCCTTCCCGTTGCTCATTGCCGTCCCCTTCGCCAGTCCGAGTTCGCGCGGGATCACTTCCTCGGTGAAGTATCCATCGCTGATGAAAAGTGGCACAACGAACGCCCGCGGTAGAATCACGCCGCGGAGCACGCCGGCGATGCCAGGCTCGAGTTTCCAGAAGCACTCGAGCACCTGACCGAAAATTCCGCGCTGACGAAGTTCGTCCGCGTGCTGATAAGTCGGCGCACTGGATTCCGCATTCGTGGTCGAGCCGTGCGCGACCAACACCAGCGCTGCGTCGTGAAAAGTTCCGTCGTCCACGCGCGATGCTTAGCCGGTCGCCGGAGGCCACGCAAGCACGGTGCCCGGCGCCTCGGAGGCTGTCGCACCGCGACAAATTGCGCCCCGGCAAGTAGCAATCTGTCCCACCCTAAAAGGCGGTGCTGGTTTTCCGGCCGGATCCGAGTGGCATGACGGCCGCTTGACACAGGGAAAACGCGGTGTATTCAGAGGCCGCGAACGAAAAGCAAAAACGAAAACTAGAACAAACCGTTAAAGAAACTCGAGCACGCCATGTTGATCCTCGACCAGTATTGGTGGTTTATCCTTCCGGGCTTTCTCCTGGGACTTTATGCCCAGTTCAAGCTTAAGAGCGCGTACGGCCACTATTCGCAGGTTCCGACCAACAACGGAATGTCCGGGGCCGAGGCGGCACGAGAGGTCCTCGATCATTCCGGCCTGCACGCGGTAGAAGTCCATGAAGTGGGCGGGCATTTGACTGATCACTACGACCCGACCAAGCGCGCGCTGTTTCTTTCCTCGGAAGTTTATCACGGTCGAACGCTCGCGTCGGTGGGCGTGGCGGCCCACGAGGCCGGACATGCGCTCCAGCATGCCGCCGCCTATGCCCCGCTGCACATCCGCATGGCGCTTGTCCCGATCACGAACTTCGCGAGCGCCGCGGCGCAGGGCATGTTCGTTCTTGGATTCCTGCTGCACATGAGCCAACTGGCCATGATTGGAGTGTTGGCGTTCGGCGTCATCGCGCTGTTTCAGTTGGTCACCTTGCCCGTGGAATTCGACGCCAGCAGCCGGGCCAAAGCTCAGCTGCTTCGTCTGGGCTTGATCGACCCTCAGGAGCGAACGGGCGTCAGTCGGGTGCTCGGCGCCGCCGCGATGACCTACGTGGCCGCCATGGTCACCAGCCTCATGACGTTCCTGCACTTCTTCATGATGGTCCGGAACAGCGAGCGGGAATAACGAAGAGAAACGAGCAACCGGGACCGCGCCCGATCGGATCGGAGCCCGGGGAAAATTTCGCCGGTCGCGCGGCGAACTTCGGCCGCGAGCTCCGTTTCTCCCTCAGGGTCAGTTCCACGACAAATCCTCGGGCGAATCGGCGAGCAAGCGGTATTTCCAACCTTTCTCCGCGAGCACCATTTTCCAAAGCTCGCCCGGTTCAGGATGAAAGACATGTTCCAATGTCGCTGGATGGGTCAGCCAGGTGTCTCTTTTCATTTCCGCGTCCAGCTGACCAGGACTCCAGCCCGCATAGCCCGCAAAAAGTTTAACCTGTCGGGTGGGCGAGTATTCCGTCGACAGTTCCAGCAGCGCTTCCAGGGACTGCGCCATGCCGAGGTTGGGCATCACGTTAGCCTCAGGACCCAGGACGTCGCTACGCAGGAAAGTCATGACCTGGGTTTGCACCGGCCCGCCGATGAACAACGGCAGGCGCTTGATCCCCTCTCCAATGTCGGCCGTCAGCGCATCGCCGACTTTATTGTCGCTCATGCGATTCAAGACCAGGCCGAATGCTCCCTCGGCATTGTGTTCACAGACCAGAATTACGGTCCGATGGAAAAACGAACCACGCAGTTTTCCGTCATCAAGGATCAGCTGGCCTTTCAGCGATTTCATGGCTGGATGGTACAGGATCGACAAGCATGCGGTCCGAAGCCGAGCATGCCATCACCATGCGCCGGCCTTGCCGGGCACGCAACTCTCATTACTATTGGTCGGGAGCCGCCACGTCCCGGGGCAAGGCCTCAGCGGGCGTCTCTTCGGTAAAATTATGAAAACGCAGAATGCAACGCTGACTGGAGCTTGGACGACTTGGGCGCTCATCTTGATTTTGGTGGGGCTCGGATGCCTGAGTTCCGGTTGCCGCACCCGTTCCGGCAGCCGGGAATTCGTCCCGGGCAAAGGCTGGGTCCCGAACTGACCCACGCAACGATTCCACTCTACGGCGTGCCGGCGAGCTTCGAGCGCAGGACCAACTCCTGGGGTTGCCCATCAATTTCCACCAGGACGGATCGGTCGCGCACTTCCAGACACCGGACATTTCGGTTGGTCGATCCCACCCGCACACGACAGCTCTCGCCCATCGCGACGGTTGCGTCGTTGATCAGGGCGAGCCTGCGCCCCGGCGGCCCCGAAATGCCCCGAAGTTGAATTTCATCCGGAACCGGAGTGATCAACATCCTGGGCGGCGGCCAGACCGGGAGCGTCGCGGTCGCCGGGCCTTGGGCACCCGGACTCAAGCGACTTTGGCGCACCAAGGAAACCTCTCCCAGCCCCGCTGGACGCATCCCTGTCTTCACCCAGGCCAAGGTCCGCGCGAACTCCTGAGGCAACTCTGCCTGGATAAACCCGCTCATCTGACCGCGTGCCTGCGCGCTGGCAAGGAGAACCATCTTTTCCCTTGTCTCTCCCGTCCGCACCATCAACTTGTAGGCGATCAGATCACAAAACCCCTCCAGGGCGTCCCGGTCCAAGTGCACCGGGTTGGTCACGTTGTCTTCCACCCAGGCATGCGCATATTCATGAGCGATCACCGCGGCCAGGCGGGCCGGCCCAAGTCCGTTCAGCAAGAACGTTTCGTGTGATTTTATCCCCGCCGCGTCGACCGTTGTCCGGGTCAGGCTGAACAGATTCTCGTCATGCCAGGTTTCGCGTCCCTGCCGCAGCTCCGCCAAACGCCCGCTGCTCACAATCGTGAGGCGCAGTCGCGGGCTCGGCACGACCCCGCTTCCCGCAAATATATCCTCACAACCGCGCCGGGCCTCCGCGCAGATCCGCGACGCTTCCGAGTCGTCCAAGACCGCGGCGTCAAAATCGGCCGCGCACAAGTAGGACCCGTCCGGGAGCTGTCGGGCCCGATGACTCACCGGCAGGCGGCAGATCCGGCAGCGATGAGCAAGACGCTGGCATTCAATGCAGACACTCTGACGTTCGGTCAATGCGGGACTCATGAACCAGAAAAACTCTCCCTCAATGCGGTTACGACAGACCGCGCAGGGCGGTGCGTCCGCCGCCCATCCCATCGCCTCAAGGCCGAACAGCGCTGAGGCAATCGCCAGGGTCCAGATCACAAGCCGTCTCATATCATTCAGGTATATCGACCAGACTGCCAAACGGCTGAACGAACATCTCGGACGGGGCTTGGAACGGTCGGCTGCACCCGCCCCAACAACTCAGCCCCACCAAAAGTCTGGACGTCTTCCTCCGCCCGGCTAGGTTGCCGCCGTGACGAACGCCAATTCCAATCCGTGGCAGGCAAAATTTCGCGAAGTTTACGATCGAGGCACCCGTGCCTGGCGGGAAGGGCGCAACTCGGCCCACAACATGTTCAGTCCGGAGGACATCAAGTTTCTGGGCTCCATCGGCTGCACCGCCCAGGAACTTTTCGACTTCGTCGACGATGCCCAACGTTATGGCGAGCCTGACTACGACACCGCGCTGGCCGTCGCAGAAATTCGCCGCGACTACTTCCTCAATGTCATGCAGGGAAAAGTCACCGGGCGGACCGCCTCGATGGATCAGCTTCCCGCGAAAGCGGACGAGGTTGACGGCATCGCGTGGCTCCCGCGTCTGATCGTCAAGGCGCGGCTGAAACTCCGCGGCGAAATGCCGGACGACCTGATGTATTGCTGCGGCGGCGATCGCGCCTTCTTCCAGCAGGTCAACATGACTCCGCCACAGTTCCTCCGTCTCGCCTGGGAGGCGGGCGAAGACGACCGTCGCATCATCAACGAAGTCAAACGCTGTGCAGCTCGGCAGTAGCCGGTGGCACCGAAATGAACTCGGAGCCCGCGCGGCGCATTGACCAGATTCTGTCCAGCCACGGCTACTGCACCCGAAGCGAGGCCCGGGCCTGGGTGGCACGCGGACGAGTGACGGTCAGCGGCCAGCCGGCAGCTTCGGCTGAAGGCAAGGCCCGCATCAGCCAGTTGCGCATCGATGGCGAGCCGGTGGAGTTTCCCGGTGGCCTCCTGGTTTTAATGCACAAGCCAGCCGGATGTGTTTGCTCGCACAACGAAAAAGACGGCCCCCTGGTCTACGCGCGGCTGCCAGCCCGCTGGTCGCGCCGGAACCCACCCGTCACCAGCGTAGGCCGACTCGATCGCGACACCACGGGTGTCCTGCTCATCACCGATCAGGGAACATTGGTGCAGCGATGGACGTCGCCGCGCCACAAAGTCCCCAAACTCTACGAAGTCACCGTCGACGCCGACCTTCGGTCGGACATGATCGCGCTCTTCGCAGCCGGCACGCTGATTCTCGAAGGCGACAAGGAGCCTTGCCTCCCGGCCACCCTGACCATACTCGGCCCTCGCGAAGCCACGCTCGAGCTGATCGAAGGACGTTATCATCAAGTCAAACGCATGTTTGCCAGCCAGGGCTGCAATGTCACCAGCCTGCACCGCAGCAGGTTTGGTGACTTCACCGTGGACGGCCTCAAGCCCGGCGAATGGCGACCGCTCCCGATTCAAGATTTCGTCCCATGATCACCGTGGTGGGCAGTCTGAACCTGGATTTTTTCATCGAGACGCCGCGCCTGCCTGCGCCGGGGGAGACGGTTCTTGGCCACCGCTTCCGCCAGTCACCCGGCGGCAAGGGAGCGAACCAGGCGTGCGCCATCGGACGCCTCGGAGCAGCCGGCCAGGTTGCGTTGATCGGCGCGGTCGGCGATGACGTCTTCGGTCGTGAGATGATCACTAACCTGGCCGGGTTCGGGGTCGACACTACGGCGATCGTCGTCCGAGAAAATGTGTCATCCGGCGTGGCTTTCATTGCGGTCGACGCCAGCGGTCGCAACCAGATTATCGTCGCGAGCGGCGCCAACGCCACCCTCACGCCAGTCGACATCGCGCGCCAAGGCAACCTCATCCGTTCTTCGCGGATCCTGGTTGCGCAACTGGAAACGCCGCTGCCCGCCGTCGAAGCCGCGCTCCGCACCGCGCGCGAAGCCGGAATCACCACCATTCTGAACCCGGCTCCGGCCGTCCCCCTGCCCCACGAAGTCCTGGCCCTCTGTGACTGGATTATCCTGAACGAGACCGAGGCAACCACCCTGACTGGACGTTCTTTGCTGCGGCCAGACGAGGCTCCGGAGGTGGCCGCCGCGTTGCGTCGCTCCGTTCCGCAGGCGGGCATCCTGATTACACTGGGGGCCGCGGGCGCATGGCTGGATTGCGATCTGGCCTCCACCGCGGTGGCCGCGCATGGCGTTGATGCGATCGACACCGTGGGCGCCGGCGACACGTTTGTCGGGGCCTTTGCGGTCAGACTGTCGGAAGGAAATGACGCTCGATCAGCCGCGGCGTTTGCCTCGGCGGCCGCCGCCCTGGCTGTGACTCAACCAGGAGCCCAGGCAGGAATTCCGACGAGAGCTCGAACCGAACAGCTCCTCGCTACGGTAACTGGGGCGTTACGAGCCGATAGACCCTCTGGGGTCGAACCGTCGGATCATTGATCGTGACCAGGCCGGTGACCGGCCGGGCCGTCACGTGGGTCAAGCGTTCCCATGGTGTTCCGAGTTCGTCCGTGAACTGGATGGTATAGGTGCGATTGGCCACTGCGATAAAACTGATCATCGCGGGTCCGGCCGGTTGTTCCACCTTCAAGTAACTTGACGCGTCTTTCGGATCCGTTCCGGCAATGTATTCGTCGACGTTTCGCACCCCATCACCATCCAGGTCCAACAAGGCGTCGCCGGCACTGTTCGGATTCAAGCCGGCGGCCGTTTCCCAAGTATCGGGCAGCCCGTCCTGATCGGAATCAGCCAGCACCGTAATCACCGTCTGCGGTGTATGACTGACGCCTGGTGCGGTGTTGGCGGCGTTCTTGACCACCACTCGATAGGTCAGCGACGTGGCCACGTTCGACGCGACAAACGTCACGAAGTCGAATCGATCATTCGAGACGTTGGTCTTGAGACCCACTGAACCAAGGCGCCATTCGTAGGTGAAGGGGAATGGACTGCCGGTGATGACGGTGCTCAGCGTAAAAGGCTTGCCGGCGACGACCGTTTGGCTGATCGGCGGCTGCACGATGACCGGCACAATGACCAACTGGAGATAGGCCGGCGAACTGATGACGATTCCGGAAACATCCCGGACCTCAACCGTATAAGCGCCTTCGTCCTTGGCCTGCACGTCCACCACCGCGTAAGACTCCGACGTGGCACCCGGGATGGCCACGCCGTCCTTTCGCCATTGATACGTGAGATCGCCGGTTCCATACGCGGCCACGGTGAAGGTCACGTTCGTCGCGGTCGCGGGTGTGGTTCCCGGTCGGACGACGATATTGGCCGGGGTGATGCCAACGATGGTCAGGGGCGCGAAGCCGATCCAGTTGGCGGGATCGTTTCCATAGGCGGCCACGTCGATGCGCCGCAAGGCTGCGCCACCACCGTCGGCGGACGGCGCCCACGGCGCGGCGTCCTGATAATTGACCTCATCCACCGTGAGGCGCGGGACGCCATTGGTGTCGGGGGCGTCGGGACGCTGCAGTTCAATCCGGTCGCTGGAATTGTCGAGCTTGCCTGAATAGGGCCCTAGAATCGGCACGCCGACGAATCCGCCGTACTTCGAGCGAAACGCCGCCAAGGTGTTGGCCTCGGTTGGGCTGAAATTGACGACGAGAATGGATTGAGTCGGACCGAGGACGGTGTTCAGCGGAAGGTCGAAGCTAATCCCCCCGCGAATGCGCCAGCCGTTCGTGGGATACAACAGATCCCGGAGCGCGACTGATGTCGTCGTGATGTTGCGGAGTTCAATGTACTCGTTCAAGGAATCGTCGAGGCCGCCGGCCAAATCGGGCGGATGATACATGATCTGGCTGATGACCACAGGCCCGACTCGCGGACCACGATTCGCCTCACCCGGGGTCCGGGCGGTTTGTGCGACGAAATTTTCATCGCCGGTGCTCAACACATGGCGTCCGAAGGCTACGCCATTTTCAGCCGCCCCAAACGAAAAGCCGTGGCTATAGCCGGTGAGCGCACCCGTCGCGGGATCGCCAGACAGGAGGAAGACCTCCTCGCCATGTGAATCGAGGGTGAAGCTGTTTCCGAGACCCGGAGTGGGATTGAAATCAGCTTCGGTAAACACCCGGTAACCGCCGGGTTCGATGACGGTGTTGGCCGGGATTTGGAATTTTTTCGGGTTGGCGGCCGAGTCGGTCAGGTACCAACCGCCGAGGTCAACCGCCGCGGCTGTCGGGTTGTGCAACTCGATATAGTCCACCAGCGGAGGATCGGTGTGGGTCAAAGCTTCATTGACGACAATACCAGGAATCGTCGGAGCCGGGTCGTCGGCGCCAGGCGATCCACCGGGATTCGTGCTGGAGCGCCAATAGGACGGATTGCCCGGTCCAACAACGCCCGAGCTCGCGCGGGCCACGAGGGAATAACCCAAACCGTCCGGCGTCAGCGGCCAGCGACCGCTGTCCTTGTAACCAAACGAAAGCAGCTGGCTTCCCAATGGCGTTGAAATCGTCAGCGCCTCGCCACCGTTGTCGAGGCGGCCCGAATAAATGCCGTTAACCGCCACCCCCGGATACTTCGCACTCAACGCTGCCGCATTGCGCGCCAGCACGAAGAACTGACCCGGCCCGAGCTTGGTGCGGTTGGTAAAGGTGAAACTAACCCCTTCGCTGAATGACAAGCCCCCCAAGTCCAGCACTGTTTCCCCGACATTCTTCAGCTCGATGAACTCCAGATCGTCGGCCGGCACCGGACCAAAGGCGGGCGGGTTGAACATGATCTCAGTGAAGCGAAGCGAGCGGAAATCCTGCGACGGAAAATAGTTCGCCTCGGTAATCGGGCTCCAGGTCGAACCCGAGCGGACACGCGCCCGCAGGACGGTGTAAACATTAATCACCACCGGCGTCCCAGGCGTGTAGGCAATGGCATTCGCCGAAACGCTGCCGCCCCGGGCCCGCGGATCGCTGCCGTCGACGGTGTAGTAAATCGTTCCCGACGCGTTGTTCAGGGCCACGCTGACCTGGAAGCCGGCCGGGACGGCTCCACCCGGCGCGCTGAAACTGGGCGCATTGACCGTTGGAAAGAGTCCGTCCGCGCGCAGCTGGTTGATCAACGTACCGGTCCGGCCCGGCACAAAGCCGGTAAACACCGAGCTGAACGCCGAACGCCAGGTGTCGCGGGTGTAAGGCGTCCCGACCTTGGCGTCGCCCCACCGGGCCGATTCCGCCACAATGGCCAGCTGGATTTCATTACTGCGGGTGAGCAACGCCGCGCGCATGCCTTCCACGCTGAGCGGACCGCCGTTGAAACAATGTTTCTGAATCCGATCGGCCGCCAGCATGCGAAACTCGGCGTTCTGATGCATCCGAAACCAGATATACTGCGGCGTGGAACGTTGGATTGCCGCGGCGGCCCCGCCGGATTGGGTCAAAGGGTTTCCGCAGGTCCAGTCTGCATCGATGACGCCATACTGGCCACCGGTGACGGAAAGGTCGACGATGCCCGTGCGATCCGCACTCACGCTGAGCAGCGTGTGTTCGGCATCGTGCGAAACAAAACGGAACCCCCCGTGCCGCCCGGTGCGATCACGAAATCCATACCAGTTATTCGGCGAATCATTCTGGAGAAAGTTGGAGATCGGCGCATCGAGATTGCCGCCGTAGAGAATCACCAGCATGTAGTCGATCATGTTCGGCACATCAACCAGGTTTTCGTAGGCGGGATTCGGCGTGCCATCCACGTTCAGCCCTTGCACCTTGAAGTAGTCGACGTCATTGGCAAAGCCGTTCGTCGCCGCCCGCCACAAACGATACCAGGCATCGTTGTTGCCGTCCGTTGCTCCGCTAAGGTATCCATCCAGCTGCTTGATGGTGTCGTAGTCGTCGGCGTTGCCACCGACATACGATTCCGCGAAGGCCGCCTCCGGACGTTCCTCGGAGTTGTACAATCCCCAATAAACGCCGTTGATGTAGAGATGATAAAAATTCCCGCGCGTGCCCAGGCCGTTCATCGCCAATTGCGCGTCGCGCGAGGAAACATCCCGAAAACACATCATGCTGCTGTCGCCCTGGAACGCCCAGGAGTAGTTCTGCATGGTTCGCAAATCGAACTTGTCAAAACTGGTTGCCCCGGTCGGTCCGAAGACTGGATAGTTCAGCTTGGAAACGCCGTATTCCTGCCGGAAGAAAAGGCGGAAGGCGTGCTTGGGATTGTCCGTGCTCCGACTGAAACCGCCGCGAATCCGGATGCCGCAGTTCGCCTGGAATCCCTGGGTGTCATCCGGGTAAACCAGCTCGATCGACGCCGGACGTTCCCACGCGATGGTATCGCCACCGGGGTTGGAGTAGATGCTGGAGAAATCGGCGATGTCCATCACGATGGAGAACGAAGGGATCGCCTTCATCGCCGGACGAATCAGGGCCGCCCAAGTGGCGTTCGACACGGTAATGTCCCGGTCCATTCCGTAGTCAAATTTTTGCCCGGCACCGGTTTTGTTTTGCGCCGGCCAGCCGGGACCCGGAGTGGTTTCGTCGGGCTGCCGGATGATGTCCTCGACGAAGAGATAGGTCTGGGCGTCGACATCCGACGGGAGCAAGCCGGATTTAAACGCCGCCGCGCGGACAATCTTGGTCCCGGTGACCGGAATGGGGCCGCTGTAGACTAACCCGGTAGTGGCCGTGGGCGCCGCGCCGTTGGTGGTGTAGCGGATCGTCACGCCGGGCGTCGCGCACGTAATCGAGAGGGAAAAGTTCGTCTCATAAAACCCGCGGTTGTGGCTGAACTTTGTATCAGCCACCACGCCGATGATGGTGCTGGCACCGTTCACAACACCGGGCGAGGGCGTCTGAAAATAACGCAACTGATCCACGTTATCGTAGCCATAGGAATAGTTGTTTCGCTGGTTTGGATATGGATCAAAGGAAGAAACCAGCTGCCGCGGAACCTCGGCGTTGTAAAGTCCAAGAAACTCGCCTTCCGGGCTCAACTTAAAATTCGTGTGCAGACGACTGCCGGGCGTCACGGGCTTTCGATCCTTGCCCGAGCAAAACACCACCAGGTATCCGCGGGCCGCGATCGACACCGCGGGGAAGACCCATTTCGCCGAATCCTGCGCGTCATCGGACAGAGTCCAGCCCGCCAGGCTAACCGGGCTGGCGCTCGTGTTGTAGAGCTCGATCCAGTCCTGCGCCTCGTTGTCTTCGTCCCGCAAGCCGTTGAGATTGGCGGTGGCGATCTCATTGATTCGGACAGCGGCCACCACCACGTTGGGATCCACCGTATAGGACCAGTTCGCCCCGGCGAAGGCATTCGGGACCGCGGCGAAGTCCGTGATGCCGTGCCCTGGGGCAAAGGCGACTTGCACCGGCCCCGGGGCCAAGGGCGGGAAGGTAAAGATCACCCGGCCCGGAGCCGGGGCGGACATACCCGTCGCGGCTACTCCGTTGATCAGCAGGTCTGCCGCTTCCACCCCAGCCACGGGTTCGCTGAAATTGACCTCGATCTGCGAAAGCGCCCGGACGGTGGTTCCCGCAAACGGCAGTTGGAACGAGATGGTCGGCGCGATGTTGTCTTTGTAATCGTACTGCCAGCTCGCCCCCGGCCCCGCGGGATTGAAGGCATTGGGGGGCACGCCAAAATCGGCCACGCCAGCGTTGGGTGCCCAAGTCACCGCGATGACACCATACGGTTGGGCCGGGAAGGTGAACGTGTAGGTGTCATTGCCGCCCGTCAGACCGGTGGCTGGCACGCCGTTCAGACGCAGGTCGGCTGCGTCCACACCGGAAACGGGTTCGCTGAACACGACGGTAATCGCGTTCAATTCCCCCGTGACTCCAGGCGCCGGACTTACGCTGGCAATGGTCGGAGGCGTGTTGTCCGGAGCAATCGTGCTCAGCGAAAGGTTGAGCCCAAAATCGCTGCTCGTTGCGCTGGCGTTCAGACCCAATACGGCCACCAGATTGGTTCCATCGACCAGCATGCCTGCGGGCACGGTGAGGTCGACGGTCGTGTATTGGACCGGCTCAGCCACGGAACTCGCAGCGATCGCGTTGAAGACCAGGTTACCCGCGGGTGCATTGTAGCGATGGAGTTCAACGCCGTTGATCCAGATGACGAATCCGTCGTCACAATGATAGCCCAGGCGAAGTCCGGAAATACTGGCCGCCTCACCAATCACGACGGTGCGTCGGAGGTAAAGCGTGGTGTAGGGCACCGTCGCCATGTCGGGCACCTGGGTTCCGCCGGGGAGCGTATCGCCGTACCAGAACGGCGAGGGCGCTTGCTGCGTCCAGGCTGAGTCGTTGAAGTTCAGCTGGCGCCACGCAGTGGTGTCGGGCGACGAGGCCTCGCTCCGGCCTTTGAAGAGATTCCAAGTGGCATTGGTGTTGAAGAGGAGCGCTGCCCGGACAGGTGTGGCGGCCGCCAAGCCCCCCAAGAGGGCGAGCAGGATACAACAGGTACGTCTCATGGTGAAAAGTGACACCTTATCTCTCACATTGTAACGGTTTGGCAACAAATTATCCCTAAGCGGGCGAATCCGGCATTGACTTGGAGTCCGGCCTGCCTAGCCTGCGGGCATGGCGAAACCGTCGGGAAAACCAAAGAAAGGCAAGGCGTTGTTGCTGGGGGTTGGCCTCGATCAAGACGGCCATAAACGGGTCACCACCGGGCCTAATTTCGCGTTGGTTGGAGGCTCCAAGGAAACCCACGAAGCGATGACCGAGAAGGCCATTAAAATCAACGAAAAGCTCAAGGCTCGCGGCAAAGCCTTGGAGGAAGTCAGCCGGGCTGAATTCGACGATATTGCGGCCTCGGTCGGCCTGACCCGGCACGAACCCCAGCGGAACTAGAGAACAAGCCATCTGATCTGGGCCCATGATCGACGCTCACCCTTACCTCTTCCTGATCGTCTTCATCGCCGCCGCCGCCGGCTTTGCTCTTGTTCCCCTCCTCCTGGCCCGGCTGTGGGCACTCAAGTACTCCCCCGCCAAGCCTGGACAGCAGAAGAACGCCACCTACGAATGTGGACTCGAAGCCAAGGGCGATCCTCTCATTTGCTTTCGAGCAGAGTATTACCTCTACGGCATTATCTTTCTCATCTTCGACGTAGAAGCGATTTTTCTCCTGCCGTTCGCGGTGGCGTTTACCGGGCTTTCGGTGGGGGCGTTCGTGGCGATGATGGTCTTCGTGCTTCTCCTGGTGGAAGGCCTTGCCTGGGCGTGGATCAAAGGATTGCTGGTCTGGCGTTGACGCACGCCGTTTGCATCCGCTGGGTTCATTGCCTCAGTCCCTCGGCGTCGCCGCGCGACACCCGGCACCTCGCCGCGCGACGTTCGACACCAAGCCTCAGGGGCGTTCCTTCTTCGGGCTGAATTCGCCATTGACCCTCGTCATTTCGATTGCCTAATCTCCGCCCGCAAGTTCCAACAACTCAAACATTAACATTATCTATGGCTGACAAACACGTTCCCATGATCAGCTCCGGCGTGGCCGGTCCGCTGGGCGTCCTCCACCTTCCCCGCCTCTGGCTCAAGGTCTCGCTCGAAGCCCGCGGCAAGCTCGCCGAAGGTTATCCCGGCATCGGCAAGGGCTATGACATGATGGTCTGCCAGGCCCTCAACCTGAACCCGGACGCCGTCAAAAAGTTCATCGCCGACAGCAAGCCGAGCTACGCCGCCTTCGAGGCCTGGATCAAAAAGCAGCCCGGCGTGAAGCTCGACAAGGCCAGCGTCTACAAGATCAACTCGGCCATCATGGGCTACATCCATGACGACGGCACCCGAAAGGGCATCCTGTCGGCCAACGGCATCGCCGACGAAAGCACGGTCAACCCCGGCGCCGTCGATCTGAACAATCTCGACGACTGGTACGAGTTCCACAAAGCCGTCCTGTCCTGAGTTGGAACCAACGAACGAATCACTCGTTTTCGCCCGCACAGCGGCGCCTTACGGCGCCGCTGTTTTATTTCGGTAGCTCTCCACCACCCATTCGCTCAAGACTTTCTCCGGGGCCTCGGCCACGCCGCGGTCCACGGTGAACTCCTGCCGCCCCGTGTTCTGCGCCACGAGCTTGAGGCCAAATTGGAAATCCTTGAACCGCACGGCGCACAATTCGCGAACCCCCTGCCCCGAAGTCAACGCCTCGCCGGCCAGCCATTCCGCCGCTTCATCCGTGAAACGGATGCCCAGCCCGTGCGCTTCGCGGAAGCGATCCGCAAACTCATGGACCAACTGGCGGAGCACCACGCGTTCCTCCCGCTGATGTTCAGCCAGCAACGCCGCCAACCCCGCCTCAGGCTGATCCAACAGCTCACGCGTCACGACAAACCGTTTCACCGTCGTGGACGGCAGTTCAAACTTGAAACCCCGCAACGCCCGCTCGCATACCGTCATCAGCCCTCGGGCGCCGGTCTTTTCCTCCGCCGCCAGCTCCGCGATGCGCCGCAGTCCATCGTCCTGAAACAACACCTCGATGCCGTACGCCGCGAATGACTGTTCGTACTGCCGAATCAAGCTGCCCTCGGACGATTTCAAAATTTGAAACAAATCGTCGACTCCCAGATGGTGGCAAACGACGCGGACTGGCAGGCGCCCGATGAATTCAGGCTCAAAACCGAAATCGACAAAATCGCGCGTTTGCGCATGCGCCAGGGCCTGGTCCTCCGCCGCGACAGCCGCCGGCCGGCCGATTACGGCGCCCGCGGCGAAGCCAATCGAGGCCTCGCGCAGCCGCTTCTGAACAATCTTCTCCAAACCGCTGAAGGCCCCGCTGACCACGAACAGAATGTGTTTGGTGCTGACGGTCGCCGGCTGCGGTTTGCCACTCCGGCGCGAACCGTCCATCATGGATTGAATCTGGCCCGCGATGTCGTTCGGCGCACGCGCCGGCACCTCAGTCTCCTCCATCAGCTTCAACAGGTTCGTCTGAACACCGCGCCCGCTGACGTCGCGTCCGGCCACGTTGGCCGCCGCCGCAATTTTATCGATCTCATCGATGTAAATGATTCCATGCTCCGCCCGGGCCACGTCGCCATTCGCGCGCCGGACCAGGTCGCGCACCAGATCCTCCACATCAGCGCCCACATAGCCCGTTTCAGAAAACTTGGTGGCATCGGCCTTCACAAAAGGCACGCCAATCAACTCGGCCATGCTCCGAATCAGATAGGTTTTGCCAACGCCGGTCGGTCCTACGAGCAGGATGTTTTGCTTGGCGTAGTTCGTCGACTCCTTCCCCTCCAGCGCCTGGCGCACCGCATGATAATGATCGCAAAGCGCCACACTCAGCACCCGCTTGGCCTCATCCTGGCGAATGACAAATCGATTCAGGTAATCCCGCACCTCGCGGGGCTTGTAACGAAATTCCCACGGA
Organism: Limisphaerales bacterium; assembly: GCA_044230345.1. GTDB lineage: Bacteria > Verrucomicrobiota > Verrucomicrobiia > Limisphaerales > JADJPG01 > JBGARF01. Next base: position 281,177 of record JBGARF010000012.1, read on the forward strand.
GCCGCCCCGCTCGCCGCCGGTTCTGACGGCACCTCCGGCCCCGCATCCTTCGGCTGCTGAAACATCGCCCCTGCTCCCCCAGGGAAATGTTGCCGCATGAACTCCGCCATCTGACGTTGGAATTCCTCCGGGGTCGGCGGGCCACTTACCATTCCAGACTTCATCATGGCGGCAAAGCTAGTCCCAATCTCCGGTCGCGCAAGCCCACCTCATCGACAACTCCGCGATAGCATCCCATGAACCGAAAGGTAGGGCGCGCTCTCCGCAGCGCGCCGGACATGTGGACAACTTCGCCGTCAACCGGGGGGGTCCAAGGAATCGTTCAGGCAGATGAAAGGTTCATCGCCGGTGAGCGGGCTAGAAGAGGACGTTTCGCCACGGCCAATTCACGCGGCGTGCCCGCCAAGATAAACCCGCGGCACCCGATGGGTGATGGCGGTGAGTACTTCCCAAGGAATGGTTCCGGCCCAACCGGCGACTTCCGTCGCGCCGATCGTTTCTTCCCCCTGACTGCCGATCAACACCACCTCGTCGCCGGCCGCCACCGCCGGGCACCGGCTGACGTCGACCAACATTTGATCCATCGTGATCCGCCCCAGCACCGCGCATCTTCGCCCCCCGATCAAAACCCGGGCTCGCCCACTCGCGGACCGGAGGTACCCATCGCCATAGCCCGCGGTCACCACCGCAACGCGGACCGGCCGGCGTGTTACATAAGTTCCGCCGTAGCTGAGGCGGCAACCAGCGGGGAAGCACTTGACCAAACTAACGCGGCATTTGAACGAGAGCGCCGCGCGCACATGGCCGATCCCTTCGCGATCCCAACGCCGGCGCCCAGGCGGAATAACGCCATAAACCAGCAGGCCTGGCCGAACCATCAATGCGTTGGTCCCACGCTGATGCAGAATCGCCGCGCTGTTGTTCGCGTGCACGATGGGAATTTCAATGCCTCTCTCGTGCAGGATCCCCAGGACCTGCTGAAACCGCCGGGCTTGCCGGGCGGAATACGCGGCATCGTCATCGGCCGAGGCGTAGTGGGTGTAAATCCCTTCGACCTTCAACCCCGGCAAGGCCCGCATTTGTTCAATGGCGTCTGCCGCGGTTTCGGCCGCAAGGCCCAGGCGTCCCATCCCGGTATCCACCTTGACGTGCACTTTCACTACTCGCCCCAACCGTTCCGCGACTGCGGAAAATGCCCTCGCTTCCTCCACGCTCGACAAGGTCGGCTGAACCTCGTCCCGCACTGCCCGCTCGATCTCGTCGGGCAGACACGCGCCCAACATCACGATGGGCCAGCCGGGACCCACGCTTCGGATCGCGTGAGCTTCGTTTAAATTGGCCACTCCAAAAACATCCGTGCCGCTCTGCATCAAGAGCCCGGCGATCTGCTTCAACCCATGCCCGTAGGCGTCGGCTTTCACCACGGTCATCAGGCGCACCCCGGCCCCCACCCGGTGTCGCAGCCACGCCAGATTTCCCCGCAAGGCCTCGAGATCCACCTCAGCCCAGCAACGCAGCAGTTTTCTCATGACGGTTCCCCCGGCACGATGCGCGGTGGTGGAGCTTTCACAAAGCTCGTGGCCCGCAAATATATCGGTTCGAGTCTTTCACCCGGAACAAAGTCGGTCCGGCCCGAGGCCAGTCGGGCCACCGCGGAAGCTTGCGGCGCCTGCCGCTGAGCCCCCGGCAGGCTCTGCACTATTTCATCCCATCCCAGCACCACCGCCCCACTCGCTGACGCCTTGGCCTCGGCCAACGCCATCAGTCGCAGGGGTGTCACCATCCGAATGCCGGCATCGTTGATCTCGTAGCTTCCGTGGTAGACCTCGCCGCGTTGCGCGTCGATCACCACCTCCACCCGTCCGCGTCGACCGGCCTCCCGAGCTTGCTCAGCGACAGCTTCAGCTGAGCTCACGCCCAGCAATCGAACGCCTCGCGCAGCCGCCCAACCTTGCGCCAAGGCGATGCCGACCCGAATCCCCGCATACGAGCCAGGGCCAAGGCCCACCGCGACAACCTCAATCTGCTCAGGCAACACCGCAGCTTCGTCCAACACGCGCCGAACCAACTTGAACGCATGCGTGCTGCGGCCGCCCGATTCCCCGGCTGTCCCGAGGAGACGTCCATCCGCCCACAGCGCAACGCTCCGCTCGTCGGAGGAGAACTCAAACGCCAAAATCATCATAGGTAATGCATCGCGTGTGTTCATCCGAGCACTCCACGCGAACCCGTCGGAAATGAGCGGGCAACACCGCATCGAGAAAACCGGGCCATCGCTCGCACCATTCCACCACCACCACACCCACGGGCCGGTCCCAATACTGTTCCAGACCCGCTCCGACAATTTGCTCGGGGGTGTCGAGACGATACAGGTCCAGGTGCGCGAGAGGCAGTCGACCGCCCTCGTATTCGTGCACCAGCGGGAACGTCGGCGACTGCACCCGGCTTTTGATGCCCAGCCCACGCGCGAGGCCGATGACGAACTGAGTCTTTCCCGCGCCGAGATCGCCGCTCAGGCCAATCACCGTTCCCGGCGTCGCGGCCTGACCCCAGCGTTCGCCCCAGGCGACTGTTTCAGCCGCGCTATGTGAGATGAACGTAGCCATGGCCATGAAAGAGTTGGGCACCGTGTTGATCCCGCAGCCTGAGTCCCGGCTCGCGGGTCATCCGTCCGATGCACGTCAGCGGCACCGAAGGAAAGGCCGCCTTCCATGCATCCAGCACCGCCACGGCCTCGCGACTCGCCACCGTAAACAGCAGCTCGAAATCCTCTCCGTCAGTCAGCGCGGCAAGCAACGCCGGCTTGCCATCTTCGGCCTTCGCCCGCACGCGGGCGGCCCGACTCAGCGGAATCGATGCCTTGTTCAACTCGGCCCCGAGCCCGACTGGTTCCATCAAGTGTCGAAGATCCGACGCCAGACCGTCGCTCAGGTCGATCATCGCATGTATGTCGAACTGGCTGACCAGCCAGCGTCCCTCAGCCAAGCGGGGTTCAAACTCCAGATGATGGCCCGTCAGGGAGCCGCCCAAGCGGCCGGTGACAAAGATCGCATCCCCAGCCTGGGCACCCGTTCGCCGCGCCCACCGGGTCCGCGGAACGGTTCCCAACGCTGCGACCGAGATCAACAGGCGCGCAGGATTGGTCGTGGTTTCCCCGCCGGAGACGGATACACCGCAGCGACGCGCCAGCGCGTTCAAGCCTTCGTAGATGCCCAGCACCCGATCCGGATCGAACGGATTAGGCAACGCCAGCGTGACAAGCGCCGAGATCGGAGTCCCGCCCATGGCGGCAATGTCGCTGAGCGCCCGGGCCAGCGCCTTATGCCCGATCTTTACGGCCGGTGTTTCCGCAGTGAAATGAAAGCCTTCCACCACGGAATCCGTCTTGAAAAGCACGAGCCGGTCCGGCACCCCCAGATCGAGCACCGCGCAGTCGTCGCCCGCCCCGGCCACCAACTGTGCATTGCCCGGCAGCAGCGGCACCAATCGTTGAATCAACTCCAGTTCGTTCATTTCGTCGTCGCCAGAAACAGAGTGAAGTTCACCGCATTGAAAAATGCGTGCGCCACCATGGGGGCAAGCAAGGTGCCCGTCCGTTTATATAGCAGCGCCAGCACGACCGCGAACGCGGTCAGCGGAAGGAAAGTCATGAGATTGACGTGAATCAGCCCAAACAGCACAGAGCTCACGACCAACGCGAAGCGAGGCCAGCCGCGATCCACCAACGCCTTGTAAGCGATGCCCCGGAAGAGAATCTCCTCCACCATGGGAGCCAGCACGATGGCGCTGAAGCCGAAACAGATCCGGCGCGGAATCGAGCCAGCCATCTGCAAGACCTGCAACGTCGGCTGCGGAGCCACCTCCTGCTGCAACCATTCCAGCCCGCGTTTACAGAGTTCATTCATCCCCAATGCGAGCGGGATCACCACCAGAGCCGTGACCAGGCCGAGGACAATCGCCCGACCCAAGTCCGGATCCGGCAGCCCAAGGAACTCCCCCCAGCCCACGCCGTGCTGGCGCAAAAACGTGTGCACCAGAACCAGGGACATGCCCTGAAAAAAGACGCTGCTGATCACAAAGCTGTAAAACCTGTAGTCCCCGGCCTGCAGATTCGGCAGCTGATGTTTCAAAAGCATCGTGGCCGCCCCGCCCGCCACAAGCCCAAGGCTGATGCCGATGATCAACATCGCCACCGCTTCTGCTTCCCATGTTCTTGCCGGTCGCACGGCGCCCAGTATGCAAAAGCACTCCGCTGGACGAAGGAAAAAGCGCAGAACCCGCCCGCCGCCCTCGCGCCGCCGGCCCGGGCGAAATAGAAAACGGCCGGGGCTTGCACCCCGGCCGTTCGTTGATTGGTTGCCCAGGCTGCCCAGGCGTTGTCGCCCGGCAGACGTCATTGCTTACGGTTGCCCGCAGTCGACGCGGTCCAGGATCTCCTGGGCCTTGCCGATGAGCATGGCGGCCAAGTCCGGCTTCTCGGGTTCGATCTGGGCCTGCACCTTGCGCACAAACGCCTGGAGCTGGCGAACACCCGAGTCGCACAAGCACCGATCGAAACAGGCCGACGCCGATTTCAAGAGGGAGATCAACGGGCGCCGGTTTCGGCTGCCCAACGCCGCTCCTTTGATGTCGTCGATGACCGCCGCGATGGCTTCCGCCGGCGTGATGACGTGAATGTCCACGTCCATCGTGTCTTCGCACTGGCCGTCGTCCACCACCAGGCGGATGGTATACATGCCGGGCTCAAGGAAGACATTGGTCTGCGCGCCCGTCGCCAGCGGCACCGGCACTCCGTTCTCCTCAATCGAGAACCAGGAGTAGGTCAACGGATTGCCATCCGCATCGCGTGAGTCAGTCCCGTCCAGGATCACCTTGGCCCGACCATCCTCGCACCGGGTCTGCGGCGAGGTGTAGTCACCCGCGATGATGACCGTCTCCGCTCCACACAGGAACAGATCGACGGCCGGACCCACGTCCGACACAGCGACGGGACAACGGTTGGTCGCGCCACCACGGACGGTGATGCTCACCGTAATCGCATCCGAACGGCAACCGGCCGCGTCCACGGCCGCCGCCGTGAAGGAATCGGGACCGGAGTAACCCGCATTCGGCGAGTAGGTGAAGGCGCCCGTGGTTGCACCCAACGTCACGGTGCCGTGCTGAGCGGCGCTGACGATGACGTACCTCAAGGCGTCGCCATCGCGATCCGCTCCCACCAACTGGCCGCTGGCGGTCGCACCGCTCTCAACGGTGATGGCCGGAACAGCGGCCAGCGTCGGGCAATCGTTGGCCGGCGAGACACAGATGTTAAACGTCGTCTCGGACCGATTTCGTCCACCAAACTCAGTGCCCCCATCATCGGTCGCAACGATGGTTACCGTCGCCTGTCCGGAGGCGTTGGCCGCCGGCGTGTAAGTCAAGGCACCGCTGGCGTCGATGGCCGGCTGCGCCGAGAAGAGACTCGGGTTGTTGTTGCTGATCGCCAACTGGACTGTCTGGCCGGCTTCAACCTCCGCACCAGCGCCCGGGATGCTATGCGGCCTGATCGCGCTGACCACGCCGGCCACGGTCACCGGGCCACTGTCCTCAACCGAGCAAGCCGTCGGGGCCCGCAGCGTGAAGCTCGGAGGTGTATTCAACTGTTTGACCGTCAGAACCGCCTCACGGGTGATGGCGCTTGCACCGGGGACATAGAGCCGGGCCCGATACTTCGCGCCATTATCCGCCAGAACCGGATTCAACGTCAGGTTCAGGCTGTTCGCGCCCGCCAGCGGGAGCCAGCCGCTGCCGTTGTCGCGTTCCCACTGGACGAAGGGAGTTTGGTTGGGGTTGCCGTCGATGGAGCCAGTGGCGACCAAACGCAAGGTCGGGTCTTGGGCGCCTTCGGTGATGGCCACCGCATCCACGACCCAGCTGGGGTCATAGGTGCCGGCTGAACACTCATCCCACGCCGCGAGCATCTGCACGCGGATGACATCGCCGGCGCTGACGAAGCCGATGCTGGCCCGGCTGGTGATGTTGGCGCCGGCGGCGAAATCAGGCGAGTTGCCGTTGAAGGCAGCCTGCCCGCCGAGCTGATGATTGCCCACCAACGCGCCGGAGGTATAGCCGCCTTCACTGAAGGCGCTGGCTGGAACGGTCTGGAAAGGTCCGCCGTTGATGCTCACGCGAATCTGGCCGCCGTCCCAGTTGTCACCCTCGAACGAGTAACGATGGGTCAACACCAAGCCGGCGCGGCCGGTCCGAGTGGCGGTGATCGGCGCGCTGATCAACCGGGACGCGTTCTGAGCCGGACCACACGGGTCGGTGTGATAGCAACTCCAGGTTCCGTTCGCGGAATTGTAGGCCCACGGGCGCGCGGGGCTGCCCGAGTTCTCAACGGTGTATCCACCATTGCCAGTGGTGAAGTCCTGGGTGAACAGCGTGGAGCCGCCCGACGCCGTATTCAGCGGATCGATCACATAGAACACATCCGCCGGTTGCTGGGCGATGGTGATGCTGGCGTTCGCCGGTTGAGCGAGCGAGGCAAGGTAGGCACCCGGGATGGGAGCCGAACCATTGGCCGGCAGCGGGGCGCCCGGCAATTGCCAGGTGACCGCACCGTTGTCACCGCCGCCGCCTTCCTTGTAGATCATCTCAAAGAAATACTTCTCACCCGCCACCAGCGGAATGCCCGCGGGGAAGAGCGTTGAAGAGCGGTTCTCAGGCGCCGCAGCGTTGCGTCGGGCCGTGCCCAACCAGTCGCGGGAGCCGTTCCAAACGGGCTCCGCGCAAACCAGCACGCGGTTGGCCGGGTTGGCGTCCGTGCTCAGCCAGAATTCGCCACCGTCGTCCGCGCTGACGAAGAAGTTGTAGTTGCCGCTCACGGGCGGAAGCAGCCAGCCAGTCAAACGCGCTCCGTAGTTGTCGAACGCGTTGATCGGGCCCTCGAGGGAACCAACGTAGCTGATGGCATTCGGCGAGTTCGGGAAGGCCGAACTATTCCGGAGATCGCCGACCGCGACACCACCAATCCCGAAATAGAGTTCCTGCAGCGCGAAGCCACAGCTCAACACCGGAGTGCGGAAATTAACCACCGTCGGGTCCGGGTCGATGGTGTTGCCAACCAAATCATGAATTCCCGCCACCGTCAGGGTGTGCGCCGAATCAATCGCCAACACGCCGTCCAGCGTCAGGTTGACGCTCGTCCGATCGGCGTTGAGGACCGCGTCCAAAACGCTGACCGTCGATCCGTCGTCGACCGTGTAATTGAAGTCGTCCGCTGCGGTGAGTTCTTCCACCAACTCGTTGAAACGCACTACCAGGTTGGAGAGCGTGCTCGAGGCGGTCACCGCCACCACCGTCGGGCCCGATTGATCCTCGCTCACGGTCAGCGTCGCGGAAGCGCTGGTCAGCACCCGACCTGGAACAGCGACCACGCAGCTGAACGATGCGCCGCTGTCAGACATGGAGACCTGCGGCAGCGTCAAGGTCGCCTGGTTTTCACCCGGCATGACCACGCCATCCCGCCGCCACTGGTAGCTAATCGCGCCGCCGCAGAGAGAGGAACTGCCCGTGGCCTGGACGGTGAAGGTCACCGTCTGATTGACCACCGCATTCACGTTGGCCGGCTGTTGGTTGATCGTCAGCGAGGAACCCGCCAGCGAGGTGAAGATGCCGAGATTTTCGCTGCGAATCGGGGTGGATCCATTTTCAGGGATCGCTGCACCCGGCGCCTGCACGGCGACGGCGAGATGATCGCCGCCGCCACCTTCCTTGGCCACCGCTTCGATGTAGTAGCGCTGACCGGCAACCAGGTTGATCGGGGCCGAAACGTTGGCGGGCGGAGTGCCACGTCCCCCGCCGGCGGCCTCGCCCGTCCACTGCCGACGCGATGCCCAAACAGGCTCACGGGCAACGAGAACCTTGCTGGCTGGACTGGCATCGGTGCCCAAAAAGAGACGCCCGCCATCATCCGCCGCGAGATAGAAAACATGCTCACCAGAAACTTGAGGAACGAACCATCCCAGCAACTGCTCGCCGCAGTTGTCGCACGTATCCCCGGCATTCGCCTCCGCGAGGTTGGTCAAGCAGGTGTAATCCGGAGCGTTGTTCTTATACTTCGGGCTGTCCAGCAACGCCTGGGCATCGACGGAACCGCCAATGTCGTAGTAATACTGCCGGAAGATGAAGCCCGGACTGAAAACCAGCGTGGTGAAATCCCGGGTCGTCGGATTGGGCGTGATGGTCGAGATCCCCGCCGCATCCTTCACGTTGGAGATGGCCAGCGTGTAGTTCGCACCTTCCGCCATCGGAGTTGTGGTCAGCGTCAAGGTTTTGCCATCGGCCGCCAACGCAGCTGAATTCACAGTCAAACCCGCGATGGCATAATTGGCTACCAGTTCCGCGGAAGAAGCCTGAACCTTGTTCTCAAACACCACCGTCAACGTCGTGAAGTTCAGCTGGGGAGTGACCGAGGAAATCTGCGGGGGCAGCGGAGTGATGACCGTCAAGGTTGCAGTCTCGCTGGTGGCCGTTGCGGATCCGTTGCGCACCACGCAGTAGTAGGTGGTCGCGTTGTCAGCAGGCCCCACATTGGAGAGGCTCAGCTGATGGGACGTCGCGCCAGGGAGTTCCGCACCATTCTTGAACCATTGGAACGTGTATGGACGAACGCCCTGAACGCCCACCGAGAAGGTGACGTCACCAGCCTGTTGCACCGTCTGGCTGAGCGGCTGCTTGGCAAAACCCAGGGCCGCGGGAGCCGGGGCCGTGTCCGGACCCGCCCGGAAACTATTGCGCACCTCGTCGCCCGTCAGGACGCGATCGTAAATCCGGAACTCATCGTACTCACCCTGCATGTTCGAGTCGCCAGTCCAATTCGAACGCCCCAGCCACACGTTGACATCGTTAATCTTGCTCATGCGGTCGGCGCCCGCTGGATCGGGCAAGGTCGCCTTCAGCACTTCGCCACCGTCTTTGTATGCGGTGATGATTCCCGTGTTTTCATCCCAAGTGATGGCAAAATGGAAATCGACGTTGAGCCCGGCAAAACCAATCCGGGTATCGATGCCACCGCCAGAAGGCGGATCAATATTACGCATGCCCAAGGCATGCAGATCAGGCCGCCCACCTTCGCTGGCACTGAAGAAGAGGTAATCCAGTCCTTCGCCACCACCGCCAGGTCCCGTCACCTCGCCGCCAATCAGGCCGGGATCCGCCACATCGGAAGAGCCGAAGTCAAAAATGCGCGCCCAATTCTGCACGCCGGTGACTTTGCTCCAACCTTCGATGGTCAGCTTGCCGCTGCCGCCGTTGTCCTGGCTGGACTTGGAGATCATGCCGTTCGGCAGATCAATGTAGGCCGCGCTGCCCGATCCGCCGCCCGGCAGGCTGATGCGCGAGCCCGTCGACGCGGCGCCATCTCCCAGCACGACTCCGTCGCCGCCACCCGCTGAATCCACCACCACCGTTCCCGTGGCCGCCGAGCCGGCAGCCTGGTTGAAGCTGTAGCGATGAATTGGGCCGGGTGCAGGAGACCCTGCGCCGTCCACAAAGTCAGCTCGTTCCAAAGCGTAGTTGCTCGCGACCTGGGCATCGGTCAGCGTTCCATCGTGAATGCGCAGGCGGCCAATGGCCAACGAGCCACGCAACGCCCCGGTCACCGTCGCACCGTCCGCCTCGAGCTGCGCCGCAATGGTGATCGCTGTGTTCGGATGCGTATTCAGGGTCACCGCCTCCGTGTTCTTCAACACGCCATCCGCATACGCGCGGCTGGTCGTGCCGTCAAACGTCAGCACCAGATGATGCCACACGCCGGGCGCAGGATTGCCGGGGGCAAAAAGATCCGCATCCACGCTGGAATCCCAGCCGAGGTCCGGTCCGCCCCAATGTCCAACCGCGCCCCATCGGGCGTCCCAGCCGAAGTTAAACGATTTGTTGGACCCGTCCGGCCCGCCCCGCTTGCCCCAGGACACGATCGTTTCCTCGCGATCCAAACCCGGGTTCAAAACCCAGGCCTCGATCGTGCTGGTCGGGTTCGCACCGACCAATCCAGCCGGCGGCGCGATCTTGGCGCCACCCGCGGCCGCCACGAGCTGAAGGTAGTCCGTGCCATCGAAATGCATCGCCCGCGTGCCGTTGCCGTAAGTCGGGCCAACGACAGGCTTGTCCGCGGCCGCGCCTGTGGCTTGGAAAACGCCACCCAGCGTTCCCGAGTTGGGGATCGTGTTCAGCGAGCCGATCGGGGCTGACGTCGCGTCAACATTCACCAAAAGGTCACCGGCAGTTTGGAGCTGCGCTTGCACCGACGGGAGAAATCCCGCCGCAGCCAAGGCCACGGTCAACGCGGATATCGCGCGTCGCCCGGTCGGCGTCGGAGGCAACAATCGTTTCGAAGAATACATAGCTGGGTTGTTAACGTTCTAGGTTCTGAGTTCTGTTCAATCCACCCCAAATCGATCCGCGCTTGGGTAAGCAACAACCCTGCGCCAGGGCGGTCCGATGCCGGGGTGGATTTGAGGCATTGTGATAAGTCGGAGAATTCCAAAACGCAATAAATATGTGGCCAGAATGCCGTAAAAAATGGCCAATCGCAGCAAAGACCTCCAAACAGAACAAAAGGCCGAGCTACTTCTCCATTCTCCGCTCCACTCCACTCCAGCAGCCCATCAGCCGATCGGTGACCAACGGAGGGCCAAACTGGGCGGGCCAGCCAACCAGCCGCCGGTAGACGCGTTCTTCCGGCGAGGTCCTCTTCATTCGGCCCGGAAAACTCTTCCATCTTCGAAAGAATCTGGGCGCAACCAACCAACAGCGAACAGGCTCGTTTCGCTAAAGCCCAAATCGTTCGCGCAGCTTGGGTCCGCGGGGATCGTCCGGCGCCAAGGCCACCGCCCGGCTCAGGTGCTCCATGGCCTCCCCCTTGCGTCCCACCAACCCGAGTTCCTCTGACAATGCAAAGTGGGATTCAGCATCGCCCGGGTTGAAGCGGAGGGCCTCCCGGTAGCTGCGGATGGCGCCGTCGGAGTCGCCGGCACGAGCGAGGGCATAGCCGAGATTGGCGTGTGCCGGGGCAAATTCAGGTTTGATCGCCAGAACACCCCGCAGTGCGGTCACGGCATCCGACCAGCGGTTCTGACAAAGCAAGGCCAAGGAAAGCTGCATCTGGCCGTTCAAGGAGTTGGGCTGCACCGCCAGGTGTCGCCGGAGCGCCTCTTCAGCTTCCGGACATTTTTTCTCCAAAAACCGCAACCGCCCCAGGAGCAACAACCCCTCGGGATCGTTAGGCAGAGCCGCCAGCAGATTCCTCAGCCCCGTCGCTGCCTCCGTCAGCCGCCCACGAACCAGATGGGCGTTGATTTGATCCGCCATTTGGTTCCGATCAATCCGCAACGCCTGCACTTCCGCCAGATAAGGGTCCGGCCAATCCGGTGGCCGCTCCAACGCGTTGGCTTCACGAATCAGCGCTTCCGCGCCGGATTCATCGCCTTGCCGCTGACGCACCTGCCCCAGCAACAGCAAGGCCGATTTTCGGGTCAATCGGTTGGACGAAGAGACGAAAAGATTCTCAGCAGCCGCCGCCAACTCCTGGCGTCCCAGTTGCAGGCGTCCCAGCTCCAACCGGGCCACCGCGTGGTTCGGACTGGCAGCCAGCAATCGATCGAGAACCGGGCGGGTCTCGGCCAGCTGCCCACGTTCCACCAATGCCTGCAGCAACCGAACCCAGGATATATCCGGGCTCGGCCCCGAGCGCTCCGCCGCACGCCGCAGCAACGCCACCGCCGCTTCCGGTTCGTCCTGCAACCGAACAAGCGCGAGCAAGTGCAACCATTTGCCCGAGGTCGGGCTCAACTGCGAGGCCCGCGCGTAACAAGTCTTAGCCTCACCCGAGAACTCCAACGAATGGTAGACCTGGCCCAATCGGCCCCAAGCGTCGGCCGATTCCGCATTCGCGACCACGTTGGACCGGCTGCGTTCGACCAACGCCACCATCGCGCGATCCAGGTTCTCCACCGAAACCTCCGGCGGTGGCGACACCACCGGACGACAGCCCGTCAAAACGACCACGAGAACACCCATCACCCACCGCGAAATTCCGCAGCGAATGCAAGGCGCAAACCACCCCGCTGCCTGGATCGGGGCTCGGCGAAGCGCATCGGCGCACCCACCCACCGTGCCGTCGTCTCGATCCCCCTCGCTGAACTTTTTTTCGCCCATCTCCTATTCCTTCATCACGACCCCCTGACCCGCTCCCGCCGACAGAATGACCGTGCGGTCCGCTTTCCCGCCGGGAAATCGTTCGCGACGGCCGTCCGGCCAGAGAACCTCGATCGATGACCAGCTTTCGCTCTGGCCCAACCCGAAGTGGACGACGGCTTCGTGGCTGGCAAGGTAACTGGTCGCCGGTTGCAACACGGCCCAGCTTGGCCGTCCGCCCGCGATTTGAATTGTCACCTCCGCCCCGATGGCATCCCGTCCGCCGTGTGAAGGGTCAACCAGACGAACCCGCAGCCAGCGCCCGCGTCCGGAGGCGACATTTCGCAGGATGCGGGCCGGACCGCCCACGCCTGCCACGATCAAATCGGTCCCACCATCCGCGTCCAAATCCGCCAGGGCAATACTCCGGCCCACTAACGACGGCCCGCAGAAGGCGGGTTCTGCTTCGGAACGATCGCGAAAGCGTGCACCGCCCTCGTTCATGAACAACTGCGGTCTTTGGGCATAACGCGCCCACCAGGGATCCACCCCCGGCAAAACCGGGCTCTGCCCGGGCGTCAGCCGGCGCACAAGCCCGTTGACCCACGCCAAATCAGGCGAGCCGTCGTGGTTGAAATCGTCGATCACCACGCCGAATCCCGTGCCGCGCCAGCCCTGCTTCTGCAGGCCCGAAACCGCGACCTGATCGGCAAACAGACCGCGCGGCCCCTGGCGCCACAAGGAATGAAACTCCTCACTCAAATGGGTCACGAACACATCACCCAGGCCGTCACCGTCCAGATCGCCAAACGCGGTGCCCATGTTGGCCGCGGTTGCCCCCATCGCGTTAAAAGCCAACCCCCGGCGTGCCGCCTCTTCGCGGAAGGTTCCATCGCGTCGATTGACCCACAACCGATTCGGCCGTCCATCGTCCGCCACAAAGATGTCGGGCCATTGGTCACCATCGAAATCCGCGCAGACCAGCCCGAGCGCCGCACCGGAGGCCCGACTCAGTCCTCCCGCTTCGGTCTGATCCGTGAACCGCGGTTTTCCACCGGACGGTCCCGTTACGTTCCGCCAAAGTCGAATCGCGGTGCCGCCAAACGCCTGAGGCGCACAAAAATCCTGTCGCCCCTGCACGTCTCGACAAACCTGCGTCGGGTCGTAGTCCACGTAGTTGCCAACCACCAGATCAAGCCAGCCGTCCCGATCGTAGTCCACAAAGCTTGCCGGCGCGCCCCAGCGGGCGTTGTCGACCCCCGAAACCGCGGTGACCTCCTCAAACCGGCCGCCGCCCAGGTTCTGAAACACGCGCACTGCATGATACTCGGTCACGACGAGATCCGGCCGGCCGTCGTTGTTCAAATCCCCGGCGAAGGCGCCCATCCCGCGCCCGGCCACCGCCAGCCCAGAGCCGGCCGAAATGTCGCGAAAGGTCCCGTTCTCTTCCTGGCGAAACAGCTGGTTAGGCGGCCCGTTGGTTCCTCCGTTCTGCACGAAATACAAATCCATCCGGCCATCTCCGTCACAGTCAAACACCGCCACGCCGCACCCGACCTGGTCGGGCATGAAGTAGTTGGTCCCGGCCACATGCGAGAACCGGAGGCCAGAGCGCGCGGTCACATCTTCGAACCAAGCGGGCGCCTTCACGTCCGCCGTGCGGGGACCCGCATCGTCGCGTCGCTTACCGCCACCGGCGGGCGCGTCGGACGGGCGGCAGCCGGCGAGCAGGCACGCCAGCACCATGGCCGCGCCGGCGGCGAACGCCGACGCGACGGCAGGTTGGAGATGCCTGGGATCGCGGCTCACGCCCATTTCATTCCAGGCCGCCGAATGGCCTCCAGACATTGCTTTACGTCGAGCGCGCGGCGGGCATCGGTCGCCCACGTATAACAGCGGCTGCGCCATGATTCCGCTTCCTTGCCGGAAGGTTTGAACGGTTTGGCATGCGGCACGCCCTGCCCGACCAGCATCGCCAGATAGCCGTCCATGCCGAAGGAGTTGGACGTGTGTAACAGCTGCGCGCCGGCCACGACGCTGGGTCCATTCTCCTGATAAAACCGAACCAGGAACTCGGCACCGTGCAGCTTGGTGTCCTGACGACAGGCCCGCCAAAACGGGTTGTCCAGCCGGGTGTTGAACCGGTAATGCACGGCAAGAAAATCGCGGATGTCATCCCAGGCCTGCGCGTTGTAGCTATTGTAGAGCTCGATCAACGTGGGATTCGGCTCACAGATGCTGTCGATGAGCGAGTCGGCGAGGGTCATGCACTCGACGCAGATGACTTGCAGCGCCGTGGCTTCCAAGGGCTCAACAAAGCCCACGGCGTTGCCAATGCCCACGACATTGCCCACCCAATTCCGCTGATAGCGCCCCGTGCGGAACTTCACCACCCGCGGGTCGTTGGAGACCTTGGGATTCTTCCCCAGAAACTCTTTCAACGCAGCGTCGTCGCTGATGAATTTCGACGAGTAAACGTAGCCACGGTTGATCCAATGTTCGTGTTCGATCTGCCAGCACCAGCCGCAGTCCATGGTTTCCGCCACGGTATAGGGCTTGATCGGCTCGTCCGTCCGCGCCCAGCCTCCGATGACGGCCCGATCGCAGAACAGGGTATCGTCGTAACCCAGGAACGGTTCGCCCAACGCGCGCCCCAGCAATTCGGATCGAAAGCCGGAACAGTCGACGTAGAGATCGCCCGTGATCCGCTCGCCGGACTCGGTGACAAGCGAGGCGATGCCACCCGGGCCCGGTTCGGCCCGGACGGTCACATCACGAATCTCGATGCCAAACTCGCGGCTCACCTTTTCCAACCACGCGACCAGCTTTTGGTTCTCGATGTGAAAGGCGTGGTGATTGTGGAACTGCGGCAGGCCATCGGGACGCCGGGCGAACGCCTTGTCGTGGGCCATCAGCGCGGAGATTTGCCCGGCGTACCCGACCGACGGCTCGTAAAAGAAGCCGTTATTGCGGGACAGATCGGGATACCGGTTTTGGTACTCGTAGGCAAAGGTGTAAAAAAAGTGGTCGAAGGGACCCCATAGGAATTTGATGCCCAGCTTCCACGTCGGCTCCGCTTCCCGATAAAACTGCTGCGGCTTGAGCTTGAGCTGTTCAAAGAAGTGCCGCGGAAAGACCGCAGTCGTCCCCTCGCCGACCCCGATCACCCCAATATCCGGGCTCCGCAGCAGAGTGACCTGCAGGTGAGGCAGCCGCCGCTTCAACGTCAGGGCCGCAATAAATCCCGCGCTGCCGCCGCCCAGGATGATCACTTTCTCGATTCGCTGGCTGGACATGGAGGTTTCCTAGCAACTCCCGCACCGCGAGTCGAGCCCTCCGGTACAACCCGCGCATCCCTGATCTCCGCGTACGGGACCCAACCGCTGCTTCACGCCGATAAACGCAGAACAGGCGGGGAGTTTCTCCAAACCGTTACTCGAACGGGTTCGGCGATTCCTGGTGGACGATGCCCCGGCGCGACAGCACGGACGCATCGATTTGGTGCAGGGCCCGCTGAGCGGCCGCCGGAACAAAGGATCGGTATTGGCCGGGCTCGTCCAGGATTCGTTCCAAGGCGGAAATCGCCGGCCGCGCTCTGACCCCGGCGTTGCCCAAGGATTGGATCGCGCTCAGCGCCACGGTGGGTTCTCCCAAGGCCTCGATGAGCGCCTGAATCGCGAACGGCGACAGATCCGGCACCTGACCCAGGGCCGTCGCCGCCATCGAGCGGGTTTCCCAATTCGCGTCGCGCTGCATCCGCGCGATCAAGGCGGCCTCCACCCCCGGCGCATTCGTATGCCGACTTCCCAAGTCTCCGATGACGCGCCGTCGCACTTGAAGTCCGCTGTTCGTGACCGCCACCAGCAGTGCCGGAATAACCCGATTGTCCATCTGCATCAATGCCCACGAGGCGTGGTCAGCCGTGCGCGGATCGTCCAGCAAATGAACCAACGCCGACACCGCCGGCTCCGACCCGGCCCCGAGGGCCTCGAATCCCCGGACGGCGGCCTCACGAGAGGCCCGCGCGGGCGACTCCACTGGCTGGGGCAACAGGTCCTGGTTGCGCAGCAGATGGGTGACATTCGATCGCAGGGCCGAGTCCTCCGCTTGAATCTGTTTCACCAGTTCCGGAAGCGCATTGCTGCCCAGGGCGCGAATCGCCCGCTCCGCTTCCCACTGAGCCACCGAGCTGGTTGTTCCCAATTGATCGACCCAACCCGACGCCGACCGCCCTTCGAAACGCGAAGCCGCGCGAAACCTTCCGCTCATGAGCAGCACGCCGCCCATGACCAGCATCGCTCCCACGGTCATCCAGAGCGCCTTCTTCATAGCATCTCGACCACCGTCAACTCACTGGCGACTCACTTCCCATGAACCTCCGCCCCGAAGCGCGGACCTCCGGTTCGCAGCGGGTGGAATCGGGGGCGCACGAACGAACCATCAAGCATCGTCTCCGGCTCGCGCCGCTGCGGGCTGAAAGCCCGCGGTCCGTCCGAGGAGCGCGGACCTCCGGTCCGTAACGGGTGGAATCGGCGGCGTACGAACAAACCATCAAGCATCGTCTCCGGCTCGCGCCGCTGCGGGCTGAAAGCCCGCGATCCGTCCGAGGAGCGCGGACCTCCGGTCCGTAACGGGTGGAATCGGCGGCGCACCAACGAACCATCAAGCATCGTCTCCGGCTCGCGCCGCTGCGGGCTGA
>JBGARF010000046.1:0-70954 GCA_044230345.1 Limisphaerales bacterium
ATGCGTGCCGCCGGACCGCTTGGGAACGGGGTAGGTCTTCACTACAGCCACTTTCGCCCCATTCGACCCCTACCCGGCTTGGAGTTCAGCGGCTTGCACCCAAAAATATTTTTCCATCTCCTCCAATCCGCGAAGACAGGCTAGCATTGGTTCGCTGAACACCACCGTGACTTGCGACAAGTTGGTCAAGACCGCGCCGGGCAGCGGTTGCCGGCTGACGATGGTGGGTATGGTTCGATCCACCAGCGAGTAGGTCCAGGTCGCGCCGGGCCCGGTGGAGTTGAATGGCAGCGCGGCGGGGAAACCGAAATCGGTGATGCCATGCGCTGGATCCCAGGTCATCGTCACCGTGCCTTCTTCCAGAGCTTGGGCGACGGTGAACACATACGTTTCCGGCGCGCTGCCCACTCCGGGCGTGATCGTCATCGCGCTGGCGGGCACGCCGTTGATGAGCAGATCGGATGCGTTCACCCCCGTGACCCGTTCGCTGAACGTGACGCGGATGGTGGTGATTCGGCTGAGCGTGGTGTTGGCCGTGGGGCTCAGCGTGGCGATGGTCGGGGCCACCGTGTTGGTGGGCGGAATGGTGAGGACGATCGTCACCGGAGCGGAGGTGCCGCGCCGGCCAGCGCTGTCGATGGTGACGGCGGTGAGCTGATTGGTCCCGAAAGGAGCGTTCCAGGTGATCTCGTAAGGGCTCGACGAATCTTCCCCGACCAGAACGGCCGCCCCGCTCCCGGGCGTTTGGGCCAGGAGTTGCACATTGGCGACGCCGTTCGCCGCTGCCGCGTCGATGACGACCGGTAGATTGAGCGGTCCTTCGACCGTGGAGCCATCCAGCGGCGAGATGATGCCGGCGAACGGTGTGCCCGTGGCATCGAACACGAAGAACTCCCGCTCGCTCGAGCGGGCCGGCATGTCGGTGTCGTCGAAAGCCACGGTGCGCAACAAATAGCGGCCGGGCGCCGGAGAGCTCCAAGGCAGGGTCCACGTCCCGGGGCTGGAAGGACTGGTCGATTCGCCAAGATAAATCCCGTTGGCAAAGAACTGCACGCGGACGACGGCCCCGTCGGGGTCGGTGGCGTTCGCCGTCAGGTTGATGCTGGGCGGGGCGATGAACGACTGCCGTGGCGTCGGGCTGGTGATGGCGATGGTCGGCGGTTCGTTGGTGGCGAAAAACACGCCTTGTAACTGAAGATTGAACGAGAGGTCATCGCCGGCAGGCGAATCCTGATGGACTTCGACCGCGAGCACATTGTCGCCCGGCTGGAAGCGGCTGGGCGGCACATTGACGAAAAAGACGCCGGCACCATCGTCGCCCGCCGTGGTGGCCGTCGTGAGGAAGTCCACCGGTCCGACCGGCATGTTGGCGCGCTGCACCTCGACTCCGTTCAGATAAACAATGGCACCATCGTCGCGTTTGAGCTGGACGACGAGATTGGTGTAGCGATTGGGATTGGTCACCTGGAATTTGCGGCGGAAATAGGTGGTGATCGGCTTCTGATTTGGGTCGCTGCCAAAGCTGACCACGGTGGCTTCGTCGCCGTCGCCGTAACCCAGTTCGCCGGGACCGCTCGGCCATGCGGCGTCGTTGAAGGCGAGCGACGTCCAGTTGGTTCCCTGATCTGTGCCATTGTCGAGAAAGCGCCAGGTCGAGTTGAGGGGGACCAGCAGGCGCGGGATCGAGACCGTGACCGGCGCGGAGGTGTGGAGAATTCCGCTGTTGTCGCGGCCGATGGCGGTCAGGCGGTGCAGACCTCCAGGGAGATTTCCCCAGGTGGCCACGAATGGTGGCGTGGCGTCCTGGCCGAACTTCTGTTCGTCGGCGAAGAATTCGATATTGGTGATGCTTGCGCCGGGAACGGAGCCCACGGCGGAGACTGGGATGGGGTTCGTGAGTTGGTAAAGCGTGCCGTTGATAGGGGACACGATGGTGACGCCACGATCCAGGACGGCGACACGCGCGACGGCGGAAGTCCAACGGATGCCGCCGCCGTCGACCGCGATGGCGGTGAAAAGATTCGTGCCGCGGACCGCGTTGGTGATGCTGAATGTGTAGGGGGCTTCGGTATCCGTGCCGACGAGTTGATTGCCGCGCAGGAGTTCGACGCGATTGACGGGCGGGTTGCCGACCTCGGCGTCGACCGTGACGTCGAAGGGCGCCGGGAAGTAGATCACTGTGCCGTTGGTGGGCGAAGTGATCTTGACTGACGCAAGGGCCTGCAGGTTGAGATTGTAGGGGCCGCCCGCGGGTTGGAACTGCGGAAACTGCGGGAACTGATTGAACACGTCGACCGCAATGCGGTAGGTGACGCCGGACAGGGCGAAAAACTCGAGCTGACTGGCGTTGCCCAGGCCGGCGGCGTTGTCATTGGACGCAATTGGCGTGAGCGTGCTGACCGTATTGCCAGTGTAGACCGCGAGGAGCGTGTTGATGCTGCTGCCCGCCGTGTTGACCCGGATCTGTGAGTCGCGGGGCGCGGTCCAATTAAACCAAACTGAGCGCGCGCCGCTGTTGCCAGCGTGAGCGGGTTCGCCTGTTTCCTTTGTCGCATTGGCGCTGTTCCCGTTGGTGGAAACGGAGGCGCCGACCAGGGTCCAGGCGGACGCAAAGTCGTTGTTGGCTGGTTGTGCGCGGCTCACCTGAGCTGAGGTTAGAGCGAGGCCGGCGAGCAGAAGTCCAAACAACCGGCACCAAAGATTTGCAGTGGTCATAGTTCTCACGAGACGTCATTGAGTCATTCGAACCGAAAGGAGCGCCTCGGCCCAACGGCATCTGCCGATACCTGGCGCTCGCATGCTGGGACAACTTCGACCCCGCGGGGTTACCATTATTCATCAGAAGAAGGACCTCCGCTCATTGTAGAACTTCGTCGCAAACTTCGTCGGGCCAACTTAATCGAATCCGAACGGTGACGATGACGACGAAGTCTCCTTCCCATGAACCGCCAGGTAGGGCGCGCTCTCCGCAGCGCGCCGCCGTTGCGGTCAACTTCACCGTTCTCCGAGCACGACCGGGTAAGCAGTTCGCAACACGTGTTTGCCGGCGGGCGGCGGAGCGCCCGCCCACCTGACGTGTCCGGTTCATGTCTGCAGGTCTAAAGAGAACGGGCGGCTTCCCATGAACCTCGAATAGGTCGCAGCAACGGACGAACGCGAACCGCCGTCGCGATCCTCCCTCACCCCAACCCTCTCCCCAAGGAGAGGGGGAACTTCAGCGACCGCGCGGTGATGGGATCGGCCGTCGGCAACGTCGTGGCTTTTCGGGGCCCGGATCGCGTGAACAGTTTGTAACACCCTGACCCGCATCCCCCCGTTCGGGGGGATATCATTCGCTCGCTAGGTACCTACTCTCTTTTGTCATGTCCCCGACACCCCCTGGTTTGCGTGCGTACTTCCGTGCCCGGTTTCGGGTGCTTCGCTCCATGTTGAGGTCGTCACCTCGCGTCGCCCGGCGCGATGGTTCCTTCCGAAAGCAAGCGTGGGCCGTCGCGGGCCTGATGGTGGTGGGGGGCGGGGGGGCCATGGCTGATAGCGTCGTCGTGTTCAATGAGGTGATGTATCATCCCGCAGTCAACGAACCCGGGTTGGAATGGGTGGAGTTGTACAACCAAAACGCCGTCGATGTGGATCTCTCGGGCTGGCGGTTGTCGGACGGGGTGGATTACGAGTTTCCGGACGGAACCGTGATTAAAGGTCGGGGATACCTGGTGGTGGCGGTGGATCCTGCGACCTTGGCCGCGACTGGGGTGACGAATGTGTTGGGGCCTTACGCGGGGCGCTTGGCGAATGGGGGCGAACGACTTCGCTTGCGCGATCGAAACGATCGCTTGATGGAATCATTTTCGTATGGCGTGGACGGTGACTGGCCAGTCGGTCCAGATGGCGGCGGTGTTTCCTTGGCCAAGCGGGATCCTAATTTCCCGAGCCAGGCCCCGGAGCACTGGACGGTCAGCACCCAGATCGGCGGCACTCCGGGCGCGGTCAATTTTTCAACCGCGCCCGTGCTGGGGCCGAAAACGACGATTGTCCCGGTTACAGCCGCCTGGCGCTACGAAGACTCCGGGACCGATTTGGGCACGGCCTGGCGTGCGCCGGGCTTCGATGACCGCAGTTGGGCGGCGGGGAGCGGATTGTTTTTTGTGGAGGAAGGTGCGCTGCCGGCGCCCAAGAGCACGCCGCTGGCGCCCGATCGGAATACCTACTATTTCCGGGGCACGTTCCAGGTGGACGGCAATCCGGCGGACAAGGTTTTGTCCTTGCGGACGATCGTGGACGACGGTGCGGTGGTTTATCTGAACGGCACGGAAGTGTTCCGTCAGAACCTGCCGGCGGGGGCGGTCAACTATTCCACGATGGCGTTGGTGTCGGTGGCCAACGCGGATTATGCGGGTCCGATTGTGCTGCCTTCGAGCGCCTTGGTCAGCGGCGCCAACGTGCTGGCGGTGGAGGTCCATCAGACCACGGTGATCACAAACTCTGGGCTGAGAGTGGTTTCGGCCAGTGGTTTCTCGATGAGTTGGGACGGTGACGACGGCGACTTTTTCACGGCGGCCAGTCCGGCGCTGGCGCCGGCGAACGCAGCGCTCGCCTCGCAAGGGGTGGACGTTTTTACCACGAGCAATACCAATCAGGCGCGCGTGCTCAACGACGGTCGCTATGGCAACAGCAGTGCCTGGACGCCGGCGGTGGGCGACGCCAATCCGACCATCGTTCTGCGTTTTAACCAGGTTATTCCGGTCTCCAGCGTGGCCTGGGGCCGGGACAATGGCGACGCGACGGAAGCCGGGTGCACGGGCGGGAACTGCACCGATCGCGTGCTGGGCAACTACACGTTTCAATACACGCTCAACACGAATCCGGCGGCGATCACGCTCAACTCATCGAACCCCACCAATGGCTGGGTGACCATTGCGACCGTGCAATACCTGAGCGCACAACCGGGGTTCACTCCCCATTTGCGTCACCGTTTTGATTTCACCAACCAGAACGGCCCGATCCTCGCCACCGGCGTGCGATTGCGGGCCACCAATACCATTGACGAAGTTGAGATCAATCCGCCGGCGGCAGCCGCCTTCGACGTTGCTTTCGGGGCTGAAGTGGTCGGACAGGACATTCAACCCCCGCCGCCCCGGCTCGTTTTCAACGAGGTGTCAGGCGCGAGCCCGACCAATTTCTGGCTCGAGATCTTCAATGCGGGGCTCGAGGCCGTGCCGTTGGCGGGCGTGCAGATTGCAGCGGGAAATGCCCTGGCCCCGTTCACGTTTCCCTCCGGCACCTTGCCGGCGGGAGGCGCCCTCGCGTTGTCCCAAGCGCAGCTGGGCTTCGGTGCCTCTGAACTCGAACGGCTCTTTCTTTACACCCCGCGCCAGGGCCGCCTGCTCGACGCGGTTTCGGTCCGAATCGGATCGCGCGGGCGTCACCCGGATGGAACGGGTGCGTGGCTCGTGCCTTCGGCCCCGACGCCGGGCGCGCCGAACGTCTTTGCGCTGCGCGAGGACATCGTTTTCAACGAGTTGATGTATAAACATCGGCCGATCGATCCCACGCCCGCGGTCACCACGAATGTGACCGCCGTCAGCCTGACCGGCTCCTGGCGCTATGATGATTCCGGGGCTGACCTCGGCACGGCATGGAAGGAACCTGGTTACAATGATGCGGCTTGGGCGACGGGGCCGGGATTGCTGGCGTTCAACGCGGGGGCTTTGCCCGGAACCGTCAACTCCACCTTGGCCGGTGGTCGGACCACCTATTATTTCCGCACCTCATTCAACTTCAGCGGTGCGACCAGCAACCTGACCCTCGACCTGCGCACGCTGGTTGACGACGGCGCGATCGTCTATCTGAACGGCACGGAGATTCATCGACAGAACATGCCCGTGGGGCCGGTGACGGCGTCGACGTCGGCGAGTGGCGCGGTGGCGGATGCCGCCTTTGTTTCCGTGCTTGGCCTGCCGCCAACGGCCATGGTTCAGGGGCAAAATGTTCTGGCGGTTGAAGTGCATCAGGTCACGTCCGCGGCTGGTTCGAGTGGAATTGTGCTGACGGGTGGCGGGTTGACGTTGCTGGAGGAAGGGCCATTGGGAACGACGGCGCCGGCCAATCTTGCGCGTCGGGCTGGGGCAGCGCCGTTTGTCATCGATTCGTTGTCAGGGTTTCCCATCCACAACTTCGTCGGGCTGACCGACGGTGTTTATGGCAACAACAACAGCTGGATCGGAAACACCGGCAATCCGGGATACGCCGGCGTGAGCTTCGGCGGATTGTTTACGATCAACAGCGTGGCGTTTGGACGCGACAACACGGCAACCTTCGCGGATCGGACTTTGGGCATCTACACGCTGCAGTACACGCGAGTGGCCTCGCCCGGCGCGGCTACCACCGTCACCGGCAATCCGGATACCGGATGGGCCAACATTGGAACCCTGAACTATCAAAGCGCCGGCACCGGCCTTTTTGCGAACCCCTCCCGTCGTCATCGCTTCGGGTTCACCCCCGTGGAAGCAACGGGACTTCGCCTGCTGGTTCCGGGGACCGGGATTGGGGCGGGCACGTGCATCGACGAACTGGAGGTTAATTCGCCTGACACCACCGGGGACATTGCGTTCGGCCTTGAGCTTGTCCTCACCACCACCCTCGAGCCTGCCAAGCCCTACCGCGGCTCCAACGAGGAGTGGATCGAGTTGTTCAATCGAAGCGCCGTCGACGTTGACCTGACGGGCTGGCGAATCGATGCGGGGATCGACTATCGGTTTCCCACCGGCACGGTCATCCGGGCGGACAGCTATCTCGTCGTGGCCAATGACGCCATCGCGCTCAAGGCCAAATGGCCGGAGGTGGCCTCCGTCATCGTGGGAGATTTCTCGGGAAATCTGACGGGTGGCGAAGAGGTGAGCCTGAAAGACCCTGCGGGAAACCCGGTGAACGTGATTCGAGTGCACAACGGGGGCTGGAGCAACGGCGGCGGATCGAGCTTGGAAGTAGTTGACCCCCGGGCCGGCAACGGTCCGCGTGAAGCCTGGGCCGACAGCGACGAGAGCGCGCGCGTTGAGTGGCAGCAGGTGAAATACCGCATGGTCGCCGGGCAGGTTTATGGATCGACCCGCTGGAACGAGTTTCGCATCGGGATGCTGGACGACGGTGTTGTGTTGCTCGATGACGTCAGTGTCGTGCGTGATCCCGATGGCGCGCGGGTCGAGGTCATTCAGAACGGCGGTTTTGAGAATAGAACAGGTAACACTCATTGGCGGTTCCTGGGTAATCATCAGGGCGAATTCATCGTCGACCCGGCCAATCCTGCCAACACCGTCTTGAAGCTGTCGGCGAGCGGCCGTGCGGTGATGAATCACAATCACGTGGAGACGACCTTTCTCGGCAACGCGGCGTTGGTGAACGGGCAGATCTATGAAGTCAGCTACCGCGGTCGTTGGGTTGCGGGTTCGCCGCAGGTCAACACCCGCGGCTATTTCAGCAAGCTGGCCCGGACCACCGCCCTGGCCATGCCGGCCCGATCGGGCACGCCGGGCGCCCGCAATTCCCGCTTCCGGGCCAATGCCGGACCGACCTTCACCGGTCTCCAGCATGCTCCGATTGTTCCGCCGGCCAACCAGGCGGTCACCATTTCCGTCCGCGCGGCGGACCCGGACGGCCTCGCGTCCGCCACCCTGAACTATCGCGTGAATCCGGCCCCGGCATTTGAGACCGCTCCGATGACCCTGCAACCAGACGGGCGATGGACCGCGACCATCCCCGGGCAGGCCGCGGGCAAGGTGGTTCAATTCTATGTCAGTGCGGCGGACAATCTGGGGGCGACGGCCTTTGCGCCGCAGGATGGCCCGGCGTCGCGCGCGCTGTTTCAGGTGGCGGACGGGCAGGGGACGGCCTTGCCGGCGCACGAGCTGAGATTGATCATGCTCGATGCAGATCGGGATTTCATGCTCGACCCCACCAACCGCATGAGCAACGCGCGCAATGGCGCGACGCTGATTTACAACCGGACGGAGGTGTTTTACGACGCCGGGGCGCGCCTGCAGGGCACCGCAGCCAGCCGAATACGCGATGGCGATCCGTATGTCAGCTACGACATTGATTTTGCCCCCGGACAACTTTTCCGCGGGGTCCAGAACAACATTGGCATTGACCGGTCGGGGCGCGGTCCCACGGTGCGTGCGCAGGACGAGATTTACGTGCTGCACATGTTTCATCGGGCGGGCATACCGGTTCCCTACAGCGACCTGTGTTACTTCATTTCGCCGCGGACGGTGCACACCGGGACCGCCATTCTGCAATTGGCCGGCTACGGCAGCACCTTTGTGGACGAGCAATACAACCAAAATGGAACGGTCTTCAATCTGGACCTGACCTATGAGCCGGACACGACGGTGGTTGCGGCTGATGTTGAATCCCCGAAGTTACCGGTGCCGCATCAGGCGCACATCGGGACGGATTTTCAGGACTTGGGCGAGAAGGAGCAATTTCGATCCCCGTTTGACATCCGGCTCGAGAACCGACGGGACGACTATGAAGGATTGATGCGCCTTTGCCGGGTGATGGGATCGCCCCAGGCACAGTTTGACGCGCAGATCAATTCGGTGCTGAACGTCGATCAGGCGCTGCGGATGGCGGCGATGGAGATTCTGTGCGGGATTGGCGACACCTACGTCAACAACGCGGCGAGCCTGCCGCACAACCTGCGCCTGATCACGTTCGTGGACGGCGACCCCGCTGAGTTGCTCGCCTGGGACATGGACTTTGTCTTCAGTGCAGCTGCCACCAGCCCCATTTTCATCACCTCGAGCTACAACCTGGGCAAGCTCATGAACAATCCCACCACCCGGCGGGCTTATCTGTTTCACATCAACGACATTTGTCAGACGACGTTCAATCCGGCCTACATGGGGCCGTGGCTGGCTTCATATGGGGCGGTGGTCGGCCAAAACTACGCGGCGGCGTCCACCTACATTTCCTCGCGGCGCGCTTTTGCTCTGAGCCAGCTGCCGGCGGCCGTGCCTTTCGCCATCACGTCGAACGGCGGCAATGACTTTGCCGTGGACACGAACTTCGTCACGCTGACGGGAACGAGCTGGATCGATCTGAACAAGATCGAGGTTAACGGGATTCCCTACGAACCACAGTGGACGACCTTGACCAACTGGTCGGTCCTATTGCCGCTGGCGTCCGGCACCAACGTGCTGGCGTTCCAGGGAAGGGATCGGGCTGGGGTGCGTCGGGCCGATCTGCGCGATTCGATTGTGATTACGAACGCGCGTTCCGCGGTGTTGAAGTCCGTCGTGATCAACGAATGGATGGCGGACAATGTGGGTCCCGGAGGCATGAAGGATTCGGCGGACGGATTGTTTCAGGACTGGTTCGAGCTCTACAACCCCAACGACGTGGCGGTCGATCTGGGTGGTTATCATCTGACCGACAGCCTGGGTTCGCCGGCGAAGTGGACGATTCCGACCAACACGGTCATCGCCGCGCGCGGATTTTTGCTGGTGTGGGCGGACGAAGACGGGAGTCAGAATTCGCCGACCAACGCCGATTTGCATGCCAACTTCCGTTTGAGCGACGGCGGCGAATCGCTGGGGCTGTTCGCCCCGGACGGAATCACGCCGCAGCATGCCGTCACTTTCGGTCCGCAGTTCGCCAACATCAGCCAGGGGCTCTATCCAGACGGGGCGGTCGGGACGAGCCATTTCATGACCAACTGGACGCCGCGGGCTGCCAACCAGCTCGGCCTGCCGCCCGCTCCGGCCGTGACTTCGATCGACTTCAATGCGTCGGAAGCAGTCCTCACCTTCACCGCGATCCGGGGGCGGACTTATCGGATCGAGTTCAAGGACTCACTTGATGCGCCCGACTGGACGCCGTTGACCGCGACGCAGACCGCGGCGGGCGGGAGCGTCACCGTGAATCTGGGCGGCACGCTGCCCCAACGATTCTTCCGCATCCGCCTCGAATAAACGGCGCGATCCTTTAACCTCCAGCTATTTTCAGACTGGCCCTGCGAAAACCCTAACCACTCAAACCTTCATGACTTCACGTTTGACCCCTTGTCACAGGCTGGCGCGCGCCGGCCTCATCGCCCTGCCGGCGCTGCTCTCGGCGGCGGCTGCTCACGCCCAATCCTCGCGCGTCGTCTTGACCCCGGCGCCCGGGTTCAGCCTGGTGTGGGATGGCAACAATGGCGGCTTCGGCAGCGCGGCTGCCGGGACCGGCCCCTCCAACAACGTGGCGCTGGCCAGCAACGGCACGGTCGCGTTCACCAGCAGCGATCTCGGGCCCGAGCTGGGGATTCCGTTCCACGTCAAGGCCAACCTCAACGACGGACTCTACGGCAACATTAACAGCTGGATTTCCGCCAGCGGCGATCCGATGCCCTACGCCGCCCTCCAATTCGCCGCCAGCGTCAACGTCCGGAGCATCGCTTGGGGACGCGACAACGGGCTGCTGCCGGGGGATTCGTGCGGTGGAACCTGCACCGACCGAACACTCGGCGTCTATACTTTGCAGTTTACCCAGGTGACGGCACCGGATGCCTCCACCGCCGAAACCGGCGACGCGGCGACCGGTTGGGCGGATCTCGGCACGGTCGAATACCGGCCCGGGCCCGAGGACGCCAACTTCACGAGTTACTTGCGCCATCGCTTTGATGTGTCGGAAGGGGGCAGTCCGATCGCAGCGACGGGAATTCGCATCAAGGTTCCGGCGGCCGGCCTGGCCGGCGGCACCGACATCGACGAGATCGAGGTCAACCCGCTGCCGGACCCCGTCCCGCCCGTCAGCAATTTCATCGAGGTTGCGCCCGCCGCCGGATTCGGCATCGCCTGGGATCGAAACGAGGGGGTTTACAGCACGACGGATTCGCCCGCCCCGGCTCCGGTCAATGACGCGTCGGTCAGCCGCGGCGCCGTCGCCTTCGGAAGCTCCGAACTCGGGCCGGCCCTCGGCATTCCGTTCCACCGTTACATCAATCTCAACGACGGGCTCTACGGCAATTCGCACAGCTGGATTCCCAACTTTGTCGCGGGCGACAGCGCACCCTTCGCCGGTATCAACCTTGGCGGCCGCCGTTCCATCAGCAGCATTGCTTGGAGCCGCGACAATGGTGACGAGGCCGGCGACTGCTGCGGGGGAACTCTGACCGATCGGGCGTTGGGCACGTACGTCATCCAGATCACCACCGCGCCGAACCCGGGCCCCAACACCCAGGAAGCGTGCGGGCCCACGCCGGATTCCGGCTGGATCACGGTCGGCACGATCAACTTCAAGGCCAACCATCCGACGTTCTTCAACTCGCACCTGCGTCATCGCTTTGACCTGACGCAAGGGGGCGCGCCGATCACGGCGACGGGCATTCGCATCAAGGTTCCCAATGCCAACAGCGCGATCGATGAGATCGAGGTGAATGGCAATATCGCTCTGGAAAAAGGCGCCATCCGGATCGCCGCCGCGGCTGGGATCGAACTCAAGTGGGACGGCAACGATGGTCAGTATGGCAGCCCAGCCGCGGGCGCTGCGCCGCCCGCGAATCGAGCGCTGGCTTCCCAGGGGACCACGCCCTTCACCAGCAGCGACCTCGGGCCGCTCCTTAACATCCCGTTCCATCGCGCGGTCAACCTGAACGACGGGCTCTACGGAAACGCCAATAGCTGGATCTCCGCCAATGGCATCGGCGGCAATTCGGACACGGGCCCGTTCGCGGGCTTGAACTTCAACGGCACGGTCAATCTCTCGAGCATCGCGTGGGGACGCGACAACGGGAACGCGGTGGAAGGAACCTTTGGCGACCGGGCGCTCGATACCTACAGCCTGCAATACACGCTGGCCCCGTCGCCCGACGCGACGACCCCGGAGACGGGCGATGCCGCCACGGGCTGGCAGGATCTGGGCACGGTGACCTACGGCAGTGCCGCGCCGCCCGCGTTCAATCCGCCGTTGCGTCATCGGTTTGACCTTTCTTCTGGCGGCGCTCCGATTGAGGCCACCGGCATCCGCATCAAGGTCGCCAGCGGCAACACGGCGATCGACGAAATTGAAATCAACTCTCCAGCCGGCGCGCCGCCGCCGCCGAGCCCGGTGGGGATCGCTCCGGCGGCCGGCTATGCCATTACGTGGGATGGCAACGACGGCCAGTTCAAGAACGACGCCGCGGGCGCCCGTCCGCCCGCCAATCGCGCGTTGGCCAGTCTCGGGTCGACGGCGTTTACGAGCAGTGACCTCGGCCCGGTGCTGGGCATCCCATTCCACGTGGCCGCCAATCTCAACGACGGTCTTTATGGCAATGCCCACAGTTGGATCTCGGCCAATGGCATCGGCGGCAGCTCGGACCCGGATCCG
Organism: Limisphaerales bacterium; assembly: GCA_044230345.1. GTDB lineage: Bacteria > Verrucomicrobiota > Verrucomicrobiia > Limisphaerales > JADJPG01 > JBGARF01. Next base: position 12,343 of record JBGARF010000046.1, read on the forward strand.
GCGGCAGGCATCGTTTTCAACGGGACGGTCGGGATCCGGAACATCGCCTGGAGCCGCGATAACGGGGATGCGCCCGAAGGCAATTTCACCGATCGCGCGTTGGGCACCTACACGCTGCAGTTCACCACCGCGGCCTCCCCCGGTGCCGCCACGGCTGAGACCGGCGATCCTGCCACCGGCTGGGCCAACCTCGGAACGGTCGAATATCGCCGGGCTGAGCTCGGCGTGTTCACGCCCTTCCTCCGTCACCGGTTCGATGTCTCGGCCGGAGGCCAGCCCGTGGCCGCCACCGCCATCCGCATCAAGGTCTCCAACGGCCAGATGGACATCGACGAAATTGAAGTCAACTCCACCACCAATCCGTCCGCTTGCTGCAATGCCGAACCCAGCTTCACGCTGGCGGCGGAGTCGGCCGCCTCGGACGAAGACGCCGGAGCCGTCAATGTGGCGGGATTCCTAACCAATGTTTCCGCTGGTCCCGGCGAAACCGCCCAGACGGTCTCGGTGCGCGTCAGCAACGACAATCCTTCGTTGTTCGCGGTGCAACCCGCCTTCGACGCGGCCGGAGCGCTCACCTACACGGCGGCCCCGGGCGCAAGCGGCTCGGCCAACGTGACTGTCACGGTCACAGACGACGGCGGGACCGGCGTTTGTGGGGATGACACGGCGGTGAAGTCGTTCGTGATCAATGTCCGGGCCGTCAATGACTGCCCGACGCTGGCCGCCGTTGAACCGATCACGGTGGCGGCCGGGACGACGGCCAACGGTCAGCTGGTCGGGGCCGACGCCGATGGCGAAGCGGTGACCTATCTGCTGGTCGGTGCGGCCGGGCACGGCGCCGTGGTCGTCACCGCCGCGACGGGAGCTTTCAGCTACGCTCCGTCGTCCGGGTATGCGGGACCTGATTCCTTCACGGCCGCTGCGGTTGACGCGGCCGGTTGTCGTTCCGACGTCGTGACTGTTCGCATCACGGTCACCGGCGGGACGACCAACCGTTGCCCGACGGCGTTGGCCGATGTGGGTCCGGGCGTCGAGTTGTTTCTCTGCGGGGCCGAGACGGTCATCATCGCCGGCGATTACACCAATTCCGTCGCGCGTTGTGAAGATGGCCTGGCCAAGGTGACGCTGGATGGACGGGATTCGACCGATCCCGACGGCAACACGTTGGCCTACTCCTGGTTTGTCGGGCAGGACGGGGTGTTCATACCGCTGGCGATCGGTGCGTTGAGCGAAGTGAGCCTGGAGCCGGGCATGTATACGATTCGCCTGGTGGTTGATGACGGCCGCTGCACGGACACGATGGATGTCGACATTCACATCATCACGCCGGCGGAAGCCATCGATGCCTTGATCAGCGATGTTCAAGCGGCTGGTCTGGGCAGCCGGAACCGGCGTCCGCTGATTTCGTTGCTGAAATCTTCGGCGGCCTGTTTTGATCGGTGCCTTTGCGCGTCGGGCGTGCGGCAGTTGGAGGCGTTCATCCGCAAAGTGCGCGCGCAGGTTTCGGCGGAGAAACCGGTGCTCGCCGAGCAGTTGATGGGCAAGGCGCAGGAAATTCTCGATCACGTCGACTGCGGCCAGCCGTAAGCGATTGGAATGGCGCGGGGATCGCCGGCCGCTTGATGGCCGGCGATCCCCTTTTTTGTTTTCGTTTGGCAGTGTTCGCGCCCCGCGACCTGCGACCTGCGACCTGCGACCTGCGACCTGCGACCTGCGACCTGCGACCTGCGACCTGAGAACTGAGAACTGAGAACTGAGAACTGAGAACTGAGCACTGAGAACTGCTCCTATTTGCTTGAGTTCACCCGATCGGATTTCGACACTGCGACGCATGTCGAAGCCGCCAACGCTGCCGTCGTATCGGTTCGTTTCCTTTGCCGAAACGGAAGTGGAACAGGTGCCGCCGGGCAAGACGCATCATTGGTACTGCAAACCGGGAATGGTGCAGGATACCAACCTGATGTTTGTTCGGGCCCAATTGCTGCCGGGCGAGGCGCATCGGTTCCATCATCATCCGTACATGGAGGAGATTCTCTATGTGCTGTCGGGGACCTGCGAACAGTGGGTGGAGCGCGAGAAGCGGGTCATGGGCCCGGGGGATTCCCTTTACCTGCCGGTGGGCATCGTGCACGGGACCTACAACATTGGTGAGGGCGTGCTTGATTTTCTGGCCATTTTGTCGCCGGCCAAGAACCCGGGGCCGATCACCGTGGAGGTGGCGGATCAAGAGCCTTGGCGTTCGCTGCGTCGCGTGTGATTGCCGCGACTTTCAATCGGCCGCGCGGGCGGCATGGTGGTCAAAGCGGCCAAAGCGCCTGGCCCGTGGATCAAGCCGTGCCGCCTCGTTGGCGCGTTGGCTTGCTGCCATCATGAGAACTCTGCACCGGTATCTGTTAGGCCAGGTGTTGGGCACGCTGACGATGACCGTGGGGGTGTTCACCTTTTTCATCCTCCTGGTGAGCGTCCTGCGCGAGGTGCTGAGCTTGTTGGTCAGTCAGCAGGTGTCGATGGCCCTCGTGGCGAAGGCGATCCTCATGTTGATTCCGTGGGTGCTGGTCTATGCGCTGCCCATGGGGCTTCTGACGGCGGCGCTGCTGGTCTTCGGCCGGTTGAGTGCCGACCAGGAGATCACGGCGATGCGCGCCAGCGGGGTGAGTCTCATTCGGCTGGTCTGGCCGGTTCTGGCCCTGAGCCTCGTGCTGGCTGGCGCCTGCGCGTTTGTCACCATGCATCTCGGGCCCAAGTGCCGCGTCCATTACAAGGAACTGCTCCGGGAAGTTGGCCTGGCCCGCGTGACCTCATTGATTCCGGAGAAGACCTACATCCGGGATTTTGCCGGAGCGATCATCTATGTGAGCGAGGTCAACGGGCCTTATTTGGACGGTGTCCTGGCCTATCGGCTGAAGGGCGACAAGGTGGAGAGCTACACCCGGGCCAGCTCCGGCGAGATTGTCTTCAGCCCGTCCAACAATCTGGTCTTCGTCCGCCTGACCAACAGCGTGCTGACGGAGTTTGGCGAGGTTGGCCAGCCGGCCAGACCCGTCATGCTGGGCGAGGTGGACTTCGTTTACACCAACACGGTGACCCGGAAGACGGAGCGGGTGGATTTGGACAACATGACCTACCGCGAACTGGCGCAGGAGTTGCGTGAGCTGGAAGCGAAGACTTCCCTGGCGTTGCCCCTGGAGCCGACCCTGCCCGCGGGCCAGACGGGTGAGGAACGTCGCAAGATGGAACGGCTGAAGCGGACGAGGCTGGCGGATCTGACCTATCCCGTACGTTTGCGGATGCATTCGCAGGTGGCCTTCTCTTTTGCCTGCCTGGGGTTCACCTTGGTGGGCATCCCGCTGGGCATTCGGGCGCATCGCCGGGAGACCTCCTTCGGCCTCGCGCTGGCCATCCTGCTGGTGCTGGCGTACTACAGCTTTTTCATCTTCGGCACCTCCTTGGAGACCCGGCCGGATTTGGCGCCGCACCTGATTTTATGGTTGCCTAACTTTATCTTTCAGGTGGTGGGGGCAGCGTTGCTGCGGCGCGCCAACCGGGGAGGGTGAAGTTCGGATTTAGATTGGATTTTCGCCCGGCCGGTCCCTATTTTTCCGGCATGCCAGAAAAGACACTCGCCGAGATTCCGCGGGACGTTCGTGAACTTTTTCAGAAGGGTGTGGCGGCGGTGCAACGCCAGAACCTCGACTACGCCATCACCTTTTTTCAGGAGGTGGTGAAGCGCGAGCCCGGCTATCTCGAGGGACGTCAGGCGCTGCGGGCCGCGCAGATCAAGAAGGCCGGGGCGAGCACGGGCTTTTTCAAGAAGATGTTGGGTGGAGCCAGCGCCTCGCCGCTCATCGCCAAGGCCCAGATGGCAAAGGGGCGCAATCCCGTGGAGGCCATGCTGATCGCCGAGCAGATCTTGGACGGGGATCCCAACAACTCGATGGCCCACAAAATCCTGGCCGAATCCGCCCGGGCGGCCGACCTCCCGAAGACCGCCTGCTTCGCCTACGAGATGCTGCTCAAATCCTCCCCGCGCGACTACGACCTGTCGATGGCCTATGGCGAGGCGCTTGCCGCCGCCGGGCAGGTGGCCAAAGCCGAAGGCGTCTACCAGGAATTACAGCGGTCGCACCCGACCAAGGCCGAGATTTCCATGGCCCTGAAAGATCTGGCCGCCAAGCGCACCTTGAACGAGGGCGGCTATGAAGCGCTCTCCAGCGGGACCGGAAGCTATCGCGACATCCTCAAGAACAAAAGCGAAGCCGTCCGGTTGGAGCAGGAAAACCGCGTGGTCCGCAATGAGGACGATTCCGCCCGGCTCATCCGCGAATACGAGGCTCGCCTCGTCCAGGAACCGCGCAATCTGAAGCTCCTGCGGAACATCGCGGACATTCACGCCCAGCAGAAGAACTTCGACGAGGCGCTGGCGACCTATGAGCGCATCCGCACGCTCGATGGCGGCACCGATCCATCGCTGGAAAAAGTGATCAGCGACACGCAGCTCAAGCGTTTGGATCACCTGATGGCCCAGCTCGATCCCAACGATCCTGCCCACGCCGAGCAGCTCGAGCAGGCCCGCAAGGAACGCGCCGCCTTTCAGCTCGAGGACACCCGGAAACGAGCCGAGCGATATCCCACGGATCTCCTCATCAAGTTTGAACTCGGCGGACTCTACCTTCAGGCCGGAAAAATCAGCGAGGCCATCCAGGAGTTTCAGAAAGCCCAGGCGAACCCCAGCAAACGGCTCTCGTCCATGATGTACCTGGCCCAATGTTTTTCCGCCCGGAACATGAACGATCTGGCCGCCCGCAAGCTGCAGGAAGCGCTGAAGGAGAAGCCCGGGTTCGACGACGAAAAGAAGGAAATGATCTACCAGCTTGGCTGTGTGCTGGAGAAAATGGGCAAGAAGGAAGAGGCCATGGATCAGTTCAAGCAAATCTACGAGATCGACATCAGCTACAAGGACGTGGCTGCCAAGGTCGACGACTATTACTCGTCCCAAGGTTAGGCCGCCGGGCAGTGACCGCACCCTTGCGTGCCGGTTAGGCGGCTCCTTGCCGCCTCTGCACTGAAGTCATCATCGGAACGCCTGGCGAAGCAAGGATGCTTTGGGGCCGGCCCTCAGGGATGCGGGCGTTACCGTGCATCTCCAAGTTGGTGGTAGAATCGCTGAACGACTGGATTCGGCCGCACTGGGAGCGCTGTCGCGCGGGCTTCCGAGCTTGCGGTCCGACATCTAGCTGACTTTCACCAACACCTTCGAGATGCACCGCGGGCGTCAGGGCGGGCATCTTTTTTCTTCCCCCGCCGGACATCGGCGACTTACTCTCCCGCCGACACCTGACGGCACGAACAACAAACGGAATTTGTCTTTGTCCCCGTGAAAACCCGCGTTTCTCTCAAGGTCAATGGCGTCGTTCAAGAACATGAGGTGGAGCCCCGCACGCTGCTGGTGCATCTGCTCCGTGATCAGTGCCGCCTCACCGGAACCCACGTTGGCTGTGAAACCAGCCTGTGCGGCGCCTGCACCGTGTTGCTGGATGGCAAGGCGGTGAAGTCCTGCACGCTCCTGGCCGTTCAGGCCGACGGTGCGGAGGTGACCACGATCGAGGGCCTGGCCTGCCAGGGCCAGTTGCACCCGGTGCAGGAAGCGTTCTGGGAATGTCACGGATTGCAGTGCGGCTACTGCACCCCGGGCATGATCCTGGCCAGCATCGAACTGCTGCGGCAAAATCCCAAGCCGACCCGCGAACAGGTGGCCCATGGCCTCGACGGCAACCTCTGCCGTTGCACCGGCTATTCGCATATTGTGGACGCCGTCGTTTCCGCCGGCCGCAAAATGGCCCGGGCCAAGGCCTGACGACAATCAAGGATCTGGCACATGACTAAACCGAAAATTCCCAAGGGTTACGTCGGGCGCTCGATGAAGCGGGTGGAGGATCCGCGTCTCATTCAGGGCCGGGGCACGTTCGTCGACGATCTTGTCCTGCCGGGGATGCTGCACATGGTGGTCTTGCGGAGCCCCTACGCGCATGCGCGCATCGACAGCCTGCGGGTCGACGCGGCCAAGGCCTTGCCGGGTGTCGTGGGTGTTTTTACCGGCGCCCAACTCAACGACGCCTGCGGGCTCGTTCCGTGCGCTTCGCTGGCGCCGGATCAAAAGGCGCCGAAACACACCTGCCTGGCCTCCAGCCGCGTTTACTTCGTCGGGCACCCGGTTGCGGTGGTGGTGGCCAATGACCGGTCGATCGCGCGGGATGCACTCGATTTGATTGAGGTCGACTACGATGCCATGCCCGTGGTGACGGATCCGGAGGCGGCCTTGCTGCCCGATGCGCCGCTGACTCATCCGGAACTCGGAACGAACCAGGCGTTCGTTTGGACGGTGGCGACCGGCGATCTCGGGGCTGCCTTCGCTGCGGCCGACAAGGTGGTCAAGGCCCGCATGGTGCATCAGCGCCTGATCCCGATGGCGCTAGAACCGCGCGGCTGCGTGGCCAGCTGGCATGCGGGCGAGGAATCGCTCACGCTGTGGACCTCGACCCAGATTCCTCATCTCATCCGCACCCTTCTTCCCGGCATGATTGGCGTGCCCGAAAACAAGCTGCGGATCGTCGCGCCCGAAGTCGGCGGCGGGTTTGGATCGAAGCTCAATCTTTACGCCGAGGAAGCCATCGCCTCGCATCTCGCCCAACGGCTCGGTGCGCCCGTCAAGTGGATCGAATCACGACGCGAGAACGCTTCCTCGACCATTCATGGCCGCGACCAGGTCGGGGAATACGAGGTGGCCGTGAAAAAGGACGGCACGCTGCTGGGCATCAAGGCGCGCAGCGTGGCGGATCTCGGCGCCTACAACCAGCTGCTGACCCCCGCCATTCCCACCCTGACTGGCTCGATGCTCAGCGGCTGCTACAAGTTCAAGGCCCTCCGCATGGACGTCATCGGCGTCTACACGAACAAGATGGCCACCGACGCCTACCGCGGCGCCGGCCGGCCCGAGGCCACCTACACCATTGAACGCCTGATGGACCTGGTGGCGGACGAGTTGGGGATGGATCGGGTGAAGCTGCGCTTGAAGAATTTTCCGAAGCCGACGGAGTTTCCGTTCGATACCGCGACCGGGTTGACCTACGACTCTGGCAATTACCAGGGCGCGCTGAAGAAGGCGCAGGAACTGGCGGATTGGGAACGCTTGATCAAACAGCGTGACACCGCGCGCAAGCAGGACCGCATTTTCGGGGTCGGCCTCAGCACCTACGTCGAAATCTGCGCGCTCGGGCCCTCCAAGATGATGTCCGCCGGCGGCTGGGAATGGGGCTGTGTGCGCCTCGAAATGAGCGGCAAGGTCACGGTCATTACCGGCGCCACGCCCCACGGCCAGGGACAGGAGACGAGTTTCGCCCAGATCGCAGCCGACAAACTCGGCGTGCCCATGGAAGACATCGTGGTGCATCGGGGCGATACCGCCGTGGCGCATTATGGCCGCGATACCTATGGCAGCCGCACGACGGTCATTGGCGGAACCGCCATCCTGATGTGCATCGACAAAATCATCGCCAAAGCCCGCAAGCTCGCCGCGCATCAGCTGAAGGCCAAGGAAAAGGACATTGTTTTTGAAGACGGCGTGTTCTTCGTGAAGGGCAAGGCGAAGGAGGGCTTGAAGATCCAAACCCTCGCGGCCGAGTCCTATATCGCGAAGAATATCCCGAAAAACTGGGAGCCCGGACTGGAGGCGAGCAGCTTCTTCGAGCCCTCGAACTGCACCTATCCGTTCGGAACCCACATCGTGGCCGTGGAGATCGATCGCGACACCGGCCAGGTGGAGATCGTGAAGTATGTCGCCGTGGACGATTGCGGCCCCCAGATCAACCCGCTGCTGGTGGAAGGTCAGGTTCAGGGCGGCATCGCTCATTCGCTCGGGCAGGTGTTGTTTGAGCGCTGTGTTTACGACGAGAACGGGCAGCTGCTGACGGGTGAGTTCATGGACTACGCGATGCCCCGGGCCGCTGATATTCCGAACTACATCCTGGGGCATACCGTGACGCCCAGCCCGAGCAATCCGATGGGAATCAAAGGCGTCGGCGAGGCCGGCACCATCGGCGCGACTCCGGCCATCGCCAACGCCGTGCTCGATGCGCTCTCGCCCTTCGGCATCAAACATCTCGACCTCCCGTTGACCCCCGAAAAAATCTGGCGCGCGCTCGCCCAATCCAAAGGAGCCACGAAATGATTCCGGCCCCGTTCGCCTACCATCGTCCCAGCTCAGTCGACGAAGCCGTCCGGCTGCTCGCCGACACGCCTGACGCCAAGGTGCTGGCCGGCGGCCACAGCCTGATCCCGGCCATGAAACTGCGGCTGGCCCAACCGCCCGCCCTGATCGACCTTGGCCGGATCGCGGGCCTCAACACGATCCGCGTCGAAGGCGCTCGCCTTCGGATTGGCGCCCTGGCCACCCATCACGACATTGAAAGCTCCGAGTTGCTCCAGACCCGCTGTCCGTTGCTCCCGGAGGTTGCCGCAGCCATCGGCGATGCCCAAGTCCGCAACCGGGGCACTCTCGGAGGATCCATTGTGCACGCCGATCCCGCCGCCGACTGGCCCGCCGCGATCGTCGCCCTCGAAGCCGAGATGGAACTGGCCGGCCCCAAAGGACGTCGCACGGTGCGCGCCGCTGATTTCTTCGTGGAGATGATGCAGAGCGCGGTTCAGCCCAACGAAATTCTCGTGGAAATTCGAGTGCCGGTGACGTCGTCGTCGGTCGCCTATGTGAAAGCCGCGCAGAAGGCCAGCGGCTTTGCCGTGGCCGGTGTGGCCGTGGTCATCAACCCGGAGAACAGCGCGGTGGCGATCGGCGTGACCGGCGCGGCGACGAAGGCATTTCGCGCGACTGCCAGCGAAGCTGCGTTGAAGGGACGCGAGCTGACGTCCGAGCTGATCGAAAGCGCGGCGCTCAAGGCGGACGATGGCGTGGAAACACTCAATGACATACACGCGTCAGCGGATTACCGCGCGCATCTGGTCCGGGTCAACGCCCGTCGCGCCCTGGAGCTGGCGCACAGCCGCGCATGAAACTCAGCGGAACCTACGATTTGCCGGCGCCCCGCGAACGTGTGTTCCAGGCGATCACGGATCCAGCCGTGCTGCAGTCGATCATCGATGGCTGCGAAAAGATGGTGAAGACCGGCGAGGACAGCTACGACGCCCATTTGAAGGTTGGCCTGGCCGGCATCAAGGGCACCTACGTGGGCAAGATTCAACTGAGGGACATTCAGGCGCCGCAGTCTTACACGCTGAGCATTGAAGGAAAGGGTGGCCCGGGCTTCATCAAGGGCCTGGCCAAGGTTCGGCTTGAGGAGAACGGTGCCAGCACGCGGTTGATTTGTGACGCCGATGCCCAGGTTGGCGGAATGATAGCGGCCATCGGCTCGCGCCTGATCGAAGCTGCCGCAAAGAAAATGATGGCGGACTTTTTCCAAAAGTTCGCGGCGGTGGTCGCCCGCGGATGAGATCCGGCATCTTCACGCTGCTACTGGCCGCTCTTGCGCTCCTGACGAGCAGTGGGTCCGGAGCCGGCGCCTCCCCCGCGATCGGATTGCGGGTAATGACATTCAATCTTCGCTTCGCCGGCACCAACTCGCCCAACAGCTGGCTCGCGCGACGAGCGACCATGCAAGCCTGCTGGCGGGCGATCGGAGCGGACCTGGCGGGAACTCAGGAAGGCCTGTATCCCCAACTCCGCGATGTCGCCCAGGATTTGCCCGAGTATCATTGGATCGGCCTCGGGCGCGACGGCGGAAGCCGCGGCGAGTTCATGGCCATCTTTTATCGCCACGCGCGTCTGGAACCCGTCGAGTTCGATCACTATTGGCTTTCCGACACCCCCAGCGTCATCGCGTCCACCAACTGGGGAAACACCAACCGGCGCATGGTGACGTGGGCGCGATTCCGGGACAGGCCGACCGGGCGCGAGTTTTACTGCATCAATACCCACCTTGATCACGCGCTGCCGTCCGCCCGGGAGAAAGGCGCCCGCCTGATCCGGCAACGCCTCACGTTGCTCGACACGAATCTTCCGATCGTGTTCGTGGGCGACTTCAACGCCGAGCCAGGCAAGGAGCCCACCTACGATCTGTTGACGGGTGACGGCTTTTTTCGGGACGCATGGGTGACGGCGGCGACCCGTCGCAACGATGGCCTGAACACTTTCCACAACTTCAAAGGCGCCGTCGCTGGCACGTTTCGCATCGACTGGATTCTCCTGCGCGGTCCATGGACCACGTCCCGGGCCGAGGTGTTCGTCTTCGAACAGGCGGGCCAATACCCCAGCGACCATCATCCCGTCGTTGCGGATCTCAAATTGGAGTAGCGCGCGCACGGCTGGGCTGCGGGCGCCGATGCGGCGCTGGTCGGGGTCCCTGGCGAGTTTTGACTCAGCGAATTTCCACCGTGGCCACCACCGCGCGATGATCTGACGGATACGGCTTCACCACGATGTTCGCGCGGTCCTCTCGTTCCCCCACAATCTCGCAATGCTTCAGCTTCACCTGGTCTCCCCCCACGAAGACGAAATCAATGCGATCGTGCCGATCCTTGGGATCGTTCGGCTCCGTGATCGGCGTCCAGGTCCAGCCCGGCCGCAAAACTTCGTCCGGGTAATGCGTCCGAAAGGCATCGCGCAGGCCGGCGGCGATGACGGCTTTCGTGGAGGGATACTCGACGGGTAGCGGACACTTCCCGGCCGCCGCGGCGCGCGGTGTCCAGTCGAGATGCGAGGGCTCGTTGAAGTCACCGGTCAGGAACACGGTGTGTCCGGCGGCGAGGACCGGCTTCAAGTCGGCCAGCACCTGGTCGATCTCAGCGCCGCGGGCCGCGCGTGCTGCCGCCACGGCTTCTGCTGCAGTCTTCAGAAAGGGCGCGTTGGCGTATGGGATGGCCAGCAATTGATAGGGCTGGTAGGGCGCGTGGTTGAGGTGCGTGTTGAACATCCAGACGTCGGTTCGGGAAGGCAGCCGAAGCGACACTCCGTGGCGCCCGGGTGTGTTGGTGACGATGGGATGGCGGCTGAGAATGCCCATGCGCCCGGCTTGGGCGAAGTAGTGCCACTTGAGTTGGTCGGCGATCCGTTGGCCGTTGTCCGGGCCTCGCTGGCCACGGGTCGCCGCATAGCCGTGGGTTTCCTGCAGGCCGACCACGTCCGCCTTGGCCTGGCGAATGACGTCGATCGTACGTTCCAACGGTTGCTTCCCGGCGTCGCCTCCCACCCAAAGGTTGAACGTCATGACCCGCAGCTCGGCGCCGACCACTGAAAACGGGCTGCCCAAAAGCAGCAAGGCGAGCAGCACCTGAAACGGAAGCTGAAGCCAGTTTTTCCTTAGTCGAGGTTCCATGAAGTTTTGCCGGCCACCTTGCCTTGGATCGGCCGAATGAGTCCCACCCGGAGTCTGGATCATGGGCGGGGAACCTTGTGTGGACGAATCGGCTGTCGCGAGCTTCCGCTAATCCTGTCGTGGAAGCTTTGCAAGCGTTGGGCCTGCTCAAGACATCGGTGCGCGTAGTTTCTGACGTGGACATCAACGTCCGGATCGATCTTAAGGCAGTGCTCAAGACGAATGCGAATCGCCTTGAGGCGATCGACGCCCCCTTCCAGCTGATTTGAGATCGCCTTGGGCGAATGTTGATTGTGGATTTGAAAGACGGCGATCAGCAGGACCACGTTGCCGTAGGCATCCAGCAATCGGGTCAACTGGAAGATGTCGTTCATGGCTTGGATTGCGACGAAATCCCGGATTTCTTCCCGAAAGAACTGAGCCAGATACGCTGGAACGAGTTTTCCGTTGGCGAGTCTGTTCTGGTCGCTGGCGACGGGAGAGGTTCGTTCGAGCCAATGTCGGGCCAATCTCACCGTGTAAAGGTACTCGCCCGCCTTGGTTTTGAGCACGCCGAGGATCCACCACCACCAACGGCTTTTGGGGTGATTTCTGAGTTCAGACTGCGCGCGATCGATGGCTCGAAGCGCTTCGTAGATCTCCGAGAGGACCGAGTAGACATCCGCGTCTTTTGTATCGTGCCCGGTTGGGACCTCCAGATGGGCCAGATCGTTGGCGGACTCAAATTTTTCGAGCGACTGGTACCACTGTCTGACGGTTCCGCGCAGCAATCGAAACCAACGAACATTGCCTACCCGGATCAGGTTGAGCTCGGCGCGACGGAGTTCGAGGATCGCCCGGCTGATCCCGGGGTCTTTCATCGGGAACTCGTCGATGAAGGACTCGGCATCCGATAAAGCCATGTCGGCGGCTAGCAAGGTTGAAACCCCGCCATCTCCGTTTGACTCAACCACCGTGCTCAACGCGCCATGGCAGAGGGCGGCATGCGCCCGGATGCGGACGTTCTCCTCGAAGACGTAGTCATCCTGAGTGTCGCTTATTCCTCGCAGGACCTCGAGTCCGAACTCGGCAAACCAGAGCGCTTCGGTCAAGTATCGAATCCGCTCCTGTCGCCGCTCTGCGTTGAGCTCGGGTCGTTGTCGATCCGTCGGGTCGATGCCCAGGTAAGCAGCGAGGCTCTGATGCAGTCGCAGGTAGACAAGACGGCGGGCAATCCTCGTAATGAATCGCCGTTGCTTCTCGAGAACCTCTGGCGGGCCGCCGCTGGTCAGTAGGTGAAGATGCCGGCGAGCGGCCGCCGCGGCGGTCTGCCATTCTTGCGGTCGATTCTTGAGTTGCGGCCATACCAGATGGTAATCAATCGTCCACAGTCGTTTCATCCCTTCTTCGGCTTTTTCATAGTGCCGCAGGCAGAGATGAGCGTTTGCGACGTCGAGTTCCAATCTGTGCTGATCGATTTGATTCTCATAGTCCACCGGGCGTTGGTATGCCTTGAGCAGCCGGTAGAGAGGCTGGCCGCTGGGACCCAGCCTGCCCTGTTTGAGTTCAAGGACCCGGAGATACTCGCCTTCTAGGGAATAAAGGGACGAGCGCAGCAGAACCACCCGGCGCAAAAGGCGGATCAACGCCTGTTCCGTTGGCTTCCAGAGCTGCCTTCGGGCTTTTGAGTGCCGGGCGTGCTGGCGCAGTTTGTCGATCGTCCATTTTACTCGTGATTGCAGGGCGGCGAGGGCTGAGTCGGCAAATTGATCGGACAGCCTCCTTTTGAGGAGTGTTTCAGCGGTATTGATAACCAGCAGGCTGTGCGCTGCCATCACAGCCGACCGTTCCGCCGCGTTGACTTCCAGGGTCGCTCGATCCTTTTCTTCAGACAATTCTTCCTTCCATTCACGCGTATCAAACCAGGTGGCAATGCCGTCCAGGCAATGATGAAGTGACTCGATAGCCGCGAGCGGGTCGGCTGTCGCCAGGAGCAGCCGTCCGTACCAGCGAGCGGTTAGATTGCTCAGGTGGTGGGCGTCTTCCCTGGAAATCCGGTAGTCACGCCTAAGTCGCTTTCGGAGGTCGTCTCGCAGCCGGAGATGAAGCCAGATTAAGTCCCCGACCTTTCGTCGAATCACCCCAAACTCCTCGAGGGTGCTAATCCATTCGTTGATCTTGACTTGAAATCTGGAGATGGGATCCCGCCCGACCGACGAGTATTCACAGCCGGGATCGTCGATCGATCTGACCCCGATTTCTTCGCAGTATTTGTGGAAGATTCGAACCAGGCTGGCGGGGTAGCGCGCGATGCCGAAAAGGGAGACAAGATAGAGAAACTTCAGCTTCAGTCCGCTGGTGGCGGGATCGTCCGTGCGCGAAATGAAATACTTGAATGCGTTCTCCACCGCGATCGGGTGCCGGAACTGACTGGCGGGGCGGGACAGGGCGAGGACTTCCTTTGCCGGATCGGGCCAACGCTCGTCCTCAAGGCACAGACGCTGGAGAATGGATGGGCGTCGACCGCTCTGCAAAATGAGGACGAAATTCATCCGGCAGCCGGCATCTTGCACGATCTTCGGGATGAGATTGACCAGCGGTTGGACGTGCAGCTGCCGGCGCCAGTTGTGGATGGGCTCGAATCGGGCGTTGGCACCCGCGCCTTCGTAGGCATTGATGAAAACAATCCAGCGGGATTCGGTTCGGGCTGCGTAGGAGCGAAGCGATGTCAGCACGGCATTCTCGAACTCAGAAAAACGCTCCGGATCGTAGAAGGCTGAGAGGTCAAGGGAACTGATCGGGTTCATGTCGCCATGCTGACGAGCCATCATGAGTGTCAATCGGAGAAAAAGCCCGACGGGCTCGGCGATGTCGTCCAGATCGATCCACAAACACTCGACCGGCCGGACGTCCGGTCCCCAGTCGCTCTCAAAGAACAGATCTGAGCAAACTGTTACCGCCCCTCGAACCTCGTGGTCGGCCAGAACAACGATTGGCTTCGGGTCCGTGGAGTTGACAAGACCGCCCTTGCCTCGAGTCCTCGACTTTCGGGTCCAGTTTGCAACCCTGTTTTTTATGGCCTCGCGGAGGCGTTCGAAGCTCTTCCGTTCTTCAGTCTCCTTCCCCGGGATCGGAAGCAAGGGAGGAGTGGGCAGATTCCACAGCGCCGGAAAGATGATTCCGCTGGTCGGCACGGAGCACGAGCAGTCTTGATAAATCTGCAGCATCAATTGACCAAGATCGGAATGGCGAAGCCGGTGAATCCGTCCCATGGCGTCGTTCTCTTGCGCGAACTCTGAAGCGAAGTCGGCGTCTGATTTTGAAAAACAAACCCAGTAGATCCGGAGGTTGGGAAACTTCTGGAGGCTCAAACCAAGCAAGCTTTGCGTGCGTTGGTCCCGGGCGGACAAGCCGAACATCAGGAGCGATACGCGGTCCGACATGGGCGCCATGCTGGTCTCCGGCGGAATTTCCGAATTGTTCTCCAGGCTGCGTCCAGCCAGATACGCGAGAAAGTTCCAGCGATCGGTTCGCCCCGGCACGGAATCCAGGGAATAGTCGGCCCTCAATCCAAACTGGCCGCCATGCAACTTGACGATCGAGCGATGCCCAAGGACCAGGCGGGGCGAAGGCAGGGACGCGCCCAAAGGAACTTCAAACTGGGTGAGGGGGGCCCCGGCCGTGGCAAACGCTCTTTCAACGAGATCGTCGAAATTTGTCGTCAGTATCAAGTTGTAGCGAAGGAGGGAGCTGAGAGCGTGAATCATTCGGTGGCCGAGGCACGGTTGCCGATCCTTGAGAAGAAATCGAAAAAACGAATCGATCACCGAGCTGTCAGGGGACCCGAGCATTACCCGGTTCGTTCCGTCCTTCTCCTGGCGGACAGTCAGTCGGGAAAGGAACAGTAGTGCTGTGCGCCAGTCGGCCAATGAGCCGTGCCCTTCTCGAATCAGGTCGAGCTTTCCCGGGTGCCCCGGGAACTTCTGCAGAGCCGCGGTTAGAATTGAATCCATCCCGGCCGCGGTCACTTCGCGATTGGCTCGCTGCTTTGGGGCGATCAGCGACGGCCACAAATGGCGCCGGGGATGCCATGGTTCATCTGCTGGCACGGCGGTCCCTGGCAGCGCGAAAGGGTCCAGTCCCAACGCTTTGACAATGCAAAACGCCAGGTATCGTTTGAGCTCTGGTGTGGTGGGAACCCCGGAGGGTTTTGACAATCCTGCACCCAGAAATGGGATAAACCGATACCCACCGTGCAAGTCTTCCCGAATTCGGTGGATGAATTCCGTGGTCGTAGTCATATCTGCATTGCCATGCGGTTGCTCTCTCTTCCTATTCCTGCTGACTTCCAGCCCTGCGTGCGCAGTTTGGCTGCAGCACATCGCTTAATCAGGGATGCCGGAGGTTGTCAGTAAGCTCGCCTCTCGGCAATGATTTTGCAGATCCTAACCACGGCTCAGTGCTCCCTCAGGCCGGCGCTGGCCCGGGGGGAGGCAGTAAGTCCGAGTGACTCCATCAGCCGTTCGCCGGATCGGTGTTTGAAGAGTGTGGCGACAATTCTTTCGGTGAGCCATGATGGCGACATGCCGGTTGAACTGACCGAAAAACTGTTGAGCAACGCTGCGGGCTGGGACGCGATGAAACGCGCCCGGGCCTACCTGGCCCAGGA
Source organism: Limisphaerales bacterium (assembly GCA_044230345.1). Lineage (GTDB taxonomy): Bacteria > Verrucomicrobiota > Verrucomicrobiia > Limisphaerales > JADJPG01 > JBGARF01. The sequence goes on from JBGARF010000046.1 coordinate 28,372, forward strand.
TCAAGTCCTGAGCTCGTTCTGGGAGCCGCCGCTGCTCCGCGGTGTGGTCCAGGTCTCCGGGGCGAGCTTTCGCGCGTCGATGGTGATCAAAGGCAGTGTGGACATGGAAAATCTCTGCACCTGCCGCGAGGCGCGCGAATGGGGCAAGATCTGTCCGCACGTGGTGGCCGTGGGCTTGCACTGGCTCGAGGCGCAAAAGCCCGCCGGCACGAGTGCGGGATCTCCGAAGGCGACCGCGCGCGGAACCGGTGCTTCCTCCGGTCTTGGAGCAAAGGCCCCTCCAGCCCGCCCGTCCGGGCCGCGCGTTGGCCGATCGTCCACCGGAACGCCGGCTGAACTGTTCATCATTCTGCCGCCCAATTTTGCCGAAGCGTCAGCGCGGGGAAAGGTCATGCTCGTGCTGGAGGCCGAATGGGAACGTGGACGGGGTCCACTCAACGCCCTGCCCAAGGAACGAACTTACGCGTTCTCCGAGGCGGCGGGAAAGATCCTCGACCGGTTGGAAGAACTCGCCGGCGAGACGCCCGGCATGGTGATTCTGGAGACGCGCGATTTCCTGACGCTGGTGCCGTTGCTCGCCGGATTCGAAGGCGTCACGCTGGGCAAGGCGATCCCGGTCGCGATTCTGTCCGACCCGTATCCGCTTCCGCTGAAGGCATCGCTCGAAGCGAGTGGCGAGATTTTGGTGGAGGTCCGCGGCGGACGCGTGTTGCCGCCGCTGATCGGCGGGCAATGGGTTTGGCAATCGAACCGGCTGCAACCGCTCGGCTTGAGCGGCCCGCTGGCTGCGTTGATGCAGGGTCCGATGCGGATCCCGCGTCCACAGGTTCCGATGTTCCTCAGTCAATTCTGGCCGCTGCTGAACGCGTCCGGTCACCTGGAGGCGAATTTTTCCGAAACGGACTTTTTGTTGGAGCCGGCGCCGCCCCGATTTCTGCTCGAGCTGAAGGGCGGGATGGCGCAGTTGACCGCGGTTCTGCAGTGTGCCTATGGGGCGCGCATCATGACGCTCGGCGTAACGGGGCGCGACGAGGCGGCTTGGATTCCCGATCCGGCCGTGCCGACGCGTTATTCGACCCGCGACCTCGGTGCCGAACGGAGCGCGTTGGCGCGCCTGCAGAGGGTGGGCTTCAGCGCGCCGGATGCCCAGGGCCGGATGCAACTCAACGGGCAGAACGCCGTGCTGAACTTTTTCGCCCGGGAATATCCACGGTTGCAACGCGAGTGGGAGGTCGCGCTGGAAGAACGCCTCGATCGCAGCACGCGCCAGAATCTCGAGCGCATCGAACCCCGGTTCCAGGTGACTCCGAGTGGTGTGCAGTGGTTCGATCTGGGCGTGGTTTACGAATCCAGCGGCGGCGAGCGAATTCCTGCCGCGGAGATCCAACGCCTGCTGCTCGGAGGGCAAACCCATACCCGCTTGAGGAACGGCAAGATGGCGGTGATCGACACGGGCGCTGTGGAGGAGTTGCAGGAGGTGTTGCTCGATTGTTCCCCGCAGCAGCATGAAACCGGCTATCGCATCAGCGCAGCGCAGTCGGGCTTTCTTGATGCCACGCTGCGCCAGCATCCCGAATGGAAGGTGGAAGCTCCTTCGGCCTGGCGGGAGCGGGCCGGTCGCGAAAGCGGCGCTTCTCCCGCCGAATGCCCGCCGCTCGGCCCGCTTGAGTCCGTCCTGCGTCCGTATCAGAAGCAGGGGGTCGCATGGCTTCACTTTTTGCGCGCGAACGGTTTTGGCGGGATTCTCGCCGACGAGATGGGCCTGGGTAAAACGTTGCAGGCGTTGGCGTGTTTGCTCACGCGCGCCGCCGCCGGCCAGACGGTGAAAGGCCCGGCGTTGGTCATCTGCCCGACGAGTCTCGTGTTCAACTGGCAGGCCGAAGCCGCGCGTTTCGCTCCCGGCCTGAAGGTGTTGGCCTTGCAGGGGCCGAATCGCCACGCTCTCTTCGAGCGCGTGCCCCATTCAGACCTCGTCATCACCAGCTATGCAGTGGTGCGTCGCGATGCCGAGCGCTATGCCGGCGTGGAGTTCGACACGGTGATCCTCGACGAAGCCCAGCACATCAAGAACCGCCAGACCCAGAACGCGCAGGCGGTGAAATCGATCCGGGCGCGCCATCGGCTGGTCCTGACCGGCACGCCGCTGGAAAACTCCGTGCTCGACCTGTGGAGCATCTTCGACTTTCTCATGCCGGGTTACCTCGGGCGGGCGCAGGATTTTCGTGAGCGCTACGAGATGCCGATCACGAGGGACAAGAATCCGGACGCGCAGGCCCGTCTGGCCCGACGCCTGCGCCCGTTCATCCTGCGCCGGACGAAACGTGAGGTGGCCACGGATTTACCCGAGAAACTGGAGCAAGTGTCCTTCTGCGAACTCAACGAGGAACAGCGCACGCTGTACCGCCAGGTCTTCGAAGCGACGCGCCGCGAAGTGCTGGATGCGACGGGCGAAGCCGGGCTGGCGCGCGGCCGCATGATCATGCTCAACGCGTTGCTGCGCCTGCGCCAGATCTGTTGCGATCCGCGGTTGCTCAAGCTCGACGCGACGCCGGAAGCCGCCGCGAACGCAGAGTCGGGACCGATCCCTTCGGCAGGCACGCGGCCTTCGGTTCCGTCGGGTAAATTTGAGCTGTTCACCGAGTTGTTGGAGGAAGTCCTCGACGGCGGACATCGGGTGCTGGTGTTCAGCCAGTTCACCAGCATGCTGGCACTCCTTCGCCAGTCGCTGGATGAATCGGAGATTCGCCATTGCTACCTGGATGGTTCCACCAGAAACCGGTCCGAGGTGGTCGCCACATTCCAACGCGACGCTTCAATCCCGGTCTTCTTAATCAGCCTGAAGGCGGGCGGGGTGGGGTTGAACCTGACGGGCGCCGACACGGTCATTCATTTCGACCCGTGGTGGAATCCGGCGGTCGAGGCGCAGGCCACCGACCGGGCCCATCGCATCGGCCAGACCCGCGTGGTCACGAGCTACAAGCTGATCACGCGGGACACGATTGAAGAGAAGATCCTGCTTCTGCAGCAGCGCAAGCGCGAGTTGATCTCCGCCACCATGGGCGACGAGCAGCAGTTCACCGAGACGCTCTCCTGGGAGGAGATTCAAGAATTGCTGGTTTGAGATCCTCGCGTCAGGAATTTGACCGCGGATGCACGGGGATAGACGCAGAGAGAGACATGGTGAACCTCGTTGGTGTCGACCCGCTCCATCGTCGACCGGAGGCCGGTGATCCGATCTTTTGATCCATCCCGCATCTCTGCGTCCATCGGTGTTCATTTGCGGTTTTTAATTTCGGTCTTCGAGATTGCGCGTGGTTTTGGCGTTGCAGAAATGCCATTGACGTCACTGCCTGCGCCGGGGATTTTTGCGCCTCATTTTTATGGCAAAGATTCAACGCGCGCTGCTTTCCGTCTCCGACAAAACCGGCTTGGTCCCGTTCGCCCAGGCCCTCGCCGCGGCCGGCATTGAACTGATTTCCACCGGCGGCACGGCCAAGGCGTTGCGCGAAGCGGGCCTGAAGGTGAAGGACATCAGCGAGCACACGGGTTTTCCGGAGATGCTCGATGGCCGCGTCAAGACGTTGCACCCGAAGATTCACGGCGGCCTCCTCTACATCCGCGGCAATGCGACCCACGAAGCCGCCGTCGCCTCCCATTCCATCCCGCCCATCGATCTCGTCGTGGTCAATCTCTATCCCTTTGAGCAAACCGTGGCCAAACCGGGCGTCAGCCTGCATGACGCCATCGAAAACATCGACATCGGCGGGCCGTCCATGCTCCGCAGCGCGGCGAAAAATCACGACAGCGTCACGGTCATCGTCGATCCCGCGGACTACGCGATCGTTGCCGAGCAGGTCACGAAGTCCGGCCAAACCACGCTCGCGCTGCGTCGCCGGTTGGCCGCTCGCGTCTACGCCCGCACGGCGGCTTATGACGCCGCGATTACCGCGCACCTGAGCAAGGCATTCGCGGAACTGGAAGCCGCTGAAAGTGGTGGGACCGCCGCCGAAAGCGCCTTGCCGCCGTCGCTCACCGTTTCCGCCCCGCGCGCGCAGGCCTTGCGTTACGGCGAGAACCCGCACCAAAAAGCCGCGCTCTACGGCGCCTTTCACGAGTTCTATCAGCAGCTCCACGGCAAGGAGCTTTCGTATAACAACATTCTCGACCTCACGGCCGCCGCGTCGTTGATCGGCGAGTTCGAAGGCGACGCTCCGACGCTCGCCATTCTGAAGCACACGAATCCCTGCGGAGTCGGCCAGGGAACATCGCTCCGCGAAGCCTGGGACAAGGCTTACGCCACCGATCGCCAGGCGCCGTTCGGCGGGATCATTGCCGTCAATCGCCCGATCGATCTGCCGTGCGCCGAGGCCATCGCGGAAATCTTCAGCGAAGTCATCGTGGCGCCCGGCTTCGCACCCGACGCCGCCGCCTTGCTCCAGAAAAAGAAGAATCTGCGTCTCATCCAGCTTTTGAGGAATCCGGCCAGCGCATCGCCGCTCGATATACGCAGCGTGGGTGCGAACTCGTTTCTGGCCCAGGAACGGGACCTGCGACGGGTGACGCGTGCCGAGGCCAAAGTCGTCACCAAACGCGCGCCATCCGAGGCGGAATGGAACGCGCTGCTCTTCGGCTGGCGCGTGGTTAAACACGTCAAATCCAACGCCATTGTCTACGCCGGTCCAGATCGCACGCTGGGCATTGGCGCCGGCCAGATGAGTCGCGTGGATTCGAGCCGCATCGCGGTGTGGAAGGCCGGCGAAGCCAGCCTGCCGCTCGCCGGCAGCGTGGTTTGCAGCGACGCTTTCTTTCCTTTCGCCGACGGCCTGATCGCCGCGGCCAAGGCGGGTGCCACCGCCGCCATTCAACCGGGTGGATCCGTCCGCGACGAGGAAGTCATCGCGGCGGCCAACGAATACGGCGTGGCGATGGTGCTCACCGGTGTCCGCCATTTCCGGCACTGACGCCACTCCCATCTGGAATTCGTTCCGGGGAACACCGCGGCGAATGCGGGAAGGCGACACTCCGTTGCGAATCGCCCGCGAATTGTTCGCTCTCACGAGCTGCGCCGGCCTTCGCGGAATGTGTCCCCGTCAATCGCGATTGGCATCAACGCTGGCTTCGCCCGATTTGCGGCAGCATGGCCAGCACCTTTGCGTTCATGGCGCGGGCGCGGGTTTCGCTGCCGGCTTCCGTGTAGCATCGCAACTCCGGTGCGTTGCCTGACGGACGCAAATGAAGAATCTCCCCGCTGACCAATTCAACGCGCAGGCCGTCGGTGCGATCAATGGATCGCGACGGTCCAAAGTCCGCGCCAAAGATTCTGTCCAGCGCCTCGCGATCGGCTGCGCCATCACCGGTGTCAAATCGAGCCAGGATCGCCCGGCTTTGTTCGGTGGGAAAATCCTTCAGCCGATCGCTGGCGGTGAACCGCGGCGGCAGGCTTGCGACCAGCTGTGAAACCGTCTGCCCCTCCCGCCGCGCCAGCAGCAACACCGCCAGGATGACGATCATCGCGTCGCGCGTGGGCAGGGCTGGCAGGGCCCGGCCGTTGATTCGAAACTCCGAGTGGGTGAGAAATCCGCCGTTCGCTTCGTAGCCAACCACCGCGCGGGCGCCCGCGGCGGTGGCCGCCAGCATCGACGCGATCACGTATGGCGAACCGATGCGGGTGCGTCGCACCTCGCGGAACCAGCCGCACTTTTCGACTGCCGTGTTGCTGCTGACCGGCGTGCTCACGGAGTCCGCCCCGAGGAAACGCGCACAAAGAATGCCCGCCACATCACCTCGCAGCCATTCGCCGTGTTCATCCGCCACCAACGGCCGATCGCTGTCGCCGTCCGCCGAGACCAGCGCGTCGAACGCCGATGCCTGGGCCCACTGCCGCGCCAGCAGGACGTCTTCCTCGCGGATGGCCTCTGTATCGACGGGGATGAATCGATCCGAGCGACCGAGCGGTTCGACGCTGGCCCCCAGCGCGCGCAAATGGTCCGTGATGACGTCGCGTCCGACGGCCGAATGTTGATAGACGCCGATGCGCAGGCCACGGAGGGCGTCGGGGTCAAACACGTTGGTATACCGCCGTAGATAGGGCTCAACCGCGCCAGTTCGAGCAGGAGGCAGCGCGGGCGCAGGCGGGTGGAAGGCGCCGGCTGAATCGAATAGGTCCGCTGGCACGTCGACCGTCTGGCTGGTGATGCCGGTCTCGTCCTCTTTGAGCACTTCGCCGGAGCATTTGTTGAACTTCAGCCCGTTGCGATCGTCCGGGATGTGGCTGCCCGTGACCATCACAGCGGGGCGATGTTGTTGCAGGCCGGCGAGCGCGAGGGCAGGGGAGGGGACGTGCCCGCAGTTGACGGGACGATAGCCCGCGTCGGCGATGCCGCGCAGGACGGCAGCCATAAGTCGGGGCGTGCTCGGCCGCAGGTCGCCTCCGACCAACACGTCTTCACCTGAGCGCCGCAACTCCCCAATCGATTCGAGGAATTGCAGAAATCCTCGGGTGTAGGCGTAGGCGATGCGATCGGTCAATTGCGTGACCAACCCGCGCGCGCCGCTCGTCCCAAAGCGCACGCCGCTGGCGTCCATTAACTCCTGAATGCTGGTCTTCACGTGATGGCCACAGTGTTTACTTGAAACCATGGGCGGCGTCACGACATGTTCGCCCCGTGAAAATGCCGGCTCGCCTCGCGGTCGCCTCCGCGGCCCTGGCCATCCTGGTTTGCCTCATGAACAGCAACGTCATCGCCGCCGCGGGCGCAACCAATCGGAGCGTCCGGTGTGTCACGCGCGGACCGGGTGGACGCATTCTGACCAATACGGGCGTGTGGTCGCCGGATGGCCGCTGGATCGTCTACGACACGCGGTCCGATCCGGCGGGTGATGTTTTCGACGGGCGCCGCATTGAGATCGTGTCGGTGGAGACCGGTGAGGTGAGGGTCCTCTACGAAGCCGTGCACGGCGCGTTTTGTGGCGTGGCCACGTTTCATCCGCGCGAGAACAGCGTCGTGTTCATCCTGGGACCCGAGAGGCCGACGCCGGATTGGAGTTACAACGCCTGGCATCGTCAGGGGGTGCTCGTCGATCTGTCGACGCCCGGCCGATCGCGAAACCTGGATGCCCGCAACCTGGCTCCGCCGTTTACGCCTGGTGCACTGCGCGGCGGGAGCCATGTCCATGTCTGGAACCCGGCCGGGGACGCGGTCAGCTTCACCTACGAGGATCACGTGCTCGCCTCGCTCCCGGCTGGTTCGCCCAACGCCGATCCCAACCAGCGCAACCTCGGCGTAAGCGTCGCCGGGCGGCCGGTCAAAGTCCCCCCGACCCACCCGCGCAATCACGACGGCGAGGCGTTCACGGTGCTGGTCACGCGGACCGTGCCGAAGCCCAGGCCGGGTTCGGATGAAATCAGCCGGGCCTTCGAGGAAGCGTGGGTTGGAACCAACGGCTACCTGCGTCCGGATGGGACGCGTCAGGCACGAGCCCTGGCTTTTCAAGGGCATGTCCTGGGCGCGGACGGAACGAATGTCTCCGAAGTCTTCCTGGTGGATTTGCCTAACGACCTGACGGTGGCGGGCGATGGCCCGCTGGAGGGAAGCGCTGTACGTCGGCCCCTGCCGCCTCGAGGCGTGGCGCAGCGACGATTGACCTTCACGACCGGGCGCAAGTTTCCCGGTCTGCAGGGGCCGCGACATTGGCTGCGTTCGTCGCCCGATGGCGCGAGCATCGGCTTTCTTGCGAAAGACGAGGACGGTGTGGTGCAACTTTGGTCCATTTCCCCGAATGGCGGCGTCGCTCGGATGGTGACACGGAACCGGCACGACATCGCCTCGGCGTTTAGTTGGAGTGCGGACGGCCGGAGCATCGCGCATGTGATGGACGGCAGCGTGTGCGTGACCGACCTGGCCAGCGGGGCGACGGTGCGCTGGACAGAATCAGCGCCGGGGCTGCGCCCGGAGGCGTGCGTGTTTTCTCCGGACGGTCGGAGCATCGCGTTCGTGCGGCGTGGGCCGGGGGAGGAAGCGAATCAGATTTGGGTCGTGGGAGACCGGTAGAGGACGCGCAGTTGGGAGGAAGGGGCGGGATTCGGATTAGCCCCGAAAAGGCACAAAGAGCACAAAGGTGGGGTTTCGGAATGCGCTGTTCCTGGGTGACTGCACGCAAGCACTGGATCGGGAGGTGGAGGACGCGCGAAGAGCAAGGGGCCTCGAATCCGTTTCTTTTGTGCCTTTTGTGCCTTTTTGCGGCTAGTGCCCAACGTTGAATACTCGCGTGTCCTGCGAATCATCTGTAGTCAGGACGTACTTTCGAATCTCGAATCGGGCTGCACCGAAGTTGACGAGGAGGCCGTGTTCCACGCGGGAGGAACGCAGATAGCCGAGGATCTGTGCGACATGTTCGTCAGCCAATGCCTTGACGGCCTTGAGTTCGATGACCAGGCGGTCGTTCACGAGAAGATCCGCATAGTAGTCGCCAATTGCGGTTCCGTCTTCATCGAGGACGGTGATGGGGTGTTGCTGCCGTGCGTCCACTCCAAGTTTTCGGAGACGATGCCCCAAGGCGTTCTCGTAGACCTTCTCGAGGTGCCCGTGGCGATGGTATTTGTGGATGGCGTATGCGGTCTGCCGCACGGTATCGCAGAGTTGCAGAATATCTTTCATAAACGGTGGATGGGGGCAATTTAGCCGTGATGCGTTCCTCCTTTTGAAGAATGCTGGAAGGATCGAACTGAAGATCGGCAATGATGGCAAGCTTTTGCTTGCCTAGATCTGGCGCTGGCGGGATTCGGATTAGCCGCGAAAAGACACAAAGAGCACAAAGGTGGGGTTTCGGAATGCGCTGTTCCTGGGTGACTGCACGCAAGCACTGGATCGGGAGGTGGAGGACGCGCGAAAAGCAAGGGCGCAGGGCTGCGTCAAGCTTGCCGCAGAACAAGTATTGGCACTGGGTGAAAGCGGACTTTCCACGATCAACGAATTGGAGAGCGGCGATGGTCGCACGGGCCGTTCAGCCCGATAGGGCGAAAGAAAATAGCCCACCGATTTATCGGTGGGACTGAGGCCATAAATCCTCGCGAGTCCCGTCAGGGACGGAAGAAGTGCCGACCGGCAAGGGGTCTGTCGCCCTGCTGGGGCTTTGGACACATCGTGTTCCCTGCACCCAGCGCTCAAACGCTGGGCTATTATCGGAAGTCCCTGGCGGGACAAAACCGCAGCCGTCGTCAACCGATCGCAAACCTCAAAGCCATGACTCACCCTTTGACCGCGCGCCTTTTCCGAGCTTGATGTACCCCTGAGCAAGGGGCCCTCGGAGTCGTTTATTTTGTGCCTTTTTGCAGGTAATGCATTCCATTGACGCGTGGTGTGTTCGGCGCACCGGAGAAACGGGCATGCGAAGGCTTCAGGCCTGTTGGACGAACCTACGCTCCGGGGGCGAGCCTGCGGAACTGGGAGGTGAGCTTTTGGTCTGCCCACTTGAAGAGGAAAGCCGCATACCCCAGGCCCGCGGCTCCAGAGATGAGGCGGCGCGTGGCAAGCGGGAACAAGCCTGGTGGGCCGAGCAGGGCGAGCAGTTCGTTTAAAACCTCGGAGCCGATCGTCACGGTGACCACGCCGATCAACAGCGTCTGGGTGACGGCGCCGAATGTGGTTCGGTTTTTCAGGCCGAAATAGAGTCCCAGACGACAGACGGCCAGGCCCGTGGCGACCCGGCCCAGGCCGCCCAGCAAGCGGGCCAGCGCAAAGAAAAACGTCTCTATCGATCGAGCGTCGGTGAGGGCCAGCGCGAAACTAAAGAGGACGATAATTCCCAGGATGCTGCCCACCACGATGACAGGCCCCTTGAATTGACTCCACAGCGCTCGCCAGTGCGCACGGGCAATGGCCTCGGGCGCGAGCGGCGTGGAGAGCAGAAGCTCGAGCGCTCCGGAGCGTCGGGCGTCCGCCAGCGGACGGCAGGCGACATAGGCGAGAAAGAGCCACGGGATCAAACTGGAAAGCCAAAAGATGATCATCGGACCGGGTCCGAGGATGGCAGCGCCCAGGAACGGATTGAGAATGGTCCCGCCGAACATGCCCAGAGCCAGCAGAAAGATGGAAGTGCCCGCCAGGAAGCGATTCGCAGGAACCCAGGCGGCAAGCCAGTCGGCTGGATCGCGATCGAGCAATTCGCGCGAGGGTCGTTCGTCGATGGCGCGAGTGGAGCGATACGAGGCCAGGTCCTCGGTCCACACCGGTTCGCCTTCCGGCGCCCAGCGTTCGGTGGGCACCGGCGGGTTGAGGCCCGCGAGAGTCGCCGGGCGCTCCTCGTCCTGCCAGCTGCGCATCAGTCGTCGTCCGGCGAGAACGAGAAATCCCCAGGCGAGCGCGAGGATGGCGAGCAGGGACAGCCAGAAGCGGAGGGTTTCGGTCGGGTAGACGCCGGCGCGGGCGAGGTAAAGACTGACCGCAGGGCTGAGGTTGGGCCAGGGGCCGCGGCGCAGGAACACCTCGAGCAGAGCGGGGACGAAAGTCACGATGATCACACAGGTGAGACCCTTGATCAGCGCGCGCCCGGATTGCCGTTCACCGGCACTGGCCCAAAGCCCGATGGCAAGCGTCAGAAGCAGGCTCGCGATCAAGGCGAGTTGAGTGCGCCAAAATTCACCGGCCGACACGCCGCCGTAGGGCAGCGCCATGGAAAGGGCGGGAAACACGGCGAGCAACGCATAGGCGGATCCGAGGGAGCTGGCCGCCAGTTTGCCCAGCACCACGTCCAGCCCGCTCAAGTCGGTCAGCAGCAGCAACCCCAGGGTTCCTTCCCGCTTTTCGGACGCGAGCGCGTCCGCGGTTTGCCGGACACCTTCAAACAGGCAGAGCACCAGGACGAAGGCAGAGAGCCCGGTGAACACGATCTGGCCCGGCATCATGCCGCCTCGGCGGCCCGCCGGCGTGTCACCGAGCAGCGCCAGCGCCGCGCCGCCGGCAATCAGCCCGGTCACCACCCGCATCCACGCGCCGGAAGGCCGGCGGGATTGCTCCCGCAACTCCCGCTCAATGACGGCCCGGGCGCTCATGGCTGGGTTCAGTTGTTCTTCGGCAGTCCTTCCGTGTGGCCGATATTTTTCACCGGCTGGAAGATTTCCAGCACTTCCCGCAGGAGCGTTTCATCGAGCGGTTCGGAGGCCCACTTGGCCCAACTGCGAATATTGTCGGGATTGGCGCTGCCCGCGATCGTGGTGGTGATGTCCGGGTGGGCAAGCGAGAACTGCAAGGCGAGACGGGCGATGTCGATCCCGCGAGCGGCGCAGTGCGCCGCCGCTTGGCGCGCCGCCGCCTTGACTGGCTCGGGTTCCTTGAGCCAGGCAGGCAGGGGCGCATTGGTCAGGAGCCGGGCGCTAAACGGTCCGGCGTTCATCACGCCGACCCCCTTGGACTTCAGGTAGGGGATCGATTCGTCGGCGAAACGGGTGTTTTGCAGCGTGTATTGGTTATAGCTGAGCACGCAATCCACCGGGACCTGATCGCAGATGTAGCGGAAGATTTTCTGCGGGTAACCGCTGAAGCCGATGAATCGGACCTTGCCCGCCTGCTGGATCCGTCGTAGCGCCGGCAGGGTTTCGTCGACGATCTGCTGCATTTCCACGAACTCGATGTCGTGACAGAGAATGACATCGAGATGATCCGTGCCCATGCGATGCAGGCTGACGTCGACGCTTTCAGCGACGCGCCGGGCGGAGAAATCGAAGTGGGCGAGATCATAGCGCCCGAGTTTGGTGCAGAGCAGGTATTGATCGCGCGGGACATCGCGCAGCGCAACCCCGAGGAGCACCTCGCTCATCCCGCGTCCATAAAACGGCGAGGTGTCGATAAAGCTCAGGCCGTGGTCGAGAGCGACGCGGACGGACTTGATGGCTTCGTCGAGGGTGACCTTGCGAAATTCCTGCCCGAGCGAACTGGCGCCGAAGCTGAGGATGGGCAGTTGCAGACCTGTTTTACCGAGGAGCCGTGTTTGCATCGGGCCGAAGGATGCCGTGACCGTCGGCGGATTCCAACTGTAGAGAACTGCAGATAACTGTAGAGAAGTCCGGGCCGCCAGGAGCCATGAACCAGGAACCAGGAACCTAGTCGAACCACTCGTCGGCGGGGTCGAAGGCGGGGATCGGAACGTTGAGAATTCGCAGGGATCCGATGGCACGATGCCGGCATCCGGGTTGGATGTAGACGGCGGTTAGCGGGCGGACCGGATGCAGCTCGCCGTCGAGTTCCACGTGTCCTTCCCCTTCCAGGATGACGTAGATCTCTGTCATTTGCTGATGATAGTGGGCGCGGGCGTCAGCTTTGATGTCGACGAGGTGGATGCTGGCGACGTTCTCACCGGGCGAAGCGAAGGCACGTCGCGCTGTCCCGCACGGGCAGGGAACGCCGGGCGTTGCGTCGAGCTGGACGATGGAAAATCGGGCCATGCCCGGATGGGCCTAGGCTGAAGCCACCGGCTGGGGCGCGAGTTGCGGCGCGGGCGATTCGCCGACGGAGCGAAGCGTGCCTTGGGCCCGGGTGAGCATCGGGGCGAACTGGGTCAGGACTTGAGCCAGTTCCTTTCGCCCGATGGTTCCGGCGACGTAATGCCCGATGGAGCTGCGGAGAATCTGGCCTTCCACCGGCGGCGCGGCGCGCAGGCAATCATCGATGACGCTGCGGGCGACGGCGGCGAAGGTGTTTCCGTTGTTGAAGGTGAAGGGCGCCTGGTCAAAGGCGCGACGGCAGGCGTCGAAAGCCTCGAGGAGGGAGGTTGATTTCGCGGCGGCCTGTTCCCAAGCGCGCTCGGTGGTGGCGTAGGTCCGGGGATTGTTCTGCGGCTCCAGCTTTTGGGCCTGGCACAACGTGCGGTTGATGTTAACGATGGAATCCCACGTCACACCCATCAGCCACTGCTTCTTTTGCTCGATCACGGCATTGCCTTTTTCGTTGCCTGCCCCGCTCTGGTCCCTTTCTGGTCTCGCATTTCAGGGCCAATCACGCCAAGCGGGTCGTCCATCCATGGAGCGATGCCGGGCATGATGCGACGCGCGCGTATGTGCATGGGCAAGTGGGGCAAAGTGAAGCAGATAGCGGCGGAAGGGTCAATTCAAGTTTGGTCGAAAATAAGGATTGCCCGGCCGGCCGCCTTTGCTATTTTGCCCGTCCCTTTCGCCAGGGCGTTCCTATAATCGAGCGCAGTGTAGAAGGGGAAAACGGCCATAAACAGGGCTGACCCGTGCGGGTGAGCCGGCCACAATAACATCGAAATCAATCCCGTCTTCCGCGGGATGGCTCGGACGGAAACAACCGCGCCGGGTTTTTAACCAAAGGAAACATTGTGTTGAGCATTGGCATTAAGGAACTGTTGGAAGCGGGTGTCCACTTTGGGCACCAGACCAAGCGTTGGAACCCGAAGATGAAGCAGTTCATCTTCGACGCCCGCAACGGGGTCCATATCATCGACCTGAGCAAGACCATCGTGCAGTTGGAGAAGGCTTGCGAGTTCCTCACCACCACCTGCCGCAAGGGCGGCGAGGTTCTCTTCGTGGGCACCAAGAAACAAGCCCAGGAAGCCGTCAAGGAAGCCGCCAAGGCCTGCAATCAGCACCACGTCACCGAACGCTGGCTGGGTGGCACGCTGACCAATTTCAAGACCATCAAGAACTCCATCGCCCGCCTGAAGGCGATCGAAAAGATGGAAGCCGACGGCAGCATCAACAACTACGTCAAGCAGGAGCAATCGATGATCCGTCGCGAGGCGGCCCGCCTGCTCAAGAATCTCGAAGGCATCCGCAACATGGACCGCGACAAGTCCCTCGCCGCCATGTTCGTCATCGACGTGAAGCGCGAGCACAATGCCGTCGCCGAAGCCCGCCGCCTCAAGATCCCGATCGTCGCGATCGTGGACACCAACTGCGATCCTGACCTCGTCGACTACCCGATCGCCGGCAACGACGACGCCATCCGCTCAGTCCGCCTGATCCTGGCCACCATCGTCCAGACCATCTCGGCGGCCCGCTCCGAGCTCGCGTCGCGCGATGCCCGCAAGTCGGTCGACAGCGGCGCCGCGGAAGCGGCCGCAGCTGCTCCGGCGCCGGCCCCGGCGGTCGAAGCGGCCCCGGCTTCAGCCTAATTCCATTGCGGAATCCACAGGCAAGGGACAACCAACCTCGAACATTGATTTATGGCTGAGATCACCGCAGCAGCAGTAGGCAAGCTCCGCGAAATGACCAACGCAGGGCTGATGGATTGCAAAAAGGCCCTCACCGAGGCCGCCGGCAACCTCGATCTGGCAGTGGAAATCCTTCGCAAGAAGGGCGTCGCCTCCGCCGCCAACAAGGGCGCCCGCGAAGCCAAGGAAGGCGTCATCGTCCAGTTCGTGCAGCCAGGCGCCCGCCTCGGCATCCTCGTGGAAGTCAATTGCGAAACGGATTTCGTCGCTCGCAATGAGTCGTTCAAGGCGTTCTGCGACGACATCGCCCGCAAACTCGCGGCCAACCCCGCCGTCGATCTCGAGGCGGACCGCGTCGCGGCCGTCGCCAAGATCGGCGAGAACATCAAGATCTCCCGCCACGCGCGCCTCGAAGTGACCGGCAGCGGCATGGTCGCCGCCTACATTCACACCGGCGCCAAGGTCGGCGTGCTGGTGGAAGTCGGCGCCGGCAAGGACGCCACCGTGGCCAGCGAAGACTTCAAGCAACTCGTCCGCGACATCACGCTCCAGATCGCGGCCGCGCATCCCGTCGCCGTCCAGCGCGAAGAGCTCGACCAGACGCTCGTCGCGAAGGAAAAGGAAATCGCCGCGGAACAGGTGAAAAACAAGCCGCCGCAGGCGATCGCCAAGATCGTCGAAGGCAAGCTGGAAAAATATTTCCAAACCTGCTGCCTGGTCGATCAGGGTTTCGTGAAGAAGAACTCCGAGATCAGCGTGAAGGAACACGTGGCCTCGGTGGCCAAGCAGCTTGGTGACGAAATCAAGATCCGCCGCTTCCTGCGCTTCCAGGTTGGTGAAGCGCTGGCCTGACCGGCGCTCCCATCCTCTCAGTCTTTCGCGGGCATCCCATCGGGATGCCCGTTTTTGTTTTGGACAGCGATGGTTTGACTGCGCTCTTCCCATGAACGTCCCCCGGAGCGCGGACCTCCGGTCCGCAGCGGACGGAATCGACGGCGCACGAACGAACCCTCAGGCATCGTCTCCGGCTCGCGCCGCTGCGGGCTGAAAGCCGGCTGAAAGCCCGCGGTCCGTCCCGCAGTCAGCGGTTCATGTCTGGTGAGCGGGTCAAAAAAGAACGGTCGGCTTCCCAAGGACCTGCCCCCCGGAGCGCGGACCTCCGGCCCGCAGCGGTGGAATCGGCCACGCACGAACGAGCCCTCAGGCATCGTCTCCGGCTCGCGCCGCTGCGGGCCGAAAGCCCGCGGGCCGTCCCGCAGTCAGCGGTTCATGTCTGGTGAGCGGGTCAAAAAAGAACGGTCGGCTTACCAAGGACCTGCCCCCCGGAGCGCGGACCTCCGGTCCGCAGCGGGTGGAATCGGCGGCGCACGAACGAACCCTCAGGCATCGTCTCCGGCTCGCGCCGCTGCGGGCTGAAGGTGCTGAAAGCCCGCGGTCCGCCCGAGCAGTCCGCAGGTTCATGACAAAAGTCGACGCCCATCCGAATCGAGACGCGGCTCGCCCGCACGAACCGGCCTCGTGCGTTCCTCCCCCAATCCCTCAATCGTTTCCTTGGTTTTCGCCCCTAAAGAAGTAACATCTCCGCACCTCATTCGGGCGTATTATGAAATCGTTGTGCTTTGCTCTCGTCTCCGGGCTTCTTCTCGTCGCTCCAGCGGTTCGGTCGGCTGCGCCGGTCATCACCGAATTCATGGCCGCCAGCAATGGTCCGCTGCTGGACGAGGACGGTGAGGCGTCGGATTGGATTGAAATCTTCAATCCCGGGCCGGACGGAGTTGACCTCGCGGGCTGGAGCCTCACCGACGACTCCGAGAATCTGGCGCGCTGGCAGTTTCCGGCCACCAACCTGACCTCCGGCGCCTATCTCGTGGTCTTTGCGTCTGGAAAGAATCGGGCCGTGCTGGGCGCGCGTTTGCACACCAGTTTTCAGCTGGATGCCGACGGCGAGTACCTCGCGCTGGTGGCGCCGGATGGCCTCACCGTTGTTTCCGAATACGGCCCCAGATTTCCGGAGCAATATTTGAATGTTTCCTATGGGCTCGATGCGACCAATTCCGAGTTGCAGCATCGCTTTGCGATTCCCACGCCCGGTGCGCCGAATGGAACGAACTACTTCGTGCAGGTGGCGGACACGAAGTTCGAGCCGGATCGCGGGTTCTACGAAACCAACTTTGCCGTGACCATCACGTGCGCCACCACCAATGCCGTCATCCGCTACACGCTGAACGGCACCGTTCCGAACCGGACCAACGGCTTCGTTTATGGTGGCCCCATTCCCGTCACCAACACCACCACGCTGCGAGCGGCTGCCTTCAAGGAAGGCTTGGCGTCCAGCGATGTCGACACGCACACCTACATCTTTGTTCGCGATGTGCTGAAGCAATCCGCCAACGGGGCGCCTCCGCCCGGCTGGCCTGCCACGTGGGGAGCCAACCGGGTCGATTACGGCATGGATACCAACATCGTCAACAACTCGCCCTGGCGGGAAACGCTGACCAACGATCTCAAGGCGATTCCGACCCTTTCCGTCGTGGTGAACCTGCCGGATTTGTTCAGCGCCACCACAGGCATTTACGCCAATCCGGGCCAGGATGGCATTGCCTGGGAACGCCCCATGTCGCTGGAACTGCTCCGACCCGACGGCGACACCAGCCGGCAGATGCACATCAACGGCGGCATCCGCCTGCGTGGCGGGTTCAGCCGCAACACGACCGATCCAAAGCATTCCTTTCGCTTCTTCTTCCGCTCCGAGTATGGCCCGGCCCGGCTGAATTTTCCGTTCTTTGGGCCGGATGCACCGCGCCGGTTCAAGAAGTTCGATCTGCGGACGAACCAGGATGACTCGTGGCATTTCACCAATGCCAGCGGCGAGTTCATGCGCGACGCGTTTTCCCGGGATTGTCTTCTGGCCTGCGGCCAGGTCCAGACCCACGGGGACTACTATCATCTCTACATCAACGGGCAGTATTGGGGTCTTTACACCAGCGAGGAACGGCCCGAGGCGAACTTCATGGAGGACTATTTCGGGGGCGACGCCGCGGACTATGACGTGATGAAGGTGGAAGCCGGGCCCTATAACACGGTGGCCACGGACGGCACCACGAACGCCTTCTTTCGGCTCTGGCAGGCGGCGACGAACGGGTTTACGACCGATGCCGCCTATCAAAAAGTGCAGGGCAATCTGCCGGACGGCACGCTCAACCCGGCCTTCGAAAACCTCCTCGATGTGCCCAATCTCATCGACTACATGCTTTGCATCTTCTACGCCGGCAATCTGGATGCCCCCGCCTCGACCTACACGCAAAACAACAACTGGTACGGCGCGCGCAACCGCGACAATCTGCACGGCGGCTTCCGGTTCTTCCTCCATGACTCGGAGAATTCCCTCTACGGCATCAATGACAATCGCACTGGGCCGGGCTCCAGCGCCGGCGATCCCACGCGCGGCAGCGGCTTCAGCCGGGCCAATCCCGAATACATCTTCCATCGCCTCGCGACCAATGCTGAGTTCCGCGTCCTCCTTGGGGACCACATTCAACGGCACTTTTTTAACGGCGGCGCCTTTACAGTCGAGGCGGTGACCAATCGCTATTTTAAACGACGGAACGAAATCTCCCGGGCGGTGGTCGCGGAGTCCGCCCGCTGGGGCGATGCCCAACGTGAACCGCCGTACACCTGGAACGATTTTCGAGCCGCCAGCGACGCCCTGGTGGCCAATTATTTCCCCGTCCGCACCGAGATCGTGCTGAATCAGCTGCGCGCCCGGGGCTTCTTCCCGACCGTGCCCGCGCCAGTATTCAACCGGCACGGCGGCAGTGTTCCCGCCGGATTCGAGCTAATCATGATCAACCCGTCGGCAGCCGGCGGCACGATCTTTTTCACCCTGGACGGCAACGATCCGCGCGCGCGTGGCGGTGGCGTCAGTCCGGCTGCACAGGCTTACGCGACGCCCGTGGTGCTCAACACTAGCACCGAGGTCAAGGCTCGCGTCAAGAATGGCACCAACTGGAGCGCCCTCACCCGGGCCGTCTTCTACGTTCCGCAGGACTTTTCCAAGCTGGCCCTCACGGAGATCATGTATAACCCGCCGCGGTTCGGCACCGTTGACGGATCCGAAGTTGAATTTGTTGAGCTGAAAAACACCGGAACCAACGTCCTCAATCTGAGCGGGCTTTCGTTCACTTCAGGAATCAGTTTCGCCTTTACCAACGGAACTCAACTCGAACCCGGCGCCTTTTTCTTGCTCGCGCATAATGCCGCGATGTTCGCCGCCAAGTATCCGGGCTTACCCGTGAATGGAGTTTATGTCGGCCGATTGGACAATGCGGGCGAGACTCTCCGGATCTCCTATGCGCTCGGCGGCGCGGTTCTGTCGGTGACTTACGCCGACACGACCCCGTGGCCGGCGACGCCGGATGGGCTTGGCTTTTCGCTGGTGCCAGCTGGCGCGGGGCCTGGCTTCAATTCCGATCGCGCCTTGAGCTGGCGGGCGAGCAGTCAACCGGGTGGATCGCCCGGTGCCGACGATCCCGCCTCGGTGATTCCATCCATTCTGGTCAATGAAGCGCTGACGGCCACCGTCCTGCCGGAAGTCGATCGAATTGAGCTGTTCAATCCATCGGCCAGCCCGGTGGATTTGAGCGGCTGGTACCTCACCGATGAGCGGGATACGCCGCGGAAGTTTCGCGTTCCCGCTGGGACGAGCATCGCCGCCGGCGGATATGTCGTGTTCGACGAATCCCACTTCAATCCGACTCCGGGAACGAGCAACAGTTTCTCGTTGCGAGCGGAGGGTGACGATCTCTATCTCTTCAGCGCGGACGCGGCGGGCAATCTTACCGGCTACAGCCACGGCTTTGACTTCGGCGCAGCAGAACGGGGCGTCAGCTTTGGGCGTCATCGACTGAGCACGGGTGAGGATGATTTCACGGCGCAGGTGGCCACGTCCTGGAATGCGGCCAACGCCGGGCCAAAGATTGGCCCCGTGGTGATCAGTGAAATTCACTATCATCCGGATTCAGGCGACGACGAGTTCGTCGAGTTGCGTAACGTGACCGGTGGGCAGGTGGCGTTGTTTGACGCCGCGGTTTCAACCAACACCTGGCGGCTGAATGGGCTCGGCTTCCAGTTTCCCTTGAATATCACGCTGGCCGCCGACGGAACCATCTTGATCGTCCCGACGGAGCCGGCTGTCTTTCGCGCGAAGTATGGAGTGCCGGCGGAAGTGGTCATCCTTGGTCCCTTTGAAGGCCAATTGCAGGACAGCGGCGAGCTTCTGGAACTGCAGAAGCCCGGCCCTCCCGATACGAACGGGGCGATCGCCTACATCAATGTGGACGCTGTGCGCTTCAATGATCGCGCGCCCTGGCCTCCGGCGGCCGACGGCAGCGGACCGTCCTTGCAACGTCGCGATCTCCTGGCCTACGGCAACGATGCGGTGAACTGGGAAAGCGCGCTGGCCACTCCCGGACGCGCCTTCACCGGAGGGCCGTCTCCGGTCATCGTAGCTCAACCGGCCGACGTCACCGTGGTCGCGACGCGCGAAGCCGCCTTCCGGGTGATCGCGTCGGGGCCGGCGCCGCTCTTCTATCAGTGGCGGCATGACAGGGCGCTCTTGCCCAATGCAACCAATGCCACCCTGGTGCTGACCAATCTTCATTTGGGCGATGCCGGGGCCTACTCGGTTCTCGTCTTCAACGAGAACGGTTCAGTGGAAAGCGCTGCCGGCATTCTCACGGTTCTCGTGCCGGCGGATATCCTCGTGCAACCGACCAACCGGCTCGTGCGCATTCGGCCCGACCCGGCGGCGGCCCCGCAAACCAACGCGAGCTTCTTCGTGCTGGCCTCGAGCACCACGCCTCTTCGTTACCAGTGGCAGTTCAACGGCTCCAACCTCGCGGGCGCCACCGGAACGAGCTACACGGTGACCAATGTCCAACTCCGACACGAGGGGTATTACGCCGCTGCCATCACGGACGCCGCGGGAACGATCTTCAGCGCAGGCGCCTATTTGCAGCCGCTCATCTCGCCCGTGGCCATTCAGCAGCCCGTCAGCCAGTCGATTGGCGCCGGCGGCAAGGTGACGCTGAGCATGGCCGTCAGCGGCCATCCCAAGCCATTTGCCTACGAATGGCGCCGCGGGTCGCTGCCCCTCGTCACCAACGTCACCTTGGCGACGAACAACTTCTTCACCTTCACCGCCCCGAATGTGGCGACATCACAGACCTATCGGGTGGTGGTGCGAAATCTGGCCAACACCACGCCCGGCCTGGCCAGTGCGGCTGCGACCATCACCGTCCTGGCGGATGCTGACGGCGACGGTTTGCCCGATGATTGGGAAACGGCTCACGGCTTGGCGGCGAACGATCCAGCGGACGCCGCGCTCGATGCAGATGGCGACGGCCTAACCAATGGTCAGGAGTATCTGGCAGGAACGGATCCGACGGATCCGCTTAGTCGATTGAAGATCGATTCACTAGCCGCCGCCGGCGGAGCTCGCATTACTTTCGCCACCGTCTCCAACCGGACTTACGGGGTGGAATACAGCGACGCGTTGGAGAGTGGGATCTGGTCCACGCTCGTCGAGTTGTCCGCGCGTTCGACCAACTTCGTTGAAACGATCTTGGACCCGGGCTTCACGAACCGTCGAGCCTACCGACTGGTGACTCCTCGGCAGCCTTAGCCGGAACGATTCTCATCAGCGAAATATATTTTTCCTCCTCCTCGAACTCGGGAAGTGAGGTTAGTCTCCGGTGACCTGACTATGTCTGAATCGAATCTTCGCCCCGAAACACCGGAGCCAACCGCTGCGGCCCGTCAGTATGCCTGGCCCAAGTATGTCCTGAGTGCGGTGGCGCTCTTCTTTACCGTCTGCTTGGTCTGGACGGTAAAGGAGGTCACCCGGCTGCGCCGGGCGAAGGCGGACGGTCTGGAGATGCGGAGCGCCACCAATGAAGCTGCGGCGCAAACCAACGCCGCGCCGGGGCGCTGAGCGCTGGCGCTACCACTACCACTACCACTTCAAGGCCTGAAGGCGTCGGGCGACTTCCTCGGCGTTGGCCCGACTGTTGAACGAGGAAATACGGAAAAATCCTTCGCCCTTCGAGCCGAAGCCGCTGCCTGGAGTGATCACGACGTTGGCCTCATTGAGGATTTTGTCGAACGCCTGCCAGCTCGAATAGCCCGCCGGTGCCTCGACCCAGATGTAGGGGGCGTTGGTGCCGCCATAGACGGTAAGGCCCGCCGCGCGCGCGCCAGCCACGAGAACCTTGGCGTTCCCCATGTAGTGTTCGATCAGGGCCCGCACTTGAGCCTGCCCCTCCGGGGTGTAAAGCGCTTCGGCGGCGCGTTGCACCGGGTAGCTGACGCCGTTGAACTTCGTGGTCATCCGGCGAAGCCAAAGTGGATGCAACGCCGTGCGCTTGCCGTCCGCGGTGTCTGCCAACAGCGACTTCGGCACGACCGTATAGGCGCACCGCAACCCGGTGAACCCGCCGTTCTTCGAGAAACTGCGGAACTCAATCGCGCACTCCCGCGCCCCGGGAATTTCGAAGATGGATCGCGGAATGGATGAATCCGCGATGTAGGCTTCATAGGCCGCGTCGAAGAGCAGAATGCTCTGGTGCTTGCGGGCGTATTCCACCCACGCGGCCAGTTGCGGGCGCGTCGCCGTGGCCCCCGTTGGATTGTTGGGCGAGCAAAGGTAGATCACGTCAACCTTCTCCGACGGCGGCGCGGGGAAGAATCCGTTGGCCGGAGTGGCGGGCAGATAGACGATGCCTTCGTAGGCGCCGGCTTCATTCGCGGGACCGGTGTGCCCAGCCATCACATTGGTGTCGACATAGACCGGATACACCGGGTCGGTGATGCCGAGACGATTCTTGGCGCCGAGGATGTCCAGGATGTTGCCGCAATCACACTTGGATCCGTCGGAGACGAAAATCTCGTCATCGGCAATGTCCATGCCGCGATCGCGGTAGTCGTGCTTGGCGATGGCGCCGCGGAGGAAGTCATAGCCCTGTTCGGGGCCATAGCCGCGGAAGGTTTCGCGGCGCGCCATATCGTCGACGGCCCGATGCAGCGCGGCGATGACGGCTCCGGGCAGGGCCTCGGTGACGTCCCCAATGCCGCAGCGGATGAGGCGCTTGGCGGCGTCCGGGTTGGCGTCGCAAAACGCCTTCACGCGGCGCGCGATCTCGGGGAACAGATAGCCGGCCTTCAGCTTCAGGTAGTTGTCGTTCAGGTAAGCCATGACAGATCAGAGTTAAGTTCAGTCGTTTTCAGCCGCAGCGCGGCGGAGCAAAATTCAAGGGGCGGACGCTATCGAAAGCGGCGGTCGGGCGCAAGAGGCCGATGGTCACCCAAAACCACGCGTAACGAAGAGCGCCAATTTGGGATAACCGCAGAGAACGCAAAGAACGCAGAGATTTGAGGTTTACCGTGTCACGAGCCCGTTCGATCCATTCCGTCTATGATCCCCGCTCACTCCAACCTCGACGTAGAGCCCGACGCTCTCTGCGTTCTTTGCGTTCTCTGCGGTTTGGCTTCTCTTATCCGCGGCTCAGGGGGTCACCTGATCACGTCCGATTCCCTGGTGAGAATTTTTGACCGCAGATGCACGCTGATAAACGCAGATGTGGCCAGGGGGCTCGAACGAAAGCGACGAACAACGAAGGCCTTCGCAAGAAGATCCAGCAAACGGCTGCTGGCCAACGGAATCGTTCCGGCTAAGGTCGTCGCCGTCACGATGAACCAATTTAAGACCTTTCTGGTGTTGGCGCGCGGCGGAATTCATGGCGGAGCGTTGGTCCTGTGCCTTGCTCTGTTCGGCGCGGGCGCGGTTCCCGGGGTGGCGGCGGAGTCCGGCCCGCTCGGGGCTTATCGCAATCTGCGGGATTTTGGCTTGTCGCCCACCAATTCAGCCGCCACCAACCGGGTGCTTCTGCAGCAAGCGATCGATTGGGCGGCGACCCGCGGTGCGGCGCTGTTTTTGGAACCGTCCGACGAGCCCTACCCGGTGGCAGGTGGTCTGATCCTCCGCATGAATGCGTCCATCGTCGGCGTGCACGGTCCGACCGGACGGGGCACGCGGCATCCGTCGAAACCGCAGCCTGTCGGCAGCGTGTTCAGCATCGAGGACGAACAGCATCCGTTCATCACGGTGGAATCCGCAACGCAACTGCGGGGGCTCCAGTTCTGGTATCCGCGTCAGACCCTGTCGGAGCCGGCGAAGATCATTCGCTATCCGGCAACGATCGCGGTGTCGCGCGAACGCGCCGCGCAGGGCGTCACGCTGTCGTGCCTGACGTTCTATGGCGAATACCTCGCGATGGACTTCAATTCCCGCCCGCCGCAGGTCTGCGAACAAATCTTGTTCGAGCATTGCTACGGCTACCCGCTCGGCGGCGAGTTTATCCGCATCGACTATTGCTACGACATCCCGCGTGTCCTGCACTGCCATGTCAACCCGTCCAATCAACGTTTCATTCGCGGCGGGTATAGCCGGGCGGTGATTGATGCCGTGGTGGCGGCAAAGACCTTTTCCTACGCCATCAATCACACGGACAACGCGGTGCTCATGGATGTTTTCACCTTCGGTGTCCACGGCGGTGTCTATCTCGGGCCGGCGACCTACGGGCAGCTGACCAGCTTCAATCTCGATTGCGTGACGGTCGGTGTTCACAAGCTGGGCGACGGCGTCTTTAACCGGAACTGGCAGCTGGCCCAGGGTTCGATCATCGCCAATACCGGCCCGCGCGTGGAGGATGTTCACCCGATCATCATTGAAGGTCAGGGCCACACGTCGCTGCTCAACGTCGAGGCGTTCTCCGGGGGCAACGGGGCATTGACGACCTTGAACAAGTCGCAGGATTTTCTCCTCCTTCGCGGCGACAAGAAACTGACCGTCAGCCTGAGCGGCTGCCGCATGCGGAACTACGTGGCGGATCAGCCGGTGACGATGCTCAACAGCAACGCGATCGTCCAGGCCACTGGCTGCATCGACAAGCATGAGATGCCCTGGCGTATGGGGCCCTAGCCTTGCACCGATTCGGCCGCTGCCGGCCGGAGGAGGCGAAACATAACGAAATGAAAAGTTCCCTGCGAATCCTGATCGTTCTGTTGATGCTTTCGTTGACGTGGCCAACGAGCGCCGCGCCGGTTGAAGTTTCCGGCATCTATCCGCACCTGGCGATGTTCAACGACGAAAATGAATGCGGCACGGGTGCGGTGGTGCCGTGGGCGGACCGGCTGTGGGCCGTGACCTACGCGCCGCACAAGCCGGCGGGGTCATCGGACAAACTCTACGAGATCACGGCGGACCTGCGGCAGTTTGTCCGGCCGGAGAGCATCGGCGGCACGCCCGCCAACCGGATGATCCATCGCGAATCCCGCCAATTGTTCATCGGCCCGTACGTCATCGACGAGCGGCGCCAGGTTCGGCTGATCCCGCCGGAGAGAATGTATGGACGCCTGACGGGCAATGCGCGGCATCTGACGGATCCAGCGAACAAGATTTACTGCGCGACGATGGAGGAGGGGCTTTACGAGATCGACGTGAAGTCGTTGTCGGTGGCGGAGCTTTGGGCGGATGAACAGCGGCCGGCCGGGCGGCGGGCGGATTTGCCGGGATATCATGGCAAGGGACTCTATTCCGGGCAGAACCGGATCGTGTATGCCAACAACGGCGACCATGCGCGCGAAGCGTTGACCAATCCGGCCGCGCCCTCGGGCGTGCTGGCGGATTGGGACGGCCGCAGTCCTTCGTGGCGTACGGTTCGTCGGAATCAGTTCACAGAGGTCACCGGTCCCGGCGGACTGTTCGGGAATGATTCGCCTTCCACCGACCCGGTTTGGAGCATCGGTTGGGATCATCGCTCGCTCATTCTGATGGTTTTGTCGCAAGGCGCCTGGAGCAGTTTCCGCCTGCCGAAAGCATCGCATGCCTATGATGGCGCGCACGGCTGGAACACGGAATGGCCCCGCATTCGCGACATCGGTCCGCCCGGCCGGCCGGACTTTCTCATGACCATGCACGGGATGTTCTGGGGTTTTCCGCGCGATTTTTCGCCCGCCCACTCGGCCGGCCTTGTTCCGCGCAGTACTTACCTCAAAGTGGTGGGCGACTTTTGTCGCTGGAACGATCGATTGGTTCTTGGCTGCGACGACGCTGCGCGGAGCGAGTTTCTCAACCGGCGACGGGCCAAGGGGAACCTCGCGGGGCCGGGGCGTTCGCAATCGAATCTCTGGTTTGTTCCGCCCGAACAACTCGATCAACTGGGCCCGCCCTTGGGACGTGGCGCGGTATGGCTCGATGAATCGATCGTTGGTGGTGTGCCGTCGGACGCCTATCTCTTCTCCGGCTTCGAGCATCGCTCGTTGCATTTGGCGCATGACACGGCGGCGCCGGTGACGTTTCAGGTGGAAGTGGATGCTCGCGGCGATGGTCAGTGGCGGGCGTTGCGGGCGGTGACCGTGCCGGCGCGCGGTTACGAGTGGATCGGATTCGAACGCGGCGAGACCGGCGCGTGGGTGCGGGTGATTGCGGATCGCGATTGCGCCCGGGCCACGGCCTTCTTTCACTGTCGTCAGCTCGATCGGCGTTCGGCGCGGGCGGGAGCAATCTTCGACAGCTTGGCACGGCCGACGGATCGGGGGGTGACAGCTGGCGTGCTGTTGGCGCGCGGCGCCGATTTTCGGACGCTGCGTTGCGTGGCACGAAATGCCGCGGGCGACGTTGGCTGTTACGACCTGGACGGAGCCCTGCATCTGAACTTCACCAATGACGCCGCCGGGGCGCAATGGACCCGGGCCCACGCCGCCATTCCGCGCGGAGTGCTTTCCGTCGACGCGGCCTCCGTTTTGTATGTTGACGACGCCGGGCTTCGCTGGCGATTGCCCAAGGGAGACCCGGCGTTCGATCGTCCGGGCGAATTGGGCGATGAACGGGTCGATCGGGAGGTTTGCACCGAACGGGATTTGTTTAACGCGCACGGAACTTTCTACGAATTGCCCGCCGAGAATGCCGGCGGGTTCGCCCGGATTCGGCCCATCAGCACGCACAACCGTCGCATTCACGATTACGCGTCGTATCGGGGAATGTTGGTGCTGAGCGGCGTAACCACTGGGGCGGCTGGAGATCGCGTCGTCCGATCGTCTGACGGCCGATGCGCCCTCTGGGTGGGGGCCGTGGACGATCTATGGCAGTTCGGCAAGCCGCGCGGCGTGGGCGGACCGTGGCGGGATACGGCGGTCAAGGCGGGACAGCCGAGCGATGCATACTTGATGACCGGCTACGATCGGAAGCGACTCACCCTGTCCGCGGGAGGGCCCGGTCCGATGGAGGTTCGGGTGGAAGTTGACGTCGGTGGAAACGGCCGCTGGCACGTCTACCGACGGTTCCAGGTGACGGGTCGTGGTCCAGTGGAATACGAATTTCCGCCGCAGTTTGGCGCTTATTGGGTGCGCACCGTCGCGGACCGCGACGGTGTTGCCTCGGCCATATTCACCTACGATTAGGGAGGGGGGCGGGTGCAATAAAATGCGGGTGGGGTTCAAGGCTTCTGGCTCGCGCCCCACGCGCACCCTCTGGCCAATGAACGTCCGACGCAACTCCCTCTCCCCTCAACGGCCTCAACGGGGAGAGGGCCGGGCCTTCGTCGCGCCGGAGCGGCTTCGGCCGCGCAGGCGGGGTGAGGGGTGAGACGGTCCGTCGAATCAACCTTGTTTAATCACACCCAGGCGGTGCTGGCTTTTGTCTTGGCGATTGCGGAAAGCTTCGGCATGAATCAAGGCACGAAACACCACTGGGTCATGCCGCTTCGATGGCTCGCCTTCGCCGGCCGGCTGTGGCTTGGCTTGACCGTCGGGCTGGGGACAGCGGTGGCGACCGAAGCGTCGGCCGGCTCTGCCCGCACCAACCATTGGTCGCTGCAGGCACTGCGCTCGGTGGCTGAGCTGGAGGCAAGTCTGTGGCAACAGTTCGCCCTCGTCACGAACCGGTGGGCAAAGCCGCGCCCAGGCCATGCAGGAACGGATCAATCGGTTGTTGGTCATTTTCCGAAGATTTCTCATCCGATCGACGCCTTCGTGCTGGCCCGGTTGGCCACGAACGGCTTGAGCCTTTCTCCGCCGGCGGATCGGGTGACGCTGATCCGCCGGCTGAGCTTTGACCTGCTGGGCCTGCCGCCGTCGCCGGCGGAGATCGACGCGTTTGTTACCGATGATTCCCCGGAGGCGACGTCCCGGCTGGTTGATCGGTTCCTGGCGTCGCCGCGCTATGGCGAGCGTTGGGGTCGGCACTGGCTGGATGTGGCGCGCTATACGGAAAGTCAGGGGTTCGAGTATGACAAACTGCGCGATAACGCCTGGCACTTTCGGGACTACGTCATCCGCAGTTTCAATGAAGACAAACCGTACGACCGGTTTATGCAGGAACAGGTTGCAGGCGATGTGCTGGAGCCGGTGACCAGCGATGGGATCGTCGGGGCCAGTCTTTTGGTCTGCGGGCCATGGGATGAGGCGGGGAATTCCCAGGCCAACCAGACACAGCGGGCGGTCACGCGCGAGGAGGAACTTGAGGATCTGGTCGGCACGGTCGGGCAGACGTTTCTTGGTCTGACGTTGAACTGCGCCCGATGTCACGCCCACAAATTTGATCCGATTCCGACCGAGGAATATTACCGGGTGAAGGCTGTCTTCGAAGGGGTGAAGCACGGGGAACGATCGATCGCTGGGCCGGCGGAGGTTCGAGCCAGAGAAGCGCGGGTGGCCACGTTGAAGCAGGAGATCGCAACCGCGCAGGCGACGATCTCCCGGCTGGACGAGGTTGGGTCGAAGCTCGCGGCTGCTCGCCGGAAGCCTGGAGTGGCGGCGGTGATCCCGACCGGTCCGACACCGTATTTACGATGGGATTTCGCGGAGACCGGCGGAACTTCCACAACGGCGGGTGCGGCTTTTGAACTGAAGGGCGGAGCGGTTGTTCGCGATGGCCGATTGCAGTTGCCGGCCGAGGGCGCCTTTCTGCAATCGGCTCCGCTCGGCAAGGATATCGCGGAGAAAACGCTCGAGGCTTGGGTGTCACTGGCGAATTTGCAGCAGGGCGGGGGTGCCGCCATTTCGATTGAAAGCCAGGATGGACGTGTGTTTGACGCCATCGTGTTTGGGGAGCGTCAGGCGGGTAAATGGATGGCCGGCAGCAGTGGATTCGAACGAACACGGGACCTTGATGTTCCCGTGGAGACGGCTGCGCCGGGGACCTTCGTTCATCTGGCTGTGGTCTATCGAGCGGACCGGACCATCGAAATGTTTCGCAACGGGCAGCCGTACGGCCAGCCCTACCGACCGGAGAGCGCCGTGCAAACCTATCGAGCCGGGCAGGCGCGGGTGTTGATCGGGCAGCGACACACGGGCGGCGGACGTCCCTGGCTGACGGGGGCTGTCCGGCGGGCGGTACTTTACGATCGCGCGCTGCGTCCGGAGGAAATTGCGGCTTCCTTTCGTTCCGACGGCTTGTCCATTCCGACCGAGGAGATCCTGGCGAGCCTCAATGATGTCCAACGGGCCGAACATTCGGCCGCCCTGGCGGCGCAGCGGAGCGCGCGCGCAGAATTGGATGGACTGAAGCCCTTCCCCGTCTCTTACGCGGGCGTGCGGGTGCAGCCAGCCCCGACGAAAGTGTTGCGACGGGGTGACGTCAAGTCACCGGGCGACGTCATCGCTCCGGCCGCGCTGTCGGCGATCGCGGAACTGGCGCCCGAGTTTGGTTTGGCGGTGGACGCGCCGGAAGCAGAGCGTCGCCGGGCTTTTGCGCGTTGGTTGGCTCATCCGCGCAATCCGCTGCCGGCGCGCGTCATGGCCAATCGCGTCTGGCAATTTCACTTTGGACAGGGTCTGGTTTCGACGCCGAACGATTTCGGTGTCAGTGGCGCGCGACCGACGCATCCGGAACTGCTCGACTGGCTCGCCGCCAAGTTCATCGAAAGCGGCTGGAGCGTGAAGGCGCTGCACCGTTTGATCGTGAGCTCGCGGGTTTATCAGCAGGCGTCTTCTTTGGTCAGTGCTCAGTACTCAGTGCGCAGTGCTCAGTCCGAGGTCCGCGGTGCTCAGGGGACGTCGGATGCAGGGACGACGGCGTCACTGATTACTGGGCAGCTCCAGCGGGCGATGGAACTCGACGCGGACAATCAGCTGCTGTGGCGTTATCCGGCGCGACGATTGGAGGCGGAGGCGGTGCGAGACGCGGCTCTGGCGGTGAGTGGACAGTTGAACCTCGCCCTGGGCGGGCCGAGTTTTCGTCCGTTCGATGCCTTGAAGTTTCCGGCCAACGCCTATGTGCCGGCGGACAAGGTTGGCCCGGAGTTCAATCGCCGAACGGTTTACCGGATGAATGTGAACTCAGGGAAGGAGCCTTTGCTTGATGCCTTCGACTGTCCGGATCCCTCGGTCAAGACGCCGCGGCGTGGGGTGACGACGACTCCGTTGCAGGCGCTGGCGTTGATGAACAATTCATTTGTGCAACGTCAGGCCGGGCACTTGGTGGAGCGGGTGATGGGCGCAACCAATCAGGAGCTGCCTCGGGCGGTTGAACTGGCCTACCGCCTTGCGCTGGGACGTCGTCCGACTTCGGACGAAGCGAGGCGCGCGTTGGAAGTGGCGCAGAGCCGCAGCCTCACCAATGTTTGCTGGGCGCTGCTGAACAGCACCGAGTTTGTCTACGTCAGGTAGGGCGCGCTCTCCGCAGCGCGCCGCCGTTGCGGTCAACTTCACCGTTCTTCGAGCACGACCGGGTAAGCAGTTCGCAACACGTGTTTGCCGGCGAGCGGCGGAGCGCCCGCCCTACCTGACGTGTCCGGTCATGTCTGGTGAGCAGGTCAAAAAGGAACGGGTGGCTTCCCATGAACCTCGAATAGGTCGCAGCAACGGACGAACGCGAACCGTCGTCGCGATCCTCCCTCACCCCAAGGAGAGGGGGAACTTCAGCGACCGCGCGGTGATGGGATCGGCTGTCGGCAACTTCGTGGCATTTCGGGGGCCGGATCGACACGCAGGCGGGCGAGGTGGAGCAGTCCGCTGGTCCATTCGGCTTACCGGCGGACGCCTCTGACCGGGCCGCAGAAAACAAATAGCGCCATGGACCGGTGGCCCATGGCGCTGAACCTAGAGAACAGATGGGAACGAGGGACTAGAACTTGTAAGCCAATCCGGCGATGAGCTTGAGATCGTTCTTCAGGCGCCCGACGGCGGGAACGTTGTCGTAGGTGTCCTGCAGCACGATGGTGACATCGAGGTGCTTGGTGATCGGTGCCGCGGCACCGATTTCAGCCGTCAGGATCCAGTTCTCGAAGTCGTTGACCTGGGGGATCCATTCGGCTTTCTGCCAGACTCGGGCGCCGCCCTTGAACTTGTGTTCAAAGCGGTCAGCGAAGCGCAGACCGACGTAGCTGTCCTTGTCGATCCGGTTCGGGCCGGGCCGGCGGAAGACGGTTTCTTCGGTCACGAAGGAAGGACCGACTTCACCGGCGAGAAAGGTGCTCGCGTTTTTGATGAAGTAGTAACCGAGGAGAGGGCTGACGGTGACGCGATAGTTGATGTTCGCGATCCGATCGTACAGTCCGTCGACACGCAAACCGCCGTAGAGGCGCTCGTTAAACAGATGGTTCCATTGCGCGTAAGCTTTGGCGTCCTGCTGGGTGGTCGACTTGTTGCCGTCGGTCGACGTCTCGCCATACCCAATCCTCGCGCCAGCCAGGAATTCATCCCGGGTCCATTTGCGTGAAGTATCGATGCCCGCGGAGAGAGCCAGGTTCTTGCTGTTGCCGCGCGTCAGCGTGAGGCCGACGTCAGCTTTGGTTTCCCACAATGGCTTCTTCTCCTCCGGTTTCGCGTCTTGCGCGACCACGGTGGACGCGAGGAAACTCCCCGCGCACACGCCGGCCGCCACATACGACGCGGTCCGAATCGACTGTTTCATTCTGTTGTTTCGCATACCTGTTTGTTGTTTTTGACTGTCGATATTCCGAAATTCAAGAGCTGTTCAAGCCCGCACGGATGCACACGGATGCAGTTCCGTACCCGCCTCTGCCGACACTTCTCCCCAAGGCACAGCGCATCGCCGGCAGAGTTTTCGGAAACACGTCGTATAAGTAGTCAGGCGACTTTCAAAAGGGAAGACCAAAAAATGCGCGATTCTTGATTTAAGTTGGCGCGGGCTCGGGGGGCTTCGGAGCGCGGACTTCCAAGTCCGCAGCGGGTGGGTGCGGCGGTGCGCGCCGGTAAATTCGAACGTCGGGCTTGAAGCCTTGGCCACCGCAAACAACAAGCCTGCAAGTCCGCGCTTCGAAATTCGGAGCCGTGAGCAACGGATTTTTGTCTCGTACGCGACAGGAATCCGTCCGGGCTCACTTGTTCCTTGGATTTCGTCGGGTGCCTGAGCATCATCGCGGCGCTTCATGAAAAGTGCGCTCAAAAAGGTCGTCTTTGCGATTCTCCTCCTGCCCATTCTCCTCATCGTCGTGGCGTTCTTCCTGCCCTCCCGCTACCGGGTCGAACGCAGCGTCGTGGTCGCGGCAAAGGCGGACGCGATCTTTCCGCTGTTGAATGAACTGCGGCGGTGGCCGGAGTGGACGGCGTGGACCACCAACCGCGAACCAAGCTTGGTTTACACCCAAAGCGGTCCCGTGTCTGGGGTCGGTGCGGTGCAGTCGTGGACGGCCAACTCCGGCAACGGAACGATCAAACTGACGGCCTCTGATCCCGCGAAGGGCGTCGCCTATGAGCTCAACTTTAACGAAGGCCGGTTTGTTGCCACGGGCCGGCTCGAGATGGTCGCGGTCGATGGCGGCACGCGGGTCACTTGGACGACCGAAGGGGATCTTGGCGCCAACCCGGTGGGCCGTTATCTCGGCTTGCTGATGGACAAGATGATGGGAGTAGACTTCGAACTTGGTCTGGCCAATCTCAGGTCGCGATTTGAGCCGGTCCTACCCAAATAAATCGGTCCGGCGCGTCACGTCACTGCGTGTAACGACCCACGCAACCGGATTGAGACGATCGCTGCGCCCCTTTTTGAGCCGGGAACGTCCCTCCCTCCCCGTGGCCAGGTAGGGGAGAGAGGAGCGGCCCCTTCTCTGACTTCTTTCGATCGTGTCTCCGCCGCCTTTGAGGAAACGGACTGATCCAGCGTCCAGCTCAGTTTTTCGGCGTGTACTTCCCAGCGATCGCGGCCATGAAGTCGGTCAAATCGAGGACCATGCTGCGAATGTCTTCGAGTTGGATATCCTCGTCCCGACGGGTGCCACCGAAGACGCGGGCTCCAGCCGAAACACCGCTTCGGCGGGCTTCGTAGCGGAAGACGTCCTTGGCGCCATCAGTCGCTTTTCCTTGCACGCGAAGGACGGGCTGTCCGGCTCCGTATTCACCGGCCCAAAAGCGTGCGCCTCCGCCACCTTTGCTGAACTCGGTGATCGTGCTCTCAAGCCTGAGCACTTTGCCGCCGGGCTTTAGATCGGATTCACGCGTGACCACATGGGCAAAGATTCCCCGTTGATTGAGCAAACGTACCAGCTCGGCGACCAGGTTATCCTTGGCCAGATTGTGCACCATGTTGTCGGCCGGTTTGTCCGGGAATTTCGCGGTCGACGTGGGTGGAGCAATGTAGATCGTATCGAAGCCGGTAAAGTTGAAGCCATCCGCGATCCAGCACTTGCCCTTGTCCATGTGCGGATTGTCGTAACGCATGCCGCCATCGGCCGGGCTGGCTTTGCCGATGTTGATGGTGCGGCCATCGGTGGCTTTAAATCGATTGCCTGCGCCCGGAGCAGCCGCCGCCGCGGCGCCGGCGGGTTCACTGGCGGACTTGTTCTGATCGCCGTCATGATTGGTGGAGGCGCAGCCAGCGGTCAGGAGAATGAACGCCATCGCCGCGGCTGGGGCGTAGGCAGAAAGTTTAAGCGCAGGAATTGTCAGTTTTATTTTCATTTCGGCTGCGTTTTAGCCGGAAGCACGAATGTCGGAAAGGCCGAAAAAATGCGGAAGGTATATGGGTTGAATTTTCTGGAAACGCCGGAGTGCTGACAGCCAATCGCGCCGACGCATATCGGTGTGGCTTGGCGCGCTCAGCGGGCCGGGTCGACCGGAAGCAGCTGGCTTTTGTGCTTCCTCGGGGCATGCTCGCCGCAGATGCCGACAGTGCCGACCACAGCCACGTCCCCGCGCTCGTTGCCCGAAAGCCTGTCGGGTCTGATTGAGCGGGTCACCTTCTTCAACGAGGAGAACGGGTTTGCGGTGATGAAGGTCAAAGTGCGAGGGCAGCGTGAGCCGGTCACCGTGGTGGGTTCATTGCCTTCGGTCAGCCCTGGGGAATGGCTGACGGCGGAAGGCAGTTGGGTTCAGGATCGGGAATTTGGGCGGCAGTTTCGGGCGGGAATGCTGGCGAGCAGCGCCCCCACCAGTCGCGAGGGCATCGAGCGCTATCTCGGCAGCGGCTTGATCAAGGGCATTGGCCCCGTCTACGCCAAGCGGCTCGTGGAAAAGTTTGGCGAAAGGATCTTCACGATCATCGAAACGGAATCGGCGCGGCTGGAGGAATTGGATGGAATTGGGCCGATGCGCCGGAAGCGGATCAAGGAAGCCTGGGCGGAGCAGAAGGTCATCCGTGAAATCATGGTGTTTCTCCATTCCAACGGGGTCAGCACCAGCCGGGCGGTGCGGATCTATAAGACCTACGGGGTTGATGCCATTGAGAAGGTGCGGAGCGATCCCTATCGCTTGGCGCGGGACATTCCGGGGATCGGTTTCAAGACTGCCGATCAGATCGCGCAGAAGATTGGCGTGCCAGCGGACTCGCTGCTGCGGGCGTGCGCGGGGCTGAGTCATGTGTTGATTGAAGCGACCAATCAAGGCCATTGCGCGCTGCCGGTGGCGACGTTAAAGGACGAGGCGGGCAAGTTGCTGTTGGTCAACGAGGGGATCGTGACGGCGGCGCTGGATCGAACTTTGTCGGGGCGCGAGCTTGTTCGCGAAACGATTGGCGACGAAGAACTCATCTTTCTGCCTCATCTACAGCGGGCGGAGGAGGTGGTGGCGGAACGTGTGCGATGTCTGGCGGCGGAACCAGCGGCGTTTCCTCCGATCGATTTCGACAAGGCGATGGCTTGGGCGGAGGAGAAGACGGGGAAGAGCCTTGCCGGAAGCCAGCGGGAGGCGTTCCGGCTCGCGTTGGCCAGCCGCGCCCTGATCATCACGGGAGGTCCGGGAGTGGGTAAGACCACGCTGGTTAACGCCATTCTCATGGTGCTTCGAGCCAAGCGCGTGCGATGCCTGCTGTGTGCGCCGACGGGACGCGCGGCACGTCGGCTTGCGGAATCCACCGGACAGGAAGCGCGCACCATCCATCGCCTGCTGGAAGTCCAACCGGGCACGGGGCGGTTCGCGCACGATGAATCGCGTCCACTTGACTGCGACCTGCTCGTCGTGGACGAGACCTCGATGGTGGACGTGACCCTGATGGCCCATCTGCTTCGCGCGTTGCCCGCTTCGGCAAGTCTGCTGCTGGTGGGCGACATCGACCAGCTGCCGTCCGTGGGGCCGGGCTTGGTCTTGCGTGACTTGATTGAGAGCCGCGTCGTGCCTGTGGTGCGTTTGACCGAAGTGTTCCGGCAAGCGTCCGGCAGCCGGATTATTACGAATGCGCATCGGATCAATGAGGGCCGTCTGCCAGACGTTCCGGCGCGGGGTGAGGAGTCGGACTTTTATTTCGTGGAGCGGGAGGAGCCGGTGGCGATCGCGGAGGTATTGGTCGAGATGGTTAGGACGCGCATTCCGGGCCGGTTCCAGCTGGACCCGATTCGGGATATCCAGGTGTTGTGCCCGATGAATCGCGGGTCGCTGGGCATTCGTGAACTGAACGTCCGGCTCCAGAACGAACTGAATCCGGTGCGCGAGACCGAAATGGTGGTGGAAAAGTTCGGCTGGCAGTTCCGACCGCGGGACAAGGTGATTCAGACGGAGAACAACTACGACAAGGATGTGTTCAACGGCGACATCGGGCAGGTGGTACGGGTGGATCCCGAGGAGCGGGAGGTGATCGTGCGGTTCGATCAGCGGGAAGTGACCTACGATTTTGGAGAACTGGATGAGGTGTCGCTGGCCTATGCCATCACCATTCACAAGTCGCAGGGCTCCGAGTTTCCGGCGGTCGTCATCCCTCTTGCCAAACAGCATTACCTGCTGCTCCAACGCAATCTGGTCTACACGGGTGTGACCCGGGGAAAGCAACTCGTTGTGCTGGTGGGGCAGCGTGCGGCCCTTTCGATGGCGGTGCGGAACAACCGCACGCAGCACCGGTTCTCGGGTTTACTTGCGCGTTTGACCCGCGGCGGATGACGGCGTGTGAAGTCTCACCGGGCAAAGGCGGTTTCCGGTCGCCGCGGTGGAATTTTTAACCGCAGATGACGCAGATGAACGCAGGTAAAGATAAAGAGGGGGAACTGGTGGCGGGGTGACAACGGAGCCGCGGTCGGAACATGGTCGCCAACCCGGAGTCTCCGCTGTTCTCACGTCACAGGATCCGTTTCCAGGTGCATTCTTCGGAGGTGTTCAATCGGCACTCCGAAATCCAGATTCGCCAATCAAAATCACGGCGGCGGGGGCGCGCCCAGCTTGCGTTCCTCGGGCGTCACAGCCCAGAGGTTCATCGGGTAGATCGCCTTGCCGAAGCGAAGAAATTCCACGTGGCCGTCGCCGAAGGCGAAGTTGGATCCGCCGGTGCCCTTGAGGTTCTGCGGATTGCCGTGCCGGGAATACTCGACCTGATCCTCCATGAATTGGA
The DNA here is from genome assembly GCA_044230345.1 of Limisphaerales bacterium. Taxonomy (GTDB): domain Bacteria; phylum Verrucomicrobiota; class Verrucomicrobiia; order Limisphaerales; family JADJPG01; genus JBGARF01. Next base: position 64,364 of record JBGARF010000046.1, read on the forward strand.
ACGAGTCGTAGTGAACGTGGTAGTAGCGGGAATCTTTCTCGCCGAAGATGATGGTCTCCGAGGGGTCGCGGAGCGCCGTCTCGGGAAAGCCGAAGGGCCATTCGTGCCGTCGGAATTTGTCCCACTGCGAATCTTTTTCACCCGGCGCCGGGGTCGCGCTGAGCGTGGCTTTGAAAAAGTCGTTGAAGCCGTTCAGCAGGTAGCTGCGGGGCGCCCGATCCTTCTCGTTCAGATCAATGCTGGGCGAGGCGGAGGGACGATCGGTGGGGCATTCGAGGAGCGCCAGGTTTTCGTAGCCGGTCCAGATTCGGCTCATCCAATACGGGCGGCTGCGCGGGGGGAACTGGCCGTCGTTGTCGTCGGCGTACATCGTCAGCGCCGTGCGGAGTTGCTTCAGGTTGTTGACGCACTGGATGCGACGCGCGCTTTCCTTGGCGCGCGAAACGGCCGGAAGCAGCATGCCGGCGAGGATGCTGATGATGCCGATGACGACCAGCAGTTCAATCAGAGTGAACCCGGAGGATTTGGGCCGGGCGCTGCCCACGCTGAGTTTGTGTGCGTCCCAGAACCCGCTGGTGCCGGACGACCTTGAGTGCAACGTGTGTGGCATCTTCATAACTCCCAGTCAGACGGAGCAACGGGCCATTTAGCCCGAAATAATTTGACGGACCGATGTCACCAGCATCCCGGACGGGAGACAAAGCCAAAGTTGTAAAATCTGCGTGATCCGCTATGACAAGCCGATGCTGCTCTGGCGCACGAAGATACCCGAAGACTGGCTCCCGCGGACGCTGGCCAACCTGCCGGCGGTCCTGGTCGATCATGCCCACCTGGAGCGTAAGGCGGCAACGTCGGCCTTGAATCTTGAAAAATACCGGGATCTGTTCGGGCAGGTCGACGAGCTCAACGCGATCGCCATCGAGGAACTGCAACATTTCCAGCTGGTGTTACAGCTCTTGCGGCGGCGGGGCATTCCGTTTTCCCAGGCCTATCCGAGTCCGTGGATCAGCGGGCTGATGCGGTCTGTTCGCAATGGCACCCGCCAGCAAGTCATCGATCATCTGATCTGCTGTGCGTTCATTGAGGGGCGCAGCTGCGAAAAATTTCAAATCCTCGGCGAGGCTCTGCGCGATCGGGACCCCGAGCTGGCCACGTTCTATGCGGGCTTGGTGGAGTCGGAGGGAAACCATTACGCCACTTACCTGCTGATGGCGCGGGCGATTGACGACGCCGAAACGACGCGCCGGATGGAGTTCTACCTGGATTACGAAGCGGAACTCATCCGCCAGCCGCACGACTTCGCGATTCTCCATTGAACATTGCCAGACGTCGGGCTGGGCACTTTTTGCCGGTGGATTTGGCCTCAGGTGGCGGACCATCCCGGAAGGATTGGTAGGCGATGAAGGATTCGAACCTCCGACCGTCTCCGTGTAAAGGAGCTGCGCTACCACTGCGCCAATCGCCCGCCAAGGTGTCGGCCCACCGCCTGCGGCGAACCGTGGAGGTGGACACTAACGGACCATAGCCCGGCTTGGCAATCCCCTGAAAGTGATCCCTTAACCCCGCGTGAGCATCTTTGGCCGCAGATTCACGCTGATAAACGCAGATAAAGACAGGGCCATCCGCGATCGCAAGAATCTGCGGCGCAACCGGCCGCCGTCCAACCGAATCGTTCCGGCTTAGAGGGTTCCGAAATATCTGCGTTCATCGGCGTTCATCCGCGGTTTTCAATTCTGGTCTCCGGGGTTACGCGCGCCCCATCACCGATCGACTTCACCGAGCACGATGTCGATGCTGCCGAGGATGACGACGACGTCGGCGATGGGATGCCCGAGGCACATGTCTTCGAGCACGGTGAGATTGACGAAGCTGGGCGGGCGAACCCGGTAGCGGTAGGGATTTCCGGTGCCGTCGCTGATCAGATAGAACCCGAGCTCGCCCTTGGGAGCTTCGATGCGGCCGTAGGCTTCGCCGGCCTTGGGCTTGAAGCTGCGCAACTTGGCCTTCGGATCGATGATGGGGCCCTCCGGAATCTCGTTCAGGGCCTGTTCGAGGATCTGGACGCTCTCGCGCATTTCCAAAATGCGAATCATGTAGCGGTCGTAGGTGTCGCCATGCTCGCCGAGCGGCACGCGGAACTTGAAGCGATCGTAGATTCCGTAGCGGTCGACTTTGCGAAGATCGTAGTCGACGCCGGCGGCGCGGAGCATGGGACCGGTGATGCCGGCGCTGATCGCGAGTTCGCGGGAGAGCCGGCCGATGCCTTGCGTCCGCGCCATCAGGATTTCGTTTGAGGTCAGGAGATTTTCGAACTCGTCGAGAAACTTGGTGTAGCCGTTGGTCACCACCCGGGCCTGATCCAGCCAGCTGGGTGGGAGGTCGACGCGACAGCCGCCGAAGCGCATGTAGTTGCACATCATGCGGGCGCCGGTGAGGGATTCGAAGAGGTCGAGGATCTTCTCGCGTTCACGGAAGGCGTACATGAGCGGCGTGCCGAGCGCGCCCATGTCCTGAAGCAGAAAACCGCAGAGACAAGTGTGATTCTGCAGCCGCGTGAGTTCGGCCGTGATGACCCGGATGTATTCGGCGCGTTCAGGCGGCTGCAGTCCGGCGAGCTTTTCCACCGCCAGCGCATAGGCCCAGTTGTTGGTCAGCGAACAGAAATAATCCAGGCGATCGGTGTACGGCATCGAGCCGAGATAGCTCGTGTTCTCGGCGATCTTTTCGTGGTTGCGATGGAGGTAGCCGAAGACGGGCTTGAGCTTGACCACGATCTCGCCGTCCAGCACGACGTCCATGCGGAACACGCCGTGCGTGGACGGGTGATGCGGGCCCATGGCCACTTCCAGCAATTCGCCCTCGCGGAGGGTTCCGTCCGGGGCCGTTTTGGGGACGAGCTCAAAACCTGGCGACGGGGCTTTGGGCGCAGGCGCCGTGGTAACTGTTGTGTCGTGCGGCATGACGGGAACAGTTCAGCATCGGGCGGCGGATTGCGCAAGGCTTTGGGCGGGGCCGGAATCCTCGCGCAATCCCAGCGACCGAAAATTATAACCGCCGATGAACGCGGATGGACGCAGATATTTCGATGGTTTGGTTTTAAACCTAAACGATCGATCGCGGATCGCCCTGTCTTGATCTGCGTTGATCGGCGTGAATCGGCGGTCGAAGACTCTGACTCGCGGATCAGGGCCGGGGCGCCGGGTCATTCTCCCAGGTGCTGACGAAGCAGGCGGGCGAGCGTTGCGGGCGAGGTGATGGTGAGCTTTTTGCCGTTCACTTCGAGCAACTTTTGTTCGCGGAACTTGGCCAGCGTTCGCGAGAACGTTTCGCTCACCGTCCCGAGTTCGGCCGCCAGCACGCGTTTGGTCACCGTCAAGTCGATGACCGTGGGCTCCACCGCATTTGGATTGGGGCAACGCTTGAGCAGCCAGTTCGCCAGCCGCGTCTCCACGTCCTTCAAGGTCAAATCCTCGAGTTGCCCCACCAGAACCCGGAGGTGCGAGCTCATCGAGCCCAACATGCGAAGCGCCAGATCCGGCCGGCGCCGGAGCAGGCCGAGAAATCCGTCGCGCTGTACCAGCAAGACCTGCGAGGAAGCGACCGCCCGGGCGTCACCGGGATAGCCCTTGTCCACGGCCAGCGTGGCTTCGGCGAACGATTCGCCGGCGCGAAAGACGTGGATGACCTGTTCCTTTCCAGCGGCGCTGACGCGGTGAACGTTGATCGCGCCCTTCTGCACGATGTAAAAGCCGCGCGACGAGTCGCCTTCGCGAAACAGATACTCGCCCTTGTCGAGCGGCTTCACCGTCGTGAAACCCGCGATGGTCTCGATGTCTTCCGCCGGCAGACCCGAGAACAGCTGGCTCCCGCGCAATCCGGACGCGATGCTGATCTGCTTGAACTGATTCATCGACGTGGTCATCTGCCGGCGGTTTTACTGCGGCGCCCGCGGAAAGGAAACAGCAAAGCCGAGGGACGAGTGACCGAATGACGAATGACGAATGACGAATGACGGAGTTGCGGTGCGGGGGGGGGCAAGCTGTGGGTTGAAATTCGGGGTGGCATTCGCGGGGGGCGATTCGCGGCAACGGAGGGCGCTAGTTCAACAAACCGAGGGAGGACTCCGGGTGGCGTGGTGACATGGTGCAACCAGAGCGGCCCGCAGTCGCAGATCCGGGCACTGGTTGGTGGCTGCGGCTCCCTCTGGAAAGGTCCACGTATGAAAACGACACTTTCGAACGGCGGCCAGACCTTCACTCCTTCCCGGCGATTTTCCATGGTCGGTGGCGGTTTACTCTCGCTCTGGCTTGCGGCCGGGTCGGTCGCGGCGGAGAACTGGATTAATTTCGATGACGCCGCCGATGGCACGGTGGTGAATACCCGCTATGCGGGCGTCACCTTTACGAATGCATTGGGAGGCAATATTTATGCCCGCGCGTCCATGTTCGCGCCGTCGCCGGGCAATGCCGTTTCCGTTTTTGCCACCGGACTTCCCGAGTTCGACGCCCGATTCGGGGCCGTCGAGGTGCATTTTCAAACTCCGATGAAATGGGTGAGCATTGATGCCCGTCCCGAGGCGCCGTTGGAATTCCTGACGCCGTTGACCAAGCGGCCCTTTATCCAGGCGTTCGATGCGGGCGGAGTTTATTTGGGGGCCACCTATTACGCGGGAGAGCTGCCTGACGGCGTGGGTGAGATCGGGCCGGCGGAAACCCTGACCTACACTTCCGCCTCCGCGAACATCGTCTACGTGCGCTTTTCATCGCAGAACCCGGCGGGAGGCACGCCGACTTATGGCCTGTTCGATAACCTGCGTTTCGACGTGGGGACCAAGCCCTACATCCTTACGCAGCCGACCGGTGGAACCGTCAGCTCGGGCGAATCGTTTGCCTTCTCGGCCGGGGTTACGGGTGATCCGCCGCTCGCCTATCAGTGGCAGCGTGATGCGGTCAATCTGGCAAACGAAACGAATGCCACGTTGGTGCGCACCGAATTGACGCCGATCGACAACGGCGGCTACCGGGTGATCGTGACCAACCGGTTTGGCGCGGTGACCAGCAGCATCGTGACCTTGACGGTTCCACCGAATCTCGCCGAAGCCCTCGACACCAGCGGCTTGACCTGGGTGACCGGAGGCGGTGACGGGTGGTATCGAACAACGTCTTCGTCCCACGACGGCGTCGATGCCGCGACGTGCCAGGCACCCGGCCTTTTGTTTCCGGGCAGCCCCTGGATGCAAACCACCGTGTCCGGGCCGGGCACAGTCCGCTTTTGGTGGCTGTTTCCCGCGAGCTTGCTCACGTCGGACTACCTGACGTTCTCCGTGGACGGAGTGGAACAGGCCCGGGTCCGCATGCGGACACTGGCGCTATGGGCGTCGCAGACTCACTACCTTGGCGGCGGGACGCACACCCTGCGGTGGGCCTATTTCAAAGGCGGCAACTTCGCTGGCGGCCCGGCCCGGGTGGACCAGGTGAGTTATACCGAGGGTGGGACAGCGCCGTTGATCGCGACGCAACCGTTGAGCCAGACGGTGACTGGCGGGACGAACGTCGAGTTTTCCGTGGACGCGGCAGGCACGCCGCCGTTGACCTACCAGTGGCAGTGGAACGAAGTGAATCTGCCCGGGGCCAATGATGACGCCCTGTCGTTGGCAGGTGTGAACCCGGCGCGAGCGGGGAATTATCGTGTCGTCGTCACCAATGCGTACGGCTCAATCACCAGCGCGGTGGCGGTGCTCACCATTTTGCCCGGGGTCAACACGGCGCCCATCGTGGAACCGATCCCCGACTTTGCCCTGCACGCCGGTGTCACGTTCAACTACGCTGTGCAGGCGGTGGATGCCGATGTGCCCACCAACGTGCTGACCTACAGCCTGCTGACCCGGCCGTCTGGCATGTCGATCGATGCGCTGGGGGTCATTGCCTGGCAGCTGTCGGAGGCGCAGTTGGGGACCAACGTGGTGACGGTGAAGGTCGCTGATGACGCCGTGCCCAGCCTCAGCGCGACGCAGCGGTTCGAGATCGTGGTCTATCCGCGGCCCGTGGTGAAACTCAACCGCCTGCTGTGGGTCTATGTCGGGGAGGACATCCTGGGCAACCGCCAGTGGCGCCTCTATCCGGAGCTGTCCTGGTCGGCGATCTCCAATCACCAGTATCGGCTCTTCTACACCACGAACGTGGCCGCAGAGACTTGGAGCGGCATGATGACCACGAACCTGCCGTTTCGACCGCTCTACGTGACCGCGACGGGCGCGGTGGCAACGGCGTTGGGTCCCGCCGCGGGAACACGGGTGCAACATCTCTTCCCCCGCGAAGTGGTGGAGAGCGTGCAGCCGATGAACTTCTATCGCGTCTATATTCGGCCGTAGCCCCAATGCCTTTCTGAACTTCGCTCCGCGTAATGCTGGCGAGTCCGGCGAATGGCTAAAGTGCATCCGGATTCGCCCTCACCCCAACCCTCTCCCCCGGGGAGCTGGTCTTTACCCATAGTCATGGTTGCTGGGCACCGCGATCTGTCCCGGCGACTTGGAGCGGAAGACGCGATACATAGCGGTCATGTCGTCCAAGCGTTGAAGTCCCAGCCAGATGG